>CAVULP010000001.1:0-292500 GCA_963742375.1 uncultured Alphaproteobacteria bacterium
CGCTCAAAAGAAGAAGTGCAAACGCGAAGGCGAGCGCGGCGCGCGCCCTCTCCCCGCGTGCGGGGAGAGGGTCGGGGTGAGGGGGCCTTGCATTATGTCCGAGCACTCGCTGGTGATCCTGCCCCTCACCCGACTTTCTCGCAATGCTCGAAAGTCGACCTCTCCCCGCAAGCGGGGAGAGGTGAAGGAAGAGGTCACGCATTGTGATCGTCGGCGTTCGGGAAGAAACAGCTCCTGCCCGTCCACCTTGTAGCCGGAGATGTCCTTCTGGCCCTGCGGCGAGATCAGATAGTCGATGAACGCCTGGCCGAGGTCCTTTTTCACGCTCGGGCACTTTGCCGGGTTCACCAGCATCACGCCGTACTGGTTGAACAGGCGCTTGTCGCCCTCGACCTCGATGACCAGGTTCTGCTTGTTCTTGAAGTGGATCCAGGTGGCGCGGTCGGTCAGCGTATAGCCGTTGCCGGCCGCCGCGGTGTTGAGCGTTGCGCCCATGCCCTGGCCGAGCGACTTGTACCAAGGGCCTTTGTCTTTCTCGATGTCGATGCCGACCGCCTTCCACAGGCGCAGCTCGGCGCTGTGCGTGCCGGAGCGGTCGCCGCGCGAGAAGAAGGTCGCGCCCTTGGCCTTGATCGTCTTCAGCGCGTCGGCGACGTCCTTCTTGCCCTTGATGCCGGCCGGATCGCTCTGCGGGCCGACGATGACGAAATCGTTGTACATCACCGGAAAGCGCTTCACGCCGTGGCCTTCGGCGAGGAATTTCTCCTCCTGCGACTTGGCGTGCACGAACACCACGTCGGCGTCGCAGCGCGCGCCGGTGTCGAGCGCCTTGCCGGTGCCCTGCGCCACCACTTTGACGGTGATGCCGGTCTTCGTCTTGAACAGCGGCAGCAAATATTCGAACAGGCCGGAATCCTGCGTCGAGGTGGTCGAAGCGACCACGATCGACTTGTCCTGCGCGAAACTTTGCGGCGCGGCGAGCAGCACGGCGCCGAGCGCGGCGGCGGCAATGAGATGGCGGCGATGAAACATTTGGATCCTCCCGTTGTTTTTTCTGTCTTTCAATTGTCGTCCTTCACACCAGCAATTCGCCGGCGATGAACTTCCTGCCTTCCTCGGTGCGCGGTGCGGCGAAGAACTCCGCCGCCGGCGCATTTTCGATCACGCGGCCGCGATGCAGCAGCACGATGTCGCCGCCGATGCGCTTGGCCTGGCCGAGATCGTGCGTCGACATCACCACTTTGACGCCGCGCGCGGTCACCGCGCGCACGATGTCCTCGATCGCCTTGGTGGCGGCGGGATCGAGGCTGGCCGTCGGTTCGTCGAGAAAGAGAATGGCGGGATCGCGCGCCAACGCGCGCGCCAGCGCCAGCCGCTGCTGCTCGCCGCCCGACAGACGGCGCGCCGGCCGCCGCTCGAGGCCGCTCAGCCCGACATCGGCCAGCAGCTCGGCGGTGCGGCGCTCGCGCGTCCCGCGCGGCTCGCCGGCTGCGGCAAGCGCATAGCGCACATTGCCGGCGGTGCTGCGGCGGAGCATGGCCGGACGCTGGAACATGATGGCGCGCCGGGTCGGGGCCGGAATATTCGCGGCCGCCCCAGGTGATCAGCCCGCTGCGTGGCGGCATCAGTCCCATGGCCGCGCGCAGCAGCGTGGTCTTGCCGGCGCCGTTCGGGCCGATCAGGACGGTGGGCTGTCCGACATCGAGCTTGAGTGAAACGCGATCGAGGATCGCCACGTCGCCGGCGAGGATCCGCACATCTACGAGCATTACGGGGAGGTCGAGCGCGGGGTTTCGCATGCTCATCCCGCGTAGCGTTCGCCGGCGCGGCGCGCAGCCCCAGGCCAGCGCGTTGATCAAAATCACGATGGAAATCAAGACCATGCCGAGGCCGATCGCGAGCGGCAGGTCGCCCTTCGACGTTTCCAGCGCGATGGCGGTGGTCATGGTGCGGGTGAAGCCGTCGATATTGCCGCCGACGATGATGATGGCGCCGACTTCGGCCGCGGCGCGGCCGAATCCTGCAAGCAATGCAGTCACTAAGCTGAAACGCGCGTCCCAGATCAGAGTGGCGATGCGGCGCAGCGGGCCGACATTCATGGCGGCCAGCTCGTCGTGATATTCCACCCACAGGTCCTCGATCGTTTGCCGCGACAGCGCGGCAATGATGGGTGCAACCAGAACGGTTTGCGCGATCACCATGGCCTGCGGCGTGAACAGGATGCCCCATGATCCGAGCGGGCCCGAGCGCGACAGCGCCAGATAGACCGCCAGCCCCACCACCACCGGCGGCAGGCCCATCAGCGCGTTGAGAATGACGATGGTGGCCTCGCGGCCGGGAAAGCGGGTCAGCGCGATGAGCGCGCCCGCCGGCACGCCGATCAAGGCGGAAAAGAAGACGGCGCTGAGGCTGACGATCAACGACAACTGCACGATGGCGATCAGCACCGGATCCCCGCTGAGCACCAACTGAAGCGCCGAAATGCTGCCGTCACCTGCCATAGCGGCTCCCAATTGCAGCCGTCTGAGGCCACCGGCGCGAAAAACACGTCATGTCTGACTTCTAGTATGTTTCTGTGTTTTCTACAATATTTGTCAAAAATAAGAAAAATAAACATAATAAAAGCATCTCTGTGCAGGTATAGGACGGCCATGGATGTTAGCAACAAAGCCAGCGAAGGCGGCCGCTCGCCACGGTCAGGCCAGCGCGATCGCTCCGCCTGTTCATTGCAGGCCGCGCCGCTGGCCATCGACAAGGGACGGCGAAAGCGCGCGCTCATTGATGCGTCTCGACTTGAATGTGGGCGCGTCCGCCAGACGCATGACTTGGAGGGGTGGCCGAGAGGCGAAGGCGCAAAAGCGCGCCCGGCGCGCGTCTTCATGTAAAAAGGCGTGCAGCAAGATGAGTTTGGAGGGGTGGCCGAGTGGCTGAAGGCGCACGCTTGGAAAGCGTGTTTACGGGAAACCGTAACGTGGGTTCGAATCCCACTCCCTCCGCCACCATCCCGTCGCGAACGGCTCTCAGTCGGGATTTTGCCGCGAGAAAACGCGAGGAATTTGCAGCATCCTGAGACCGACCTCTGCACCTTGGAACGCGGCTAGCTCCCAAATCCGTTCTCTAGAGCGCCGCTTTCTCTGGAGCTCTGTACTTTCACTTGGAGATACGGTTTCGAGGCGCCCTTTAAAACTGTTATTTTTTGAAGCGTCGGCTCACGTCGAGTTCGAAACCAACTCGCTCGACCGTGTTCCTTCCAATAATTGTCATTATCGGAGGCATTGCCGTCTGGCAGCGAAGCGAGGCTGCAGGCGATAGCTGGGTGCCGCTTATAGAAATTTGGCGGAGACAGCCTCCGCCGTAGACGGTGCGAAGCAATTGTTAATTCCTGTAATTTCGGAAGCCCGCGCAGCCTATCCCCCAAATCTACCCTCAGATATCCAGTCGGAGGGCCGAGACTTTGTCGCAAGTAGGCGATGTCGAGGTTGCCGTCGTTGTGGCGCAGCGCCTCCCTGGCAACAGCCTCGATAAACTCTCGGTGTGGCGATGCGGCGACGATTGTTGTTGCACTGCGACAATTATCCAATACGGCAGGAACTTAGTGTGTGAAACCGCAAGAAATCACGACTTTGCCAAACCGCTATTCGGCGCGATGGCGAACGGCCTTCCGGTGGCACCTGTAATTGTTTTCGCCGCACGATTGTTGAATTGGAGTAATCTTATTACGATCTAGCGACCTTCGGCCTAAGCGGTCGGCGCTGAGTTACATTAATTCGGGATCAGGGAGGAATAGAGAATGGCTCGTCTATCCATCAACGGAAAATCACACAACGTCGACGTTGAGCCGGATACGCCACTTTTGTGGGTTATTCGGGACACAATCGGCATGACCGGCACCAAGTATGGCTGCGGCATCGCGCAGTGTGGCGCCTGTACGGTTCATATCGATGGCGTCGCCACGCGTTCGTGCTCGGTTCAAGTGAGTGATGCTGTCGGCAAGAAGATCACCACGATCGAAGGACTCGCTCACAATGGCGTCCTGCACAAAGTTCAGAAGGCCTGGATCGACAATGATGTGCCGCAATGCGGTTATTGCCAGAGCGGCATGATCATGGCTGTCGCCGCGCTCTTGAAGCAAAACCCGAATCCGACAGACGCCGATATTGACCGTGAGATCACAAATATCTGCCGCTGCGGAACGTACCAGCAGGTTCGTACGGCAATCCACGCTGTGGCCAAGGCGTGAAAGGGAGGTAAGGTGAAATGACTTACATTTCAAATTTAGATCGCCGTTCCTTCCTCATCGGCTCCGCTTCGGCCGTCGGCGGCCTGTCCGTTGGATTCAACATTCCATTCGGCGATGAGGCTGCCGCCACCGAAACGATGCCAGAAGTGAATGCCTGGGTCGTGGTCCGACCCGACGAAACCGTGATCGTCCGGATTGCGCGTTCGGAAATGGGGCAGGGAACACTCACAGGTCTTGCCCAACTCGTCGCTGAGGAATTGGATTGCGACTGGTCCAAGGTCACATACGAATTCCCCACACCCGGACAGAATTTGGCCCGCAAGCGCGTATGGGGCAACTTCTTCACCGCCGGAAGTCAAGGGATTCGTACCTCGGTCGAACTTGTCAGTAAGGGCGGCGCCGCGGCGCGCATGATGCTCGTTCAGGCTGCTGCAGATCGCTGGAAGGTTCCGGCATCGGAGTGCGTTGCCGCCAATGGCGTCATCACACACAAGGCGTCCAACCGGCGCACCACCTACGGAAAAGTGGCTGTCGCGGCTGGCAAGGTCGCGCCGCCAAAAGAGATCAAACTTAAGGACCCGAAGGAGTGGAAGATTGTCGGCAAAGGATTAAAGCGCCTCGATACGCCGGATAAGACACAGGGCAAGACCATATATGGCATCGATATAAGGCGGCCTGGGATGGTCTACGCCGCGATCAAGGCGTGCCCAGTCGTGGGCGGCAAGGTGAAGAGCTTTGACTCTGCCAAGATCACAAGCCGCAAGGGTGTAAAAAAGGTTGTCCAGGTTGAAGGCAATGCAGTCGCCGTCGTCGCGGATAGTTGGTGGCGCGCGAAGACCGCCCTCGATGCTCTTCCGATCGTGTGGGATGAGGGCGATAACGCCAAAGTTTCGAGCGCATCGATTGCCGCTTGGCTGAAAGAAGGCCTTGATGTCGACACGGCACTCGTTGGCAACAAAGGCGGGGATGTGAAAGCCGCGCTTGCGGGCGCAGCCAAGAAGGTCGAAGCAGTCTATAGCTATCCATATCAGGCCCATGTGACGATGGAGCCGATGAACGCCACCGCACTTTATACGCCCGACAAGTGCGAGGTGTGGTGTTCGACGCAAAATGGCGAGGCAGCACTAGCGACGGCATCAGAGGCGGCCGGGTTGCCGGTGCAAAAGTGCGATGTCTACAAGACCTTCCTTGGTGGCGGGTTCGGCCGCCGTTCAACGTCACACGATTTTGTGCGCCAAGCTGTCCTTATTGCCAAGGAGTTTCCCGGCACGCCGGTCAAGCTTCTTTGGTCTCGAGAAGAGGACACGACGCATGATTGGTACCATCCGATCACGCAATGCAAGATTACGGCTGGTTTCGACGCGGGCAACAACCTGATCGCGATCCATTACCGGATTTCGGGTCAGTCAATTCTCGCCACCGTGGCTCCGGCGCGACTGCAAGAAGGACGAGATCCGGCAACTTTCTCGGGCTTCTACCCCGGCGGAGCCGAGGCGGCGTTCGGCTATTCGATCCCGAACATCCTGGTGGATCATTCAATGCGTAATCCGCATATCCATCCGGGTTTTTGGCGCGGGGTGAACATCAATCAAAACGCGATATATATCGAATGCTTCATGGACGAACTTGCCAAAGAAGCTGGCGTGGACGCGCTCGAATTCCGGCGCAAGCTGATGGGCAAGCACCCAAAACATCTCGCGGTCCTTAACGCGGTTGCAGAGAAGGCCGGTTGGGGCAAGACAGCGCCGGCCGGAATCCACCGGGGCCTCGCGCAGGCGATGGTATTCGGCAGCTACGTCGCTGCCTGTGCCGAGGTTTCGGTCGACGGCAACAAGGTGAAGGTCCATCGCATTGTCGCTGCTACTGATCCGGGACATGCGGTGAATCCTGCTCAAATTGAGCGGCAGATCGCGGGTTCGTTCGTGTATGGCTTGACTGGTCTGTTCCTCGGAGGCTGTACCGTTAAGAATGGCCGGATCGAACAGGAGAATTTCGACACCTACGAAATGATGCGCATTAAGGAGATGCCAAAAGTAGAGGCCATCGTTATGCCGTCGGGCGGGTTTTGGGGTGGCGTCGGTGAGCCGACAATCTGCGTAGCGGCACCGGCGGTGCTGAACGCGATTGCAGCCGCAACCGGCAAGCGCTATCGAACCTTCCCACTGAAGGACCACGGGCTCACGCTGGTGTGACGAATCAGGCGAGGGCAGCGGTGCGAGCCGCTGCCCTCGATCTGAGCGGGCGCAATAGCTATGCCGTTCCGCGTCGCGTTGGTTTCGGATGCCTACGACCGGGATTGATATTCCTGGTCCGAGCGGAATCCGGGATGAAAAGAATCCGAACAAATCGGCGCAGGTTTTTAAAATCCTTGGCGGCAGCGGGCGCCGCGGCCGCGGTATTTCCTTCGCCCGTTATCGCACAAGGAATGGGCCCGCACGTCGTGATAATTGGCGGTGGGTTTGCCGGCGCGACCTGCGCACGCTCACTCAAGAAGGCGGTCCCGCGCCTTGCGAGTTACGCTGGTCGAACCCAACGCGGTCTATACCGCGTCGCCGATGAGCAACGCGGTCATCGCTGGTTTACGAGATCTCAAGCAGCAGCAATTCGATTATGCGGCAATACAATCTGACGGGGTGACGCTCGCCTTTTCCGCCGCGACGGCTGTCGATCCACATGCGCGATCAGTCTCACTCGCCGACGGCGCCAAGCTCGCGTACGATCGGTTGGTGGTCGCGCCGGGCATAGATTTCCGGTGGGACGCCATTCGAGGTTACAGCGAGGCGGCGTCCAGCGTTATTCCGCATGCGTGGAAAGGTGCAGAACAGATTGCACTATTGCGGCGACAGATTGAATCGATGGATGACGGCGGTACGGTCGTTATCTCTGCTCCGGTTAATCCCGCCCGTTGCCCACCCGCCCCCTACGAGCGGGCGAGCCTGATCGCCCATTACCTCAAGTCCAAGAAGCCGCGTTCCAAGGTGATTGTGCTCGACGCCAAGGACAGCTTCACCATGCAGAGACTGTTCGAGAGCGCATGGAAGGAGCTTTACCCTGGGCTGATCGAATGGGTGTCGCCATCGGATGGCGGGTCGCTCATCTCAGTCGACGTGGCAAGCCGGATGCTTTTTACGGATTTCGACAAGTACAAAGCCGCTGTGGCCAACATCATTCCGCCGCAGAAGGCGGGGCGCGTGGCGGAGATCGCCGGCGTCGCCGATCGCACCGGCTGGTGTCCGGTTGATCCGGTTTCGTTTGCCTCCAAGCTGCAACCGAATATGCATGTTATCGGCGATGCGGCCATCGCCGGTGCCATGCCGCGCTCAGCCTCGGCGGCCAATTCGCAGGCGAAAATCTGCGCCGCCGCGATCGCCAGTTTGATTGCCGGCGAACTGCCTGCCATGCCGACCTTAACCAGCTCTTGCTACAGCCTGATCGCACCCCACTACGCAATCTCACAGCGAGGAACCTTTCAGCCCATCACCGGTCAGTATACTGAAGTCGCAGGCGGCGCGATCGTCAGCCCGCTTGCCGCGTCCTCGATGGTGCGCCGGACTGAAGCGGAGCAAGCCGGCGCCTGGTACCGGTCGATCACCGGAGAGGTGTTCGGATGAGGGCGCTGACATTGAAAACGGTTGCGGCCGCCGCGCTATCCTGTGCGCCAAGCCATGCGGGCGAAGCACTGCGGTCCTATGTGATCGTCGGCGACGCAATTCCGGCGTCATTGACAGGAGCCAAGGGCGATGCCGACCGCGGCCGTAAGATCATCACAACGCGCCAGATCGGTCTCTGCTTGCTGTGCCATTCGGGCCCGTTCCCAGAAGAGAAATTTCAAGGCGACTTGGCGCCTGATTTGAGAGGCGTCGGCGCGCGTTGGTCCGAAGGCCAATTGCGTCTGCGTGTCGTCGATGCCCGCAAATTAAACCCTGACACGATCATGCCACCTTATTATGTAGTTGATGGACTCAACCGGGTTGCCCCGTCTTTTCGCGGAAAGCCGGTTTTGACAGCGGAACAGATTGAGGATGTCGTCGCGTTCTTGGCGACATTGCGCGAGTAGGACAACACGAGAGATACGATGTGGGATGCAAGCAAGGGGACGACGCGACGCGAACTACTCGGCGCCATCGCCGGTGCGGGCATCGTCTCGGTGATTCGCATCGAGCCTTCGCGCGCAACCCCTGCGTCGATGAAGGCCGCGATCCGCAACGTGGTTGGCGAAGCAACGGTGAAGAAGGGCAAGGTGCGCATCGACGTTCCACCGCTGGTGGAGAACGGCAATACGGTGTCCCTGACGATCGAGGTCGACAGTCCGATGACTCCGAAGGACCACGTAAAAGCGATCCACGTTTTCAACGAGCTGAACCCACAGCCCAACGTCATCAGCATTCATATTGGGCCTCGCGCCGGACGCGCCAAGATCTCGACCCGCTTTCGCCTCGCCGATACGCAAACGGTTGTCGCGATCGCCGAGATGAGCGATGGCTCGTTCTGGTCCGCTTCGGCTGATGTGGTGGTGACTCTCGCCGCTTGCCTGGAGCGATTGTGATGGCACGCGCACTTATCAATGTTCCGAAGACCGCCAAACCTGGTCAGGTCATTGAGATCAAGACGCTGATCTCGCATATCATGGAGACTGGTTTCCGCCGTAATGACGGCGGTGAGATCATCCCGCGCAATATCATTACAAGATTCGTCTGCACTTATAATGGCGAGGAGATTTTCGACGCCGATCTCTACCCCGCAATCGCGGCGAACCCATTCATCACCTTCTTCACGGTTGCGACGGACAGCGGCACGATCGCGTTCAAATGGACTGGCGACAACGGGTTCGAAGAGACGGCGTCCGCAAAGATCGTCGTCGAATGAACGGGTACGCGAGCCAATTGCGATGGCTGTCGTGTACCGCGATGTCGATCGGCCTCTTCGCCGTCATCGTGCTCTCCGCGCGCGCTGAAATTCCGCTGTCCGAGCGGCGTTCCGGCTACGCCGATCTCGGCCATGACACCAAGGCGATGCAAGATGACGACACCATAAATCCCGCAACGCTGTGGGTGCTGGATGGCGAAGCGCTGTGGAATACCAAGGCCGGCGCGGCAAATCGCGCCTGTTTCGACTGTCACGGCTCGGCCGCCGACAGCATGAAGGGTGTCGCGGCGCGATATCCCGCCTACGACGCTGCGCGGAAAAGTCCGGTCGATCTCGAGCAGCGCATCAATATCTGCCGCATCGATCACCAGAAGGCGGAGCCGTTCAAATTCGAGAGTAAGGATATGTTGGCGATGACGGCCTATGTCGGACGGCAATCGCGCGGCATGCCGATTGAAGAAAGCCATGATGCACGGCTCAAGCCGTTCATCGAAGCGGGGCGTAGGCTGTTCTTGGAACGTCAGGGCCAGATCAACTTGAGCTGCGCACAATGCCATGACGACAACTGGGGCAAGCATCTCGCCAGCAGTCTGATCCCGCAGGGCCACCCGACTGGTTACCCGCTCTACCGGCTGGAATGGCAAAGCCTCGGCTCATTGCAGCGTCGGCTACGCAATTGCATGATCGGCATGCGGGCGGAGCCCTTTGCCTATGGCGCGCCGGAGTATGTGAATTTGAAATCGTTCCTGAAATGGCGCGCGCGTGGACTGACAGTCGAGACCCCGGCGGTGCGACCATGAGCGAGGCAAGCATTTCTGTCTATCGCAACTTATGCGACGGACGCGTTCGCTAGCGGCACCGGCAGCATGTCACCCCGATAAACTCACAAAAGTGGCCGCAAATCGCGAACTATTGTCGCCTTGCCCCGCGCGCTCGCCTGCGCGAACATGCGTGCCAAGGCCGTGGCTACAGCGGCCGCCACGCGGACGAAAATCTCAAATGAGGAGTAGCGGTATGATTAGGACTGGCAAATTGGCCACGGCCGGACTTACGGCGTTGGCATTGGCACTCGCAATCGGCGCGGCCAGCGCCAAGGACAAGGTGAAGGTCGGCTTTATCGGCCCGCTTACCGGCGGCGTCTCGGTCAACGGCCTCGGTGGCCGCAATTCGGCCGATCTCGCGGTCAAATTGCGCAATGCCGACCCCAAGGCGAAATACGAATACGAGCTCGTCGTGCTCGACGACGAGTGCAAGCCGAACGTGGCGGTGCAGGTCGCCACCAAGATGGCCGCCGACAAGGACATCATCGCGGCCGCGACGCATTACTGCTCGTCGACGGCGATCGCGACGGTCGACACCTATCACAAGTTCGGCCTCCCGGTGATCGTGTGGGGCGCCGTGCTGCCCGACATCACCTATCGCAACAAATATGCCGAGGTGCACCGCGTCAACGGCACCATGATCAACCAGAACGACGTCAATGCTGAATTGATCTCAAGGCTCGGCTTCAAGACCGTGGCGGTGATCCACGACACCACCGACTACGGCAAAGGTCATAACAAATATTTCAGCGAGGCGCTGGCCAAGATCGGCAAGGCCAAGATCGTCGGTACCTTCGGCGTCACCGCCGACCAGCAGGACTTCACCGCCGAGCTCACCAAGATCAAGGCGCTCAATCCCGACGTGATCTATTTCGGCGGCCTGACGCCGATCGGCGTGCGCATCCGTTCGCAGATGGACAAGCTCGGCATCAAGGCGGTGTTCGACGGCACCTCCGGCATCGTGTCCGACGCCTACATCCAGGGCCTCGGCCCGCTGGCCGAAGGCACGCTGGCGTTCCGCGAGGGCGCGCCGACCGACAAGCTGCCGGGCGGCAAGTTCTTCATGGAGAAGTACAACGCCCAGAAATACGACAATCCGCCGGAGGCCTACGGCGCCTTCGCTTTTGCCGCGATGAACATGATCCTCGACTCGATCGAGAAGGTCGGGCCCGACCGCAAGAAGGTCATCGCCGATCTCGCCAACGTCAAGAATCGCCCCTCGATCGTCGGCAACATCACGTTCGACGACCACGGTCAGAACACCGTGGCGGTGATCACGAAATACGTCGTCCAGGATGGCAAGTTCGTCGAATGGGACGACAGCGAATACGCCACGGGCAAGCGCAAGCTGCCGGGACAGAAGTAATCCGGGGCGGGGCCGTGTTGTAACGCGCGGCCCCGCTTCCCGTTTCAAGACCAAGGACATGGATCTCGGGCTATTTGCGCAATACGTCATGAACGGGCTGATGCTCGGCATGGTGTATGCCCTGGTGGCGGTCGGCTTCACGCTGTTTTTTGGCGTGCTCGACGTCATCAAGTTCTCGCACGGCGACGTGCTGACGGTCGGCGCGTTCACCGCGCTCGCGACCTTCGCGGGCCTGAATGCGCTCGGGCTCAATTCGCAATGGCTCGATCTGGTCGTCATGCTGGTGCTGGCGATGCTCGCCATGGCCCTGCTCGGCATGCTGATCGCGCGTTACCTGGTCATGCCGCTGCGTTCCGCGCCGCCGCTCAACACGCTGCTGATCACGCTGATGCTCGGCACGGCGTTGCGCGAAAGCGTGCGCCTGTTTTATCCGCAGGGCGCCAATCCGAAGCCGTTTCCGGCGCTGCTGCCGCGCAGCTCGATCGACCTCGGTGAATTCAACCTGCGCCTCGACAATGTGCTGATGCTGGCGGCCGGCGTCGCGGTCATCGTCGGGCTGCAATATGTGCTCAACCGCACCAAGCTTGGGCTGGCGATCCGCGCCGTCGCGCAGGACGAAGAGACCGCGCGCACCATGGGCATCAACTTCACCGCCATCGTGCTCGTCACCTTCGCCATCGGCTCCGGGCTTGCCGCCTTCGCCGGCGTGATGGATGGCCTTTATTACAACGAGATCAATTTCGGCATCGGGCTTTACCTCGGCGTCATCGGCTTTTCCGCCGCCATCATCGGCGGCTTGGGCAGCATCTATGGCGCCATTCTCGGCGGCTTCCTGTTTGCCGGCTTGCAGATCGTCGGCACCGTGCTGCTGCCTTTCGCCAGCGCCTACAAGGACGTTTTCGCCTTCGCCGTCGTCATCGCCATCATGGCCTGGCGTCCGACCGGGCTGATCCGCGAAAAAATCAGCGAGCGGGTGTGATGGCGCAGGAGAAACCGCGCACGCCATTTTGGCCCGGACTGCTCGCGCTTGCGGCGGCGACCGCCTATCTGATCGCGCTGCTGGCGGTGGAGAAGCAGGCGCTGATCATTGCGCTGCTTGCCTTCGGCATTCTCGCGGTTCTCGCCGCCGCCTGGTTCGGGGTGTTCGACGCCATCAGCCGTTCCTTCGCCGACCACGAGGACGCGCTCGGCTGGTTCGCCATTATCGCGCTGCTGGCGGTCGCTGCGTTTTTCCACGAGGACCATTTCGTGCTGCTGCTGGTCATCACGGTGATGCTCTATTCGGTGGCGACGCTTGGGCTCAACATCCAGTTCGGCTATGCCGGCGTGCTGAATTTCGCCGGCGCCTCGTTTTTCGGCATCGGCGCCTACACCTCGGCCGTGCTCAATGCCTACACCGCCGTGCCGCATCTCATCGTGCTGCTGATCGGCGGCTTGTTGGCGGCTTTGATCGGATCGCTGCTGCTGTTGCCGGTGCTGCGCACGCGCGGCCACTATGCCGCGGTGGTGACAATTGCGTTTGCGCTGCTGCTCAGGACCTTCCTCGAGGTCAACGATGTGCTCGGCGGGCCGCAGGGCATGCAGGTCAAGGGCATGAAGATCCTCGGCTGGTCGTTCAACGACAATATCGAGATCGGCGGCGTCACCGTGTCGTTCTACATGAACTATTTCGTCGTCAGCCTGCTGATGCTGGTGGGCGCCTTTATCGTCGTGCGCCGGCTGGAACGTTCCTGGATCGGCCTCAATCTCGACGCGCTACGGCTCGATGAGACGGCGGCGAGCTGCTTCGGCCTCGACATCGCACGCTGGAAGATCACGGCGTTCCTGATCGGCAATTTTCTCATCGGCATCGCCGGCGCGCTGTTCGGCATGGTCGGCAGCTTCGTCGCGCCCAACAACTACACCTTCGCCGACTCGCTCATTTTGGTGTCGATCCTGCTGCTCGGCGGCATCGGCAATCCCTGGGGGCTGATCGTCGCTACCTTCATCGTCGTGGTGGTGCCGGAAAAGCTGCAAACCATTCAGGAATATCGCTTTTTGCTCTACGCCTTGATGGTCATCGCCGTGCTGCTGTTCCGGCCCGAGGGGCTGTTGCCGCGGCCGGTGCGCCGCTACTTTCCGGGGTGGCGGCCATGACCCCTCTTATCGAAGCGCGCGGCCTGTCCAAGCGGTTCGGCGGCGTGCTCGCGCTCGACAAGCTCGATCTGGCCGTTGCAGCGAACGAAATCATCGGCCTGATCGGGCCGAACGGTTCCGGCAAGACCACGTTCTTCAACGTGGTCACCGGCATCTACGGCGCGGACGAAGGCCAGGTGTCGTTCGACGGCGCCGACATTACGCAGGCGAGCGCGCGCGCAATCTATCAGGCCGGCATTTCCCGCACCTTCCAGCGCTCGCGCCTGTCGCTGCCGCTGTCGATCTTCGATAATGTCATGATCGGCAATCACAAGCATCTCAATCAGGGCTTGCTGTTCAACCTGTTCAGGCGCGGCGACTTCAAGCGCGAGTTCGAGGCGAACTACCGCTCGGCCCGCGCGCTGGTCGAAGTGTTCGAGCCGGCGCTGGCCGACCGCATGTTCGAGCCGGCCGAGGGCCTGCCGATGATCGACCGCCGCCGCATCGAGATTTGCCGTGCGCTGATCAGCGGCCCGAAGTTGCTGCTGCTCGACGAACCCTCGGCCGGCATGACGCACGAGGAAACCACCGAGCTGATGGACGACATCATGCTGGTGCGCGAGCGCAACAGGAACCTCACCATCATCATCGTCGAGCACGAGATGGGCGTGATCGAGCGCATCACCGACCGCTGCATCGTGCTCAATTTCGGGCGCAAGATCGCGGATGGCCCATACCGCGCCGTCGCCGCGGACCGGCAGGTGCAGGAAGCCTATCTCGGAGTCGAATGATGGCGGCCATGCTCGAAATCGAGGGCGTCACCACGGCCTATGACAAGGCCGACGTGCTGCAAGGCGTCACGCTCGCGGTCGAGGCCGGCAGCATCACCTGCCTGCTCGGCTCCAACGGTTCGGGCAAGACCACCCTGGTGCGCTCGATCCTGGGGCTCACGCCGGCGCGCGCCGGCCGCATTGTCTTTAACGGCGCCGACATCACGCGGCTGGCCACCCATAGAATCGTCGCCGCCGGCATCGCCTGCATCCCCGAGGGGCGCAAGGTCTTTCCCAAGCTCACGGTCGAGGAGAACCTGCGCGTCGGCGCCTATCAGGAGGCCTCCGACGCCGTCACGCAAGGTCGCCTGGCCGACATCCTGCGCATTTTCCCGCGGCTCGCCGAGCGCCGCACGCAGCTCGCCGGCACCATGTCGGGTGGCGAGCAGGCCATGGTCTCGATCGGCCGTGGCCTTATGTGCGCGCCCAAGCTGCTGTTGATCGACGAGCCGTCGTTCGGCCTCTCGCCGCTGCTGGTGAAGGAGAATTTCAACATCATTCGCCAAATCAAAGAGCGCGGTATCACGGTCTTTCTGGTGGAGCAGAACGTGCACCAGACGCTCGCCATCTCGGAGCGCGGCTACGTTCTCTCGAAGGGACGCGTGGTCGCGGCCGGAACGCCAACCGAGCTGCGCGATCGTGCGGAAGTGCGCGAGGCCTATTTCGGCTGATGGCCGGCGCGTTCGGATCAAAAGCCAAGCCAATTGATTTAAGCACGAATATTTCAGGTTTGAAAATCTGCCAGGGGTGCGGCATAGTTCACCCGGGCGATGAAGGAGGCTCGGTGTGCGGGCAGCAGTTCTCGGCGGTGGGCCAGGCGGCCTTTACTTCGCGATCTCGCTCAAGCTTCGCAATCCTGCGCATGATGTCGTCGTCATCGAGCGCAACGGGCCCGACGACACGTTCGGCTGGGGGGTGGTGCTGTCCGATGAGACGCTCGCCAATCTGGCCGCCAACGATCCCGCAAGCGCCGAGTTGATCCGTCAATCCTTCGCCTATTGGGACGACATTGCGGTGCATTACCGCGGCGCCGTGGTGCGGTCCGGCGGCCACGGCTTCTGCGGCATCGCCCGCAAACGGCTGCTCAACATCCTGCAGGCGCGCGCCCGCGCGCTCGGTGTCGACATTCGTTTCGAGACCGAAGCGGCCGACCCGGACGACCTACCGCCGCGACTACGATCTCGTCGTCGGCGCCGACGGCATCAATTCACGCGTGCGCGCGGCCTTCGCCGACAAGTTCAAGCCTGACATCGACGTGCGCGCCTGCAAATACATCTGGCTCGGTACTCACCAGAAGTTCGACGACGCTTTCACTTTCATTTTCGAGGAAACGGAACACGGCTGGATCTGGGCGCACGCCTATCAGTTCGACGCCGACACCGCGACCTTCATCGTCGAATGTTCGGACGAGACCTGGCGCAAGATCGGCTTCGATAAGATGACGACCGAGCAGACCATCGCGGCCTGCGAGACGATATTCGCCAAGAATCTCGGCGGCAACGCGCTGATGTCGAACGCCAAGCATCTGCGCGGCTCGGCCTGGCTCAACTTCAACCGCGTGCTGTGCGAACGCTGGAGCTTCGACAACGTCGTGCTGCTCGGCGATTCGGCGGCCACGGCGCATTTCTCGGTCGGCTCCGGCTCCAAGCTGGCGATGGAAAGCGCCATCGCGCTCGCCAATGATCTGCACAGCGAGCCCGATCTCGCCTCTGCCTTTCGCCGCTACGAAGACGAGCGGCGGCTGGAAGTGCTTCGCCTGCAGAACGCCGCGCGAAATTCCACCGAATGGTTCGAGGATGTCGAGCGTTATTTCCATCTCGACCCGGTGCAGTTCAACTATTCGCTGCTGACGCGCTCGCAACGCATCAGCCACGAGAATCTGCGCCAGCGCGATCCGCAATGGCTGTCGGGCGCGGAGAAATGGTTCGAGCAACGGGCAACCGGCCGCCGCCCCAACGTCTCGCGCCCGCCGATGTTCGTGCCCCTGAAGGTGCGCGACGTCGAGCTGATCAACCGGGTGTGCGTGTCGCCCATGGCACAATATCGCGCGACCGGCGGGCTGCCCAACGACTGGCACTTCGTGCACTACGCCGAGCGCGCCAAAGGCGGCGCCGGCATGGTGTTCACCGAAATGACCTGCGTGTCGGCGCAGGGCCGTATCTCGCCCGGCTGCACCGGCATGTATGACGAGAGCCACGAACGGGCCTGGAAGCGCCTGGTCGAATTCGTCCATGCCGAGACGGAAGCGAAGATCGCCATCCAGCTTGGCCATTCCGGGCTGAAAGGCTCAACGCAGCTCGGCTGGGAAACCTCCGACGCGCCGCTTTTGACCGGCAACTGGGACGTGATCGGCCCGTCACAAGTGCCGTGGAGCCCGGACAATCAGACGCCGCGCGCGATGACGCGCGCCGACATGGACCGGGTGCGCGACGAGTTCGTGCGTTCCGCCGAAATGGCCAAGCGCGCCGGTTTCGATTGGTTGGAGCTGCATTACGCGCACGGCTACTTGATGTCGTCCTTCATCACGCCGCTGACCAACCGGCGCACCGACGAATACGGCGGCAGTCTCGAAAACCGCATGCGCTTCCCGCTCGAAGTCTTCCACGCGGTGCGCAAGGTGTGGCCCGAGGGAAAACCGATCTCGGTGCGCATTTCGGCGCATGATTGGGTCGGCCCCGAGGGCATCATGCCGCAGGATGCGGTCGCGATCTCGCGCATCCTGGCGGAAAATGGCGTCGACCTGATCGACGTCTCGGCCGGGCAGACCACGATCGAGGCGAAGCCGGTTTATGGACGCATGTTCCAGACGCCGTTTTCCGACCGCATCCGCAACGAAACCGGCGTCGCCACGCTGGCGGTCGGCAATATCTATGAGCCCGACCACGTCAATTCGATCCTGCTGGCGGGCCGGGCCGATCTCGTCTGTCTCGGACGGCCGCATCTGGCCGACCCGTATTGGACACTGCATGCGGCTGCCGATCTGCATTACATGGGCGCCGCTTGGCCCAAGCCTTATCAGCGCGGGGCCGAGCAGCTCAACCGGCTGAAGGCCCGTGTCGCCGAAGCCACGATGGGGAAGGTTTGATGGGTCCGCGCGCCGCTCCGGCTTCGCTCAGCAAGCAGCGGCTGCGGCTCTGGTTGCGGCTGCTGCGTGCAACGCGCGCGATCGAGGCGGAATTGCGCGAGCGGCTGCGCGTGCAGTTCGCGCTGACATTGCCGCAGTTCGATGTCATGGCTGCGCTCTACCGCAAGGAGAGCGGCATGACCATGACGGAATTGTCGCGCATGCTCATCGTGTCGAACGGCAACGTCACCGGCATCATAGAACGCTTGGTCGTGGATAGACTGGTCGCGCGGCGGCCGGCGGCCGATGACCGCCGCTCTTTTTTGGTGCGATTAACGCCGAAAGGCGAATCGCAATTCGATGTCATCGCCAAGGCGCACCAGGATTGGGTCGACAGGCTGCTGTCGGGATTCGACCGCGAGGAAACGGAAACGATCATCGCGCAGCTTGACGGCCTGCCCACCCGAGTTCGCAACGGAGGGACTGATCCGTGAGCATGAGGACTCTCAGACCGCAGCATGTCAATCTTCGCGGCTGCGGCGAAACCGCGTTCGATGTGCTTAAGAGCGTGATTGCCCGCTCGATCCTTGCGCAATTAGCGGAGCGCTAAACAGGGCCATGGCACCACACAATTCAAAAGCTCGGTCCGTCCGCGCATGTCGATACCTTTGCGCGCGACAATCTTCCGCCCTTCGAGCAGTGGCCGGACATCCTGCTCGAGCGGCCGGAATTCCATTATCCCGAGCGGCTCAACGCCGGCGTCGAGCTGACCGACCGCATGGTGGAGAAGGGCTTCGGCGACCGCGTCGCGCTGATCGGCAACGGCCGCCGGCGCACCTACAAGGAATTGACCGACTGGTCGAACCGGCTGGCGCATGCGCTGGTCGAGAACTACGGCGTCAAGCCTGGACATCGCGTCCTGATCCGCTCCGGCAATAATCCAGCGCTGGTGGCGGCATGGCTGGCCGCCACTAAGGCTGGCGCGGTCGTCGTGAACACAATGCCGCTTTTGCGCGCCGGCGAGCTCGGCAAGATCGTCGACAAGGCCGAGATCAAGCTTGCACTCACCGACAGCCGCATTGCCGACGAGCTGGTGGCCTGCGCCAAGACCAGCAAATTTCTCAAGCAGGTGGTCAGCTTCGACGGAACGTCCAACCATGATGCCGAGCTCGACCGCATCGCGCTCGACAAGCCGGTCAAGTTCGACGCCGTCGACACCGGCCGCGACGATGTCGCGCTGCTCGGTTTCACCTCGGGCACCACCGGCGAGCCAAAGGCCACCGTGCATTTCCACCGCGATCTGCTGATCATCGCCGACGGCTATGCGCGCGAAGTGCTCAACGTGACGCCGGACGACGTCTTCGTCGGTTCGCCGCCGCTCGCCTTTACTTTCGGCCTTGGCGGGCTGGCGATCTTCCCGCTGCGCTTCGGGGCAACCGCGACGCTGCTGGAGAATGCCTCGCCCGCCAACATGATCCAGATCATCGAGACCTATAAGGCGACGGTCTGCTTCACCGCGCCGACCGCTTATCGCGCCATGATGGCGGCGATGGACCAGGGCGCCGACCTTTCCTCTTTACGCATCGCGGTCTCCGCCGGCGAAACTTTGCCGGCGCCGGTATTCGAGGAATGGACGCGAAAAACCGGCAAGCCGATTCTCGACGGCATCGGCTCGACCGAGATGCTGCACATCTTCATCACCAACCGCATCGGCGACGCGGCCGCCGGCGCCACGGGGCGCCCGGTCGCCGGCTATGAAGCCAAGATCGTCGGCGACGACATGACCGAGCTGCCGCGCGGCTCGGTCGGCCGCCTGGCGGTGCGCGGGCCGACCGGCTGCCGCTATCTCGCCGACAAGCGGCAGAGCGACTACGTGCGCGAGGGCTGGAACCTGACCGGCGACACCTTCACGCAGGACGAGGACGGGCGTTTCCATTTCGTCGCCCGCGCCGACGACATGATCGTGTCGGGCGGCTACAACATCGCGGGTCCCGAGGTTGAAGCCGCGCTTCTGTCGCATGCCGAGGTTGCCGAATGCGCCGTGGTGAGTGCGGCCGACGCCGAGCGCGGGCAGATCGTGGCGGCCTATGTCGTCTTACGGGCGGGCGTCACCGGCGACGCGGCTTGCGTGAAACGCTTGCAGGACCACGTTAAAGCAGTCATCGCGCCCTACAAATATCCGCGCGCGGTCAGTTTCATCGATGCCTTGCCGAAGACGCAGACCGGCAAGGTTCAGCGTTTCAGACTGCGCCAGCGGTAGGCGAGCCATGAGCGACATTGCCTTCAATGTCCTCCATCCCAAGAGTTGGGCGCCGCCCGTGGGCTATGCCAATGGCATTGCCGCCGAGGGCCGCGTTGTGTTCATCGCCGGACAAATCGGCTGCAACGAATGCGCGGAGCTGGTGAGCGACGATTTCGTCGTCCAAGTCGAGCAGGCGCTGTCGAACATCGTGACGGTGCTTGCGGAGGCGGGCGGCGCGCCACGCCATCTCGCGCGGCTGACCTGGTACGTGACCGACAAGGCCGCCTACCTGGGGCATCGCAAAGACATCGGCGAGGCCTATCGCCGTGTGATCGGACGGCATTTCCCGGCGATGACGCTGGTCGTTGTTGCCGGCCTGCTTGCGGAGGGCGCGCTCGTCGAAATAGAAGCGACGGCCGTCATCCCGAATGATCATCGGCCGGTGGCATGATTTTTCGCGTGGAATTACAAGACGGACAGGGGCTTGCAGGTATGTGGTAGGGGCGGCCCCTTTGTCCCTGTTTGAAAGTCTTACGGAAACATGAAGTGATGGAATGCGTATCCGCCCGCTGTCAGGCCACGTGGCGAGCAGGCGGCGCGACGCGGTGGCGGCGTACACGGTCTTCATCGACCTCGACGCCGAGGCCGGGCCGGTCGAGGCATTCGGCATGACTTTGGCCCGCCGGCAAGGCTTGCGCCGTGACGTCCTCACGCAGCCCGCCATGCGTCAGCGTCAGCGCCCAGGCGATGTTCGGGATGACGCAGGCGACGTGCAGCGCCGCGGCGCAGGCCACGCTCGATTCGCCGGTCTTGCAGGAGATGTTCACCGACATGCCCAAGCTGTCGCAAAGCCGGCCGGCCTCCGCCACCGCCCGCAAGCCGCCGAGCTTGATGGCCTTCAGGCTGACGCCGCGCGCGGCTTTCATCTCGCGGTGCCGCCTGATGTCGTCGAGCGAATGGATGCCCTCGTCGGCGCCGATGGCGATTGGCGTGGCGGCCGCGACCTGCGCCATGCCGGAAAGATCGCCCGCCATCAACGGCTGCTCGAAGAAATCCAGGCCTGAGCCGTCCACCGCGCGCACATATTCAAGCGCCTGTTCGATGCTGTAGCCTTGGTTGGCGTCGGCGGAAATCAGCAGGCCCGGCCCGAGCGCGTTGCAAATCGCGCGCGTGCGCGCGGCGTCGGCCTGCGGCGTGTCGATGCCGACCTTGATCTTGTAGGCCGTAATGCCGGCGGCCTTCTTCTTTTCGGCCTCGCGCAGGTCGCCGTCGAAATCGCCGCCGCCGATCACGCTGAGCAGCGGCAGGCGGCTGCGCTTCTTTTCGCCGAGCAGCGCATGCACCGGCTGACGCAAAGCCTTGCCGGCGAGATCGTGCAGCGCGATTTCGATCGCGGCCTTGGCGCCGTGATTGCCGTACATGCGCCCGGCCATGGCGGCGAGCGCGCCTTCGATGTCGGCGATATCGCGGCCGCGCAGCGCCGGCTCAAGGTAATGCACGGCCGCCACCGTGCTCTCGAGCGTCTCGCCGGTCATCACCGGCGCGGCGGCCGCCTCGCCCCAGCCGGTGAGGCCGTTGTCGGCCGCGATGCGGACCAGCACATTGTCGGCGCGCCGGACCTCTTCGCCCGCCATGATCACCGGCTTGCGCATCGGCAGACTGACGGCGATCGGCTCGATGCTTGCAATATTCACCGCCATCACCCCTGGTGCGCCGCTGCCAAACTTAGGGTAAGCTTTTGCGATCATTGGAGCAATGGCGCTGGACCAGCTCACGAAATGACCGACATGAAAGTGCGCGCAGGCGTCTGGCACGAGACCGTGCTCGATACCCTCAAGGCCAACGACGTGAAGCTCACGGTCTACGTGCCCGACCGCGTGCTCACGCCGCTGATCGCGGCGCTGCACGCCGATGACTTCTTCACCTGCTTTGCCTGCACGCGCGAGGAGGAGGCGGTCGGCATCGTGACCGGCGCCTGGATGGGGGGCATGCGCGGCGCCGTGCTGATGCAGACCTCGGGCTTTGCCACCATTGCCAACGCGCTCGCCTCGCTGGTGGTGCCGAGCCAGATCCCGGCGCTGCTGTTCGTGTCGGAGCGCGGCACGCTCGGCGAGTTCAATCTCGGCCAGGCCATGGTGCTCAAGTGCATGCGGCCGGTGCTCGACGCGCTCGCCATCGACCACCACACCATCACGCGCCAGGACGAGCTCGCCTTCATCCTCGACCGCTCGATCAAGCAGGCGGTGGCGATCCAGCAGCCGGCCGCCTTCATCCTGTCGCCGCTGTTGACCGGCGGCAAAGTGTTCAAGGCGTGACCGTCATGACCCACGCGCACAACGCCCACCGCGCCGGAGGCGCGCACAACGCCAAGGTGATGAACCGCTTCGAGCTGACCAAGCGGCTGGTCGGCCAGCTCAAAGCTGAGGAAGCCGTGATCGGCGGCATCGGCAACAGCAATTTCGATCTGTGGTCGAGCGGGCAGCGGGCACAGAATTTCTACATGCTGGGCAGCATGGGGCTGACGGTGCCGATCGCGCTCGGCACGGCCATCGCGCAGCCCAAGCGCCACGTCGTCGCGCTCGAAGGCGACGGCTCGCTGCTGATGCAGCTCGGCTGTCTCGCCACCGTCGCCATGCGCGCGCCGAAAAACTTGACCATCGTGGTGTGGGACAACGGCATCTACCAGATCACCGGCGGGCAGAAGACCGCCAGCGCCGAGGTCGCCGATCTGGTCGCGCTCGCGCGCGCTTCCGGCATTGCCAACAGCGCCTGGGCGGCCGACGAGGACGAGTTCGATCGCCTGTTCGCGGCGGCGCTCAAAGGCGGGCCGAGCCTGATCGCGGCGCGCATCGACGACAAGCCGGGGGTGGGCGCCACCGATCGCGATCCGGTGCAGATCCGCGAGCGCTTCATGCGCGGGCTGGGTGTGCGGAAAGCTACAACCGCTTGAGATAGACGATCAGCGCGCGCTTGTCGGCGTCGGGCAGCCCGGTGCCGAACAGGTGGCCGCGGTCGGTGACGAAATCCGGACATTTGCTCAGCTTCAGCAAAGTCGGCCCGAGCTCCTTGAGCCGTGCGGCGGCGGCGGCTTCATCCAGTTCCTTTTTCTGGATGTCGTTAAGCGCCGCGTTCACCTTGAACACCGCTTCGGCGAAATCGATGAGCTTGACCGGATTGAATGTCGGCTCGAGGTCGATATTGGCGAGCAGGTTGACCGGCGTGCCTTTGGGGATTGGCCCGATGCGGACGACATTCCTGTCGCCGGGCAGAGCGAACTTCTTCGCCAGCGCCTTGAACAGCAGCGCCGGCACCCAGGACCGCTCGATGTAAAGCGAGCTTTCCTGCGTGGTGCGGTAGATCGAAGCCATGCCGAGGCGCTTCTCCGGCCACAGCAGCTTTTCCATGCCGTCCTCGAAGGCCTTCATGCGGCCGGCGACCGACGGATCGCCGGTGAACGTGCCGACCGAATTGTTGTGCAGATAGGGCGCCGAAGCCCAGATGCTGACCAGCGATGGCACGCGCTGATAGCCGCGCCCGCCGCCCGCCACGACATAGGGCCGCATCTCGCCGGTGAAGGGGTCGTTGATACCGACGATGCCGATGGCCGGCCTGTGCTTGTATGTTTCCGAGCTGAAATTGTCCCAGATGTGCCCGCGCACGGCGTTGCTGGCGAGCGCGGCGCAGAGATTGGTGCCGATCATGCTGTCGGGGCAGGGCTGGTCGGTCGAGAGATAATTGCCGTCGAGGAAGTCGGGTTCGCGCATCCGCTCCAGCATTTTCGACTTGAAAGCGGGACTGCGCGCCCAATCCTTCCAGTCCGGGCTGCCGCACGCGGCCTGCTCGGGCGGCACCGGCAGCTTGTTTGGGCTGACATGGCAGGCCGCGCAGTTTTCGGCGAACACCTGCCGGCCGCGCGCCACCGTCGCGGCGCTGTCCTGCAAGAAGGCGTCGCCGCCGGGCGCGCGCGCCAGCGGATGCGGCTTGCTGGCGGCAACGAAGAACTTCGCCAAATTGTCCAACCGGTCCAATGTGGCGCGGAAGTATGACGAATTCTTTCGGGCGAAGTCGATGGAATACGGGCTTTGCTTCTTGCCGCCGGCCAACAGATTGAAATGCTTGATCCACGCCTCGTGGTCGCTGCCGATGCTGATATAGACGCGCGCCAGCGCGCCGTTGACGCCGATCGAGTCGGCGCCGTCCTTGAGCACATGCGGCACAGCCATCTCCGGCGCCGTGCCCGGCATGTCGAGATTGCCGCCGGCCAAGTTTTCCTTGCTGGCGATCGCCAGCCGCGCGGCCGACCTGGTAGATCGCGTTCATATTGCGCGGATTGTTGATGTTGTCGCTCGCCAGCGCCGAGGTGTCGATGGTGCCGGGCGGCATTGAGTTCACGACCTGGAACAGGAAATTCTTTTCGTTGCCCGGCAGCACGAAGACGTGCCCCGGCTTGAGATATTGATTGCCGATATTGCTCGACAGGTTCTGCCATTGCGGGCGTTCCGGATCGGCCGGCGGATGCAGCGGGTGCGGGCCGACGTGGCAAAAGCCGCAAGCCATGCCGACGCGGTAGGGCCGCACCAGCTTGTCATCGGCGAAGAATTTGCGATCGCTGTAAAAAGCGTCGGGATTGCTCGTGACCGCCGCCAGCCATTTCCGTTCCGCCGCCGCGTCGAAATCGGGATTGGGAAACAGCCGCAGACCGACGATGCCGGAGGCGCGGCCGTAAACGCGCAGGAAATCCTCGCGCGGGAAATTCTCGCGATAGTCCGCGGCGAAGGCGCCGTCTTGCGTGCCATCGGGCAGGTCGAGCCAGAGGCCGTAGCGGTCGGGTGCCGTGGCCTGCTTGAAGCCGGGCTCGTTCATCAGCCCGTAATATGAGAAGCGCGTCGCCCGCCGGCGGCTGTCCAGCACCTTGAGCAGGTCGAACGTGCCGAAGCTGCGGCGCGCGAGATAATCCCAGAACGCCTCGTCGCCGGCCGTCCACATCAGCCAGGTGTTGCGGCCGCGCACTTCGTCGGGCGAGAGCGCAACGCCGTCGTCCATGGCGGCGAAATAGTCGACGGACGCCTGCGGGAAGACCGGCTGGCGGGCCTTGCGCGCGGCCGGCGCCGGCGGCTGCCAGCAAGACGAGCAGGCCGGCGGACGCTGTTAGAACAAGAACTTGGCCTGCCTTGGGACTTCCCATCGGTGCCCGCCTTCCCGTACCGGTAAACAAGTCCTTGCAGATCAACGCATGGTTGCACTATCGTCTGCAACCAGAGAACGACAATAACACGCAATGCCACCGGTCAACCCGGGGGGTGCCGCAGCCGGCGCCGCGTAATGGGGGGAGGGGATCGTGGGGCCCTTATCGATCGAGCAAGTGCTGGCTGAGGAAGCCGCCGCGATCCATGGCGAGACGCGCAAGGAGCTGGTGGCCGGGCTGGTAGGCCTGCAGACCTCTCAGAAACGGGAAACCGATCGCGCCGACAAGGACGCCGACCAGCGCAGCGGAAAAAATGAAGACCCGGATTGCGTCAGAGACCGCAAGACCTTCTATTGCGAGCTCAACAAAATCGGCCGCGCTGCGCTCTGCTGTTCTGGCGGCGGTATTCGTAGCGCGACGTTCTGCCTCGGCGTGATCCAGGCGCTGGCCAAACATGGGTTGAACGGACCGTTTACCAGCCCCGAACTGTCCGTCACCGATCCCGAGGCGATCGCCAAAACCGCCAATGAGTCCTTGCTCAGCCGTTTTCATTATCTCTCGACCGTGTCGGGTGGCGGCTACATCGGCTCGTGGCTGTCGGCCTGGCGCACCCGCAACGATTTTCCGACCGTCTGGCAAAGCTTGGCCGGCCGGCCGGACGGCCCGGACGTGGAGCCGGCGGAAATCTCCTGGCTGCGCGCCTACAGCAGCTATCTCACGCCGAAAGTGGGCATCGCCTCGGCCGACACCTGGAGCGGCGCGGCGATCTATCTGCGCAATTTGATCCTCAACTGGCTGGTGATTGTGCCGGCGGTTGCCGTCATCCTGCTGGCGTTGAAATTCATTATCACGGGATCGGTCGCGGTCGCGCGCATCGATGACGTGTGGTGGCCCTCGTTGTTCACCGCGCTGATCGGCATCGCGTTCCTGATCGCGGCGCAGGCTTTCACCACCGGGCATCGGCCGACACGGCGCTTGAAGCCCAAGGCGGACACGTCGAACGATCCGAACAATGTCTCCGAAATGACTTACGTGTTGCACGACCTGGCGCCGAGCCTGCTGTCGGCGCTTTTCCTGACCAGCGCGCTGACATCCTTCGTCGGCGTCGAACTGGCCGGCGGCTTCAACGTCTACACGGCGATCGGTCTCGGCGCCGCGTTCGCGGTGGTGATCTTTGCCGCCGGTTGGCTGACGGGCAATCCCTTGCACTTGCGCAGCAGAGATTTCGCGATGTGGGCGCTGTCTGGCCTGGTCTATGGCGGGCTGGTCGGTTTCGGCGCGCATCTTTACGCCGTCACACTGCCAAATTTGAGCGGGACGTGGGCGATCTGGGGAATTCTATTGCCGGTGATTCTCGGCGTGCCGTGGGTGCTGGTGTCGCAATTGTTCGCCGAAATGGTTTTCGTCGGGCTGGTCAGCTACGAGGTCAACTCCGACGCCGACCGCGAATGGCTCGGACGCGCCGCCGGTTGGGTGACGGCCTCTGCTGTGGCCTGGATCGCCGCGACCTTCATCGTCTTTGCCGGCAGCTATTTGCTAATCGACATCTACGGCAAGGTGGTCGCGTCCTCCCTTGCGTCGGCCGGCGGCGTCGCCGGCGCGGTCACCGCCTGGCTCGCCAGGAGCGCGAACACGCCGGCCAAGCCGCAAGGCGGCAAGCCCAGCGCAATGGCCACGGCCTACAATATCGGACTTGCCATTGCCGGCCCGCTTTTCGCCGCCGTTCTTGTGGTCGGCATATCGGTCGGGCTCGACCTCTTGCTGCTCGGCGAATCCTTGATCTGGGGGCTGGCCAAGAAGACGTTGGACACCGGGTTCATCTTCTTGTGGCTCACTCTCGGATTGGCGGCGGCATACGGCGTCGCCTGGATTGCCTCGCGCAACGTCAACATCAACCGCTTCTCGATCCACGCGCTCTATCGCAATCGCCTGGTGCGCGCCTATCTCGGCGCCTCGCGCCAGAAGCGCTGCCCCGACCTGTTCACCGGCTTCGACGCCGCCGACAATCTTCCGGCCCATGCGCTGTGGCCGCCGAAGCCGCCCGAAAAGGGCCAGAACACCTTCGGCCTGTTCCACGTGGTCAACATCACGCTCAATGTCGTGAAGACCGCGCGCCTCGCCTGGCAGCAGCGCAAAGCCGAGTCGTTCACGGTCAGCGCGCGGCATTGCGGGGCGGCCTACAAAGGCTACCGCCCGAGCCTGGAATATGCCGGCGGCGCGCCTTACGGCATTTCGCTCGGCACCGCCATGGCGATTTCCGGCGCCGCGGCGAGCCCGAACATGGGCTACCACTCCTCGCCGTCGATCACGCTGTTGCTGGCGCTGTTCAATGTGCGGCTCGGCTGGTGGCTCGGCAATCCGGGCAAGGAAGGCGAGACCACCTACACCAAGGAAGGTCCGTCACCGCCATCCGCCCCTGGTCGAGGAAACATTCGGGCTGACCACGGACACCAAGCCATGGGTCTATCTGTCCGACGGCGGCCATTTCGAAAATCTCGGGCTGTACGAAATGATCCGGCGGCGCTGCCGCCTCATCGTGGCGATCGACGCCGGCTGCGACCCCGATTTCCACTTCGAGGACCTCGGCAATGCGGTGCGCAAGATCTTCATCGACCTCGGCGTCCGCATCAGCTTCCAAGGAACTCGACCGGCTGCGGAACCGGCCGACTGAGGACGTCATGAAAGAGTCCGCAAGTACGGAACGCGCAATTCCCTACCACACGATCGGGACGATCCATTATGCGGACGCCGACGGGGCGACGAGGGCTGCGAGGACGGCTACGTCATCTACATCAAGCCGGCCATTCACGGCACCAGCAGCACGGAAGGCGCCGCCGTGCGCAGCTACGCCGCAGCCTCCAAGACGTTTCCGCACGAATCGACCGCCGATCAGTGGTTCACCGAATCGCAGTTCGAAAGCTATCGCGCGCTCGGCCTCGACATCGCCAACACCGTCTTCGACGCCGATACGGTGCTGGCGCCCGGCCTGACGCTGCAGCCAGCTGCTCGCGCAACTCGCTCCGACGGCACTGACCGGCCCGGCTGCCGCTCAAAAAGTCGGCGCCGGGCCGCTAAATCAGGGGTTGTAAACGGGTCCGTTTGGGAGATAATCGTTGGCCGCTCGACCCGCTGTCGCAGCGGCCGCTGGGAGCAGATTGCGCGCAGAAAAACAACAAGAAATTCGTCTGCTTCGGCGCAGTGTAATGGGGGGAAAAATGACCTTGCGTCGTATGTTCGTCGCCGTCGCCGCCATCGCCGGTCTTCTTGCAGTTTCAGGTTGTAACGAGCCCGAGCCCGGAACGGTCAAGGATGAGGCCATGCTGGCCAATCGGACCGCCGACAGCTTTCCACGCCTCGGCGGTCGACTACTTCCACGACATGGACGGCGGCATCGCGCTCAAGCCCGCAGAGGTGCGCGGCCGCAATACCTGGATCGTGTGGACCGGCGGCAACGATCGCTTCTGGGACTACATGGCCAACAACACATTCGGCGCCTTCGACCTGCTCAAGATCCTGTCGTCGAACCCGAACATCGGCTACTGCGTCGATCCCGACAAGAAAGTCTATGACTATTCGCCGAACCGTGACACGCGGCATGATTATGAATACTCCCAGTTCAGCAATCTGACCAAGGCGAAGTGCGACGAGCAGGGCCTCAAATGGTACACGCCCAACCGCAGCAACCGCTTCTACTGGTACGGCCTGATCAACGAGCCCTGCTTCGAGCAGGCCACCGGCCCGGATAAATACGGTCTCTGGCTCGACCGCCGTACAAACAAGGGCAAGGGCTGCGAGAACGGCGATCCCTTCGAAAACGAAAAAGATTATCCGGGCGTGAAATACAAGGCGCGCGGCAAGAACTTGCCGGTTTGGTCATTCTACGGCAAGGCCACGGGCATCGTGGGCCTGCGTCTTTTCCCCAACCCGGATTTCGACGAGGCCGCCGAGAAGAAATGGATGGACGACGATCAAGAACCATCCGGACGGCTTCTATACCGACAAGGACTTCTACAACACCAAGCACCTGATCCGCCCCTATCGCGTCGGCATGTCGTGCGGCTTCTGTCATGTCGGCCCGTCGCCGGTCAAGCCGCCGGCGGACCCTGAAAATCCGTCTTGGGCCAACCTGAGTTCGAATCCGGGCGCGCAATATTTCTGGGTCGACCGCGTCTTCATCTGGAATCCGCAGGCCGCGCCGTCGAATTTCATCTTCCAGCTCTTCCACACCTCCTTGCCCGGCTCGCTCGACACTTCGTTCGTGTCGACCGACAACATCAACAATCCGCGCACCATGAACGCGGTCTATGGCCTGGCCGCGCGCCTGAAAGCTGCCGAACAGTGGAAGGAGACGCTCGCCGGCGGCGGGCTCGACAACAAGCAGTTCGACGATTACCCGCAGACCAGGGAGGCGACCAAATCATTCAATCCGTCCGGCCTGTTCAAGAAGCCCGACACGGTTTCCACGCCGCGCGTGCTCAAGGACGGCTCGGATTCGGTCGGCGCGCTCGGCGCGCTCAACCGCGTCTATCTCAATATCGGCCTGTTCAGCGAGGAATGGCTGCTGCATTTCCGCCCGCTGATCGGCGGCAAGCGCATCACGCCGATCAAAATCTCCGACGCCAACAAGAACTCGGCCTATTGGCAGGCGACCGAGAACATGACGCCGGACATGGCGCTGTTCTTCCTGCAAGTCGCAGGCCAGACAAGCTCGCCGACACGCCATACGGCAAGACGCACTCCGCTCAACCAGGCTTTGCTCGACCGCGGCAAGATCGTGTTCGCGGAAAACTGCGCGCGCTGCCATTCCTCAAGCAGCCGCCCAATCTCTGCATGCTCGGCACACCCTGCAAGGACGGCCAGATCGTCGAGAACACGGGCGCCTATTTCGACTGGATGCGCAATGAAGTGCAGAAGCCGGATTTCTCGAACGACAATTACCTGTCGACCGACCGCCGCGTCTCGATTCAGGAAATTGGCATCAACGCCTGTTCGCCGCTGGCGACCAATGCGCTCCGCAACGACATCTGGGACAATTTCTCCTCGCAAGACCTACAAAGAGCTGCCGGCGACCGGCAAAATCACCGTCTACAATCCGATCGACGGCACGCCGCTCGCAGTACGAGATGCCGGGCGGCGGGCGCGGCTATGTGCGGCCGGCCTCGCTGATCAGCGTCTGGTCGTCGGCGCCCTATCTGCAGAATAATTCGGTCGGCTATTTCAACGGCGATCCTTCGGTCGCGGGCCGCATGGCGGCGTTCGAAGACGGCATCGCGCAAGATGCTGTGGCCGGAAACGGCGCGACCGCGATCCGCTCATCGGCGACCGCATCACCGGCCCGAGCAAGATCCTGCGCACCACGATGACGCAGCTACATCAAGGTGCCGGCCGGCTATCTGCCGGGCGATCTCGACGAGATCGCCAGCTATTGGCACTCCTGGCTGCATGTCTTGCTGCCCTGGATCTTCACCGAGACGGGCGACGTCGAGATCGGGCCGATCCCGAAAGGCACGCCGGTCAACCTGCTGGCCAATATCAATCCGCTGTCGGAGAGCACGCGGCTGGAAGACCGCGCAAGCACACGCGCCAAGCTGATCGACGTGCTGCTCAAGCTCAAGAGCGATCTCAAATCGCTGCCGAACGAACGCCACCGACGCGGAGGCCGCGACGGTGTTCGACAAGCACGTGCCGGATCTGCTGTCGGTCAGCAAGTGTCCCGACTTCATCGTCAACAAGGGCCACTACTTCGGCACCAATCTGAGCGACAGCGACAAGAATGCGCTGATCGAGTTCCTGAAGACTTTCTAGGCACAGTCTCCAGTCGTTGGGGGGACAGTATCGTGAACGCGCAGTCCAGCCTTGTACGACTACATCGTCGTCGGATCGGGTGCCGGCGGCGGCGTGGTCGCCGCGCGGCTGGCCGAGGCCGGCCACACCGTGCTGCTGCTGGAAGCCGGCGGCGATTACAAGAATCTGAAAGGCGCAGGTCCCGCCAGCCCGGACGAGGACCGGCTGCCCGAGGATTACGAGGTCCCCACCTTCCATCCGATGTCGACCGAGAACGAGGCGCTGAAGTGGGAGTTCTTCGTCCGCCACTACGCCAATCAGAAGCAGCAGGAACGCGACCCTAAATTCGTCAAGTCCGAGAACGGCATTTTCTATCCGCGCGCCGGCACGCTCGGCGGCTGCACCGCGCACAACGCCATGATCATGGTCTATCCGCACAACGCGGACTGGGACCATATCGCCGACATCACCGGCGATCCATCATGGCGCGCCCGCAACATGCGGCGCTACTACCAGCGCCTGGAGAACTGCCGCCACCGCTGGCCTTACCGGCTGCTCTACCGGCTGACCGGCTGGAACCCGACCAGGCACGGTTTCTCCGGCTGGCTGTCGGTCGAGAAGGCGGTCCCGCCGGTGGTGCTGACCGACCGCGACCTGGTGACGATCATCCTGCAGGCGGCGTGGGACGCTTTCTGGGAGCTGGCCAGCCTGGTGGGAGCGCATCACCTGGTTCTCTCCAGTCGCAGGGCGATCCCAACGACTGGCGGCTGGTGAAGAAGAACGCCATCGGCGTGCATTACGCGCCGATCCACACTTACAAGCACGCCCGCAACTCGACGCGCGAATTCATCCTCGACGTGGCGGCCCGCCATCCCGACCGGCTCAAGATCGAGCTCGACGCGCTCGCCACCGAGGTGCTGTTCGACGAGTCGAACCGCGCCATCGGCGTCGCCTATCTCAAGGGCGCGCGGCTTTATCGCGCGGCCTTTCAGCCGAACGAGAGCCCGGGCGAGCCGCGCACGGCGCACGCCGCGCGCGAGGTGATCCTCGCCGGCGGCGCCTACAACACGCCGCAGCTGCTGATGCTGTCGGGCATCGGCCCGAAGGAGCAGCTCGACAAGCACGAGCATTCCAGGTTCGCGTGAACCTGCCGGGCGTCGGCAAAAATCTGCAGGACCGCTACGAGGTCGGCATCACCAACAAGCTTCAGCGAGGACTGGGCGATCCTGAAGGACGCGACCTTCACCCGCGACGATCCGCAATGCAAGCAGTGGGCGCGCTGGCGCAAGGGCGTCTACACCACCAATGGCGCCGCCTTCGCGCTCATCAAGCGCTCGCTGCGAAGAGCGCCCGCTGCCGGACCTGTTCATCTTCGCGCTGATCGGAAAATTCGCCGGCTACGAGCCCGGCTACTCCAAGATCATCGCCGACCAAAAGAACTATCTGACCTGGTGCATCCTCAAGGCCCACACCGAAAACCGCGGCGGCACCGTCGAGCTGCGCTCGGACGAATCCGCGCGATCCGCCGGACATCAACTTCCATTATTTCACGGAAGGCACCGACAAGAACGGCGACGATCTCAACTCGGTGGTGGCCGGCATCAAGTTCGTGCGCACTCTGACCAAGCCCGCCATGGACGCCGGCATCATCGTGGAGGAGGAACTGCCCGGCGCCGTCAATGCAAACCGACGAGCAGCTCGCCCAATTCGTGCAGGACAATGCCTGGGGCCATCACGCCTCCTGCACCTGCACGATCGGGCCGGTGACCGATCCCGAACGCCGTGCTCGACAGCAATTTCCGCGTCTACGGCACCAGCAATCTGCGCGTGGTGGATGCGTCCGTATTCCCGAAAATTCCCGGCTTCTTCATCGTCGTCATGCGTCTACACGATCGCCGAGAAGGCCGCCGATGCGATCCTGGCCGGCGCCGGCCACGCCAAAGTTCCGCAATGCGTTTTCGGCCACGGCTTCTGGTGCAAGGTCGTGAGAGCATCGTTACGGCGGTCGGCTGCTGCCTGGCTTGCGCGCTGCGCGGCGCTTAAGCCGGTCGGCAAGGTGCTCGCCGGCATTATCGCCGTGCTGCTGCTTGCGCTGATCGGCGTCGTGGCGGTGAGCTGGTTCATCACCGAGCCGCCCTCCGAGAATCCCGATCTCGACCAGGAAGCACAGACCATCCAACAGGTCGTCAAGACGCTCACGACCAAGCTCGACAACCAGTATGCCGGCGCGCAATTCCTGCGCGACACCCATCCGAAGGCCAATGCCTGCGTGAAGGCCAATATCACCGTCGAGCCCAACCTGCCGTCCGAATTCAAGGTTGGCTTCCTCAAGGGCAAGCCGAACGGCGACATGACCTACAAGGCCTGGATCCGCTTCTCCAACGCCGCCGACACGGTCACGCCCGACACGGCCGTCGATTTCCGCGGCATGGCGATCAAGATGTTCGGCGTCGCCGGCGCGCGGCTGCCGAAGCCGGGCGACGAGGACGACACCCAGGACCTGCTGTTCATCGGCAACGACGCCTTCTTCGCCGGCAGTCCGCAGGACTTCCTCGATTTCTTCTCCGCCGTCAACAAAGGCGGCGGCACCAGCGATCCCATGAAGAACCCTTACGTGGTCTGGGATCTGCTCACTCACCCGCGCGGCGCCTATAACCTGCTGGTCGGGCGGCGCGCCTATCCCACCATCGCCGACATCAAATGGTTCAGCGTGGCGCCCTTCGATCTCGGCAACGACATCGTCAAATACAGCGCGTTCCCCTGCTGGCAGCAGACGCAATACGGCCGGCCCGGCAAGACGCCGTATTATCTGCAAAAGCGGCTGGAGGACCTGCTCGATCCGGCCAACAACAACCGCCTCTGCCTGAACCTGCAAGTGCAGAAGCGCATGGATCCGAAGACGCAATCGATCGAGAACACGCTGGTGGCCTGGAGCGAGAAGACCTCGCCCTGGCGCAAGGTTGCGACCATCGACATCTATCCGCAGGTCTTCGCCAGCACGGCGCAGGAGGAGTTCTGCGAACGCATCACCTACAATCCCTGGCACGGACTGCTGGTGCACAAGCCCGAGGGCGGCATCAATCGCGCGCGCCGCGACGTGATGCAGGCCATGCAGGATGTGCGGCTGAAGGCCGATCACCTCACCCGCTTCGGCCCGCACGAGCTCACCGGCAGCGAGGACTTCAACAAGCCCTGATCCGGGAGCCGGCCGAACTAGCGCGCGTTTTTGTCCGGCTCCTCGAGGATGCCGGCCGTCATCGCCATGCGCACCAGGTCGGACAGGCTGTTGGCCGCCATCTTGGTCATCAGATTGGCGCGGTAGATCTCGACCGTGCGCGGGCTGATGCCGAGGTCGAAGGCGATCACCTTGTTGGCCTTGCCGGCCACCAGGCCATCGAGCACCTGCCGCTCGCGGTTCGACAACGCCGCCAGCCGGTCGTTGATCTGGGAAAGCTCGGCGTTGCGTTGGGCCGTGTCGGCGTTGCGGGTCAGCGAGCTGCGCACGGCGGCGAGGAGGGCGTCGTCGTCGAACGGCTTTTCCAGGAAATCGACCGCGCCGATCTTCATCGCTTCCACCGCCAGCGGAATGTCGCCGTGGCCGGTGATGACGATCACCGGGATGTCGACGCCGAGCTCCTTGACCCGGCGCAACAGGTCGATGCCGGTGATCCCCGGCATGCGCACGTCGGTGATGATGCAGCCGGAACGGATCTGCGGCAGCAGCTCGAGAAACGATTTGGCGTTGTCGAAGCCGCGCACCGTCAGTCCGGCCGTTTTCAGCAGGAACTCGAGCGATTGGCGCACCGCCTCGTCGTCGTCGATCACGTAGATGATCGCGTCAGGCTGCATCGTCGACATCCCCTTCGGTAACCGCTGCCAGCGTGAAATGGAAGATCGTCCCGCCGGCGGGATTGGGCTCGACCCAGATGCGGCCGCCATGCGCCTCCACGATGGTGCGCGAGATCGACAGGCCGACACCCATGCCTTGCCGCTTGGTGGTGATGAAGGGCTGGAACAGCTGCTCGGCCACTTCCGGCTCGATGCCGGAGCCGGTGTCGGACACGCTCAGCTGCACCAGATTGCCGCCGGCCGGCATCACCGTAATCGCCAGTTCGCGCACGGTCGAAGTCTCCATGGCGTCCATGGCGTTGCGGATCAGATTGAGCAGCACCTGCTGGATCTGCACGCGGTCGGCCAGCACCAGCTCGACCGACGGGTCGAAATGGAAGGTGACGCGGATGCCGCGGTCCTTGACCCCGACCAGCGCCAAGCGCGCTCGCTTCCTCCACCAGCTTGGTGATGCTCTCGACGCGCCGCTCGCTTTCGCCGCGCGCGACGAAGTCGCGCAGGCGGCGGATGATCTGGCCGGCGCGCAGCGCCTGGTCGGCCGCTCTTGTCCAGCGCGTCGCGCATCATGACCGAGCGTTCGTCGTCTTTGCCCTCGAGCAGCCGGCGCGAGCCCTTGCAGGTAGTTGGCGATCGCCGACAGCGGCTGGTTGAGCTCGTGCGCCAGCGTCGAGGCCATCTCGCCCATCGCGGTCAGCCGCGAAATATGCACCAGCTCGGATTGCAATTCCTGCAGGCGCGCCTCGGTCTGCTGCCGCTCGGTCAGATCGCGGATGAAGCCGGTGAAAAAGCGCTGCTCGCCCGATTTCATCTCGCCGACCGCCAGCTCCATCGGGAAGGTCGAGCCGTCCTTGCGCTCGCCGACCACCACGCGGCCGATGCCGATGATGCGCCGCTCGCCGGTGTTCAGGTAGCGCTGCGAGATAGCCGTCGTGGCTTTCGCGGTAGGGCGCCGGCATCAGGATCCTGACGTTCTGCCCGATCGCCTCGCCGGCGCGATAGCCGAACAGCCGCTCGGCCGCGCGCGCTGAAGGATTGCATGACGCCGCGCTCGTCGATGACGATCATCGCCTCCGGCACCGTGTCGAGAATCGACTGCAGATGCGCCTCGCGCGCCAGCGTTTCGCGCGTCATCACGTTGGTGCGCACGCGGCCGCGCCGCAACAGCTCGCCGCCCCACGACACGCCGATGCCGATGGCGGCGAAGGCGGCGCCGTCGATGACAACCGGCGTTGAAATTGCCGGCGCGCCGGCGATCAGAAAAAGCGCCGACAGGATGCTCAGAACCGTGGCCAGCAATCCCGGCCCCAGGCCGCCGATCCAGGCAGCCAGCAGCACCGGCGGCACGAAATAAAGAAACAGCGTCTGCCCCGGCAGCAGCGGCGCCAGCGCTTCGCGCAAGGCCAAAGCGAGCGCAACCATGGCCGGCGCGGCGGCATAGCGCACCACCCGGCCGCGCCCGAATGTCTCTAAAAGCTTCGATATATCAATAGCTTCCACCATATCTGCCGCCGGGCTTGGGTCGCCACCTCAGGGGAAACCCCTATGGGGATTATCTGAATTTCACCCCTGAGTATCCAGGGCTATCGATGACCATCGAATTTTTCGGAGAGACAGTCATGCTCAGCCAGACGATGCTCAGCCGGAATTCCTCGCGCCATCCGGCGGCGCGTATTGCACACTCGGCCACGGCGACGGCGGTTTCTTTCGGCAGTTCGATCGAGATGATGGGCGCGCCGATGCCGTTTTCGCGCAACGCCGAGATTTACGGCGAGAACGAGCCGGCCGAATACCTCTATAAAGTCGTCAGCGGCGCGGTCCGCACCTACAAGGTGCTCAACGACGGCCGCCGCCAGATCGGCTCCTTCTATCTGCCCGGCGACATTTTCGGTCTCGAGGTGGGCGACGCGCACACCTTCTCGGCCGAGGCGGTCGCCGACTGCAAAGTGCTGGTGATCAAGCGCAGCGCGCTGGTCGCGCTCGCCGGCCGCGACAACAGCGTCGCCCGCCAGCTCTGGACCATGGCCGCCGCCGAATTGCAGCGCGCGCAGGACCACATCATGCTGCTGATCAAGACCGCGCAGGAGCGCGTGGCCGGCTTCCTGATGGAAATGTCGGCGCGCAATTCCGGCGCCAGCGAGGTCGATCTGCCGATGTCGCGCCAGGACATCGCCGATTATCTCGGCCTCACCATCGAAACCGTGTCGCGCACGCTCACCCAGCTTGAGAATGCCGGCGCCATTGCCGTTCCGACCTCGCGGCGCATCGTGTTGCGCAGCCGCGGCGCGCTCAACCGGTTGAACGCTTAAGTCCGTCGTCGCGTGCGACCATTGACCTGAAGGTTCGTTCGTCCAGTGTAACGCCGAACGTCGTCCTCCCAGATGTGTTCGGCCACTGCCCCGGTGCTGTTGTACCGGGGCATTTTTCTTGTGCCGCCGTGCGCGCCGGTTGACCTGCATCAACGCGCCGCCGGCCGCCGCGTGGTTACATGATCAATGATTTTCGGAGGGTCGCCATGAAAGCCAAAGACGTGATGACGCGCAATGTCATTTCGGTCGATCCGGAAGCGACCGTGCTGCAAGCCGCGCGTCTCATGCTCCAGCATCACATCAGCGGCCTGCCGGTCGTGGACAAGAAGGGCCGACTGGTCGGCGTGCTGTCGGAAGGCGACTTCCTGCGACGTCAGGAAACCCAGACGACGCGCCGCCGCTCGCGCTGGCTCGAATTTCTGATGGGTCCGGGCCGCATCGCCGCCGATTACGTGCATTCCCACGGCAATAAAGTGTCCGAGGTGATGACGCCACAGGTGACGACGGCCGGCGAGGAAACCGGTCTTGAGGACATCGTGCAGCTCATGGAACGGCACCGCATCAAGCGCGTGCCGGTGCTGCGCGGCGACCGGCTGGTCGGCATTGTCACCCGCTCCAATCTCATGCACGCCATGGTCTCTCTCGCGCGCGCGACGCCGCCGTCGGCGACGGACGATGCCGCCATTCGCGAGCGGCTGCTGGCGGAACTGCAGAAGCAGCAATGGGCGCCCGCCGCCAGCGCCAATGTGGTGGTGCATGACGGGGTGGTCGAGCTGTGGGGCTTGATCGTGGACGACCGCCAGCGCGAGGCGCTCAAGGTGGCGGCCGAGAACATTCCGGGGGTGACGGCGGTCAAGGATCACCTGGTCTGGATCGAGCCGACCTCCGGCGTTGTGATCGAGCCCGAAGACGAGCCGGCGGCGCAGCGGCGCCGCCCGCCGGTGGTGGCCGCCTGGCCGCGGACGTCGCACTGGACACTGGCAAGGATTCCGCCGCCTGCTTCGGGGGCGATGGAAGGCGCGCTCCGCCGCCGTAACGGCGCGGGGCGCGTCTTTTTTACGTCTCGGCTTGCGCCAAAACCCCCGGTTTCAGGCCGCCTTCTTTGACCTGCATCAAGGAAAAAAGGGGCCCGCGCAGCGATAAAAGCAGCCTGAATCTCCTCTTTTCCTTCAGGCCAGCCAAAACGGGACTGACAGCATGGCGAACGCGCTCGCTCCCCAGAAAACCATGAGCCTTGGCGAAGGGGGCACGGCGCTCGCCTTTGCCGCGCTCGCTTTTGTGTCGATCGTGATCGCCGCCAAGGCCTACACGCCGGCCTACGCCTTCCACGCCTATCTGTTCTCCGCCGGCAGCATCGCGGCGGTGTTCGCCATCATCAACCGCTACTACGACCGGCCGGCCGAGCCGCCGCCGCTGACCATCGCCGGCAAACCGAATTACAACATGGGCCCGGTCAAGTTCGCGACCGTCGCCGCCGTCATCTGGGCCGTCGCCGCGTTCACCGTCGGCGTCTATATCGCGCTCGAGCTCGCGTTTCCGTTGCTCAATCTCGATCTGCCGTGGATCACCTTCGGGCGCCTGCGTCCGCTGCACACCTCCGCCGCCATTTTCGCCTTCGGCGGCAACGTGCTGATCGCCACTTCGTTTTATGTCGTGCAGCGCACCTGCCGCGCGCGGCTGGCCGGCGACCTCTCGCCCTGGTTCGTCGTGCTCGGCTACAATTTCTTCATCGTCATCGCCGGCACCGGTTATCTGCTCGGCATTACACAATCGAAGGAATATGCCGAGCCGGAATGGTACGCCGATCTCTGGCTGACCGTCGTCTGGGTCACGTACTTCCTGGTTTTCCTCGGCACCATCATGCGGCGCACCGAGCCGCACATCTACGTCGCCAACTGGTTCTATCTCGCCTTCATCCTCACCATCGCCGTGCTGCATCTCGGCAACAACGCCGCCATTCCGGTCTCGCTGTTCTCGCCGAAGTCCTACATCGTCTGGTCGGGCGTGCAGGACGCCATGGTGCAATGGTGGTACGGCCACAACGCGGTGGGCTTCTTCCTCACCGCCGGCTTCCTGGCGATGATGTATTACTTCATCCCCAAGCGGCTGTAACCGGCCGGTCTATAGTTACCGCCTGTCGATCATCCACTTCTGGGCGTTGATCTTCCTCTACATCTGGGCCGGCCCGCATCACCTGCACTACACCGCGCTGCCCGACTGGGCGCAGACGCTCGGCATGACCTTCTCGATCATGCTGTGGATGCCGTCATGGGGCGGCATGATCAACGGAATCATGACGCTGTCGGGCGCCTGGGACAAGCTGCGCACCGATCCGGTGCTGCGCATGATGGTGGTGTCGGTCGCCTTCTACGGCATGTCGACCTTCGAAGGTCCGCTGATGTCGGTGAAGATCGTCAATTCACTCAGCCACTACACCGACTGGACCATCGGCCACGTGCATTCCGGCGCGCTCGGCTGGGTCGCCTATATCTCGTTCGGCGCGCTCTATTGCCTGGTGCCCTGGCTGTGGAACCGGCGGCTCTACTCGCTCAAGCTGGTCAATTGGCACTTCTGGATCTCCACCGTCGGCATCGTGCTCTACATCACCTCGATGTGGGTGGCGGGCATCCTGCAAGGCCTGATGTGGCGCGCCTATACCGGTCTCGGCTTCCTCGAATATTCCTTCGTCGAGACGGTCGAGGCGATGCATCCCTTCTACGTCATCCGCGCGCTCGGCGGCGTCCTGTTCCTCTTCGGCGCGCTGATCATGGTGTGGAACCTCTGGCAAACCGTGAATTCGGCGGAGACCGCCGACGAGGCCGGCCTCACGCTGGCGCCGGCTGAATAAAGCGGGGACAACAATGTCGCTCTGGCAAAAACACGCCATCCTCGAGAAGAACTCGATCGTTCTCGTCATCGGCATCCTGATCGTGATCGCGATCGGCGGCCTGGTCGAGATCGTGCCGCTGTTCTACCTGAAGAACACCATCGAAAAGGTCGACGGCGTGCGCCCGTACACGCCGCTCGAGCTCGCCGGCCGCAACATCTATGTGCGCGAAGGCTGCTATCTCTGCCATTCGCAGATGATCCGCCCCTTGCGCGACGAGGTCGAGCGCTACGGCCACTACTCGCTCGCGGCCGAGAGCATGTACGACCGGCCGTTCCAGTGGGGCTCGAAGCGCACCGGTCCGGATCTTGCCCGCATCGGCGGCAAATATTCCGACGACTGGCATCGCGACCATCTGCGCGATCCGCGCTCGGTGGTGCCGGGCTCGGTCATGCCGGACTATTCGTGGCTGGCCGACACCGACCTCGACTACGAGCACATCGCCGAAGATCTCAAGGTGCAGGCGCTGCTCGGCGTGCCCTATACGCCCGACATGATCGCCAAGGCCAAGGCCGACGTGGTGGCGCAGGCGACCACCGACAGCCCGGCCGCCGCCGATCTCGCCAAGCGCTATCCGAAGGTCAATGCCCGCGACTTCGACGGCAATCCCGCACGCATCTCCGAGGCCGACGCGCTGATCGCCTATCTGCAAATGCTCGGCACCGAGGTGAACTTCAAGCTGTACGACGACAAAGCCAATATCCGGTAGGCAAACCATGGACCCGACATATCGCGCCGTTGCCGAATTCGCCCAGACCTGGGGGCTGGTCTATTTCGTGGTCATCTTCGTCGCTGTGCTGCTTTACGCATTGTGGCCCTCGCGCAAAAAGCAATTCGAAGAAGACGCACGCATTCCGCTGCGGGAGGACTGACCGGTGGCCGACGAACATAAAGACATCGACCCGTTGACCGGCACCGCGACCACCGGCCATGACTGGGACGGCATCCACGAGCTCAACACGCCGCTGCCGCGCTGGTGGCTGTGGACCTTTTACGCCTGCATCGTTTGGGCGGTCGGCTATTGGGTCGTCTATCCGGCCTGGCCGCTGCTGACCGGCGCGACGCAAGGCGTGTTCGGCTGGCATTCGCGCAGCGCGGTCGTTGGCGATCTCGACCAGCTCACGCTTCAGCGTGGCGCCATGATGGTCAAGTTGACCGATGCCCCGCTCGCCCAGATCGAGGCCGATCCGCAACTGCTCGATTTCGCGCGCGCGCTCGGCCGCGTCGCCTTCGCCGACAATTGCGCGCCCTGCCACGGCGCTGGCGGCGGCGGCGCCAAGGGCTATCCCAATCTCAACGACGACGACTGGCTGTGGGGCGGCAAGCTCGCCGACATTGCGCAGACCATCACCTATGGCGCGCGCTCCGGCAACGACAAGGGCCGCCAAGGCAACATGCCGGCTTTCGGCCGCGACAATATTTTGAAGCCGAACGAGATCTCGGCGGTCGCCGATTACGCGCGCTCGCTTTCCGGTCTGGCAACCGAGCGCGGCGCCGATCTCGCGCTCGGCAAGAAAGTGTTCGCCGACAATTGCGCCGTTTGCCATGGCGCCGACGGCAAGGGCAACCGCGAAATGGGATCGGCCAATCTGACCGACAAGATCTGGCTCTACGGGCCCGACAAGGAAACCATCATGCAGGGCGTGATCAACGGTCGCGGCGGCGTGATGCCGGCCTGGGGCGGACGGCTGAGCGAGCCGACCATTAAGGCGCTGGCGGTTTACGTCCACACCTTCGGCGGCGGAGAGAAATAGGGAGCGGAGAGAAATAGGGAAATGACAGTGCCGGCAGGGACGACCCTGACGCTGGACCATGCGGCCGCCGAGGCGCCGGGCCTCGCGCGGCTGGTGGCCGCCGCCGAAGCTGAGGTCGGCGGCGGCACGCCTGCGCCCGACGACAACATTCCGCTCTATGCGCCGCGCCGCAAGATCTATCCGCAGAGCGTGTCCGGCACATTCCGACGCATCAAATGGGCGCTGCTGGTCATCACGCTCGGCGTCTACTATCTGCTGCCTTTCGTGCGCTGGGATCGCGGCCCCAACGCGCCGACCCAAGCGGTGCTGGTCGACCTGTCCACCGGCCGTTTCTATTTCTTTTTCATCGAGATCTGGCCGCAGGAAGTCTATTACATCACCGGTCTCCTGATCATCGCCTCGCTGCTGCTGTTCCTGATGAATGCCGTCGCCGGCCGCGTCTGGTGCGGCTATCTCTGCCCGCAGACGGTGTGGACCGATCTGTTCTTCGCCATCGAGCGGCTGGTCGAAGGCGACCGCCGCGACCACATGCTGCGCGACGGCAAGACATGGACGGCGGAGACTTACGCACGCAAGGCGGTGAAGCATTTCCTCTGGCTGATGGTGGCGTGGTGGACCGGCGGCGCCTGGGTGCTCTATTTCGCCGATGCGCCGACGCTGGTGAAGGATCTCGCCACCGGGCAGGCGCCGTTCGTCGCCTATGCCTTCATCGGCATCCTCACCTTCACCACTTATGCGCTTGGCGGCCATATGCGCGAGCAGGTCTGCCTCTATATGTGTCCGTGGCCGCGCATCCAGGCCGCGCTCACCGACGAATATGCGCTCAATGTCACCTATCGCTATGACCGCGGCGAACCGCGCTGCGCGGCGGCCAAGGCGAACGAATTGCGCGCGCAAGGCAAGCCGGCCGGCGACTGCGTCAACTGCAAGCAGTGCGTTCGCGTCTGCCCGACCGGGGTCGACATCCGCCACGGCGCCGATCTCGGCTGCATCCAGTGCGGCCTGTGTATCGACGCCTGCAACGCGATGATGACAAAGCTCGGCCGCGCCACCGGGCTCATCGCCTACGACACCGACGTCAACATCAAGCGCCGCCAGGACGGCAAGCCGGGCTTCGTCAAGATCATCCGCGGCCGCACCGTGAGCTACATGGTGCTGATTGTCGCGATCGCCGCCATCATGCTTTACGCGCTCGCCACGCGACACGATTCCGGCCTCGCCGTCATCCACGACCGCAATCCGCTGGCGGTGCTGCTCAAGGACGGCTCGGTGCGCAACGGTTACACCCTGCGCATCATCAACAAGCGGCTGCAACAGCGCGAATTCGCGCTCAGCATTGCCGGCCCGAAGGGCACGCGGCTCGACATCGTCGGCACGCCGCCGCGCGCCGACGGCCGCGCGCTCATTGCCGTCGGGCCGGATCAGACGCGGGAGGTGCGGGCGGTCGTCACCCACACGGGGCCCGACCCGGTCACCATGGCGCCGATCGTCTTCTATGCCACCGACGCAGCCTCGGGCGAACGGACCGCGGCGGAGGACCATTTCCACGGTCTGGAGGAGCATTGATGCGCAATCATCCCCGCCCGCGCGAATTGACCGGCCGCGCCGTGCTGATCTGGCTGATCGGCTTCTTTGCCATCATCTTCGCAGTCAATGGCTGGCTGGTGCAGGCCGCCACCTCGACCTTCGGCGGATTGGAGACGCAGAGCTCCTACAAGGCCGGGCTGATGTTCGAGCAGGACGTCGCCAAGGCCGAGCGCCAGCAGGCGCTGCAATGGCGGGTGGACGGCAAGCTCGCGCGCGGCCGCGACGGCGCAGCGGTGCTCGACATCAGCGTGCGCGACGCGCACGGTTCGCCCGTCACCGGGCTTTCCGCCGACGCGCTGCTCGCCCATCCGGCCGACGAACGGCTCGATCACGTCATCCAACTCGGCCGCATCGGCGCCGGCGCCTTCCACGGCGCCGACAATGCACCGCCGGGGCAATGGGAGCTGATCGTCGATTTCTACCGCGGCCAGGCCCGCGTGTTCCGTTCGCGCAGCCGCGTGACTTTGCGTTAGGCCCATGAGCGAGGCACTCGACCTCTCGCTCTACGCCCAGCCGCGCGAGGACGGCACGCTCGACATGGATCTGGCGGTCGAGGGCGTGGCCTGCGGCGCCTGCATCGCGCGCATCGAGGGCGCGGTCAAGAAACTGCCCGGCATCACCGAGGCGCGGCTCAATTTCACCAATCGCCGGCTGCACGTCGCCTGGACCGGCGGCGCGCTCGCCCCGGCGCAGATCTTTAAGACGCTGGAAGACAACGGCTATCGCGGCCATCCCTTCGTGCCGTTGCGCGCCGAACAGGAAGAGGCCGCCGAGGCCCGCCGCCTGACACGCTATCTGGCGGTCGCCGGTTTCGCCGCCATGAACATTATGCTGCTGTCGGTGTCGGTGTGGTCGGGCAATGCCAGCGACATCACGCCGGAGACGCGCGACTTCTTCCACTGGGCCTCGGCGCTGATCGCGCTGCCCGCCGCAGCTTACGCCGGGCAGCCGTTCTTCAAGAGCGCCTGGCGCGCCTTGCGCGCGCGCACGCTCAATATGGACGTGCCGATCACCGTCGGCGTCACGCTGGCGCTCGCCATGTCGGTGGTCGAGACCGCCAATCACGCGCGCAGCGCCTATTTCGATTCCGCCATCATGCTGCTGTTCTTCCTGCTGGTCGGGCGCACGCTCGATCACGCCATGCGCCGCAAGACGCGCGCGGTGGCCGGCAATCTGGCGGCGCTGAAGGCCGACACCGCGCACCGCTTCGCCGGCGGCGAGCTGGTGAACGTGCCGGTTACGGCGCTTGCGGCCGGCGACCGCCTGCTGGTCAAGCCGGGCGAGCGCATTCCGGCCGACGGCCTGGTGGCCGGCGGGGCCTCCGAGATCGACGAGAGCGCGATCACCGGCGAAACGGCGCGCCGCGCGGTCGCTGCCGGCGCGCAAGTCTATGCCGGCAGCCTGAACTATGGCGGTTCGCTCACGCTCAAAGTGTCGGCGGCCGGCGGGGCGGCGCTGATCGACGAGATCGAGCGGCTGCTGGAGAAGGCGGCGAGCGCCAAGTCGCGTACGGTGCGGCTTGCCGACCGCGCCGCGCGCGTCTATGCGCCGCTGGTGCATGCCGCCGCCGCGCTCACGGCCGTCGGCTGGCTCGCCGCCGGCGCCTCCTTGCATGACGCGCTGGTGGCCGCCATCGCCGTGCTCATCATTACGTGTCCTTGCGCGCTGTCGCTCGCCATTCCGGCGGTGCAGGTGGTGGCGTCGGGCGCGCTGTTCCGCGCCGGCGTCATCCTCAATGCCGGCGGCGCCGTCGAGCGGCTGGCCGAGGCCGATACGATCGTGTTCGACAAGACCGGCACGCTCACGCTGCCGGAGCCGCGCGTGGTCAACGCCGAGGCGATCGATCCCGAGACGTTGCAGCTGGCGGCGCGGCTGGCGCTGTCGAGCCGTCATCCGCTGGCGGTGGCGCTTGCGCGCGAGGCGGCGCGCGCGCTGCCGTTCGAGGATGCCATCGAGGAGCCGGGGCAGGGCGTGCGCGCCATGATCGGCGGCGCCGAGGCGCGCCTCGGCAGCGCGGAATTCTGCAAGGCCGCGCCACAAACTCCGTTCGTTCCCGCGCAAGCGGGAACCCAGAGCCAAGACCGAGAGTCTGGAGATTTTCGCTTCTGGGTCCCCGCTTGCGCGGGGACGAACGGAAGCAGTGCAGGCGTCTCCACCATGTACTTCACTTGCGCCGGCCGCACCGCCGTCATCGCCATCGCGCAGGCGCTACGGCCCGACGCAATCGAAGTCGTCGCGGCACTGCGCGCGCTCGGCCTCGACCTGCGCATTCTCTCCGGCGACCGCAACGACGCGGTGGCGCCGGTCGCGGCGGCACTCGGCATCACGCATTGGCAGGGCACGCTGACGCCGGCTGAAAAAATTGTCTTCATCGAATCTCTCAAGGCCGCAGGCCGCCGCGTGCTGATGGTCGGCGACGGCCTCAACGACGCGCCCGCGCTTGCCGCCGCGCATGTCTCGCTGTCGCCGATTTCCGCCGCCGACCTGACGCAGGCGCAGGCCGACGCGGTGTTTCTCGGCGACAAGCTCAAGCCGGTGCTCGATGCGATCGTGATTGCGCGGCGCGCGCGGGCGCTGATGATGGAAAATCTCTGGTTCGCCGCGCTCTACAACGCCATTGCGGTTCCCATCGCCATCGCCGGCCTGGTGACGCCGCTGATCGCCGCCTTGGCCATGTCGGCCTCCTCGATCACGGTGACGCTTAACGCGCTGCGCGCGCGCTACAGCGGAGGCCGCGCATGAACGTGCTGGTCTATCTGGTGCCGCTGGCGGTTGGGCTTGGGCTGATCGGCCTCATCGCCTTCCTGTGGGCGCTGCGCAGCGGCCAGTACAGCGACGTCGACGGCGCCGCCTTGCGCGTGCTGTCGGACGACGATATCGAGCCGGAGACGCTGAGCTATTCGGCCAGCGTCACCGTCTCGAAATCGGCCGGCAGAATAATCTCCAGCAGTTCGCAATCGTCGGAATAGCCGAGCACCGTGTGCTTGATCTTGGGCGGCTGGATCCAGCACGAGCCGGCCTGGAACGTGTGGGTTCCCTCGCCCTCGAACTCGGTCGTCATCCAGCCTTTGAGCACATAGATCATCTGGAATTCGACGTCGTGATAATGCGGCGTCGAGACTTCCTCCGGGCGGAACGGCGGCACCATGCGAATGACGTGCGCCTGCACCATGCCGCCGGTCGCGGGCGCGATGCCGAGGTCGCGATATTTCGCATAAGAGCGCAGGCCGGCGTCGAAATCCTGCTCGCGGTGATGGCTGAAGGTGAATTTGTGTTTCGGCCGCGCTTTGGCCTTGGTTTTCGCCTTCGCCGCGCGCCGCGCGCTCGTCTTGCGGGCCGCCGACTTGCGGCGCGGCTGGACTTTCTTGCGTGCCTTGGCCATTGATGCCTCCCGTTTCGTCTTTATCCGCCGATTGGATCACGATGGCCGCGAGCCATGGAAGGCCCTCAGCCGCCGGCGGCGATCCGCATCTTCGTCGATGCCGATGCCTGTCCGGTCAAGCCGGAAATCTACCGGGTGGCGGAGCGCTACGCGCTTCATGTCTATGTGGTGGCCAACGCCTTCATGGCGGTGCCGCGCAGCGCATCGATCGAGCGGGTGATCGTCGCCGAAGGCCCCGATGCCGCCGATGACTGGATTGCCGAACGCGCCGGCGCAACCGACATCGTCGTCACCGCCGATATTCCGCTGGCGGGCCGCTGCGTGCGCAAGGGCGCGGCGGTGATCGGGCCGACCGGCAAGCCGTTCACCGAAGATTCGATCGGCATGGCGCTGGCCACGCGCGACCTATTGACGGATTTGCGCAGCGCCGGCGCCACCACGCGCGGGCCGCCGCCGCTCAATGCGTCAGGACATTTCGCGGTTTTTATCGGCGCTCGATCTGGCGGTCACGCGGCTCAAGCGGAAGCTGGCGGGGCAAGGCTGACGATCACTCCGCCGCCGTCGGCCACGCCGCCATGCGCCTTCGACCAGCCGGCCGGATCGTTCATGAATTTCTCGACTTCGGCCAGCATCTTGGCGTCGAACTTGCCGCTCGCCTTGGCGACCGCAAGCACGTCCCACCATGTGGTCAGTGCGTGCAGCGTGACGCCGAGATCGGCCAGGATTTTCTTGCCTTCCGGATAGATGTCGTAAAAGAAAATCACGAAGCAATGGTCGCATGTGCCGCCGGCGTCACGGATCGCCTTGACGAAATTCACCTTGCTGCGGCCGTCGGTGGCAAGATCCTCCACCAGCAGCACGCGCTGACCGGGCAGCAACTGGCCCTCGATCTGCGCGTTGCGGCCGAAACCCTTGGCTTTCTTGCGCACATATTGCATCGGCAGGTTCAGCCGCTCCGCCACCCAGGCGGCAAAGGCGATGCCGGCGGTTTCGCCGCCCGCCACCGTATCGAATTTGTCGCGGCCGATGTCGCGATCGATGGTGGTGACGGCGAAGTCCATCATCGCGCTGCGCACCTTCGGGAAACGAGATCAGCCAGCGCGAGTCGTTGTAAACCGGGCTGGCCCAGCCGCTGGTGAAGATGAACGGCTTGTCCTGCATGAAGCGGACGGCGCCGACATCGAGATACATCTTCGCCGTCTGCTCGGCGATGGCCTTCTTGTCGAGGATTGTCATGGCGCAAGCTCGCTCTTGCCGCCTGTCAAAGCACAAAACGCCTTACGCCGCCATCCCGCAATGGCGCGACAATTCACAGGCGAGATCGAGCAGCGCCTCGTCGCCGCCGGCCCAGCCGATGAACGACAGCCCGACCGGACAGCCGGCGAGCGTGCCGATGGGCAAGCTCAGCTGCGGCAGCCCGGCCATCCCGGCGGTGCAGGTCAGCCGCATCACGCGCGTGCGGAAATGATCCATGTCCTCGGGCGAACCGTCGATCAGCGGCGCGATGCAGGGCGCGGTCGGCAGCGCCAGGATGGTGCCCGGCTTGACGGTCTGGAGAATGTGCGCGCGCGCCTGCGCGTGCACCTGGCGCGCCGCCTGCGCCTCGGCCTCGCTCACGCGCGCGGAATATTCGATGCGCTCGCGGATGCCGGGTCCGAGCGCCGGCTTCTGGCGGGTGACGAAATCGCCGAAGGTGCGCCACACCTCGAAGCCCTGGATGGTGCGGAAGGCCTCGCGCCAGGGATCGAAACCTTCCAGCGAGATGCGCGCATGCGCCACCGCTGGCAAGTCGTCGATCATGAACTCGAGCGCCGAGCGAAGGAGATCGGCGACGTCATCGTCGGCGTTCTCGAAGGCATCTTCCAGCGCGATCATGCGCTCGAGTTTCGCCGGCACGCGCCGCGCGTCGAGCAGCACGGCGCCGACCTTGCGCAACACGCCGGGGCTGGCGGCGAACCAGCCCGGCACGTCGAAGCTTGGCGCCATCGCCTGCGCGCCGGAGAGATCGATGCGATTGAGCGTGGGGCGCAAGCCGTAGAGCCCGTTGAACGAAGCCGGAATGCGCACCGAGCCGCCGGTGTCGCTGCCGAGCGCAAAATCGCAGGCGCCCGACGCCACCGCGGACGCCGAGCCGCTCGACGAGCCGCCCGGCAGCCGGCCCGGCGCGCGCGGATTGACCGGCGTGCCGTAATGGGCGTTGGCGCCGGTGACGCTGAAGAAGAATTCGTCGCAGATGGTCTTGCCGATCACGGTGGCGCCGGCGTCGAGGAGCTTCTGCACCGCGCCCGCCGTCTTCGCCGCGGGCTTGTGCGTCTCCAGCCAGTCGGATTGCCGCAGCCGGCGGTATAACCGGCGATGTCGTACATGTCCTTGACCGCCGCGGTTAAGCCCGCCAGCGGGCCGCTCGCGGCGCCCGCGATCGGCTCGGCCAGATCGTGCGGCACGAAAGCCGAGCGGTATTGCGGAGAAATCAGGCTCATCGTTTCTGCGTCAGATACCAGTCGAGGATTTTGTCGCCGCTCCAGGCGACGACGCCGTCGCGCGACAGAAGTTCCTTGAACGTGCGCTGCACGTGGCCGATGCGGTGCGGCACGCCGGACAGATAGGGATGCAGGCGATCGCCATGACCTTCGGCCGCTCGGCGGCTTCCGCGTAGAGCCATTCGAACTGGTCGCGCGCGCGCCGATACATCATGTCGGACGCGTGATGCTGCAGCGCCATCAGCACGATGTCGTGGATTTCGAAATTGTAGGGCAGCGCCACCACCGGCTTGTGCGTGGTCTTCAGCGTCACCGGCTCGTCGTCGAGCACCCAGTCGCCGATATATTCGACGCCGGCCTCCGAGAGATAATCGAGCGTGTCGAAGGTCTGCGTCAGGCCGGGCCCGAACCAGCCGCGCGGGCGCTTGCCGGAGAACTTCTCGATGATGTCCATCGATTTCATGATGACGGCGCGCTGGTCCTCGAGTCTTGTGCATCGGCACCTGGTCGTAGCCGTGGGCGTTGAGCTCCCAGCCGTCGTCGATGCAGGTCTTCACCACGCTCGGATAGGTCTCGCACACGCGCGCGTTCAGCGTGACCGTCGGCGACACGCCGAGCTCTTTGAGCACCTTGCGCAGCCGCCAGAAGCCGACGCGCATGCCGTATTCGTGCCAGCTCCAGTTCGGATGGTCGGGCTGCTGCGGCTGGCCTTGCGGCGGCGAGATCACCATGCGCGCCATCGGGCGGCCCATGTCCCATTCTTCCAGCGCCAGCACCGGCCAGATCACCATGCGCACGCCCTTGGGAAACTTGAGCGGCGGGCGGGCTTCGATCGCGGAATAGGCAAGCCGTTCGCGCGGATGCATGGCTCAAGGCGCCTTCGGGCCGGTCTTGACGTACCAGTCGGCGATCTGCGCGCCGGTCCAGAACAGCACGTCTTTCTTCTTGCGGATCTTCTGGAAAATCTGGCGGAAATATTTGGCGCGGTGCGGCGCGCCCATGATGTAGGGGTGCACCGAGATCGCCATCACGCGCGCCGAGCCCTTGGCGTCCTTGTAGATTTGCTCGAATTGATCCATCGCCCGCTCGTAGAACTCCGACGCCTTGTGGTGCTGGATCAGCATCATGGCGACGTCGTTGCATTCCTGCGTGTAGGGGATGTTGAGGATCGGCTTGCCGCGCGTCTTCAGCCACACCGGCTGGTCGTCGAGCACCCAGTCGGCGACATAGTCATAGCCTTCCTCGGCCAGCACGTCGGGCGTCTCCCAGGTCTCGGTCAGGCCGGGCCCCAGCCAGCCGCGCGGACGCTTTCCCGTCGCGCGCTCCAGCACCTCGGCGCTTTTCTTGATGTCGGCGCGCTCGTTCTCCACCTTTTGCATGTTGCGCTGGGTGAAAGCCGTGGCCGATGAATTCCCAGTTGCGCTCGGCGCAGGCCTGCACGATGTCGGGATAGGCCTGACCGCCACGCCGTTGATGTTCATCACGCCGGAATCTTGAACTCGTCATAGACCTGCAAAAGCCGCCAGAAACCGACGCGATTGCCGTATTCGTGCCAGCACCAGTTCGGGATGTCCGGCATCGGCGAGCCGCCGGCCGGCGGGGTGAGCACCGTGCGCGGCATGGTCTGGGTCGGGTCCCATTCCTCGACGTTCGTAATCGTCCACACCACCATGCGCGCGCCCTTCGGCAGCTTGAGGGCTTTTCGCTTGGGGATCGGCGTGTAGGCGAGGCGGTCGTTCGGCAGCATGCCGACGGCGGGCTTGGGGAAATTCATGGCGCGCGGCGTTCCTCAGGTTATCGTTTTTCCGCTCAGCTTCCGTTCAGCGCGTAGGCTTCCGGAAAGAAATAATCCTTCCAGGACGCAGGCTTTGCTTTGAGCCGGCCGACGCTGGCCATGAAGTCGGCGAACTTCATGGTGTTTTCCGGCACCATGGTCCAGTGCACCTGCGATCCCGACACGATCTTGCCGACCATGTCGAGCGGCAGCTTCGACTTGGAATCCTCGATCCAGTAGGCGGCGGCCGCGCGCGGGTCCTTGGCGACGATGTCGGTCGCTTCCTTCAGCGCCGCCAGGAAGGCCTGATACATTTTCGGATTGCCGTCGCGGAACTTGGACGACGTCCAGATCGCGGTGAAGGTGTGCGATCCGCCCATCACGTCGAACGAATTGAGCACCGTGTGGACGGCCTTATCCTCGAGCTGCTGATACTGGAACGGCGGCACGCTGAAGGCCGCGGCGATCTGCGCGCCGCCATGCAGCAGCGCGACGGTGGCGTCCGGCGGCGTCATCGAAATCGTCAGCGGGTCGAGCTTGTCGAATTGCTTGACGCCGAAGGTCTTGGCGGCCGCCATCTGCAAGGTGAGCGCCTGCACCGAGGATTTCACCGCCGGCACCGCGATGCGGTCGCTGTCCTTGAAATCGGCGATGGTCTTGATGGCGGGATTGCGCGTATTGAGCAGGAACGGCTGCGAGCTCAGCGCGGAAATGCCGCGGATTTCCTGCGGCGTTCCCTTGGTGCGCGCCCACAGCGTCAGCAGCCCGGGCACGCCGCCGGAGCCGACGTCGATATTGCCGGAAATCAACGCTTCGTTGACCGCGGTCGGCCCGTTGAACTTGAACCACGACACCTTGGCGTTCGGAATGCCGAGTGCGGCTGCGTGTTTCTCGATGAGCTTCTGGTGCTCCATCACGTTGAGCTGCAGGTAGCCGATCGAGAACTGCCGGGCGAGCCGGATTTCCGGTGCCTGGGCCGAAGCGTCCGACAGCGGAACAAGCATCGCCGCAGCGGCGACGAGGCCGCGGATAATCCCCCAAAGTCGCATTGCATTTCCTCCAGCGTGGCGCCCGTTCTTGATCTTATGGGCGGACGCCCACTCTAGGCAGCGGCCTTTATTTTGGCAACGCGCTGGTACCAGTCGAGGATCTGCGCGCCGTTCCAATGCAGCACGCCTTTGTGCTTGTTGACGTATTTGTAGATGGCTTCGAGATATTTGATGCGGTGCGGCTGCCCGCTGATATAGGGGTGGATCGCCAGCGCGCAGATTTTCGCGCGGCTTTTGCTCTCGGCATAGAGCCGGTCGAACTGGTCGATGGTGCGCTTGAGCAAATAATCGCTCTGGTGATGCTGGACGAGCATCATCGGGATGTCGTTGCACTCGATCGTGTAGGGCAGGGTCACCAGCGGGCCATTGGCGGTGCGGATCACCGTCGGCTCGTCGTCATAGACCCAGTCGCCGATATATTTGATGCCCGCGGCGGCGAGCAGGTCGGGGGTTTCCAGCGTCTGCGTGAGGCCGGGGCCGAGCCAGCCGACCGGTTTCTTGCCGGTGAACTTCGTCATCACGTCCATGGTGTGCCGGATCATGGCGGCCTGGTCGGGCTCCTTGTGGATCGGGCCCTGCTCGTAGGCGTGGCCCATGAACTCCCAGCCGTCGCGCTTGGCCTCTTCGGCGACGCGCGGGTAGTCCTCGCAGATGCGCGCATTGGCGGCGAGCGTCGGCTTGATCTTGAGGCGCTTGAACAGCTCGTGGAAACGCCAGCAGCCGACCCGCATGCCGTATTCGTGGAACGCCCAGTGCACCACGTCGGGCATCAGCGGCACGCCGGTCGGGGCGGGGAGCAATTGCCGCGCCATCGGCTTGGCAATGTCCCACACCTCGTAATTGACGATGGTCCAGAACACGATGCGGGCGTTGCCCGGCAGCTTGAGCGGCGGGCGGTCGACGATGGCCGAAAAGTCGGCCCGCTCGCGCGGAATCATCGGATTGGACATGAATGCACCTCGCACTTAGGGCCAGGTAGAATGTCACGCCGTTGCGCTGACGCGCAACCCGACCAGCCGCTCGAGCGTCGGCAGGTCCTTGGCCAGCGCCGACGAGGCCGCGCGATGCGCCACCGCGCCGCGCTCCAGCACGATTGCCTCGCCGGTCAACTCCAGCGCGATCTCGGTGTGCTGCTCGACCAGGACGATGGCGATGCTGTGGCCGGAGAGCATCTGCTTGATCGCAGCGATCAGCTCATCGACGATCACCGGCGCCAGCCCCTCGAACGGCTCGTCCAGCAGCATCAGTGCCGGGTTGATCATCAGCGCGCGGGCGATCGCCAGCATCTGCTGCTCGCCGCCGGAGAGCTGGTTGCCCAGGTTGCGGCGGCGCTCGGAAAGGCGCGGGAACAGCGCGAACACGCTTGCAAGCGTCCAGGGGCCCGGGCGCGCGGCGACGGTGAGGTTTTCCTCCAGCGTCAGCGAGGGGAAAATTTCGCGCTCCTGCGCCACCCAGCCGATGCCGCCGGCGGCGCGCCGGTGCGGCGGCTGGCGGGAGATATCCTGCCCGCGCCACGAAACGCGCCCCGCCCGCAATTGCGTGTAGCCCATGATGGTGAGCAGCAGCGTCGTTTTGCCGACGCCGTTGCGGCCGAGCACCGCCAGGCTGCCATGCTCCGGCACCGCGAGCGAGACCTCGTGCAGCACCACGGCATCGCCATAGCCCGCCGTCACCTTGTCGAGCGTGAGCAACGGCTCAGCCATTCTTGTCAACCATGTTTGCGCGTCCCCAGATAGACCTCGCGCACGCCCGGATCGGCGGCGATTTCCTTGGGCGAGCCCTCGGTGAACACCTCGCCGCCGACCAGCACGATGATGTGGGTCGCGAAGCGAAACACCACGTGCATGTCGTGCTCGATGAACAGCAGCGTCAGATCGTCGGACAGGCTCGCCACCACCTCGAAGATTTCGCCGCTCTCTTCGTGCGGCACGCCGGCCGCCGGTTCGTCGAGCAGCAGCACGCGCGGGCGGGTGGCCAGCGCCAGCGCGATCTCCAATAAACGCTGACGCCCGTAAGGCAGTTCGCGCGTCGGCTGATAGCAGTCATCGCCGAGCCGCAGCTTGGCCAGGATGTCGTAGGCCTCGTCGATCGCCTCTTTATGCACCGCGATGTTCTGCCAGAACCGGTTGGAAATCCCGCGCCGTTCGCAGACCGCAAGCGTGACCGTTTCCAGCGCGTTGAGGCCGGCAAACAGCGTGTTGATCTGGAAGGTGCGGGCCAGCCCGCGCCGCACGCGCTGTTGCGGCTCGAGGCCGGTGATGTCTTCATCGTCCAGAAATATCTGGCCGGCATTGGGCGCCAGCATGCCGGTCATCAGATTGATCAGCGTGGTCTTGCCGGCGCCGTTCGGCCCGATCAGCGCATAGCGCGCGCCGACCGGCAAGTTCAATTCGATGTCGCGCGCCACCACCAGCGAGCCGAAGCTCTTGGACAGGCCGCGCGTGGCTAAAGCGATCGCGTGTCCTTTGCTGGGCTCAACGATACCCCCACCGCGCCGAAATCTTCGAAAGCCCGCCGAGGATGCCATTGGGCAGGACGATCACCACCACCACCAACAGCACGCCGATCCAGAAATACCAATATTGCGGCGCGATGCCGGAGAACTGGTCGCGCGCCACCATGAAGATGATGGCGCCGACCAGACCGCCGTAAAGCCGGCCGGCGCCGCCCAGCACCAGCATGACCAGCAGCTCGGCGGAGCGCTCGAAGCCGAGCGAATCGAGCGAGACGGTTTCCGTGGTCTGCGCCAGCAACGCGCCGGCGACGCCGGCCACCGCCGCCGCGATCGTGTAGACGGTCTGAATATGCGTGCGGCTGGGCGCGCCGATCGCCGGCATGCGCACCCAATTCTCGCGGATGCCGCGCAGCGCCAGGCCGAACGGCGAATGGATCAGCCGCCGCGCGCCGAGGAACAGCACGAACAGCACGAGGAGCGAATAGGAATAGGCGACCTTGCCGTAAAGATCGAATTTGAAGACGCCGAGCAGCGGCCACATGTGGATGCCCTGCAAGCCGTCCACGCCGCCGGTCAGCCAGCTCGCGCTGTTGGCGAGCTCGGCCAGCAACAGCCCGATGCCGAGCGTCAGCATGATCAGCGCGAGATGGCGAAAGCGCGCGATGATGAAGCTGGTGAGATAGCCGACGATGCCCGCCACCAGCGCGGCGGCGAGCAGGCCGGTGATCGGCTCGCCCCAGCCGTATTTCGACAGCAGGCCCGCGGTATAGGCGCCGACGCCGAAAGACGCGGCGTGGCCGAGCGAGACAATGCCGGCATAGCCGAGGATGAGATCGAGCGAGAGCGCAAACAGCGCGGTGATGGCGATCTGGCTGGCGAGCGAGAGATAATTGGGAAACAGCACGAAAGGCAGCAAGGTCGCGAGCCAGAATGCGATCTCGACCGGCCGCCAGCGGCTCAAGCGTTGCAAATAAAGCTGCGGGCTGCGCATGGTCTCGGCGAGCGCCATGTCAGCGCTTCCCGAACAGGCCGGCCGGCCGCCACATCAGCAGGCTGATCATCACCAGATAGATGAGAAAGGCGCCGATCTGCGGCACGTAATATTTTCCGGCGACGTCGCTGATGCCGAGCACGGCCGCGGCCGCGAACGAGCCCGAGATCGAGCCCAGCCCGCCGACCGACACCACGATCAGCACGTAAACCAGGTAGGTGAGCGCGAAGGCCGGATCGAGGCCGACGATCTCGATCGCCAACGCGCCGCCGAGGCCGGCAAGTCCGCTTCCCAGCGCAAACGTGATGGCGAAGGTACGGTCGACGTTGATGCCGAGCCCGCGCGCCATGCGCTCGTTATCCACCGCCGCGCGCACCTGCGCGCCGAAGCGCGTGTATTCGAGCGCGCCCACGAGCGCGGCAGTGATGGCGAGCGAAATGGCGATGAGAATGAGCCGGTAAACCGCAAAGCGCAGCCCGAGGAATTCGAACGAGTTCGCGCAAATAGCCCGGCAGCTGAATCGGCTGCTGCTCGGTGCCGAAGACGTAGGCCGCGACAGCGACCGAAATGAACACGATGCCGATGGTCAGCAGCACTTGGTCGAGATCGGTCGCGCGGTAGAGCCGCCGGTAGAGCGTGCGCTCGAAGGCGATGCTGGTCACCGCGGCGACCAGAAAGGCGCAAGGCAGCGTGGCGAAGAACGGCCAGCCGTAGCGGCTCATCAGCGTGACGGTGACGTAGCCGCCGAGCATGGCGAAGCTGCAATGCGCGAGGTTGATGAAATTCATCAGCCCGAGCGTCACCGACTGCCCCACCGACAACAGGAACAGCAGCATCCCGTAGGCAAAACCGTCGAACAGGACGCCGAAAACCGGAGGGAGCATGGCCGAATGGCCCCCTTAAGAGGCGAAACGTCGGGCTAATGGACCGCCCGGCGGTGGGCCGCAAGGCCCACCGCGGGCGATCGATCGGAGGAACGACAGGATCGCGCGTCGGGCGGCTACTTACTTCTTCATCGCCGCCTTGAACGGATCCTTCACGTTCGGGATCTTGTCCAGAACCACGTTGACCAGCTTGCCGCCGACCTTCTCGACCTTCTGGATGTAGACGGTCTGCACGATGTCGCGCGTCTCCGGATCGATCGAGATCGGGCCGCGCGGGCTCTCCCAGCTCATGCCCTTGGCGGCGCCGATCAGCGTGTCGCCGTCGGCCTTGCCCTTGGTCTTGGCGAGCGCGCCGTAGATCAGGTGCATGCCGTCATAGCCGCCGACCGAGAAGAAGTCGGGATTGCGCTTGAACTCGGCATTGTAGGCCTTCACGAAGTCCTGGTTCATCTTGGACTTGAGATTGTAGTCGTAGTTCGCGGCGGTGATGATGCCGATCGCGCCGTCGCCCATGCTCTTGAGCGCGTGCTCGCCGGCGATCTCCATTTGTCCCATCACCTTGGTCTTCTTGGGATCGATGCCGCGTTCGGCCAGCGCCTTGCCGAAGGCGCCCGGCTGCGCGCCGCCCGGGATCATGATGTAGATGCCCTGCGGGTTGAGGTCCTTGGCGCGCTGAACGAAGGCCGAGAAGTCCGGGTTGGCTGGCGGCATGCGCACCGAGCCGACGACGTCGCCGCCGGCCGATTTGAAGGCTTTCTGGAACGCGCCTTCGGCGTCATGGCCGGGACCGTAGTCGGTCACCATGGTGTAGGCCTTCTTGACGCCGCCTTCTTTTTCCGCCCAGGCGCCGAGTGTCTCGTTGAGCTGCGGCACTGTCATGGAGGTGCGCGCGATGTAGGGCGACTTGGCGGTGATGATTGCTGTCGCGGCATTCATCACGACCATCATCTTCTTGGCTTCGGTGGCGACGTCAGCGGCGGCGAGCGCATTCGGCGTCAGCACGAAGCCGGCGATGATGTCGACTTTGTCGCGTGTCACCAGTTCCTGCGCCAGCCGCTTGGCGGTCGGCGGGTTGATGCCGCCGACGTCCTTGCGGATGATCTCGATCTTCTTGCCGGCAACCGTGTCACCATGCTGTTTCATGTACAGCTTGATGCCGTCATCCATTTGCGTGGCGGTGTCGGCGAACTGGCCCGAATACGGCATGATCAGCCCAATCTTCACGGTGTTTTGGGCATGGGCGGCGCCGCCGAACAGCGCGGCCGCGAGCACGGCGGTGCAGGCTAACAAGATGCGTTTCATGACTTGTCCTCCCCTGGACGATTGCTCTTTTCTTATTGGCCGTAGAATGCCTGAGCTTGCCGGCAAAGAAAAGCGCCGCGAAACAGCGGCTTCGCGGCGCGGCTTTTTTTAGCGGGATACCAGCCCGCTGGCGGGATTCGCTGGACCTTTTGCCTCGCCGGCCAGCGTAATTATTGGGCGCGTGCCCAACAATCACAGCACGGAGACAGTGGCTTCCTCATAGCGCTCGCCGCCCAGATTGCCGTCCGGGAAGATGCCGTGCGCGGCAATCCAATTGCGGGATTGCTCGTAGACCTCCTTGGTATAGGGCTCGAATACCAGCCGCTCGCCGGGGCCCCAGCGCCGCGTGTCCATGCGGGCGTGGAAACGCTCGGGGAATTCGTTCTCGTAATAATGCAAGTACTTGTCCGGGCGGAGATCGATGTCGCGCTGCGCGCGGCGCAGCGCGTTGAAGAACTTGCGCAGGTCTTCCGGATCGGGATCGCCGTGGATCATCGTCGCGATCATGAAGGTGGTGTCGACCACTTTGCGGAAGCCAAGCTGCTCGGCGAAGTAATAGGGGCCGCTGAACAGGTTCACCGCCGGCGCGCTGCCGTCGATCAGCTTCTCCATGCGCGCGAACAGCATACCGTCAGAGTAGACGAGGTTGATGTCCTCGGGCTTGAGGAACTGCTCGAGCGCCTGGACGGTCGCGTAGTGGCTGCCGGACTGGTAGCCGACCGAGATCGGCACGCCGGCGAGGTCCTCCGGCCTTTTGATCTTGGAATCCGGTTGCACAAAAACGCCGGCCGGCGACACCGAATAGAGGTCCTTGTAAAGCTTGCCGTGGCCCTTGGACGCGGCGACGTTGACGGTCCAATGGCAAGCGCAGGACACGTTTGCCTTGCGGCCCTGCTCGAAGGACTGCATGGCGCCCATCTTGTCGCCCTTGTCGTGGATCTTGCCGTCGGTCGCCTTCACCAGTTCGCGGAATTCGTAGTCGAGACCTTCGTCCTTGAAGTAGCCCTTCTCCTCCGCCACCCATTCCTGCAGGCGGAAATGCGGTTCGATGATAAATTTCGCCATATCGTTCTCCATGGGGCGGTGATAGTGCGGCCCGTGCTCAATGCGCCGGAACGTGCGCTTCCTTGATCACTTCGCTCCACTTCTTTGTTTCTTCCTTGATGAAGGCGGCGGCCTCGGCCGGGCTGCCGCTGGCCGCGTGCAGGTTCACCTTGGCAAAATGCGCCTGCACGTCCGGCTCAAGCAGCACCTCGTTGATCGCCTTGTTGAGCTTGGCGACGATCGCCGCCGGCGTCTTGGGCGGCGCGGTAATGGCGTTCCAGGTGCCGGATTCGAAATCCTTCACGCCCACTTCTTCCAGCGTCGGGATGTCCGGCAGGTTGGGGATGCGCTGCCTGGTGGCCACCGCCAGGATGCGCGCCTTGCCGCCCTGGTGCAGTCTGATAGCGGAGGCAAGCTCCATGAAGATTATGTCGACATGGTCGCCGATGAGCGCGTTGAGCGCGGGCGCGGTGCCCTTGAAGGGCACGTGCACCATCTTGGTGCCGGTGGCTTTCTCGAACAGCGCCGCGGTCAGATGCGAGGTGGTGCCGACTCCCTGCGAGGCATAATTGACCGTGCCCGGGTTGGCCTTGCAGTAAGCGATGAATTCCTTGGCGGTCTTGGCCGGGAAATTCGGCCGCACCAGCAGCACATTGGCGATCTTGGTCATGATTGCCACCGGTTCGAACTTGGTGGGATCGAAGGCTATATGTTTGTAGAGCAGCACATTGGTGGTGATCGGCGACGGCTGCGACGCGAGCAAAGTGTAGCCGTCCGGCGTGGCGGTATAGACGGCCTCGGCGCCGATATTGCCGCCGGCGCCGGTGTGGTTTTCGATTACGACCGGCTGGCCGAGTTTCTTGCGCAGGCCTTCGGCGACGATGCGGGTGACGGTGTCGACGCCGCCGCCGGCCGGCACGGAAACGATGATCTTGATCGCCCGGTTGGGATAATTGACGGCCGCGTCCTGCGCGGAGGCTGCTGCGGTCAGCAGCAGAAACGAGGAAATCAACGCCAGAAGTCCACGCATCTTGTCCTCCCCTTGGTCGCCCCGGCTTTTCATTATGCGACGCGCGCCGCTGCACGTAATGCCGCGCCCGCTGCACTGCGGTAATTGGCAAAGTATGGCACCGAACCGCTTGCGGCGGCAACGGTATCTGGCGCGGCGCGGCGGGATATGTTCGATTAGCGCGGCATTTGAGGAACCCCGCGATGAAAATCGTCGATCTCTCCCACGTCATGAACGTGCACACGCCCGGCTGGGTCGGCTATGCCGGCAACAAGATGTATTACGCGCAGAACCTGCAGACCCAGATGATCGTGGCGCAGCGCATCGACACCGCGCTGCACGTCGGCACCCATTTCGACGGCGCCATGCATGCGACCGACAATCGCAACGGCGACATGGCGCATCTGCCGCTCGACTATCTGGTCAACCGCGGCGTGGTGGTCGACATCTCCAAGCACATGCACGACTGGGCGGTGATCACGCCGCAGATCATCGAGAGCGCCGGCGCCGACATCCGCGAGGGCGACATTCTCATCCTGCACACCGGCTGGCACCGCCATTACGAGGGCCAGCCGCAGCAGGACCTGGTGAAGTACTTCTGCTACCACCCCGGGCCCAATCTCGACACGCTGCATTGGATGCTGAAGAAAAAGATCAAGTGGTGGGCGATGGACACCGGCTCCTGCGACCACGCCATGAACACCTCGATCCGCCGCATGCGGCCCGATCTCGCCGAGGAATTCACGCGCAAGCATGGCAAGACGCCGGCCGAGTTCTTCGGCACGTTCGAATACACCCACAAGAAGTCCGGCCGCCGCGTCAGCCAGGACATGTTCCCGTTCCACAGCTGGGCGTTCCAGGAAGGGCTGCTGCACGCCGAGAATCTCGGCGGCGATATCGAGCTGATGCTCGGCCAGCGCTGCCTGATCGGCGCCTTCCCCTGGCGCTACGAGGGGCTGGAAGGCTGCCCGTGCCGCATCGTCTGCTTGCTCGACACCGACATGTCGGTGGAGGCGGTCGGCGACGCCGCCAAGGCGATCATGCGGAGCTGATGTTATGCCGCATATCACTGCGCTCGACGGCACACGGCTCTATTACGAAGAAGCCGGGCAGGGCACGCCGGTCGTGTTCGTGCACGAATACGCCGGCGACTGGCGCAGCTGGGAAGCGCAGATGCGTCATTTTTCCCGGCTGCACCGCTGCGTCACCTACAGCCAGCGCGGCTATCCGCCGTCCGACGTGCCGAAGGAAGCGGCCCGTTACGGCCAGGATATCGCGCGCGACGATGTGTTGGCGCTGATGGATGCGCTCAAGATCGACAGAGCGCACGTGGTCGGCCATTCCATGGGCGCCTACACCGCGCTGCATGTCGGCATCCATGCACCCAAGCGCTGCATCTCGGTGGTAGCGGCCGGCTGCGGCTGGGGCTCGACGCCGGACGCCAAGCAGCGCGAGGCGATGAAGGCGCTCGCCGCCGACACCGGCAAGATGTTCGCCGAGGAGCCAATCGCGCAGGCGGCGGCGAAATACGCCGACGCGCCGATGCGCCAGGCGCAAAAGCACAAGGACCCGCGCGGCCATGCCGAATTCGCCCGCATGCTGGCCGAGCATTCGGCGCTTGGCCACGCGCAGACCATGTTCAATCTCCAGCTCAAGCGGCCGACATTGTGGGAGATGGAAGACAGGCTCAGGCGCTTTGCGGTGCCGCTTTTGGTGATCGTCGGCGACGAGGACGATCCCTGCATCGACGGCAGCGTGTTCTTGAAGCGCATCGTGCCGACCGCCGGCCTGCTGGTGATCCCGCGCTCGGGCCACAACATCCCTTCGGAAGAGCCGGCGCAGTTCAACGCGGCGCTGGCCGAGCTGTTCGCCTCGGCCGAAGCCGGCCGCTGGCTGGCGCACAACCAACTTGAAAGTTTAGACCAACTTGAAAGTTTAGAACGGAGGATTGCGATGGACCTCAAGCTCAAGGGCAAGACCGCGCTGGTGACCGGCGGCAGCGAAGGCATCGGCAAGGGCATTGCGCTGGCGCTGGCCAAGGAAGGCGTCGACGTCGCCATCTGCGCGCGCCGCAAGGAGCCGCTCGAGGCGGCCGCCACCGAAATCGCCAAGGCGCGACCGGCCGCAAGATCGTCGCCATCCCCGCCGATCTGCGCAAGGACGCCGACGCCAAGAATTTCATCGCGCAGGGCGCCAAGGCGCTCGGCCGCGTCGACATCATGGTCAACAATGCCGGCTCCGCCGCCGGCGGCGTGATCGAGCATTTGACCGAAGACGATTGGGAGAAGGGGCTGCAGCTCAAATTCATGGGCTATGTGCGCTGCCTGCGCTACGTGCTGCCGCTGATGGTCAAGCAGGGCGGCGGGCGCGTCGTCAACCTGATCGGCAATGATGGGGTGAAGCCGTCTTATTGGGAAATCTGCCCGGGCGCCGCCAACGCGGCGGGGCAGAACTTGACGCTCTCGCTCGCCGGCCAATACGGCAAGGACGGCATCAGCTTCGTCGCGGTCAATCCCGGCCCGGTGCGCACCGAGCGCTGGGCCGGCCTGGTGGACGCCATGGCGCGCGACATGAAAATCCCGCGCGCCGAGGCCGATAAGCTCGCGCCGGCCTCGATCCCGATGGGCCGCATCGCCGAGGTCGAGGAGGTGGCCAATCTGGTCGTCATGCTGGCCTCGCCGTTGAGCGAGCATGGTCAACGGCACCATGATCGAGATCGACGGCGGCCAGGACAAGCCGCTGATGGACCGCTTCCGCGACAAGCCGCGCGGCTAAGACAACGCGCCGCAGGTCTCGCGTTTCGCTCGCTTGACAATGCCGGGGCTACGGTCGGACTATTTGCGCACAAACGAGTTCGCCGGCCGCAGGCGACAAACATTCCTCGCACCCGCAGGGAGCTGCAATCATGATCAGCAAGCGTCACGCGCTTTATCTCGCGCTCGCCGGCGTTCTCGCCGCCGGCCTTGCCGCGCCGGCATCGGCGCAGGGCACCATCAAGATCGGCGAGCTCAACAGCTACAAGGCGTTCCCGGCCTTTCTCGACCCTTACAAGAAGGGCTGGCAAATGGCGATCGACGAGATCAACGCCAAGGGCGGCGTCAACGGCAAGAAGCTGGAAGTGATCTCGCGCGACGACGGCGCCAATCCGGGCGAGGCGGTGCGCGTCGCCGAGGAGCTGGTCACGCGCGAAGGCGTCGCCATGCTGGCCGGCACCTTCCTGTCCAATATCGGCCTCGCCGTCACCAATTTCGCCGGCCAGAAGAAAGTGTTCTTCCTCGCCGCCGAGCCGCTCACCGACAAGGTCACCTGGCAGGACGGCAACAAATACACCTTCCGCCTGCGCGCCTCGACCTACATGCAGGTGGCGATGCTGATGCCGGCGACGGTCGCCGCCAAGAAGAAGCGCTGGGCGCTGGTCTATCCCAATTTCGAATACGGCCAGTCGGCCGCCGCCGCGTTCAAGGAAATGCTCAAAGCCAAGCAGCCCGACGTCGAATTCGTCACCGAGCAGGCGACCCCGCTCGGCAAGGTCGACGCCGGCGCGGTGGCGCAGGCGATCGACGACGCCAAGCCCGACGGCATCTTCAACGTGCTGTTCGGCGGCGATCTCGCCAAATTCGTGCGCGAGGGCAACACGCGCGGCATCTTCAAGAACCGCACCGTGGTGAGCCTATTGTCGGGCGAGCCGGAATATCTCGATCCGCTCAAGGACGAGGCGCCGGTCGGCTGGATCGTCACCGGCTATCCCTGGAACAAGATCAAGACCCGGAGCATCTCGCCTTCGTCAACGCCTACCAGAAGAAATACAACGACTATCCGCGCCTCGGCTCCGTGGTCGGCTACGTCACCATGAAGTCGCTCGCCGCCGGCATCGCCAAGGCCGAAGTCGACCGACACCGACAAACTGGTGGCGGCGTTCAAGGGCCTCAAGGTCGACAGCCCGTTCGGCCCGTTCGTCTACCGCGCGATCGACCATCAGGCGACCATGGGCTGCTATGTCGGCAAGATCGCGCTGGAGAACGGCAAGGGCACCATGACCGACTTCAAATATGTCGACGGCGCTTCCGTGATGCCGCCCGACGCGGAGGTCAAGAAGCTGCGCCCGGCGACGGATTGATGAGCGTGAGCCGCTCCTCTCCGTCTCCCCGCGAGCAGAGCGTGGCGAGCAGCTCTGCGAGCCGGGTGAGCTCGGGTGCAATCTCCAGCCTCACCCGCTTCTCGCTGCGCTCGGAGCGACCTCTCACCGCTCGCGGGGAGCGGTAACGCGCCATGACTCTCGACGCCTTCCTGTTCCAGGCGCTCAACGGGCTCTCCACCGCCTCCGGCCTGTTCTTCGTCGCCGTCGGCCTGTCGCTGATCTTCGGCGTCTCCCGCATCATCAACATCGCGCACGGGTCCCTCTATATGCTGGGGACCTATATCGCCTATTCCTTCGCCACCCATGTCGGCGGCGCGCTCGGCTTCTGGGGCGGCATCGTTGCCACCGCGATCGTTGTCGGCCTGATCGGCGCGGTCATCGAGATCGTGCTGCTGCGGCGCATCTACCGCGCGCCCGAATTGTTCCAACTGCTGGCGACGTTTGCGCTGGTGCTGATCATCAATGACGCGACGCTTTACATCTGGGGCCCGGAGGACCTGCTCGGCCCGCGCGCGCCCGGCTTGCGCGGCGCCGTCGAAGTGCTCGGCCGCCAGCTGCCGAGCTACGATGTGTTCCTCGCCATGATCGGCCCGGCGGTGCTGCTGGGCTTGCATTTTGCGCTGGCGCGAACGCGCTTCGGCCGCTGGTGCGCGCGGCGACGCAGGACCGCGAAATGGTCGGCGCGCTCGGCGTCAACCAGGCCATGCTGTTCACCGCGGTGTTCGCGCTCGGCGCTGGCCTCGCAGGGCTCGGCGGCGCATTGCAGATGGCGCGCGAGCCCGCCGATCTGGCGACCGATCTCACCGCCATCAGCGACGCCTTCGTCGTGGTCGTGGTCGGCGGCATGGGCTCGATCAGCGGCGCTTACTTGGCCGCCGTCATCATCGCCGAGGTGAAAGCCATCTGCATCGGCATCGGCGTGGTCGATTTCGGCTTTGTCAGCGTGAATTTTTCCAAGTTCACGCTGGTCGCCGAATTCCTGGTCATGGCCGTGGTGCTGATCGCGCGGCCCTACGGCCTGCTCGGCCGCGCGCAAGGCGCCGTGCGCTCGGTGGCCGAGCCGGAGGACCCGATCCGGCCGGCCGGCCCGCTGCTGAAAGCTTTAAGCGCCGCCGTGCTGGCGCTGCTGCTCAGTCTGCCGCTGCTGGCGCAGAGCAACCCCTATTTGCTCATCCTCGGCATCGACGTGCTGATCGCGGTGATCTTCGCGACGTCCTTGCACTTCATCACCGGGCCCGGCGGCATGCATTCGTTCGGGCACGCGGCCTATTTCGGCCTCGGCGCCTATGCCGCGGCGCTGCTGGTCAAATGGCTCGGCGTTCCGATGGGCTTGGGGCTCGCCGCCGCGCCGCTGGTCGCCGCTTTCGGCGCGCTGCTGTTCGGCTGGTTCTCGGTGCGGCTCTCCGGCGTCTATCTCGCCATGCTGACGCTCGCGTTTGCGCAGATCGTCTGGGCCATCGTGTTCCAGTGGCAGGAGCTGACCGGCGGCTCCAACGGCGTGATCGGCGTCTGGCCGCCGCCGCCGTTCGACCAAGCTTGGGTCTATTTCCTGCTGACGCTGGCGCTGGCGGTCATCGGCGTTTTGCTGCTGCGGCGCTTTCTGTTCGCGCCCTTCGGCTACGCCATGCGCGCCGGGCGCGATTCCGCGCTGCGCGCCGAAGCGATCGGCATCGACGTCAAGCGCGTGCATTGGATCGGCTTCGCCATCGCCGGCGCGTCTGCGGCGTGGCCGGCGGCCTGTTCGCCTTCGCCAAGGGCTCGATCTCGCCGGAAACCATCCATGTGCAACGCTCGATCGACGGCCTGGTGATGGTGCTGCTCGGCGGCATCCAGACGCTGACCGGCCCGATCGTCGGCGCCGCGGTCTTCACCACATTGCAGGACACGGTGATGCGCGAAACGCAATATTGGCGCGCCATGCTGGGCGGCATCATCCTGCTGCTGGTGCTGGCGTTCCCGGCCGGCATTGTCGGCGCCGCCGCGCAAATTTTCGGCAAAGCGAGGCGCGCGTCATGAGCGTGCTCGCCGTCCATTCACTGTCGAAAGCCTTCGGCGGCGTGCGCGCGGTCAACGACGTGAGCTTCACGATCGGGCGCGGGCGAGTTTCTCGCCATGATCGGGCCGAACGGCGCCGGCAAGTCGACCTGCTTCAACATGATCAACGGCCAGCTCGCGCCCGATGCCGGCGACATCCTGTTCGAGGACCGAGACATCGCCGGCTTTGCCCCGCGCGACATCTGGCGGCTCGGCGTCGGCCGCACCTTCCAGGTCGCGGCCACCTTCGGCTCGATGACGGTGATCGAGAACGTGCAGATGGCGCTGATCTCGCACGCGCGCCAAACTTACGGGCTGTGGCGCCCGGCAGCCTCGCCTGCATCGCGCCCGCGCCGCTCGACCTGCTCGATCAGGTCGGCATGCGGGAGGCCGCCGACCGGCCGAGCCGCGAGCTCGCCTATGGCGACGTCAAGCGCGTCGAGCTCGCCATCGCGCTCGCCAACGAGCCGCGGCTGCTGCTGATGGACGAGCCGACCGCCGGCATGGGCGCGCGCGAGCGCCACGAGCTGATCGAACTGGTCAAGCGGCTTGTCGTGGAGCGCGGCATCTCGGTGCTGTTCACCGAGCATTCGATGGACGTGGTGTTCGCCTTTGCCGACCGCATCGTCGTGCTGGCGCGCGGCCGCGCTGATCGCCGACGGCGACGCGGCTTCGATCCGCGACAACGCGCAAGTGCGCGAGGTCTATTTCGGCAGCGGCAAGACCTTCGCCGGAGCAGCGCCCGGAGCGGCGCCATGAGCGCGATGCTCACAGTGGAGAACCTGAGCGCCTGGTACGGCGCCGCGCACATCCTGTACGACCTGTCGCTTCGAGGTCGGCCGCGGCGAGGTGGTGGCGCTGATGGGCCGCAACGGCGCCGGCAAGTCGACCACCATCAAGTCGGTCATGGGCCTGCTCGCGCAGCGCCAGGGCACGGTGCGCTTCAACGGCGCCGACATTTCCCGCCTCCCGCCGTTCGAGATCGCGCGCCGCGGGCTCGGCTTCACGCCGGAGGACCGCCGCATCTTCGTCGACCTCACCGTCATGGAAAATCTCGACATCGGCCGCCAGGCCGAGCGCCGCTTCGCCGACGGCCGGCCGGCGCCGTCCTGGACGCCGGAGAGGCTTTTCGCCTTGTTTCCCAATCTTGCCGAGATGCCCAACCGGCTGGGCGGCAGCATGAGCGGCGGCGAGCAGCAGATGCTGACCGTCGCGCGCACGCTGATGGGCAATCCGTTGTTGCTGCTGCTCGACGAGCCGTCGGAAGGCGTCGCGCCGGTGATCGTCGAGCAGATGGCCACGACCATCGTCGAGCTGAAGAAGGAGGGCCTGTCGATCCTGCTGTCGGAGCAGAACATCCATTTCGCGCGGCTGGTTTCCGACCGCGTCTATGTGCTCGAGAAAGGCCAGATCCGCTGGCACGGCTCCATGGCACAACTTGACAGCAACCTGGACGTGCAACGTGCCTACCTGACGGTATAGCCGGGTATTTTCAAGCTGTGGCGAGATGGCCCTTTCGCTCAATGACAAACCCGGCCATGATTTCTCACGACGCGAGATTTTGCCGCGGGGGCGGCAGATCGGATCGGTGATGCGACGCCAGAAGTTGAAGGTCGTGGCCGAGGCGCCCGATCCGCCGCGCTATGTGCTCGACGAGCAGGTCGGCTTCCTCATGCGGGTCGCCATGCAGCGCCACACCGCGATCTTCACCGCGCGCATGGTCGAAGGCCTGACGCAGACCCAGTTCGCCGCGCTCGCCAAGCTCCACGAAGTCGGGCCCTGTTCGCAGAATCAGCTCGGCCGGCTGATCTATCTCGACGCCGCCACCATCAAGGGCGTGGTCGACCGCCTGGGCGCGCGCGGCTTCCTCACCGCGCTGGCCGATCCGAACGACCGCCGCCGCCGCGCCGTGGCGCTCACCGAGCGCGGCCGTGAGGTCACCGAGGCGGCCCAGCAAGTCGCCGCCGAGATCACCGCCGAAACGCTGACGCCGCTCACCGCGGACGAGCAGCGCCAGGTGGCGCGGCTGCTCAAGAAGCTCGGCTGAGCGCGGGGAGGTGCCGGTGTTCAAAGTCGGCGAAGCCACCGTCACGCGCGTCGAGGAGACCAATCTTCCGAGCTATCCGTTGCGCGACGTCTTCAAGGACTTCACCGACGCGCACATGGCCGAGCACAAGGCGTGGCTGGCGCCGCATCATTACGAGGCCGCGACCGGCAAGATCAGGCTCGCCGTGCACAGTTGGCTTTTGAAAGTTGGCGGCAAGACGATCCTGATCGACTCATGCTGCGGCAACAACAAGGTCAAGCCGGGACGCCCGTTCTGGCACATGCTGAACGAGCCTTACCTCGAACGGCTTGCTCGCGCCGGCGCCAAGCCGGAAGAGATCGACATGGTGATGTGCACGCATCTGCATCACGACCATGTCGGCTGGAACACGCGGCAGCAGGACGGCAAATGGGTGCCGACGTTTCCGAACGCGCGCTACGTGTTCTCCAAGCCGGACGTCGATTATTTCTCCAAGGTCGACGCCGATCCGAAGGAGGGCCCGGCCGAGCTCGGCACCTTCCGCGAATGCGTGGTGCCGATCCTGGAATACGGCAAGGCCGATCTGGTGAGCGGCGGCCCTTACCGGCTCAACGATTTCATCGAGATCGATTCCGCGCCCGGCCATTCGCCGGGACACGTGTTCTTCAAGCTCGAAAGCAAAGGCGAGCGCGCCGCCTTCATCGGCGACGTCTGGCATCATTTGTTGCAGGTCTATTACCCGGACTGGAATTTCCCGAAGAACTCGGACGCGGCGCAGGCGGTCGTGAGCCGCCGCAAGGTGCTCGATTATTGCGCCGCGAGCGACGCGCTGGTGTTTCCCGGCCATGTCGGCTTGCCGTTCGCCGGCCGGGTCGAGGCGGTCGCGGCGGATACAGGCCGAATTTCAAGCCCTGATCAACGCCCTCAACCGCTGCGGCGTGACCGGCAATTGCGTCACCGCGCCGGGACGTTGCAGCGCGTCGTCGATGGCCGAGGCGATCGCCGCGCCGACCGGCGTGATGCCGCCTTCGCCGGCGCCCTTGAAGCCGTAGGTATTGAGCGGCGAGGGCGCGTCCTCGGTGACGATCACCTCGACATCCGGCACTTCGCGCGCCGTCGGCATCAGGTAATCGGCGAAGGTCACCGACAGCGGCTCGCCGTTCTCGTCGTAGAGGAATTCCTCGTAGAGCGCGCCGCCCAGGCCCTGCGCCATGCCGCCCACGATCTGGCCTTCCACCAGCATCGGGTTGACCGCCTTGCCGATATCGAAGGCGACCAGATAGCGCTCGATAGCGACGCCGCCGGTCTCGGCATCGACGCTTAAGCTGCGCGATATGCGCGCCGTAGGGGTAGACCATCTGGCTCGACTTGAATTCGGCTTCGGCGGTCAATCCGTTTTGCGCGGCCGCCAGCGCGGCGAGCGACATCGACGGGCCGGGCGTGCCGGTGCGCACGATCTCGCCGTCGACGATGTCGAGCGCGTCTGGCGTGGTCTGCATCAGCTCGGCGGCGCTCGTGAGCATCTCCTCGCGCAGCTTGACCGCCGCCATGCGCGTCGCCTCGCCGCACATCACGGTGACGCGCGAGGCGAAGGCGCCGAGACCCTTGTCGATGCGGTTGGTCTGGCCGTGCGTGACTTTGATCTTGGCGTAATCGACGCCCAGCGTCTCCGCGGCGATTTGCGCGATCGCGGTCTCCACGCCTTGGCCGATTGAGGCAACACCGGTCACGACTTCGACCGCGCCGCTGGGGCTGACCTCGATGCGCACCTTGTCGAAGGGGCCGAGCCCGCTCTTCTCGACGAACATGGCAAAGCCGCAGCCGACTTTCTCGCCCGCGGCGCGCCGGCGCGCGCAGGCGCGCTGCATCGCCGCCCAATCGGCGGCGGCGAGCAACTTGTCCATCAGTTTCGCGTAGTCGCCGGAGTCGTAGATGATGTCGGTGCCGAGCGTGCCGAAGCCGAGGCTGTAGGGCATCGCGCTCTTGTCGATCAGATTGCGGCGGCGGATCTCGATGGCGTCGATGCCGGTCTTGGCGGCGATGGCGTCGATCAGCCGCTCGCGCACGAACGTGGTCTCGTAGCGGCCGGGCGAGCGGTAGGTGCCGCAGGGCGTCTTGTTGGTCAGCCGGATGTGGCCGACGCGCGCGATAGGCCGGCACGCGGTAGGGGCCGGGCAGCATGGCGGCGGCGAGATCGGGCACGGTCGCCGCGTGCGTGCGCATATAGGCGCCGTTGTCGTGGAAGAACTCATCGTCGATGCCGAGGATGCGCCCTTCTGCGTCGATCGCCGCCCTTATTTTGTGGCGTTGCTGGCGCGAGTGGTTGGCGGCGATCAGGTGTTCACGACGATCCTCTATCCATTTGATCGGCTTATGGAATTTCAGCGCGGCCGTGCAGACCAGCACGTCCTCCGGATACATCTCGCCGCGGATGCCGAAGCCGCCGCCGACATGGCCCTCAAACAGTTGAACGCTCTCGGGTTTTCGCCCGAACATCAGCGCCAGCCGGTCGCGGTTCCAGTGCGGCACCTTGGCGGCGCCGTGCATTTCCAGCACGTCCGTTACCGCGTCGTAACGTGCGATGGCGCCGCGCGTTTCCAGCGGCACGCCGCTGTGGCGGCCGATCATGAGATCGAGCTCGACGATGGCGTGCGCGTTGCGAAACGCGGCGTCGATGTCGCCGGATTTCTTTTCGATCACAGTCGGTTCGGTATTGCGTTCGTCGTCGAACGCACCCGGCGGCGCGGCGGCATCGAGAATGACCGGCAACGGCTCGATGTCGAGCTCGACCAGGTCGGCGGCGTCTTCGGCGATGTATTGATCGTCGGCGAACACGACCGCCACCGGCTCGCCGACATAGCGCACGGTGTCGGACGCCAGCACGCGTTTGCCGGTACGGCTCGAGCGCGGTCAGTCCGGTCAGCCGGAAACCGATCGGCGGAATGTGCGCGACGTCGGCATAAGTCCACACCGCGTGCACGCCGGGCAGGGCGAGCGCGGCTTTCGCGTCGATCGACTTGAGCTTTGCCATGCGCCACCGGCGAGCGCACCACGCGCATGTGCCATTGGCCGGGAAAGATTGACGTCGGCGGCGAAGCGGCCTTGGCCGAGCAGGAGAGGGCGGTCCTCGAGACGCGGGACGGAGCGGCCGATGAACTTGCCCGGCGCCGTCATTTTCCGCGCATCTCCTTCGCCGCCGCGCGCACGGCCTTGATGATGTTCTGATAGCCGGTGCAGCGGCAGAGATTGGACGACAGCACGTCGAGCAGATCCGCGTCGCTGATGTTCGGCTCGCGCTCGAGCACGCCGACCGCCAGCATCAGAAAGCCCGGCGTGCAGAAGCCGCATTGCAGGCCGTGATTGTCCATGAAGGCCTGCTGCATCGGGTGCAGTGTGTCGCCGTTCGCCAGCCCTTCGACCGTGCGAATCTTTTTGCCCGCCGCCTGCACCGCGAACATCAGGCACGAGCGCACCGGCTCGCCGTCGACCAGTACGGTGCAGGCGCCGCAGACGCCGTGCTCGCAGCCGATATGCGTGCCGGTCTGGCCGCAGTCTTCGCGGATGGCATCGGCCAGCGTGCGCCGCGGCTCGACGCTGATCGCGTGATCGCGGCCGTTGATGGTGAGGGTGATGTTGTCTTTCGCGCTCATGCGGCCTTTTCCTTGGCGCGCAGCGCGGCGCGGATACGCTGCGGCGTCGCCGGCATCTCGTCGATCTCGACGCCGAACGGCGTGAGCGCGTCGTTGATGGCGTTGATCACCGCCGCCGGCGCGCCGATGGCGCCGCCTTCGCCCAGGCCCTTGGCCTTGGTGATCGAGGTCGTGCTCGGCGTCTCCAGATGATGCAGCTCGATCGGCGGAATCTCATGCGCGGTCGGCGGCATGTAGTCGGCGAGCGTCGCGGTGAGGATCGCGCCGGTCTCGTCGTAGATGATCTCCTCCAGCAGCGCGTTGCCGATGCCCTGCGCGATGCCGCCATGCACCTGACCGTCGGCAATCATCGGATTGATGATCTTGCCGGCATCCTCCGCCACCAGGAATTTCTCGACGACAACGCGCCCGGTCTCCACGTCCACCTCGACGATGGCGACATGGCAGGCGTTGGAGAACGTGCCGGGCGGATCGTAGTGGCCGGTCTCGCTGATGCCGGGATCGATCTCGCCCTTGAAGCGATGCGTCTGCGTATAAGCCTCGCGCGCCATTTTCGAGATAGCGACCGAACGGTCGGTGCCGGCGACTTTGGCCTGGCCGTCCTCCAGCACGATGTCGTTCTCGGCCGCTTCCAGCATGGTGCTGGCGATCTTGATCAGCTTGGCGCGCACCTTGCGCGCGGCGATCAGCGTGGCGCCGCCGGAAATCACCAGCGAGCGGCTGGCGAACGTGCCCCAGCCGTAAGGCGCGCGGTCGGTGTCGCCGTGCACGATCCTGATCATGTCGGGCGTGACGCCGAGCTCGTCGGCGATGATCTGCGCCAGCGTGGTGCGCAGCCCTTGCCCGTGCGGCGAGGAGCCGATGCGCGCCTCGACGAAACCGGACGGATCGACGCTGACAATGACGGTTTCCCAACCTGGCGTGATCTCCATGCCGCGCGCGGCGAACGCAGGACTGCCGTAGCCGGTGCGCTCGCAGAACGTGGCAAAGCCGATGCCGAGATGGCGGCCTTTTGAGCGCGCTTCGCGCTGGCGCGCGCGAAATGTCGGCACGTCGATCTCCTTCACCGCCAGCTCAAGCGTCTGCTGGTAGCTCGCCTCGTCGTAGTCCAGCCCCATCGCGGTCTTGTAGGGAAATTTGTCGATCAGATTGCGCCGGCGGATCTCGACCGTGATCGACGCCGAGCGCGGCGCGCCGCCTTGTCCATCAATCGTTCCAAGCGTGAACGTGATCACCGGCCGCGACACGCCGCGATAGGGCGCCATGGTGCAGGTGTTGGTGATGACGCCGCGCGCGCGGCATTGGTAATGCTGCACGTCGTAAGGCCCCGGCATTTCGGCCATGGCCATCAGCGGCTCGACGCCGCAGGTGGTGGGAAAGCAGGAATAGGCGCCGATATTGGCGGCGACGTCGGCCTTCAGCGCGATCAGCTTTGCGTTCTTGTCGAACGCGCCTTCCAGCGTGATGTACTGGTCGCGCGCATGGAAGCCGGCGATCAAATTCTCGCGCCGGTCCTCGGTCCAGGCGACCGAGCTTTTGAGCTTGCGCGCCAGCCACACCAGCACGACGTATTCGGCGGCGAGCGACATTTTCTGCCCGAAGCCGCCGCCGACATCGGGCGCGATCACGCGCAGATCGCTCTCCGGCATGCCGAGCACGTCGGCGATGGCGGTGCGGGTCAAGTGCGGCATCTGCGTCGTGCAGGTCAACGTCACGCGGCCGGTCGCGGCATCGTAAGACGGCGTGGCCGCCACGCGCTTCCATCGGCGTGGCGTTCTGCCGGTACGAGCGGGCCTCGATCTTGACGGCCTTGTGCGCGCCGCTCCAGGCGGCGTCGAAGCCGTCGGTCTTGAACTGGCCTTCGAGGATGACATTGCCCGGCGCTTCTCGGTGCACCTGCGGCGCGCCGGGGCGAAGCGCTGCGCGCGCGTCGATCACCGGCGGCGTCTCGTCGATGTCGAGCGCGACCTGATCGGCGATGTCTTCGGCTTCCTCCTCGCTTGCCGCCACCACCGCCGCGACCGGCTCACCGACGAAGCGCACGTGCGTCTCCGCCAAAACCTGCTGGCCGACCGGCTTGTAGGCGAATTTGTGCAGCATCGGCAGGATCGGCTTGACGCCTTTTAAGTCGGAAGCGGTGATCACCGTCGCGTCCTTTGGCGTCTCGATCTTATTGATTTTTCCCGCCGCCACCGGGCTGCGCACGAAACGCACCCAATGCGTGGCGGGCAGATCGTGCGTGAAGCGGCCTTGGCCTCTGACCAGCGCCGGGTCCTCCAGCCGGCGGATGGCGCGGCCGACCCACTTCAAGCCTGTGCCCTTGGTATGCGCGGTCATGCGCGCCGCCATCTCCAGCGCGCGCCGCACCACCGCGCGCACCAGATCGCGCCGGTACTCGGCGGTGGTTTGATGATCCTCCATCGCCTCGACCGCATTTGCAGCGGCTTCGCGCGGCGGCGCGGAAGACTTTGTCGCCCGGCGCCTGGCCGTTCAACGCGGCCTCGGCTGCCGAAATACGCCGCGGGAACGGTTCGGCGCCGCCGACGCCGACGCGCGCATCGGCGATCTTGCCGCTTTGCAGGCGGTAGCAAACCAGCGCCGCGCTCATGGCGAAATCGCCGGCGCGCCGGTTGAATTCGTTGAAGCCGAACTTGGTGTCGGTCGCCGGCAGCGGCAGCCGCACCTCGGCCAGCAACTCGTCCTCCTTCAACGCCGTCGTCATGATGCCTGCAAAGAAATCCTTGGCCGCGATCAGCCGCTCGCCGCGCGTGCTTTTCGCCACCATGGTCGCCTCGAGCGTCGCCGCCACCAGGCACCATTCCGACGCCGGGTCGGCATGCGCCAGGCTGCCGCAAAAGGTGCCGCGCGTGCGGATCGGATAATGCGCAATGTGGCGCGCGACGTGGCTGAGCAGGGTGCCGAGCGGGCCCGCCACCACGGATTTATGAAACGCCGCATGGCGCACGCGCGCGCCGATGCTGAGCGACTTGCCGTCGCTGGCGATGTGGCCGAGCTCTTCGATCTCGTTGATGTCGACGAGGTGCGCAGGCCTGGCCAACCTGAAAGCCATGATCGGCACCAGGCTCTGCCCGCCGGCCAGCACGCGGCCGTCCTTCGGCGCGACTTCGGCGAGAATCTTCACCGCCTCGGCGACCGTTCGCGGAACGTGGCGGATGAACGGTGCGGGTTTCATGCGGCAATCCGCTCGATGTCAGAGGCTAATTATATGCGCGCAAACGATATCCGCCGCCCCCGTATTGTCAAACGGCCTGAACCTTTGGCGGCATGGCGGCGACCAATGGTTATCGCAAGAAAATTGACATCCAAGGAGAATAGCCATGTCCCGCAAGTCCATCATCAGCTTCGTCGCCATTGCTGCGCTGGCCGCAGCGACGCTCGTCTCCGGTGCCGCCCAAGCCCATCAAAATGGCGGCGGCAACCATTCCGGCAACCATAACGGCGGCCATCCCCACTTCCATTGGAAGGCCCACTACAAGCATTTCCACGAACGCGTCTATGTGCGGCCGGTGACCTATGCGGTGCGGCACGTCGAGCCCGGCCCGTGCACCTGCCTGACCAAGAACTACACGCCGGAAGGCCGCGTGGTGTTCCAGGATCTGTGCACCAAGGAAATGGCGAGCGCGCCGGTCGACGGCAGCTCCGATCAGGCGCAAGCCGAGCAGGTGCCGTCGAATTTCGCCGGCCAGACCTACCAGGACTACCTGAAGGCCAATCCGAAAGACGCGCCTGCCGAGTCGCAGAAGAACTAGTCGGCCCGACCGCTAACCGACAAATGCCGCCCGGCGATGACATCGCCGGGCGGTTTTGCTTCATTTGAGGAAGTCATCCAGCGCGCTGGTTTCTTGTTTGCCGTCCTCGAAATCCTCGGCGATGCGCTCGTAAAGCCGCGCGGCAGCGGCGAGCATCTCATGCTCGGGACGATCCTCGCCGACAAAAGCCGCGATCTCGTCGAGCTCGGCCACCCAGCGATAGGCCTTGGAATACATATCGGGCGTCTGGCGCGTCAGCAAGCCGAGCAGCGGCCCTTGGCTCTCGGCGAGCTCGGCATGCAGCGCGGCTGCCGCGCCTTCGCGCGAGGCGGCCAGCATCATGGCGGCGCCCAGCGCGGTGAAGCCCTTGGTGATGCCGGCATAGGACATTTTCAGCGCCGCCGCCGCGGTCAGCTCGCCCTCGAGCACGCGCACGATCAGGCCGTGATCGTTGAGCCGCGCCAAATCCTTCGCCGCCGGGCCCGATGCGTAGAACTTGGTGTTTGTCGAGCCGGGCTTGGGCGGCGGGCCGATGATGCCGGCAGCGATGAAAGGCGCGCCGGTCGGCGCGATCACCGCTGCAATCTCCAGCATGGTGTGCGGGCTGACCGCGTTGCATTCGACGTACGCCGGCTTCTTGTTGGCGGCGGTGAGGACGCCTGCCAAGCGCTTCGCCAACGCCAGCGCCTCGCCCGGCGGCACGATCGAGAGCAGGAAGTCGGCTTCCATCAATGCGTGGTCTTCGACCGCGCGCATGCCGGCTTCGCGGGCGCGTCGTTCGCTCGCGCCGCTGCGGCCGGCGAGCGAGGTGAGCACGCTCACGCCGTTCTCGCTCAGGCGTCGGCCTACGCCGGCGCCCATATTGCCCGGTGCGATGATGGCGACAATTGGCGTCATATCCGACCCCTGGCGAGTTCCGTCCGCCGTACCCAGATACTATAATGTTCGCTAGCGGACATATTAAAACCTTTGTAGTCTGCCGTTTGGTCGATTCCACGAACCATGAACGATCGTGAGCAAGACGGCCCGGCAACTGGTCGATTTGTGCCGCTTACATAACCACAAAGGACATCAGCTTGAATAACGGATCAGGCCCGGCCGATGCGGCCGGAACCAGCGACGCGCGCATTTGGACGCAAGTCCTGCTGCGCTACCGCGAACCGAGCAACCTGCGCAGCGCGATCGAGCTCGCTATCAGTTTCGGGCCATTGGCCGCGCTCTGGGCGCTGATGTGGCTGGCATATTCGTTCGGCTTCTGGTGGGTGACGCTTTTGCTTGCCGTGCCGGCCGCCGGTTTCCTGGTGCGCCTGTTCATGATCCAGCACGACTGCGGGCACGGCGCCTTCTTCCGCCATCGCCTCGCCAACGATTGGATCGGACGCGTCATCGGCGTGCTCACCATGACGCCCTACGATTTCTGGCGGCGGACCCACGCGATTCATCACGCGACCTCCGGCAATCTCGAACGCCGCGGCATCGGCGACGTCGATACGCTGACGGTGAACGAATATCTGGCGCTGTCGCGTTGGCGCCGTCTTTGCTATCGCCTCTACCGCCATCCGGCGGTCATGTTCGGTGTAGGTCCCGCCTATCTCTTCCTTTTCAGGCATCGCCTGCCGTTCGGCTTGATGCGCAGCGGCTGGCAGCCTTGGCTCAGTACGATGGGCACGAACCTGGCCATCGCGGTCATCGTCGCCACCCTGATTTGGCTCATCGGCATCGGACCGTTCCTGCTCGTGCATGGGCCGATCATGCTGCTGGCGGCCGCGATGGGTGTGTGGCTGTTCTACGTCCAACATCAGTTCGAGCACACCGTCTGGGCGCACAACGAGGCGTGGAATTTGCACGAGGTCGCGCTGCACGGCAGTTCGTATTACGTGCTGCCGGGCATTCTAAGCTGGTTCACCGCCAATATTGGCATTCATCACGTGCATCATCTGTGCAGCCGGATTCCGTATTACCGTCTGCCGCGCGTGCTGCGCGAAAATCCCGAGCTCGGCGCCATCGGCCGGCTCACGTTGTGGGAAAGCGTCAAAAGCGTTCGCCTGGTGCTGTGGGACGAGCGCGCCGAAAAACTGATTTCGTTCGGCGAGGTGCGCCGGCTGCGCGCGGCCGCGCAACCGGCAAGCAATTAGGACGGCGTCACTCCGCCGTCCAGATTGATGCTTTGCCCGCTGACGAAGGCGGAGGCGTCGGAGGCCAGAAACAGCACCGCGCCGACCAGGTCTTCCGGCACTTCCGCGCGCGGCGTGGCCGGCAGCACCGCGCGGGCGCGCAAAAACGGGCCGGTCAAGTTGACGCGCAGCACGCGCTCCCATTCCTCCAATGGAATCTGGTCGAACGGGCGCATCGCCAGCGTGGAGGAGATGCCGGCCGAATTATATTTCGTTGGCCCGGCGGCGCCGGCCTGGGATGTAGGTTGTGCGCGGTTTCGGTCAACAAGCACGGCCGCATGGCCCATAACGGCGAAAACCTTGCCTATTTTTGCGATCCGGTCCTGTCAAAAGTCATGGCAGGGCGCGCCCGCTGGCGCTAATGGCCATGCCGGAACCCCTGCGGCACCGCCGCGGGTGGACCTTAGGCCGGTGATCCCGGTAGATTATGTCATCTAATGAAAGGGCCAAACGGCCCAGGGGAGGATACCCATGCGCAAGACCTTGTTGGTTGCGGGCGCCGCTTTGCTGCTCGCAGCGGGCCCGGCTATGGCCCAACAGAAATCCGTGAAAATCGGCTTCGTCTCGACCTTCAGCGGCCCGGTTGCCGCGATCGGCAATGATATGCGTAACTCTTTCGAGCTCGCGCTCGACCACATGGGCCGCAAGATGGGCGGCCTGCCGGTCGAGGTGATCTACGAGGACGACGGCTTCAAGCCGGAGATCGGCAAGCAGAAGACCGAGAAGCTGATCGAGTCCGACCACGTCGACTTCATCACCGGCTACATCTGGTCGAACGTGCTGCTGGCCTCGCTCAAGCCGGCGGTCGACTCCAAGACCTTCCTGATCAGCGCCAATGCCGGCCCCTCGCAGATCGCCGGCGAACTGTGCTCGCCCTACTATCTTCTCGACCTCGTGGCAGAACGACCAGACGCCGCAGGCGATGGGCCTGTACATGAACCAGAAGGGCGTGAAGTCGGTGTTCCTGATCGGCCCGAACTATGCCGCCGGCAAGGACATGCTGGCGGGCGTGGCCTCGACCTTCAAGGGCAAGGTGCGTCGGCCGGAACTGACCACCTGGCCGACGCAGCTCGACTTCTCCGCCGAGCTCGCCAAGGCGAAGGCCGCCAATCCGGACGTCCATCTTCGTGTTCTATCCGGGCAAGGCCGGCGTGCAGTTCCTGAGCCAGTACGCGCAGGCCGGGCTTGAAGGGCAAGATCCCGCTCTACACCGCCTACACCATCGACGAGCTGTCGCTGCCGTTGCAGAAGGACCTCGCGCTCGGCGTGCCGGGCGCGCAGGAATGGGTCAACGATCTGCCCAACGCGGCCAACAAGAAATTCGTCGCCGACTACATCAAGAAATATCCCGGCCACCGGCCCTCGTTCTACGGCGCGCAGAGCTACGACGCCGCCAACCTGATCGCCTCGGCGGTTGCCGCGGTGAAGGGCAATCTGACCGACAAGGCGGCGGTGGAAGCGGCGCTCAAGAAGGCCGACTTCAAGTCGGTGCGCGGCAACTTCAAGTTCGGCAACAACCACTTCCCGATCCAGAACTTCTACCTGCAGGACGTGGTGAAGGACGACAAGGGCGACTGCGTGCTCAAGACCGTCGCCACCATCGTCAAGGACAACCAGGATATGCTTCCACGACAAGTGCCCGATGAAGTGATCCGGCGCGCTTGCGATACGGGACGGCAGGAAGCGCAAGACGCGTTTCTGCCGTCTCTGTTTTGTGATCTGGGGAGCCTATTCTCGAAGCGCTTGCGCCTCGCGTCGGCGGGCCGCGAGGCGTCGAGCCGGCACCCTGAGAGCGGGGCGAAGCCCGAGATCTCGACGGCATGTGCGGCCGCGGAAAGCCATGACGCTCTTCATCGAGCAATGCCTGAACGGATTGCAGTTCGGCCTGCTGCTGTTCCTGCTGGCGGCCGGGCTGACGCTGGTGTTCGGCATCATGGACCTGGTCAACCTGGCGCACGGCTCGCTCTACATGATCGGCGCCTATTTCGCCGCCACCTTCGCGGCCTGGACCGGCAGCTTCGTGCTCGGCGCTGCTGCTGGCGCTCGGCGCTACGCTTCTGGTCGGCATGGTGCTCGAGGTGATCGTCATGCGCCGGCTCTACGGCCGCGACCATCTCGATCACGTGCTCGGCACTTTCGGGCTGATCCTGTTCTTCAACGAGCTGGTGCGGCTGATCTGGGGCCCCGACGGCTTGAGCCTGCCGCTGCCGTCCTGGCTGCTCACCTCGGTGCCGATCCTGCCCGGCATCTCCTATTCCGCCTATCGGCTGGCGATGATCGTGGTGACGCTTGGCGTCGCCGGCTTCCTCTACGTGCTGGTGATGCGCACGCGCATCGGCATGCTGATCCGCGCCGGCGCCTCGCAACCGCGAAATGGTCGGCGCGCTCGGCGTCAACATCAAGCTGCTCTACACGCTGGTGTTCGGGCTGGGCGCCGCGCTCGCCGGGCTCGCCGGCACTGATGCAGGCGCCGATCCTCACCGTGCAGATCGGCATGGGCGAGAACATCCTCATCCTCGCCTTCGTCATCACCGTCATCGGCGGCATCGGCTCGATCCGCGGCGCGTTGGTCGGCGCGCATCTTCGTCGGCGTCGTCGACACGCTCGGCCGCGCCTATCTGCCCGACCTGCTGCGCCTGGTGCTGAGCCCGCGACGCGGCGGCGACCGCGGCGCCGGCGCTGTCCTCGATGCTGATCTATCTGCTGATGGCGGTCGTGCTGGTGGTCAAGCCGGAAGGCCTGTTCTCGGCGGGCGGCAAATGAGCGGCGCGCTCAACCTGCGCAATCTCGCGCCGCCGCTGCTGCTGGCGGCGCTGGCGCTGCTGCCGGTCTATGTGCAGCTCTCCAACGACCAGCTTCGTGCTCACGCTGTTCACCCGCATCGTCATCCTGGCGCTGGCCGCGGTGAGCCTCAATCTGCATCCTCGGCTATGGCGGCATGATGAGCTTCGGCCACGCCGCCTATCTCGGCATCGGCGGCTATGCCGTCGGCATGCTGGCCTTTGAGGACGTCTACAGCGGCTTCGTGCAGTGGCCGGTGGCGCTTCTCGCGTCGCGCGCTGTTCGCGCTGGTGATCGGCGCGCTTGTCGCTGCGCACGCGCGGCGTCTATTTCATCATGATCACCTTGGCCTTTGCGCAGATGGCCTATTACGTCATCGCCGGGCTCGCCCGCTACGGCGGCGACGACGGGCTCACCATCTACAAGCGCAGCCAGTTCGTGGCGCCGTTCGATCTCGTCCAACAAGGTGCAGTTCTATTACGTCTGCCTGGCGCTGCTGTTCGCTGCGATCTATCTGATCTGGCGCCTGGTGAATTCGCGCTTCGGCCTGGTGATCCAGGGCGCGCGCTCGAACGACACCCGCATGCGCGCGATCGGCTTTCCGACCTATCGCTACAAGCTCACCTGCTTCGTCATCGCCGGCACGCTGTGCGGGCTTTCCGGCGCGCTGCTCGCCAACCACACCGACTTCGTCAGCCCGGCGATGATGTATTGGACGCGCTCGGGCGACCTCATCATCATGGTGGTGCTCGGCGGCATGGGCTCGATGATCGGGCCGGTGTTCGGCGCGGTGGCGCTGCTGGTGCTGGAGGAGGTGCTCTCCAGCCTCACCGAACATTGGCAGATCATTCTCGGGCCGCTGCTGCTGCTGGTGGTGCTGTTCGCGCGCGGCGGCATCGACGGCCTGCTCTGTCGGCGCAAGGAGCGCGCCATGAGCGAGCCCCTGCTGCAGGTCGAGAACCTGGCCAAGCGCTTCGACGGCATCGTCGCCACCGACGATCTCACGCTCGCTGTCGCCGACGGCGAATTGCACGCGGTGATCGGGCCGAACGGCGCCGGCAAGACCACGCTGATCGGCCAGCTCGGCGGCCAGTTGCGGCCCGATTCCGGCCGCATCCGTTTTGCCGGCATCGACATCACCGCGCTGCCGATGTACCGGCGCAGCCGGTTGGGGCTGGCGCGTTCGTTCCAGATCACGTCCTTGTTCCTCGATCTCAGCGTGCTCGACAATGTGGCGCTGGCGGTGCAGGCGCAAGCCGGGCATTCGTTCCACTTCTGGCGCGATGCGCGCAGCGAAACGGCATTGCGCCAGCCGGCGCTGGCGGCGCTCAAGCGCGTCGGCCTTGCCGAGCGCGCCGACCGGCGGGCATCCGCGCTCGAGCCACGGCGAGCACCGCCTGCTCGAATTGGCCATGGCGCTCGCAGGTCAACCGCGCATGTTGCTGCTCGACGAGCCGATGGCGGGCCTGGGGCCGGAAGAATCCGCCCGCATGGTCGAGATGCTGCGCGCCTTGAAGGCCGAGCTCACCATCTTGCTGGTCGAGCACGACATGGAAGCGGTGTTCGCGCTCGCCGACCGCATTACGGTCCTGGTCTATGGCCGGGTGATCGCGTCGGGCAAGCCCGCCGACATCCGCGCCAACGCGCAAGTGCGCGAGGCCTATCTCGGCGAGGCGGAGGCCGCCCATGGTTCAGACAATGGCTGACAGCGTGCTCGAAGTCTCCGGCATCGAGACCTGCTACGGCCTCTCGCAGGTGCTGTTCGGCCTGTCGCTTTCCATCGCGCCGGGCGAGATGGTGACGCTGATGGGGCGCAACGGCATGGGCAAGACCACCACCGTGCGCTCGATCATGGGGCTGACGCGTGCGCGCGCCGGCCAGATTCGCTTCGACGGCCACGACATCCGCGATCTGCCGTCCTACCGCGTCGCCAAGCTCGGCATCGGGCTGGTGCCGGAAGGCCGGCAGATTTTCCCGAATCTCACCGTGCGCGAGAACCTGGTGGCGACCGCGGCGGCGCGCGACGGCGCCGCCGCCTGGACGCTGGAGGCGGTCTACGCCCTGTTCCCGCGGCTTGCGGCGCGCGACGCCAGCATGGGCAATCAGCTCTCCGGCGGCGAGCAGCAGATGCTGGCGATCGGCCGCGCGCTGATGACCAATCCGCGCCTGCTCATTCTCGACGAGGCGACGGAAGGGCTGGCGCCGCTGATCCGCGCCGAGATCTGGCGCTGTCTGGCGCGGCTGAAAGAATCCGGGCTCGCCATTCTGGTGATCGACAAGAATGTCGGGACGCTGGTGCGCGTCGCCGACCGCCATTTCCTGATCGAGCGCGGCCGCGTGGTGTGGTCGGGCGCCTCCGCCACGCTCGCCGCCGCGCCGGATATTCAGCACCGATATTTGGGCGTCTAATCTCTCGACTGTCATCGCCCGCGAAGGCGGGCGACCGGCGAATTTTACTCCGCCGGCTGAATCCGCGGCGGCGGCGGCGCGTGCGGTGCCGCATGGCGGCGGACGAAGGTGTTGCTCATGCCGCCCCATTTGCGGTGCAGGCGGTCGAGCAGCAGATAGATCACCGGCGTGGTGTAGAGCGTGAGCACCTGCGACACCAGCAGGCCGCCGATGATGGTGATGCCGAGCGGGCGGCGCAGTTCCGAGCCCGGCCCGCTGGCGATCACCAGCGGCAGCGCGCCCAGCATGGAGGCAAGCGTGGTCATCAGGATCGGCCGGAAGCGCTCCAAGCAGGCTTCATGGATGGCGCGCTGCGGCGGCAGCCCGCGCCGGCGCTCGCCGTCGAGCGCGAAGTCCACCATCATGATGCCGTTCTTCTTCACGATGCCGATCAGCAGAATGATGCCGATGAAGGCGATCACCGTCAGCTCGGTGTTGAACAGCTGCAGCGCCAGCAGCGCGCCGAGGCCCGCCGAGGGCAGCGTCGAGATGATGGTGAGCGGGTGCGCCAGGCTCTCGTACAGCACGCCGAGCACGATATAGACCGCGATCAGCGCCGCGATCAGCAGACGGCTGCACGCCGGCGGCCTGCTGAAAGGCTTTGACGTCGCCGGCGAAGTCGGTGTGGATCGTGTCGGGGACGTGCAGTTCGCCCACCGCCTGCTCGATCGCGGCGGTGCCGGCCTCGATGGTGGTGCCGGGCGCCAGATTGTAGGTGATGGTGATGGAGGGAAACTGGCCCTGATGGTTGACCACCAGCGGCGCGATGCCGCGCGTCGACCTGCGCCACCGCCGATAGCGGCACCTCGGTGCCGCCGCGGCCGGAGACGTAGATCCGGCTCAGGTCGTTGGGATCGCGCTGGTTCTTCTGGTCCACTTCGAGGATGACGCGATACTGGTTGCGCGTGCCGTAGATGGTCGAGATCTGCCGCTGCGAGAAGGCGTCGTTGAGCGCGCTGTCGATGTCCTGAATGCGCACGCCGAAGCGGGCGGCGGCCGGACGGTCGATGTCGATATTGGCCTGCAAGCCGCCCTGCTCGCGGTCGGTGGTGACGTCGACGATGCCGGGCAGTTGCTTGACGCGATCGAGCACGCGCGGCACCCAGGTCTGCAAGGTCGTCGATATCGCTGCTCCACAGCGTGAACTGGTATTGCGCGCTGCTCTGGCGGCCGCCGACGCGCAGGTCCTGCGCCGGCACCATGAACACGCGGATGCCGGCGATGTTGTTAAGCCGCGCGCGGATGCGCGCCACCACCCGCTGCGTGCTCACGTTGCCGCGCTCGGACAGCGGCTTGAGGCTGATGAACATGCGGCCGTGATTGACCGAGGCGTTGAAATCGGAGGCGCCGACCGAGGAGCCGAGCCCCTCGACCGCCGGATCGGCCAGCACGACGTCCATGGCCTTGAGCTGCAAGGCCTTCATGGCCTCGAAGGAAATATCGGGCGAGGCCTCGGTGCCGCCGAAGATCAGGCCGGTGTCGTCCTGCGGGAAATAGCCCTTCGGCGTGCGGATATAGAGGCCGACGGTGAGCGCGATGGTGGCGATGAACACGACGAGCGTGAGCGCGCGGTGCTCGAGCACGATCGACAGGCTGCGGTCGTAGAAGCGCAGCATGCGCGAAACCATGCCGTCCATCGCGCGGTCGAGCCAGGTGGCGTCGCGGCTCGGCGGCCGGCGCACGAAATAGGCGCAGATCATCGGCGTCACCGACAGCGACACCACGGTCGACACGACGATGGCGAAGGCGAGCGTCACCGAGAATTCGCGGAACAGGCGCCCGACGATGCCGCCCATGAACAGCAGCGGAATGAAGGCGGCGATCAGCGACACGGAGATCGAGATCACGGTGAAGCCGATCTGGCGCGCGCCCATCGAGCGTGGCGCGCAACGGCGAATAGCCGTGCTCCAGATTGCGGAACACGTTCTCGATCATCACGATGGCGTCGTCGACCACGAAGCCGACGGAGACCGCCAGCGCCATCAGCGACAGATTGTCGATCGAGAAGCCGACCACCCACATCGCCGCGCAGGTGCCGGCCAGCGCCAGCGGCACCGTGATGCCGGCGGCCATCGTCGCCGCCGCCCGCCGCAGGAACAGGAACACCACCAGCATCACCAGCACGACGGTGGCCGCGAGCGTGAGCTGCATGTCGCGCACGCTGGCGCGGATGGTCTGGGTGCGGTCGGACAGCACCGAAATGTCGAGGCCGGCCGGCATCCACTGCTTGAGCTGCGGCAACAGCTCGTAGATGCGGTCGACGGTGTCGATCACGTTGGCGTTGCCCTGCTTGGTGATGATCAGCAGGACCGACGGCTCTTTGTTGAACCAGCCGGCGGAGCGGCTGTTGCGCACGCCCGGCGCGACGGTCGCAATGTCCGTGAGCCGGATCACCGTGCCGTTCACGGTCTTCACCACGACCGAATTGTAGTCTGCGGCTCTGCGCAGCTGATCGTTGGTGCCGATGGTGACATTGCGTCCGGCGCCGTCGAAGACGCCGAGCGGGCCGACCGCGTTGGCATTGGCGATCGCCGTGCGCACGTCCTCCAGGGCGACGCCCATGGCGGCGAGCCGGGTCGGATCGACGCGCACGCGCATCGCCGGCTGCTCGGCGCCGGTGACGGTGACGTCGGCGACGCCGTCCACCTGCGAGAGCCGCTGCGCGATCACGCTGTCGGCGGCGTCGTAGATCGCGCTCGGCTGCATGGTCTTCGAGGTCAGCGCCAGGATCAGGATGGGCGAGGCCGCCGGATTGAACTTGCGGAAGGTCGGCAGCGTCGGCATGTCGGCCGGCAGGTCGCTGAGCGCGGCATTGAGCGCGGCCTGCACGTCGCGCGCGGCGCCGTCGATGTTGCGCGACAGGTCGAACTGCACGGTGATGCGCGAAGACCCGAGCGAGGACACCGAGGTGATCTCGGTGACGCCGGAAATCTCGCCCAGCCGCCGCTCCAGCGGCGCCGCCACCGTCGCCGCCATGGTGTTGGGATCGGCGCCGGGCCGGCTGGCGGAGACGCTGATGGTGGCAAGATCGACGGTCGGCAGGCTGGCGACCGGCAGAAACGCGTAGGCGACCGCGCCGACCAGAAACAGGCCGATGGCCAGCAGCGTGGTGCCGATCGGCCGGCGGATGAAGATGCGCGAGAAGTTCATGGGCTGCCCCGGGCCGGGCGGGTGCGAAGCTTGCGTGGGCTTGCGCGGGCTCAGCCGCGCGCGCAGCCGCTCCATGTCGAGATAGATCACCGGCGTGGTGTAGAGCGTCAGCAGTTGGCTGAGCAGCAGGCCGCCGATGATGGTGATGCCGAGCGGGTTGCGCAGCTCCGAGCCGGTGCCCGCTTCCAGCGCCAGCGGCAGCGCGCCGAACAACGCGGCCAGCGTCGTCATCATGATCGGGCGGAAGCGCAGCAGCGCCGCCTGCACGATCGACTCTTCGGGCGAGAGCCCCTGGCGGCGCTCGGCTTCGAGCGCGAAGTCGATCATCATGATGGCGTTCTTCTTGACGATGCCCATCAGCAGCACGATGCCGATCAGCGCGATCACCGACAGGTCATAGCCGAACAGCATCAGCGCCAGCAGCGCGCCGACGCCGGCCGAGGGCAGCGTGGAGAGAATCGTGAGCGGGTGGATGAAGCTTTCGTACAGCACGCCCAGCACGATGTAGATGGCGATCACGGCGGCGAGGATCAGCCACGGCTCGCCGGCCAGCGAGCTGGCGAATTCGGCGGCGTCGCCCGAATAGCTGCCGTTCACCGACGCCGGCATGCCGATCGCCTGCTCGGCCTTGCTGATGGTGGCGACCGCGTCGCAGAGCGCGTAACCGGGCGCCAGATCGAAGCTGATGGTGACGGCCGGGAACTGCTCCTGATGCGCGATCGCGAGCGGCGCCGTGATCTGCTCGAAGCGCGCGAAGGCCGCGAGCGGCACCTGGCCGCTGCCGGTGACACTGTTAGGCGTGGCGGTGGTGTTGGTGTTGGTGGTGCCGGCGGCGGTGTTGCCGGCGGTGGCGACGGTGCCGTTCGAGGTGACCGAGCCGGTGACGTAGAGCCGCGACAGCGCGGACGGGTCCTGCTGGAAGCGCGGCTGCGCTTCCAGGATCACGCGGTACTGGTTGGCCTGGCCGTAGATGGTGGAAATCTGCCGCTGGCCGAAGGCGTCGTTGAGCGTGTCGTTCACGCTCTGCATGGAGACGCCGAGCCGGCCGGCCTGCTCGCGGTCGACCTGCACCATGACGCGCAGGCCGCCCTCCTGCGCCTCGGAGGCGACGTCGCGCAGCACCGGCGAGGCCCGCAGCGCCTGCGCCAGCTTATCGGCCCAGGTCAGCGTCTCGCTGCGGTCGGTGGCCACCAGCGTGTACTGGTACTGCGCGCGGGTAACGCGGGTCGAAATCTGGATGTCCTGCACCGCCTGGAAATAGACCGTCATGCCGGGAATGCCGGCGACGTCGCCTTGCAGCCGCGCGATGATGACGCCCACCAGGTCATGGCGCTGATCGCGCGGCTTGAGCGTGATCGCCATGCGCCCGGCATTGGGCGTGGCGTTGAGCGGGGAGACGCCGATCACCGAGACGACGCCGGTGACGTCCGGGTCGGCGCGGATCACGTCCTCGACCTGGCGCTGGCGCCGCTGCATCTCGGCGAACGAAACGTCGGAGCCGGCTTCCGTCACCGCGGTGATCAGGCCGGTGTCCTGCAGCGGCAGGAAGCCCTTCGGCATCACGACGTAGAGCCCGATGGTGGCGGCCAGCGTGATCAGCATCACGGTCAGCGTCTCGCGCTGGCGGCGCAGCACCCAGTTCAGGCTGCGGCGATAGAGATCGACCGTGCGCTCGATCAGGCCGGAGAAGCGGCGGCTGAGCGCGTTGCCGGCGCTCTCGCCGTCGCTCTCGCGCAGCAGGCGGCCGCACATCATCGGCGTCAGCGTCAGCGAGACGATCGCCGAGGCGACCACCGCGATGGTGAGCGTCAGCGCGAATTCGCGGAACATGCGGCCGACCAGGCCGGTCATGAACAGCAGCGGGATGAACACCGCGATCAGCGACATGGTCAGCGAGATCACCGTGAAGCCGATCTCGCTCGCCCCGCGCAGCGCCGCCCGCAACGGGCTCTCGCCGTCCTCCATGTGGCGCACGATGTTCTCGATCATCACGATGGCGTCGTCGACCACGAAGCCGGTGCCGATGGTCAGCGCCATCAGCGACAGATTGTCGAGCGAGAAGCCGGCAGAACCACATCACGCCGAAGGTCGCGATCAGCGACAGCGGCAGCGCCACGCCGGCGATGATGGTGGCGCGGATGGTGCGCAGGAAGATCAGCACCACCAGCACCACCAGCCCGACGCTGAGGACCAGCGTGAACTGCACGTCGTGGATCGAGGCGCGGATGGTGGTGGTGCGGTCGTGGACGACGGTGAGCTCGACGCCGGCCGGCATCGCGCGCTGGAGCCGCGGCAGCTCGGCGCGCATGCGCTGCACGGTCTCGATCACGTTGGCGCCGGGCTGGCGCTGGACGTCGATGACGACGGCCGGCTTGCCCTGGTACCAGGCGCCGACCTTGGCGTTCTCCAAGCCCTCGACCACGTCGGCGACGTCGGACAGCAGCACCGGCGCGCCGTTGCGATAGGCCACCACCACCGGCTTGTAGGCCTCGGCGTTCGCGATCTGGTCGTTGGCGGCGATGGTGTAGGACTGTTGCGCGCCGTCGAGCGCGCCCTTGGGGCCGGCGACATTGGCGCCGACGATGGCCGTGCGCAGGTCCTCCAGCGCCGATGCCGTAGGCGGCGAGCCGCGACAGATCGGCCTGGATGCGGATCGCCGGGCGGATGCCGCCCTGCACCGCGACGTGGCCGACGCCGGTCACCTCGGACAGCCGCGGCGCCATCATGGTATCGGCGATGTCGCTCAAGTTGCGCAGCGCGATCGTCTGCGAGGTGAGCGCCAGCGTGATGATCGGCACGTCGGCCGGGTTCACCTTCGAATAGAGCGGCGGATAGGGCAGGTTGCGCGGCAGCGTCGAGGCGGCGGCGTTGATCGCCGACTGCACGTCCTGGGCGGCGGCGTCGATGTCGCGGTTGAGGTCGAATTGCAGCGTGATCTGGCTGATGCCGAACGAGCTCGACGAGGTCATCACCTGCAAGGCCGGGATCTGGCCGAACTGGCGCTCGAGCGGCGCGGTCACCAGCGCGGCAATCGTGTCGGGATTGGCGCCCGGCAGCTGGGTGGTGACCTGGATGGTCGGGAAATCGACCTGCGGCAGCGACGAGACCGGCAGCCACCAGTAGCCGAGCACGCCGCCCAGCATCACCGCGACGCCGAGCAGCGAGGTCGCGATCGGCCGGTGGATGAAGGGCGAGGAGACGCTCATTGCTGCGCGTTCGGCTTGTTGCCCCCGCCGGCTGCGCCGCGCCGCTTTTCGCCGCCTTGACCGACCGCGGCCGGCTTATTGCCGTTGCGCGGACGCGCGCCAGGCGCATTGCCTTGCGGCGCGCCCGGCGCGCGGCGAGCCGACCGTCACCTTGACGCCCTCGGTCAGCCGCGCAAAGCCAGTGGTGACCACGCGCTCGGGCGGCGCGACGCCGCTCTTGACCACGGTGCGCGTTTCGTCCTGCTTCTCCACCGCGATCGGCCGCATCGCCGCCGTGTCGTCCGGCTTGATCACGTAGACGAACGTGCCGTTCGGCCCGCGCTGCACCGCGCCGGTCGGGATCACCACCACGTCCTTGAGGGTGTCGATCAGCAGCCGCACATTGACGAATTGGCCCGGCCAGAGCTGCAGATCGGCGTTGGGAAACTCGGCCTTGAGCTTGACCGTGCCGGTCGACGGATCGACCTGGTTGTCGATCACCGTGAGCTTGCCGCGCTCGATCACTTTGTTGTCGTCGGAGCGAAGCGCGTCGACCGCCAGCGCGCCCTTGCCGAATGCGGCGTTGACCCGGTCGAGGTCCTGCTGCGGCAGGTTGAACAGCACACCGATCGGCTTGAGCTGGGTGATCACCACGATGGCGGAGGCGGCGTCGGAGGCGCGCACGATATTGCCCTCGTCCACCATGCGGATGCCGGTGCGGCCGGAGAGCGGCGCGGTGATGGTGGTGTAGGAAAGCGTCGCCTGCGCGTTCTCGATCGCCGCCTGGTCGGCCTGCACCTGCGCGGTCAATTGCGCGACCAGCGCCCTCTGGGTGTCGGCCTGCTGCTTGTTGATGGCGTTGGAGGCGACGAGCGTCTGGTAGCGCACCAGATCGATCTTGGCGTTGCCGAGCAGCGCCTCGTCCTGCGCCTTCTTGGCCACCGCCTGATCGAGTTGCGCCTGGTAGATGGTGGGATCGATGCGTGCCAGCACGTCGCCCTTCTTGACGTCGTCGCCTTCCTTGAAGCCGACGCCGATCAGCTTGCCGTCGACCTGCGGGCGCACCGTCACGGTGTTGAGCGGGCGCGTCGTGCCGACCGCGTCGAGGTAGACCGGTACGTCGGCGCGGCTGACGGTCGCAACCAATACCGGCACCGGACCCTCGGCGGCGAAGCGGCCGACGCGCTTGGGCGTCGGCACAGGCCACGCGAACACATAGATCAACGCCGCGGCGAATAAAGCGACGATCAGCGCCCCCGCCACAATGCGGCGCCGGCTCGCGGCTTGTTTCAATTGCTTGGGCAGCTCACCGTGCATTGGAAGCGTCCACCGGTTGCGGCAGCCAGCCACCCCCCAATGCCTGATAAAGGCTAACAATCGCTTGCAGCCGCGCGAGTTGTGCCTGGAACAGCGTGTCCTGCGCCTGATACAGCGTCTGCTGCGTCTGCAGAACGGTGACGAGATCGATCGTTCCTTGGCGGAGCCGTTCCTCGGAAATGGTGAAGGCTTCGCGCGAGCTCTTCACCACCTGGGTTTGCAGCGTCACGCGCAAGGCAGTCTGCCGGATGGCGTCGAGCGCGATCTCCACGTCGCCAAAGCCCGAGATCACCGCCTTGCGATAGGCCTGCAACAATTCGTCCTGCTTGCCCGTTTGCAGATCGACATTGCCGAGCAGCCGGCCGCCCTCGAAGATCGGCTGCGCGAGACCGGCGGCGGCGGTATAGATCGCCGATTCCGGCCGCAGCAGCACCTTGAGCACCGCGCTCGAATAGCCGCCGTCGCCGGTCAGCGTGATGCTGGGCAAGAGCTGCGCGCGCGCGTTGTAGACGTTGGCATTGGCGGCGGCGAGATTGGCCTCCGCCTTGCGGATGTCGGGGCGCTGCGTCAGCAATTCGGATGGCAGGCCGGGCGTCACGCGCGGAATGGCGATCATGCCGAGCGAGCCGCCGCGGATGCGCACCTGTTCGGGCGAGCGCCCCATCAGCACCGCAAGCGCAATGCGGTTCTGTTTCAGTATCTGTTCCAGCGGCGGGACGGAGGCGCGCAACGTGTCGACCACGCTCTCCTGTTGGGCGATCTCGAGGGCGGAGGCGGTGCCGGCTTCGGCGCGCTGCTTGATCAGATTGAGCACGCGGTTGGCGCTGACGATGTCTTCGCGCGCGGCCTTGAGCCGGTCCTGCGCGGCCAGCACCTGGAAATAGGCGTTAGCGGTGGCGGCGACGGTGGTGAGGCCGACCACCTCGCGGTCGTAGCGGCTGGCGACCGCGCTTTCCTCGGCGGCGCGCAGCGCCGCGCGGTTCTTGCCCCAGAAGTCGATCTCGTAGCTGGCGTTGAACGTCGACTGCACGTTGTTGGTGACGATGTCGTGCGTGCCGTCGTGCGTAGGTTTCGCTGCCGAGGTTGGTGGCGGAAGCCTTGCTCGGCGTCTTGGAGCTCTGCGTGTGGGTGCCGTTGCCGTTGAGCGTGATGAGCGGCAGCAGCGGCGCGCCGGTGATGCGCGCTTGCGCGTCGGCCTGCTCGATGCGGGCGATCGCCGCGGCGATGTCGAGATTGGCCGCGCGCGCTTCCTCGATGACCGCGGTCAGTTCGCGCGAGCGGAACTTCTTCCACCAGTCGAGCGAGGGCAGCGCCGCTTCCGCCGCCACCGGGCTTTTCGGGCCGTTGTCATAGGACGCCGGGACGACCAGGCCGGGCTCCGGCAGGTCGCCGGAGAGCAGGCAGCCGCCGAGCGGCAAAATGAGCGAGCAGGTCTGCAGCATGGTCACCAATGAGCGCGCGCGTGCCCCCCTTTCCGCGCGCAAGGCCTTTGAACTGTGACGCATACCGACGACTTTCCGACGATTTTCACTGACTGCTGGAACCGGGTTCGGATGAAATTCTGTTTAGCCTTTCGAACCCTCTCCACAATAGCCTATTGCCGGTTGCGTGATTAGTCCTATTGGCGGTTGCGCTTGGGACCAGCGGTCGTACGCCAATCGGCGACCGCATGGCGCGCCGCCGACGACATCTTGGAGGCGGCGTCGGCGAACACCGCCTGGATCACCTGGTCGAAAGCCTGCCGCGCCGCGCGGGTCTCGGCCATGGCGGCGCGCATGTCGTCGGGCTTGAACGGGTCCTGCCGCAGCGTCTCGCGGATCGCGTCGCGCGCGGCGTGATAGGCGGACTGCGCGGTCTCGATGCGGTCGTGGTTGGCCTGAAAAGCCCCGCGCAGGATGTCGGCGTCGGCCGGCGGCAGCGTCTGGGAGAGCCGCTCGACGCGCACGAAGACATTGGGATCCCAGCGCGCCGGCGGCGCCGGCGCACGCACGGCCATCGCCACGGCGACACCGACGAAGAACAGATTGAGCGCCAGCGAGCCGAGCAGCAGCCAGCGCGAGCCGGCCGTGCGGGCGGGTGGCGAGAAGGCGTGGGCGATGCTCATGGCCGCCCTCCGGTCAACGTCTCGGGCTCGAACACCAGCGCGCCGAAATCGTTGCCGCTCACCGCCGACGCGCCGTCGAAGCGGTCGATGTGGCGGTCGAGGCCGGCAATGCCGATGCCGAAGCCGAGCGCCAGGCAGCCGGCAAGGGCTGCAACGCGCGGCCAGGCCGGCGCGAATTGCCAGTCGAGCAGCACCGTCGGCCAGCGCCAGAAGGCGCCGTGCTGGCGCGGCAGCGGCGCGGCCAGCCGCGTCAACACGCGCGCGACCGCGGCCTCGTCTTTGTGCGGCGCATTGGCGTGGCGCTTGAGCGCCGTGTCGAGAAACTTGTCGAACTCGTTATCGGTCATCTTACTCGTCCCTGTCGATCATTGGCGCCAGCGCGCGGCGCAGGTTCTGCTTGCCGCGCACCAGCAAAGTTTCCACCGCCGAGACGGTGGTGTCGAGAATGTCGGCCACCTGGGCATTGCTCATGCCCTCGGTGTAACTGAGCACGATGGCGGCGCGCTGGCGCGCCGGCAGTTCGGCGATGGCGGCGGCAAGAAGCCGCTCGCGTTCGGCCGCTTCCGCGCTGTCGCCGGCGAGCGGCGCGGGATCGGCGATCTCGCCGGCCGCTTCCAGTTCCACCCAGGCCGCTTTCCGCTTGCGGTCGAGGCAGAGATTGACCACCACGCGCGAAAGCCAGGTGCGTAGCGCCGCCAGCGGCTGCCAGCGCGGCGCCTGGGTCCAGACGCGGAGCATGGCTTCCTGCGCCACGTCCTCGGCGTCGGCGGCATTGCCGAGGATGCGGCGCGCAAGCCCCAGCATGGCCGGGACATGGCGGCGCGCCAGCTCGCGGAACGCCCGCTCGTCGCCGCGCGCGACCCGGGCCATGAGCGCTTCGTCACTGTCATCCATCGAACGGCGATCACCATCGGAAAAGCCGCTCCATTGTAAGCCTTGCCCTGCTGATTGAACGGGCGGGGGTGAGGAAACCTGTGCGGCGCAGACAGCGGGGAGAGCGGGGATAAGTTCCCGATCCGCCGATTAAGATATTGATTTGACGTGATTTTATCAAATGGCGCGGCCGCCGCTCGGCGCTCGAAGCTCTGCCATGCAAGGGAGCAGGAGGAGACGAAATCGGTCGATCTCTGTCACCATGGGGCCATGGCCGGCAATCCGCCGCCAGCAGGGAGGACGACCAATGGACAAGGCGCTCTACGACCGCGGCATGCAAATGCGCCGCAAGGTGCTGGGCGATGAATATGTCGACCGCGCGGTCGCCAATACCGACGACTTCAATCGGCAATTCCAGGAACTGCTCACCACGTATTGCTGGGGCGCGATCTGGGGCGACGACGCCTTGAAGCCGCGCGACCGCTCAATCCTCAATCTCGGCATGATCGCCTGCCTCGGCCGCATGCACGAATTCGAGGCGCATTTCCGCGGCGCGCTGCGCAACGGACTGACGCCGGCGGAACTCGCCGCGATTTTGCGCCAGATCGCGGTCTATTGCGGCTTCCCGGCCGCGGTCGACGCTCATCGCGTGGCCAAGTCGGTGCTGGCGGCGGAAGGCAAGAAGCCCTGAGCGCGGGGCGCCTTTGCCGGCGGTCAAACCTGGGGCCAGAACCCTGGGGCCAAACCTGGGGCCAAACCTGGGGCCAAACCCCCAGGGTCGGCTGCCCCTGCCGCCCATGGATCGGCGCACAAAGTGGCCGTCCGGTCGCAATATTGTCTTGAATGTGCCGTCATCCCGGGGCAATCCAAGGCCTACGGCATGGCGGATTTGCCGCCGCGCCTCTGGGGTGGATGATGATTCGAGCTTTCGCCGCTGTCGTATTGGCGCTGCCGCTGGCGGCCGCTTTGGCCGCGCCGTCCGCGCTGGCGCAGTCTTATCCGCCGCGGCCCTATTACAGCAGCGTGCCGCCGGGCCCGCCGCCCGGCTATCAGCTCGATCCCAACGATCCGGACGTGGCGATCCGCCGGCCGCAGCGGCAGGCGCAGCAGCCCTCGCGCGGGCTTCCCTATCCGCAAGAGAGCGATGCCGCACCGCCGCCGCCGCCCAATTTCGCGCCGTCCAACGCGCCGGACTATGGCCATCAACTCGATGCGCGGCCGGGCACCAATGACGAGCCCAACGCGATCCGTCCGCCGGCGGCCATCGGCGCCGCGCCCAACGCCGCGCCCCAGCAGGACGCGCCGCAGGGCAATAACAGCGTCATGCAATTGCCGCCGGACGATCAGCCGGAGACCGGCCAGCCCCAGGAACTGCCGGCCAATCTCAAGCGCCAGATGGTCGAATTCCGCACCAAGGAGCCGGCCGGCACCATCATCATCGATACGCCGCACACTTATCTTTATCTGATCCTCGGCAACGGCCGCGCCGTGCGCTACGGCATCGGCGTCGGCCGCGAGGGCTTCACCTGGTCGGGCACCGAGCGCATCTCCAGGATGAAGGAATGGCCGGACTGGTTCCCGCCGGCGGAGATGATCGAGCGCCAGCCTTATCTGCCGCGCATGATGGCGGGCGGCCCGGGCAATCCGCTCGGCGCGCGCGCGCTTTATCTCGGCCACACGCTCTACCGCATTCACGGCACCAACCAGCCCTCGACCATCGGCAAGACCGTGTCGTCGGGCTGCATCCGGCTGCTCAACGCGGATATCGAAGACCTCTACAGCCGCGTGCAGGTGGGCAGCCGCGTGGTGGTGCTGCCGGGCACGATGCCGGCGACGACGGCGGCGATCAATCCGCCCGGCACCAACCCGCCGGCGCCGAACGGCGCGGCCAACGTGTCGCCGCCGACGATCAACGGCATAACCGGCAAGCCGATGGGCGCGGTGCACTAAGCCGGCGAGTGCCCATGGTGCGCATGCCAACTCTCCACTAACATTGCGCCAAAGCGTCAATCGCGAGCGATTGGGGGTTGGGCATGGCGCGCGCAAAATCCGGACTGGATCGACGGACATTATTGACCGGCGCGGCGATCGCCGGCGCGGCGAGCCTGGCGCCGCAGGATGTCAAGGCCACGGCTTCGGCGCCGGCGCTGCGGCGCCCGTCCGCATTACGCCCATCCGCCACGGTTGCCGCGGCTGAAACGGGAACGCCACAAGTCGCGGCTGAACGCAGCGGCGTGCCGGCCTCCGATTTCATGGTCGACGTGATCAAGTCGCTCGATATCGCCTATGTACCGTCCAATCCGGCGCAAAGCTTCCGTGGTCTGCACGAGTTGCTGATCGACTATGGCGGAAACAAGAAGCCGGAATTCATCACCTGCACGCACGAGGAAATCTCGGTCGCGCTGGCGCACGGCTATTTCAAGATCGCCGGCAAGCCGCTCATGGTGCTCTGTCACGGCACGGTCGGCCTGCAGCATGCCGCCATGGCGATCTACAATGCCTGGTGCGACCGCGTCCCGGTGATCGTCATTGGCGGCACCGATCTCGACGCGTCAAAGCGTCCACCCGGCGTGCCGACCTTCCATTCGGCGCAGGACATCGGCGCGCTGACGCGCGATTTCACCAAATGGGACGACCAGCCGGTGTCGCTGCCGCATTTCGCGCAGTCGTTCGTGCGCGCCTACAAGCTGGCGATGACGCCGCCGCATGAGCCGGTGATGATCGCGCTCGACTGCGGGTTGCAGGAAACGGCGATCGCCGACCGCGCCAAGCTCACCATTCCGCGCTACGTGCCGACCGCGCCGCCGGCCGGCGACATGAACGCCGTGCGCGACGCGGCGCGGCTGCTGGCCAATGCCGAGCGTCCGGTGATAGTCGCGGACAAGGCGGCGCGCACCGCCAACGGCGTCAAGCTCATGGTCGAGCTTGCCGAGGCCTTGCAGGCTCCGGTCATCGACCAGAAGGGGCGGATGAATTTCCCCAACACGCATTATCTGTTCCAGAACGCGCGCGGCCAGGCGCTGCTGCGCGACGCCGACGTCATCATCGGCCTCGAACTGTCAGATTATTGGGGCAGCGTGAATGGCTACGTCGACAATGGCGAAAATGACGGCGCCGGCATGCAGGAATCGCACATCAAGCCGAACGCCAAGCTGATCAGCATCAGCTCGATCCTGCTCAACACCAAGTCGAACTATCAGGATTTCCAGCGCCTGCAGGTGGTGGACGTCGAAATGGCGGGCGATGCCGAAGCGACCTTGCCGGCGCTGGTCGAGGCGGTGAAATCCGCGCTGCCGGCGGCGCGCAAAGGCGCGATCGAAGCCCGCGGTGAAGCGATGAAGAAAGCCTGGCGCGACGCGCGCGATCGCACGCGGCAGGCGGCGTCCTACGCCTGGGATGCGAGCCCGATCAGCACCGCACGCATGGCGATGGAAGTCTATGCCCAGATCAAGGATCTCGACTGGTCCTCGGTCGGCGGCGACCGCCAGTTGTCGTCCTGGCCGAGCAGGCTGTGGCCGATGGACAAGTACTATCGCCACATCGGCGGGCCGGGCGGCTATGGCATCGGCTACAACGCGCCGGCCGCGGTCGGCGCCGCGCTCGCCAATCGCGACCTCGGGCGGTTCTCGGTCAACTTCCAGCCCGACGGCGACATGATGTTCGGCCCCGGCGTGCTGTGGACGGCGGCGCGGCACAAGATTCCGCTGCTGTCGGTGATGCACAACAACCGCGGCTATCATCAGGAAGTGATGCATGTGCAGCGCATGGCGAACCGGCGCAACCGCGTCGCCTATGCCGGCAAGGACTTGGGGCCGATGGGCACGCGCATCGAGAACCCGGTGGTCGATTACGCCAAGCTCGCAAGCTCGTTCGGCCTATGGTCGGCCGGCCCGATCAGCGATCCGAAAGACCTTGCGCCGGCGCTGAAGAAAGCGGTGCAGGTGGTCAAAGCCGGCGAGCCCGCGATGGTCGATGTCGTGACCCAGCCGCGCTGAGGGTGCCGTCATGAAAGCTTATATCGTGCTGGCGGCACTGGTGTTGGGGCAGGCCCCGGCGTTTGCCGCCTCGGCCGAACACGGCAAGATTGCCTTCATGCAGCACGGCTGCTGGCAATGTCACGGCACGATGGGCCAGGGCTCGATCGCGACCAGCGGTGGCAAGCGGATCGCGCCCAATCCGCTGCCGTGGGACATATTCAATACCTTCGTGCGCTCGACCAACCGCACGATGCCGCCCTATAGCGAGAAAATTCTTCCCGCCGGCGATCTCGAAGACATCTACGCCTATTTGCAGTCGGTCCCGAAGCCGCCTGACGTCAACGGCATTCCGCTGCTCAAGTAGCTCTCACCCGCGCCAAACGCGTCACCGCCTCGATCATGGCGCCCGGGTCGGCGATGCCTTTGCCGGCGATGTCGTGCGCGCTGCCGTGCGCCACGGACGAAAACAAAATCGGCGAGCCGATCGACAGACCGGCGGTGCGGTTGAAGGCCAGGAGCTTGGCGGCGATGTGGCCCTGGTCGTGCAGCATGACGATGAAGGCGTCGCTGCCCTTTTTGCGGAACATGGTGTCGGCGCCAAACGGCCCGGTGACGTCGATGCCGCTTGCGGCCGCGCGCGCAATCGCCGGAGAAATAATGTCGATCTCGTCGCGCCCGAACAGGCCGTCCTCGCCGGCGTGCGGGTTCAACCCGCTCACGAAAATTTTCGGGCGCGCGATGCCGAGCTTCTTCAATGACGCGTCGGCGACGCGAATGACGTGCTCGACGCGGCTTGGCGTGATCAGCGCCAGCGCCTCGCGCACGCTCACGTGCAAGGTGGCGTGCACGATGCGTTTGTCGTCGAAGCAGATCATCAGGAACACGTCGTTGACCGGCGTGTTGGTCTCGCGCGCGACGAACGAGGGATAGCCGTCGAAGGCGATGCCGGCGGCGTGAATCGAGCGCTCGGTCTGCGGCGCCGCCACCACCGCTTCGACCTCGCCGCGCGAGCGCCGCCTGAATCGCGCGGCGCGCGCTGCTAAGCGAGGCGCGGCCATAGGCTGCGTCCACCTTGCCGAATTCGACCGGCACATTGGTCGCCGTCGCGCGCCGTCGAGCAGATTGAGCGCGCCGTCCGACCAGTCGGCGTCGGCGGCCTTGGCGATCACCTTGAGCCGCGGCGCAAGACCCGCCGCCTTGGCATGCATCTCCACCGCCGCCGGGTCGCCCACCAGCAGCGGCCGGCACGCGGCGTCACGCGTGCATCGATCGCCGCCTTGAGCGCGATCTCCGGCCCGATGCCGGCCGGGTCTCCGGTTGCAATGGCAATGCGCGGCAGCGGCATGGCACTCGGCTTCCTTAAGCGGCAGGCGGCGGCCTATAATGCGGCTAACAATAGCAAACGTCTGAGGAAACGTCGCCATGATGTCGCGCGAACAGAACGACCAGCTCTCCCGCATCGGCCCCGGCACGCTGATGGGCAAGTTGCTGCGCCGCTACTGGGCGCCGTTTCTGCTGGCGGAGGAAATCCCCGAGCCGGACTGCGCGCCGGTGCGCGTCAAGCTGATGGGCGAGGCGCTGATCGCCTTCCGCGATACGCAAGGGCGCATCGGCCTGATCGACGAGTTCTGCGCCCATCGCGGCGCCTCGCTCTGGTTCGGCGAGAACGCCGACTGCGGCATCCGCTGCCACTATCACGGCTGGAAATACGACGTGACCGGCCAATGCACCGACCTGCCGTCGGAGCCGGAGCAGTCGGGCTTCCGCAAAAACATCAAGATGAAAGCCTATCCGTGCATCGAGAAAGCCGGCGTCATCTGGGCCTATCTGGGCCCGCCGGACTTGCAGCCGCCGCCGCCGGCGCTGGAATGGACCGACGTCGAGCCGCGCGCAGCGCTTCGTCTCCAAGCGCCTGCAGGAATGCAATTACCTGCAGGCCATGGAAGGCGGCATCGATTCCAGCCACGTCTCCTGGCTGCACGGCTCCGAGCTCGACAAGGACCCGCTGTTCAAGGGCTCCAAGGCCAACGAGTACAACGATCAACGACCGCATGCCGCTGTTCGAGGTCGAGGAATTCCCCGGCGGCCTGCTGATCGGCGCGCGCCGCAATGCGGAAGCCGGCAAGCATTACTGGCGCATCACGCCCTGGATCATGCCCTGGTACACCATCATCCCGCCGCGCGCCGGCCATCCGCTCGGCGCCCATGCCTGGGTGCCGATCGACGACGAGACCTGCTGGGCCTGGAGCATCAACTACCATCCCAAGCGCGCGCTGACGAATTCGGAAGTCGCGGCGATGCGCGACGGCGAGGGCATCCACGTCAAATACGTGCCCGGCACCTTCATCCCGCTCGCCAACAAGTCGAACGATTATCTCATGGACCGCGCGGCGCAACGCCACGGCCATTCGGCCACCGGCGTCGACGGCATCGCCATGCAGGACGCCTCGATCCAGGAAAGCATGGGCGGCATCCAGGACCGCACCAAGGAGCATCTGTGCGCGACCGACAAGGGCATCGTGATGACGCGCCGCCTGCTGCTCAACGCGGCCAAGGCGGCGAGCGAAGGCAAGCCGGTGCCGGCGACCGATCAGGAATCGCAACGCGTGCGCTCGGCCGCGGTCGAGCTGGCGCAGGGCGCTTCCTTCAGCGAGGGCGCCAAGCACGGCCTCTACGCGCCGCTGGGGACCGACCCGCTGTCGGTGTGAACTTTCTTTCGCCGCGACCGTTGCAACAAACTCCGTTCGTTCCCGCGTAAGCGGGAACCCAGGGTGCCAAACTCAGGCTTTACGGTTTGGCTCTGGGTCCCCGCTTTCGCGGGGACGAACGGATAAACCGTTCACTCCGCCGCCGCTCGCGCTGCTTGCCGATCGCCGCGTTCACCCGCGGCATGACCTCTTCGGCCATCAGCTGCATCGAGCGCTTGGCGAGCTGCGGGTCCACCCAGTCCATGCCGGCATAGACCAGCTCGCCGAAATCGCCGGTCTCCTCGCGCATCGCCAAAATCCGGTCGACCACTTTGTTGACCGTGCCGGTGAACACGCAATTCTCCATGACGAAATCCTCGGTGATCTCGTCGTCGGGCTGCTCCTTGTGGCTCTTGAACACGTAGAGCCGGTTGCCGCGCTTCATCTTGGCGCGCATCTGCGAGAAATAGAAACGATAGGGGCTGTTCGCGTCGGCGCGGCCATAGGCCTCGGCCACCTTGTCGTCGTCGGCGACGAAAATCGTGCGCGCCACCCGCCAATCCTTGATGTCGGCCTTCTCGCCGGCCTCGGCCTTGCCCTTGGCGTAGTTGGTCCAGTGCGACTTCAGATGTTTCGGCAGCAGGAAGTTGGCCGACAGCGGATGGAAGTCGCGCTTGCCCATCAGCACCACGCCGGGCGAGAACGGCGCCACCACGGTGCCGACGATCTCCGGCCGCGGCTTCTGCAAGGGCTTGGCCATGATGCCGACGCCGAGGTGGAGCGCGGCGGTTTTCGCAAAACCGACCTTGAAGCGGTTGTCGGGAAAATCGATGTCGTAGGGCGGATCGCGCTCCCACACCGCCAGGATGACGTCGATCGCCTCGGCGAATATCTTGTTGCGGTCCTGATCGAGGATGCCGATGGCTTCCGCATCCGAGCTGAGCGCGCCGGGCGAGACGCCCATGATGAAGCGGCCCTGCGCGAGGTGATCGAACATGGCCGCGTTGACGGCGATCACGACCGGATGCATCTGCGCGAGATTGGTGGTGCCGGTGGCGAGCTTGATCTGCTTGGTGTCGTGGATCAGCGTGGCGTGGAACAGCATGCTGTTGGTGATGTTCTCGCAGGCGTCGGTCAGGTGCTCGCCGACGAAGGCGTCGTGGAAGCCAAGTTTGTCGGCCAGGATGATCGCCTCGCGGTCCTCGCGCAGCGTCTGCGACCAGTCCCGGCCGATGGGATGCACCGGCATGGTGAAGTAGCCCAACCGCATTTTTATCCTCGCTGCCGCTGACTGCGCCGGAAAGTACCCGACCCGGCGCGCGAATGCAGCAGGCAATGGCAAGCGGCGTTTTGAAAGGGCGAAATTTCACGTCTTGCGCGGTGTCCTGCGCCCGCCCGCACGCAGGGCAAATCGGCCTTTCCACAGGCCGGTTCGACCGCCTGTTTGCTGCGGCAAGCTGTGTCATAACCGGTTGAGTCCCGGCCGTGGGAGGTATGCCATGCTGCGCTGGTTTCACGCTTTGATGCCGAAGGAGGAGCGCTTCTTCGAGCTATTCGCCCGCCACGCCGAAGCGGTCCTCAGCGGCGCGCGGGCGCTGCGCGCCATGTTGGACGGCGGCGCCGAGGTCGAGCGAAACTGTCAACAGGTCGTGGAATTCGAGCATCAGGCCGACGACGTCACGCGCGAAGTCTTGATCGCGGTGCGCCGCACCTTCATCACGCCTTTCGACCGCGGCAGCATCCGCGATCTGATCACCTCGATGGACAACTCCATCGACCAGATGCAGAAGACCGCCAAGACCGTGATTCTCTTCGACGTGAAGGAGTTCACGCCGGAGATGAAGCAGATGGGCGATGCCATCGTTAAGGCGGCCGAGCTGACCAAGGAAGCGGTGCCGCTGCTGCGCGCGATCAGCCAGGAGGCGGTCCGCATCAGCGCGCTGACCGAGCAGATTTCGCAGATCGAAGGCCAGGCCGACGATCTGCACGACGTCGGCCTCAAGGCGCTCTACCAGGCCACTGCCAAATCGAACTCCATGGCGTTTTTCGTGGGCAACGAGGTCTACGACCATTTGGAAAAAGTGGTCGATCGCTTCGACGACGTCGCCAATGTGATGCACGGCATCGTCATCGAGCACGCGTAACCGTTGTAAGGGGCCGGACGCCAATGGATGCCTCTGCTCTGTCGCTGCCGATTTTGTTCGGCCTCGTCATGGTCGCGCTGGCGTTCGATTTCCTCAACGGCATGAACGACGCGGCGAACGCGATCGCCACCATCGTCTCGACTCGCGTATTGCGGCCGCACTATGCGGTGGCCTGGGCGGCCTTCTTCAACTTCGTCGCCTTCCTCTTCTTCGGCCTGCATGTCGCGGAAACCGTGGGCCGCGGTATCGTCGAGGCCGACGTCGTTAATTCGCGTGTGATCTTCGGCGCGCTTACCGGGGCCATCGTCTGGCAGATCCTCACGCAGCGGCTGGGAATCCCATCGTCAAGCTCGCACGCTTTGATCGGCGGCCTGGTCGGCGCCGGTTTGGCCAAGGCCGGGCTAAATGCCGTCGTCTGGGCGGGCGTGATCAAGACCGTGGTCGCGATCTTCCTGTCGCCGGGCGTGGGCCTGCTGCTCGCGCTCTTGCTGATGCTGGCCGTGTCGTGGGCGTTCATCCGCTTCACGCCGCACGGCCTCGACCATATTTTTCGCCGCGTGCAATTCGTCTCGGCGTCCTGCTACGCGCTCGGGCATGGCGGCAACGACGCGCAGAAGACCATGGGCATCATCGCCGTGCTGCTCTATTCGCAAGGCGCCCTTGGCGACAAGTTCTACGTGCCGTTCTGGGTGGTGATTGCCTGTCAGATCGCGATGGCGCTCGGCACGCTGGCGGGAGGCTGGCGCATCGTGCGCACCATGGGCTCGCGGATTACGCGGCTGACGCCGGTGCAGGGCGTCTGCGCCGAAACCGCCGGCTCCGTCATGCTGTTTACGGCGACGTGGCTCGGTATTCCGGTGTCCACCACGCATACGATCACCGGTTCGATCATCGGCGTCGGCGCGGCAAAAAAAGTGTCAGCCGTGCGCTGGGTCGTCGCGCGCGAAATCGTGACCGCCTGGATCATCACGATCCCGGCGGCCGGCGTGCTCGCTGCCTTGTTCTATTGGCTGTCCGGATTGACGGTCTAGGCGGCGACGCTTTCGAGGAAGCCTTCGACTTCGCGCCGCAGCTCGCTGGCTGCGGCTTCCACCGCCTGCGAGGCCGACAGCACGCTTTGCGCCGACTGCCGCGTGTCGCCTGCCGCGCCGGCGACTTCGCTCAGCACCGACACCACCAGCTTGGCGCCGTCGGCGGCGCCCGCCACGTTCTGCGAGATCTCGGCGGTGGCCGCGTTCTGCTCCTCGACCGCGGAAGACACCGCGGTGGCGCAGCTGTCGATTTCCTGCATGCGCGAGGCGATGCGCCCGATCGCCGCCACCGCGCCGGAGGTGGCGGTCTGCACGCTGGTGATCAGCTGCGAGATGTCCTCGGTCGCCTTGGCGGTCTGCACGGCAAGCGATTTGACTTCCGCCGCCACCACCGCGAAGCCCTTGCCGGCATCGCCCGCGCGCGCGGCCTCGATGGTGGCGTTGAGCGCCAGCAGATTGGTCTGCCCGGCGATGGTGCGGATCAATTTGATCACGTCGCCGATCTTCTGCGCCGCCTGCGCCAGCGCGGCGATCTGCTCGTTGGTGCCTTTGGCCTCGGAGACGGCGGCGCGCACGATGTCGGTGGTCAATGAGAGTTGACGCCCGATCTCGCCGATCGAGCCGGTCAATTCGTCGGCGGCAATGGCCGCGGTCTCGACATTGGTGCAGGCATCGTTGGAGGCGGTGACCGCGCTCTCGGCGCTCTTGGAGGTCTGCCCGGAATTGCCGAACAGCGTGCTGGCGGTCGAGCGCATCGCGATGGCGCCATCGGCCACGGTGCGCAGGTGCTCCTCGACACGCCGGCGGAAGGCGGCGATCGCCGCGTCGATCATGCCGCGGCGCTCCTGCTGCTCGTGCAGGGAGGCGCGCTCGCGCTCGGCGTCGCGCCGCTCGGTGATGTCCTCGTGCGTCGCCACCCAGCCGCCGCCCGCCATCGGGCGGTTGATGACCAGGATGGTGCGGCCGTCCTTGGATTTGACTTCATTTCTGCGCATGGCGCCGCCCGCCATGGAAGCCAGCAGCTCGGTCCGATAGTCGTCGACCTTGCGCGAGAAGCTGCCATGCTCGGCGCGGTATTCGAGCAGCTCGCTGAGCCTGGTGCCCGGGCGCGCCACCGTGTCCGGCAACTGGTACATGTCGGCGTAGCGCCGGTTGCACACCACCAGCCGCTCATGGCCGTCGAACATGCACAGGCCTTGGCTCATGTTGTCGAGCGCCACGCGCATGCGCAGATTGTGAACTTGCAGGGTCTGGGCGCGGAAGACGGCGGCCGCGGCCATCGCCGCCAGGGCGAGCAGCGCCGCGCCGAAGGCCGACAGCGCGGGCTCGGGCGCCGAACCGATCCAGCCGCCGAGCGGCACGAGATAATGGAAGACCGGCCAGCTCGCCGCAAAGCAGGCGCCGCCGATGGCGAGCAGGCGCCACTCGCGCGGCCTTGCGGATTGGGATGAGGCTGCCATGGTCGCGTCCGGATCGGTATTCACGGTATTCCCCAACCGGTTGTTTTGCAGTTAATTGCTGGTCCTGATGGGTTAAGCGGCGGTTAACGCCGCTCACGGGAGGATGCGGATGGCCAAGCTGCGCGCACCTCAGGATGACGGATTGACTATTGTGCCGGACGGAGTCTTCGCATGACCGGCTCGACTGCCGCCAAGACGCAAGCCTCGCCCGGCCGCGTCGAGGACGACGCGCTGCTGCGCGGGCAAGGCCGCTTCGGCGACGATGTCACGCCGCAAGGCGCGCTCGCCGCCTGCTTTGTGCGCTCGCCGCACGGTTTCGCGCGGATCGAGCGCATCGACGCGAGCGCGGCGAAGTCCGCGCCCGGCGTGGTCGCGGTCTACACGGCCGCCGATCTGGCCGAGGCGCATTATCATTCGGTCTCGCACGCGCATCCGATTCCCGGCCGCGGCGGCAAGGTGGCGGTGTCGCCGCATCGCCCGGCGCTGGCGGGAGACCGCGTCATGCATGTCGGCGAGCCGGTGGCCATGGTGGTGGCGAAGACGATCGGCCAGGCGCAGGACGCCGCCGAGACGGTCGTGGTCGATTACGCCGCGCTCGATGCGGTCACCGACGCGCGCGAAGCGGTCAAGCCCGGCGCGCCGCAGCTCTGGCCGGAGGCGCCCGGCAATATCGGTTTCGACTGGACCGCGCCGGTCGATCCGGACGGCAAGAAGCAAGCCGCGCTCGAGCGCGCCTTCAAGGAGGCCGCGCATGTCGTGCGCGTCGAGCTCACCAACCAGCGGCTGGTGGTCGCCGCGCTCGAGCCGCGCAGCGCCACCGCCAGCTACGACGCCCAAGCCAAGCAACTTCACCTTGCGCTGCCCGTCGCAATCGGTGGCCGCCATGCGCGGGCAGCTTGCCGGCTCGCTCAACGTCAAGCCGGAGGAGCTGCGCGTCTTGACCGACGACGTCGGCGGCGCCTTCGGCATGAAGGGCGCGGCGCATCCGGAATATGTCGCGCTGCTGCACGCCGCGCGCGCGCTTCGGCGGCCGGTGCATTGGCTCTCGACCCGCTCGGAAGCCTTTCTGTCCGATGCGCAAGGCCGCGACTCGTTCTGGACGGTCGAGCTGGCGCTCAGCGCGCGCGGCCGTTTCCAGGCCTTGCGCGTCAATTGTCTCGGCAATATGGGCGCCTATATCACGCCGGTCGCGCATTTCATCGTCACCACGCATATCTCCGGCTGCCTGCCGACCGTCTACGATATCCCGCATGCGCAGGTGAACACGCGTTGCGTCTTCACCAACACGGTGCCGACCGCGCCCTATCGCGGCGCCGGCCGCCCGGAAGCGGGCTATCTGATCGAGCGCGTGGTCGACGCCGCCGCCGATCAATTGGGCATCGACGCCGCCGAGCTGCGCCGGCGCAATTTGATCGAGCCGGAGCAGATGCCTTACACCACCGCCTTCGGCAACACCTATGACAGCGGCGAATTTCCGGCGCTGCTCGAGCGCGCGCTGGCGCTCGCCGATTATGCGGGCTTTCCCGCGCGCAAGAAGGCGGCCGAAAAAGGCGCGCAAGCTGCGTGGGCTAGGCATCGGCTGCTATCTGGAGATCGCCGGCGCCTTCCCGGAAGAGGCCGCGCGTATCGCGTTTCCCGGCGGCAACAAGGTCATTGTCAGCGTCGGCGCCGGCGGCAGCGGGCAGGGCCATCCGACCGTGTTCCCGAAGGTGGCCGCGCGCCGGCTCGGCATCGACCCGGCGGCGGTGACGCTGCATTCCGGCGACTCAGCGCGCGACGTGCCCGGCTTCGGCGCGGTCGCCTCGCGCTCGGCGATGTATGTCGGCGGCGCCGTCGCGCGCACGGCCGACGCCGTGATCGAGAAGGGCAAGCGCGTCGCCGCCATGCTGTTGCAGGCGAACGAAGCCGACGTCGCCTACGGCGGCGGCAAGTTCAGCGTGAAGAACCGCGAGGTCTCGCTGTTCGAAGTGGCCGAGCGCGCCGCCGAGCTCAAGCGGCAAGGCGTCATCCCCGAGAGCCTCGACACCACCGAGAAGATCAAAGCGCCGCCCTCGTTCCCCAATGGCTGTCACGTCGCCGAGGTCGAGATCGACGCCGACACCGGCGCGCTCGCGGTCGTCAATTACGTCGCGGTCGGCGACTGCGGCAACGTGCTCGACGATATGATCGTGACCGGTCAGATTCATGGCGGCGTGGCGCAAGGGCTCGGCCAGGCGCTCACCGAGCAAACGATCTACGACGCGCAAGGCCAGCTGGTCTCCGGCTCGTTCATGGATTACGCGCATGCCGCGCGCCGACGGCGTGCCGGCAATGACCGTCGAGCACCGCGCGGTCGCCTGCAAGACCAATCCGCTCGGCGTGAAGGGCACCGGCGAGGCCGGCACCACGGCGGCGCCGCCGGCGCTGATCAATGCCATCCTCGACGCGCTGCCGAAGGGCACCCAGCTCGACATGCCGGCGACACCGCAGCGGATTTGGCAGGCGCTGCAGAGCCGCCTCATCCTGAGGAGCCCGCGAAGCGGGCGTCTCGAAGGATGGGCGCCGATCGAGCGCGCTGCTTCGCGCGCGCTCACCGACGCAGAGGCACCACCATTCGGCCACGGTCCGCGATACAGTGCGCCGTCACGATTCGAGGAATGCTTGGCCATGCGTCTTGTTCGTCCGCTTTTGCTGCTGGCCGCGCTCGTGGCGCTTGCGGCCTGTTCCGGCTTTGAGCCGAAGCAGCCGAGCTTCTATCGCGACATATCGCAGGGCGGCCAGCTCGACGGCGAAGCCGCCGCCTCGATGATCTCCGGTTACCGCAGCAATAACGGCCTGCCGGCGGTCACGCTCGATGCCGATTTGACCCGCATGGCGCAGGCGCAGGCCGAGCTCATGGCCAAGCGCGACAAACTCGAGCACAACATCAAGACGCCGTTCGTGGCGCGGCTGAAGGCGGCGGGCTACGACGCCAAGACGGCTGCCGAGAACATCGGCGCCGGCTATCACACGCTGGCGGAAGCGTTCTCCGGCTGGCGCGATTCCGCCCCGCACCGCGCCAACATGCTGCTGCCCGGCGCCACCCGCATCGGCATCGCCGCGGTCTACACCCCGGCCTCGAAATACCAGGTCTACTGGACGCTGATCATCGCCGAGCCGGAGGAGAAGAAGGGCTAGCGTACGGCCGCGAGCGGGTCGTCCGCGCGCGCGTCATCGGCAACGGAGTGGCCGCCGCCCACGCTGTAACTGCGGCGGTGGCCGCGCGCCGTCGCGCAGCACGATGTGGCCATGGCTCGTGCTCCCAGCCGTTGCAGTGCGCGATCTCGTGACGGCGATAGGCGCCCAGATCGCGCACCGGTCCATTGGACGGGATCACGATATGGCAGACCCCGCGCGTCTTCCATGAACAGGCGTCGGCCCACGCGCCCATGCGCCCGCAGGCCCGCCGCGCCTCGGCCAGCGGCAAGACGCGCTCGATGACCGGGCCCGAATAATGGGCATATCCCGGCGGCGGTTCGAGGACGGCGGTGATCCAGGGCATGGCCGGCGCAGCCTGCCGCGTCCGGCGCGCGGCGGCAAGACGGGTGCTGGCCTCAGTCGCTAAAAATAGGGGCGGCGGAGCATCGGCTGAATAGGGATCGGTCATCAGAAAGAAAATATCGCCTGTCCGATTACTGACGACCGATCGCTGCTGCGCGCGCCTCCAGCGCCTGCTCCATGCGCGCGACATTCTGCAACAGGCGCTGGCTGGTCAGCTTGAGAAAATAAATTCCGAACGACGGGTTCTGGAAATAAAGCTCGGTCAGCTTGTCGTAGGTGATGGCCATGACGTGCACCTCGTCGATGCACTCGATCGTCTGCGTGCGCTTGCGGTCGGGCGTGAGATAGCCGAGCTCGCCGACCAGCGTGCCGGGCTGCAGCTCGACGTCGATCTCCTTGATGTGGCAACGCCCGCTGACCAGAAAGTACATCTCCTCGGCCGCCTCGCCTTTGTGGAACAGGATTTGGCCCTTCTGAAAGACGTGCTTGTGCATGAACGGCTTGAGCCACTCGATCGACAAATCGCCCTGCGAGGCCTCGCGCACCTTCTTGATCAGCTCGAGCATTTCGTAGAGCCGCAGCGAATTGAGCGCGATCAGGATCGCGTAGAGCGCCAGCGTCGGATAGGACGGGTAGAGCGCGCCATAGACGATGAACAGCACGTTGGCGGCGATTTCGGTGAGCCGCAGCGGCACCATCGTCTTCATGTAGTGGCTGGCGATGTAGAGGGCTCCCGCAATGAAACCCAGCACAATAGTGACCTGGTGCATCTCCATCGTCGTCCCCTTGAACTTTCAGTGCTTGCAATTGGCGCCGGCGCCCGATGTGGCCACCAGAATCGTTGCAAATCAATAGGCGGCGCGGCTCTGGACCTCGCAGCCGGCGCTGACTACCTTGCCGCCGCATGCTGCCCGCGCAAGCCAAAGATTACGACACGCTCTACCGTCAATTCCGCTGGACTATCCCGGCGCGCTACAATATCGGCGTCGACATCTGCGACCGCTGGGCGGCCAAGGAGCCGGACCGGCTCGCCATCCTGCATGTGCGCACCGACGGGCGCAGCGAAAACATCAGTTTCGGCGCCTTGCGCGAGACCTCCAACCGGCTGGCCAATGTGCTGCGCGCGCACGGCGTTACGCGCGGCGACCGGGTGGCGATCTTCATGCCGCAGGCGCCGGAAGTGGCCGCCGCGCACATCGCGATCTACAAGCTCGGCGCGGTGGCGCTGCCGATCGCCATTCTGTTCGGGCCGGACGCGCTCTCCTACCGCTTGCAGAATTCCGGCGCCAAGGCGCTGCTGACCAACGCGCAAGGTCTCGGCAAGTTCAACGAGATCCGCGCGCAGGTGCCGGAGCTCGCCTGCGTGCTCTCGGTCGACGGCGCGAGCGAGGGCGCCGTCAGCTTCGCCGACGAGCTGGCGCGCGCTTCGCCGGATTTCACAGCCGTCGACACCGCCGCCGAAGATCCGGCCATGATGATCTACACGTCGGGCACCACCGGCCAGCCGAAAGGCGCGCTGCATGCCCATCGCGTGCTGCTCGGCCATCTGCCCGGCGCCGAGCTGCCGCATTATCCGTTTCCGCAAAGTGGCGACAATTATTGGACGCCGGCCGACTGGGCCTGGGCCGGCGGCCTGCTCGACGTGCTGCTGCCGAGCCTGCATCACGGCGTGCCGGTGATTGCGCGCCGCTTCGACAAGTTCGATCCGGAGGAAGCCTTCGCGCTGATGGCGAAGCTCGGCGATCCGCAACGCCTTCATTCCGCCGACCGCGCTGCGCATGATGCGCGCGGTGCCGAGCCCGCAAGGCCGCTACGATTTCAAGCTGCGCAGCGTCGCCTCGGGCGGCGAGTCGCTCGGCATCGAGGCGCTGGAATGGGGCAAGCAGGCCTTCGGGCTGACCATCAACGAGTTCTACGGCCAGACCGAATGCAATCTGGTGCTCGGCTCCTGCGCGCAGCTCGGCATGTCGCGGCCCGGCGCCATCGGCAAGCCGGTGCCGGGTCATAGTGTGGCGGTGATCGGACGCGACGGCGCAACGGCTGAAAGCCGGCGAGATCGGACAGATCGCGGTCAAGCGGCCCGATCCGGTGATGTTTCTGGAATATTGGGGACGGCCGGACGCCACGCTCGAGAAATTCATCGGCGACTGGATGACCACCGGCGACCAGGGCGTCATGGACGAGGACGGCTACATCAGCTTCGTCGGCCGCGACGACGACGTCATTTCATCGGCCGGCTTCCGCATCGGGCCGGGCGAGATCGAGGACTGCCTGATCCGCCATCCGGCGGTGGCGCTCGCCGCCGTGGTCGGCAAGCCCGACAAGGTGCGCGGCGAGATCGTCAAAGCCTTCATCGTGCTCAAGGACGGCCACAGCGCCTCCGACGCGCTCGCCGGCGAGATCCAGGGCTTCGTCAAGACGCGGCTGTCGGCGCACGAATATCCGCGCGAAGTCGCCTTCATCGCGCAGATGCCGATGACCACGACCGGCAAGGTGATCCGGCGGCTGCTGCGGGAGCAGGCTTAGCTCTTCCCGCCGCCCAAAATGAACACGTGGAAGCCGACGCGGCGCTTGGCGATGCGGTAGAGCAGGATCGATTCAAACGCCAGCGCGGTCGAGGTCGCGACCGCCGCGCCTTCGATGCCGAAGCGCGGGATGAGCACGAGGCACAGCACCAGGTTGATCGCGAAAGCCGCGGCGTAGACGCGCGGCGCATGGCTTGCGCTCGCCCAGCATGTTCAAGAGCCGCTCGGCCGGACCGACCGCGGCGCGCGACAGCATGCCGACGGCGAGAATGAACATCACGATGTAGCCGCTCTCGAAGCTGGCGCCGAACAGCGACAGCAGCGGGCGCCCGAGGGCGAGGATCGCCGCGCAGGCGGCCAGCGACGGCCAGAACGTCCAGCGGATGGTCTCGGCGAAGAACTTGGCCAGCCGCTCCGTGTCACCGGCGACGTGATACTGCGTGAACTTGTGGGTGGTGGCGCCGGCGATGGCGAAATAGACGAAGGCGACCAGCGCCAGTAGCCGTGCGGCGGCGTAATAGACCGCGACCTCGTCGGGCGAGCGCAACTGCTCGAGCGCGAGAATGTCGACGTAAGTGAGCAACAGATAAAAGCCCTCGACCACGAAGATCGGCAGCGAGGTGGCGAGCCAGGTCTTCGCCTCGTAGCGCTTCGGTCCGGCCGGCACCTTCCGCTTGAGCCTGCGCTCGAGCACGACGAGCTGGCCGATGGTGACCGCCCAGGTGGTGACGACGGCGATGATCATGGCGGTGACCGCGTCGGTCGGCGCACCGAGCGCCCAGGCGCCGCCCATCAGCACGGTGATGGTGAGCTGGCGCCAGATGTAGAACGGCATCAGCGCCAGGTTCGGCCAGTCGTAGGATTGCGCGATGCCGGCCTGCACCTGCACCAGCCCGTAGATCGGAATGGTGAGGCAGGCGAGATAGAGCGGGATGACGGTGAAATGATCGAGCCACGGCGACAGCAGCGTCACGCCGAGCGCGCCCACAATGCCGATGCCGGTGGCGATGGCGAAGGCGAGCCATCGGCTGCCGCTGAGAAATCCGCGCAGGCGGTCGAGCGCCTTGAGTTCGGTATATTCCGGAATGAAGCGCCGCGCCGCCGAGGACAGGCCGACGTCGGAGAGCGCGCCGATCATCAGCACCCAGGTCCAGACATAGATGTAGATGCCGAACTCGAATTGGCCCATCCAGCGCGCCAGCAACACTTGGCTGACCAGTGCCAGCATCGCGCTCGCCACGCGCACCAGGAACACTTTGCCGGCCATGAGCTGCGCAATGCGGCTGTCGCTGCGCTCGGAAAGGATCGCCTTGACGCGCGCGATCAGGCCGGCAACGGCTGAGGCCGCCGGCGCGGGCGCAATAGTCTCGGTGCCGGTCAAAGCCACGGGCTCTTTCTCAGCCTGCTCCGGCCGCGATGCGAAAGACGGCAAGGCCATCGCGCCACAGTATCAATGAGCCGTTAAGAATCGGTGGGCGCGCCGGTTTCGTAAACGAAATCAGACGGTTTCGAGCTTGGCCACGTCGGCCAAAATGGCCTCGACCTGGGCCCGTTCGGCGGCATTGAGCGCCGTCTGCGGCGGCACCGGATCGCCGACCGCGTAGCCTTGGATCTGCAATCCCGCCTTGATGCAGGCGGCCAGATTGAAGCGCGCGAAGGCCTCGTTGATGCGCCAGAGCTCGCGTTGCAATTTCATCGCCTCCGCCCATTGGCCGGCGCGGCACAAGTCGTAGAGCCGTACGCTTTCGCGCGGCACGATGCAGGCCGGTCCCGCCATCCAGCCGACGCCGCCGATCAGCATCACCGCCGCCGGAATGTGCGCCGACGCCGAAAACACTTTCATGCGCGGCGCGCGGTTCATGATCGAGAGCAGGCGGCCGGTATTGCTGGAGGCATCCTTGATGTAGCGGATGCGCGGGTGCTCGGAGAGCCGCGCGATCACGTCGAGCGTCAAGTCGCTGCGCTGGAAATTCGGATTGGTATAGATCACGACCGGAATGTCGACGGCGTCGGCAATGGCGCGGAAGTAGGATTCGACCTGCGCGTCCTTGAGCGGGAAATAGGCTTCGAGGATGGCAAGGATGCCGTCGGCGCCGAGCTCTTGCCAGCGCTTGGCCTGCTCGACGGCGTCGGCAGTCGCGGTTGACGCGACGCCGGCGATGACCGGCACGCGCTTGTTGGCGGCTTCGATCGTCGTCTGCACCACCGCCTCGCGTTGCGTGCGCGACAAATAAGCGAACTCGCCGGTCGAGCCGAGCGGCGTCAGGCCGTGCACGCCGGCCTTGATCAGATCGCCGCACAGCCGCCCCAGCACGTCGGCGAGGATGCGGCCTTGTCCGTCGATCGGCGAGACCAGGTAAGGGAAGACGCCGTGGAAATCGGTCATGGCCTATTCGTAGCACCTTCAGCCGGCAAAGCCACCGCCGTCGAGGAAGGCGCGCTCCTCCGGCGTGGTGATGCGCCCGAGGATCGCGTTGCGATGCGGGAAGCGGCCGAAGCGGCGGATGATGTCGGCGTGCCGGCTCGCCCATTTCAGACCGTCCTCGTCGTTGCGCGCGCGATAGAAGGCGAGCGCGCGCTCCTGATCGGCCAGATCTTCCGAATGCATGAACGGCAGGTAGAAAAAGCCGCGCATGTCGGGAAAAGCGCCGTCGAAGCCGTTGAGGATGGCGCGGCTGGCGACGGCGCGCGCCAGCGGATCGGTGGCGAAAGCGCGTGCCTCGCCGCGGAACATGTTGCGCGGAAACTGGTCGAGCAGGATCAGCAGCGCCAGCGCGCCTTGCGCGTTACCCTCCCATTCGGTGAGCTTGCCGGCGGCGGCCGCGTCGTGGCTGGCCAAAAAACGCCGCTTGATCTCGTCGTCGAGCACGGCGTCCTTCTCGAACCAGCGGTCGGGACCGGCGGCGCGCCAGAACGCGACGACGGCGGCGGGCGTCTCGAGGCTCATTGCGGCCTCGACGCGGCTTCATCGCGCAGCGCGCGGCGTAAAATCTTGCCGACATTGGATTTCGGCAGCGCGTCGCGGAATTCGATGCTGCGCGGCACCTTGTAGCTGGCGAGCCCGGCCGAGAAACTTGCGCAGCTCCGCTTCGGTGACGTCCGGCCGCTTCCTGACCGCGAACAGCTTGGGCACTTCGCCGGAATGGCGGTCGGGCACGCCCACCAGCGCGCATTCCAGCAGCCCGCCATGGCTCATCGCCAGGTCCTCGACCTCGTTGGGGAAGACCTTGAAGCCGGAGACGGTGATCATGTCCTTCTTGCGGTCGACGATGCTTGACGCGGCCGTCGCCGTCCATGATGCCGATGTCGCCGGTGCGGAAGAAGCCGTCCTGTGTCATGACTTTGGCCGTTTCATCCGGCCGTTGCCAATACCCCGGCATCACCTGCGGCCCGCGCGCGCAGATTTCGCCCTGCTCGCCGAGCGGCACGTCATGGCCGTCGTCGTCGCGGATCGAGATCTCGGTGGAGGGCAGCGGCAGGCCGATGGTGCCGGTCCATTCGGCAATGTCGCCGCGGTTGCAGGTGAGCACCGGCGAGGTTTCCGACAGGCCGTAACCTTCGATGATCGGCTTGCCGGTCGCCTTCATCCAGGCGTCCGCCACCGCCTTCTGCACCGCCATGCCGCCGCCGATCGCGCTTTTGAGCATGCTCCAGTCGATCTTGCCGAAGTCGGGATGATTGAGCAGCGCGTTGTACAGCGTGTTCACCGCCGGGAACGAGTTCACTTTGTATTTGAGGAGCTCCTTGACGAGGCCGCCGATGTCGCGCGGATTGGGGATCAGCACGCACAGCCCGCCGGCCCGCACGCCGAACAGCAAACAGCCGGTGAGCGCGAACACGTGATAGAGCGGCAAAGCGGTGACGATGATCAGCCTTTCCACCGGCGGCGGCGCCGCGATGATCGGCGCGTTCCAGGCCTCCATCTGCAGCACATTGGCGACCAGGTTCCTGTGCAAGAGCATGGCGCCCTTGGATACGCCGGTGGTGCCGCCGGTATATTGCAGGAAGGCGATGTCGTCGGGGCCGATCGGCGGCGCGGAAAAGCGCATGGCGCGCCCTAAGCCGAGCACATCCTTGAACGCGACGGCCGCCGGCAGGCTATAGGCCGGCACCATCTTCTTGAGGTAGCGCACGACGCCGTTGACCAGCGCGCCTTTCACATAGCCCAGCATGTCGCCCATGCGGGCGATGACGACGTGCTTGACTTGCGTGTGCGGCAGCGCCTCTTGCAGCACGGCGGCGAAATTCTCCAGCACCACGATGGCCTCGGCGCCGGAATCGTTGAGCTGGAATTCCAGCTCGCGCGCCGTGTAGAGCGGGTTGACGTTCACCACCACGCAGCCGGCGCGCAAGGTGCCGGCGATCGCCACCGGATATTGCAGCACGTTCGGCATCATCAGCGCGACGCGGGCGCCGGGCTTGAGGCCGCGGCTTTGCAGCCAGGCGGCGAAGGCGCGCGAGGCCTGGTCGAGCCCGGCATAGCTCAGCGTCCGGCCCATGCAGACGCAGGCGTCGCGGGCGGCAAATGCCTTGAAGCTGTCCTCGAACATCGCCGCCAGCGAGGCGTAGCGCGTAGCCTCGATCTCGGCGGGAACGCCCGGCGGATAATGCTTAAGCCAAAGCCGTTCCATGATGCCCGCTTCCCGGAAAGCGATTCGCTTATCAGCATGAGTCCAACCGCAGCCGCATGCAAGCGGCGAGCGTCAGGCGTGGTCGGGACCGCCGAAGGGCATGAGCGGATTGTCGGTCAGCGCCGCCAGGTCGGGACGATCGGCGGCGGGGACGCCGAGGAAGGCCTCGAACATTTCGCGCACCGTGCGCTCGGGCAGGTCGCGGGTGATGAAGACGATGCGGCTGCGATGGTCGTCGTCCGGCCAGCGCTCCAGCCGCGCCGGCGGGTGGAAGACGTGCTGCACGCCGTGCACGACCAGCGGCGTGTCGGGCATTTCGGCGAGCTTGACGATGCCCTTCACGCGCAGCAGCTGAGCGCCGTAATTGGCGCGCAGCAATTCGAGGAACATTTGCAGCGTGCCGGCCGGAATCGCGGCCTCGCTCGTGAGCACGAAACTGGCGATGTGCTCGTCGTGGCGGTTGCGATTGAGATGCGCGTGGCCGTGATCGTGGTCATGGTCGTGGCCGTGATCGTGCTGCGCATGCGCGTCGGCATAGGCTTCCTCCGCCAGCCATTTCTTGACGTCGGGGATTTTGCGCTCCGGATCGTACAGGCCGCAGTTGAGCAGACGCTCGGCCGTGGCCTCACCTTTGGCGGCGTCGAGCACGGGCGCCGCCGGGTTGAGCGCATGCAGCCGCTCGCAAATGCGCGCGCGCTGCTCAGGCGAGGCGAGGTCGGTCTTGCTCAGCACGATGCGGTCGGCCAGCGCCGCCTGCTTCACCGCTTCGGCATGTTCGTCGAGCGTCCGCATCGCCGTTCACCGCATCGACCACCGTCACCACGCCGTCGAGCCGGTAGCGCAGCAACAGATAAGGATGCGACATGGCGGTGTGCAGCACCGGCGCGGGATCCGCGAGCCCGGTGGTTTCCAGCAGCACCCGGCGGAACGTGCAGCGCCGGTTGTCGAGGTCGCGCAGCAGCGTCACCAGCGCGTCGACCAGGTCGCCGCGCATGGTGCAGCACAGGCAGCCCGATTGCAGCAGCACCATGTTGTCGGAGACATATTCGACCAGCAAATGGTCGAGCGAGACGTCGCCGAACTCGTTGATGATGACGGCGGTCTCGGCCAGCGCCGGATCCTTGAGCAGCCTATTGAGCAGCGTGGTCTTGCCGGCGCCGAGGAAGCCGGTGAGCACGGTCAGCGGAATGGGCGCCGGCGGTTGGCGCCGTTCGGCGCTTGGCCCGGCCTCGCTCATTTGGCGGCCGAGGAGACTTTCGCCTTGTTGCTTGCGCGGCTTGGCGGTGGCGCTTGTCAGAGCTTGCGGCGGCCGCGGCTTTCTTCTTCTTATGTGCCTTGGCGGGGCTTGCAGTCTGCACCGGGTCCGGATGGTCGGCAGGTCCGGTGAAGACGACGACCGGCGGCGTGGTGTCGACCGCCGGGCCGAGCACGAACTTGCCGCTTGCCGGCTTCAGGCTGGACAGCATGAATGCCTGCGGCGAGCCACTGTCGCCGTTGGCGGCCGTCACCGCGTCGGCGCCTTCTTCGTCGTTATCCTCGGACGGCGGCTTGCGGCGGTGGCCGCCGCACATCTCCTCGCGCAGATTGGGCGGCTGCGCGTCGATCGGCGCCAGCGCATCGACGGTGCCGAGCGAGGGCGTCAGCCACGACAGGCCGCCGCTGTTGAAGCCGCTCTCCAACAGTTGCGCCGCTTGCTGCGAGCGCACCGCGCCGGAGTAGGCGCCGAGAATGATCGCGATCAGCCGGCGGCCGTTGCGGGTGGCGGAGGCCACCACGTTGTAGCCGGAGGCGCAGATGAAGCCGGTCTTCATGCCGTCGGCGCCCGGGTAGCGGTCGAGCAGCGAATTGTAATTGTGCATCACCCGGTTGCCGTACTGGATCGCGTGGACGTGCCAATAGGCGTCGTCCTCCGGAAATTCCTGGATCAGCGCGCGCGCCAGAATGCCAAGGTCGCGCGCCGAGGTGACGTGGTTTTCCGCCGGCAGGCCGTTCGGGATTGACGAAATTGCTCTGCGACATGCCGAGCCGGCGGGCATTGGCGTTCATCATGTCGGCAAAGCCGGCGATCGAGCCGCCGACGCCTTCCGCGATCGCCACGGCGACGTCGTTGGCGGATTTGACCATCAGCATCTTGAGCGCGTTGTCGACGGTGAGGCGGGTGCCGACCTTGAAGCCCATCTTGGTCGGCTGTTGCGCCGCGGCGTTGCGCGTGACGGTGAGCAGCGTGTTGAGGCTGAGGCGGCCTTCCTTGATGGCGCGCAGGGTGGTGTAGGCGGTCATCAATTTGGTGACAGACGCCGGATACCAGGGATAGGTGGCGTTCTCGGCGTGCAGCACCTTGCCGGTCGAGGCCTCGATCAGGAGCTTGGCCTCGGCATGCGCGCGCGCAGGCAAAGTGAGCGCCAGCGCCAGCGCGGCCACGCCGATAAAGGAGATCCGAAGGCTCAAGCGTTGGCTCATGCGGGTCCGTTCGGTGGGCCTTGGAACCGGTTGGGTTCCTTGGGCGGCGGGCTTAAGCTATCGAAGCTTCGGACGGGAGGCAAAGCCGGCCTCGCCCCCGGTTGGAATTATGGTAATTCGCGTTTATCTGCGCCTAATACGACCAAAGTTCGGCAAAGGAGACTGCCATGACCGCGGCAATCGTCGGCTGGGCCCACACCCCCTTCGGTAAGCTTAATGAGGAAAGCGTGGAAAGCCTGATCGTCCGCGTCACCGGCGAGGCGCTGGCCGACGCCGGCATCGGCCCCAAGGACGTCGACGAGATCGTGCTCGGCCATTTCAACGCCGGCTTCTCGGCGCAGGATTTCACCGCCTCGCTGGTCTTGCAGGCGTCCCCCGAGCTGCGCTTCAAGCGCGCCACCCGCGTCGAGAACGCCTGCGCCACCGGCTCTGCCGCCGTGCACCAGGGGCTCAAAGCGATCGCGGCGCGTTCGGCGCGCATCGTGCTGGTGGTCGGCGTCGAGCAGATGACCACGACGCCCGCTGCCGAGATCGGGCGCAATTTGCTCAAAGCCTCCTATGTGCGCGAGGAAGCCGACATCGACGGCGGCTTCGCCGGAATCTTCGGCAAGATTGCCGGATTGTATTTCCAGAAATGGGGCGACCAGTCCGACGCGCTCGCCATGATCGCGGCCAAGAACCACAAGAACGGCGTCGGCAATCCTTATGCGCAGATGCGCAAGGACTTCGGCTACGACTTCTGCCGCACCGAGAGCGAGAAGAACCCGTTCGTCGCCGGCCCGCTCAAGCGCACCGACTGCTCGCTGGTGTCCGACGGCGCGGCGGCGGTGGTGCTGGCGGACGTGGAGACCGCGCTGCGGTTCGACAAGGCGGTGGTGTTCCGCGCCGCCGAGCACGTGCAGGATTTCCTGCCGATGAGCAAGCGCGACATTCTCAAATTCGAGGGCTGCGCGGTGGCCTGGCAGCGCGCGCTCGCCGGCGCCGGCGTGACCCTCGACGACTTGTCGTTCGTCGAGACCCACGACTGCTTCACCATCGCCGAATTGATCGAATACGAAGCAATGGGGCTCACGGCGCGAAGGCCAGGGCGCCCGCGCCATCGCCGAAGGCTGGACGCACAAGGACGGCAAATTGCCGGTCAATCCGTCCGGCGGATTGAAGTCGAAGGGCCATCCGATCGGCGCCACCGGCGTGTCGATGCATGCGCTGAGCGCAATGCAGCTCACCGGCAACGCCGGCGACATGCAGGTCAAGAATGCCGGGCTTGGCGCCATCTTCAACATGGGCGGCAGTGCGGTGGCGAATTACGTGAGCATTCTCGAACGCATCAAATAGCGCCGCCCGTTTGGCCTGATTCCTCTTGATTCCCCTTGATTCCTCTTGCGCCTGTGCTTGCAAGCCGGTTCGTGTTACATTCGCAACTGTGAATGTAATCGTTCGTGTGCATACGAAATGAATAAGACGGGCCTGGCCGTGTTAGAATAACAGGGCCATCAGCGAAGGGCGCCGCATGACCAACATTCCGACCGAGTTGCTGCGGGCGCTCATCGCCGTCGTCGACCAGCGCTCGTTCACCAAGGCCGCGGCCGCGCTCGGCATTACCCAGCCGGCGGTCAGCGCGCAGATCAAGCGGCTGCGGGTCCTGCTCGACGACGATCTGTTGAACAGCGGAGCCGACGGCATCTGGCTCACGCCGCATGGCGAGAAGGTCGTCGCCTATGCGCGCCGCCTTTTGGCGATCAACGATCAGATTGTCGGTTCTGCCGATCGCCGAGAGCGGACCATACGGATCGGGGCGCCGGGCGATTTCGTGGCGACGACGATCTCGCTCAACTTCGCCCGATTTCGCGAGCAGTGGCCGGCAGTGTCTTTCGAGTTGCAGATCGGCAGCTCCGAACCGATGTTGCGCGACCTGCACCAAGGAGATCTCGACTTGGTCATCGGCCTATCGGTGAGCGAGCCGAGCGACGCACGCCACCACTGGCTCGAGCCGATGGCCTGGGCGCGCGCTAAAGGCACCAAGATCGACCCGCAGCGTCCGGTTCCGCTCATGTGCTACAGCAAGGACGTCATCAACCGCGAAGTCGCCGTCATGGCGCTCAAGGGAGCCGGGCTTGAGTGGGATGACGTGTTGGTCTGCCCAAGCTTTGTCGGCCTTGCTGGCGCGGTGGCCGCCGGTCTCGGTGTAACGACGCTGGTGCGCCGCCGCGTCTCGGCCTTCGGGCTGCAGGTTTGGGACGACGGCCCGCTGCCGAAGCTCCCTGACATTCATTTCGGGATTTACATTCGCGAGGGAGGCGACCGGCAGCTTCTCGATCAGCTTGCCGATTCGTTCGCCGACGCGTTGCGACCCGACAGCGCGGCGACAGCCGACTACGCGCCCGCGCACAAGCTGGTCGAGGCCGTGAATTCGGCTCGCTGACCGCTCCGCATCGCTTACTGGAATTGGCGTGTCGCGGCAGCCGGCAGAAACGACGCGTCGAAAATCTCATCCGGCTTCGGCTTGGCCGACTTGAACTTGTAGGCGAGCGCGAGCTGGTCGATGGCGCGCGCAAAGCGATCGTCGTCGATGCCGCCATAGCCGTTCGCCTTCACCTCGGGCGTGAGAATGTTGTCGCGGATCACCATTTTCAGCCGCTCGAGTTCGATCGTCTTCTTGGACGTGTCGCCGCGCTCCAGCACGTATCCGAGCGCGCTCGCCGGCGATGCCACGGTCATCTTCAGGCCCCGCACGAAGGCGCGCAGGAAGCCGCGCACCTCCTCGGGATGGTCGGCGGCGAATTTCGAATTCACGATGATGGCATTGCCGTAAAGATTGACGCCATAGTCGGCCATCAGCAGCACGACGATGTCGTCGACCGGGACGCCCTTGTCCTTGAGGTCGATGAAGCGAGGAGAACGAAAGCCCGGTGATGGCGTCGACCTGGCCGGCCGCCAGCATCGGGTCGCGCACCGGGACGCCGATATTCTCGATCGTGACCTTGGAGGCGTCGATGCCGTTGGCCTTCACGAAGATCGGCCACTGCGCGAAGGCGCCGTCGCCGGCCGGCGCGCCGAGTTTGCTGGCCCTCGAGATCCTTCGGCACGCTGATGCCGCGGCTCTTGCGGCCGATCACCGCGTAGGGCGGCCGGTTGTAGACCATGAACACGGCCTTGACCGGCGCCTTCGGATTGGCGTCGCGGAACTTGATCAGCTCGTTGATGTCGGCGAAGCCCATGTCGTAGTCGCCCGAGGCCACGCGCTTGATCGGCTCGAGCGCAGTCGCCGGCCGGGTCGATGGTGACGTTGAGGCCTTCGGCCTTGTAGTAGCCCTTGTCGAGCGGCAGCAGGAACGGCGCCGCCGGGCCTTCGAATTTGCAGTCGAGGGTGAAGCGGAGGTTGGTTTCCGCCGGCGGTGGCGGCGCCAGCCAGCGTGGCCGCGAGCAGGAGCCGCTGCGCAAGCCAGCCTGGCCGGCGCGCCAGGCGCTCACAGCACTGAACCTTTTGGCGGCCGGCGTCCCCGCATTCCGTGCCTCGGCAGGCTGATTGTCATGTTTCAAAACCAGCAAAGACCATGCCCTTGCAAAGAGCAAGTCAGGAGCGCGCAAATGACGGTCATTGTTTGGCGACATGGCTAACCTTGCCGCCGCGTGAGCCGGGGCATCGCCAGTCTCAAGCCGCGAGAATCGCGCGGTTGGGATAGTCTGGCGCGCGAGTCTGGAGATTTGAGCCATGCGGGCAGCACGACCGGCCGGCGCGGCACGCGACATTCCGCCCTTCCGGGCGCCTTATGCGCCGGCGGACGAGACGATTGCCGCCGGCCTGCATCGCCGGCGCCGCGCGGCCGCGCGACGCCGAAGCCCGCATCGATGCCCGCGCCACGCGCCTGGTCGAGGCGATCCGCGCCCGCACGCGGTCGGCGGTCTCGGCGGCGTCGAGGACTTCCTGCACGCCTATGCGCTCTCCACCAAGGAGGGGCTGGCGCTGATGGTGCTGGCCGAGGCGCTGCTGCGGGTGCCCGACGCCGACACCGCCGACCGCCTGATCGAGGACAAGCTCAAGCGCGGCGACTGGACGCAGCACGATGCCCGCTCGAGCGCGTTTCTGGTCTCGGCCTCGGCCTGGACGCTCGGCATCACCGCGCGCGTCATCCATCCGGGCGAGACGCCGGAGGGCATCGTCGAGGCGCTGGTCAAGCGGCTCGGCCTGCCGGCGGTGCGCGCCGCCACCCGGCAGGCCATGCGGCTGCTCGGCTCGCATTTCGTGCTCGGGCAGACCATCGACGAAGCGCTGGCGCGCGCGCAGGCCGGCACACGAATATCTCTATTCCTTCGACATGCTGGGCGAGGGCGCCCGCACCGCGCGCCGATGCCGAGCGCTATTTCGATTCCTACGCCGGCGCCATCGCGGCCATCGGCCAAGGCGCCGGCAATGCCGCGCTGCCGCAAGCGGCCGGGCATTTCGGTGAAGCTGTCGGCGCTGCATCCGCGCTACGAGCCGCTGTCGCGCGAGCGCGTGCTGGCCGAGCTTGACGCCGCGCCTGCTCGAACTGGCGCGGGCGGCGAAAAGCTATGAGCTCAATTTCACCGTCGATGCCGAAGAGGCCGACCGGCTCGAATTGTCGCTCGAGGTGATCGGCGCCGTGTTGCGCGATCCGTCGCTTGCCGGCTGGGACGGCTTCGGGCTGGCGGTGCAGGCCTATCAGAAGCGCGCCGCGCGCGGTGATCGACTGGGTCGCCGACATCGGCGGAAGCGCTCGACCGCCGCCTGATGGTGCGCCTGGTCAAGGGCGCCTATTGGGACAGCGAGATCAAGCGCGCGCAGGAGCGCGGCCTTGCCGACTATCCGGTGTTCACGCGCAAGGCGATGACCGATCTCTGCTACCTCGACTGCGCGCGCAAGCTGCTGGCGGCACGGCCGCGGCTTTATCCGCAATTCGCCACCCACAACGCGCTCACCGTGGCGAGCGTGATCGAGGATGCCGGCGGCGACGGCGACTACGAATTCCAGCGCCTGCACGGCATGGGCGAGGCGCTCTATCGATGCGCTGCTCGACGGACATGCCGGCGCTCACCTGCCGCGTCTATGCGCCGGTCGGCGGCTATCGCCGATCTGCTGGCCTATCTGGTGCGGCGCCTGCTGGAGAACGGCGCCAATTCCTCGTTCGTGTCGGTGGCCGCCGATCCGAACGTGCCGATCGCCGACATTCTCAAGCGCCCGCAAAGCTGGATCGCCGACGCCGAGCAGGCGCGCCATCCGCATATTCCGCTGCCGCGCGATCTGTTCGCGCCGGAGCGGGCGCAATTCGGCCGGCATCGAATTCGGCGACCGCGCGGCGCTCGACGCGCTGCTCGGCGACATCGGCGCCGCGCCGAAGACTGCGGAGGCCGCGCCGCTGATCGACGGCGTCGCCGTCAAGGGCCGCGCGCGCGATGTGCATTCGCCGATCGACGGCGACGTGATCGGCACAGTGGCGGAAGGCGACGAGGCCATCGTCGCCGCGGCCATGGCGGCGGCGCAGGCGGGCTTTGCGGCATGGGACGCGACGCCGGTCGCGGAGCGCGCGGCCGCGCTGGACGCGCGCCGGCGACCTGATCGAGCGGAACCGCGGCCGGCTGATCGCGCTGTTGCAAAGCGAAGGCGGCAAGACGCTCGACGATTGCGTCTCGGAAGTGCGCGAGGCGGCCGACTTTCTGCCGCTACTACGCCGCGCAGGCGCGCCGCACGCTCGCGCCCACAGCCGCTGCCGGGACCGACCGGCGAGAGCAACGACGTTGCGCTATCGCGGGCGCGGCGTCGTTCGTCTGCATCAGCCCGTGGAATTTCCCGCTCGCGATTTTCACCGGCCAGATCGCCGGCGCGCTCGCCGCCGGCAACGCGGTGGTGGCCAAGCCGGCCGAGCAGACGCCGCTCATCGCCTTCGAAGCGGTGCACCTGCTGCATGAGGCCGGCGTGCCGGCGAGCGCGCTGCATCTGGTGCCGGGCGACGGCGAGGTCGGCGCCATGCTCGCCGCCGATCGCGCGCGTGGCCGGCGTCGCCTTCACCGGCTCGACCGAGGTCGGCCCGCGGCGATCAACCGCGCGCTCGCCGCCAAGGACGGGCCGATCGCGCCGCTGATCGCCGAGACCGGCGGCATCAACGCCATGATCGTCGACGCCACCGCGCTGCCCGAGCAGGTCACCGACGACGTCATCGCCTCGGCCTTCCGCTCCGCCGGCCAGCGCTGCTCGGCGTTGCGCCTGCTGTGCGTGCAGGAGGACGTCGCCGAGCGCGTGCTCGACATGGTGACGGGCGCCGCGCGCGAATTGAAGCTCGGCGATCCGCGCGACGTCGCGACCCAGGTCGGCCCGGTGATCGACGCCGAGGCCAAGGACAAGCTCGAGCGCTGGATCGCCGGCATGGACGCGACGCGGCGCGGTGCGCTTCCGCTGGGACGGCGCCGCTGCCGGCCGCGCGGCACTTACGTCGCGCCGGCCGATCATCGAACTCGACCGCGCGCGCGAGCTGAACGAGGAAGTGTTCGGCCCGGTGCTGCATGTGGTGCGCTGGCGCGCGGACGAACTCGACGCGCTGCTCGACGACATCGCCGGCAACGGCACCGCGCTCACGCTCGGCATCCATTCGCGCATCGACGCGACGGTCGCGCGCATCGTCGCGCGGCTCGCCGCACGGCAATGTCTACGTCAACCGCAACATGATCGGCGCCGTGGTCGGCTCGCAGCCGTTCGGCGGCAGCGGCCTGTCCGGCACCGGGCCGAAGGCCGGCGGGCCGAACTATCTGCACCGCTTCGCGCTCGAGCAGGTCGTCACCGTCAATACCGCCGCCTCCGGCGGCAATGCCGCGCTGCTGTCCGAGGACGAGTGAGCGCGGCCTGGTCGCGCTTGGCCGCAGCGGCTCGCGCACTTCCGACCCGTTTGATCGGCAGGCACCAGGGAGACGATCATGCCGCGCGCACTGCGATTGCGCTCGCCGCCACGCATGCGCTGCAGCGCCGGAAATGGCCGCGGTTAACGCACGTTAACCTGATTGGCACGCGGATCGGGTATTCTCCGGCGCATGACTGATCTGATTCGGTCGCCCGCCTCTACGATGCCGTGATCGCGGCTCGGGGCTCCGACCCCACGAAATCGCGCACGGCGCGGCTGTTCCGCGCCGGCCGCGCCAAAATGGCCAAAAAGCTGGCCGAGGAAGCCGTCGAGGTCGTGATCGACGCCATGCATGGCCAGCCCGAGGCCGTGGTGCGCGAGAGCGCCGACCTGCTCTACAATCTGGTGGTGCTCTGGGTGCATGCCGGCGTGCACCCCGACGATGTCTGGGCCGAGATGCGGCGGCGCGAAGCGATGTTCGGCATCGCCGAAAAAGTGCCAAAAGGCATGCTACAGAGCCCGCCGCGCCGTAAGGTCGTGGCGCTCGAAACCAGGCGCATCCGCAAGCGCCGCTGATCCCCGCCACTCTCCCGCGAGTTGCGTCCATGACCGTTCAGGCCGCCGAGCCGCGTTCGCTGCTACGCCGTCTCTACGACTGGTGCCTGGCGGCCGCCCACAAGCCGCACGCGATGTGGAGCCTGGCCGCGGTCGCCTTCGCGGAAAGCTCGTTCTTTCCGGTGCCGCCCGACGTCATGCTGATCCCGATGGCGCTGGCGCGGCCGGAGCGGGCCTATGCTGATGGCGGCCTGGTGCACGGTCGCCTCGGTCATCGGCGGCCTGTTCGGCTACGCCATCGGCGCGCTGCTCTACGATTCCGTCGGGGCCTGGCTGATCCAGCTCTACGGCTACGGCGACAAGGTCGAGGCCTTCCGCGCGGCTTACGCGCAATGGGGCGCCTGGATCATCCTGCTCAAGGGACTGACCCCGATCCCCTACAAGATCGTCACCATCACGTCGGGTTTTGCCGGCTATAATCTGGGACTTTTCGTTGTCTTTTCGATCATCACGCGCGGGACGCGGTTTTTCGTGCTGGCCTTCTTGCTGCACCGCTACGGCGAACGGGCCCGCCATATCATCGAAAAACAGCTGGGACTTTGGACCTTTGCGCTCGCCGCCGTGGTCGTCATCGGCATCGTGGCTGCGCTATACTTGATCTGAGACGAATCGGCGTTCCTCATTTTCGCCACCTGGCGGCCTTAGAGGGATGCGCCGGCGCAAATGCCGTTAGGCAAACACGACTGACGTGATGTCAGTTTGACCGGTCATGGATAGCAAGGCTTTGACTCTGCCCCCCAAGACGCGCGCGTCCGGACTAGTGTTCGGCGGGCTGCTTGCGGCCGCGATTGTTTTGAGCTCGGCGCTGGCCGCCGCGCAGGACGCCGGCCAAGACGCCGCGCGCCAGAACCGCAGGGCTTTTTCGCCAAGATCGGCCGCTGGTTCGACCAGTCGGCGGACAATTTCAACTCCGGCGTTCGCAGCATGCGCGACCGGTTCCAGAATTTCGGCCATGAAGCCGGCGTCGCCGCCGCGCACCACGGTCGACAACACCAAGGCCGCGGCCGACGCGGTCGCGCGCCTGCCCAATACCCGCGTCGTGCGCGGCCATGAGAAGTGCAAGGTTGCGCCCAACGGCGCGCCCGACTGCGTCGCCGCCGCGCTCGCGATGTGCAAGGCGAAGGGCTTCGAGGGCGGCATCGAGCCTCGACATGACCACCGCCGAAGTTTGCCCGGCGCAGGTCTATTTGTCCGGCCGCTCCAGCGGCGAAGGCTGCCACACCGAAACTTTCGTTTCCCGCGCGCTCTGCCAATAAATTTTCATAGCGGCTCCGACTCGGGCGTGCGGCGCTTGTTTCGGGCGCGCGCTTGTGTTTGCCTCGCGCGCCAACAGTCATGGAGTGCGTCAGTGAATCTCCACGCCAAACTTCTCGAACGCGAAGCCGCCGGCACGACCGGTGACCGTCGGACTGATCGGGGCCGGCAAGTTCGGCACCATGTTCGCCTCGCAGGCGCGGCTGACGCAAGGCATGCATGTCGCCGGCGTCGCCGATCTCGACGTCGCGCGCGCGCGCAGTCAGCTCAAGACCGCCGGCTGGCCGGACGGCCAATATGCCGCCGCCTCGCTCGACGACGCGCACAAGAAGCGCAGCACCTTCATCACCGACAACGCAGAGCGCCTGATCGCCGATCCGCGCATCGAGGTGATCGTGGAGGCGACCGGCGTGCCCGGCGCCGGCATTCAGCATTGCTTGAAATCGATCGCCAACGGCAAGCACATCGTCATGGTCAACGTGGAAGCCGACGCCGTCGCGGGCCCTTTGCTGGCGCGCAAGGCGAAGGCCGCGGGCGTCGTCTATTCGCTCGCCTGGGGCGACCAGCCGGCGCTGATCTGCGAGCAGGTCGACTGGGCGCGCGCCGCCGGCTTCAAGGTGATCTGCGCCGGCAAGGGCACGCGCTACGAGCCGCATTACCACAAGTCCAATCCCGACAATGTCTGGGACATTCTCGACAAATACCTGAACATCTCCGACCGCAAGTCGATCAATCCGAAAATGTTCAACTCGTTCGTCGACGGCACCAAGTCCGGCATCGAGATGACGGCGGTGTGCAATGCCACCGGCCTGGTGCCGCAAAGCGACGGCCTGCATTTCCCGCCGGCGACGCGCTTCGAGCTTGCCGACATCTGCAAGCCGAAGAGCGACGGCGGCACGCTGGAGAAGGAAGGCGTCACCGAAGTCGACTCTTCGGTCTATCGCGACGGCCGCGACGTGCCGCATCATCTCGCGCTCGGCACTTACGTGGTGTTCGAGGGCGAGACCGAATACGCGCGCCGCTGCTTCAAGGAATACGCCATGCTGCCGGACAAAAGCGGCAAATACGCCGCGCTCTACCGGCCGATCCACATGATCGGGCTCGAGCTCGGCATCTCGGTCGCAAGTTGCGCGCTGCGCAACGAGCCGACCGGCGCGCCCACCGGCTTCCGCTCCGACGTGGTGGCGACCGCCAAGCGCGCGCTCAAAGCCGGCGAGATGCTGGACGGCGAGGGCGGCTTCTGCGTCTGGGGCAAGCAGACGCCGGCCGACGTTTCGCTGCGCGACGAATTGCTGCCGCTCGGCCTCGCCCACAACGTCAAGCTCAAGCGCGACATCGCGGAAGGCGGCGCGCTCAAATGGGCGGACGTCGCCTACGATCCGAACGATGCCGCGGTGAAGGTGCGGCGCGAGATGGAGGCAGCCTTCGGCCGCCGCAATGTCGGCGCCGAGCCGGTGGCATGAAAAAGGGCAGCGGCTTGACCGCTGCCCTCATTCGCTACGGCGAGCGCTGCGATTACCAGGAGCGGCGCCAGCCGCATTCGCGATGGGTCCGCCATACATAATACCCGCTGGCCACGCGGACGCGGACGCGCTCGTTCCAGCAATGCCGGTGGCGGCGGGGTTGATACGCGTAATGATGCCGCCAATTGCGGTAATCCCGGCGGTATTGCACGTCCTGAATCATCGACGGCGAAGTCGAATTCAATCCGGGATCGAGCCATCCGAGCCTGCGCCGGCGCGGCAAATGCTATCAATGCGGCCGTGGCGGCCGCGCAAATAATTGCTCGTTTCATCATGTCACCCTTTCAAACTCAATCGGTCGAAAGGACAACCATCGAGCGCGAGAATGGTTGCATGAGGGATCGCGTGCGGTATGCGATGAGATGCCGCATACGCACATGACCATTTGGTAATGATGCGGATCGCGAAAAAGCCGAAAAATCGAGGCCGCAATACGCGCCCGGAACCTATTCCAGCTCGATGGTGCCGTCGATCTTGTAGCTGAGGCCGACCGTGCCGATGGTCAGCACCATCTGGGCTTTCAGCGCCTCGTTGCCCTTGATGCGTGCCGTCGGCGAGCGCCGCGCGGACGGCTTTTTCGATTTCGCGCTGCGAGGTGACGCCGACGATCTTGAGGAATTTGCGCAGCGAGGTGTTGAGGACCTCTTCGTTCATCGCGGGGACTCCTTGAAAATAACGCTTGTGAGCCGATCTTAGTGGGCCTGCGCCGCGGGCAGGAAGGCGGCTTCCGCCGCCGTTGACCCGGGTCGGCGCGCCGCTATGATCCGCGCCGCTTATGCCGCAAAAAGGCCCCTGTGGCGGAATTGGTAGACGCGCCTGACTCAAAATCAGGTGGTGGAAACATCGTGCTGGTTCGAGTCCGGCCAGGGGCACCACCCTACGCCTTCGGCTTCGGCTGGCTCGCCGAGAATCGATCGGCTAGCGGAGGCTGTCGCGCCGAAGTCGGCTTGGCGAGCGGACTGGAACGGCGGCATGAAGGACGCGCAATGAGGAACGACATCTGGCTCTCGTCTGCGACGACCCGCCGCTCGCCGCCGCGGCGATCGTGGCGCTGGTCGGCCTCGCCACCATCGGCGGCTTCTTCTTCTTCGAGTACGGCATGGGCCTGCCGCCGTGCCCGCTCTGCCTGGAGCAGCGCAACGGCTATTACGTCAGCGTGCCGCTCGCGGCCTTGCTGTGGCTCGGCGCCGGTCACGGCGCCGCGCGCAAGGTGCTGCTGCTGGGCTTCCTGGTGATCGCGGCCGCCATGCTGTGGACCGCGGGGGTCGCCGTCTATCACGCCGGCATCGAATGGAAATTCTGGACCGGGCCGCAGGATTGCACCGGGCCGATCAGCAGTGTCGGCTCGGCCAAGGACTTGCTCAGGCAGCTCAACAGCTTCAGCCCAATCCGCTGCGACGTGGCATCCTGGCGTTTCTTGGGCCTTTCGCTCGCCGGCTGGGACGTGCCGCTGTCGCTCTTGCTGGCCGCCGTCGCGCTCTGGGGCGCGCGCGCCTCGCTCGCGCGGGCAAAACGGTCCAACTAAGATGACGCAGCAGGATTGACCGCGATGGACGTTCTCATCATCGGCGCCGGCATCGGCGGGCTGACGCTGGGCCTGATGCTGCACCGCGCCGGCATCGCTTGCCGCGTGTTCGAGGCGGCGCCCGAACTGAAGGCGGTCGGCGTCGGCATCAACATCCTGCCGCATGCCTCGCGCGAATTGTGCGCGCTCGGCCTGGAGGATGCGCTCGCCAAGGTCGCCGTCACCACGCGCGAATATTGCTTCTACAATCGCTTCGGCCAGTTCATCTACAGCGAGCCGGCCGGGCGCTTTGCCGGCTACGACGTGCCGCAATTCTCCATCCATCGCGGCGATCTGCAGATGGTGCTGCTCGACGCCTTCATCGCGCGCGCAGGCCGCGACAAGGTGATGCTCGGCCACAAGTGCACGCGCGTCGACTATGACGGCGACGGAAGCCGTCGCGCATTTCGAGGACGCCGGCGGCAAGCCGCTGCCGTCGCAGCGCGGCGCCGTGGCGGTCTCCTGCGAGGGCATCCATTCGATCTTGCGCAAGCAGCTTTATCCGGACGAAGGCCCGCCGAAATATTCCGGCATCAACATGTGGCGCGGCGTCACCCGCTGGCAGCCGATGCTCACCGGCGCCAGCATGGTGCGCGTCGGCTGGCACCATCCGGCCAAGCTGTTGATCTATCCGATCCGCAACAATATCGACGCGCAAGGCCGCCAACTGGTGAACTGGGTGTGCGACATCGAGACGCCGCAATACCGGCCAAGCGACTGGAACCGGCGCGGGCGAGCTGGAAGATTTCCTGCCCGCCATGGCGGATTGGCATTTCGACTGGCTCGACGTGCCGCAATTCATCCGCAGCGCCGACGCCATCCTGGAATATCCGATGGTCGATCAGGATCCGCTGCCGCGCTGGAGCTTCGGCCGCCTCACGCTGCTCGGCGACGCCGCGCATCCGATGTATCCGCGCGGCGCCAATGGCGCGGCGCAGGCGATTCTCGACTGCCGCGCGCTCGCCGATGCGCTCGCCGCCAACGCCGATCCGGTCGCGGCGCTCAAGGCCTATGAGGCAAAGCGCCTGCCCGCCACCGCCGAAGTCGTGCTCGCCAACCGCAAGGCGCCGCCCGACGCCATCTTGCAAGAGGTCTACCGCCGCACCGGCGACAAGCCGTTCAGACATATCGACGACGTGATCAGCCGCGAGGAACTGGTGGCGCTGTCGGAGAGTTACAAGCGGGTCGCCGGCTACGACAAGGAGCGGCTGAAACGCGCATGATCCCGAAAAAGCCGTCCCCGACGCGATCGGGGTGGAAACCGGTTTCTCCGCCGATAAGATCATGCGCAAACGAAAAACGTCGCGCTGAGATATTTCCCCTGACATGCACGAGACCAATGGCTAAGACCCCCGGCTACACCTCCACCGCGAAATCCCTGCATTGGCTGATCCTGGCGCTGCTGATCGTGCAGTTCGTCATCGCCTTGATCATGCCGGACATCAAGCGCGACACCAAGCCCGACACGCTGATCAATCTGCATCTGTCGTTCGGCATGCTGATCCTGTTGGTCGCCATCGTGCGGCTGGCCTGGCGCGCCACCCATCGCGAGCCGGAGCCCGAGGACGGCGTGCCGCCCTGGCAGATCAAGTCGGCGCGCATCGTGCATTGGCTGCTCTATCTGCTGCTGCTGGTGCTGCCGGTGCTGGGCTGGATCAACGCATCCTGGCGCGGCTTCCCGGTCGTCATGTTCGGGCTTGAATTGCCCAAGCTGGTCGCCACGCGCGCGCCGGGCTGGGGCTGGACCGGCGACGTGCACATGCTGCTCGCCTATTACGGGATGCTGACGCTGGTCGCCTGCACGTCGGCGCCACGCTCTATCATTATTTCGTCCGCCGCGACCGCGTGCTGCAACGGATGCTGCCGGGGATGTAAAGCTATTCGTAACGCAGCGCCTCGATCGGATCGAGGTGGGCGGCTTTGCGCGCCGGGTAATAGCCGAAGAAAATCCCGACCGCGGCCGAGAACAGGAAGCCGCCGGCAATCGCCGTCGCCCGAGATCGGCGCCGGCCAGCCGGCGACAGCATGAGATAGCGGCGGAAAACGCCACGCCCATGACGATGCCGGCAATGCCGCCGGTCACGCTCAGGAACACCGCCTCGGCGAGAAACTGCAGCAGCACGTGCAGGCGGCGCGCGCCGATCGCCATGCGCAGGCCGATCTCGCGCGTGCGCTCGGTCACCGACACCAGCAGGATGTTCATGATGCCGATGCCGCCGACCACCAGCGAGATCGAGGCGACGGCGGCGAGCAGCAGCGCCATGATGCGGCTCGAGCTTTCGGCGGTCTCGGCGATCTGGCTCAGGTTGCGCACGGAGAAATCGTTGTCGTCGCCGGGCTTGATGCGATGGCGGCGTGCGAGGATCTCGGTGATCTGCGCTGATCGCGGGCTGCACGTCCGTCTGATTGGCGGCCTGCACGTAGATCTGGTTGACGTAGCCGGCCAGATGCGGCGTCAGGCCGTAAGGATTGGGCGGCGCTCGGATAGATCCAATTGAACTGCGTCTGCGCCTGGGACGGCGCGGCCACGCCGAGCACTTTGCGCTCGGCGGTGGTGAACGGGATCATCACCAAGTCGTCCTGGTCCTGGCCGAACGACGTCTGCCCCTTGGATTCGAGCAGGCCGATCACCCGCAACGGCACGCCCTTGACCTGGATGAGCGCACCGATCGGGCTTTGCGATTCGCCGAACAGCTGACGTGAAACGGTCTGTCCGATGACGACGACCAGCGCGGCCGCCGCCTCGTCGTCGGGCGAAATCTCGCGTCCGGCGTCGATCCGCCAGTTGGTCATCGGCGGATAATTCGGGCTGATGCCTTGGATGCTGGTGGTCCAGTTCTGATTGCCGTACTCAACCTGGCCGGACTGGCGGATGAGGTAGCTGACCTCGCCGACCGCGGCGCTCTCGCGCCGGATCGCTTGCGCGTCGCTGGTCGTGAGCGTCGACGCGCTGCCGGATCCGCGCGCGCATGCCGCCCGCCGTCCGTGCGCCCGGCAGCACCACCACCAGATTGGTGCCGAGCCGCTCGATCTGCTTGCGCACCGCGTCGTTGGCGCCCTGGCCGACCGCGACCATGGCGATCAGCGCCGCGACGCCGATGAAGACGCCGAGCATGGTCAGGGCCGAGCGCATCATGTTGCGCCGGAGCGCCTGCACGGCCGCCGCCATGATCATCAGGGCGAAGGCCCAGAAGCCGTGGTCGCGCGCGCGCGCCGGCGCGCGCAACGCCGCGGCGCATCGGATGCGACACGGCCTCGTCGGCCGGCTCGGCGGCCTTTGGCCGGCTTCGGGATTGCGCGTATCCGAGACGATCTCGCCGTCGCGCATGGTCAGGACGCGGTCGGCGTAGGCCGCGATGTCGGCCTCGTGCGTGACGACGATGATGGTGACGCCTTGCTCGCGATTGAGCTGGTCAGCGTCTCCATGATCTCGTGCGAGGTGCGGGTGTCGAGATTGCCGGTCGGCTCGTCGGCGAGCAGCAGGCCGGGACTGTTGATCAGGGCGCGCGCGATCGCGACCCGCTGCTGCTGGCCGCCGGAGAGCTGGCCGGGCGTGTTGCGCTCGCGGTCGCCCAGGCCGAGCAGCGCAAGCGCGCTGCGCGCCCGCTCGGTGCGCGAGCTCGCGCTGGCCGGCCCGGAGGCGGCGTAGAACAGCGGCAGCGCCACGTTTTCGATGGCGCGATGGTGCGCGCCAGCAGATTGAAGCTCTGGAACACGAAGCCGAGCCGCTCGCTGCGCAGGCCGGCGCGCTCGGGCTCGCTCAAGCCCGCCACGTCGACGCCCTCGAAGAAATAATGGCCGCTGGTCGGCCGGTCGAGGCAGCCGAGGATCGCCATCAGCGTCGACTTGCCCGAGCCGGAGTGCGCCCATGATGGCGACGAACTCGCCGGCCTCGATCGTCAGGCTCACGTCGCGCAACGCATGCACGTCGATGTCGCCGACATGATAGGTCCGCGCGACGTGATCGAGCTTGATGATCGGCTGCGCCATGGCGGTCAGAACCGCGGGCGCGGGACGCCGCTCGCGGCTGCGGCCGCATTGGCGCTGCTGCGCTGCTCGGTGATGATGACGCGGTCGCCCGGCTTCACGTCGCCCTGCACGATCTCGGCATGGGTGTCGTCGTCGAGCCCGACCACGACCGGAAACCCGTACCGGCTTGCCGTCGCGCAGCACCCAGACGGCGCCTTGGTTGGCGTCGGCCGGCGTGGCTGGCTTTGCTGCCGGGGACGTGCCGCCGCGGGCGGCGGCCGGGCGCGTCGCGGCGGGCGCATAACGCAGCGCCTGGCTCGGCACGCGCAACACGTCCGTGCGCTCGTCGGTGACGATGCGGCTCGCCGCCGTCATGCCCGGCTTGAGCGCGAGGTCGGTGTTGTCGACGCCGACCACCACGTCGTAGGTCACGACGTTCTGGATATTCTGCGGCGACTGCCGCACCTGGGTGACGGCGCCCTCGAAAGTGCGCTTGGGGAAGGCATCGACGGTGAAATAGCCCTTGTTGCCCTCCTTGATGCCGCCGATGTCGCTTTCGCTGACATTGGTGTCGACCTGCATCTTGGTGAGGTCGGTGGCGATCAGGAACAGCGTCGGCGTCTGGAAGCTCGCCGCCACCGTCTGCCCGACGGTGACATTGCGCGACACCACGGTGCCGTTCACCGGCGAGACGATGTCGGTGTAGCCGAGATTGACTTGCGCGGCCTCGAGCTGGGCCTGGCGCTGCTCGATGGTGGCCTCATCGACGCCGATCTGCGCGTGCGCCTGGTCGAGCGTGCTCTTGGCGATGTCGAGCGCGTCCTTCGACACCGCGTTGGTCTGCGCCAGCCGCGCGTTGCGATCGTAGTTGAGCTGCGCATAGTCGAAGGAGGCCTTGTCCTTCTCGAGCTGCGCCTGCGCCACCGCCAGATTGGCTTTGTTCTGGTCGACCACGGTCTGGTACGGGCGCGGATCGATCTTCGCGCAGATCTGGCCTTCCTTGACTTGCGTGTTGTAGTCGCAAGTGAGGCTCTGGATGACGCCGGAGACGTAGCTGCCGACGATGATGGTGAGCACCGGATTGACCGTGCCGGTGGCGACCACGGCGCGCGTCACCGCGCCGCGCGTGACCGGCGCGGTCGTGTAGCGCACGGTCGCGCCCGAGCCCAACGACCACCAGGCAATGCCGATGGCGGCGACCACCGCCAGCGCCGCCAGCCCGCCAATGACCCACGACTTCGACAGCCGCGCGTGGGCGGGCGCCGGTTGCACCGGCGGCACAAGCTTGATCGGAGCCGGGGCCTCGGCCCGCGTTTCGCCAGGTCCCAACGGCTTGTTCATAAGCGGACTCCGCATTGCGCCCCATGGAAACGGATAGCGCAGGCGGGTCTCGGCGCATTGATGCGCGTCAAATCACGGTAAAACGGTAAGAATCCGGCCTAAAGCCTGCCGGCAAGGCGCCGCTTACGGCTCCAGCTCGGTATCCCAATAGAGATAGTCGAGCCAGCTTTCGTGCAGGTAGTTGGGCGGGAACAGCCGGCCGTTCCGGTGCAGATGCTGCACCGTCGGCTGGAACGGCATCTGCGAGGGCCACATCTTGGCCTCGTTGGGCGTCAGGTTGCCCTTGCGCAGGTTACAGGGCGAGCAGGCCGCCACCACGTTGGCCCAGGTGGTGTGGCCGCCGCGCGAGCGCGGCAGAATGTGGTCGAAGGTGAGGTCGTCGCGCTCGCCGCAATACTGGCAGGAGAAGCGGTCGCGCAGGAACACGTTGAACCGGGTGAAGGCCGGAAAAGTCGAAGGCTTCACATAGGTCTTGAGCGAGACCACGCTCGGCAGCTTCATCTCGAGCGAGGGTGAGTGCACCGCGCGGTCGTAATTGGCGACGATGTTCACGCGCTCGAGGAAGACGGCCTTGATGGTGTCCTGCCAGGACCACAGCGACAGCGGGTAATAGCTCAGCGGCCGGAAGTCCGCGTTGAGCACCAGGGCCGGAAACCCGCTGGGCGATACGTGCACGTTCACGCGTTAACTCCCGACATCCCCCGTTTGCGCGGCGATTCTCTGCCGCCAGCATAGTCTATATGGAGCGTGACGGGATTGTGAAGCATATCCGGGGGGTTACCCGCAACTGGTCTAGCGCAGGAAGCGTTTCAGGAATTCGCCGCCATGGCGCAGGCCCTCCTGGTCGATGCCGTGGCCGACGCCCGGCGAGATGTGCCATTCGACCGGCACGTCCAGCGCCGCCAGGCCCTGCGCGGCATGAAACAGCGCCTGCACCGGGATCAGCTCGTCCTGGTCGCCATGGATCAGCAGCACCGGCGGCCTCGCTTTGATCTCGGCGGCGAACGTTTCCGGCTCGACGTCCTCCGGCACCACCAGCATGCCGGAATAGCCGACGATCGCCGCCGGCGGCGACGGCGCGGCGCAGGCCGACATGCAGCGCCATCATGGTGCCTTGGGAAAAGCCGACCAGCGCCAGCGCCGACGGCGGCAGCTGCATGGCGCGCAAGCTCGGCGTCGAGAAAGGCATTGAGCACCGGCGCCGCCTTGTTGACGCCGGCCCAGCGCTCGTCCGGATCGCGGAACGTCAAGCGGAAACCATTCGCGCCCGATCGGCGCCTGGCCGCACGGGTCGCGGCGCGTGCGGCGAGACGAAGGCGGTGTCCGGCAACAGGCCCTGCCAGGCGCGGCCGATATCGATCAGGTCGTTGCCGTCGGCGCCGTAGCCGTGCAGGAAGACGACGAGGTGTTTCGCTTTGCCCGAGCGCGGCTCCAGGCGCGGGCCGTCGAGTTCAGCCATTTTTGCGTTTCCTTTTCTTCGCCGCCTTGTTCGGTTTCTTGCGGGTCTGCTTTTTTGCGTCTGGCTGAACCGGGACCCCGTCGCGCTTCTTCACCACGTGATAGTAGGCCCACAGCAGATGCGCCGCCACACCGCGCCAGGGCCGCCAGGCCTCGGCCAGTTTGGTCAGCGCCTTGGCGTCCGGCCGCTTGCGCAGGTCGAAGGCGATGCGCGCGGATTCCTGCACCGCGAGGTCGCCGGCCGGAAAGGCGTCGGCATGGCCGAGGCAGAACAGCAGATAGATGTCGGCGGTCCACGGGCCGATGCCGTGCAGCGCGGTGAGCGCCGCGTGCGCCTCGTCGGCGTCCATGTTGCCGACCGGGTCAGATCGATGTGGCCTTTCGAGACGGCCTTGCCGATCTCGCGGATCGACTTGATCTTGGGCGCCGACAGGCCGAGCCGCCTGAGCTTGTCGCTGCGCGCGCGGCGCACCGCGTCGTGATGGAAGGGATCGAAGGCGGCGAACAGCCGGGCGCGGATGGCGGCGGCGCTGGCGGTCGAGAGCTGCTGGCCGCAGACGATGGCGCGCGAGGCCGGGAAAGCCCGCCTCGCGCCGGCGCAGGGCGAAGGCGCCGGCCTTTTGCGGCGACCGGCGCGAGGCGCGGGTCGGCGGCGATCAGTTGCGCGAGGGCGGTTTCCAGATCGGCTTGGGTGTGCAGGAAGTGGGTCATTGTCTTCGCGTCATTGCCGCGGCTTGACCCGGCAATGCCATTCAGCATCGAACCTCAGCATGAGAAGCCGGACCCGCCGGGTCAAGCCCGGCGATGACAAATGCCACCCGTTTTCCGCTTCGCGCCGTCGCCCAACGGCTATCTGCATCTCGGCCATGCGCTGTCGGCGCTGCTCAATGCCGACATGGCGCGGCGGCAGGCGGGCGGCTGCTGCTGCGCATCGAGGACATCGACGCGACGCGCTGCCGGCCGGAATACGAGGCGGCGATCTACGAGGACCTCGCCTGGCTCGGGCTTCGACTGGGAGCAGCCGGTGCGGCGGCAGTCCGAGCATTTCGACGACTACCGCGCGGCGCTGGCGAAACTGGCAGGCGCATGGGCCTGGTCTATCCGAGCTTCGAGAGCCGCGCCGAGATCGCCGCGCTGGTGGCGGCGCGCGAAGCAACGCGCCTTGGCCGCGCGATCCCGACGGCGCGCCGCTTTATCCCGGCGCCGCGCAAGGCCATGTCCGCCGCCGAGCGCGAGCGCCGCATGGCGCGCCGGCGAGCCTTACGCGCTGCGCCTCGACATGGCCGCAGCGCTGGCACGCGCCGGCCCGCTGACCTGGGACGAGACCGGGCAAGGCCGCCGTCGACCGGCCACCCTCGCCGCAGATCCGGCCACCTGGGGCGACGTCATCCTGGCGCGCAAGGACACGCCGACCAGCTATCACCTGTCGGTGGTGGTCGACGACGCCGCGCAGGGCGTCACCGACGTGGTGCGCGGGCGCGACCTGTTCCTGCGACCAGCGTGCACCGGCTGCTGCAGGCGCTGCTCGGCCTGCCCGCGCCGCGCTATCACCATCACCGGCTGATCCTCGACGCCGACGGCAAGAAGCTGTCGAAATCGACCGCCGCCACGGCGCTTGCGCGAATTGCGCGCCCAAGGCGTCAGCCCGGCCGAGATCCGCCGGCTGGTCGGGCTCGCTTGAGCGTGGCATGTGTCCGCCGTCGGGCGGAGCCAATGGCGAAGCAAAGGCGCAAGGCAACGCGCAAGCCAACGCGCAAGCCAAAGCGCAAGGCAAAGGCGCGCCGCGCGCGCGGCGCTCCGTCGCCGCGCGCGGTCGAGGCCGCGCTCGCCGGCATCGCCCACGACATCCGCACGCCGCTCACCGGCATCCTGGCGCTCGCCGAGCTGCTGGCCTCGTCCGACCTGCGGCCAGCGCGAGCGGGAATGGGCGAACGCCGTCAAGAGCGGCGCCGAGCATCTCGCCGCGCTCTCCTCGCTGATCGTCGACGCCGCCAAGGCGGAGGCCGCCGGCCTCACGCTGCGCCACGAGCCGTTCTCGCCGCGCGCGCTGGCCGAGGCGGTCGGCGCAGGTGCTCGCCGCGCGCGCCGGCAACAAGGACGTCAAGACCGACATCGGATCGCGCGCGAGCTGCCGGCGCATGGTGGCCGGCGACGCCGTGCGGCTGCGCGCGGCGCTGGAGAATCTCGTCGACAACGCGGTGAAATTCACCGACGGCGGCGGCGTGACCTTCACGGCGAACGCCGAGCCGGCCGCGCGCGGCCGCGTGCGGCTCATCTTCACGGTGACCGACAGCGGCATCGGCATGAGCGCGGCCGAACTGAAACGGCTGTTCCGCCCGTTCGCGCAGGCGAGCGACGAGATCGCGCGGCGCTACGGCGGCGCCGGCCTCGGCCTTTCTTTCGTCAAGCGCATCGCCAAGGCGATGGGCGGCGATCTCAAGGTCACCAGCAAGACGGGCGACGGGTCCACCTTCCGTTTCAGCGCGCTCGTTGAGCGCGTCGAGACGCGGCCGGCAGCCGAGCAGGGCGCGCGGGCGCAACCGTCGCGGCCGCTCACGCTGCTGTGCGCCGAGGACAATCCATACGGCCGCGTCGTGCTGAACACGATCCTCACCGAGCTCGGCCACCGCGTCGATTTCGTCGGAGACCGGCGAGGCGGCGGTCAAGGCGGCCGAGCGCGGCGGCTATGACGCAGTGCTGATGGACGTCACGCTCGCCGGCCTCGACGGGCTCGAGGCGACGCGCGCGCATCCGCGCGCTGCCGGGCACGCGCGGGCAAGTGCCGGTGATCGGCATTTCCGGGCGCGGCGCGGCCGACGACGAGGCCGCCGCGCGCGCCGCCGGCATGAATTTCTATTTCGCCAAGCCGGTCAGCCCAAGCCGGCTGGCGCAGGCGCTGGCGACGATCGGCAAATAGCCGCTACGTATTGCTCGACGCCGTTCGCCCGCTCGACGATGCGCACCACGTCCGCCATGATGCGGTTCAGCTCGAAATCCTTCGGCGTATAGACCGCGGCGACGCCGGCCTTCTCCAGCGCGGCCGCGTCCTCCGGCGGGATGATGCCGCCGACCACCAGCGGCATCGTCGATCCCGGCTTCCTTCATGCGGCCGACCACGTCGGCCACCAGCGGCAGATGGCTGCCCGAGAGCACCGACAGGCCGATCACGTGGGCCTTTTCCTTGCGCGCGGCGTCGACGATCTCTTCCGGCGTCAGGCGGATGCCCTCATAGACCACCTGCATGCCGGCGTCGCGCGCGCGCACCGCGATCTGCTCGGCGCCGTTGGAATGGCCGTCGAGCCCGGGCTTGCCGACCAGGAAGGTCAGGCGCCGGCCGAGCTTGCGCGACACGCGGTCGACGTCGGCGCGGATGTCGTCGAGCCCGCTGACGTCGTTGCGCATGGCGCGGCCGACGCCGGTCGGCGCGCGGTATTCGCCGAAGGCTTCGCGCAGCGTCCAGCCCCATTCGCCGGTGGTGACGCCGGCTTTGGCGCAGGCGATCGAGGCCGGCATGATGTTGCCGCCGCCGCTCGCCGCACGCTTGAGCGCGTCGAGCGCGGCTTCGACCGCGGCATTGTCGCGCGCCGCGCGCCAGGCCTTCAGCTTCTCGATCTGTCCGCGCTCGGCCTCCTCCGGACACGGTGAGGATGGCGTCGGCGGCGTCGGTCAGCGGCGAAGGCTCGCTCTCGAGATATTTGTTGACGCCGACCACGATCTGCTCGCCGCGCTCGATGGCTTCCAGCCGCGCGGTGTTGGATTCGACCAGCTGCTGCTTCAGGTAGCCGGTGTCGACCGCCGCGACCGCGCCGCCCATCTCGCTCGATGCGCGCGAGCTCTTCCTTCGCCGCGGCCTTCAGCTCCGCCGACCTTGCGCGCGATTTCGCCCGAGCCGTCGAAAATGTCGCCGTATTCGAGCAGGTCGGTCTCGTAGGCGAGGATCTGCTGCATGCGCAGCGACCATTGCTGGTCCCACGGCCGCGGCAGGCCGAGCGCCTCGTTCCAGGCCGGCAGCTGCACGGCGCGGGCGCGCGCGTTCTTCGACAGCGTCACCGCCAGCATTTCGATGAGAATGCGCGCGACATTGTTCTCCGGCTGCTGCTCGGTCAGGCCGAGCGAGTTCACCTGCACGCCGTAGCGGAACAGCCGCTGCTTGGCGTCGGTGATGCCGTAGCGCTCGCGCGTGATCTCGTCCCACAATTCGGTGAAGGCGCGCATCTTGCAGACTTCGGTGACGAAGCGCAGCCCGGCATTGACGAAGAACGAAATGCGCCCGACCACCTCGCCGAATTTCTCGGGCTCGACCTCGCCGGAGGCCTTCACGGTGTCGAGCACCGCGATCGCGGTCGCCAGCGCGAAGGCCAGCTCCTGCACCGGCGTCGCGCCCGCCTCCTGCAAATGATAGGAGCAGACGTTCATCGGATTCCATTTCGGCATTTCCTTGGTCGTGAACAGGATCACGTCCTTGATCAGCCGCATCGACGGCGCCGGCGGAAACACGTAGGTGCCGCGCGAGAGATATTCCTTGATGATGTCGTTCTGGATGGTGCCTTGCAGCGCGGTGCGCGGCGCGCCTTGCTCGTCGGCCACCGCGATATAGAGCGCCATCAGCCACGCCGCGGTGGCGTTGATGGTCATCGAGGTGTTCATGCTCGCCGAGCGGAATGCCGTCGAACAAGCGCGCGCATGTCGCCGAGATGGCAGACCGGCACGCCGACCTTGCCGACCTCGCCCTTGGCCAGCACGTGGTCGGAGTCGTAGCCGGTCTGGGTCGGCAGATCGAAGGCGACCGAGAGGCCGGTCTGGCCCTTGCTCAGGTTCTTGCGATAGAGCGCGTTGGAATCCGCGGCCGTCGAATGGCCGGCATAGGTGCGGAAAATCCACGGCTTGTCGCGTTCGGGTCTTGTCGCGCATAAGGTCGCCTGTCGCGGCTAGTTTGGCGCGTACGCCGAAGCGTCGCCCTGGGCGCTCAGGCCGGACAGCCAGCCCTGATCACGGCGCCCGCCAGTCCTCGATAACTTCCGCTACCAGGCCCGTTTCCCAGGCGAGCATGACGCAGGCGACCGATGCACGCGCCTGACGGCCGCGCTGATTATTGCACGTGCAGCCGAGACCATTGCCCACGATCGGCCGGAAGTCATGGCCGCAGCGCACCCAGACGCGACAGCCGCCGATGAGGCAAAAGCCCTTCGTCAGGGCCTTTTCGCACTTGCGACACAAATCTTGTTGCCATGCAACATGAGGTGGCGCAGACTTTGCTGGCACAAGGCTTGCGAACGCAATTGGCGCTGCTCGCGATCCGTCGACCGGGCACCGCGCGACAGCCTAGCACTCCGAAGGAGATTGCCCATGCCGGCCGCCGCACCCGTCAGGAGCATCGCGCCGCTCAAGGATCTTTACGACATCGGCGAGATTCCGCCGCTCGGCCACGTGCCGGAGAAGATGCACGCCTGGGTGATCCGCAAGGAGCGGCACGGGCCGCCCGACCAGTCCTTCCAGCTCGAAGTGGTGCCGACCTGGCCGATCGGCGAGGACGAGGTGCTGCTCTTGGTGATGGCCGGCGGCGTCAACTACAACGGCGTCTGGGCCGGCCTCGGCATCCCGATCTCGCCGCTCGACGCCCACAAGCACCCCTTCCACATCGCCGGCTCCGACGCCGCCGGCATCGTCTGGGCGGTCGGCAGCAAGGTGCGGCGCTGGAAGGTCGGCGACGAGGTCATCGTCCACTGCAATCAGGACGACGGCGACGACGAGGATTGCAACGGCGGCGACCCGCTGCTGTCGCCCTCGCAGCGCATCTGGGGCTACGAGACGCCGGACGGCTCGTTCGCGCAGTTCTGCCGCGTGCAGTCGCGCCAACTGATGCTCAAGCCCAAGCATCTCACCTGGGAGGAGTCGGGCTGCTACACGCTGACGCTTGCCACCGCCTATCGCATGCTGTTCGGCCATTCGCCGCACACGCTCAAGCCGGGCGACAACGTGCTGGTGTGGGGCGCCTCCGGCGGGCTCGGCGTGTTCGGCGTGCAGCTGGTCGCGGCCTCCGGCGCCAACGCCATCGCCATCGTCTCCGACGATTCGAAAGCCGAGTACGTGCTCAATCTCGGCGCCAAGGGCGTGATCAACCGCAAGGACTTCAAGTGCTGGGGCCAGATGCCCAAGGTCGGCACGCCCGAATACGACGACTGGACCAAGGAAGCGCGCCGCTTCGGCAAGGCGATCTGGGACATCACCGGCAAACGCGACGTCGACATCGTGTTCGAGCATCCCGGCGAGCAGACCTTCCCGGTCTCCTGCCTGGTGGTGAAGCGCGGCGGCATGGTCGTGTTCTGCGCCGGCACCACCGGCTACAATCTCACCTTCGACGCGCGCTACGTCTGGATGCGGCAGAAGCGCATCCAGGGCTCGCATTTCGCGCATTTGAAGCAGGCGTCGTCGGCCAACCGCTTCGTGCTCGAGCAGCGCATCGACCCCTGCATGAGCGAAGTGTTCGCGTGGGACCAGATCCCGCTCGCGCACATGAAGATGTGGAAGAACCAGCACCCGCCCGGCAACATGGCGGTGCTGGTCAACGCCCAGCGCCCGGGCCTGAAAACGCTCGAGGACGTGCAGGAGGCGGCGGGCTCTTAGCGTTTGGGCTTCTTGCCGCGCGTTGCCTTGCGCGCCTCGCCGATGACGGAATTCAACTCCCCGCCATAAATGAAGATCGACGCGCAGACATAGAGAAACACCAGCGCGATCATCGCCGACGCCAGTCCCGCATACATCGACACATAGGCGAAAGCAAAAGAGGCAAGATAACGCCCGAAGGCCGCGCCGCTGACCATCCATAGCAGCAGCGTGACGACGATGCCCGGCGCGATCTGCACGAACGAGCGCCGGCCCGCCGGCAGCCAGAGGTGCACGATAAAGAGCGCGACGATCAAGACCGACGCCGCGATGCCGTAGCGGGCGAGCGTGATCATTTGCATCGAACGGCGCCAGTGCCGGCACGTAGCGCACCAGATGCGTCCAGATCAGCGGCTCCAGCACGACCAGGAACGAGAAGGCCAGGATCGCCGCCGCCCCCACCAGCACATAGACGATCGATTCCATCCGCAGCAGCCACCAGGTGCGCTGCTCCGGTCGCGTTATAGGCGCGGTTGAGGCCGACGCGCAGGCTTTCGACGCCGCTCGAGGCGAAATAGAGCGCAAACAGCACGCCGAACGTGAGCACGTCGCCACGGGTCGTGGTGAGCACGCTGGTGACGTCCAAAGCGAGCGGCGCGGCCACTTCCTTCGGCCAGGATTGCAGCAGCAGCTTGGCGGCCTCGTCGGCCAGATCCTTGGAGCCGAAGAAGAAGCCGGCGAGCGCGGTGACCACGATCAGGAACGGAAACAGCGCCATCAGCGTGGAGAGCGCGATATGGCTGGCGATCGCCCAGCCGTCGTCGTCCAGGAAATGCCGGAAGGCCTCGACGATGATGTGCAGCGACGATTTGAGGATGCGCAAGGCGCCGGTCCCTGAATCCGCTCGTCCCCGCGCAAGCGGGGACCCAGATGCTACCTTAGCTGGATTCCCGCTTGCGCGGGAATGAGCGGACGCGTGCTACGCCGCCTGCACGTTGGTGAGGAATTGCCGCACTTCGGCTTCCAGGCCCTCGGCCTCGACGGCCACGGCATCGGCCAGCGCCTTGACGTCGCCGGCGGTGGTGCGGGCGTCGCTGGTGACGCCGGCCACCCGGCTCATGGCCTCGGCGCCGACGCGCGCCTCGCCCGAGGCGCGGCTGACGCCCTCGGCGATCGAGGCGACCGCGGAATTCTGCTGATCGACGGTCGCGGCCACCGTGGTGGCGATGGCCGACATTTCCCGGATGATGGAATTGACCTGCTCGATCGCCTGCGCGCTGTCGGCGGTGGCCGACTGGATCGAGCCGATCTGCTCGGCGATCTCCTCGGTCGCTTTTGCCGTTTGACCGGCCAGCGATTTCACCTCGGCCGCCACCACCGCGAAGCCCTTGCCGGACTCGCCGGCGCGCGCCGCCTCGATGGTGGCGTTGAGCGCCAGCAGGTTGGTCTGCCCGGCGATCGCCTGGATCAGCCCGACCACCTCGCCGATGCGGGTGGCGGCGCTGGCGAGCTGCGACATGGTGGTGACGGTGCGCTGCGGCTTCCGAGACCGCGCGGCCGGCGACGTCGGTCGATTTCGCCGCCTGCGCGGCGATCTCGCCGATCGAGGCCGCCAGTTCCTCGACGACGCCCGCGGCCGCGGTCACGTTGTCGGAGGCGGCGCCGACCCGTCGCTCGGCGGTCTGCGCTTCCGCCGACATGGTGTCGGCGGTCTTGTTGAGATCGGTCGAGCTCATCTCGAGCTTCATCGAGGCGGCGCGCAACTTGCCCAGCACGGTTTCGACCGAATGCTTGAATTGCGCGATCGTCATCGCAATCGTGGCGCTGCGCTGTTCCTGGGCGCGGCCGCTCTCGGCCTGGGTGGCGGCGAGCTTTTCGCGCTCGACCATGGTGTCGCGGAACACGATCACCGTGCGCGCCATCTCGCCGATCTCGTCGTGCGCGTGGGTGGCCGGAATGCGCGCGGTGGTGTCGCCGTCGGCCAGCCGCTTCATCACGCCGGCCAGGCCGTTGAGCGGGCGCGTGATGCTGCGGCCGATCAGCCAGGAAAAGCCCAAGCCCAGCGCCACCATGGCGATGCCGACCGCGATGATGCCGATGCGGGTGCTTGCCTGCGAGGAGGAGAGCGCGGCGGCGGCGCGCGCGGCGGCGCCATTGGCGGACGCGATGATCGCGTCGGCGCGCGGCAGCATATTCTGGCTGTCGATATCGATGAGCGCGCGCAGGGGGTTGGCCTGGTCGCTCAGCTGCGATCCAGTGCGCGAAAGTGTCGGCATAGAACTTTACTTCGTGTTCGAGCTTTTGCTTCATTTCCGGCGTGCCGTCGACCTTGGAAAAGGTCGCGGTGAAGTCGTCATAGCCGGCGACGAACAGCTGGCGCATCAGCTCGCTTTGATTGAGCCGGTATTCCGCCTCGTAGTGCTGCATGGTCAGCAGCGCCAACATCAATTTCTTCGAGTCGGTTTCGGCGAGCCAAGTCATGTTCTCGTTGATGGCGCGCTCGATGTTATTTCCGGAATTGCGCAGATCGTTGCGCAGGCCTTCGGTCTCGCTGAATCCGAGCTTGCGCTGCACGGCGACGAGCTTGGCGAAATTGTCTTTCAGCTCACCGAGCAACTCGCGCAACGCCGCGATGTCGTCGGCGCGCATGCCGCCGATCGAATGGGTCGATGATGTCGAGGCGCTTGGCGGCCTGGTCTTGCGAGGCATCGAAGGCGTCCACCAGCGTGCCGTGCGGCGCCACCGTGAAATCCTTGGCGGCGATGCGCATGGCCGCCACCGCGATCTTGAAATCGCGGCTGGCGTCGGCCAGCTGGCGCGACTGGTTCGCGGTCTTGACGGCGACGTCGACGTCGCGTTCGCCCGCGACATAGGTCAGCCCGTTGGCGAGGAAGCCGGCCACCGGAACCAACGCCAGCACGATGATGCGGGTGCGCACGGAAAACGAAAAGAGCAGCCGGCCCAGGCGGGGAAAGTGGATCGATCGCTTGAAGGGAAGCGAGAATTTGAAGCGCATGGAAAGGGTTCGCGGCCGCTGACCGGGATGCGTGGAATACCGCGCCGATGAAAGCGTGAAATGGTTAATTTTGCGGCAATTCGGCAACGGGTTACCATCTAAGCCTTCAGGAAACCGGCGTATTTCTTGGCGCTTTTCTTTTGTGCACTGCACACGTAGTCTCTGCCGCCGGCGCCCGAGATGCCGCCCGAGGAGCCCGAGGAGCCAATGCCGATCGCCGCTTCCCGCTCCGCCGCCGACCACGACCTGGTCGAGCTTGCCCGCGAGGCCACCGCCGCCGTCGATGCCCTGTTGGCCGACGCCGTGGCCAAAGTTCGCGAAAGAGTGGTGGTGGAGGGCCACGCGGTCGCGCGCCTGTTCGACCGCGAGCAGCGCGCCACCCATGGGCTGGCCTGGCTGGCGACTTACGTGGAGGCGGTGCGCCAGCTCGCCGCTTACGCCGGGCGCATGGCCGGCAACGACGCGCTCGGCGAGATGGAAGAGCATCTCGTTCGCATCGCGCTCGGCGAATTTCTCGCGCAGATCGTCGGCGGCATTCCGATGAGCCAGGGCGAAATGGTGCGGCCGGCCGATCTCGGCCTGTCGGCTGCGCAGGTATCCGCCCGCATCAATCCGATGGTCGAGGGCCTCATCGCCAGCGGCAATACGCCTGAGCGGCGCGCCCGCCTGGTCGAGCTGATGCGCGCCAGCCACAACGCCACTGTCGGCATGTGCGGCCTCGACGAGACGCTGGAATCGATCCGCGACGAGATGCGCCGCTTCGCCGACAGCGAGGTGATCGGCCACGCGCAGAGCTGGCACCGCACCAACAGCTATATCCCGCTCGAGGTGATCGGGCAGATGTCGGAGCTCGGCGTGTTCGGGCTGACCATCCCGGAGGAATTCGGCGGCATGGGGCTCGGCAAGGAATCGATGTGCGTCGTTTCCGAAGAGCTGTCGCGCGGTTATATCGGCGTGGGCTCACTCGGCACCCGTTCGGAAATCGCCGCCGAACTGATCCTCGGCAGCGGCACCAGCGAGCAGAAAGAGAAATGGCTGCCCAAGATCGCGTCCGGCGAGGTGCTGCCGACCGCGGTCTTCACCGAGCCGAACATCGGCTCGGACTTGGCCTCGATCAAGACGCGGGCGGTGCGCGAGGGCGACGTCTACAAGGTCTACGGCAACAAGACCTGGATCACGCACCCGGTGCGCGCCGACCTGATGACGCTGCTGGTGCGCACCAATCCGAAAGAGTCCGGCCACCGCGGGCTCTCGATGCTGCTGGCCGAAAAGCCGCGCGGCGACGACGCCAAGCCGTTCCCGGTCAAAGGCATGACCGGCACCGAGATCGAGGTGCTCGGCTATCGCGGCATGAAGGAATACGAGATCGCCTTCGATGGCTTCGAAGTGAAGGCTGAAAACCTGCTCGGCGGCGTCGAGGGCCTCGGCTTCAAGCAGTTGATGCAGACCTTCGAATCCGCGCGCATCCAGACGGCGGCGCGCGCGATCGGCGTGGCGCAGGCGGCCATGGAGCAGGCGCTCGACTACGCGCAGAACCGCGTGCAGTTCGGCGTCGCCGATCGTCAGCTTCCCGCGCGTTGCCGACAAGATCGCCATGATGGCGGCGGAGATCATGGCGGCGCGGCAGCTGACTTATTACGCCGCGCGCGAGAAGGACTCCGGACGGCGCTGCGACCTGGAGGCCGGCATGGCCAAGCTGCTCGCGGCGCGGGTTGCCTGGGCGGCGGCCGACAACGCCGTGCAGATCCACGGCGGCAACGGCTTCGCGCTGGAATTCCCGGTCTCGCGGCATGCTATGCGACGCCCGCATCCTCAATATTTTCGAGGGCGCCGCCGAGATCCAGGCCCAGGTCATCGCCCGCCGGCTGCTCGACGATAGCAATTGAGCCGCCTTAAATCGGCAACAAAATCCGGGGGATCGGCGTTTGATCCAGAGCAATAGCCGGCCGCCGCGGCCGGTCTAGCTTGGCTGCAGCTCAGGAGGCAGGTGCCATGACCAAATTATTGATCCACAGCGGCGAGTGGGTGGTGGTGTGCGACGGCGCCAAGGCGCTGGTCTTGCAGAACGACGGCGACGCCAAGTTTCCCAACCTCAAGACCCTCGAAGTATTCGAGCAGAAGGATATGCCGACCCGCGAGCTCGGCACCGACGCGCCCGGCCGCACCTTTAGTCCGGCGGGGCATGGCAGCCGCAGTTCGGTCGAACAAACCGACTGGCACGACCAGGCCGAAAAGGCCTTTCTGGTGAAGCTCGCCCAGCATCTCGATTCGGCAATCGCCGCCGGCAAGACGAAATCGCTGGTCGTGGTGGCGCCGCCGCGCGCGCTCGGCATGTTGCGTCCGGCCTATTCGCACGCGCTCAAGGGCGCCGTGCGCGCCGAGCTCGACAAGGACCTGGTCAAGATGCCGGTGCACGAGATCGAGAAGCACCTCGCCCACGCCTAAGGCCGCACGCCTAGGCTGCACTCCGGAATATGGCTGGTCCGCCGCAATTGCGGTGCTATGGTCCCCCGCGATTCAGGTAAAGCGGGGCGGGCCGAGGCTGGCGAATGCAATCGTATGTTCGGAACTGCGCGCGCGGCGGCGCGCTTGCCGCGTTGCTGGCGCTGGCGTTGACCGTATCGGCGGGCGCGCAACAAAAGCCGCGCCGCCGCCGCCGGCCAATCCGGCGCTGCCGGTTCCCACCGAGCCGCCCGGAGTGCAGGGCAAGCTCACCGACCCGATGGCGGTGCCCGGCTTCTGGGATCCGCGCCGGCGCCCGGAGCGGCCGGACCTGTCGCGCATCACCATCATCCGTTTCCTCACCGAGACCGATTATCCGCCGTTCGACTTCGCCGGCTCCGACGGCACGCCGGCCGGCTTCAATGTCGATCTCGCGCGCATGCTGTGCGAGGAGATGAAAGTCCCCTGCACGGTGCAGATGCGGCGCTTCGATACGCTGATCGCGTCGCTGAATAAGAATGAAGGCGACGCGGTGATCGCCTCGATCGCCAAGACGCCGGACATGCGCAAGCAGGTCGACTTCAGCGATTCCTATTACCGCACGCCGGCGCGTTTCGTGTCGCGGCGCGACGTCGAGATCGACGACGTGCGGCCGCAGGCGCTGGAGGGCAAGAAGATCGCGGTGGTCGCCGGCACCGCGCACGAGGCTTATTTGAAGACGCTGTTCACCGAAGCCGAGCTGCATCCCTATCCGACTGCCGACGCCGCGCGCTTCGCGCTCAAGAAAGGCGAGGTCGATCTGCTGTTCGGCGACGGCATTGCGCTCGCGTTCTGGCTCAACGGCACCGATTCGGCCAATTGCTGCGTGTTCCGCGGCGGGCCGTTCCTGGAAAGCAAGTTCTTCGGCGAAGGCGTCGGCATCGCGGTCAAGCGCGGCAACGATCTGTTGCGGCAGGCGTTCAACTGGGCGCTGTTCCGGTTGTGGGAGAAGGGCCGCTTCACCGATTTGTGGCTGCGCTATTTCCCGATCAGCCCGTTCTGGATACGCGGCGTTTGAAAGTTTGACCTTGCGGTGCCCGGTTCTTAAGTTGCCGCGCCGGAGAGCATGATGTCCGTCACCGAACCCGCCGCATCCTTGCGCGAAACCGCCGAGCACTCGAACGCCTGGCCGTTCGAGGAGGCGCGCAAGATCGTCGCGCGGCTGAAGAAGACGCCCAAGGACGAGGTGATCTTCGAGACCGGCTACGGCCCCTCCGGCCTGCCGCATATCGGCACCTTCGGCGAAGTGGCGCGCACCACCATGGTGCGCCACGCCTTCCGCGTGCTCACCGACGACAAGATCAAGACCCGGCTGATCGCCTTCTCCGACGACATGGACGGCCTGCGCAAGGTGCCGGACAACGTGCCGAACAAGGACATGCTGGAAAAGTACCTCGGCAAGCCGCTGACCAAGGTGCCCGATCCGTTCGGCACGCATGCGAGCTTCGGCGCGCACAACAATGCGCGGCTGCGCGCCTTTCTCGATCATTTCGGCTTCGACTACGAATTCCTGTCGTCGACCGACTGTTACATGTCGGGCCGCTTCGACGATGCGCTGCTGAAGGTTCTGGCGCACTTCGACAAAGTGATGGCGATCATGCTGCCGTCCTTGCGCGAGGAACGCGCCGGCACCTATTCGCCGTTCCTGCCGCTCGATCCAAAAACGGGGATCGTGCTGCAAGTGCCGGTCACCGGCGCATGACGCCAAGGCCGGCACCATCACTTACGAAGACCCCGAGACCAAGCAGCCAGTGACCACGCCGGTCACCGGCGGGCGCTGCAAGCTGCAATGGAAGCCGGACTGGGCCATGCGCTGGGTCGCCCTCGGCGTCGACTATGAAATGGCCGGCAAGGACCTGATCGATTCGGTCAAGCTCTCCGGCGAAATCTGCCGCGCGCTCGGCGGCGCGCCGCCGGAGGGATTCAATTACGAGCTGTTCCTCGACGAGAACGGCCAGAAGATTTCCAAGTCGAAGGGCAACGGCCTGACCATCGACGAATGGCTGCGCTACGCCTCGCCTGAGAGCCTCTCATGTTTCATGTACCGCGAGCCGAAATCGGCCAAGCGCCTCCACTTCGACGTCATCCCGCGCACGGTCGACGAGTATCAGCAGTTTCTCGACGCCTATCCGCGCCAGGACCTGCGCCAGCGGCTGTCGAATCCGGTCTGGCACATCCATTCCGGCCATCCGCCGCAGGTCGAGATGCCGGTGTCGTTCTCCATGTTGCTGACGCTGGTGTCGTCGTCGAACGCGGAGAACGCCGAGACGCTGTGGGGCTTCATCGGCCGCTACCGGCCGGGCGTGACGGCGCAGACGAACCCCGCGCTCAACGCGCAGGTCGAATACGCCATCCATTATTTCCGCGATTTCGTGCAGCCGGAAAAGAAATTCCGCCAGCCGACGCGACACAGAGCGCGCGGCCTTGATCGACCTGCGCGACGCGCTGGCGCAATTGGAGGGCGCCGCCAGCGCCGAAGACATCCAAAATGTCGTCTATGAGGTCGGCCGCCGCGAACCGTTCCTCGATCAGAAGAAGAAAGCCAAGGACGGCAAGCCGGGCGTCTCGCTCGACTGGTTCAACATGCTCTACCAGGTGCTGCTCGGCCAGGAGAAAGGCCCGCGCTTCGGCTCCTTCGTCGCGGTCTACGGCTTGCAGAACACCGTCGACATGATCGACGGCGCGCTGGCGCGCAGCGCGTAGCTCCGCCTCATCCTGAGGAGCCGCGCGAAGCGCGGCGTCTCGAAGGATGTGGCGGCCTCATGGTTCGAGACGCGCAGCTTCGCTGCGCTCCTCACCATGAGGATCGAAGTTTACGAAAACATCTCCACCTTGCCGTCGAGCGCCATGAGGCCGAGCTCGACCTGCAGCTTGGGCTGCTTCTCGGCGACCTGCTTGCGGAACTCCAGCAGCGCCGCCTTGTGCGTCTCGGTCTCGATTTGCGGATTGGCGACCTTCGCCTCGCCATAGGCGATCTTGGCGGCGCCGCAGTCGCGATGGTTCATCGCGATCACTTTCGGAATGTGGTGCAGCTGGACCGAGGAGGCGAGATTGCCCCAGAAGGCGGGCGCCCAGTCCTTGAACGGCGGCGCCACCACGCCGATCGAGGCGCCGGCAATGGAGAACTGGCTGTATTTGCCGGCCATGTGCCGGCCTTCCATGTATTTGATTGTCGGCTCGGGCATGCGCGGGTCGATGCAGGTGACCAGCATGGCGTCGTAGTTCCCTTCTGCCGCGAAGGCGAGCGAGGGAAACGCCGCGATCAGACCGGCGCCGGCCGCCACGTGAAGGAAACGCCGCCGGTCGAAGCGCGCGCGCAACATGTCGCCGCAGCACGCGCAGCTGCCAGGGTGAACGATCTCGGGTGTCATGATTGTCTCCGCATGGTCAAGGCACGATCTTAGCCGGAGAACAATCGCGCCGCCAGCGGCGCCGCGTCTACTGGCTCGCCCACATGATGCGCGCGATCCACAGGATGTCGGCCATCGACAGCGTGCGGTCGCGGTGCTCGGCGTTGAGCGATTTGAGTTCGACGTTCTTCGAGTTCTTGCGCCGCAGCTCCTTGACCATCACCTCGCCGTCTTTTGTCTTGACGACGACGCGGTCGCCCTTGCGCACCGGCGCCGCCGGCGAGACCACGATGACGTCGCCGTCGCGATAGGCCGGCTTCATCGAGTCGCCGGAGATTTCCAGCGCATAGGCGTGCTCGTCGGTGACGGAAGGGAAGGCGATCTCCTCCCAGCCCTTGCCGACCGGGAAGCCGCCGTCGTCGAAATAGCCGCCGGCGCCGGCTTCGGCGAAGCCGATCAGCGGCACGTTGGAGATCATCGCTTTGCCGCTGTCGGTGAGCAGGCTCATGAAGGTGTCGACCTTGGTGTTGGTCGCGGCCAGCGCTTTCGCCACCGACTCGGTCGAGGGCCAGCGCGGCCGGCCTTCCGGCGTGATGCGTTTCGACTTGTTGAACGTCGTTGGGTCGAGGCCCGACTTCTTGGCGAGCCCGGAAGGCGTCAGCTTGGCGCGCGCGGCCAGCCGGTCGAGCGCGCTCCAGATCTGGTTATGTGTCAGCATAGGTCGTCCAATGCCCCGAATCACCACGACGTTTGATCTCCGTTATATAGGAATTATAACCTCGAAACGCCCCCTGTCCGCAACATTTTCTTGAACTTGGACAGGCCGCGCCAGCGCCGATAGGGTCGGCGCACCTGCCACTCTCCTGGAGCCGCCGCCGGTGATCGGTCTGTTCGACCGCCTGTCCCGCCCGCTGATGCGGGCCTTGGAGCCGGAGGACGCGCATGCCTTGGCGATCAAGGCCTTGCGCTATATGCCGATTTCGCGCGGCGCGCCGGACGCGCCGGAGCTGGCGGTGCGCGCCTGCGGGCTCAATTTCCCCAATCCGGTGGGGCTGGCGGCCGGCTTCGACAAGAACGCCCAGGTGCCGGACACGCTGCTCCGCCTGGGCTTCGGCTTCGTCGAGGTCGGCACCGTCACGCCGCGGCCGCAGGCCGGCAATCCGCGCCCGCGCCTGTTCCGGCTGGAGGCCGACCAGGGCGTCATCAACCGGCTCGGCTTCAACAACGACGGCGCTCCCGTCGTGCTGGCGCGGCTGGCTGCCCGCGCCCATGCGCGCGAGCCCGGCATCGTCGGCGTCAATATCGGCGCCAACCGCGACTCCGCCGACCGTGTCGAGGACTATGTGCGGCTGATCGAGACCTTCGCAGCCGTCGCGACCTATTTCACCATCAACGTCTCCTCGCCCAACACGCCGGGCCTGCGCGACTTGCAGCAGGCGGCCGCGCTCGACGATCTGCTCGCCCGCGTGGTGGACGCGCGCGAGGAGGTGCGTCCGCGCGCCGGGCCGACGCCGGTGCTGTTGAAGATCGCGCCCGACCTGACGCTGGCCGAGCTCGACGACGTGGTCGGCATCGCGCGCAAGCATCGCGTCGACGGCATGGTCGTCGGCAATACCACGGTCGCGCGCCCGGCCGCTCTGCGCGAGCGCGAGCGGGCAAAAGAGCAGGGCGGCCTGTCGGGCCGTCCGCTGTTCAAGCTGTCGACCCGCATGCTGGCGGAAACTTTCGTGCGCGCCGAGGGCGCCTTCCCGCTGATCGGCGCCGGCGGCATCGACAGCGGCCCGACCGCGATCGCCAAGATCAAGGCCGGCGCCACGCTGCTGCAGCTTTACACCGGCGCTGGTGTTCGGCGGCATCGGCCTGCTGGCGGAGATCAAGTCGGATCTCGCGGCGGCGCTCAAGCGCGGCCACCGCGATTCGCTTAGCTCCATGGTGGGGGTCGACGCCGCCGAGATGACGGCGGAGAGCTGGCCGAGTTGAGCTACTTGCCCCGCGGCGCGTTGACCAGCCGCATGACGAACCAGATCGGGATCACGATCACCGCGCCCAGCAGGAAATAGCGCCATAGCCAGCGCACGGCGTCGAAGCCCATGTTCCAGATGTTGCGGAACAGGCGCTCGATGCTGTGGATGATGTCGAACGGGTCGAGCCCGAGCACCGACAGGATGACGCCGACCAGAATGGAGACCAGGATCAGGCGGCCGAGCACCGCCAGCGGCGAGCCGCCGAATACCTTGGTTACCATGTCATTGCGCTTGGTCACGCTGTCGTCGCTATTGGTCATCGAGTCCTCCACCGAAGTTTCCAAGCCTAGCACGAAGTTGTCGCGCACTGGTGTCAGATATGCCTTAAAATCGCGAAATGAACCCCGCAACCGCGCTCGCGCTATCCGAACAGGTGTTGCTGCCGGAGGTCTTTGTCCGCTGGTTCGCCGGCCGCGGCTGGGCCCCGCGCGCGCACCAGCTCGAATTGCTGGCCAAGGCGCGCGACGGCCGCTCGGTGCTGCTGATCGCGCCCACCGGCGGCGGCAAGACGCTGGCCGGTTTTTTGCCGACGCTGGTGGAACTTCATCAGCCGCGCGCCGCGCGGCAAGCTGGTCTCGACCGGCCGTGATCTCCGGCAATCGCAGGGCCTGCACACGCTCTATATCTCCCCGCTGAAGGCGCTGGCGGTGGATATCGCGCGCAACTTGGAAATCCCGGTCAAGGAGATGGGATTGGCGGTGAAGCTCGAAACGCGCACCGGCGACACGCCCGCTTCCAAAAGACAACGACAGCGCCGTTACCCACCCGACATTCTGCTCACCACGCCGGAGCAGCTCGCCTTGCTGCTGGCCTCGGCCGACGCGCCTTATCTGTTCGGCACGCTTAAGCGCGTCGTGCTCGACGAACTGCATGCGCTGGTCACCTCCAAGCGCGGCGACCTGTTGTCGCTCGGCCTGGCGCGGCTGTTTGCGCTGGCGCCGCAGCTCACCACCGTCGGTCTGTCGGCGACGGTCGCCGAGCCCGACGATCTCTGCCGTTTTCTGGTGCCGCAGCCGCCGGGCGGGCAGGCGCGCGCCGATCTGGTGGTGGCGCAAGCCGGCGCGCAGCCGCAGGTCGCCATGCTCGACACGGCCGAGCATCTGCCCTGGGCCGGCCATTCCGCGCTGCACGCGCTCGGCGAAATCTACGCCCTCATCAAGACGCACAAGACCACGCTGGTGTTCGTCAACACCCGCAGCCAGGCCGAATTCCTGTTCCAGGAACTGTGGCGGGTGAACGACGACAATCTCGCCATCGCGCTGCATCACGGCTCGCTCGACGTGGCGCAGCGCCGCAAGGTCGAGGATGCCATGAGCGCCGGCCGCTTGCGCGCGGTGGTGTGCACCTCGTCACTCGATCTCGGCGTCGACTGGGGCGACGTCGATCTGGTGATCAATGTCGGCGCGCCCAAGGGTTCATCGCGCTTGATGCAGCGCATCGGCCGCTCCAATCACCGGCTCGACGAGCCGTCGCAAGCCGTGCTGGTGCCGGCCAACCGCTTCGAGGTGCTGGAATGCCGCGCCGCCATCGACGCGGTGGCCGACAACGCGCAGGACACGCCGGCTTTGCGCACCGGCGCGTTGGACGTGCTGGCGCAGCACATTCTCGGCCGCGCCGTCGGCGCGCCGTTTCTTGCCGACGAGCTTTACGACGAAGTGCGCGCCGCCGCGCCCTATGCCGGCGCTCGCGCGCGCCGACTTCGACGCCGCGGTCGATTTCGTCGCCAGCGGCGGCTACGCGCTGAAAGCCTATGAGCGTTTCGCCAAGATCAGGCAGAACAAGGACGGCCGCTGGCGCATCACGCATCCGCGCGTCGCGCAAGCCTACCGCATGAATGTCGGCACCATCGTGGAAGCCGACATGATCAAGGTGCGGCTGGTGCGCTCGCGTGGCGCAGGCGCCATCGTGCCGCGCGGCGGGCGCATCCTCGGCGAGGTCGAGGAATATTTCATCGAGACGCTCAGCGCCGGCGACACCTTCGTTTTCGCCGGCGAGATCCTGAAATACGAGGCGCTGGTCGAGGACGAGGCCTATGTCTCGCGCAGCACGTCGACCGATCCGAAAGTGCCGGCCTACGAGGGCGGCAAGTTCCCGCTCTCGACTTATTTGGCCGCGCGCGTGCGCGCCATTCTCGCCGACAACAAGGCCTGGCGCGCGCTGCCCGACCAGGTGCGCGAATGGCTGGAGATTCAAGCGTGGCGCTCGATCTTGCCGGGGCCCGGCGACCTGCTGGTCGAGACCTTCCCGCGCGCCGCCAAACATTATCTCGTCTGCTATCCGTTCGAGGGCCGGCTGGCGCATCAGACGCTCGGCATGCTGCTCACGCGCCGGCTCGAGCGCGCCGGCATGAAGCCGCTCGGCTTCGTCGCCAATGAATATGCGCTGGCGGTCTGGGGCCTCGGCGATCTCGGCCTGCGCATCTCGCGCGGCGACCTCTCGCTCGCCCAATTGTTCGACCAGGACATGCTGGGCGACGATCTGGAGGCATGGCTTGCCGAATCCGCGCTGATGAAGCGCACCTTCCGTTCCTGCGCCATTATCGCCGGGCTGATCGAGCGGCGCTTTCCCGGCGAGGAAAAGTCGCGCCGCCAGCTCACCGTCTCCACCGATCTGGTCTATGACGTGCTGCGCAAGCACCAGGGCGACCACATTTTGCTGCGCGCGGCGCGCGCCGACGCGGCAACCGGCCTCTTGGACATCAAGCGGCTCGGCGAAATGCTCTCGCGCATCAAGGGCCGAATCGTCCATAAAGCGCTCGACCACGTCTCGCCGCTCTCGGTTCCGGTGCTGCTGGAGATCGGGCGCGAGACGGTCTATGGCGAGGCGGCCGACGAGCTGCTGGCCGAGGCGGCCGACGAACTGGTGAAGGAGGCGATGACGTGAATCTTGCTACCCGCAGCGCAGCGCCGAACCGGAGCGAAGGCATCGCCATCGCCGCCGTTCCGCTCCATCGCCGACCCCTCCGGCGCGCTGTATTGGCCCGAGCAAGGCCTGCTCGCCGTCGCCGACCTGCATCTGGAGAAAGGCTCGAGCTTTGCCGCGCGCGGGCAATTGCTGCCGCCCTATGACACGGCGGCGACGCTGGCGCGGCTGGCCCGCCTGATCGCGCGATACGCGCCGCGCGTCGTGGTCGCGCTCGGCGACAGTTTCCACGACGGCGGCGGCCCGGCGCGGCTCGCGCAAGCGGACCGCGACAATCTGCACGCGCTGCAACGCGGGCGCGACTGGCTCTGGCTCGCCGGCAATCACGATCCCGAGCCGGCGTCGAACATCGGCGGCACCTTCCATGCAACGCTCGCGCTCGGCGCCTTGACCTTCCGCCATCTGCCGACAGGCAGCCCGGGCGAGATCGCCGGCCATCTGCACCCCGTGGCGCGCGTCGCGCATCGCGGGCGCGCGCTCAGCCGCCGCTGCTTTGCCGCGGACGCGTCGCGCCTGGTGATGCCGGCCTTCGGCGCCTTCGCCGGCGGATTGAATGTGCGCGATCGCAGCCTTCGCCGATCTGTTCGGCACGATTCAATTCACCGCGCATATGCTGGGCGAGGACCGGCTCTATTCCTTCGCGGCCAAGCGCTGCCTGCCGGATTAGGGCGTGGCTCATTCACGGCCAGCCAAATAGTGCCTTGGATGCGCCGCTCAATGTCTGCTTTCGGGGAACTGCGGACAAAGGTGGATTTTGGCCCGCGGAGGTTTGGTCGCGAATGACCCAAAGCGGACATTGGCTGTGCATGCGGCAATGGTTTCGATGCCGGTTTCAGCCTCTAGCAAAGACTCGTCTTTGAGCCGGCATACCCCGCGAAGGCGGGGGTCCAGACGAGCGATAGGATGCGGTCTGCCTGAGCTGAATGGCGGACATGAAGCCGCTGCGAGTTCATCTCGCTACTGGACGGGCTGCGGGCGATTTCGCTTATTGGTCTCGGGCGGCAGCATGCCAGCAGTGGCGCGTGCGCAAAAGCCGGAACACCTGCGGCTTATCGGCGTGCTTACTACCAGCAATGGCTGAGCCGGATCGGGGCACGAACATCAAAATTTCAATTAACGCGTCAGCATGCTGCAAGCGGGGCGTCGCAGATTCATGCGCACGGCGCCGAGCCGGCCGGCGATCTTGTGGATAGCTGAAGAGATTGGGTGCTGCGCTTCAGGCTGATGGTGAATACGAGGTCACCGTGGTTACGGGCCTCAAGCATCAGAAGGAGAAGCGCAGCATGGACCATTTTGCTGGATTGGACGTATCGGTCAAGGAGACCAGCGTCTGCATTGTGGATGACACGGGCAGGATCGTTCGGGAAGTGAAGGTGGCGAGCGAACCTGATGCTCTGCTGCCAGTGCTTTCGAACCCTACCTACCACTTCAAGCGGATCGGACTGGAAGCCGGGCCACTGTCGCAATGGCTGTTCAGTGCCTTAGCTGATGCAGGCTTGCCGGTGATCTGTGTCGAGACGCGTCACATGCGGGCTGTGTTGAAGGCACAGATCAACAAGACGGACCGCAACGATGCGCGGGGCATGGCGCAGATGATGCGGGCGGGGCTTTATCGTCCGGTGCATGTGAAGACATTACGCAGCCAGAAACTGCGGATGCTGCTGACCCATCGCAAGCTGCTGCAGTCGAAGGCGATCTCCATCGACAACGATCTGCGCGGTACCTTGCGCAACTTCGGCCTCAAGGTCGGGATTGTTGGCACGGTGAAGTTCGAGGCACGGATCAGGGAGCTGGTCGAGGATCTCCCCGATCTTGCCGTTCTGGTCGAGCCGCTGCTTGTTGTTCGGCGGGTGCTGCGCGAGCAGATCGGCATTCTGCATCGCCGCTTGCTGGCCATCGTGCGGGACGATGAGGTGTGCCGGCGCTTGATGACGATCCCCGGGGTTGGCCCGGTGGTGGCGCTGACCTATCGCGCTACAGTTGACGTACCCGCCCGCTTCAAGAACTCCAAGGCGGTCGGGGCGGTGTTTGGACTGACACCCGTCCAAGCATCAATCGGGCGAGAGCGACCGAACCGGCGGGATATCGCGCTGCGGAGACGAGATGATGCGGGTCATGCTCTACGATAAAACGGCCCAGAATACACCGGCGCTGGCGCGCTCATCAGCTATGGTGCACCGCAGGCTGACAAATTACCGCCGGACCGCACAACTATGAGAAAGGAAAATTCGAAGGAGGAAACTCGAGCCGACGTGCCGGTGGAACAGCCCACTAAGATTGAATTGTCGATAAATCTGAATACTGGAAGGGCCTTGGCGTCTCAATTCCGACACGGAGCAAGCGCGTGCCGACAGCGACATCGACTGACATGGCGGAAAGTCCGCTACCGGCACTAAAGCGGACAAACCAACTGCGCCTGCGGTTGTCCGCTTTTGGAGCAACAGCGGACATGCGGCTTCTTTTGAGTACCCGCCCTAATCCCTCCTGAACACCACGCTGGCGAACCAGCCGGTGAACAGCGCGATCAGCGCGGTGGCGATGCCGTAGAGCAGGCCGTGGTCGCGCGCGGCGTCGGCGACATATTGCTCGAAGCCGGCCTTGATCACCTCCAGCGCCGAATTGGTGCGCGCCACCAGCGCGCCGCCGGAAAACAACTTGACGTCGATCGCGTAGCTGCCAGTCGCCACCTCGGCCGGCAGGGGAATCGCGGCGCGGAACACGGCCGGCGTCAGGAACGTCACCGCATTCGGCGATTCGCGGTAAAGGCCCTGCTCGCCTTCCAGCCGCACGAAGGCCACCCGGTAGGGGTCGTCGCGCACCGTGTCGGCGATGTCCGGCCCGATGCGCTGCGGCAGCAGGAAATTGTCGAGCCCGACCTGCAAGCGCCGCAGCGTCTCGGCATTGGCGATCTCGCCCACCGGCCGGTTGCTCAGGATTGCGAGATAAGACGGCACGCGCACGAATTCGCGCGAATCGATATTGACCCAGATGCCGGCCACCCGCTCCTTGCGCCGCGTGCGGAAGGTCTCGCGCGGGCCGGTCACGGTGACCACCAGATCGTAGCTCTTGCGCAGCGCGGTCGTGCCGCTGTCCGGCTCGACGGTGCCGAACAGCACCAGGTCCTCGCCGGCGAAGCTCGACGTGATCTGCACCCGGTGGTTCGACAGCGACACCACCAGCCGCTCGGCCGCGGCCGGCCGCGCGCCGCAGGCGAGGAGGGCGAAAAGCAGGGTGCAGGCGATCAGCCGCATCAACCGCTCCTGATGTGACGAAGCGAAAAGATTTCGTCCGGCGCCGCCACCATATCATAGGCGAAGCGCAGGCCCACCAGTAGCACCAGAATGCCGAGCAGCAAGCGCAACCGCTCGCCGCGCATCTTTTGGCCGGCGCGCGCGCCGAACTGCGCGCCGATCACGCCGCCGATCATCAGCAGCACCGCCAGCACCGCGTCGACCAGATGATTGGTGACTGCGTGCATGACGGTCGCCGAGGCCATCGTGATCATCGTCAGCACCATCGAGGTGCCGATCACCGTCGCGGTCGGCACTCGCAGAAAGTAGATCAGCATCGGCACCAGCAGGAAGCCGCCGCCGATGCCCATGATGGCGCCGACAAAGCCGATCAGGAAGCCGATCACCCAGACCGGTATCACCGACACGTAGATTTTCGATCGCTTGAAGCGCAGCTTGAGCGGCAGTCCATGGAACCAGGTGTGGCTGCCCGGCCGGCGCGGCACGGCCGGCATGCCCTTGCGCGCGCGCAGCTCGGCCTGCGCGCCTTCGTAAATCAGAATGGCGCCGACCGCGGTGAGCAGCGTGACATAGGCAAGCCCGATCACGAGATCGAGCTGATCGAGCGCGCGCAGCTCGGTGAACAGCCAGACGCCGGTGGCGGTGCCGAAAATGCCGGCGCTGAGCAGCATCATGGCGAGCGCTACGTCGAGCGCGCGCCGTCGCCAATAGGTGATCGCGCCGGTTAAGGAGGAGGCCGCGATATGACCGCCCACGCTCGCCACCGCGACCGCCGGTGAGATGCCGATGAAGATCAGCAGCGGCGTCATCAGGAAGCCGCCGCCGATGCCGAACATGCCGGAGATGAATCCGACCGCCATGCCCATCCCCAGCACCAGGAAGATGTTGACCGGCAGGTTGGCGATCGGGAGATAGGTCTGCACGTGGCTCGTCCGCCGTTTATGGCTTAAGAGCGATTGTAGCGATGAAAACGCGCGCGATCACGTCTCACGGCAAAAGGTCGCGCTTGTTCACCGTTTTCCGACGGTGAACGATCCGAGCGACAGCGGGGTATGCGACCGCGCCTTGGGCTTGGCGGGCGCCGGCGCGGCCGGCGGCGCGCCGGTTGCCGCATTATCCCAGCCGCCATGCGGCCTTGGCACAGCGGTGGCTTGCTCCGGCTGCGGCTCGGCCACGAAGCTCTTGACCGCCTGCTGGGCGGCGGCCAACGCCTGAGGGTCGAGACGGGAGGCCACGTCGTCGCGTTTCTTGGCGCTTTCCGGGTCGCCGCGGGCGGCCGCCAGCGCGAACCATTTGTAGGATTCGGCGAAGTCCGTTTCGGTCCCGAGGCCGCGCGCGGCCAGCACCCCGAGATTGTATTGGCTGTCGGCGATGCCGTGCTGCGCCGCCTTGCGGAACCATTTCACCGCCGTTTCATAGTCCGGCTTGCCCTCGATGCCCTCGGCATAGAGCACGGCCAGGTTATGCATGGCCTTGGCATTGCCCTTGGCGGCGGCGGCGAGGTAGAGGCGGCGGGCTTGGCCTAAGTCCTTCTTCACGCCCTGGCCCTTCTCCAGCATGCTGGCATAGCGGAACTGGGCCGGCGCCAGGCCTTTAACGGCCGCGCGCTCGAACCAACGCGCGGCTTCGGCCAGGTCGACAGGCACGCCGCGGCCTTCCGCAAATCGCACGGCCACCTCGTAAGCCGCGCCGGCATCGCCGGCCGTGGCGGCGCTGCGCAGCTTGAGGCCGCCGATGGCGACCGGCAGCGATTCCGCGATGGCCGTTTGCGCCGCGCCCTTGCCGCGGGCCGGGATCGACCCGGTGACGTCGCCCTTCGCATTCGTGGCCGGGAGGCTCAAGTCGGGCGCATTGAGCAGCGAGTAGCCGTTTTTGACGGAGCGGTCGATATTGAACGACGGGGCAGCCGCGACGGTGGCCGGAGCGGCAGGCGCCGCGAGCGGGTCTGCGGCCGCGGCCTCGCGCGCCGGCTGATCGGGGCTGAGATCGAGCGGCTCGCCCGCGACGGTCGCGGGCTTTTCGGTCTCGGCTTTGCCGGTCTTGGCGGTCTTGGCGGCCTTGTGGCCTTGGTCTTGCTGCGGAAGCCGCCGCCGAGATCGAGCACATTGCCGGCGATCTGCACCCCGCCGACCACCATGGCGATGATGCTGGCGGCGATGAACAGCGACTTCACCCGCTTTTTCAACCGGGCGCGCAACGACGGACCGGGCGTCTCGTCGATGGCGTCCGGCGCGGCAGGTGCGGCAGGTGCGGCGGATCTGGCGCGCGTGCCCGGCGCGTGCTGGAGCGCGGCCTGCGCGGCGCGGCGGGCGGCGGCGATGAAGCTCGATTTGCCACCGGCTGCGGCGGCGGGCGCGGGCCCGCCCAGCGCCGCCTCGGACGCGGCAATGCGCGCGGATGCATTGGCGCGCAGCGGCGGCGGTCCGGAGCCGGGCTCGAGTGGCTGATCGGGCGGCAGGTCGGGATTAATCGGCAGCGAGTTCGCGGCGCGGCGGCGTGGCGCGGCTTGCGGCGGCGGTGGCGGCGGCGGCGGGGCAGGGGCGGCGGCTTGCGGCGCCGGCATTTGCAAGGGCGTGGCCGGCGGCAAGTGCGTGGCCGGCGGCAGTTGCGCCGGCGCGTCGCTCACCAGGCGCACCGCCAGTCTGCCGGCGGGCGGCGCCAATTCGTGCCCGGTGCCGCGGATATCGTGCTCGATCGCGGCCAGGCGGTCGACCACCAGCGCGAGCGTGCCATGCACGCCGTCGAGCGCATCCTGGGTGCGGGCGATGTCCTGCTTGAGCTCGTCGACCGCCGGCGCATTGTCGGCGCGCAGGCCCGAGCCTTGCTTGTTGGTCTCGATATGCACCAGCAGGTCGCCTAAGCCCGCGCTCGATCGCTTCCAGTTGGCCGAGCCGCGACTCGGAGGCGTCCAGCTTCTGCACCAGATTGACGATGCGGTCCTCGAGATGGGCGATCGCGACATTGTCGCCGCGCGAGGACTGGATCTGCTCGATCTTGTCGGACATCGACTGCACGAGCGCTTCCAGTTGCGGCGGCACCGCGCCGCCGGCATGCGCGCGCTCGGCCAGCGCGTCGGCGATGGCGTTGATGCGCTGCTCGAGATGGTCGAGCGCGGCGCCGCCGCTCGCCGCGCGCGCGACGTGCTCGACCTTGTCGCCGAGCGCCTGCACCTCGCTGGCCAGATGCGTCACCGTCTCGTTGGAGGCGATGTGGGTCACCATGCCGCGCAGCGTGGTGATGGCGGTGTCGAGCTGCGCCATCGCGGCGGGGTCCTTCTGCGCCACGATCATATCGATCTTGTGCGCCAAGCCCGCCACCGCTTCGTTGAAGCCGACCAGATTTTCCGCCGGCGTCAGGGCGCGCAGCGCGTCGCGCACTTCGGCGAGCCCGTGCTCGACGCCGGCCAGCGCACCGGGCTCGACGCCGGCCTGGCGGCCTTCCGCGATGCGCTGGGTCAGCCCAGCGATCTGTTTATCGATAGCGTCAATTTCGCGCCGCGGCATCGCCTCATTGAGCGCATTGCCGATCTCGATGAGCTCGCCGCGCAAGGCGTTGATCGCCTCCTCGACGCCCGGCTTGCGCAGCGTCTCGATCTGGTCGGTGATCTGGCGCAGCCGATCTTCCAATCCGGAAATATCCTGCGCCGGCATTGGCGCCTGCGGCGCGGCGGCAGCGGCGGCGCGGCGCCATCGGCGCCTGCGCGGCGCGCGGGCTCGCCATTGAGCGCGCGCTGGCGCGCGGCGATTTCGGCGACGGCGCGGTCGAGGCTCGGCGGCAGCTGCACGTTCGGCATCGGCGGCATGGCGGGCGCCGGCGGGCGCGACGCGCTGGCGAACTGATCGAGCCGGCGGTCGAAGCGGCCGATCATGTCGCTCACTCTGTCGGCTTCGCTCGCTGCGCGCCGCGGCGGCGCATAGGCGGCCGGCCCCGAGCGCGACAGCCGTTCGATGCGGTGGGACAGATCGTCGAGCCGGTGATGCACATTGGCGAAGTCGTCGCCATAGGCGTCGTCACCGCCCTGCGCGTGCGTGTCGATGCCATCCTGCTCGGCCTGCTGAAGGATCACGGAGTTGAGCCATTCTCCAAGCGACATGCCCGACCGGCGCGCCGCTTCTTGTGCTGTCTCGCGGGCTTCCGGCCGTATGCCTTTCACGCTCCACGGCACGCCAAATTTCATGCTCGCACCACGTTAAAGAGTGGAGACGCAAAGAACGCCGATCGGCTCCCCGGGGAACCGGCACGTCTTAAGGGCGGGTTAGATACTGGCGCGGTCCGCTGGTCTTAGACCCCGACTTTTGCCGTCCACGGTAAACAGCGGGTTAACAACGGCCGGAAGTGCCGGATTTTACCGGCGGTTTTCCGCCTCCTTAACCGGAATGCGCCATGCTCGCAGGCAGGCCGCGGCTGCGGTCTTGGGGACGCAAGCGGCCGTCTTGGATTGGTCGCAACCGTTCATTAGTTAACGAGTTGTTAAGCGCGCTCACTGAGCCGCGCCGGAGGGATCGATGCCGACCTACAAGGCGCCCGTGGACGACGCGTTGTTCCTGCTGAACGACGTCTTCCACCTCGACCGCTACGGCAATCTGCCGGGCTTTGCCGACGCCTCGCCCGATATCGTCGAGGCGGTGCTGCGCGAGGCGGCCAAGTTCTCGCGAAGAAGTGCTCACCCCGCTCAATCGGGTCGGCGACAAGGAAGGCTGCACCCGCCACGACGACGGCAGCGTCACCACGCCGACCGGTTTCAAGGACGCCTACAAGCAGGTCGCCGAAGGCGGCTGGATCGGCATCTCGGTGCCGGCCGAGTACGGCGGCCAGGGCCTGCCGGCGACGCTGACCGAGGTGGTCAACGAATTCCTCTGCTCGGCCAACATGGCCTTCGCCATGTATCCGGGGCTGACGCAAGGCGCGATCGCCGCGCTGCTTGGCGCACGCCTCGCCCGAGCTGAAGCAAAAATATCTGCCGAAGATGGTCGCCGGCAACTGGACCGGCACCATGAACCTGACCGAGCCGCATTGCGGCACCGATCTTGGGCCTGCTGCGCACCAAGGCGGTGAAGCAGGCCGACGGCAGCTACAAGATCACCGGCACCAAGATCTTCATCTCGGCCGGCGAGCACGATCTGGCCGACAACATCATCCATCTGGTGCTGGCGCGCATCGAAGGCGCGCCCGCCGGCACCAAGGGCATCTCGCTGTTCGTGGTGCCGAAGATCATGGTCAAGGACGACGGCTCGCTGGGCGCGCGCAACGGCGTCTCCTGCGGCTCGATCGAAGAGAAGATGGGCATCCACGGCAACGCCACCTGCGTGATGAACTACGACGGCGCCACCGGCTGGCTGATCGGCGAGGAGAACCGCGGCCTGCACGCCATGTTCACGATGATGAACGAGGCGCGGCTCGGCGTCGGCGTGCAGGGTCTGGCGCAGTCGGAGGTCGCCTACCAGAACGCGGCGATCTACGCCAAGGAGCGCCTGCAGGGCCGCGCGATCTCCGGCGCGAAATATCCCGACAAGCCGGCCGATCCGATCATCGTGCATCCCGACGTGCGCCGCACGCTGATGACCATCCGCGCCTTCAACGAGGCCGCGCGCGCGCTGGTGATGTGGACCGCGCTGCAAGGCGACGTCGCGCATCGCTCCGGCGACGAGAAGGAGCGCCAGAGCGCCGACGACCACATGGGCCTGCTCACGCCGGTGATCAAAGGCGTGCTCACCGACCAGCGGCTTCGCCAACACGGTGATGGCGCAGCAGGTGTTCGGCGGCCACGGCTACATCGCCGAGCACGGCATGGAGCAGTTCGTGCGCGATGCCCGCATCGCGCAGATCTACGAAGGCGCCAACGGCATCCAGGCGCTCGACCTGGTCGGCCGCAAGCTCGGCAAGGACGGCGGCCGCGCGCTGATGGCGTTCTTCAACGAGGTGCAAGGCTACATCAAGGACAAGAGCGGCGACGAGGCGATGAAGGCCTTCGTCGACGCCGCTCGCCGCCGCGCTCGGCCATCTGCAGCAGGCCTCGATGTGGTTCATGCAGAACGCGCTGGCCAAGCCCGACAATGCCGGCGCCGGCTCGACCGACTACATGCATCTCTTCGGCCTGGTCGCGCTCGGCTACATGTGGTGCCGGATCGCGGAAGCCGCGCTCGCCAAGCTGCCGAAGGCGAACGGCGCGACGCCGCGCTATTCGGCCAAGCTCGTCACCGCGCGCTTCTTCATGGAGCGCATGCTGCCGGAGACCGCGAGCCATCTCGCCCGCATCCAGACGGGCGCGGCGTCAACGATGGAATTGCCGGACGAGGCGTTCTAGCGCCTCACGCCATCGCCTGCGGCTCGATCGTGGCCGAGACCCGCAGCGCTGGCGGCGCGGCTTGCGACTGCCATCAGGTCGCGGCTGTCGAAGGCGCCGTCGGGACAGATGAATTCGAACGACGCCAGAATACGGTCGACCGCTCGCGCCGTCGCGCGAAAACGGCAGCAGCAGCCGCTCGATAATGCACCAGCCGGCCGGCTGCGGTCGGCGACGTCGTGGATGGTATAGACCGGCCGGCCGGTCTCCACCGCCTGACGGTAGGGCGCCAGCGCCGGTGCGCGCGCCGGCTCGCGGCTGCACATCTCGTGCGAGATACTCGCCGCGGCAATCGGCCGAGCCATAGACCTGGCCGATGGTCGCGCCGTGAAACCGGATTTGGAAGCGCAGCGCATGCCGCCATTGCCGCCGATCGACGTCGAGAAAGCTCAGATTGTCCGCCATGCGCGACAGGTCCTCGGCCTCGATCGCCTGCCATTGCGGCACGCGGCTGCGCGCCCAGATGGCGCTTCCAGAATTTCAGCAACCAACGCTGGTTGATCGCCTGGACAATGTCCGGCCGCGCGACTGAGAATTGCATTATTCGGACAGCTCCCCCTCGTTCCGGCGGCGCGGACTTTTCAAGGCCGCGCTTGGCTTTGTCAACTGAGTGCAAGAACAGCCAGCCATGTGTTTTATTCCGCAGGCGGCGCGCATGGCAAACTGCCGCCGTCGCAAGCCGCGCAGCCGCAGGTCCTCACACCCCCGGCGGCGAAGGCCGGCCCGCGCCGGGAGCGCAGCAGCAGCCATACCATGATCGAGACATTGACCAGGTTCCAGGCGAGCCCGTTGAGGAAGGCGGCCTGGTAGGAGCCGGTGACGTCGAAGATCGCGCCCGACAGCCAGCCGCCCCAGCGCCATGCCGACCACCGTCGCCATGATCACCAGGCCGACGCGCGCGCCGGCCTCCTTGGGCGAAAAATATTCGCGGATGATGATCGCGTACATCGGCACGATGCCGCCCTGGAACAGTCCGAACAGCGCCGAGATCACGTAGAGCGAGAACAGCCCGTCGAACATCAGATAGAGCAGCAGCGCCACGCCCTGCAGCAGCGAGCCGAGCAGCAGCGTGCGCACGCCGCCGATGCGGTCGGCGATGAAGCCCGACGCCACGCGGCTGACACGATGCCGAAGCCGAGCATCATCGACAGCATCTCGGCGCCGCGCGCGACGCCGTAACCGAGATCGCCGCAATAGGCGACGATGTGCACCTGCGGCATCGCCATCGCCACGCAGCAGCCGACGCCGGCGATGCAGAGCAGCACCTGCAGGGTGAGCGGGCGAGAACGGCATGGTCGCCTGCCGGTGCGCGGCCGAGGCGCCGGCGGTCGCGCTGTGCACGCTGGCGAGCCGCCGCCGCAGCGCGAAGGCGAGCGGCAGCATGGTCACCACGCAGAACAGGCCGATGCCGATATGCGTCGCGCGCCAGCCGTCGGCGGCGATGAAATGCTGCACCACCGGCGGCCAGATCGTGCCGGCGGTGTAATTGCCCGAGGCCGCCAGCGCGACCGCGATGCCGCGCCGGCGCATGAACCAGTGCGACATCTCGGCCATCAGCGGCCCGAAGGTGACCGATGCGCCGACGCCGATCAGCAAGCCGTGCGCGAGCGCGACTTGCCACAGATTCGTCGACAGCCCGACCGCGACATAGCCCGAGCCCAGCGCCAGCGTTCCGAGCGTCAGCGGCATGGCGATGCCGAAACGGTCGGCGAGCCGGCCCATGAGGATGCCGCCGAAGCCGAAGCCGAGCATGACGAGCGTGTAGGGCAGCGAGGCGTCGGCGCGGTCGACGCCGAATTCGGCCTGGATGGCGGGCAGCGCCACCACCACCGACCACATGCCGACGCCGCCGATGGTGGCGATCGCCAGCGCATAGGCCAACCGCCGCCAGGCATAGGCGGAATTCGACGCCATAGACGGAATTGCCGTCCGCTTCCGCGTTCATGATGATAGGTCCCCGGCGCGCCGGAAATTGCGTACCATTGCGCCGCCCGCCCGCAAAGGCTCGCCGGCGGGAGGGTCGGCAGCCCCTCGCGCCCTGCGCGTCCGGCCTCTATGGTGGGCGCCTGGTAATTCGCCAAGATTCGCCCCATGGACGCCCTCAACCTCCCGCGCCCGGCCTGGATGACCGAGGACCTCGTGCTGCTCGAGGAGCAGGCGCGGCGCTTCATCGCCGGCGAATTCGCGCCGCAGATCGACCGCTGGCACGAGGCCGGCATCTACGAGCGCGAGGTCTGGACCAAGGCCGGCGCAGGCCGGCCTGCTCTGCGCCTCGATGCCGGAGGAATACGGCGGCGCCGGCGGCACCTTCGCGCATGAGGCGGTGATCAACCGCGAACTGTCGCTCGCCGGCTTCGACACGTTCGGCGCGCCGCTGCATTCCGGCATCGTCGCGCCCTACATTCTGCATTACGGCACCGAGGAGCAGAAGAAGCGCTGGCTGCCCAAGCTCGCCACCGGCGAAATGGTCGGCGCCATCGCCATGACCGAGCCCGGCACCGGCTCCGATCTGCAAGGCGTGCGCACCACGGCGGAGAAGTCCGGCAACGGCTACGTGCTCAACGGCTCGAAGACCTTCATCACCAACGGCCAGCACGCCAATCTCATCATCGTCGTCGCCAAGACCGATCCGAAGATGGGCGCCAAGGGCGTCTCGCTGATGGTGGTGGAGACCGACGACGCGCCAGGCTTCCGCCGCGGCCGCAAGCTGAAGAAGCTCGGCATGGATTCCGCCGACACCTCGGAATTGTTCTTCGAGGACGTCAAGCTGCCGGCCGAAAGCCTGCTCGGCACCGAGGAGGGCCAGGGCTTCTACCAGCTGATGAAGGAACTGCCGCAGGAGCGGCTGATCGTCGCCGTGCACGCGGTCGCCATGATGGAGCGCGCGCTTGCGCTCACCATCGACTACGTCAAGCAGCGCAAGGCCTTCGGCAAGAAGATCATCGAGTTCCAGAACACCCAGTTCGAGCTGGCCGAATGCAAGACCGAGGCGACCATCGCCAAGGTGTTCCTCGACCATTGCATCGAGCGGCACGTCAAGGGCGAGCTCGACACCGTCACCGCCTCGATGGCGAAATACTGGACTGACCGACCTGCAAGCAGACGTGATCGACCGCTGCCTGCAATTGTTCGGCGGCTATGGCTATATGGACGAATATCCGATCTCGCGGCTGTACCGCGACGCGCGCGTGCTGCGCATCTATGCGGGCACCAACGAGATCATGAAGCTGCTGATCGCGCGCAGTCTTTGAGCGCGCAGGAGAACGCCAATGCCCGACGCATTCATCTACGACGCCATCCGCACCCCGCGCGGGCGCGGCAAGGCCGACGGCGCGCTGCACGAGGTGACCGCGCTCAATCTGGCCGCGCAGGCGCTCGGCGCCATCAAGGAGCGCAACAAGCTCGACCCCAAGCTGGTCGACGACGTGGTGCTCGGCTGCGTCGATCCGGTCGGCGAGGCCGGCGGCGACATCGCGCGCGCCGCCGCGCTGGTGGCGGGCTTCGGCGACGGCGTGCCGGGCGTGCAGATCAACCGCTTCTGCGCCTCCGGCCTCGATGCGGTGAATTTCGCCGCGGCCGAGATCATGTCCGGCCAGCATGACATGACCATCGGCGGCGGCGTCGAATCGATGAGCCGCGTCGGCATCGGCGCCTCCGGCGGCGCCTGGCCGATCGATCCCTCGATCGCGGTGGCAACCTACTTTCTGCCGCAGGGCATTTCCGCCGACCTGATCGCCACCAAATACGGCTTCTCGCGCGACGACGTCGACGCCTATGCGGTCGAGAGCCAGAAGCGCGCCGCGCAATCCTGGGAGGAGGGGCGCTTCAAGAATTCGGTGATCGCGGTGAAGGACTGCAACGGCCTCACGATCCTGGCCAAGGACGAGCACATGCGGCCGTCCACCACCATGCAGACGCTGGCCGCCTTGCAGCCGTCCTTCGTGCAGATGGGCGAGATGGCCGGCTTCGACGCGGTCGCCGTGCAGCGCTATCCGGAGGTCGAGACGATCAACCACGTGCACACGCCGGGCAATTCCTCCGGCATCGTCGATGGCGCCGCCGCCGTGCTGATCGGCAGCAAGGAAGCCGGCAAGGCCGCGGGCCTCAAGCCGCGCGCGCGCATCAAGGCCTTCGCCAATATCGGCTCCGAGCCCGCCATCATGCTCACCGGCCCGATCCCGGTGACCGAGAAGGTGCTCAAGAAGGCCGGCATGAAGAAGAAGGACATCGACCTGTGGGAGCTCAACGAGGCCTTCGCCTCGGTGGTGCTGCGCTACATGCAGGCGCTCGACATCGCGCACGACAAGATCAACGTCAACGGCGGCGCCATCGCCATGGGCCATCCGCTCGGCGCCACCGGCGCCATGATCCTCGGCACCGTGCTCGACGAACTGGAGCGGCGCGATCTGTCGACCGCGCTGGTCACGCTCTGCATCGGCATCGGCATGGGCACCGCGACGATCATCGAGCGGGTGTAAGATCCATGCCCAAGATCGACATCGACAAAATCCCGCTCGACGCCTCGACCAATTATCCGCCGCCGTTCAACAAGGCGGTCGCGGGCCGCGCGCGCCAGCGCCTCGGCAACGCCGCCGGTCTCACGCAATTCGGCGTCAACATCTGCACGCTCAAGCCGGGCGCTGCGTCCTCGCAGCGCCACTGGCACGAGAACGAGGACGAGTTCGTCTACGTGCTCTCCGGCGAGGTGGTGCTGTGCGAGGACGGCGGCGAGACGGTGCTCAAAGCCGGCGACGCCGCCGGCTGGAAAGCCGGCGTCGCCAACGGCCATTGCCTGATCAACCGCTCCGACCGCGACGCCGTGGTCATCGAGGTCGGCACGCGCGCGGCACACGAGCGCGCGCATTATTCCGACATCGACATGCAGGTCGTGCGCGATCACAAGAGCTTCCGCTATCTGCACAAGAACGGCGAGCCGTATCCGCCATAGGACCAAGAGATCATGACCAACTTCAAACTCGACATCGACGCCGACGGCATCGCGCTCGTCACCTGGGACATGCCCGGCCGCTCGATGAACGTGATCGACGCCGGCGCACTCGAGGAACTCGGCCAGATCGTCGAGAAGGTCGCGAGCGACGCGGCCATCAAGGGCGCGGTCGTCACCTCGGGCAAGGACGCGTTCTGCGCCGGCGCCGATCTCACCGTGCTCGAACAGATGGCCGCCAAATATGCCGCGCTGCTGAAATCGAAAGGCGAAGAAGCCGCCAACCAGATGGTGCTCGACGAAAGCCGCAAGGTGTCGCTGCTCTATCGCCGCCTGGAAACCTCCGGCAAGCCGTGGGTCGCCGCCATCAACGGCACCGCCATGGGCGGCGGCTTCGAGCTTTGTCTCGCCTGCCATCACCGCGTCGCCTCCGACAATCCGACGCACGCGGCTCGGCCTGCCGGAGGTCAAGGTCGGCCTGTTTCCCGGCGCCGGCGGCACGCAACGCGTCGCGCGCATGATCCCGCCCGCCGACGCGCTGCAATTTCTGCTCAAGGGCGACCAGCTGCCGGTCGAGCGCGCCAAGGCGATGAAGCTGATCGACACCGTCGTGCCGGCCGCCGACCTGATCAAGACCGCCAAGGACTGGATCAAGGCCGGCGGCAAAGGCGTCGCGCCCTGGGACGAGAAGGGCTTCCGGCTGCCCGGCGGCCCGGTCTATTCCAGGGCCGGCATGATGACCTTCCCGGCCGCCAACGCGATCTACCGGCGCGAGACCTACGACAATTATCCGGCCGCGCGCGCCATCCTGCAGGTGGTCTACGAAGGCCTGCAGGTGCCGATGGACGTCGCGCTTGCGCATCGAGTCGCGCTGGTTCGCCAAGATCCTGCGCTCGCCGCAAGCGGCCGCCATGATCCGCACGCTGTTCGTCTCCATGCAGGAGCTCAACAAGGGCGCGCGCCGCCCCGCCGGCGTGCCGCCGACCAGCTTGAAGAAGATCGGCATCGTCGGCGCCGGCTTCATGGGCGCCGGCATCGCGCAGGTGAGCGCGGCGGCCGGCCTTGCGGTCGTGCTGATCGACCGCGACCAGGAGACCGCCGACAAGGGCAAGGCTGCGCTGCAACAAGGCGCTGTCCGACCGCGTCATGAAGGGCCGCATGAAGGGCGGCGAGCGCGACGCGCTGCTGGCGCAGATCACGCCGAGCGCCGACTACGGCGCGCTCAAAGGATTGCGATCTGGTGATCGAGGCGGTGTTCGAGGACCGCAAGGTCAAAGCCGAGGTCATCAAAAAAATTCAGGCCGTCATCGGCGACAACGTCATCCTCGCCTCCAACACCTCGACGCTGCCGATCACCTCGCTCGCCTCCGAGTTCAAGGATCCCGCGCGCTTCATCGGCATCCATTTCTTCTCGCCGGTCGACCGCATGATGCTGATCGAGATCATTCTCGGCAAGGAGACCGGCGACAAGGCGCTCGCCGCCGCGCTCGATTTCGTGCGCGCCATCCGCAAGACGCCGATCGTCGTCAACGACTACGCGCGGCTTCTACGCCAACCGCTGCGTCATCGACTATCTGCTCGAAGGCCATCTGATGCTGCTGGAGGGCATTCCGCCGGCCATGATCGAGAACGTCGCGCGCATGGCCGGCATGCCGGTCGGCCCGCTGTCGCTCAACGACGAAACCGGGCTCGACCTCGGCCTCAAGATCGTGCGTGCGACCGAAGCCGATCTCGGGCCCAAGGCGATCAATCCGGGGCAGAAGAAACTGCTTCGAGGACATGGTCGAGAAGAACGGCCGCTCCGGCCGCAAGAACGGCAAGGGCTTCTACGACTATCCGCAAGGCCAGCCCAAGCGGCTGTGGCCGGGGCTCGCCGACATATTGCCGAAGACGCTCACGCGCGATGAGGTCGAGGCCATCGATGTCGAGGAGCTTAAAGCACGCTTCCTGGTGGTGCAGGCGGTGGAGGCCGCGCGCACCTTCGAGGAGAAGGTGATCACCGACGTGCGCGAGGCCGACGTCGGCTCGATCCTCGGCTGGGGCTTCGCGCCGTTCTCCGGCGGCACGCTGTCTTATATCGACATGATGGGCACGAAAAAATTCGTCGAGCTTGCCCGCAGGCTGGAGAAGAAATACGGCGCGCGCTTTGCGCCGCCCAAGCTGCTCATCGACATGGCGGGCAAGGACGAGACCTTCTACCGGCGCTTCGCCCCGCCGAAGAAGAAAGAGGCGGCGTAAGCTTCACGGCGGCACGCGCCGTATCTGCCGCTCGACCCCCGCGCGAAAAGCGGCGGGTCCAGGAATTCGCAGCTCCTGCAATGCCGCTGCGATTCGCGCTTGCGCGGGAATGAGCGGATGAATTCCGTCATGGCTGAGAGCAAAACCCTCCCTCCTGCGCTGGCGCGAGATCCCCGGCAGTGTCTGGGCGCTCGGGCTGGTTTCGCTGTTCATGGACTCATCCTCCGAGCTGATCCATGCGCTGCTGCCGCTCTATCTGGTCGGCGTGCTGGGCGCCTCCACGCTCGACGTCGGCATCATCGAGGGCATTGCGGAAGCGACCGCCGCCGTCACCAAGGTGTTCTCCGGCGCGCTCAGCGACTATCTCGGCGAGCGCAAATGGCTGGCTGCGGCCGGCTACGGCCTGGCCGCGCTGAGGAAGCCGATCTTCCCGCTCGCATCCAGCATCGCCTGGGTGGCGGGCGCGCGCTTCATCGACCGCGTCGGCAAGGGCATCCGCGGCGCCCCGCGCGACGCGCTGATCGCCGATCTCACGCCCGCCGGCCTGCGCGGCACCGCCTACGGCCTGCGCCAGACGCTCGACACGGTGGGCGCGGTGCTCGGGCCCGGCCTGGCGATCGTCTTCATGGCGTTGCTGGCCGGTAATTTCACCCACGTATTCTGGATCGCCGTGATCCCGGCCTTCATTTCGGTCGCCGTCATCGTCCTGTTCGTGCGCGAGCCAAAAAACGCCCGCGACGCGCGCGCGCGCTGCGCTCGCCGCTGTCGCGCGCCGAGCTCAAGCGGCTCGACATCGGCTACTGGATCGTGGTCGGCGTCGCCGCCATCTTCACGCTCGCCCGTTTCAGCGAAGCCTTCCTGCTGCTGCGCGCGCAATCGGTCGGCATGCCGGTGGTGCTGGTGCCGACGGTGATGGTGGTGATGAACCTGGTCTATGCGCTGTCGGCCTGGCCGGCCGGCGCGCTCTCCGATTCCATCGGCCGCTATCGCCTGCTGATTGGCGGCTTCGCGCTGCTGATCGTGGCCGATTTGGTGCTGGCGCTCGGCGGCAGCGTCGCCACGGTGATGATCGGCGTGGCGATCTGGGGCCTGCACATGGGCCTGACGCAGGGGCTGCTGTCGGCGCTGGTCGCCGACACCGCGCCGGCGCAATTGCGCGGCACCGCCTTCGGCGTGTTCAATCTGGTGAGCGGGCTCGCCATGCTGGCGGCCAGCGTCATCGCCGGCGGCTTGTGGGACTTCATCGGCCCGGACGGCACCTTCCTCGCCGGCGCCGCGTTCACCGCGATCGCGCTCGCCGTGCTGCCGTTTGCGCACCGGGCAAGGGTGGCGGCGAGGAAGGCCTAACGTTCTTCCGCTCACCCCCGCGAAAGCGGGGGCCCAGTCTGATTCCCGCTTGCGCGGGAATGAGCGGATGACGGTTACACCACCACCGTCAACCGCTTCGCCGCCCGCGTGACGCCGGTATAGAGCCAGCGCTCGCGGCTGTCGGGGAACGCGAAGCTCTCGTCGAACAGCACCACGTCGTCCCATTGCGAGCCTTGCGCCTTGTGCACGGTGAGCACGTAGCCGTAGTCGAACTCGTCATAGGGCTTGCGCCGCGCCCAATCGAGCTTCTCGATGCCGCCGGAGAAGCATTCCGGCCGCACCGATACTTTCACGCCGCGCGTCGCCGTCTCGTCGTCGGGCATCAGCCGCATGGTCATGATGCCGGTGCGCGCGCGCGCCGCGCTCCTTCACCGTCCAGAGCCCGCCGTTGAACAGGCCCTTCTTGCGGTTGTTGCGCAGGCACACCAGCTTGTCGCCGGCCGACGGCATGGCGTCGTCGAAGCCGCGCCGCTCGCGCAGCCGGATGTTGTAGGCGCGCCGCGTGGCGTTGCGCCCGACCAGCACCTGGTCGGCTTCCAGCACGCGTTCGGGATCGAGATCGTCGCGCGCCACCACTTCGGTCTCGCCGTAGCGGCCGGGCTCGAGATACTCGCCGGCGCGAATGGTCATCGACAGGCGGATGATCGGATCGCCCTCGGCCTGCCGGTGCACTTCGGTGAGCATGGCGTCGGGCTCGGCCTCGGTGAAAAATCCGCCGCCCTGGATCGGCGGCAGCTGCGCGGGATCGCCCAGCACCAGCACCGGCACGCCGAACGACAACAGGTCGCGGCCGAGCTCGGCATCCACCATCGAGCATTCGTCGATGATGATCAGCTCGGCCTTGGAGGCGGGCGCGTCGTCCCACAGGTCGAACGAGGGGATTTCCTCGCCGCTCTCGCGCGCGCGGTAGATCAGGCCGTGGATGGTGGAGGCGCCGTGGCAGCCCTTGCCGCGCATCACCGAGGCCGCCTTGCCGGTGAAGGCGGCGAACTTCACCTCGCCGTCGACGTGCTCGGCCAGATGCCGGGCGAGCGTGGTCTTGCCGGTGCCGGCATAGCCGAACAGGCGGAACACCTGGCGGCGTGCCGTTGACGCCCGGCTTCTCCTTGAGCCAATGCGCGACGGCTTTGAGCGCCTGGTCCTGGTGGGGCGAGAACTGCGGCATGCTGGCGAAAACCAATAAAGCATGGCCGCGAGGCGCGAAAGAACAAAATATGAACTTCGCTGATTTGTTTATATTCCTATTTTCGCTCCCTGGCGAAGCGCCGCGGACACCACGCGCGATCACGCAATGCGCGAACGTCGCGTCCTCGCATTGCCCTTTGCGGCGCACCATGTTTAACGTCGCGACCTTTTTGCGTCGGAAACTTCATGGCCCGTGACCAGATCGACATGACCCCGATCGAGACGCGCGACGAACTCGTCGCCTGGCTCGAAGCGGGCTGCACGCCGCCGGAAAAATTCCGCGTCGGCACCGAGCACGAGAAATTCGCCTTCACGGTCGAGGATCACCGGCCGGTGCCGTATGACGGCCGCCGCTCGATCCGCGCATTGCTCGAAGGCATGCACGACCTGCTCGGCTGGGATCCGATCATGGAGGGCGACAACATCATCGGCCTGTTCGACGTGACCGACGGCGGCGCGATTTCGCTCGAGCCGGGCGGCCAGTTCGAACTCTCCGGCGCGCCGGTCGAGAACGTGCACCAGACCGCCGCCGAGCTGATGGCGCATCTGGCGCAGGTGCGCGAAGTGGCAAAGCCGCTCGGCATCGGCTTCCTCGGCATCGGCATGACGCCGAACTGGCGGCGCGAGGACATGCCGGTGATGCCGAAGGGCCGCTACAAGATCATGACCGCCTACATGCCGAAGGTGGGCACGCTCGGCCTCGACATGATGTACCGCACCTGCACGGTGCAGGCGAACTTGGACTTCTCGTCGGAAGCCGACATGGTCAAGAAGCTGCGCGTCGCGCTCGCGCTGCAGCCGGTGGCGACCGCGCTGTTCGCCAATTCGCCGTTCACCGAAGGCAAGCCGAACGGCTTCCTGTCGATGCGCTCGCAGATCTGGACCGACACCGACGGCGACCGCTCCGGCATGCTGCCCTGGGCCTTCGAGGACGGCATGGGCTTCGAGCGTTACGTCGATTACGCGCTCGACGTGCCGATGTATTTCATCAAGCGCGGCGAGAAATATATCGACGTGGCCGGCAAGTCGTTCCGCGATTTCTTCGCCGGCAAGCTCAAGGAGCTGCCGGGCGAGCGCCCGACCATCTCGGACTGGGCCAATCATCTGAGCACGATTTTTCCGGAGGTGCGGCTCAAGCGCTATCTGGAAATGCGCGGCGCCGACGGCGGGCCGTGGCGGCGGCTGCCCTCGCTCGCCGCCTATTGGGTCGGGCTTTTGTATGACGAGGCCGCGCTCGAGGCCTGCTGGCAGATGGTCAAAGGCTGGAGCGCCGAGCAACGCCAGACGCTGCGTGACGACGTGCCCAAGCTCGGCTTTAAGGCGGAGATCGGCAATCGCAACGTGCTGACGCTGGCGCAGGAGACCTTGCGGCTCGCCTCGCGCGGGCTGGCCCGCCGGGCGCGCCTCGACCGCAACGGCCGCGACGAGACGCGCTATCTGCGCCCGCTGGAAGAGTCGATCGCCCGCGGCATCACGCCGGCGGAGGAATTGCTGGAGAAATTCCACGGCGAGTGGAACGGCTCGATCGATCCGATTTACGACGAGTATGCTATTGCGTCCGCCAGCCGCAGTGGACGTACCCGCGTTCGAGCTGAAGCCGGCGTGCACGCGCCTGCACTCCGCACGAGCACTCCGCCGCCTGCGCTTCCGACAAATTGTCGAGCGACGACACGATGTGCCCGGCCAGCGCATCGGCGAGCGCCGAGGAGTCGTGCGCGCTGCGCACCAGCCCGACGCGGCAGCTCGGCAATTCGGGGAAGCCTTCGTTCGCCGTCAGCACGCGCATGCCGGGGCGCAGGCCGGATTCGGCGAGCACCGACACCGCAAGGCCTGCGAGCACCGCGGCCGCCACCGCGCCGGCATTCGAGCTCGAATAGAGCACGCGATACGGCCGCCCGACCGATTCCAGCCGCTCGATCGCCGTGCGCCGCCAGGTGCAGCTCGGCCGGCCGAGCGCCAGCGGCAGCGGCGCCTCGAGATGGGTCGAATGCCGGTTCGAGGTCACCCATAACAGCCGCTCGCGCCGGAAGGTCTCGGCCGCGCGCTTGCCCTCGCAATTGGTGACGATGGCGAGATCGATCTCGTTGCTCGTCGATGCGCTCGAGCAGATCGACCGAGGGCTCGCAGATCACGGTCAGCTCGACGCCAGGATAGGCGCGCGAGAAGCGCGCCATGATCTCGGGCAGATAGCGGTCGGCGTAATCGTCCGGCACGCCGAGCCGCACGCGGCCCGACAGCGCCGCGTCGGAAAAGGCGGCCACCGTCTCGACGTTGAGCTTGACCAGCCGGCGCGCGTAATCGAGCAGGCGCGCGCCGTCCTCGGTCAGCTTGGAGCCGCGGCCGTCGCGCGCGAAGATCGGGCGCTCGATGCGCTCCTCCAGCCGCTTCATCTGCATCGACACCGCCGACTGGGTCTTGTTCACGACCTCGGCCGCCTTGGTGAAGCTGCCGGTCTCGGCGATGGCGATGAAGGTGCGCAATTGATCGATGTCGAGCAGCACGGTCATGGGATCTGGTCCCTCAAAGAGCGGGCCGGCGGGCCGGCGCGCCGTATCATCAATTGCTGATCGATCAGATTAAAAACATTCGTTTCACTAATCAATCCCCGCAGTGCAATATACAGCGCTGCCGGAGGAATTCGGGTGGGGATTTCGGGTGGGTCCGGCGACGGCTTGGCGCCATATCGGGCCGAAGCCGCGAACTGCATGGAGACTGACATGACCGACAAATATCCCCGTTCTGCCCTCGCCGGCGGCATCTTGGTGCGCGCCTTTCTGAGCGTTGCTGGCCTTGGTCACGCGCTGGATGAAGGAATTGGCGCGCGCCCGCCGCCACCGCCGCCAGGCTGCCGCGCTCGCCGGCCTTGACCGCCGCATGCTCGCCGATATCGGCATCAACCGCGCCGATCTGCGCGACGCCTTCTCGGAGCCGTTCTGGCAAGACCCGACCGCGCTGCTGCGCGAGCGTGCCTGCGAGCGCCGCGTCAACCGCTCGGGCCTGCGTCCGCCGCGCAACGGCGTCGAGCCCGGCTTCCGCCGTCCGCCCACGAATCGCCCGGCGCGCCAGGCAATTTAATGGCGTCACAAAAACGGCCGAGCCCCTCTCGTCGGCCGCGATCCGAACCCCGCGATCATCCCCTCTCGCGGCCGGATCACCAGCGCCCGCCGGCCCCTCCGGCGGGCGCATTTTTTCACGGATGTTTGGCGACGGCCGGATGCACCAGCGCGCGGCGGTCCTTGACCACACCGATCGGCGCGCCCATGCGCGAGATGGTGGCGATCACTTTGCCGTCGAGCGCGCGGTCGCAATTCATGTGCGTCGGCGCGATGAAGAAGTCGGCCTTGTTCCAGTCCTCGATCCATTGCAGGCGCGGACCGGCTTCCTCCTCGAACGGCAGCCGCTCGCCGCACACCGCCACGGTATAGCGCAGGCCGGGATGGCCGCTCTTGTCGAGTGTGGCGATATAGGCTTCGAGATCGTCGACCGCTTCGGTCATGATGTTGACCCAGTAGTCCATGACGTAAAGCCGCGAGGCGCCTTCGATGCCGCCGACCAGCGGGTTGTAATAGAGATACTGATAGGGATGCAGCCGCACCAGGATCGTGGCGTTCCACACGATCAGCGCCGCGATTGCGGCGAGCGCGCCGCCGGCCAACGCGCGGTGGCGCGCTTCGATCTCGCTCAGCAGCCAATCGAAGCCGATGCCGGCGAGCGCGGCGAACACCGGCACCACGAACAGGAAATGGCGCAGGCCGGTGAAAGCCGGCCCGTGGTCGATGACCTCGCAGGCCACCGGGAAAACGGCGATGAACACCAGCAACGCGCTTTCCAGCCGCCGCTGTGACGTGCGCTCGGCGCCGCGCCGCGGCCACAGCACGAACAGCAGCGCGACCGATGCGCCGGCCAGCATGAGCAGCGGCAGTTTGATCAGCAGATAGGCCGGCACATACCAGCGCGGCACGTCGCCCATGTCGTAGACATGGCCGTTGAGCAGCGTGCGGATCTGATAGTGGAAATCGCCGAAATCGATCAGCCCGCGCACCGGATTGAGCGGCGCCAGCGCCGCCCACGGCCAGGCCGCGATCATGATCGCGTAGCCGATGAGAAAGGCCGGCGCCAAAGCGATCACCGACTGGGCAAAAAAGCTCAGGCGGTCGCGTAGCGGTCCGTCGCGCAAACGCGGAATGCGCGCGATCATGGCAAGCCCGGCATAGCCGACGGTCAGCAGCCCGAGCACGCGCATGCCGAGCGCGGCGCCGAGCAGAACGCCGAACCAGATCACGTCGAGCGGGCGCGGGCGCGGCAGCGCGCGCGCGGCGCGCAGCAGGAAATAGGTCGCGCCCATCATCGCCGCGGCGAAGGGAATGTCCTTGGTGTGGTTGAACATCGCGCCGTACCACGGCCCGCACACGGCAAGGGCATAAGCGGCGATGCAGCCCGCGCGCGGCCCCGCCACCAGCCGCGCGGTGCCGTAGGCCGCCGCGATGCCGCCGACGCCGATCAGCGCGCAGAATATGTGGCGCAGGTCGTAAGGATCGAGGAATGGCAGCAAATGCTGGATCGGCACGATCAGCACGTCGAACAGTCCGCCATAGAGGTAGAGATTTTCGAAATGAAACAGCGCCTGGTCGGTGAAGCCGCTGCGGTAATAGGCGATGATCAGCCGGCCATAGGCCTGCTGCACTTGTTCGTCATTGGAGACCGCGTAGGAGTCGTAGGTGGCCAAGACCAGCGCCACCAGCACGGCGAACAAGGCGAGCGCGGCAAGGTCGTAAGGGCTGCTCGCCGCCACGCGGGCGCGCAGGCGCTTGAGCGCGATAAGGCGGGGTCCCGGCAGGCGATCCTCCCCTGAAAGCGGGCGGATATTGGCGCGGGACCGTAGCCCTGTCATGCTGCATCTGCACAGGCTGCGCCCGGTGCGCTAACATGCCGCTGGGGCGCTTAAGACGAAGCCATTGCACGGGTGCGCATGCGGTATTGGATCAAGCTGTTGGGCGCCGGCCTCGTCATCCTTGCAGGCGCCGGGCAGGCTGCGGCGCAAGTGGGCTACGACCGCCGCGGCAGCGATTATTCGAGCTTTGCCGTCCGCAACGGCGATCCTGCGGTCTGCGCCTCGCGTTGCGAGCACGACGCCCGCTGCCGCGCCTGGAGCTTCTCCTATCCGCGCACGACTGCCGTGCCCGCCACTTGCCGGCTGAAGAACCGGGTGCCGCAGCGGCAGGAGGATGCGTGCTGCGTGGCGGGGGTGCGCGGCGCCGGCGTGATCGAGCCGCGGCGCGGCGGCATCGAATATTCCATCGACCGCTTCGGCGGCGATTATCGCAACTTCGATACCGCGACCGACGCGGGCGGGGCGGCATGCAAGTCGGCCTGCGAGGCGGACAGCCGTTGCCGCGCCTTCACCTATGTGCGGCCCGGCTATATCGGCGGCTCGGCGCGCTGCTACCTCAAGAGCCGGCTGACGCGCCCGCGCAGCAAGCCGTGCTGCATTTCGGGCGTGGTGCGATGATCTGTCATGGCCGGGCATGCCGGCCTTCGGACGGCTATGGCCGGGCATGACGCACGATGAGTTGCGCTTAGTGCACCGCGGAGAAAAACCGCGCCAGCCGCAAGCCCGACGGCCAGGTCCAGACCGGACGGCTTTTCATGCCGAGGTCCCAGGAGCCCACGATCGCGTCCACGCGCCCGACCAGGTCGGCGACCGGCAGCAGGCCGACGCCGCCGGCGTGCACGGGCACGCGGCTGTCGGCCGAATTGTCGCGGTTGTCGCCCATGACGAAGAGATGGCCGGGCGGCACCGTCACTTCCGGCAAATTGTCGAGCGGCTCGCGCGCGACCATCTTGTAAGATCGCGTGCGTGCGTCCGCCCGGCAGCGTCTCGATCAGGCGTTGCGTGGGCGTGTGCGAGCCGTTCTCGGTTTCCATCGGGCCCATGCCGTCCGGCTGCAAGGCCGCCGGCCTGCCGTCGATCACCACTTGGCCGCCGCGCATGGCGATGCGGTCGCCGGGCAGGCCGATCACGCGCTTGACCCAAACTTGCGAACGGTCGCCCGGCCAGCGGAACACCACCACGTCGCCGCGTTTGGGCAGCGCGCCGAGGATGCGCGGCGTGCTCGGCAGTTCGAGCAGCGCGGGCAGCGAGGCGGTGCTGTAGCCGTAAGGGTATTTGGTCGCCAGCAATTCGTCGCCGATCAGCAGCGTCGGCTCCATCGATCCGGACGGCACGTAGAACGGCTCGGCGATCGCGGCCTTGGCCGCCAGCACCACCAGCACGACGAAGGCGAGATCGACGACGGTCTTGCTCCAGCGGCGCAGGCGCGACGTCTCGGGCATGGCGGATGTGCTCATGCGGTGCCGCCGACGGTGATCTTGTCCATGCGCAAGGACGGCTGGCCGACGCCGACCGGCACGCCCTGGCCGTTCTTGCCGCAGGTGCCGATGCCGGGATCGAGCGCGAAGTCGTTGCCGATCATCGAGATGCGATGCAGGTCGGTCGGGCCGTTGCCGATCAGCATGGCGCCCTTGACCGGCGCCGCCGACCTTGCCGTTCTCGATTTTGTAGGCCTCGGTGCACTGGAACACGTATTTGCCCGAGGTGATGTCGACCTGGCCGCCGCCGAAGGAGACGGCGTAGAGGCCGTTCTTCACCGAGGCGATGATCTCTTTCGGGTCGTGCTTGCCGGCGAGCATGTAGGTGTTGGTCATGCGCGGCATCGGCACGTGCGCGTGGCTTTCGCGCCGTCCGTTGCCGGTCGGCTTCATGCTTCATCAGCCGCGCGTTCTGCCGGTCCTGCATGTAGCCGACCAGCATGCCGTCCTCGATCAGCACGGTGCGGTTGGTCGGCGTGCCTTCGTCGTCGATGGAAAGCGAGCCGCGGCGGGCCTGCATGGTGCCGTCGTCGACCACGGTGACGCCCTTGGCGGCGACCTGCTGGCCCATCAGCCCGGCGAAGGCGGATGTCTTCTTGCGGTTGAAGTCGCCTTCCAGGCCGTGGCCGACCGCCTCGTGCAGCATCACGCCCGGCCAGCCGGAGCCCAGCACCACGTCCATCTCGCCGGCCGGCGCCGGCACCGCCGCGAGATTGACCAGCGCCTGGCGCACCGCTTCGTCGACCGCGCCTTGCCAGGCGTCCGGCGTGATGAAGCGCTCATAGCCTTCGCGGCCGCCGAAGCCATAGCTGCCGGTCTCCTGCCGGTCGCCCTCGCCGGCCATCACCGATGACGTTGAGCCGCACCATCGGCCGGATGTCGCGGTAGCTGGTGCCGTCGGCGCGCAGGATCTCGATCACCTGCCAGGTGGCGCCGACGCTGGCCGAGAGCTGGCGCACCCGCGGGTCCTTGGCGCGCGCGTAGGCGTCGATCTGCTCGAGCAATTTCACCTTGGCCTCGAAGGCCGGCGTGCCGAGCGGATTGTCGTCGCCATAGAGCTTGCGGTTGGTGCGTGCCGGGCGGCTCGGCATAGCTGCCGCTGTGCCCGCCTTTGACCGCGCGCACCGCATCGGCCGCGCGCGAAAGCGCCGCTTCCGACAGATCGGAGGCGTGGGCATAGCCGACCGCCTCGTCCTTGACCGCGCGCAGGCCGAAGCCCTGCGCGGTGTCGTAGGTCGCCTGCTTGAGCCGGCCATTGTCGAAGGCCAGCATCTCGGACTGGCGGTATTCCAGGAACAGCTCGCCGTCGTCGGCGCCGTCGAGCCCGTGTTTGATGATTTGCCCAACCTTGGCCTTGTCGAGGCCGGCGCGGTCGAGGAGGGAGGAAATGGCTGCGTCCATGAACGTCTCCGCTGGCGTTCAAGCCATCAGATAGGGCCTCTGTGGCGATTCTGCGAGGGCGGCTGGACCAAGCAAGCCGCGATGGGCTTAGGATGTCATGGCCAACACGGGCGGAAGGTCCGGTATCATGAAGGCAATGCTGCTGATGGGCCATGGCGGGCCGGAGATGCTGCGGACTATGGCGAGGCGCCGAGACCCGACAGCAGGAACCCGGCGAGGTGGTGGTCGACATTCACGCGGCATCCGTAACGGCGCCGATCCCAAGGTGCGGCGGGGACACGACGCACTTCTTGCGCTGGTTCCGGTCGGCGAGGGCGCTGACACATCGCCGCGACGGCTGCGTCACCTCGGTTACGTGCTCGAAGCCCGCTGCCATGCCTGGGCCGCGACTTCTCCGGCATCGTCAGCGAGGTCGGCGCCGGCTGTCACCGATGTTCAAAGTCGGCGACGCCGTGTTCGGCGTGACCGACCAAGGCATCGAAGGCGCCTATGCGGAAGAAAATCGCCATCAAGGCGGCCATCGTCAGCCAAGAAGCCCGCGCTCGATCGGCCATGCCGAGGCTGCGGCGCTCGGCGCTCGTGCAGCCTCACAGCGATGACGGCCATCGAAGACACCGCACATCTGAAAAAGGGCGAGACCATCCTCATCCAGGGCGGCGCCGGCGGCGTCGCCGGCTTTGCCGTGGCAGCTTGCCAAGCATCTCGGCGCGACCGTGATCACGGCAGCGAGCGCCGGCAACCACGCTTACGTGCGCGGTCTCGGCGCCGACCGCGTCATCGACTACAACACAGAAGACTTCACCGGTATCGGCCCCGATTTGCGACGTGGTGTTCGACACCGTTGGCGGCAGCGTCCGCGCCGGTTGCTACAAGGTGCTCAAACCCGGCGGCCGGCTGGTGTGGATCGCGCCTGCGCCCGAGGGCTTTGCGCCGGACCGTAAGGATGTCCAAACCTTGCGTCCCGACGTCAAACGCGACCGCGCCCACCTCGATCGCATGCTGGCGCTGCTCGCGGCCGGCGCGGTGCGGCGCGCCTGCGATCCATCGCTACAAGCTCGCCGACGCGGCCGAGGCGCACCGGGTCAGCGAAGGGCGCCATCTGCGAGCGAATTAGTTCTGAAGATCGCTAGCGGTGTACGCGCTCGTGGCGATCATCATTGGCGCGCGGCGGGCTGGCGCGGCGATGAGCGGCTGACGTCTGGCGCTTCCACGTGGACCTGGGCGCGGCGAAGCCATGTCCCGGGGAGGCAACGACGTGGACGGGCTGGTACGGGCGCGCCAGGTGCGCATGCAAGGCACGGATCGGGCGAGCTCACGTCCGGAAACTTGGCGACCGAGCGCGCCGTCTTGCTGAAACTGCTCGCCGACCAGTGCAAGTACAACGAGGCAATGCCGGTGCATGAGTCGGCGGAGGCGCGCTGGAGCTCGTCGGAATTTGTCTGCTTTTCGCGACCGGCGCGGTTGCGTTCGGTCATTTATCCTACGGCCAGTTCATGGAGCGCATGCTCGAGTCACGTTGGTTCACGACCGACGGCACGATCTGGCTTAGCGCAGCGCTCCCAGCCTTGGCGACCGCGACCTACGGCATCCGCGTGATCGGCGACTTCGAAGGAATTTCGCACCGCGCCGAGCGGACCCATCGCAACCTTGAGCAGTTGATCGAGGCCATTGAGCAGGATCCGGCCGATTTGACGTTGCTGCCCGCGCGGGCGAGTTCGGCCGCCGACGAAATGTTCGGCGATGACGCCAGTGGCGCCTCGCGGCGGAAAGCAGCGGCAGCTATCGCCGGTTAACGGCGCATGCGCTGCGCTTCGCGAACTCACGGCAGCTTGTCGTAGCCCTCGCCAAAGCCAGCCAGGCTCATCGGAAAGCCGATGCCTTCTTCCGGCGTCTGGAAGATGATGAAGGTCGCGCTCTTGCCGGAGCGCAGTTTCTTGATCAGCTCGTCGTCCATGACGACCTCGGCGATGCAGCCATTGGGCAGGCAGCGCACGAAGCCGGCGCGGCCGATGTCGGCATTGTCGATCTTGAGGCCGAGGCCGGAGGGCAGCAGCACACCCAATGGCGCCACCACCCGCATCAGCCGGCTCTTGGCGTCGGCGGTCTTGAGCACGATCACGGTCAAGCCGACATTGGCGCGGTCTTCCGCGGTCACGCTCTGGATCAGGGCGCATTGTTCCGACTTGGCGCCCGGCGGCGTGTCGCAGCGGATCTGCCAATCTTTGTGCACCGACTTGACCGCGCCTTGGGCAGAGGCCTTGTCGGCGGGCACCAGCGCCAGGACCGCCAGCAGCGCCAGTAGCGTCAGGAACCATGCCCAGCGTCGGATCGCCTCTCTGCCGTGCCCGAAAATGCCCATCGTTCAATCCCTTGGCATGCGGCGGCGCCGCACTTGGCTGCCTGCCTGCCGGCGAATCGCCGACCTATCCTGCATTTTATTCGCCTCGGTTGGGTCATGCCCGGCCTTTCCTGTCAAGCAAGGCGCGGCGGCCGGCTTTGCGCGGCGAGGCCCATCCAAAACGCCTTCCCGTGGCGTAAATACGGCGTTCGAACAGGCCGCCGGGCTATCCCGTTTGTCGCACGCCGCCGCGTCGAGGCGCATTGCGGCAGGAACGGAATTGTGGTTTGAGAGGCCGGGATTTCCCCCCGTCCCGTCGCACGACAGCCTAAGCTGCCACGCCCGTGGCAATACGGCGTGCTTCGGCGGGCCGCGCCGAACATCACGTTAGCGGTGGGCGGCAAATTGGGGCCTTGTTCGCAAGGCCGTTTTTCTCGTCGAGGGAGCGCAAAGAACAATGCAGTTGGTCAAGCGGTTGATCGCATTCCTGGTCACGGGCGTGACCGTTCTGGCGGGCGCAAGCGCAACGCTCGCCGCCACCGGGGCCACCGGGGGCAGCCGCAACCGTGGCAGCTTGGCTTCCAGCCGGCCGCAACGCCGGTCATGGAGGATATTGTCTGGTTCCACGACTTCCTGCTCTGGATCATCGGTGCGGTCGCGCTGTTCGTGCTGGCACTGCTGGTGATCGTGATCGTGCGCTTCAACGCGCGCGCCAATCCGGTGCCTTCGCGCACCACCCACAACACCACCATCGAGGTGATCTGGACGATCGTGCCGGTGCTGATCCTGGTGACGATCGCGGTGCCGTCGTTCCGGCTGCTGTTCTACCAATTGAAAGTGCCGCCCGCCGATTTGACCGTGAAGGTGACCGGCAAGCAATGGTTCTGGAGCTACAGCTATCCGGACAGCAAATTCGAGTTCGACTCTGTGATGCTGCAGGACAAGGAGCGCAAGCCCGGCCAGCCTCGGCTGCTCGCGGTCGATAACGAGATGGTGGTGCCGGTCAACAAGGTGGTCCGCGTCCAGGTGACCGGTGCGGACGTCATTCATTCGTTCTCGGTGCCGTCATTCGGCATCAAGATCGACGCCATCCCGGGCCGCCTCAACGAGACCTGGTTCAAGGCCGAACGGGAAGGGACCTATTACGGCCAGTGCTCGCAGCTGTGCGGGCGCGATCATGCCTTCATGCCGATTGCGGTCCATGTGCTGAGCGAGAAGGACTACACGGCTTGGCTCGAGCAGGCGAAGAAGAAGTACGCCGCGACCGATGACCGCGCTCGCTCCGACCGCGGTGGCGGCCGCCGGCAATGGCAAGTGACACACATATAAAAATCGGAATATAATTCGATCGACAACGACACGAGTCGAAGGACAGTAACGATGGCGGACCACGCAGCTCTCCATGGCGCACACGAAGCCCACGACCACCATCCGACCGGCTGGCGGCGTTTCGTCTACTCCACGAACCACAAGGACATCGGCACGATGTACCTGGTGTTCGCGATGTTGGCGGGCGTGATCGGCGGCTGTATGTCGATCGCCATGCGCATGGAGTTGCAGAATCCCGGGCATCCAGATTTTCCCGGGCGCGCACGAATACGACGTGTTCGCCACCGCGCACGGGCTGATCATGATCTTCTTCATGGTCATGCCGGCCATGATCGGCGGCTTCGGCAACTGGATGGTGCCGCTGATGATCGGCGCGCCCGACATGGCGTTCCCGCGCATGAACAACATCTCGTTCTGGCTGCTGCCGGCTTCGTTCGCGCTGCTGCTGACCTCCGCGTTCGTCGAAGGCGAACCGGGTTCCCTCGGCGCCGGAACGGGATGGACGCTCTACGCGCCATTATCGACCAGCGGCCATCCGGGCCCGGCGGTCGACTTCGCCATCCTGTCGATCCATCTGGCCGGCGCCTCGTCGATCCTCGGCGCCATCAACTTCATCACCACCATCTTCAACATGCGCGCGCCCGGCATGACGCTGCACAAGATGCCGCTGTTCGTGTGGTCGATCCTGGTGACCGTGTTCCTGCTGCTGCTGGCGCTGCCGGTGCTGGCCGGCGCCATCACCATGCTGCTGACCGACCGCAATTTCGGCACCACCTTCTTCGATCCGAAGGGCGGCGGCGATCCGCTGCTGTTCCAGCATCTGTTCTGGTTCTTCGGGCACCCGGAAGTCTACATTCTCATTCTGCCGGGCTTCGGCATGATCAGCCAGATCGTCTCGACCTTCTCGCAAGAAGCCGGTGTTCGGCTATCTCGGCATGGCCTACGCCATGGTCTCGATCGGCGCGCATCGGCTTCGTGGTGTGGGCGCACCACATGTACACGGTCGGCCTATCGACCGGCGCGCAGGCCTATTTCATCGCCGCCACCATGGTGATCGCGGTGCCGACCGGCGTGAAGATCTTCTCCTGGATCGCCACCATGTGGGGCGGCTCGATCGATTTCAAGACGCCGATGCTGTGGGCGATGGGCTTCATCTTCCTGTTCACCATCGGCGGCGTCACCGGCGTGGTGCTGGCCAATGCCGGCGTCGACCGCTCGCTGCACGACACCTACTACGTGATCGCGCACTTCCACTACGTGCTCTCGCTCGGCGCCGTGTTCGCCATCTTCGGCGGCTGGTACTACTGGTTCCCGAAGATGACCGGCTACATGTACAACGAGACCATCGGCAAGCTGCATTTCTGGGTCACCTTCATCGGCGTCAACATCATCTTCTTCCCGCAGCACTTCCTTGGCCTCGCCGGCATGCCGCGCCGCGACCGTCGACTATCCGGAGGCGTTCCACGGCTGGAACGAGGTCTCGTCCTACGGCTCCTATATTGCCGGCTTCGGCATGGTCATCTTCTTCATCGGCTTGGTCGAGGCCTTCATGCAAGAAGCGCGTGGCCGGCAACAATCCGTGGGGCGCGGGCGCGACCACGCTGGAATGGACGCTGTCGTCGCCGCCGCCGTTCCACCAGTTCGAGACGCTGCCGCGGATTAAATAACCCATGTCGCTCGTCAGCGAAGGCGCAGAGTTCAGCGGCGCGCTCGCCGCCCGGCCCGCGCTCGGCCTGGCCGAGCCCAGCCTTGCGAGCGTCTCCGATTACATCGCGCTCATGAAGCCGCGCGTGATGTCGCTGGTGGTGTTCACCGCGCTGGTCGGTCTGGCGATCGCGCCCGGCAGCGTTGCATCCGATGACCGCCTTCACCGCGCTGCTCTGCATCGCGGTCGGCGCCGGCGCCGCCGGCGCCTCAACATGTGGTACGACGCCGACGTCGACGCCTTGATGACGCGAACGCAGCGCCGGCCGGTGCCGATGGGGCGCGTCAAGCCGGGCGAGGCGCTGGCTTTCGGCATGACGCTCGCCGGCTTCTCGGTGGTCACCTTCGGCCTGCTGGTGAATATGTTCGCGGCCGCGCTGCTCGCCTTCACCATCTTCTTTTATGCCGTGATCTACACCGTCTGGCTCAAGCGCCTGACGCCGCAGAACATCGTGATCGGCGGCGCCGCCGGCGCCTTCCCGCCGATGATCGGCTGGGCGGCGGTCACCGGTTCGATCTCGCTCGAGCCGTTTTTGCTGTTCATGATCATCTTGTTCTGGACGCCGCCGCATTTCTGGGCGCTGGCGCTTTACCGCGCCGACGATTACGCCCGCGCCGGCATTCCGATGCTGCCGGTGGTGGCCGGCGACGTGAACGCGCGCCGGGCGATCCTGCGCTACACACTGATCCTGGCGCCGCTCGGCCTTGCGCCTTGGGCACTCGGCTATGCCGGGGCGCTCTACGGGCTGACCGCGGCGGTGACCGGCGCCATCATGGTGGCGCTGGCCTGGCAGGTGTTCTGCGAGCGCCGGCCGGCCGAGCGCGCCAGCAAGCAATTGTTCGCCTTCTCGATCCTCTATCTGTTCCTGTTGTTCGCCGTGCTGCTGGTCGAGCGGGGATGGGGCGGGCTCTTGGTCCGGTTGGCGGCGTGAACGTCGGGATCGTCATGAACAAGCCGCACAAAGACGACGGCGTCGTGCTCACCGAGGCGCAGAAGCGCGCGCGCCGCTCGCGTTCGATTGCCATTGCGCTGGCGCTCGCCGCGCTGGTCATCCTGTTCTACATCATGACCTTGGTGAAGGGGCCGGGCGTCCTGGTGCGCCCGATATGAGCCATCGATGACCGCATCCTTGGGCCCCAACAAGAAACTTCGGCGCGACGTCATCGTGGCGGGCGCCTGCGGCGTTTTCGTCGCCGCCATGGTGGGCGCGGCCTACGCCGCGGTGCCGTTCTACAATTGGTTCTGCCGCACCACCGGCTTTGCCGGCACGCCGCAGATTGCCGAAACGGCGCCAGATCATGTGCTCGGCCGCACGCTCATCATCCGTTTCGATTCCAACGTCGCCGCCGGACTGCCGTGGAAATTCACGCCCGAGCAGAACGAGATCAAGCTGCGCATCGGCGAGGTGGCGACCGTCCATTACAAGGTGATCAACATGGCGGCGCGCGAGATCACCGCGCAGGCCTCCTACAATGTTTCGCCGCCGCAGGTCGGCGCCTATTTCGACAAGATCAACTGCTTCTGCTTCACCCAGCAGACCATGAAGCCGGGCGAGACGCGCGAGATGACGGTGGTGTTCTACGTCGACCCTAAGATCGTCAAGGACAGCGACCAGGACGATCTCAACACCATCACGCTGTCCTACACGTTCTACCGGCTGCCCGAGCATACGGCGCCGCTGGCGCAGGCACCCGAAAAGAATTCCAAGCTGTAACGGAGACGACCATGGCCGAGGCGCACGCAAACCACCACGACTACCACCTGGTCGCTCCGAGCCCATGGCCGGCGGTCGGCGCCGTATCGGCCTTCATCCTGGCGGTCGGCGCTCATCGCCTGGATGCACCACATGTTTTCGGCCGCGCCGCTGGTGTTCGGCCTCGGCGCTGATCGGCGTGCTCTACACCTTCATCGCCTGGTGGCGCGACGTGATCCGCGAAGCGCAGTACGAGGGCTTCCACACCCGCGTGGTGCAGATTTCGCACCGCTACGGCATGATCCTGTTCATCGCCTCCGAGGTGATGTTCTTCGTCGCCTGGTTCTGGGCCTATTTCAACACCGCGCTGTTCCCCGGCGACGCGCACGATGTCGCCCGCTTGGCCTTCACCGGCGGCGTGTGGCCGCCCACGAGCATCGAGACCTTCAATCCCTGGCATCTGCCGCTCTTGAACACGCTGATCCTGCTCACCTCCGGCACCACGGTGACCTGGGCGCATCACGCGTTGCTCGAGAACGACCGCCAGGGGCTGAAATGGGGCCTGGTGCTGACCATCGTGCTCGGCATCACATTCACCTGCGTGCAGGCCTACGAATATTCGCACGCGGCCTTCCACTATTCCGGCAACATCTACGGCGCCACCTTCTTCATGGCGACCGGCTTCCACGGCGCGCACGTGATCATCGGCTCGATCTTCCTGATCGTCTGCCTGCTGCGCGCCATGGCCGGCCACTTCACTCCGAAACAGCATCTCGGCTTCGAATTCGCCGCCTGGTACTGGCATTTCGTCGACGTGGTCTGGCTGTTCCTGTTCGCCTGCATATATGTCTGGGGCGCCGGCGTCGTGCACGCGGAATGACCGCTCGCGGTTTCATCCAAGAGGGCGGCGGCGACGCCGCCCTTTTGTTTTAAAAAGCTAAGATCATGAGCGACCCCGCTTCACAAACACCCTTGCCGATTGGCCGCGGCCTGCGCGGCCGCTGCCCGCGCTGCGGCGAGGGCAAGCTCTTCCAAGGCTTTCTCACTCTGCGGCCGCGTTGCGAGCATTGCGGCCTCGACTATGGCTTCGCCGACGCCGGCGACGGGCCGGCGGTGTTCGTGATCCTGATCGGCGGCTTCATCGTGGTGTTTGCCGCGCTCGCCACCGAGATCGTCTATCAGCCGCCTTATTGGGTGCATGCGGCGTTGTGGCTGCCGCTGATCCTGATCGTGACGCTGGCTCCCCTGCGACTGATCAAGGGCCTGCTGATCGCGCTGCAATACCATCACAAGGCGGCGGAAGGCCGCCTCGAGCGCCGGGGCGACGCGTGAGCGGCGCGCGGCGCGGCATTCTGGAGCCGACGATTTTCGCCATTGTCGGCATCGCCATCCTCGTCGGCCTCGGCCTCTGGCAGCTCGACCGCAAGGCCTGGAAGGAAAATCTGATCGCGACCATGACGACGCGGCTTGCGCGCGCGCCCGCCGATCTGCCGCCGCGCGACCGCTGGGCGCATCTGCTGCAGGCGCGCGAGGAGTTCGCGCGCGTCGGCTTTCCGGCCGAATTCCTCGACGGGCAGGAGGCGCTGGTCTATTCCGCGGGTTCCGCCTTCCGGCCCGACGTGAAAGGTCCGGGCTATTGGGTGTTCGCGCCGGCGCGGCTTGCCGGCGGCAGCATTGTCATCGTCGACCGCGGCTACGTGCCGCTCGAGCGCAAGGATCCGGCGACCCGGACGCAAGGCGCAGCCGCACGGCAGCGTCGACATCGTCGGCATCGTGCGCTGGCCGGAGACGCGCGGCCTGTTCACGCCGGCCGACGATCCCAAGGACAATGTCTGGTACCTGCGCGACATCACGGCGATCGCCGCCGCCAAGAAATGGGCGAGCGCGGCGCCGTTCTATATCGAGCAGGAAGCGCCGGTGCCGCCGGGCGGCTTGCCGCTGCCGGGCAAGCTGCAGGTCAATTGCCCAACAACCATTTGCAATACGCCATCACCTGGTTCGGCCTCGCGCTGGCGCTCGCCGGCGTCTATCTGGTCTGGCTCACGCGGCGCTTGCGCCGCCACTAGGCCGACGTTTCTTGTGCAAGGCCCCGGCGGCGGCTAGTGTGGCCTCTCACGGCCGTGCGGAACCATATAAACTAAGCAATTCAATGCGTTACGTCTCAACGCGGGGCGAGGCCCCGGCCCTCGATTTCGTCGAGGTCATGCTGGCCGGGCTCGCCCGCGACGGCGGCCTTTACGTGCCCGAGACCTGGCCGTCGCTCAGCGCGCGAGACGATCGCGGGCTTTGCCGGCAAGCCTTACGCCGAAGTCGCGGTCGAGGTGATCAAGCCCTTCGTCGGCGCCAGTCTGCCCGAGGCCGATCTCGCCCGCATGGCGCGCGAGGCCTACGCGCACCTTCCGCCATCCGGCGACCGCGCCGCTCGTCCAGCTCGGCAACAGCCTGTTCGTGCTCGAGCTGTTCCACGGGCCGACGCTCGCCTTCAAGGACCTCGCCATGCAGCTGGTGGCGCGGCTGATGGATCACGTGCTGCGCGAGCGCGGCCGAGCGCACCACCATCGTGGTGGCGACCTCGGGCGACACCGGCGGCGCCGCGGTGGAAGCCTTCCGCGGCCGCAGCCAAGTCGATGTCGTGGTGCTGTTCCCGCACGGCCGCATCTCCGAGGTGCAGCGCCGCATGATGACCACCGCGCCGGATGCCAACGTGCATGCGCTCGCCATCGAAGGCACCTTCGACGACTGCCAGGCGCTGGTGAAGGCCATGTTCAATCACCACGCCTTCCGCGACCGCGTGCGCCTCTCCGGCGTCAATTCCATCAACTGGGCGCGCATCGTGGCGCAGGCGGTCTATTACTTCACCGCCGCGGTCGCGCTCGGCGCCCCGCATCGCAAGGTCGCCTTCACCGTGCCGACCGGGAATTTCGGCGACGTCTATGCCGGCTATGTCGCCTCGCGCATGGGCCTGCCGGTCGACCGGCTGGTGGTGGCCACCAACGTCAACGACATCCTGGTGCGCGCCTTCGCCACCGGCGACTATGAAATCCGCGACGTGCAGCACACCACCTCGCCGTCGATGGACATCCAGGTCTCGTCGAATTTCGAGCGGCTGCTGTTCGACGCCTATGGCCGCGACGCCAAGGCAATGCGCGCGCTGATGGGCTCGCTGGCGCAGTCGCGGCGCTTCGCGATTTCCGCGCCGGCGCTCAAGACGATGCGCGCGCTGTTCACCGCCGACCGCGCCGACGAGGACGAGAGCGCCGCCACCATGCGCGCCTGGATGCGCGAGGCCGCATTATTGCGCCGATCCGCATACCGCCGTCGCGCTCGCGGTCGCCGAGAAGGAGACGCGCGATCCGGCGGTGCCGATGGTCGTGCTCTCGACCGCGCATCCGGCCAAGTTTCCGCGACGCGGTCGAGGCCGCCTGCGGCCTCGCGCCCAAGCTGCCCGACTGGCTCGCCGATCTGGCGGAGCGGAAGGAACGCATCAGCGTGCTGCCGGTCGATCAGGCGGCGGTCGAACGCTCCGTGGCGTCCGTCTCGCGCGCGGCGCGTGCAGGAGCTGCGGCATGACCGTCGAAGTGACCCGTCTTGCCTCCGGCCTCGTCGTGGTGACCGACCGCATGCCGCATCTGGAGAGCGCTTCGCTCGGGGTCTGGATCGGCGCCGGCAGCCGCGACGAAGCGCCCGACGAGCACGGCATTTCGCATCTGCTCGAACACATGGCGTTCAAGGGCACCAAACGGCGCAGTGCGCGCCAGATCGCCGAGGAGATCGAGGCGGTCGGCGGCGATCTCAATGCCGCGCACCAGCGTGGAGAGCACGGCCTATTACGCGCGCGTGCTCAAGGCCGACGTGCCGCTCGCGCTCGATGTGCTGTCCGACATCATCTCCGAGCCGACCTTCGACGCGGAGGAATTGAAGCGCGAGCAGAACGTGATCGTGCAGGAGATCGGCGCCACCGATGACGCGCCCGACGATCTGGTGTTCGACCGTTTGCAGGAAACCGCCTTTCCCGAAGCAGCCGGTCGGCCGCTCCATTCTGGGCACGCCGGAGACCGTGCGCTCGTTCGATCCGGCGCGGCTGCGCGGCTACCTCACGCGCAACTACCGCGCCCCCGACATGATCGTGGCCGCCGCCGGCGCGATCGAGCATGCGGCGATCGTCGCCGATGCCGAGAAGCGCTTTGCAAGCTTTGTCGGGCCGGCCGCGCCTGCGCCCGAGCCCGCGCATTTCCGCGGCGGCAGCCGGGTCGAGACCCGCGATCTCGAGCAGGTGCACATCGCCCTGGCGCTGCAAGGCGTGCCGGTGCGCGACGCCCAGCTGCACAGCCTGCAGGTGTTCGTCAATGTGCTGGGCGGCGGCATGTCCTCGCGCCTGTTCCAGGAAGTGCGCGAGAAGCGCGGGCTCTGCTACACCATCAACGCCTTCCACATGCCCTATTCCGACACCGGTCTGTTCGCGCTCTATGCCGGCACCGATGAATCCGACGCGCCCGAGCTGATGCGCGTGGTGATCGCCGAGATCGCCAAGGCGACCGAGACGCTCAACGACGCGGAAGTCGCGCGCGCCAAGGCGCAGACTCAAGGCCGGACTGTTGATGGCGCTGGAAAGCTCGGAGGCCCGCCTCGGGCAACTTGCCCGCCAGATGCTGGCCTACGGCCGCCCGATCCCGCTCGACGAGATCGTCGCCAAGGTCGACGCCGTGACGGTGGAGAGCGCGCGCTCGGCCGGCCGCATGCTGATCAGCCGCTCGCCGCCGGCGATCGCCGCGCTCGGCCCCGGCTCCGGACTTGCAAGAACGGCCGCGATCGCCGAACGCCTCGCGCCGCGGGCGGCGTGACGTCATGGCCTTATTCCGCACCGTCGACGAGACCATGCCGAGCATCGCCGGCAGCGGCGTCATGCTGCGCGTGCCGCACAGCGGCGACTTCGCCGAATGGGCGCATTTGCGCGAATTGAGCCGCGCGTTCCTCACGCCCTGGGAGCCGACCTGGCCGGCCGACGATCTCACCCGCAGCGCTTTCCGCCGCAGGCTCAAGCGTTATACCGAAGACCTGCGCGGCGATCTCGCTTACGCCTTCCTGATCTTCCGCAGCGACGACGATGCGCTGGTCGGCGGGCTGACGCTCGCCAATATCCGCCGCGGCGTGGCGCAGGCCGGCTCGATCGGCTACTGGATCGGCGCGCCCTTCGCCCGCCAGGGCTATATGACGGCGGCGCTGCGGGCGCTCATTCCGTTCTGTTTTGGGACACTTCGCCTGCACCGGCTGGAAGCGGCCTGCATTCCCTCCAACGCCGCCTCGGTCGGCGCTGCTGGAAAAGACCGGTTTTCAGCGCGAAGGCTATGCGCGGGCCTATCTGTGCATCAACGGGGATCTGGCAGGACCATCTGCTCTACGCGCGGCTCAAGGACGATTAAGGCGTGAACGCGCCTGCCTTGGACCCGCCTTGGGCTTGCCACGCTTGGCTTGCTATAAACTCGGCGGCAACCGGTTTCAGCGATCATCGCGCCGGTGCAAGTCGGGGGAGGGAACCGCATGGCGCGGATCGGCGCGGCCGTCGCCGCAGGGTTGAGCTTGGCGCTCGCGCTCGGCGGCTGCGGCAGCACGGGCTCGAGCAGCCTGTTCAGCTCGTCTCCGCTCGATCTTTTCAAGTCGTCGCCGAAGGTCACCACCGGCGGCGATACCGGCAGCAGCGCCCCGGTCATCGATACCGAATATGATTGTCCCGAGGTGAAGGTCCGCACCGGCGCCGCCACGCTCATCATCGGCAGCAAGCCGGGCGAGGGCGAGCCCAGCGCGCTCGACGTGCGTTACCAGGGCAGCATCGCCCGCACCGCGCGCGAATGCCACCTCAACGGCGGCATCATGACCATGAAAGTCGGCGTCGAGGGCCGCATCATCACCGGCCCGGCCGGCGGCCCCGGCAGCGTCGAGGTGCCGATACGCATCGCGGTGGTGCATGAAGGCCTCACCAATCCCCGCGCGGTGATGTCCAAATTCGGGCGCGAGACGGTGACGCTCACCGGCACGGTGGACCGCGTCAATTTTACTCATATCGATTCCGACATCTCGTTCCCGTTGCCGAAGCCGATCACCGACATCAGCGCCTATGTCGTGTATGTCGGCTTCGATGCGCAGGGCGCGCAGCCGGTCAAGAAACCGACGGTGCACAAAAAGCCCAAGAGCAGACCGGCCGCCAAGCCGCGCTCGAGCTAGCCAAGCAAACTCCGCTCATTCCCTGCGCGAAGCGGGCGAGATCCAGCACGCATCCAAATTCAGCAAAATTTGCCCTGGGTCCCCGCTTGCGCGGGGACGACGGCAAAGGTGGCGCAATGCGCTACCACCCGCGCAAGTCGATGATGGCGCCCTTGAGCGCGCGCATGTCGGAGATCACGGCGCGGGCGCCGGCGGCGCGCAACTGCTCGCTCAGCCGGGCGCCGGCGTGGCTGCCGCCGACGAAGCCGACCGCCGTCATGCCGGCGGCGACGCCGGCCGCGACCCCGACGGCGGAATCCTCCACCACGATGCATTCGCGCGGCGCAACGTGCATCTTGCCGGCGGCGTGCAGGAAAAGGTCGGGCGCCGGCTTGCCGTTCTTCACCTCGGTGGCGGAGAACAAATACGGCTCGAAGAAGCGGATCAGATCGGTCGACTCCAGGCTGACGCGGATGCGGTCGAACGAGGACGACGAGGCGACGCATTTCGGCCCGCGCAGCCAGCTGAGCGCCTGCGCCATGTGCGTGGTCGCGCGCAGCTCGGCGCGGAAGCGGCGCAGCGTCACGCTGGCAACGGTCGCGGCAAAGCCCGGCGGCAGCTTGCGGCCGGCGGCGATCTCGACCTCGGCGAACATGTCGGCGGGGCGCCGGCCGGTGAAATAGCGCGCGACAATGTCCGGCGTGAGCGCGGAAGCCGGCGCGCATGAACTCCTGCGATACGATGGCGGTCGCCAACGGCTCGCTGTCGACAAGCACGCCGTTGCAGTCGAAGATGACCATTGCGTCCCCCACAACGCTCGGGCCAGCTACGCGGCCAGTCCACAAACTGTGCGGACGAATCAGCCGATTCAAAGGATAGGCGGGGTACGGCAGTAGGCAATGGCCGACGCTACAACTATTTAGTTGTGCACACGGCGGCGGGTCTAACAGCGGGGACAAATGGCGCCGGCGGCGCGTTAAGTGCGCAGGCTAGTTCAGCTTTTTGCGCACGTCCTCGATGCCTTTGGCGATCAGCTCGGCGGCGAGCTTGCCCTTGGCTTCCTGGGCCAGGATCTTCTCGGCGGCGGCGACGGCGGCGTCGGCGGCGGCGGCGCGCACGTCGGCGGCGGCCTGCGCTTCGGCCTGGGCGATCTTGGTCTCGGCCAGCTGGGTGCGGCGGGTGACGAATTCCTCGACCTTGGCCTTGGCGTCGACGGCCAGCCGCTCGGCCTCGGCCTTGGCGCCGGCAATGATGTCCTGCGCCTCGCCCTCGGCCTCCTGCCGCTTGCGCTGATAGTCGGCCAAGAGCTGGGCGGCGTCGTCGCGCAGTTTGCGCGCCTCGTCGAGCTCGGCCTTGATGCGGGCTGAGCGGTCGTCGAGCGCTTTGGCGATCATGCGGTGCACGCCGACATAGCCGAGCAGGCCGAGGAAGGCGAAGAACCCCAGCGCCACCCAGAATTCAGCTTCATGCAGCATGGCGTTTCGCGTCCCTTAGCGCTTGAGCACGTCGGCGACCGCGTCGGCGACCGCTTTCTGGCTGGGCACCGAGCCGATCAGCCGCTCGACGATGGCCGCGGCGGCATCCTCGGCGATGGCGCGGACATTGCTCATGGCCGCCTGCTTGGTGGCGGCGATGGTCTTTTCGGCCTGCGCCAGCTTGGCGTTGAGCTCGTCCTCGATCGTCTTGCGGGCGGCGCCCGCCGCGGCGGCCTGCGTGTCGCGGGTCTCGTTGGCAATGGATTGTGCCCGGGCGCGCGCGTCGGCCAGCGCCGTCTCGTAGGCCGCGACCGCATCGTCGGACTGCCGCTTGAGGCGCCCGGCCTCGGCGATGTCGTCGGCAATGCCCTTCTGGCGCTTTTCGAGCACGCCGGCGACCTGCGGCAGCGCCCATTTCGCCATCAGCGCGTAGAGCAGGACGAAGGCGATGACCAGCCAGACGAGCTGCGAGGGGAAGGAATGCGCGTCGAACGGCGGAAAACCGCCGCCGTGCTCGCCCTTCGGGGTCTGCTCGGTGCTCGTGCTATGTGCCGGCTCGGCCATCGCTTAAGCGCCTGTTAGAGCGCGAACAGCAGCAGCAGCGCGATCAGCAGCGAGAAGATGCCGAGCGCCTCGGTGATGGCGAAGCCGAAGATCAGGTTGCCGAACTGGCCTTGCGCGGCCGACGGATTGCGTATCGCCGCGGCCAGATAGTTGCCGAAGATGATGCCGACGCCGACGCCGGCGCCGCCCATGCCGATGCAGGCGATGCCCGCACCGATGTATTTCGCTGCAATCGGATCCATAACCAACTCCTTTTTGTTCGCCGGGCGTTCAGTGGCCCGGGTGAATGGCATCGTTGAGATAGATGCAGGTGAGGATGGCGAACACGTAGGCCTGCAGGAAGGCCACCAGCGTCTCGAGCGCGGTGAGCGCGACGATCATGGCGAACGGCAGCACGCCGCCGACCCAGCCGATCGCGCCGAGCGCGCCGCCCAAAAGGATGATGAAGCCGGCGAACACCTTGAGCGCGATATGGCCGGCCAGCATGTTGGCGAACAGACGAACGCTGTGCGAGATCGGCCGCGAGATGAAGGAGAGGATCTCGATCGCGACGATCATCGGCAGGATGTAGATCGGCACGCCCTTGGGCACGAACAAATTGAAGAAATGCAGGCCGTGCCGGCGCAGCCCGTAGCCCAGCACGGTGAAGAACACCGTGAGCGCGAGCGCGGCGGTGACGATGATGTGGCTGGTCACCGTGAAGGCGTAGGGGATCAGCCCGAACATGTTGAGCGTCAGCACGAACATGAAGATCGTGAACACGAAGGGGAAAAACCGCATGCCTTCCGAGCCGGCGGTCGAGCGCAGCATGTTGGCGACGAATTCGTAGGTCAGTTCGGCGGCCGATTGCAGGCGTCCGGGCACCGCCTTGCCGCCGGCGGTGCCGACCACCAGGAACAGGGTCAGCAGGACGACCGCGGTCAGCATGAAGGCGGCGGAATTGGTGAAGGCGATCTCGGTATTGCCGAGCTTGCCGAGCGGAAAACAGATTGATGATCTGGAACTGGTGGATCGGATCCATGGCGCGCGTCTTAGTCGTTCAGATGTCTCGCTCACGAACAACGCCGGCTGCGCGCATGACGTTCAAAACGCCGGCGGCGAAGCCGAGCAGCAGAAACACGATCAGCCCCCACGGCGAAATGCCCAGCCAGCGGTCGAGCAGCCAGCCGATCACCGCGCCCACGACCACGCCCGCGACCAGTTCGGTCGAAAGTCGAAAGCCGCGGGCAATCGCCGAAGCGTCGGCGGCCGGACGAGGATCTGAGCCGTTTTCGGAAGGTCGGCTCACTGAGTTGAGCCGTTCGCCGAGATGCTGGAGCCTCGCGGAGAGAGCAGCTTCGTCGTCCGGCGGTTCCTTGCGCTCGCCTCGATCCCGCGTGCCGTCAGCCATGCTTAGCGACCCGCTTGGATTTTAGGCCTCGCTTTTCTCACCGCCGCCCTAAAAGCCGCGCGGACCATACTGAGCGGGTTTGTTCGAGTCAAGAAACGCAACCTTCGGCATAAGTGACTGATATACGGAGCTAAATGGAAAATTTTTCGCCGCGCTTCGAAGCCTCCGGGTGCACTGCGGCAAACTGCGGGCGTGGCTTCATACGATGGCGGCGCCGGTGATAGGCTCGGCCGCTGCGCAAGCGCGGGAAACGGAGGAGAGTTCGATGCGGATCGTGACGCTGGTCTTCGCCGCTGCCGTCTTCGGCGCGCCGGCGCTGGCACAGACCGCGCCCGAGCCGGCGCCGAGCCGGGCGGAGGGTCCCACGCAAGCGGTGCCGCAAGCGCAGGACCAAAGGCCGGTGCCCGCCCCAGGCGACACGCAAGCGCCGCCGGCGAAAACCCAGGATCAAATGCCGAGCGAGACACGCCGCGACGCCATCGCCTTGCCGCCGCCGCCGCGCGGCCGTTACAGCTTCGCCGCGGTCGATGAGGGATTTCTGCGCTTCGACCACAAGTCAGGCGAGGTCGCGCTGTGCCGGCCACAGACCGGCGGCTGGGGCTGCGCGGCCATGCTGGGAAGCAACGACGCGCGAAAAGATGACGGCACCGAGCTGCGCGACGAGATTGCCGCCTTGAAGAAGGATATTGCGAGCCTGCGCCAGCCATCGCACGAAATCACCGAGTTACGCGACGAGGTGACGGCCTTGAAGAAGGACATCGCGAGCTTGCGCGAGCCGCCGCCGCCGCGTCCGCCGGCCGACTCGCGCCGCGCGCCGGCCACGATAGCGGCGTCAGGATCGAGTTGCCGACCAAGCAAGACATCGCGCGCGCGCGCGGCTTCCTCGCCGACACCTGGCGCCGGCTGGTCGACATGATCGAGAACTTGCAAAAGGACGTAATGCGTAAGAGCTAGCGCGCCGCATGCCGGGACGCCTTTCAAGCATCAGCGTGGTGAGCCCGCAAGTGATCGCGAGTGCGACGCTGCGCGTGGATACGCCCGGCATCGGTTTCAGCGACATCACGCGCCAAGCCGCAAATTTCATCGCGCAGAGCGGCGCGGGCGAGGGCACGTTGCTCGTCTATCTGCGCCACACCTCCGCCTCGCTCACCATCCAGGAGAACGCCGATGCCGACGTGCAGTCGGACCTGACTGCCGCGCTCGACCGGCTGGCGCCGGAAGACGCGCCCTGGATCCACGACGTCGAGGGGCCTGACGACATGCCGGCCCATGTCAAGGCGATGCTCAACGGCGTTTCGCTGCACGTGCCGGTCTCAGGCGGCACGCTCGCGCTCGGCACCTGGCAGGGCATCTATCTCATCGAGCACCGGCGGGCGCCGCACAGCCGCGAGGTGATTTTCCAGTTTATCGGCAGTCGAAGAAGGCTGTCAGATGCCCGCGAGCGAAATCAGCAACGCGATTGCCCACATGGTGATCGCGATCGCCGAGGTCCATAGCGCGAAGGTGAGATAGGTATCGCGCAGGACGGTCGAGCTCGCCCATTGCGCATAGGCTTCCGGCGGGCGGAAATCCTTCTCGATATACAGCCACATCTCGGTTTTCTTGTAATCCTTGGTCAGCGCCTCGCGCGCCTTGTAGATCAGGACGCCGGCCATCAGCGTGGTCAAGGTGCCGCCGGCCTGAAACGCCAGCCGCGGCTCGAACGACATGCCGACCATGGTGCAAAAAATCGCGAGCGAGCCGAACAGGCACGCCCGCTGCACGGTTTCGAACGCGATGCGGCGCATCTCTTCCATGTCGCCCGTTCGCCGCCCGCGCCTCCCGCTATCGGAATCGGGTTATCTTAGCGCAATTTCGGAATTGACGGCACTCACGAAATGGTGTGCCGACGGCTCGCCCGGCGCCGGGCCGGCCGCCAGCGCGACCAGCAGGGCCGAGCAATAAAGCAGGCCGGCGACGCCGGAGGCCGCCTTGGCAAAGCGCAGCAGCAGCGTCTCGAACTGCATGCGCGCCCAGCTCAGGCCGTCCTCGCCCTCCGGCCGCTCGTCCGGCCGTAGCGCGCGCCACGGTTCGCTGCGTTTGAGCCGCTCGTCCGTGAGGAAGGACGCCCGCGTCATGAGTCCGACAGAATAGACCAGCGCGACCGTCGCGCCGATCTTGAAGGCGAGCGCCGGCTCGAAACTGAAGCCGACCATCAGCGTCGTGGCGGCCAACGCGACAAAGCCGGTGTCGCGTGCCACGGTGAAAAAAGCGAACCGCGTGAAAGGGATCATGGCCCCTCCTGTCAGACCAAACCTCCGAATGTGAAAGCAAAGGGCGTGCCAGCCCGCGCGGCGCCGGCACGTCGCACAAGTAAAACCCGGCAAATTGCGCTGGGGTTGGGCCCTACAACCCCTGCTGCAGAAAATTGCCGATCGCCGGCAGCGTCAGCAGTGCCGTGGCCGTGAGCCATATCCATAACGACACCTCGGTCGAATCGTCCTTGGCGCCGATGATTCGCTCGTAGATTGCGGCCGGAATGCCGCCAAGAGCGATGGTCACCGTGGACAACATGAGGGAGGCAAAATACGCGACCAAGCTCGTGTTGCCAAATAGCGGAGCCGCCATCAGTTTGATCGAATATCCAAAGGCGACGATGTACATCGGATGGAAGAACGGAATTCCGTTGACCATTCCGAAGAACGCGATCGCGACGTAATAGAGATTTCGATTCATGCTCACCCTCCGCCCGGCGGACTGAGGCCGAGGAGGTTGAAAACGATAAAAAAGGCGAGCCGCAACCAAAAAATCCAAACCACCGCGAACAGCCAGATGATCACCGGCCGGGCCGCCTTCGGCGTGATGGCGGCGACCGCGGCGGCGACCGGGTCGGTCGTCCGGCAAAAAAACCGCCAGATGTAGTTCTGCGAATCGGGAGCGACGAACAATCCGAGAATGACGCGGCCGAGCATGGTGTACATCAGCGCCGCCAGAACGAAGTTCGGCAGGTGGAAGTACCAATAGGTGATGAGCGAATTTCTATCCATGACCGGGCCCAATGCGGGCGAATGCTAGCGGATCGGGCGCTTGGCTCCCATAAAAAAAGCGGGGCCCGAAGGCCCCGCTCTCATCTCATGCTACGACGGGATCAGGTGGTCTTTTCCTCGAGCACCGTCTTGCCGCGCGGCTTGACGGATCTCGTCGACATAGCCTTGCATTTCCTTCGACGGTTCCTTGCCGAGCAGGCTGACCACGTAGATCACCAGGAAGCCGAGCGGCATTCCCAGCAATCCGCAGGCGATGTTGTTGAGGCCAAACCAGCCGACTTTGCTGGCCATCGGGTGGCTGGCGGCCACCCAGTGGGCCATGCCGTTCGGCGCCGCAAGTGCCTTGGCGACATCGACCAGCGGTGCGCCCGTTACCGGATTGGTCAGCGAGGACATGAAGAAGTACTTCACGCCCGCGCCGGGGAAGTAACGGGTCGTCACCAGGTAGAAGATGCAGAGGCCGAAGCCGGCGAGCATGCCGCAGACCGCGCCTGCCGCCGTGGTCCGCTTCCACCAGACGCCCATGATGAGCGCCGGGAAGTTGCCGGCCATTGCGAGCGAGAACGCCCAGCCCACCATGGCCAGGATGTCGGCCGGTCTGGTGGACGCCACGTAGGCCGCAAGCACGGCCACCAAGAACAACAGGAGGCGCGCCACGGTGAGCCGGCGAATGGTCGGCGCCTTCGGGTCGAGCATCTTGTAGTAGATGTCGTGGCTGAGTGCGTTGGCGATCGCCAGCAGCAAGCCGTCGGCGGTCGAAAGCGCGGCCGCCAGGCCGCCGGCGGCGACGAGGCCCGAGATCACATACGGCAGGCCCGCGATCTCCGGCGTGGAGAGCACGATCACGTCCGTATTGATGACGAAGTCCTGCAACCGCACGACGCCGGGATGTCCGGCAATCGCTTGGCAGGCGGCAATGATCGTGGCGGGATCGGTCGCATTCTTGCCGCAGATCTGGATCAGGCCCAGTTGGCCCCAAGTGAACAGCCAGGGCCGCACATCGGTGAGCTTTTCGCCGATGATGTGTTGGTACACCTCGAGCTTGGAGAACGCCGCATAGGCCGGCGCCGAGAAGTACAGCAGGAAGATGAACAACAACGACCACGCCACCGACTGCCGCGCTTCACGCACCGACGGGGTGGTGAAATAGCGCATCAGGATGTGCGGCAGTGACGCCGTGCCCACCATCATGCAGAACATGATGGCGAAGAAGTTGAGCGGACTGTAGTTGATGAACGGTTGTATGTGCGGTTTGAGCGCCGCCGCCGTCGACAATCCACTCGCCAGCATCTGCTGCTCACGTGCGGTGATTTCCGCGATCGCCGCGCCGTAGGTCAGCTCGGGGATCGGGATGCCGTAGTGCTTGGTGGACAGGATCACGATCGGCGTCAGGTACGCGATGATCAGCACGATGTATTGGGCGATCTGCGTCCAGGTCACCGCCCGCATGCCGCCCAGCATCGCGCACAGCAGGATGCCGGCCAGGCCTGCGAACACCGCGATCTCGAACTTCATGCCGAGGAAGCGCGAGGCGATGATGCCGGTGCCGTAAATCTGCGCGGTCACATACGTGAACGAGCAGCACACCAGCACGACCACCGCGATGAAGCGGGCGAAGTTGCCGCCGAAGCGGAACGCCATGAAGTCCGGCACGGTATAGGCGCCGAACTTGCGCAGGTACGGTCCGATCAGGATCGACACCAGCACGAAGCCGCCGGTCCAGCCGAGCACCCAAGTGAGCCCGTCATAGCCGAGCAGGAACAAGGTGCCGGCCATGCCGACGAAGGAGGCCGCCGACATCCAGTCGGCGCCGGTCGCCATGCCGTTGTAGAACGCCGGCACGCGGCGTCCGGCCACGTAATATTCGGAGATTTGCGCGGTCCGGGTCATCACGCCGATGACGGCGTAGACCGCGATCGTGAAGCCGACGAACAGATAGCCGAGGATTCGATTCGGCACGCCGACCTGCTCAAGGATCGCGAGCAGGATGATGAAGCCGATGAAGCTGCCGGTATAGGTGCCGTACATCCGTCCGAGATTTTTGATGAAATCCGAACTGCCGGCCGTTTGCGTTGCCATTGTGGTGTCCCCCCTCAATCGTCTTCAGCGACGCCGAACTCGCGATCGATCTGGTCCTGCTGCTTTGCGAACAAGAACAGCATGACCACGAACGCGATCAGCGAGCCCTGCGCGGCCATGTAGAAACCGAGCGGGAAGCCGAGAATTGGAATGTGGATCGTGTTGAGCGGAACGACGAAAAAGTGGATGACGTAGCCGAAGAAAAACCACGCCCCCAGATATTTAAGCATCAGGTTTCGCGTTCGCGTCCAGTGCGCTTCGGTGTTTGAATCAGCCATGGGTTACCTTCCTCCCTTAGAAAGGCCGTAAGTCCGCGTGGGCCGCGGACAGGAAGTTCGAATGTCGGGGACCCGATGACGAACGGGTCGCGGCCCCCCGACTTGCCGCGGTGACACCCGGTCGCGTTGGCCGGGTGGCCCCCGTATAAATTTAGATTAACATTGCGTAATGCGCAGCCTTATAAGACTTTCGGCCAAGAATTTTTTTTAAGGGCGCTGATAGGACTTGCAAATTGTCGTTCCGGCTGAATGGCTTTCCGGCGAAATCGATGCTGCATTGCACACTGCGCGGGCAGCATCGGCGCGGATGGCGGCAGAAAAGAAATGGCGCGGCTATCTTGCGCCCGGCGCGTGTAGGCTACGGAGACTGACGGGTGAGGGCGCGCGGTTTGCGGCGCCGGCGTTTGAAAGGTTGCATCGCTTGAGCGAGGGTCCGAATTACCGCCTGATTATTGCCGACGACCATCCGCTGTTTCGCGGCGCGTTGCGCGAGGCGGTGGCCGGACTGCTTGAGCATGCGGATATCGCGGAGGCCGGCACGTTCGAGGCGGCCGCCGAATTGCTCGAGCGCGGCGGTGACGTCGATCTCATCTTGCTCGACCTGGCCATGCCGGGCGTGCGCGGCTTTTCCGGCCTCATGTACATGCGCGCGCAATATCCCAGCGTGCCGGTGGTCGTGGTGTCGGCCAATGACGACCCGACGGTGATCCGCCGCTGCATGGAATTCGGCGCGTCCGGGTTCATCCCCAAGACGCTCGGCGTCGAAGCCATGCGCGGCGCCATCCGCGGCGTGCTCGACGGCGGCCTGTGGACGCCGCCCGACGTCGATCTCACCGCCGGCTCCGACGCCGAGACCAGCGAATTGATGGCGCGCATGGCGACGCTGACGCCGCAGCAGGTGCGCGTGCTGATGATGCTGTCGGAGGGCCTGCTCAACAAGCAGATCGCCTTCCAGCTCAGCGTCTCGGAGGCGACGGTGAAGGCGCACGTCTCCGCCATCCTGCAAAAGCTCGGCGTGGAAAGCCGCACGCAAGCCGTGATCGCCGCCGCCAAGATCGAATCCGGCCAGCCGCCGCAAGGCGCGCCGGCGGAAGGCTAGCTACTCCGCCGCCGCCACCCGCAGCACGCGCCATTGCGCCAGCAGCGCGCGCAGCGCCGCCGGCTTGATCGGCTTGTGCAGCACCTGAATGCCGTCGGCGCGCGCCTGCTCGCGCACGACCGGCGAGCGGTCGGCGGTGATCAGGATCGCCGGCACCTCGCCGCACAGCCCGCGCAGCGTCTTGATCGCGTCGATGCCGTTGCCGTGGTCGAGATGATAGTCGATCAGCAGCCCGTTCGGCATCGCGCGGCTTTCCTCGATCGCGGCAAGCGCGGTTTCCAGATCGGGCGCCTTGATCACCGCGCAGCCCCAGCCTTGCAGCAAGGTCTCCATGCCGTCGAGCACCGCCGGCTCGTTGTCGATGCAGAGCGCCGCGGTGCCGACCAGCTGGCCGGGATCGACGCGCGGTTCGTCGCGCGCCGGCAGGTCGATCGGCGCCGCGTTGGAGAGCGGAACCGTGACCGCGAAATGCGAGCCGCGGCCCACATTGGAGACGACCTCGACGTCGCCGCCCAGCACGCGCGCCACACGCTCCACGATCGACAGGCCGAGGCCTAGGCCGCGCGCGATCTTGGCGCCCTCGTCAAGCCGGTGAAACTCCATGAAGATGTCGCGTTGCTTGCTCTGCGGAATGCCGACGCCGGTGTCGTAGACGTCGATGCGCAGCATGCGCCCGCGCCGCCGGCAGCCGACCAGTACGCGGCCCGCCGGCGTGTATTTGATGGCGTTGGAGATGAGGTTCTGCACCAGCCGGCGCAACAGCCGGCGGTCGGCGCGCACCACAGCCGAGCTCGGCATGAACTTGAGATCCAGCCCCTTGGCGCCGGCAAGCGGGGCAAATTCCAATTCGATCTGGTGCATGAGCTCGCCGATGCGGAAGCTGGCGAATTCGGGACGCATGGTGCCGGTGTCGAGGCGTGAAATGTCGATGATCGCGCCGATGATCTCCTCCACCGCTTCCAGCGATGCATCCACGTTGTCGATCAGCCGCGTATCGCTCATGGCCGCGCTGGCGCTCGATCAGGCTGGTGACGTAAAGGCGCGCGGCGTTGAGCGGCTGCAGAATGTCGTGGCTGGCCGCCGCCAGGAACTTGGTCTTGGAAATATTGGCGGCATCGGCCTCGCCCTTGGCGCGCTCGAGCGCCCCATTGAGCTGCGTGAGCTCCTCGGTGCGCTCGTGCACGCGCCGCTCCAGGTTCTCGTTGGCGCGCTCGAGCGCCTCGGCCGCCTCCACGCTGGCGGTGATGTCGGTGAAGGTGGTGACGATGCCGCCATCCGGCATGCGGTTGGCGCGCACCTCGATCACCATGTCGGGCTCGGCGAAGCGTTCCGGGAACGGCTCGCTGCCGGAAATGTAGCGCGCCAGCTGCTTGTGCACGAATTCGTCGATGCGGTCGGGGCTGATTTCGCTGCGTCGCCCGTTGAAGCGCAGGATTTCGGCGAGCCCGATGCCGACGCGGATCAGGCTCGGCGGCAGGTCGAGGATTTCGCCGAATTGCCGGTTCCAGCAGATCAGTTCGAGGTCCTTGTCGAACACCGCGATGCCCTGGCGCACGTGATCGAGCGCGGTCTGCAGGATTTCGCGGTTGTACTGGATGGCGGCATTGGCGTCGTCGAGCAGCTTCAAGGCGGCCTTGGTCGAGACCGTGCGCTTGCGCAGCAAGAGCGAGAGCACCAGCCGCGAGGAGGCAGCCCCGATCGCCGAGGCGAGAATATGCTCGGCGATAGCGCACCAGCCGGAAATCGGCCTCTTCCATGGGATCGATGCTGACGCGCTGGCTGGCGGCGAAGCTCTCGAAGGCGGAGCGGGTGCGCTCCTCGCCGAGATAGCGGGCGACCGTCTGGGAGAGCTCCTCCACCGTCACCGAGGAGCGCCAGAGCCTGAAGCTCGGCGCGATCGGCGCGAGCTCGCTCGGCACGAACAAATTGGCCTGCAGGCGCTCGATCGGCGTGGGCGCCCGGCGCAGCGAAACGCCGATATAGCAGGCGATATTGAGCATCAGGCTCCAGACCACGCCGTGCACCAGCGGCGGCAGCTCGAGCCCGAGCAGATGCTGCGGCCGCAACATGGCCAGGCCCCACGGCCCGTCGGTGATGATGCGCTGCCCGATGAAGCCGATGTCGGCGAAGCTCGGCAGCAGCAGCGTATAGGCCCACACCAGGATGCCGGCGGTCATGCCGGCGATGGCGCCGGCGGCGGTGGCGCGCCGCCACAGCAATCCGCCGAAGAAGGCCGGCGCCAGCTGCGCGATCGCCGCAAAAGAGAGAATGCCGATGGCGAAAAGCTGCGCCTCGCCGGCCGCGCGGTAATACATATAGGCCAGCAGCAGGATGGCGAAGATCGCCAGCCGCCGCACCGTCAGCAGCAGCGAGCCGATATTCTCGCGGCCTGAGATCAGCGCCTCGCGCCGCTGCAGCACCAGCGGCATGACGATGTCGTTCGACACCATGATCGAGAGCGCGACCGATTCCACGATCACCATGGCGGTCGCCGCCGACAAGCCGCCGACGAAGGCGGCGATGGTGAGAATGTTGGAGCCGGCCTGCAGCGGCAGCGCCAGCACGAACATGTCGCTGTCCACCGTGCCGGTCGGGAAGGTCAAAAGGCCGGCGAGCGCGATCGGCACCACGAACAGATTGATCAGCACCAGATAGAGCGGAAACAGCCAGGCCGCGCGCTTGATCTCACGTTCGTTGTGGTTCTCCACCACCGCCACGTGGAATTGCCGCGGCAGCAGGATGATCGCCACGAATGATAACAGCGTGGTCGCCACCAGCGTGTCGATCGGCGGATCGCGCGTGAAGATTTCGGTGGTAAGCGAATTATGCAGCGCCGCATCGAGCAGCGCGCCCGGCCCGCCGAACATCCAGAAGGTCACGAAAATGCCGACCGCCAGAAAGGCGAACAGCTTGACCAACGACTCGGTTGCGATCGCCAGCATCAAGCCGTCCTGGTGCTCGGTGGCGTCGATATGCCGGGTGCCGAACAGCACCGCGAAAGTCGCCATCGACAGCGCCACGAACAGCGCGATGTCGCCGAGCAGCGGATGCGTCATGCTGCTGCCGGGCGAGATATGCGCGATGATCGTCTCAAGCGATGACGACACCGCCTTGAGCTGCAACGCGATGTAGGGAACGGTGCCGACGATGGCGATCAGCGCGACGGTAGCTGCCACCGCCTGGCCCTTGCCGTAGCGCGCGGCGATAAAGTCGGCGATCGAGGTGATATTCTGCGCCTTGGCCAGCCGCACGATGCGCACGAGCAGCGGCGAGAATAGGCCGATCATCAGCATCGGGCCGATATAGATGGTGAGGAATTCGTAGCCGGTGCGCGAGGCCGATCCGACCGAGCCGAAAAAGGTCCAGGAGGTGCAATAGATCGCCAGCGACAGCGGATAGATCAGCAGCCGGGTGCGGCCGTCCTGGAGCAAGCCGCGGGTGCGGTCCCCATAGCTCGCCACCAGGAACAGCAGCCCGATATAGGCAAGCGCCACCGCGATGACGACCCAGCCTTGCAGCATTACGCGCTCCGAAATCCGGCCTAAGGCCCCGGCAGACCAAGGATTTTAGCCCTGCTAAGTCACCACAGAACGGCCTTGAGGTCCATGGTGCGGCCGGGCGCAATTTGCCTTGGCTGGACCGGGCGGGGCATTAAAAGGACGCCAGAGTGCGGCTCAACAGGACGCTGAGAGACATGGGCTTTTTCGACATGTTCCGCCGGGGCGGCTCGATCGCGGCGCGCCAGCCGCTGATGGATTTTCTCGACCAGCAGTCGGCGTTCCTGGCGCAAAAGGGCGTCTATGAATATTCACGCGCGCTCGCCGGCCCCTACGCCAATTTGGTGTTTCGCGAAGACCGCTTTCTCACCGCGCTCGGCAAGGCGCGCTGGCAGGCTTTTCCGCTGGCGCTCGCCATGATCGGCGAGGTGGTCGAAGGCCAGCTGCGCCCCGTGGCCGGCGAGCGCCGCCGCGCGCTGCTGCAAGGCCTGATCGGCGCCACGCTCGACACGTTCGACCGCTATCCGGTGCCGCCGGAATTGAGCCCACAGGAATGGAGCGAGGCGCGTCACGGCCTCGAGCACGATCTCAATACGGTCGGCCTCCGCCCGGTCAAGCGCGCCATGGACATCCCGGCGCGCTTCATCGACCGCTACGTCGCGGTGATCCCGATCCACGAGAAATTGCGCAGCAAGGATACCCCGACCATCCAAAATTATCTGAAGGCGAATCTTTGCCACATCCACGAGCTGTTCCTGCGCCGCGCCGATAGTGCGGCGCTGGTTGAGATTCTGACCGGTCCGTCTTGACGCTCCCAGCGTGATCCGATGACCACAACCGGCAATGCAACGCCGCTGCTCGCGCTCGATGCCGTCGTCCTCGACACCGAGACGACCGGGCTCGATCCGGCGAAGGCGCGCATCGTCGAAATCGGCGCGCTGCCGCTCAAAGCCGGCAAGCTCGATGAGAAATCCGCGCTGCGCCGGCTGGTCAACCCGGGCGAGCCGATCCCCGCCTCGGCCTCCGCGATCCACCATATCGACGACGCTACGGTGGCCGGGGCGCCGGCATTTTCCGCCGTCTGGCCGGAATTCTCCGCCGCCATCTCAGGCTCGATCCTGATCGGACACGCGATCGGCTTCGATCTGACCGTGCTCACGCGCGAATGCGAGCGCGCCGGCCTGCCCTGGCACGCCCCGCGCCGGCTCGACACCAGGCTGCTGGCGGAGGTGGCCGAGCCCAATCTCGGCGGTTACACGCTCGAAGCAGCTGGGCAGCTGGCTCGGGGTGGCGGTCGAGGGCCGCCATTCCGCGCTCGGCGATGCCACGCTGACCGCGCGGATTTTTCTCGCACTGATCCCCAAGCTGCGCGCCGGCAATATCCGCACCTTGGCGGAAGCCGAGCAGGCCTGCCTCGCGCTCACCGCCGTGCTCGAGGATCAACACCGCGCCGGCTGGGCGGAACCGGTGGTGGCGTCGGCGCGCGCCGAGCGCGCGCTCACGCGCCTCGATCCCTATCCCTACCGCCACCGCGTCGCCGACGTCATGAGCGCGCCGCCGAAATTCGTCGCCGCCGACGCCGCGCTCGGCGTCGCGCTCAAGCGCATGGCGCAGGAGAAGATCTCGTCGCTGCTGGTGGCGCCGCATGCGGCGGCCGACCATGCGCGCGCGCGTCGACCGGCATCATCACCGAGCGCGACGTGCTGCGCGTGCTGAGCGAGCACGGCGCGCAGGCGCTGACGCGGCCGGTCGGCGACTTCGCCAGTAAGCCGTTGGTGGCGCTACCGTCCGCCGCCTTCGTCTATCGCGCGCTCGGCCGCATGAGCCGGCTCAAGCTGCGCCATCTCGGCGTCGAAGACGACAACGGCGAGATTTGCGGCATCGTCACCGCGCGCGACCTGCTGCGGCTGCGCGCGCAGGAAGCCTCGATCCTCGGCGACGGGCTCGACGAAGCCGACGACGTTCCGGCGCTGGCGGCGGCCTGGGCGCGGTTGTCGCGCGCGGCCGCTGGCCTGGTCGCGGAAGGCGTCGGCGGCCGCGACGTCGCCGCGGTGATTTCGCGCGAGCTCGGCGCGGCTGACGCGGCGCGCCGGCGTCTTGGCCGAGCGGCGCATGAAAGATGAAGGGCAGGGCGAGCCGCCGTGTCCCTATGCCTTGTGCGTGCTCGGCTCCGCCGGCCGCGGCGAGAGCCTGCTCGCCATGGACCAGGACAATGCCATCGTGTTCGCCGAGGGCGAGCCGGACGGCCCCGCCGACCGCTGGTTCGCGCGGCTGGGCGACGATCGTCGCCGACATCCTGCACGAGGTCGGCGTGCCCTATTGCAAGGGCGGCGTGATGGCCAAGAACCCGCAATGGCGCGGCTCGCTCGCGACCTGGCGCGCGCGCGTCGACGACTGGATCGAGCGCTCCAATCCGGCCGATCTGCTGTCGGTCGACATCTTTTTCGATCTGATCGGCGTGTACGGCGATGCCGCGCTGGCGCAGGAACTGTGGCGCGGCGCTTTCGATGCCGCACAAGGCAATGCCGCCTTCGCCAAGCTGTTGGGGGAGGCCGCCGGCGAAGTGGAGAACGGCCTCACGATGTGGGGCGGTTTGCGCACCGAAAACGGGCGCATCGATCTCAAGAAGGCCGGCCTGTTCGGCATCGTCACCACGGCGCGCGTGCTGGCCATCCGCCATCATCTGCTCGAGCGTTCGACGCCCTCGCGCCTTGCCGCCATCGCCGCGCTCGGGCGCGCCGGCGCCGGCGATCTCGAGCAGCTGACGCGCGCGCAGGCGCTGTTCCTCGATCTCATTCTCGATCAACAGCTGGCCGACGTGCAGGCGGGCTCCCCGCCGAGCAACAAGGTGGCGGTCAAGCGGCTGTCGCGCGAGCAGCGCGGCGCCCTGCATGATGCGCTTGCCGCCGTGCGCAACCTCGACTCGCTCACGCGCGACCTGCTGTTTTGAGCGCGGCGGCATTTGACGCAAAGCGCGGCACGCGGCATTGATCGCGCGCGTCGCCACGCGCGCGTCCTGCGAAAGCCGCTTGCCCCTTGTCCGCAACCCCGCCCACCGATCGTATCGCCATCCTCCGCCGCCTGGCGGAAACGCTGGCGATCGCCGCGATCGGCGGCGGCGCGCTCGGTCTGGCCGGTCTGCCCGCCGGCTATCTGTCGGGTTCCATCCTGCTGGTCGCCGCCGCCGCGCTCGCCGGCCGCCCGCTGCTGATACCGCAGCGGCTGACGCGCGCCATCTTCGTGCTGATCGGCATCTCCCTTGGCGCCGTGGTGACGCCCGAGACGCTGCACGGCATGGCCGCCTATCCCTTGAGCATCGCCGTGCTGATCGTGGCGATGATCTGCATCAGCGTCGCCGGCACCGCCTATCTCATGCTGGTGCACCGCTGGGACCTGCTGTCGGCTTATCTGGCGTCCTCGCCCGGCGGCCTGTCGCAGGTGCTGGTGGTGGCGGCCGAGCTGGGCGCCGAGCTGCGCGCCATCGCGATCGTGCAGAGCATGCGGGTGGCGATCGTCGCGGTCGGCTTGCCGGCCGGCCTGTCGCTGCTCGGGCTGGCCGGCCACGCCGCGCGCCGCGCCAACGGGCCGTGGAACCTGGCGCTGGCCGGCGAGCTGGCGGCGCTGGTGGCGGCCTCGACCGTGGTGGCGGTGATCGCGTTCCGCTTCCGCTTTCCGGGCGGACTGCTGTTCGGCGCCATGTTCGCCTCGGCGGCGCTGCACGGCAGCGGGCTCATCCATGCCGTGGTGCCGCCTTGGGTGGCCAACACCGCCATGGTCGCGCTCGGCGCCGTGGTCGGCGCGCGTTTCACCAACACGCCGCTGCGCCTGCTGGCGAATTATCTCGGCGCCGCCTTTGGGTCGTTCGCGGTCGCGGTGACGATCGTCGCGCTGTTTTGCGCCGGCCTGCTCACCATGCTGCCGCTGCCGATCCCTGAGGTGATGATCGCCTTTGCGCCCGGCTCGGTCGACGCCATGATGCTCTTGGCGCTCGCGCTGCACCTCGACCCGGTCTATGTCGGCGCCCACCACGTCACCCGAATTATTATGGTGTCGCTGACCATGCCGATGATCGCCCGCCGCGTCGCGCACAAGCCGGCGAGCGCGCTCACGCCGCCGCGCGAGCCGCCGACGTTTCAGGATTGATTTTTCTTATCCCTCCCCCGCTTGCGGGGAGGGTGGCGAGCCATAAGCGCGTTCACGCGCGTCTTCGACGCGCTATGGCGAGCCGGGTGGGGCACCGACGAGGGTGAAAAGCGATGCCACACCTGTTAGCCTGACAACCATGAGCATGTTCGACAACCTCTTCGACCCCGCGCGCGAAGCAGCCCTCGTGACCGGCGCCGGCAACGGCATCGGCCGCGCCATCGCCCAAGCTCTGGTCGGCGAAGGTGTGCGAACCGTATTTGCCGACGTGAATAAGGACACCGTTGCCGCCGCCGTCGCGGCCTCGCCCCGGCCGGACCTGGCCGTGCCGTGGGTCGGCGATCTCGCAAGGTCCGACGCATGCGACGCGCTGCTGGCGGATGCACGGGCAGCCGTCGGCCAGGTGACGCATTTCGTCCACAGCGCCGCCCCCGCGCGGCGGGAAGCCGACCACATGTTCGCCGTGACCGAAGAGACCTGGCGGCGGATGCATGCGGTCAATATCGACGCCGGTTTTCACCTCGCGCGCGATCTGGCCCGCCAGCTCATCGCAGCCCATGCGCCCGGATCGTTCCTGATGCTGACCTCGCTGCACGCCGACACGCCGCGCAACCTGCCGCATTACAGCACGGCAAAGGCGGCGCTCGCGATTCTCGGTGAAGGAAATGGCCAAGACGCTGGGCCGCTTCGGGATCCGGGTCAACGCGCTGGTACCCGGCGCCATCGCCGCCGGCGGGTTCGTCGCCGACCCGGCGATGGCGCGTCATATTCCGCTGGGCCGCCTCGGCCGCGCCGACGACCTCGCGCCCATGGCGCTGGCGGTGCTGTCGCACAAAGTGGCGGGCTACGTCACCGGTGCCGCGATCGTGGTCGACGGCGGCATGGCGTTGACGAATTGGTTCGAGCCCCCGGCGCTCGACGACCTGTGAGAGATCGCCGCAGCGGCTGGCGCGATGTCCATTGCGATCGCTGGATGAGCCTACTCCGCCGCCAGCGCCTGCTCGCGGGTCGGCAATTGCAGCCGGTCCCACACGTCGGCGAGCGCTTCGGCCAGCCGGTCGATCAGCGCGTCGTCGTGATAGGGCGAGGGCGTGATGCGCAGGCGTTCCTCGCCGCGCGGCACGGTCGGATAGTTGATCGGCTGGATGTAGATGCCGTGCTCGGCCAGCAGCATGTCGCTCGCCGCCTTGCACTTCTCGGCGTCGCCGATCAGCACCGGCACGATATGTGTCGCACTTGGCATGACCGGCAGGCCGGCGGCATTGAGCACCGCCTTAACGCGCGCGGCGCGATCCTGATGGCGCTCGCGCTCCCAGCTTGACGTCTTGAGGTGGCGGATGGCGGCGGTCGCCGCGGCGCAGATCGCCGGCGGCAGCGCAGTGGTGAAGATGAAGCCGGGCGCATAAGAGCGCACCGCGTCGACCATCTCGGCGCGAGCCCGCGATATAGCCGCCGAGGCAGCCGAAGGCCTTGGCGAGCGTGCCCTCGATCACGTCGACGCGGTGCATGGCGTTTTCGCGCTCGCAGATGCCGCCGCCGCGCGCGCCGTACATGCCGACCGCGTGCACTTCGTCGACATAGGTCATGGCGTCGTAGCGCTCGGCCAGATCGCAGATCGCGTGCACCGGCGCCACGTCGCCGTCCATGGAATAGAGGCTCTCGAACATGATCAGCTTCGGCCGCTTCGGATCGGCGGCCTTGAGCAGCTCTTCGAGGTGGCCGACGTCGTTGTGCCGCCAGATCTGCTTTTCGCAAGCCGGACTGGCGCACGCCCTCGATCATGGAATTGTGGTTGAGCGCGTCCGACAAGATGCAGGCAGTTCGGGCAGCAGCTTGCGCGATGGTCGGGATGCCGGTCTGGTTGGAGACGTAGCCGGAGGTGAACACCAGCGCGGCCGGCTTGCCGATGCAGGTCGGCGAGCTCGCGCTCAAGCTCGACCAGCGGATGGTTGGTGCCGGCGATGTTGCGGGTGCCGCCGGCGCCGGTGCCCATGCGGGCGGCGGTCTCGACCATGGCGCCGACCACTTTGGGGTGCTGGGCCATGCCGAGATAGTCGTTGGAGCACCAGATCACGACCTCGCGCGGGCCTTGCGGGGAATGCCAGATGGCGTGCGGAAAGCGACCGGCGATGCGCTCGAGGTCGGCAAACACGCGGTAGCGGCGTTCTTGCCTCAGGCGACCCAGGGCAGACGCGAAAATACTGTTGTAATCCATGCGATTTTTCTACTTTACCCCGCCCCACGCGGTCCTTTTTTAAAAGGCTTCCAGGGCATTTGTCGAGACAACATTTATCGTATTTTGCCGCCATGCCTTGACAGAGATCAATGCCTTAGCGGCCGGTCCCCAGCGCTCCGAGATCGATAAAACCGCGTAAACCGGCGAGCAAAAGCGCGCCGATATGCAATTGCAGCACGAATTCGCCGTTTAGGATCGATTCGGCCAATTGCGCCGGGCTCACCAATCTGACCTCGATTCCGGCCTCCGGCTGCCAGGCCGCGGCGCGCTCGCCGGTCTCGACGAAGTAGGAATGCAGCCGGTTCGACAGCCGCGCGGTGCAGGGCGCGTAGCTGCCGAGCGCATGCACGGATTTGGCCGGCAAGCCGGTCTCCTCCATCAGCTCGCGGGCGCAGCAGGCCGCCGGCTGCTCGCCTTGGTCGACCATGCCGGCGGGCAATTCCCAGGTGAAGGCTTCCAGCGCCGGCCGGTATTGCCGCACGATCGGGATCAAGCCCGCCGGCGTGCGCGCCACGATGGCGATGTAATCGGCCTGGCCGACGGCGTGATAAAGCTCGTGCTCGGCGCCGGGTGAAAACTCCACCTCGCGCTCGATGATTTCCACCCACGGCGACACTTTGGTCGCGCGGCGGCTCACGATCTTGGGCCAGTTGTCCGCCATGCTCGTCAACTCTTCATGATCTCTTCATGGTCTCTTCATGGGCACGCTCGCCGCCGGGCGCCGCAGATAAGTGGTGGCGAAGGCGTAAGCATACCAGCGCAGATAATCGGGCAGCCACTTTATCACCTGGAAGCGGCTCTGGCCGTGCGCGCGCTGGAACCAGCGCGCCGGCACCTCGCCGACCGGCCAGCCGAGCCGGTGGCATTTCACCAGCAGTTCGATGCTGTAGCAGAAGCCGCGCGTCGATTCGATTGCGATTGTGCCGACCGCGCGGCGCGAGAACAGCCGGAAGCCGTTGCTGGCGTCATGCGTCGGCAGTCGCGCCAGATGATAGAGCGTGAAATTGGCCGAGCGCACCAGCACCGCCTTCAGCCACGGGCAGCCGTGCATGCCGCCGCCCGGAATGAATCGACTGGCGCAGACGATATCGCAGCCGGCTTCTGCCTTGACGACCAAAGCGTCGAGCATGCCGGCGTTGTAATCGTCGTCGGCGGGATAGACGAGCACGAACGGCGCGGCTCCCGCGGCAAAGCCGGTGAGCACCGCGCCGTGCGCGCCGCGCCCGCGATTGCGCACGAAGTCGATGGCGAGGCCGCCAAGCGCCGCGCGATTGTTGTCGATCGCCGGCAGCGTGTCGTCGTCCTCGCGGTCGTAGCAGATCAGCACGCGGGCGGGCGTCTTCACCTCGCGCGCCAGCGCGCGCAGCGTCGGCACGATATTGGCGCCTTCATTATAGACCGGGATGACGATATCGAGGCGCGCCGGCGCTGGCTGCGTCATCGGATGACGTTGGCGCCCGACAGATGACCCCAAACGTCCAGCACCGGCTTGCCCTTGAGATCGGCTTTTGCATAGGCCGCGTGCGGCGTGCACAGGATCAACAGGTCGCTTTGCGCGATCACCTCGTCGAGCGGCATGAGCTCCGGATCGGCCGGTCGACGAACGGATCGGTGGTCAGCACCGCGCGCGCCTGGCCGCTCAGCACCTTCTTGAACTTGTAGCTGAGCGAGGCGCGGGTATCGTCGATCTCGGCCTTGAACGCCATGCCGAGCAGGCCGACCGTCATGCCGGCGAGATCGTAGCGGCGCTTGAGATCGTCGACCACGTGCAGCACCAGGCCCTCGTTGATCAGCATCGCGGCATGGCCGAGGCCGAATTGGTTGCGGGCAAACGCGGTGAGCTGCATCGTGTCCTTGACCAGGCAAGGACCGGCGGCAAAGCCCGGGCGCGGGATGCTCTGCGCGCGCGGATAATTGTGCTTCATCGCCGTCAGCACGCGCTGGTAGTCGACGCCGGCCGATTTGGCGACCAGGTAGAACTCGTTGGTGGCGGCGAACTCGATGTAGCGATAGGCGTTGCTGAACAGCTTGGCGAACTCGGCCTCGATCGGCGAGAGCGCCACCACTTCCGGCGCGATGCGCTCGAACAAAGCGGCTGCCTCGCGTTCGGCCTCCGGCGTCGTGCCGCAAACGATCTGCGGCATCTCGCGCAGTTCCTTCAGGCCGTTGCCCTGCACCACCCGTTCCGGGCAGAACGCCACTTTCAGCTTGCGGCCCTTGCTCTTCAGGTAGCGATCGACCCAGTCGGTGGTGCCGGGAAACACGGTCGAGCGCAGCACCAGCAGTTGCCCGTCGGCGAGCGAGCGGCAGGAGAGCGTCGATGCAGTCCTGCACCACCTTGCGCACCGGGTTGAGGAATTCGTCGATCGGCGTGCCGATGGTGATGATGACCGGCCCGCCGGTCGAGATCACGATCGGACGCGGAGGAAAACACCAGCCGCTTGGCCGCAAGCGCCTTGGCCAGCACGCTTTCCGCGCCGCGCTCGATGAACGGCAGCCGCCCGGCGGCAAGCGTGTTCAGGCTCTCTCGATTGAGATCGTTGACGTTGACGCGCAAGCCCGCTTCGGCCAGCGCCAGCACCAGCGGAATGCCGACATGGCCGGCGCCGCCGACCACGGTGATGTCGGCGTTCTCGATCGTGGTCGCCGCCTCGGGCGACGCGATGGCGGGGCGGATGGTCATGGCGGGACTATAAAATGACGGGGCCACTCTGCGATAGGGGTCTGCTAAAGCACGCGCGGCTCCGGCAGCGGCGTGATCAATTTGCCGCGGAAACCCTTGGCTTTGAGCTTGGGCGCCAGTTCATCCGCGATGTGCCAGGAGAAGATCATCGCGCAATCGGGCTGGTCTTCGAACAGCCGGCTCTCGTCCACCACCGGGATCGCCGTGCCCGGCATGCATTTGCCGATCTTGAGCGAGCCCGGCGATCTCGCAGACGTAGTCGATGATGCCTTCGTCGAGCCCGACATAGTTGACCAGCGTCGACGCCCGCGACGGCGCGCTGATGCCGGCGATGCGCGCGCCCTTTTCCTTGAAGTCGCGCAGCATGGCGAGCAGCCGCAGCTTGGACAGCATGACGTCGCGCCGGAACGCGGCGAGCCGCGCGGCGCATCGCCTCGCCGCGCGGCTCGCTCGGCGAGCATGCGCCGCACGCTGTCCTGCACCGGCTGGGCGCCGCGCCGCGCCGCGTAGACGCGGATCGAGCCGCCGTGGCTCGGGATCGGCCGGGCGTGGAAGACTTCGAGGTCGTGCATCTCGAGCAGATGCTTGAGGCTCGCCAGCGAATAGTAGCGCAGGTGCTCGTGATAGACGGTGTCGTATTGCAGCGTGTCGAGCAGCCCGATGAGATAATGCGATTCGGAAATGAACACGCCGTCGGGCGCCAGCATCTCGACGATGCCGTCGACGATGGCGTGCACGTCCTCCATATGGGCAAAGCAGTTGGCCGCCGTCACCACGCTCGCCGGCCCGTGCTCCGCGCTGCACCTCGCGCGCCACCTCGACGCCGAAATAGCGCTTGCGCGTCGGGATGCCGCGCGCTGTTGGCGATGTCGCCGACGTCGGTCGGCTCGATGCCGAGCACGCGGTAGCCCGCCGTTCTTGAAGTTCGACAGCAGCGTGCCGTCGTTCGAGCCGATGTCGACGACGAGATCGTCGCGCGCCGAGGCCGAGCATGGCGGCCGACTCGCGCTGCAGGTCGGCGAAATTGTCGCGCAGCAATTTGGTGGTGCCGCTGGTGTAGGGATATTCCGGCGGGAAGATGATGACCGGATCGACCGCCAGGCCGAGCTGCACCAGGTCGCACTTGCGGCAATGCAGCAGATTGGTCGGAAACCACGGCTGCTGGCGCGGCACCTGGCCGATCGGCACCATCTGGTTGACCGGCGGCATGTAGCCGAGCGAGAGCACGGTCTCGAGCGGCGCGTGGCCGCAGACCTGGCAGCATTCGACCGGAACGCTGGCGCCGGTGCCGGCGGCGCGCGCGACTTTGGTGGGACGCAAGGTTACTTCTCCTTCGGCGCCAGCTCGCGCGTTGCGTCCAGTACCAGTCGAGCGTCGGTTTTCAGGCCCGGCATCGAGCGGCACGCGCGGCTTATAGCCGAGCTTTGCGAGTTTCGAAATATCGGGGCAGCGCCGCGGCGTGCCGCCGGCGGCACCGGCCGAGGAACAAGCTCGATCTCGCGGCCGGCGAGCTTGCGCGCCATGCGCCGCGCCAGGTCGGCGATCGCGATCTCTTCGGTCGTGCCGACGTGATAGATGCCGAGATGCTCGCCCTTCTCGCGCATCACCATGACGCCGGCCACCAGGTCGTCGACGTAGCAGAAGCTGCGCGTCTCGGCGCCGGTGCCCTGAATGTCGAAGCGCAATGTGCCTGACGGCTGCGCTGTCGCCGAGCCGGTGCAGGCGCAGCGCGAATTGCGGGATGACGTGCTCCCAGCCCATGTCCGGGCCGTAGACATTGTGCGGGCGGAAGATGAGAACGCGCTCGAAGATACTTGCGGCCGAAATTGATCGCCATCACCTCGCTGATCAGCTTGCCGGCGCCGTAGGAATAGCGCGGGTTGAGCACGTCGGGCACGACGAGCGGCGCGTCCTCGGCGGTCGGCACCTTGCGGCGGCGTCTGATAGACCTCCGACGATGGAGGCGAGCACCAGCGTGCCGACATCGTGCTTGCGGCAGGCGTCGATCACATTGACCATGCCGCGCACGCCGACGTCGAGCACCAGCTCGGGCTGCGCTATAGAAAAATTCCGTGCCGTTGACGAAGGCGAGGTGATGCACCTCGTCCATGCCACGCGTCGCAGCGTTCGACGGCGGCCGCGTCGCGAATGTCGCCGGCGATGAATTCGATGTCCTTCTCGACGCCGGCGAGCCGGCGCGGCGCACCCGCGCGAATTGTCGTCGAGCACGCGCACGCTGTGCGCCGGCGCGCACCAGCGCCTTCACCAGCGCGGAGCCGATGAAGCCGAGCCGCCGGTGACCAGGATTTTGCTCAACGCTCCATCTCCCCCGGCAACGGTCGCGATCCATCTTGCCCTCGCGCTGCGAGCGTTGCGCGGCGTCGATCAGTTGCTGCACGCGGTAGCCGGCCGCGAAGTCGGGCTGCGCGTTGCCGCCCTTTTCGATGGCATCGAGAAATTGTTTCGCCAGCCGCGACACCGGCGCGATGCGCCCGTCGGGATAGCGCGCGTCGTCCGGGTCCTCGACCGCAATGCGCGCGAGCGCCGCCGCCGGCCGCTTGGCGTGCAGCAATTCGAAGCCGCGCATGTAGTCGCTGGTCGCATTGCTGAGCACCAGCGTGCCGTCCTCGCCGTAGAACTCCAGCCGGTGCCCGCCGCCGAGAAACGACGCGCAGCTCATCGACAGGCTCGCCAGCGGCCCGCGCCTCGAATTCGAGCGCCATGGCCGCGGTGGTTTGCAGGCTCTCGTCGCCCGGCAGGCCGAAAGCCGCGCCGACAGCCGCGCCACCGGGCCGCAGAACCATTCGAGATAATGGAAACAGTGCCAGATGAAATTGCCGAGCACGCCGCCGCCGTCGTCGGTCAGCGTCTTCCAGTTGCGCATGCGCATCTGGATCGAGCGGTTCTCGACGTGCCAATGCACCGCGAGATGGCGCAGGCGCCCGATGGCGCCGTCATCGAGCATCGCCTTGGCGCGCTGCCAGCTCATCATCTGGTGGAAATTGAAATCGATCATCGCCGGCTTGCCGGCGTCTTTCGCCGCGCGCAGCATCGAGCGCGCGTCGGCCAGCGTTGAGGCCATCGGCTTCTCGGCGAACACCGGCTTGCCGAGCGCGAGCGCGGCTTGCGCGATCTGCGGCTGCAAGGCCGGCATGGTGGCGATGGCGACCGCGTCTACAGTCTTGTCCTCGACCAGCGCGCGCCAGTCACCGTAGCCCTTGGGCACATTGGCGGCGCGCGCCAGCTCCGCGGTGCGCTTTTCATCGCTGCCGGCGAGCGCGACGACCTCGCAACGCGGATCGGCGCGGAACGCCGGCAATTGCACGGTGCGTCCGTAATTGGTCCCGACGATGCCAAGTCGATCATTGCCGGATCACGATTGCTAAAGCCCCCGAAAAATCATTGGTTTGGCGCGCGCGGCATGGATTTGGGGCAAATCGACATGCTAGGCAAGGAGCGAAATCAGGAGCGATTTCGAGGGCTGTTTCTGGAGCTTTGATGACGTTCATGCGCGACGAAGCACCGTCAGCCGGCGCCGGATGGCGCAAAAGCGCCGTGCTGGTGCTGGCCGTCGCGGCGGTTGGCCTGCCGGTCAATCATGTCAGCAGCTATGCGCTGCTGCTGGTCGTGGCGGTCGTCGTATTCACCGGCAAGGTCAGCGCGCGGCGCAACGCCTGGTTCGCTGCCGTCGCGATCGTGGCGGTCGCCGTCGCCGGCCAATGGTGGCTTTCGCCGCCGCGCATCGACGAAGGACATAATGTGTTCCTGCCCGGCGCAGCGGACGGCGCCTTGCAACGCGGCTTGCCGGCGCAAGTCTACCGCCACATGGCGGACGAGTTCGACGCGCAATATCCGCCTGCGGCGCGCTGCCGCGCCGGTTCGGGCAATTGCTGGCAAGGCAGCCATCCGGATCGCGCCTTCGCGTTTTCCGCCGACGGCGTGTTGCACACATCGGACTTGTCGCGCGCGGCGACGGCAATCGACTTTTCCGATCCGGTCTGGCTGCGCCTCGGCTTCATCAATGAGCTGCGTTACAACTGGTCGACCGCCGCGCCGCAAGTGCACCGCGTCGACCGCGACCGTCGCTTCTTCATGGGACTGCGGCGCTGGCACCTCGCCATGCCGTGGTTCGAGGTGATCCGCCTGCCGCCGGCCTTTGTCGGCGGGCAATTGTGCTGGCGTGGCGAGATCATGTGGGAAGGCGAGGGCGGCCAGTTTCCGCGCTGGCGCGGCGACGGTTGCCGCGCCATCGAGGCCGCCGACGCCGGCAAGCGCATCTTCGGCATCGCCATCAAGCCCGACACGCTGGCCATGCACCTGACGCCGCCGTGGCGGGTCGGGCTGTTGCAGTTCGCAGGCTCCGCGCTGGCGCTCGCCGCCGCTTTCGGCCTGATCATGGCGCTGGTGCGGTTTTCGGCGCGGCGCACGATGCTGCCCTTTATCCTCCTCGGCCTCGCGGCGCTGGTCATCGCCGTTGACGACGTAAGCTTCCTCGGCGGCCTGCGGCCGTTCGACGGCGGCGACGACGGGCTGTTCTACGACGGCGTCGGCCGCCGCATCTTGCAGAAGCTGCTGGCCGGCGACCTCGCCGGTTTCCTGCAAGGCGGCGAAAACGTGTTTTATTACGGCGGTCCCGGCTTGCGCTATTTCCGCGCGCTCGAGCATCTTGTGTTCGGCGAGAGCTATCTCGGCTATCTCACGCTCGTGCTGCTGCTGCCGTTTTTATTGTACGGCTTGTTCGGCCGCTTCTTGCCGCGACGCTGGTCGCTCGCCGCCGTCATCGTGTTCACCGCCATCCCGGTCGGCGCCTTGTTCGGCACGACCTTTTTCCAATACGCGCAATGGGCCAGCCGCGGCTTCGCCGATCCGGCGGCCTATATTCTTTTCATCGCCGCCTTGCTGCCGCTTGTCGGCGGACGCGAAAAATTCCTGCCGGCGTTTTTCGCCGCGCTGCTGCTTTGCGCTCGCGATTTTCATGAAGCCGATCGTGGCGCCCGCCGCCGCCGTGCTGCTCGGCGGCGCCGGCCTTGCCGCACTGATGCAGCGGCAATGGCCGCGCCTTGCCGGCCTGTGCATCGGCGTCCTGCCGGTGTTCTCGATGGCGCTGCACAACTGGGTGTTCGGCCATGTCTTCGTGCTGTTCAGCGCCAATGCCGACAATTCCATCGTGCTGACCATGCCGCCATCGGCCTATGCCGCCGCCGCGCGCGAATTGGCGAGCCTGCATTTCGGCGGCGCCCATGTCGCGCGCGCCGTCATGCAAGTCGTCCATTGGCTCAGCGGTCCGGCGCAAGTCCACGCCACCATTCCGCTGAACGCGGCCGGCATCGCCATCCTCGTTTATGTCGCCGCCAGCCGCCGTTTCGACCCCTGGCTGCGGCTGATCGGGGCGGCCGCGCTCGCCCAGCATGCGGTTGCCTTGTTCTACAGCGCGGCCGTCGCCCGCTATCATTTCCTCACCTGGCTGTTGACCATGCTGGTCGCCGTTGTCTGGCTGCACGAGGTCGGAATAGGCTGGCTGCAAGCGCACCACCCCGAGCTTTGCCGCCGCATAGCCGCCCATCCCGCTGCACAGCGGCTTGCATCCGGCCTCGCGCACCTGCAAAAGAGTGCCGCATGAGCAAGCAACCGACCGGCATCGCGCAACGGCCTGACCAATTACGGCGACCGCGATTTCTCGCTTTATCTGCGCCGCTCCTTCGCGCAGTCGATGGGCTATTCGCGCGCGCATGCTGGAGCGGCCGGTGGTCGGCATCGCCTATACGCCGTCCGGCTTCAACAATTGCCACCGGCATTTTCCCGAAATGCTCGATGCGGTGAAACGCGGCGTGCTCACCGCCGGCGCGCTGCCGATCGAATTCCCCACCATCTCGCTCGGCGAGGTGTTCCTCAATCCGACCAGCATGAAATTCCGCAATCTGATGTCGATGGACACCGAGGAGATGGTGCGCGCGCAGCCGATGGACGCCGTCGTGCTGATGGGCGGCTGCGACAAGACCGTGCCGGCGCAATTGATGGGCGCGGTCTCGGCCGGCCGCCCGGCCATCATGCTGGTGGCGGGACCGATGATGACCGGGCGCCACCACGGCGAGCGGCTGGGCGCCTGCACCGACTGCCGCCGCTTCTGGGCGCAGTACCGTGCCGGCAAGATCGACGACAAGGACATCACCGAGATCGAAGGCAAGCTCGCCACCACCGCCGGCACCTGCGCGGTGATGGGCACCGCCTCGACCATGGCCTGCATCGTCGAAGCGCTCGGCATGATCATTGCCCGGCACCGCCGCCATTCCCGCCGTGCATGCCGACCGCCTGCGCGCGGCGGAGGCGACCGGCGCCGCCGCGGTCAAGCTGATCGGCTCCAAGCTGACGCCGGACAAGATCGTCAACCAGAAGTCGATCGAGAACGCGCTGCGCGTTTTGCTCGCCATCGGCGGCTCGACCAACGCGGTGATCCATCTCGCGGCCATCGCCGGCCGCGCCGGCCTGTCGGTCTCGCTGCAAAAGCTCAACGAATTGTCCGACACGACGCCGGTGCTGGTGAACCTGAAGCCGGTCGGCAACGGCTACATGGAGGATTTCTTCGCCGCCGGCGGCATGGGCGCGCTGCTGCGCGAATTGAAGGACCTGCTTGCATCTCGACGCCATGACGGTGACCGGCGAGACGCTGGGCGAGCGCCTGAGCGCCGGCGACGCGGAGTCATATGTCGACCGCAGCATCATCGCCGAGCGCAAAAAGCCGCTGGAGCCGCAAGGCGGGCTGGTGGCGCTGTTCGGCAATCTCGCGCCGCAGGGCGCCATCCTCAAGCGCTCGGCCGCCGACGCCGATTGTTCGAGCACGAGGGCAGGGCGGTGGTGTTCACGTCGCTGGAGGATCTCGCCGCGCGCATCGACGATCCCAAGCTCGACGTCGACCGCCGACGACATCCTGGTGCTGCAGAATGCCGGGCCGCATTCGCCCTCCGCCATGCCGGAGGCCGGCTATCTGCCGATCCCGAAAAAACTCGCAGGCCAAAGGCGTCAAGGACATGGTGCGCGTGTCCGACGCGCGCATGAGCGGCACCGCCTTCGGCACCATCGTGCTGCATGTCACGCCGGACGCCGCCTCCGGCGGCCCGCTCGGCCTGGTGCGCAACGGCGACCGCATCCGCCTCTCGGTCAAGGCGCGGCGCATCGAGCTCAAGGTCGATGACGCCGAGCTTGCGCGCCGCGCCGCGCAGCAGCCCAAGCCCGCCGACGCGCCGGTACGCGGCTACGCCAAGCTCTACGCGCAGGAAATTCTCGGCGCCGATCAAGGCTGCGATTTCGCGTTTCTGAAAGCCCGCTGAGCAATTGCGCGCAATCGCGTTCATTGACGCGTAGCATTAATCGCCAATTCACCATGGCCGCCCGGTGATGTTAACGCGGGCCCAATTCCCCTCACTCTAAGTTGTGGAAATATATTGCGAATGGTTGGGCGGGCGCCCAGTGCAGCCCGGACACGGAGCCATGTTTCGAGCGCTCAAGCTTGCGGGCCGATACGGCGACTGGCGGATGGTCATCCTCGCCGGCGTGCTCGGCTTCGGACTGGCGCTTGCCCTCATGGAGGGCATCGACGCCTTTTCGGTGTCGCTGACCACGCTGTCGATCGCGCTCGCCGCCGTCGCTCGGCGCGCTGTTCGGCGTCGGCCTGGTCGGCTCGCTGTCGGCCTGGCGCGTCCGCCGCCAGCTCAGCGAGCAGAACATGCGGCTCGACGGCGCCATCAACAACATGATCCAGGGCCTGTGCATGTTCGATGCGCAGAACCGGCTGTTGGTGTGGAACGAGCGCTACCGCGCCATGTACAACATCGATCCGCAGCGCATCTGGCGCGGCTGCACCATCCGCGACCTGCTCGACGCGCGCATCGCGGCCGGCACCTTCCCGCTCGACCCCGGCCGCTACGACGCCGATCTGCGCGCGGCGCTCGAAGCAAGGCAAGGCCTTCACGCTCACCGTCGAACTGGCCGACGGCCGCATCATCGCCGTGGTCAATCAGCCGATGAAGAGCGGCGGCTGGGTGGCGACGCACGAGGACATCACCGAGCGCAAGCGCGCCGAGCGCGAGCTCGAGCAGACCCGCTCGTTCCTCGACACGATCATCGAGAACGTGCCCTCGCCGATCGTCGTCAAGGACATCGACGACGCTGCGCTATCCTGCTGATCAACCGCGCCGCCGAGGCCTATCTCGGCATCGACCGCGCCGCGATGCTCGGCAAGCGGGTCATCGACGTCATGCCGTGGGGCAGCGCCAAGATGATCGAGGCGGAGGACCGCAAACTGATCGAATCCGGCAAGATCATGTTTCGCGACGAGCACGCCGTGGTGACGCCCGGCAACGGCACCCGCATCGTCACCACCACGCGGCTGCCGGTGAACGGCGCCGACGGCAAGCCGCAATATCTCATCAGCGTGATCCACGACGTCACCGACCGCAAGCGCCACGAGCAGCGCATCGCGCACATGGCGCACCACGATCCGCTCACCGACCTGCCCAACCGCGCCGCCTTCAACCAATGCATCGCCGCCACGGTCGAACTGGCGGCGGCCTCGGGCGAAAGCTTCGCGGTGCTGTGCCTCGATCTCGATCGCTTCAAATCGGTCAACGACGTGTTCGGCCATTCCGCCGGCGATGCGCTGCTCGCGAAGTCGCCCGCCGGCTGCAGGCGGTCTGCGAGGGCGCCTTTCTCGCGCGCATCGGCGGCGACGAATTCACCGTCATCACCCCGACCGGCGCCGCAGCCGGAGACCGCCGAGGCGCTGGCCGAGCGCCTAAGCGCCGCGCTCGACGTCGATATCGAGATCGAGGGCAATCCGATGCGCGTCGGGCTGACCATCGGCATCGGCGTCTTCCCGCAGGACGGCGCCGACGCCTTGACGCTGATCGCCAATGCCGACGCCGCGCTGTTCCGCGCCAAATCGGAAGCGCGCGGCTCGGTGCGCTTCTTCGAAATGTCGATGGACACGCAGCTGCGCGAGCGGCGCGCGCTGCAGCAGGATCTGCGCAACGCCATCGGGCGCGACGAGTTCATGCTGCATTACCAGCCGCAGGCGCAAATCGACGGCGAGATCACCGGCTTCGAGGCGCTGGCGCGCTGGCATCATCCGCGCCACGGCCTGGTGGCGCCCGCAACCTTCATTCCGCTGGCCGAGGAGAGCGGCGTCATCGTCGCGCTCGGCGAATGGATTCTGCGCAGCGCCTGCCGCGAGGCGGCGTCGTGGCCGAAGCCGCTGCACATCGCCATCAATCTTTCGCCGGTCCAGTTCCAGCGCGGCGATCTCGCCAAGCTGGTGCACGAGGTGCTGCTGGAGACGGGCTTGTCGCCATCGCGGCTCGAGCTCGAAATCACCGAGGGCGTGCTGATCGGCGATTTCACGCGGCGCGGTGGCCACCTGCGGCGGCTGAAGAATCTCGGCGTGCGCATCGCCATGGACGATTTCGGCACCGGCTATTCGTCGCTGTCCTATTTGCAGTCGTTCCCGTTCGACAAGATCAAGATCGACCGGTCATTCGTCGCCAATCTCGGCCACAGCCGGCAGGCGGTCACCATCATCCGCGCCGTGATCGCGCTCGGGCGCGGGCTCGATCTGCCGGTGGTGGCGGAGGGCGTGGAGACCGAGGAGCAATTGACGTTCTTGCGCACCGAGCACTGCAACGAGATCCAGGGCTTCCTCGTCGGCCGCCCGCTGCCGATTGCGGATTACGCCGCCGCGGTCGGGCGCGCGCCGGCGCCGCGCCAGCGCAAGACGCTCGCCAAGGCGGGCTGAGCGCAAGACGACCTCCTGAATACGTGGTGCGGTCGCGCAAAGTGCGCGCCGGGCCATGTCCGCGCCCCGAACGGGCAATAGAACCGTTGCGGGCAAAGCGATGGCAACGCGCGGCTTCGGTCCGATTTTAATAAAAATCGAACTTGTTGCTCAACCGATCGGCAAGTTCCAGCCGGTAGTAAAGCGGTATGGGACGGCAACTAAGGGATACCGTGCGATGACGAAACTGTATGCGTTTCTTCGCAACGAAAGTGGTGCGACGGCCATTGAATATGGCCTTATCGCCGCGGGTATTTCGGTCGCGATCATTGCGGTCGTGCAGGGCCTCGGCAGTCAATTGAACGTGACGTTCGGCAAGGTCAGCACCGCGCTGCAATAAGCCTCCGCCACGCGTCGGGTATAAAGAGGCCGCCTTGGTTGGCGGCCTCTTTCATCTTTTGGATTTCCGCCGATGGCGCAAAGCGGACATGGCGGCCCGCTCGACCGATGTCCGCGATCGGGGGTCACGCGGACGTCGTCATGGCCGACGGTCACGCCACATCGAATTGAGGACGTGGTGCTGCCGGTGTGGATTGAACACACGACCTCCCCCTTACCAACGGCGCGGGCGTCGCTACCTAACGAATTGAATTGTTGATCTAAATTTTGCTCTTGGAAGCAGGGTCCCCGGATTTTCCCCATGTCCGCGTGGAGCACGCAATGTCCGCTTTCCGTAGCCGGCTCAACCGGTCGATGCGACACAGACGTTTAATCCCTCTGCTGGGTGCCGAATCCCTGGGTCTTTCTGGGCCGTTCATTGAGCTGGCGCGCCAGTGGGGCTTCGGCGTTAGCTTTGGATTGGTGATTTTCCGACTGTGGGCTTTTTGCAACATACGTTGAGATACCTAACGAGACGCGCAAATTTTCGAGCTTACTGACTGTAAGCATCTCGACAAAAAATTCTGCCTCAGCAACCATAAAAACAATGATCCCAAGCTTGCCATGGGGATTTCTATGTACCGTAAGATTGTTGTCGCGTCGGTCGCGATTGCGTGTGTATCGTTTTTGGTACCTGCTAAAGCTGCCGATGTTGCGGTAAAGGCCGCTCCAGTTCCTTACGCCACCCCCACGGGCTGGTACGCGATCTCCGGAGCGAGTTTTCCGCTCGGCAAAGATCCCAGTACGTTGTCGGAAAACGGGTGCGTATATTTGTGCACCTCGGTCGACCTGGGTGTTGATTCTGGATACAGCGCATTTGCGGGCGGCGGCTATCGGTTCAGCCCGTATTGGCGAGCTGATATCCAGATCCAATATGCTACCGCGAGCGTATCCAACGACAACGTCACAGGTATGCTCGTTCCCTTCGGATTCGCCGGCCCCGGAACTCTCCACGGTAGGTTTACCGCCACGACCGTGGCGCTAAACGGCTATTTCGATATAGCACCACTTTTTGCGCCCGGAGCCCTTGGGAATTTCGAACCCTACGTTGGAGCTGGTGTGTTATTCTCCCATGCGACTGCCAAAGATTTCAAATGGGTTAGCACCGGCGGTCTTGGCGTGACCGCTACGTTTCCCAACATTACAGATAACGCCTGGGGTTGGCAGATCATCGCTGGTACGGCGTACCGCCTAACCCGCAACTGGCTTGTCGATGTTGCTTATATCTATCGCGACTACGGCAAATTCGAAAGTGGCAACATTGCGCCTGGTGGACTGCCGGTTGCTCCAGCGCCATTGAGCATTTTTAACACGAAGGCATCAGGTTCGGGGATGAACGTAGCCGTCCGATACGAATTCTAGAGCTTGCTGAACTGCGTCAGCCGTGCGTGGCCGCAGATGTCGGCAAAACGTAAGCGTATGGGTTGACCGTTGCGGGTAACATTTCTCGCTGTAATGTTGTGTGTTGCTGCTCAATTCACCGTGGCAAGCACCGCGACGGCAGGTGATAAATCGGCACTTGATACTCAGGCTATTGGTGAAGTCTTGCGGCTTCGCGACACCGCGCTCGCGATAATCGCCGTCAGAGCAGAAAAAAAACACACACTTGCCGCGCTCGATCGCAATCTTCGGGCCGAATTCGATTTTGTCGCTATTACTAAGTCGGTGCTCGGTCCGTTTTGGACGGCGGCAAATGCCGATGAGAAATCTGACGCCGTCGAATTGTTTGCCGATATTCTCGCTCATGCGACCGTCGCTAACTTTGAACAATATCGAAATATTCCATACGCAATCAAACAAATCTTGCATCTTGGCAATGGGGACCTTGTCGTCGTCACGCACTTCACTGAAGCGGATGGTCGTAACGTCGAATTCGATTGGCGTCTGCGACCTGCTGCTAACGAATTGAAAATTGTCGATGTTTCGGTTGACGCAAAATCCATGGTGGTCAAGTATCGCGAGGATGCGCACAATAAAATCCGCTCTCTCAACGGTTCAGTGCGAGATTTTATTGTCAGCTTGCGAGAAAGACCCCCGACTGCTGCACTGTATTGAGAGCGAACAATGGCGCTGGTCGAATTGCGTAATATCCAGCGAAGCTACGACCGGGGGCGAATTAAGGCCCTGAAGGGCGTTTCGCTCTGCCTCGACAATGGTGAACACGCCGCGGTGATTGGGCCGAGTGGAAGCGGCAAGTCAACTCTTGTGAATATCATTGCGGGGCTCGATCCGCCCGACTCCGGGACCGTATTTTTTGAAGGACAGCCAATCCGCAAATCCCGTGAGCGGACTGAACTGAGAGCACGCAGAATTGGTATCGTCTTTCAATCCTTTTGCTTAATTCCCACATTAACGGCTGCGGAGAATGTCGAGTTACCCATGATCGGGCAATCGGCCGGCGCTCGCCGCAGGCGAAGACGTGCCATCGAACTGTTAACTCGCGTGGGTTTGGAGGAACGCGCCGAGCACTTACCGGCCGAACTTTCCGGCGGCGAGCGACAAAGAGTTGCAATCGCACGCGCGATAGCGAACGATCCCGATCTCGTTTTAGCGGATGAGATCACTGGGAATCTCGATCAGGCAACTGGCAGAAGCGTCATAGATTTGTTACTTGGTCTATCCCGGGCCAACGGCGCCGCGCTGTTGTTTGTCACGCACGACCACAATGTAGCCGGCGTTTGCCCGCGCCAGATCGAACTGGTCGACGGACGGATCGTTGGCGACAAAAGCGTTCCTGAAGTGCCCGAGCCCCTTGCGCCCCGTTCGTTTGAGGTCGGGAGGGCACTATGAATTGGTTCACGCTGTCATGGCGAAATTTTATTAAAAGGCCGGCACGATCGACGCTGACCGTGGCGGGCATCGCCATAGCTATCGGCAATTTTGTGGCGACTATAGGACTAGCCCGCGGAATTCCTTACGCGGTCGAGCGCAGTATAAATGAGACGGGCGCCGATTTTGTCGTTTCGGAACGAAACGCGTTTATGCTGATCGGCGCGTCGATTCCGGAGAGTTTTGGATCGAAGATAGGCAGCGTTCCGGACGTGGCCTTCGTTGCGCCTGTCTTGTTCAACTTCATCAGTGCGGACGACCGGACAAACATTCCGATCGTTGGATGGGGCAGCGATAGTTTCCTTTGGCAAACCGTGAAATTGATTGCCGGAAGGCTTCCCACATCGACCGATGGACGGGCGATTTTGCTGAGCGACGGCATCGTTTCGGCCCTCAACAAAAAGGTCGACGATACGATTGCGCTGAACTATCGACCGTTCAAGATTGTCGGGATCGCGAAATTTGAAAGCGTGTTCAATCAAAATATGGCGGTCGCACAGCTACGTACCTTGCAGGAACTGTTCGGGCGGCCGAATAGCGTGAGTTTCTTTCGAGGTCAAGTTGAAAAGACCGATCGAACTCCGAGCGTGCGGAACGCGCGCGTGCAGCGATCGCCAATATCACCGCCGATTATGCGGTGCAAAAGACCGGAGCTTTAACTCAAAACTTGGCACTGCTCAAACTGCTAGTCGTAGCGGCATCGGCTATTTCCTTTGTCGCTGTGGCGGTGGCGCTGCTGGGTGTAGCCAATACATTATTAATGGCTATCAACGAACGAATTGGCGAGATCGGAATCCTGCGTGCGGTCGGGTGGCCGTCAAGCCGTATTATGGTGACCATTCTGGCCGAGGGGGTTGTAATTTCCGCAATTGGCGGCCTCATCGGAATCGGACTGGGTATTATCGACGTCCACGTCGTTTCCCACTTGCCGGTCGCGCACGGTCTCCTGGATCCGCATGTAACCTGGACCTTGCTCGCGCAGGCGTTGGGGTTGGCCCTTATTGTCGGCGCGTTTGGCGCAATTTTGCCCGCTTATCGGGCCATCGCCGTCAGCGCAGCCGAAGCAATACGGCACATTTGATCGATCATGCGATGGAGCAGCTAGAAAACATAGTCGCGTGGAGAATGGGTGCTCGGTTCTGTCACCGGAATCGGGCTTCGGAGTTTCACTTCGGCCTTGGAGCACGGGGCAGAGAGTAATGGCTAAAGCCCCCTCAACCCACTATATCAAAAGCGATGACGCCCACATCGCCTACCAGGTTATTGGCGAAGGCCCGGTCGATCTCCTGTTCGTTCCGGGCTTTGTATCGAACGTGGAAGCGATATGGCAGTCGCCCGAACAGGGCGAATTTTTTCGACGCATCGCATCATTTTGCCGCCTAATCCTGTTCGATAAGCGCGGCACCGGAATGTCTGACCGCAATTCCCAGATATTCACGCTCGAGCAGCGTATGCGCGATGTGCAAGCCATTCTGGATGCGGTCGGCTCGAAGCGAGCAACGTTATTTGGCATTTCCGAAGGCGGCCTGATGTCCCTGCTTTATGCGGCCACTTTTCCCGAACGCACCTCGTCGCTCGTGTTGTACGGTGCCTATGCCAAACGTTCCTGGGCTCCCGATTACCCGTTCGGTTGGAAGGACGAGCAATGGCAAACTGTACTCGACGATATTGAGCACCATTGGGGAAAGCTGCAACTGCTCGGTTATCTTCGGTCCGTGCGCAGGATTCGCCGATCCAGCTTTGTCGGTGATCCGGAAACCGTGGAGCGCATTGCGTCTTATTACAATGCAACGGCAAGCCGGGGCGCAGCAACTGCTATTATGACGATAAATCGCGGAATTGATGTGCGGAATGTTTTGCCCGCCATCCGCGTGCCAACTCTCATTCTGCATCGTAGTGCGGAGCGCGTGCTCGATGTCGGTCATGCGCGTTACATGGCACAGCATATTCCTGGCGCGAAGCTTGTTGAGCTATCGGGCGAAGACCATCAACCTTGGTTAGGCGATCGCAACTCGGTTCTTAATGAGCTCGAGAAATTCCTGACAGGCAAGCATCAAGTGCAAGGGCCGGAGCGGGTCTTCGCCACCGTATTGTTTACCGACATCGTAGACTTTAAGGAACGTGCCGCCACGCTTGGCGACCGCCCTTGGCGTGAACTGCTTGAGGCATTTTACGCCAAGGTTCGCGAGGTGCTTAATCAATACCGCGGACGTGAGATAAAAACTTCAAGTGACGGCTTCCTCGCCGCTTTTGATGGTCCAGCACGCGCGGTCCGCTGTGCTGGCGCGATCCGCGACGCGTTGCGTACGCTTAAGCTTGAAGTACGCTGCGGCCTGCATACCGGGGAATGCGAGCTGGTCGGTAACGATCTCGCCGGAATCGCGGTCCATGCCGGCACCCGCATTGCCAGCCTTGCAGGTCCGGCTGAAGTCCTGGTTTCGCAGGCAGTCCGCGATTTAGTGGCCGGGTCGGGTCTAGCATTCGAGGAGCGTGGCATCCACAGACTCAAGGGCATCCCAAGCGAGTGGCGCTTGTACCGAGCATTATCGATTTGAAATGCGCTTCGCGTTTCGTTCTGCTCATTCCTGCCGAGTTGCGGTGCCGCTCGACCGCTAACTGTCTTTGATTTCAAAGAAATAACTGGTGCTGCCGGTGTGGATTGAACACACGACCTCCCCCTTACCAAGGGGGTGCTCTACCACTGAGCTACGGCAGCGCTTTGAGGCCCGAGCGAATATCCGATCACGCCCGCCCTGTCGAGAAGCTTGCGGGGCGCGCGCCGGCCTTCTATCCCTTTGCGCCATGACGGCAAGCGGCAAATCCGGCGATGCCAAATCCGGCGATTCCAAGCGCGCCGAGCGGCTGGCCGCGGCGCTGCGCGACAACCTCAAGCGCCGCAAGGCGCAAATAAAGGCTCGCGTGAAAGCCCGTTCGCAGGCCGCCGCAAAGGCGGCGGAACATGATTCCGGCGGAATTACCCCCGAAATTGCGCGGACCAAGCCGAAAGGCTAGTAACCTAAGCTGAGCGTTCGGCCGCAAGCGGCCGCAAGCGGGGCGTCATGGATCGTATTCGCATTGTCGGCGGCAAGCCGCTTTCCGGCGTCATCCCGATTTCGGGCGCCAAGAACGCCACGTTGCCGCTGATGATCGCCAGCCTGCTGACCGAGGATACGCTCGTTCTCGACAACGTGCCGCATCTCGCCGATGTCGGCCAGCTGCAGCGCATCCTCGGCAATCACGGCGTCGACGTCATGATCGCCGGCAAGCGCCCGGGCGAGGACCCCAACAGCGGCCGCACGCTGCACATCTCGGCCAAGACGATCGTCGACACCACCGCGCCCTACGAGCTGGTCTCGCGCATGCGCGCAAGCTTCTGGGTGCTGGCGCCGCTGGTGGCGCGCATGGGCGAGGCGAAGGTGTCGATGCCGGGCGGCTGCGCCATCGGCACGCGCCCGGTCGACCTCTTGATCATGGCGCTGGAAAGCTCGGCGCCGAGATCGAGATCGAGGGCGGCTACGTGATCGCGCGCGCCAAAAAAGGCCTGCGCGGCGGCGAGATCGTCTTCCCCAAGGTCACCGTCGGCGGCACCCACACCGCGCTGATGGCGGCGTCGCTCGCCCGCGGCACCACGGTGATCGAGAACGCGGCGCGCGAGCCGGAGATCGGCGACGTCGCCGACTGCCTCAACAAGATGGGCGCCAGGATTTCCGGCGCCGGCACGCCGCGCATCGTGGTCGAGGGCGTCGACAAACTGCACGGCGCCCGCCACGCGGTGCTGCCCGACCGCATCGAGACCGGCACTTACGCCATGGCGGTGGCGATGACCGGCGGCGACGTGCTGCTGGCGAACGCGCGGCCCGAATTGCTGCAATCCGCGCTTGACGTGCTGGTGCGCGCCGGCACCACGGTGACGCCGACCAACGAGGGCATCCGCGTCGCGCGCAACGGCGCGCGGCTTGAGCCCGTCGAGGTGACCACCGCGCCGTTCCCCGGCTTCCCCACCGACCTGCAGGCGCAGTTGATGGCGCTGATGAGCCGCGCCAAGGGCACCTCGCACATCACCGAGACCATCTTCGAGAACCGCTTCATGCACGTGCAGGAGCTGGCGCGGCTCGGCGCCCGCATCCAGCTCGACGGGCAGACCGCGACCATCGAAGGCGTCGAGCGCCTCAAGGGCGCGCCGGTGATGGCCACCGACCTGCGCGCCTCGGTGTCGCTGGTGATCGCCGCGCTCGCCGCCGAGGGCGAGACCATGGTCAACCGCGTCTATCACCTCGACCGCGGCTTCGAGCGGCTGGAGGAAAAGCTCGCGCGCTTGCGGCGCCGCCATCGAGCGCATCAGCGATTAGCCGGCCGCCGCCGCGGCGGCCGGGCGAACGCGCCAGGCCTGTGGACAACCAGGTCAAGTGAGCAATTCTATACAGACTGCTGAGTTGGATTTTAGGAAACAGAGCGGTTCGAGATACCAAAGCAAAGCGCCTCAGGTTTCTCGATATAACTTTCAATAAGATCTTTGCTGATCGAGCGTCCTCAAACCGCACCGAACAAGCGTCGGGCGAAGGGAGCGTTGATGCGCGTCCAAAATGCGTCGATCAAGCTCACGTCGATCAAGCTCAAGCCGATAAACCCGTGCCCGGTATGCGGCATCGAGACCGCGCTTGCGGAGATTGAGCCGCACCCTCTGCACGTCAATTTTGAAATTCACGGATACCTCTGTGACCGGTGCGGGCCCATCAAATCCTTGGTTGTCCTTCGCTCGCCGCCGCTGCAATCGATCATGTAAGTCCAACTTTGCCGCCGTCGTTTTGAATTGCGGCGATTGGCGGACGGATTGGGTCCGATCTGCGCCGCTGCCGATCGTTGTCTGCTCTGACTCCAAGTCGCGACCGAAATGCTGCGTCGAGTCGAACGACGCCAGGTGCCAATCGGCGCCATTGCACAGGTGATGGAAATGAAAGTTGACGCGAACTCAGGCGCGCGCCTCGCTGACGTCCTCTTAAATCTCGCGCGATCAATCGCTTTCCGCTTATCCGAACATCCACGAATTCGGGTCACGGATGGGTTCGCCCGCGTTCAGAGCGAGCAATCCTTTGATGCACCGGATCAGCGTCCAGATAATCCACCACAACAAAAGCAGCGCGCCAATTCCGATGTAAAGGGTGGCGGCGCTGACGAAGACATACAACAGCCCGATCAAGAACGTCCTGATCTGAAATTGGAAATGGCTCTGGCTGATCGGATCGGCGTTCTCGCTTTGCATGTAGGCAATGATGACGCCGATGATTGCCGTCAATCCGTTCAAGAATCCGACCAGATACAGAACATAGACCGCGAGGGCCAAGCCGTTATCCGAAACGGTCGGGGCTTTGGACTTGCCGTCGGCGGATCTTGGTTTGCATCGCTTTGGCTCTCGGCATGTCCGCTCCCCTTCGTCAACTTGACCGCGGCAGCCTACACCAACTCGGCCGCGTTGCGCAGGGGCTCATCCGACCCGCCGCACGATAGCGCAACTTATCCCCGCTTGGCGTCCGCAACGCATTGAAATTGCACGGCCGAAATAAACTTATCCCCGCTCGCTTTGGCGCGACTTATCTTGGCCGCATCCCGCCCCGTTACCGAGGGGTGTCTGTACAGCATCTTCAGATGCGGGGCGGGGAGCGGTGGCCGGGGAATGACTTCGCATCGGAGATGCGGTGCAAGGCCCGGCGGTCCAAGCCGCAGACTTGTCCCGGCGCGCCTGCCGCGCGCCGAGGGCTCCTGACGGCCGGTACGGCCGGCGGCCGTCAGAGGCTGCCGGCCCGAGTGCCTGGCCCTCAACGGTGGAGAGGCGGCCCTTGCAATCGGGTTCAAGCGCTGACGAACGGGTACGTCCACCGGGGACAGTGCGGAGCAAACCTACAAACACCGCGCGCGGGACGCCATCGGACTTGGCGGACTTGCGGAATACCCTCCGAAGCGCGTGAAGCGCGAAGGAGGGCGGACTTCGACAAGCCTCGATGTCGCGAGGTGTCGAGGCCCGCGGGTCCGAGCGTTCTTGTTTGCGCATTCTGCGTGAACTTGGATGCGCCCGGGACCCTTGGCGTCCCGCGCGCCCTCGGTTTTTTCGAGGACAGCGGACAGGAGACAGGAGACGGCGTACCCCGCGCCGCAAAAAATAGGGGCGGCGGAGCGTTGGCTACGCGGGCTGTTTGAAAATTGAAGGCTGCGTCACCCCCGAAACGGCCGCTTATCCCGCCGGCGCTCGCTCGCCGGCTGATAGGCGACGCGCGCGTGATACGAGCAATAAGGCAGTTCGTTCACGCTATCGCCGCCGCAGAAGAAGAAATCCGGGCTGCCCGGGTCGCCGATCGGCCAGTGGCAGGTCTTCTCCGTCAGCTGCAGCAGGGTCTTGCGCTGCTCAAGCGGGATTTCGATCAGTTCCGGCTCGGGCTCCACGTCGTAGTCGTAGGCGAGCGCGGTATTGCCCCGCATCGAGGGCCGCGACACCCGCAGCATGCCGGAGGCACGCGCCTTGCGCGGCCTTGGGCTCGACGAGGAGGGGCTCTTGGCCCGCCCCGACAGGCCGAGGCGGTGCACCTTGCCGATCACCGCGTTGCGGGTGATGCCGCCGAGTTCGGCCGCGATCTGGCTGGCGGACAACCCGTCGGCCCACAATTTGGTCAGCAATGCGACCCTTTCGTCCGTCCAGCCCATCGGTTTTCTCCCCAGCCCTCAAGGACTTAGTCAGAATCCGTCCCCGTCATCGGACGCCCATGCCGGACGCCTGACGCTTACGCTTCAGGAATGAACTAGAAGTCGGTCGCCGTACGATATGTCGTACCGGCTTAGTCAAACGCTACAATATGGAGTAACTCCCCCGCAAGCGTTTGCAACCACCCATGCACAGCTAACAACAGGTTTTCCTTTAGAATCGGCACTTGCGGCAAATTTGAGTCCGCAAAGGCCGCTTGCGGGCGTGTTGAAAATCGCAAGAGCCTGCAATACAATTCTAAAAGTGCCGCCCGGCGAGGCGGCACATTTCTTTTCGGCGCGTGCGCACGATGCTGAAAAGACCGGTATCCGGGCGACATCGTGCGCAAACGAAAATGTTCTTTGAAAGATCCAGGCTGTGAACTCGCATCTATTGCCGACTTATGCGCGCGTCGACCTCGCTTTCGAGCGGGGCGAGGGCGCTTGGCTGTTCACGGCCGACGGCGAGCGCTACCTGGATTTCACGTCCGGCGTTGCCGTCAATGTGCTCGGCCATGCCCATCCGCGCCTCGTCGAGGCGCTCACCGAGCAGGCGCACAAGCTCTGGCACGTTTCCAATCTCTATCGCATTCCGGGCGCCGAGCGGCTGGCCGACCGGCTGTGCGCGCTGTCCTTCGCCGACACCGTGTTCTTCTGCAATTCCGGCACCGAGGCGATCGAAGGCGCCATCAAGATGGCGCGCAAATACCAGTCGGCGTCGGGCAAGCCGGAACGGTTCCGCATCGTCACCTTCGAGGGCGCCTTCCACGGCCGCACGCTCGCCGCGCTCGCCGCCGGTGGGCAGCAGAAATACCTGGAAGGCTTCGGGCCGCCGGTCGAAGGCTTCGACCAGGTGCCGTTCGCCGACCTGGACGCCGTCAAGAAGGCGATCGGGCCGCAGACCGGCGCCATCCTGATCGAGCCGGTGATGGGCGAGGGCGGCGTGCGGGTGGTGTCGCACAATTTCCTGCGCGCCTTGCGCGAGCTGTGCGACAAGCACGGCCTGCTGTTGATCTTCGACGAGGTGCAGACCGGCGTCGGCCGCACCGGCGACCTGTTCGCCTATCAGCACACCGGCGTTGAACCCGACATCATGGCGCTGGCCAAAGCGCTCGGCGGCGGCTTCCCGATCGGCGCGGTCCTGGCGACTTCGGAAGCGGCCAAGGGCATGACCGCCGGCACCCACGGCTCGACCTTCGGCGGCAATCCGCTGGCAATGGCGGTGGCCAACGCCGTGCTCGACGTGGTGACCGCCGACGGTTTCCTCGAGCGCGTGAAGAAGAATGCGCTGCTGCTCAAGCAGCGGCTGGCGGAACTGAAGGACCGGCACGCCTCCGTGATCGCCGAAGTGCGCGGCGAGGGCCTGCTGATCGGCCTGCGCATGGTGCCGCCGGCCTCCGCCATGGTCGACGAATTGCGCGCCGAGAAGATGCTGACGCCCTCGGCCGGCGACAATGTGGTGCGGCTGCTGCCGCCGCTGATCATCGGCGAGACGGAAATCTCGGAAGCCGTCGCCCGCATCGACCGCGCCTGCACGCGGCTCGCGCAAATGCACGCGCGGCCGAAGGAGGCGGCGTCATGACCGGCAACGGTATCCGTCACTTCCTCGACTTGACCGACATCCCAAAGCCGACGCTGGCCGGAATGATCGACCATAGCCGTGCCATGAAAGCCGAGCGCGCGCGCGGGCTCGACAAGGCGCCGCTCGCCGGCAAGACGCTGGCGATGATCTTCGACAAGCCGTCGACCCGCACGCGCGTCTCCTTCGACGTCGCCATGCGCCAGCTCGGCGGCGAGGCCATGCTGCTGACCGCGCAGGAAATGCAGCTCGGCCGCGGCGAGACGCTGGCCGATACCGCGCGCGTGCTCTCGCGCTATGTCGACATCATCATGATCCGCATCCTCGACCATGAGGCGGTGGCCGAGCTTGCGCGCCATGCCACCATCCCGGTGATCAACGGGCTGACGCGGCGCTCGCACCCCTGCCAGGTGCTGGCCGACGTCATGACCTTCGAGGAAAAGAAGGGCCCGATCCGCGGCCGCGTTGTGGCCTGGACCGGCGATTCCAACAATGTGCTGGCCTCCTGGATGCACGCCGCCGAGCGCTTCGATTTCAGCCTGCGGGTGGCGACGCCGGCCGAGCTGCGCCCCAAGAAATGGCTGATGGACTGGGTGAAGTCCTCGGGCGCGGCGGTCAAGATCGGCGACGACCCGGAAGCCGCCGTCAAAGACGCCGACTGCGTCGTCACCGATACCTGGGTGTCGATGGGCGACCGCGACGGCAAGCACCGCCACAACGTGCTCAAGCGCTACCAGGTCAATGCGCACCTGATGGCCAAGGCCAAGCCGGACGCCATCTTCATGCACTGCCTGCCGGCGCATCGCGGCGAGGAGGTCACCGACGAGGTGATCGACGGCCCGCAGTCGGTGGTGTTCGACGAGGCGGAGAACCGGCTGCACGCGCAGAAGGGCCTGCTCGCCTGGTGCCTGCACGCGGACGGGTAAACCATAAGGAGTGGGCGGGGGCTCGAAATCAAACGGATGAACGCTACATAGGCCCCATGACCGAGCCCATGCCGATGACATCAATCCCGCCATCGCCATTCCGACCCGCGCGCCCTCGGCCACGCCGACCGACGACATCGTGACGCCGTTCGAGGTGGCCCAGCTCGACCTGCGCGGCCGCGTGGTGCGGCTGGGGCCGGTGGTGGACGAGATTCTGGCGCGCCACGCCTATCCGCAGCCCATCGCCAAGCTGGTGGGCGAGGCCGTCGTGCTCACCGTCATGCTCGGCTCGGCGCTCAAGATCGACGGCCGCTTCATCCTGCAGACGCAGACCGACGGTCCGTTGCGCATGCTGGTGGTGGACTACACCGCGCCCGGCAAGGTGCGCGCCTGCGCCCGCTTCGACAAGAACCGCGTGGCCGAGGCGATCGCCGCCGGCCAAGCCTCCGCCGGGGAGCTGCTCGGCCACGGACATCTCGCCATGACCATCGACCAGGGTCCCGACATGAACCGCTACCAGGGCCTGGTCGCGCTCGAAGGCGGCTCGCTGGAAGACGCCGCGCACGAATATTTCCGCCGCTCCGAACAGATCCCGACGCAAGTGCGGCTGGCGGTCGCCGAGGAGTTGCGCGCCGGCGCCGGCGGCCCCAGCCATAACTGGCGCGCCGGCGGCATCATGCTGCAATTTTTGCCCAAGGCGCCGGAGCGCGCGCGCGTTGCCGATCTCGATCCCGGCGATGCGCCGGAAGGCATCGAGCCGCACATGCTGCCGGAGGACGAAGCCTGGGTGGAAGGCCGCGCCTTGGTGTCGACCGTCGAGGATGTCGAGCTGATCGATCCTGCGCTCTCAAGCGAGCGGCTGGTCTACCGGCTGTTCCACGAGCCGGGCGTGCGCGTGTTCCACGAAGCATCGGTGCGCGCCGAATGCTCGTGCTCGCGCGACAGCGTCGAGGCCATGCTCAAGAGTTTTTCGCAGGACGACCGCGACCACATGGTCGAGGACGGCAAGATTTCGGTGACCTGCGAATTCTGCAGCGCGAATTACCTGTTCGCGCCCGGCGATGTCGGCGCCGAGCCAAACTGAGGGTTAGCGAGATGCGCGCAGCGTTTTTGGCCCTCGTCGTGCTGATGGCGCCGCAGATGGCGGGCGCGCAGAGCTGCCCGGCGCCGCTCGCCGATGCGCGTCGCCTGGTTCTTGTCACGGCCGATGGCTTCACAACCAGCGCGGCAACGGCCCGTCTCTACGAGCGCGCGGCGCCGGGCGATGCTTGGCGTGCCTTGGACGAAGCGCAACCGGCGCTGATCGGCAAGGCCGGCATGGCTTGGTCGTATTTTTTCCGCGGCTTTTCTCGCCGCGGCGAGCCGCGCAAAGTCGAAGGCGATAAACGCGTGCCGGCCGGATTTTATCGCATCGGGAAAAGCTTCGGCACGCTGCCGCCCAATCGCGCCAACTATGTGCACCTCACCGAAGGCATCACTTGCGTCGATGACCTGAAGTCCCCGGCCTACAACACCATCAGCTCGCGCGCCAAGATCGGCTGGAAGGTGCACGGCGAGAACATGTGGCGCGTGCAGGAGTACGCCCGCGGCTTGCTGGTCGATTACCCGACGAACGCCAAAGCGCGCGCCGGCTCGTGCATCTTCATCCACGTCCGCCTGCCGGAAAAAACCGGCACCGCCGGTTGCGTGGCGCTGCCTGAGAAGCGCGTCGAAGCCTTGCAGGATTTTGCGCAAGCAGGCGCGGTGCTGGCGGTTCTACCGAAGCAGGCGCTCGACCGCTTCAAGGGTTGCTTGCCCGCTAATTGATCGTGCGCTCCGCGTGTGAGCTATCGAGCGAAAACGCCGGGATCTCGATATCGAAATGCTCGCCCGCCGGCGTCACCATGCCGTAGCTGCCGGCCATGAAGCCCGAGGGCGTCGGCAGCGGCACGCCGCTGGTGTATTCGAAGGACTCGCCCGGCTTGAGCACCGGCTCCTCGCCCACCACGCCCGGACCCTTGACCTCCTGCAGGCGGCCGAGCGCGTCGGTGATGCGCCAATGCCGGGTCTTGAGCTGCACCGTCTCCGCCCCGAGGTTGGTGATGTCGATGGTATAGGTCCAGAAGAAATAGCCGTTGTTTGGTGACGACCGCTCGGAAACAAAGCGGGGCGTCACTGTGACCTCGATCTTGCGGGTGACAGCGCGGTACATTTAGATGCCGTATAATTGTCGCAGTCGGGTGGTCTGTCCTCGCTCCGAGAGTATGGCCGAAAGGCCGTCCGAAAGAAAAGCCGTTCATGGCCCCGGTTTCGACCGAACGCGACCTGCGGCTTGACCTGTTCCGGGGGCTGGCCCTCTGGCTCATCTTCCTCGACCACATTCCGTCCAATGCGGTGAGCTGGATCACCATCCGCAATTACGGCTTTTCCGACGCCACCGAAATCTTCGTCTTCATCTCCGGCTACACCGCGGCCTTCGTCTATGGCCGCGCCATGGAGCAACACGGTTTCGTGGTCTCCAGCGCCCGCGTGCTCAAGCGCGCCTGGCAGATCTATGTCGCGCACGTGTTCCTGTTCGCGATCTATCTCGCCGAGATCGCCTATGTCGCGCACTCGTTCGATAATCCGCTCTACACCGAAGAAATGGGCATGCTCGATTTCCTCAAGAATCCGGACATCACGATCCTTCAGGCGCTGCTGCTGAAGTTCAAGCCGGTGAACATGGACGTGCTGCCGCTCTATATCGTGCTGCTCGCCTGGTTTCCGCCGGTCCTGTGGCTGTTGCGGCGCGCGCCGTCGACCGCGCTGATCGCTTCGGCGACGTTCTATTCGCTGACCTGGTGGTTCGACTGGAACATCCCGGCCTGGCCCAAGGGCACCTGGCTGTTCAATCCGTTCGCTTGGCAGATGCTGTTTGTGTTCGGCGCCTGGTGCGCGCTGGGCGGGGCGCAGCGGCTGTCGCGCTGGATCAATTCGCGCGTCGTCGTGACGCTGGCGGCGTTTTATCTCGCCTTCGCCTTCACCATCGCCATGACCTGGTATTTCCCGCGCTTTGCCGTCTACGTGCCGAAGATCGTCGGCGAAATGATCTACCCGATCGACAAGACCAATCTCGACGTGCTGCGCATCCTGCATTTCCTCTCGCTTGCCGTGATCACGGTCTGGTTCGTGCCGCGCGACTGGCCGGTGCTCAAATCGCGCGTGTTTTGGCCGGCGATCGTGTGCGGGCAGCATTCGCTGGAGACCTTCTGTCTCGGCGTGTTCCTCTCCTTCGCCGGCCACTTTTTATTCACCGAAATCTCCAACCAGTTGCCGATGCAGGTCGCGGTCAGCCTTGCCGGCATCGTCATCATGGTGGCGGTGGCGGCGCTGGTGTCGTGGTATAAGCGCGTCGAGCGACGGGGACCGGGACCGCGGCCGCCGGCGGCGACGCCGCGCTACGCGGGGGGCGACGCATGATGAAACGCCAGGCAATGCTGCTGGCAATTCCGCTGGCAATTCCGCTGGCATGGCTGCCGCTGGCCGGCCCCGCTTTGGCCGAGCAGCCGGCCGAATGCCTGGCCGCCCAGCACCAGCTCGAGCATGTCTTCCCCTTGCCGCGCGTGACGGTCGCGCTGGCGGCCAAGACGCTCGACGTGCTGGTGGTCGGCGCCGGTTCCTCCAGCCTGCCGGGACCGAATGGCGCCAGCAACGCCTATCCCGCCCGCCTGCAAAAGGCTTTGGCGGAACTGGCGCCCGGCGTCGCCGTCAAGGTCGTGACCGACGTCAAATCGCGCCGCACCGCAGCAGAGATGGTCAAGGGCATGGCCAAGCCGTTGGCCGACATAAAGCCGGCGCTGGTGATCTGGCAAACCGGCACGGTGGACGCCATGCAGGCAATTGATCCAGATCAATTCAGTCAGGCGCTCGATCAGGGCATAAACATCGCGCGTGCCGCGGGCGCCGACGTTGTTTTAGTGAACGCGCAGTACAGTCCACGCACGGAATCGATGATCGCGCTGTCGACTTACGCGGAAAACATGCGTTGGGTTGCACTGCAACATGAAGTTCCGTTGTTCGACCGCTTCGAAGTCATGAAATTGTGGGCGGATCTTGGTACATTCGATTTGACCGGCGCCGCAAACAAGCTTGAAATCGCCGGGCGAGTCCATAATTGTATCGGGTGGCTGTTGGCCGATCTCGTCAGCGAGGCGGCCAAGGCGGGTGGTCTGCAAACCGAGGGCGTCCGCTAAGTCGAGGGCTGGGAAACTACCGTGCAACACTATTTTGCTATTCGCGCGGCAAAGCACATCGCCGCCGCCGCGCTAACGGGCGCGCTTACGCTGCCGCTCGCCGCGCGCGCCGAGACGCCGCGCTGCGATGCGCAGCTCAATATGGTGCGCTTCGCCAATCCGCTGACGCGCGTCGGGCACAAGTTGTCGAATGGCCAGCCGATCACCATCGTCGCCATCGGTTCGTCCTCGACCGCCGGCGCCGGCGCCAGTTCGCCATCGGCCAGCTATCCGAGCCGGCTGCAAGTCGAGCTGCTTGAACTGTTCCCGGGCCATGCGATCACGGTCATCAACCGCGGCGTCGGCGGTGAAGAAATCCCCGACATGCTCAAGCGTTTCAACCAGGCCGTGATCGCCGACAAGCCCGATCTGGTCATTTGGCAGCTCGGCACCAATTCGGTCATCCGCAATCATCCGCTCAACGATCATGGCGTCTTGATCCGCGCCGGCGTCGAAAAAATCCGCGCGGCCGGCGCCGACGTCGTGCTGATCGATCCGCAATTCGCGCCCAAGGTGATCGTCAAGCCGGAAGCCGCGCACATGGTCGAGCTGATCGCCGTCACCGCCAAGCAGGAGGACGTCGATCTGTTCCCGCGCTTCGACGTGATGCGGCACTGGCGCGACGCCGATCACATAGAGTTCAAGGCCTTCGTGTCGCCCGACGGCCTGCACATGAACGACTGGAGCTACGCGTGCCTGGCCAAGGGCCTCGGGCTCGCGATCGCGGACGCCGCGCGTCGGCCGGTCATGTCGGCTTTCGCCGACTAACAGGCGCTCGTCACACCGCGTCCAGCGCCGTCAGCAGATCCTCGATCAGGTCGTCGGGATGCTCGAGCCCGGCCGAGAACCGCACCAGCCCGTCGCCGATGCCGAGTTCGGCGCGTTGCGCCGGCGTCAAGCGTTGGTGTGTGGTGGTGGTCGGATGCGTGACCAGGCTCTTGGCGTCGCCGAGATTATTGGTGATGCCGATGAGCGTCAGCGCGTTGAGGAAGCGGAAAGCGCCGTCCTTGCCGCCTTTCACCTCGAACGAGCAGAGCGTGGAGCCCGCTTTCATCTGTTTCTTGATGACATCGGCCTGCGGATGATCGCTGCGTCCGGGATAGATCAGCCGGCTGATCTTCTTGTGTCCTGCGAGCGCGGTGGCGACCGCGCCCGCGGTGGCGGTCTGCCGCTCGACGCGCACCGATAACGTCTCCAGCCCCTTGAGCAGCACCCAGGCATTGAACGGCGACAGCGACGGCCCGGTCTGGCGGATCACCTGGTGCACGTGATCCATGATGAATTTTTCGGAACCCAGGATGATGCCGCCGAGCACGCGGCCCTGGCCGTCGATGTGTTTGGTCGCGGAATAGACCACGCAGTCGGCGCCGAGCGCGAGCGGCTGCTGGTAGAGCGGGGTGGCGAAGACGTTGTCCACCACCAGCTGGGCGCCGGCGTCATGCGCGATGCCAGCGACCGCGGCGATGTCGATCACCTCAAGCGTCGGATTGGTCGGCGATTCCAGGAAAAACGCCTTGGTGTTCTTCTGCACCGCCTTTTTCCAGGCAGCCAGGTCTGTGCCGTTGACCAAAGTGGAGGTGACGCCGAAGCGCGGCAACCATTCCTCGATCACCCAGCGGCAGGAGCCGAACAGCGCCTTGGCGGCGACCACGTGATCGCCGGCGCGCACCAGGCCCATCAGTGCGGTGGTGACCGCCGCCATGCCGGTCGCGGTCGCGCGCGCGGCCTCGGCGCCTTCGAGCGCGGCCATGCGTTGCTCGAACATGGTCAAGGTCGGGTTGGAATAGCGCGAATAGACGTAGCCCGGCGCCTTGCCGGAGAAGCGCGCCTCGCATTCCTCGGCGCTCGGGTAGACATAGCCTTGCGTCAGGAACAGCGCTTCGGACGTCTCGCCGAACTGCGAGCGCAGCGTTCCGGCATGAACCAGACGGGTTTCGGGGCGGTAGGTCTTCTTCGGTGACGCGGGCATGTGGCTCTCCTGCGGCCAGCATAGTTGGCCAACAAAAAACCGGCCGGAGAAAAATTCTCGGCCGGGCACACGCGTCCCCGGCCTTTTAGCGATTTATTTAACGTGGCTGCAAGCCGGCCGGCTCAAATGACCACGGGATAAATTGGTTGTAGCGGGGCGAGCGGCTTCCCGTCAAGCGGGCTGTCGGGTTAGATCGGCGCGTCTTACTGGAGCCAGGCGCCGTGCCACTGACCTTCGCCGTCGAGGACAAGGGCATCTTGCCCGACCGCATGATCGCGGCGCTTGCCCGCGACGGTGGGATATTGCCCGCGACCGACTTCGCGCCCGACCAGATCCAGCCCGCCAGCCTCGACTTGCGGCTGGGCGACGTCGCCTACCGCGTGCGCGCGAGCTTCTTGCCCGGCTCGACCACGGTCGCCCGGCGCATCGACGAATTGAAACTGCACGAATTCGCGCTCGGCGACGGCGCGGTGCTGGAAACCGGCTGCGTCTATATCGTGCCGCTGCTGGAAAGCCTGGCGCTGCCGGCGGACATATCGGCCGCCGCCAATCCGAAAAGCTCGACCGGCCGGCTCGACGTGTTCACCCGCGTCATCGCCGACGAAACGCGCGGCTTCGACCGACTTGCGGCCGGCTATCATGGGCCGCTTTATGCCGAGATCAGCCCGCGCACGTTTCCCGTTCTGGTGCGCGAGGGCTCGCGGCTGTCGCAGATCCGCTTCCGCCGCGGCGGCGCGCTGCTCGGCGCCGAGGCGCTGCGCGAGCTGCACGCGCGCGAGCGGCTGGTCGACTGCCGACGATGCCGACGTCAGCGAGGGCGTCGCGGTCGGCGTCGATCTCTCCGGAATAGGCCCCGGCGGACTGGTCGGCTACCGCGCCAAGCGCCACACCGGCGTGATCGACGTCGAGCGCCGCGCCGGCTACGCCGTGCTCGATTTCTGGGAGCCGATGCAGGCGCGCCCCGACAAGAGCCTGATCCTCGATCCCAACGAGTTCTACATCCTGGCGTCCAAGGAAGCCGTGCAGGTGCCGCCCGATTACGCCGCCGAGATGGTGCCGTTCGATCCGCTGGTCGGCGAATTCCGCGTGCATTATGCCGGCTTCTTCGATCCCGGCTTCGGTTACGCCGGCGCCGGCGGCAAGGGCGCGCGCGCGGTGCTGGAAGTGCGTTCGCGCGAGGTGCCGTTCATTCTGGAGCACGGGCAGATCGTCGGCCGGCTGGTCTACGAAAAGATGATGGCCAAGCCCGACAAGCTCTACGGCCAAGGCATCGGCTCGAACTATCAGGCGCAGAGCCTGAAGCTGTCGAAGCATTTCAAGACGTAAGGCCGGCCCTTGCCGCTGCCGGCTGACTTTCGCTATTCTTGAAAACCGGTCGGCGCTTGGCTGATGGGGTTCTTCATGCGCATGGCGCTTTGCGTGATTGCCGTTCTGCTCGGCTTCGCAAGCCACGGCTACGCACAGGACTCCAACCAAAAAATTAATCCGCGCTGGAAGAAGATCGAGATTCCATTGATCGACCCCAATGCGGGCATTATCACCAGATTCGGCGCGAATGAATCGGATATCTGGCAATCGCCGGATCCATCCAGCGTCAACCAGTCCAGGCGAAGCTGGAGCGAAAATGACCGCGCCTTTGGTCTGACCATTTCACGGCCAATTCAATACTGAGGTTGTCTTCGCGGCGCGACGTGGCATAAAGCGAAACATTGCGGGCGTAGTTCAATGGTAGAACGGCAGCTTCCCAAGCTGCATACGAGGGTTCGATTCCCTTCGCCCGCTCCAGCCTTCGCTCGCGAAGCGAGTGAAGGCTGTCGCGCCGAAGCCCATTTGGGCGAAGGCGGGCGGAGCAGTGAAAATCGCGCAAAATTAACCCGAATCAGTTTACTGCTCCCGCCTGAATCGCATCGGGCGGGGTTCTATGGCTGCACGGCCGATCTTTCTGCTTGCGCTGCTGCTGCTGCCGGCAGGCGCGCTGGCCCAGTCGCTGCCGCCGATCATCGCAAGCGCCGACAATGCAGTGCCGAAATGCGTCGCGCCCGGCGCACTGATGAATTTCGTGGCGGCGACCAATGCCGCGCGCGCGACGCCGCGCGCGATCGAGCCGCGCTTTGCTCACATCGCCTCGCTCTACCAGAGGATCGGCGCCTGCGTTGCGCGCCCGCCGGCGAAGTGCGTCGGCGTGCGCTGGGACTATGCCTTCTTCCAGATGCTGATCGAGACCAACTACCTGACCTTCCGTCGCCCCGACGGCGCGCCCGCCGGCGTGCCGGCGAGCGACAATAATTTCGCCGGCCTCGGCGCCACCATTTCCGGCCGTGCGGGCGAGCACTTCGACGACGTGCAAACCGGCGTGCTCGCGCATCTGCAACACGTGCTGATGTATTCGACCACGCCCATCCCGCAGCCGGTCGCCAAGCGCACGCGCCAGGTGCAAGCGACGTGCAGGAGATCATGCGCCGGCTGCACCGGCCGGTGACCTTCGCCGATCTCGCGCGCGAATGGACCGGCACCGACAAGAACTCTTACGGCCGCGACATGGCGCGCTTGGCCGGGAAATACGCACAGCAGTATTGCGCCGACCGCAAGCTCACCGCGCGCTAAGAAACCGCTTGCGCCACCTCGCTGATGCGCACGTCGTCGAACAGCCGGCGCACGTCCTCCTCGCGGCACAGCTCGGTGCCGGGGCTCATCGCCGCCGCGCAGCCGGCGGCCACCCCCATGCGGAAGGCCTGATCGAGCCGCTTGCCCTTGGCAAGCGCCGTCACCATGCCGCCGAGGAAACTGTCGCCGGCGCCGACCGTGCTCACCACCTCGATGCGCATCGGCTCGGCGCGCCAGGCGCCGCCGGCGGTCACCAGCAGCGCGCCGTCGTCTCCCAAAGTGAGCGCCACCGCCTCCACGCGTTTGTCGGCGATCAGCTTGCGGGCGGCGGCGATGCGGTCGCGGTCGTGCGCGAGCGCGTGGCCGACAATGTCACTGAGCTCGACCAGATTCGGCTTGATCAGCGTGACGCCTTCGGCCAGCGCCGCCTTGAGCGCAGCGCCGGAGGTATCGACCACCATTTTGGCGCCGAATTTTTTGGCATGACGGGCAACCCGCGCGAAGAAATCCTCCGGCACGCCGGGCGGAATCTGACCCGCTCGCCACCACGATCTTGGGCTTTTCGGGCAGCGTGGCGAGCTTGTCGAGACAGGCTTCCCATTCGGCGCGGTGCAGCGCCGAGCCCGGCAGCACGAAGCGGTATTGCTCGCCGGTCTCTTTCTCGTAAGCGGTGAAATTTTCGCGCGTCTCCACGTGCGACGGCGTCGTCACGCTTTCGATGCCTTCGCGCTCGACCAGCCGCTGCAGCAGTCTGCCGATGGCGCCGCCGGTCGGATAGATCGCCGCAACGCTTGCCCCCAGCCGGTGCGCCACGCGCGCGACATTGATGCCGCCGCCGCCGGGATCGCGCTTGGGCGGCGAGCAGCGCATTTTCTTGGTCGGCTCGACGCGCCCGACATTGACGAAAATGTCGATGGCCGGGTTAATCGTAATGGTGACGATATCGGGCATCGTTGCCTTGTCCGCTGTGATCGGTAGCCGCTTACGGCGGAAAAATATGCTGCAAACGGTTTGCAATGAAACATAGGTATTTTTCGGTCGCGATAACACCCTTCTTCTTGCTGAAAATTTCACAAAAAGCACGTGTCAAGTCTTGGAACAGAGCTGCGGCAAATTCGTTTCCGTGACCGGATAGCCGCGCTGTGCTTAGGTTGCTGCGGTCGCAGCAGCCGCCTGGGGGCCGTTTTTATGATCGATCCGCTCTATTCGCTGTCGGGATTTTTTGTCGGAATGCTGGTCGGCATGACCGGCGTCGGCGGCGGCGCGTTGATGACCCCGATCCTCATCCTGCTGTTCGGCATCCATCCGGCGACCGCGGTGGGCACCGATCTGCTCTACGCCGCGGCGACCAAGGCCGGCGGCAGCCTGGTGCACGGATTTGCCCGCAGCATCGATTGGCGCGTCGTGCGGCGGCTCGCGGTTGGCAGCATACCGGCGACGTTCGTGACATTGTCCGTGCTGTCGCACTTCAATCTTAACGGCGAGGCCGCGCGCAGCCTGATTACGGTCGTGCTCAGCGTGGCGCTGTTCGCGACCGCCTTGGTGTTGGTGTTCGGCGAGCCGATCGTGGCGGTCTATCGCGCGCGGGTGGCCGAACTCGATGCGCGGCGCACCGCGATCAGCACGGTAGCGGTCGGCGCCACGCTCGGCGTGCTGGTCTCGATCTCTTCGGTCGGCGCCGGCGCCATCGGCGTGATCGCGCTGATCATGCTCTACCCGCATCTGCCGATGGCCAAGGTCGTGGGCTCCGACATCGCCCACGCGGTGCCGCTCACGCTGATCGCCGGGCTTGGGCATTGGATGATGGGCTCGGTCGATTGGCACATCATCGGCTCGCTGCTGTTGGGCTCGCTGCCGGGCATTTTCGTCGGCAGCTATTTCGCCATCCGCATCCCCGAGCGCGCGCTGCGCCTGGTGCTGGCGACGACGCTGTTGGTGGTGGCGAGCCGCATGGCCTATGAGCACGCCATCGACGCGTCCTCGATTTTGACCGCGTTCACGCGACGCGCGCCGCATTGAAACGGGTGGTGCCGGTCAAGCGCATGCAATTCGACGAGGAAAGCTGGGCCGCGCCCTGCGATTTTAAGAAAACGCCGAGCGGCACGTTCGGCCGAAGCTGAGGCAAACGCCCGCCGCCCAATGAAAAACCGGCCGCGCAAGGCTTGCGCGGCCGGTTCGTTTCCTCTGCGGCTCAGGTCAGTTGGTGCTGCCGCCGATCGTCTTGATGACGCTCGACATCGGGCGCGCCTCGTCGAGGCCGCCGCCCATCTCCTTGATCACCATCTTGACGTATTCCGGCTTCGGCTCGAGCGGCTTCTTGGCGACCACCCGCACGATCTTGAAGCCCTTCGCCTTGAGTTCCTTCAGGATCTCGGGAACGGCTTCCGACGTGGCGTGTTGGAAATCGTGCATCAGCATGATGCCCTTGCCGTGCTTGGTGAGCCTGTCCATCACCGCGTGGACGACCTGCTCGGGCTTGCGCGCCTTGAAGTCGAACGAGTCCCAGTCGGTGGAGAAGATGGCGATATTGCGCTCGGCGAGATACTTCACCACCTCCGGCGGATTGCGCAGCGCCGGGAAGCGGAAGAACGGGGCGATCGGCTTGTCGCCGGAGGCGACGCTCACCGCCGCGATGCCCATCTCGATCTCGGCCTTGGCCTCTTCGGTCGTCATCTTGGTCAGGTCCTTGTGCGACCAAGTGTGCGAGCCGACGGTGTGGCCGGCCGCGATGACCTTTTTCAGGATCTCGGGATGCCAGCCGGCGTGCTTGCCGATCGGGAAGAACATGGCATGGGTGCACTCGTCGGCCAGCGCCTTGAGCACGCGCTCGGTGTTGCCGGGCCAGGGGCCGTCGTCGAAGGTCAGCACGACCTCGTGGTCGCGCAGGAAGTCATAGGCCTTGAAGTTCTGGAAGCCGAAGCCGGGCGCGCCGGTGGTGTCGATTTCCACCACGCGCTCGACGCCGAGGGCTTTCGGATTGTCGCATTTCTCTTTGGTCAATGCCGGGAACGTGGTCGGGGTCTGCTGGGCCACCGCCGGGGCCGGAGCAGCGGCTTGGGTTGGAGCCGCAGCAGCCGGAGCGGGGGCCTTCGCATCTTCGGCCCACGCGGCCGAGGCCGCCGCCGACATCGAGATGGCTAGAGCTAAAGCCAAAGCGGTACGCATCGCATGTTCTCCATTGCCCTATTCTTATTGGGCGTAAGTGCCTCGCCTGAGAATGGTTCATCTATTCAGCCTGACTTTAACCGTTTGAGTCAACGCAAACGCCGCCGAATGGCCGCGCTTGTGGCCAAAATGCCGCAGAAAATTACTATTTTATCAAACGGTTAGCCGAAGCGGTCCACAGCCGCGGCAAATATACCGTTTAAAGAATATGGTTAATTTTTCTAAGGCTTGTTTTCCTATTGCCGACGCCCCTGGCGCGCGCCGGCCGGCTGCGCGCGGCGATTGGGCGCGGTTTTGGCGCCGCGACATCGTCATGATTGCCGCCTAAGCGTTTCGGACTTATGTGATGATGGCAATGGCGTGTTGTCCGGAGGATTTCGATGCCGCCCATGGCCTTCGTCACCACAAACCGCTCGCGGCCGCTGCTGCTGCTCGCGGGCGTCTGCGGGGCGATCATGGCGGGCGCCCTCGGGCTTTGGGTCTATTACGGTACCGCCGTGTTTTTCGAGATCGTGCGCACCGGCTGGGTCGCGTGCTTCTGACCACCCTCGCCAAGTGAGGCGCGATGACGGCTCGCACATCCCACATCATGCTCGTGTTCTCGGCCTTTCTGGCCGGGCTCGTGATCTTTCTCGCGGTCTTCCTGTTCGCCACCGGGCAATTCAGAAGCGGGCCGGGAGCCTCCGCCATCGGCGGGCCGTTCCAACTGGTCGATCAGGACGGCAAGCCGATCACCGACCGCGACATGAAGGGCGAGCCGCTGCTGGTGTTTTTCGGTTACACGCATTGTCCCGACATCTGCCCGACCACGCTGTTCGAGCTGTCGGAAGTGCTGCACACCATGGGCAAGGACGCCGACCGCGTGCACGCGGTGTTCATCACGGTCGATCCCGACCGCGACACGCCGGCGGTGATGAAGGACTATCTGTCGAGTTTCGATCCGCATCTGCGCGGCGCCACCGGCGACGCACAAGGCGATCGAAGCGGTCGAAAAAGCCTACCGCGTCTATGCCCAGAAGGTGCCGACCGGCAACGGCGAGTACAGCATGGACCACACCGCGCTGGTCTATCTGATGGACAAGCAGGGCCGCTTTGTCGCGCCGTTCAATCTCAAGCGGCGGCCCGCGGAAGCGGCTGCGGATTTGCGGCGCTATATGTAGCGAGACCCGCCAGCGCCCGGCGAAAGAAATAACCCGCACTATCGTTTGAACCGGATCGCCGCCGGCGGCGACCAAGGTCATGTGCTGTGCTGCCCGGATGCGGGCTGCCGCGGCGGGTTTTGACTTTTCAGATATAACCATAGGAACGGAGATACCGATCATGGGCAGCGGCACAGGGTTTGGCATCACAATGCGCGGCAAATTGCGTGGTTTCATGTTCGCATTCGCCTGCTTGGCGGTGCTTGCAGGCGGATGTTCGAAGTCCGAACCGGAAAAATCGGACAATGGGACGCTCGATACCAGCCGTCTGCCGCGCGTGACGGGCGCCAAGGAAATCTTCGCCAGCCCGGCGACGACGATTTTTACCTCCCCGGATTCGGTCGCGCAGACGGCGGACAACGTCGACAAAGCGCTCGCCGCTGGCGGCTGGCAGAAATACGTCGCGCCGAACACGGCCTACGCCCAGAATCCGAACGCAGCGCATCATGTCGCTCAAGAAAGGCACGCAGGCGTTGAATGTGTTCATCACGATCGCGCCCGCACAGAATAACGCCACCAGCGTGCAATACGGCGTCCTGCCGCTCAAAACCGATCTGCCCTTTACCAAGGACGCCAGCAATATCGAGTTTTCCCCGGACCGGCCGCTGTTGAGCCTCGTCACTGCACTGCCGGTCGACAAGACGCTGGATTTTTATCGAAAAGAGCTTGCTATCCGGGGCTGGTCGCTGTGGTCGTATAAACTCAACGCCAAGCAACCGGCGAGCGGGCCGTCCGGCGAAGTGCACGTGCGCGGCGCTTCTGCCGAATATGTCCACGACAAAGAACCGACAGTGGCGCTTGTGCTGACGCTGCAACCCGCCGAGGCCGGCCGCTTCAAGGTGGAGCTCAAGGAATGGCCGATCGGCATTCTGGAGGTCGAGCACAACGCCTATCTCAACAGCCCAAATTCCGCCGACCCGGTCGACGTCAGCCGCTTGCCGCGTCTCGAAGGTGCCAAGCAAGACCTTGCCCGTTCGTCACCGACGCAACTGGACTATCTGGTTGCGGGCTCGATCGAGAATACGGTCGCGGCGACAAGGAAGCTGTTGGCTGGCGACGGCTGGAAGCCCTATGCGTCCCCCTCGGAGGACCCCAGCCCGTTGGGGATGGCCCTCAAGAAGGGACCGCAAGGGCTGTCGGTGTCCTTCACGATGCCGCCGGGGCAACCCGTCCAATCCGGCGTCTCCTACCGGCCCAACCAGCTGAGCTTCGACCTGCCGATTCCCGGCGACGCGACCGATATCGTGTTCGCAGAAAGACGGCCGTACCTGAACTGCAGCACCGCCGCGACGGTCGAGGCCACGCTTGCCTTCTACGACAAGGAGCTCGCCGTTTCGAAGTGGTCGCGATTGTCCGCTACCGACGCCGCATCGCGATGGCCGAACGCGAAGCTGGACGAGACGATCGCGAACGGCGCACTTGTTTATTACATCGGCGAAACTCAACGGCCGATTCAGCTTTCCCTGCAACGCGGCGCGGACGGCAAGACCAAAGTCGAAATCAAGGTCCCGCCGTTCGCGCGGCCACAAGCCTTCGAGGTCGGGCAGGAGAGCGCCGGTCTGCCGACGCCAAAGGGGACCATATCCAGCGGCGGTATCCAGCAGCCCAACCGAGCACAAGATGTACGCGAAAGTACCGGCCGAAGTCGGCCCCGTGCTGGCGTTCTATCGCCGCGAGCTCGCGGCGCGCAATTGGAAAGAAGAAACGCGCGGCGCCGTCGTCAATCCGGACAACGTCGTGCTCTCGTTCTCCTCAGCGAAAGGAACGGCGGTCCTCAAGCTCGCTCACAAATATGACCTGACCATCGTAAGCCTTGTGCAGCAGAGTCCAGGTAGCGGCCGCGAAAGTCGAACCGGCCGCCAAAGACGACTCGCTCGATGCCGTCATGAAGCAAGCGCAGCAGATGGTGCGCGAAGCCACCGCCGATGCGCTTTCCGGTCGGAAATCGCCGGCGCCTGCCGCGACGACGCACGGCGCCAATAACGCCCGACGCGCCGTTGCGTGTGCTGGCGGACAACAAGGCGCCGGTCCCCATGCCGGATACCGTGGAGGACGTCGAATTCGACGGCATCGAGGGCCGCCTTGAGTTCGACAGCGCGTCCGGACTTAGAGCCGTGACCGATTTTTATCGCGCGGCCATGAAGCAGCAGGGATGGAACCAAGGCTCCTCGGTGATCAACAACGCCAACATGGTCGTGCTGAATTTCTCGAAAGCGGACAAATCCGTCTCGTTCACGATCCTGCGCATGGGCAATAAGACCAACGTCGTGGCGGATGGCTCCGGTCTGAAAATCGCCGCCGCCAAGGGCGCCGCGCAGTCCGCCACGGCGGACCCCGCCAACGCGCCGGCGAGCGCGCAAGACCTTGAGGCAGAGGAGAGCGGCGGTTTGCCGCTTCCCAAGCGCCACACCATGAGCGAGAGCAGCAAAAATCCATTCCGCCGCGACCTCAAAGCCAGCGTGCCGCTCAATCTCTCGGATGTGCTGGGCTTCTATCGCCGCGAGCTCGCCAAGCTTGACTGGAGAGAGGAGCGCAACGGCGCCATCGTCACGGCGACCGACGCGGCCATCGTGTTCACCTCCGCTGAGGGCTCGGCGCTGCTCAAGCTCGGCCGCAAGGACGGCGCGACGAGCGTCAATCTCGTGGCGAAAAACCCGGACGCGGCCGCCAAGGCCGGCGTCATGCCGAAGCCAGGCAAGGTCAAAATTATGTTCGGCAATATCAACCGCGAGGAAGCCGCAATCAGGTTCAACAATCGGACAATCAAGGTCGCGGCCGGCGCCGGCACCAAGGGGCCCGATGGGCCGATGCTCGATCTGCCTCCCGGCAAATACAAATATTCGATCAAGCTGCCGGGCCAGCCGCCTCAGAGCGAGAACGTGGATGCAAAAGCCGGCGAAACCTGGGGACTGATGATCGGCCCCGGCGGCGTGCTGATGCTGCAGGTGTACTGACGCGCCGCCGCCGCGTTTAGGCGGCGAGCGGGCTGCGCTTTGGCGCGGTTGCTGCGCCGGTGACAGCATCAATGGCAAGTGTCGGCAGGTTGCCGGATTGTTCGAGGCCGGTGAGATAGCGCTCGAGCTCCACGAGCGAGCGTGTCATGTCGCTGTTGAGCCGCGAGCTCTTGGCCAAACCGTGCTCGGTCTTTTCCCAGGCATAGGGCGCAACGATGAGTTGATAGAGCGCGCGCCAGGCCGCGAGCGACAGCAGCAGCCAATGCAGCGGCGTCAGCAACAGCACCCAGGATGTTGCCAGCAGACCGCGCCGCATCAGCCCCAGCCAGCCGAGAAACGCCGAGGTCAGGTAGCCGATGACGACGCTGGTGCCGTAAAGCGCGGCGAGGATGACGACGGCGAGGCTGTCGCCGCGCCACATCGGCGAGCCGCTCGCCACCGAATAGATCAAGCCGCCCATGAACAGCGGATGCACCAGCGCCGCCAGCGCGTTGCCGCCGACGATGAGTTGAAAGCTGATAAAGCCGGTCAACCCGAGCTCGCCCAAAAGCCGGCGCGGCTCGCGCATGTGCACCAGCCAGGTCTGCATCCAGCCCTTGAACCAGCGCGTGCGCTGGCGCAGCCAGGGACCGATGCGCGCCGGCGCCTCTTCATAGGTGGTGGATGAAATCACTCCCGACCGATAGCCGAAACGCGCCAGCCGCAGGCCGAGATCGGCGTCCTCGGTGACATTGTAGGCGTCCCAGCCGCCGGCCTTGCGCAGGGTCTCCGTGCGGAAATGATTGGACGAACCGCCGAGCGGCAACGGCAGGTGCAAGGCGGCGATCCCGGGCAGGAAGACGTCGAATTGGCCGGCATATTCGGCGGTGAAAAGCCGCGCCAGCCAGCTGTCGGCCGTGTTGTCGATGCACAGCCGCGCCTGCACGCAGGCAAGTTCGTCGCCGCCGGCCCCGAAGGCCTGCAAGGCGCGACGCAGCTGGTTTGTGTCCGGCCGATCCTCGGCGTCGTAGATCACGACGAAGCTGCCGCGCGCGAAGGGCAGCGCCACGTTGAGCGCTTTCGGCTTGGTGCGCGGCCCCGATGCCGGCACCGGGATCACCGCGACCGGCAAGCGGCTGTTGCGGGCTTCGAGCGCCGCGCGCGTCTCGCGATCGTCGGCCTCGACCGCGATCAGGACGTCAAGCTTCTCAGGCGGGTAGTCGAGCCGCTCGATCGCCGACAGCAATGCATCGACCGAGGAGGCTTCGTGGTAGAGCGCCGCGATAATCGTATAAGTTGGCAGCTGATCGTCGGGCAGGTCCGGCGACGGTTCGCGCGAGATCCAATCGACGAAGGCGCCAGCCAGCCGCAGTCCGAGCCAGGCCAGGAATATCGCCGCCAGCATGATTTCGATCGCATACATGGTCGCGGCCGTCGCCAGCGTGGCGGCGGCAAGCGCGGCCAATGCGGCAAGCGCGGCGGGAACGATATTGCCGCGCCAGCGCGGCGGGGCGGCCGAAAGCATCGGCCAGGTTTGCTTGAGCCCTTCGGACGCGCGGGCGGCGAGGGTTTTGCCGGCGCAGCGCATGGCGAAGCGATTGATGCAGTCGGTGCTGCTGAAGCGGAAGAAGCGCGCCTGGCCGGGATTTGCTCGGATCATTTCGGCGATCCGCCGCGCCGCGGCCGCGCGCGGGGCGACCACCAGGCAGAGTTCGTCGTCGATGAGCAGCGGCACCATGCCGTGGGCGACGGATTCGATCAGCCGCTCGTCGCCGACCGGACACATCGCGCGGGCAACGCCGTTGAGCGGCTCGAAGGCGACCCCGAGACTCTCGCCAAGCGCGCGCAGATAGCCTTCCTCGCTGATCGCGCCGGCTGCGATCAGGACGCGGTCGGCGCCGGTGCCGAGCGCGGCCGCCCTGCGTTGCGGCGGCCTCGATCACATCGGCGGCGAGCAGCGCGCGGACGCAGTCGAGTTCTCGAAAGGGCTGAGGGAGCGACGGGTTATCGGCGGGCGCGCCAAGCGACACCCGCGAGCGGGCGACTGCCGCTCCCCCACGCACCCCGAACGCCATACCCCACCTCCTACACGTTCGGGACAGATGCTAGCGTTTATGCAACCATTTCGCGAGCCTGAATTGTACCCCGGTTGTGCGATTGACCGGGCCGCGGCCCTGTTGGTGCTAGAAGGCCGCCATGTCCGGATTCATGTCACATTACGCCGTGCCGATCGCGATCGGAGCGGTCGCGGTCGTGCTGGTGCTCGGCCTCGTCAATATGATGCGCGGCGGCTCGCCCAACCGCTCGCAAAAGCTCATGCGGCTGCGCGTGCTGCTGCAATTCGTCGCCATCGTCGTCATCATGCTGACGATCTGGGCGATGGGCCGCTGACGCGCCGGACGTTTGCGGTGAGCGCCGTTACTTCGCGCCCGGCGGCATCGGCGCCGCGCGCATATATTCGACCTTCTCTTTTTTCTTTTTCACGGCCGTCTTTTTCACCGGCTTCTTTTTGGTGGCGGCCGAAAGGTCGACGGCACTGGCTTGCGCGGAGGCCTCATAGCCCTCGCAGGCCGTGGACGGCGCGGACATGGGCAGCGCCAGGAAGGCCGCGGCCAGGCCGATCACGAGAAATCGCATGATTGTCACCCCATACCTTGAGCGCGAAACCGGATAAGATAGAGATGAGAGCAGAATTCGAACCCGGGCGAAAGGCCAGCCGAGGCCGTCATGGTAGTCCTCAACCGCATCTATACCCGCACCGGCGATGACGGCACGACCGCGCTTGGCACAGGCGCGCGGCGCAAGAAATACGACCTGCGGGTCGAAGCCTACGGCACCGTGGACGAGGTCAATGCCACGGTCGGCTTGGTGCGGCTGCACACGATCGGCTCCGCGCTCGATGCGCCGCTGGCCCGCATTCAGAACGACCTGTTCGACGTTTCGGCCGACCTGTGCCTGGCCGAAAAGGGTCCCGGCGGCGCGCGGCTGACGATTACCGAGGCCCAGGTGTCGTGGCTGGAGAGCGAGATCGACAGACTCAATGCCGAGCTCGCGCCGCTGAAGTCCTTCATTCTTCCCGGCGGCAGCCCGGCCTCGGCCTATTTGCATCTGGCGCGCACCGTCTGCCGGCGCGCCGAGCGCATCATGGTCGAGCTCAAGGACAGGCCGGGCGAGGACGTGTCGGCGCCGTCGCTGAAATACGTCAACCGCCTATCCGATTATCTGTTCGTCGCCGGCCGCTATGCCAACGACAAAGGCGCGCGCGACGTGCTGTGGGCGCCGGGGCAGAACCGCTAGCGGCACGAGGGGCGACGCCATGGTGATGCCGCTGTGGGACGACAGTCCCCTCAAACTGCCGAAATGGCCGATCGTCACCTGGGGCCTGATCGGCGCGAACGTGCTGGTGTTCATTTTCACCGCGACTGCGTCGCCCGAAATGCAGGCGATGGTCGTGAACTTATTTGCGGTGACGCCCGCAAACATCACCGGCGTGCCGATCAATCCGACCCCGATCCCGCCTTATCTGACGCTCGGCAGCTATCTGTTTCTGCATGCCAATATTTTTCATCTGCTCGGCAACATGATCTTTCTTTGGGTGTTCGGCGACGACGTGGAAGAGGCCATGGGCTCGCTGCGTTTCGCCGGCTTCTATTTCGGCTGCGGGGCGGTGGCGGCGCTGGCTTTCGTCGCCAGCGCGCCGCATTCGCTGGTGCCGCTGGTCGGCGCCTCGGGCGCCATCGCCGGCGTCTTGGCGGCCTACCTGATGTTCCGCCCGTGCCAGAAAGTGACGGTGTTTGTGCCGTATTTTTTGCTGTGGTTCGTCGTGCGGCCGGTGGTGAAGCTCGACGCTTATTGGGTGCTGGGCGGCTGGATCCTGGTGCAGTTCTGGCAGCTTTCGCGCCATGCCGAGGGCGACGTCGCCTATATGGCGCATGTGGGGGGATTTCTTGTCGGCGCGGCCGCGTTTCCGCTACTGCGCTCGCCGATGGTGAAGTTGTTCGAATGCATGCGCGGGCCGGAGGAAACGACGCCGCGGCCCTAAATCGCGTGCCCGGCCTTTGAGTGCGCCGCAGCATGAACATTGACAGGCCGATGGCGCGGCCTTTAGCTTCCGGCCGCTTTCATCTGAGCCCACCCGGGATGGGGGATCATGAAAATTCTGGTGCCCGTGAAGCGGGTGGTCGATTTCAACGTCAAGATCCGCGTCAAATCGGACGGTACCGGCGTCGAGCTCGCCAATATCAAGATGTCGATGAATCCCTTCGACGAGATCGCCATCGAGGAGGCGCTCCGCCTGAAGGAAGCCGGCAAGGCGACCGAGATCGTGGCGGTGTCGATCGGCCCGGCGCAGGCCTCGGAAACCATCCGCACCGCGCTCGCCATGGGCGCCGACCGCGGCATCCTGGTGAAGGCGGAAGGCGCGGTCGAGCCGCTGGCGGTGGCGAAGATTCTCAAAGGCATCGTCGATGCCGAGAAGCCCGGCCTCGTCATCATGGGCAAGCAGGCGATCGACGACGACTGCAATCAGACCGGTCAGATGCTGGCCGCGCTGCTCGGCTGGTCGCAAGGGACATTCGCTTCCAAGCTCGTGCTCGACGGCGACAGCGTGACCGTGACGCGCGAGGTCGACGGCGGCTTGCAGACGGTCAAGCTCAAAGCGCCCGCCATCGTCACCACCGACCTGCGGCTCAACGAGCCGCGCTATGCCTCGCTGCCCAATATCATGAAGGCCAAGAAAAAGCCGATCGACGAAAAGGCGCCGGGCGATTACGGCGTCGATATCAAGCCGCGGCTGCAAGTGCTCAAGACCAGCGAGCCGCCCGGCCGCAAGTCGGGCGTGAAAGTCGGCTCGGTGGCCGAGCTGGTCGCCAAGCTCAAGGACGAGGCGGGGGTGCTATGACGACGCTTCTTCTCGCCGAGCACGACAACAAGACGATCAAGGACGCGACCGCCAAGGCGCTCACCGCGGCCAAGGCGCTGGGCGGCGACGTGCACGTGCTGGTCGCCGGCAAGGATTGCAAGGCGGTGGCCGACGCCGCCGCCAAGCTCGACGGCGTGAAGAAGGTGCTGCTGGTTGACGCGCGACTTATACCAACACAACGTCGCCGAGCCGCTCGCCGCGCTGATCGTTTCGCTCGCCGGCAGCTATGACGCCATTGTTGCGCCGGCAACAACGAATGGAAAGAACGTGATGCCGCGCGTGGCCGCGCTGCTCGACGTCATGCAGATATCCGAGATCACCAAGGTGATCGCGCCCGACACCTTCGAGCGGCCGATCTATGCCGGCAACGCCATCCAGACGGTGAAGTCGTCCGATGCCAAGAAGGTCATCACCGTGCGCACCTCGACCTTTCAGGCGAGCGGCCAAGGCGGCGGCGCGGGCGTGGAGAACGCGACGGCCGCGGCCGATCCCGGCCTCTCGAGCTTCGTCGGCGAGGAGCTGTCGAAATCGGACCGGCCGGAACTGACCTCGGCCAAGATCATCATCTCCGGCGGCCGCGCCATGCAGAGCCGCGAGAACTTCACCAAATACATCGAGCCGGTGGCCGACAAGCTCGGCGCCGCCATGGGGGCCTCGCGCGCGGCGGTCGATGCCGGTTATGCGCCCAACGATTGGCAGGTCGGCCAGACCGGCAAAGTGGTGGCGCCCGAGCTTTACATCGCGGTCGGGATTTCCGGCGCCATCCAGCACCTTGCCGGCATGAAGGATTCCAAGGTGATCGTCGCCATCAACAAGGACGAAGAGGCTCCCATCTTCCAGGTCGCCGATTACGGGCTGGTCGCCGATCTTTATCAGGCGCTGCCGGAATTGGCGGCGGAACTGGGCAAGCTCGGGCGTTGACCACGCCCATGAAATCGGCCGGCCCGCCCGTGGTGTCGCCGGGCGGTTCGGCGTAGAAGGGCACACGCGGCAACATAAGCGAAGCCGGCGGTCCGGACTTCGCATCGATCGGATGAGATTATGGCGGTCAATATCAAAACTGTCGGGGTGATCGGCGCCGGGCAAATGGGCAATGGCATCGCCCATGTCTGCGCGCTGGCGGGCTATTCGGTCATGTTGAACGACGTCACGGCCGATCGAATCAAGGACGGCTTGGCGACCATCAACGGCAACATGACGCGCCAGGTCGCGCGCAAGGCGATCAGCGAGGATCAGCGCAAAGCCGCGCTGGCGCTGATCAAGCCGGCGGAGAAATACCAGGACCTCTCGGGCTGCGACCTGGTGATCGAGTCCGCGACCGAAAAGGAAGAGGTCAAACGCCAGATCTTCTCCGACCTGTGCGCGGGGCTGAAACCCGACGCCATCATCGCCACCAACACGTCGTCGATTTCGATCACGCGGCTTGCCTCCTCCACCGACCGGCCGGAGCGCTTCATCGGCATTCATTTCATGAATCCGGTGCCGCTGATGGAACTGGTCGAGGTGATCCGCGGCATCGCCACCGACGAGGGCACCTTCGAAACCTGCAAGACCTTCGTCTCCAAGCTCGGCAAGATCATCGCGGTGTCGGAGGATTTCCCCGCTTTCATCGTCAACCGCATCCTGCTGCCGATGATCAACGAGGCGATCTACACGCTCTATGAAGGCGTCGGCAATGTCGAGGGGATCGACACCGCGATGCGGCTGGGCGCGCACCATCCGATGGGCCCGCTCGAGCTCGCCGACTTCATCGGGCTCGACACCTGCCTGTCGGTGATGCAGGTGCTGCACGAGGGGCTGGCCGATTCGCAAATACCGGCCGTGCCCGCTGCTGGTGAAATATGTCGAGGCCGGCTGGCTCGGCCGCAAGACGCAGCGCGGCTTCTACGACTACCGCGGCGAAAAGCCGGTGCCGACGCGCTAGGACGCGCCGGCGACACGAATATCCGTTATCGGCCTCATGGCGAGGAGCGTCGCTTTAGCGACGCGTCTGAGCCAGGAGGCCGCCCTCGTCCTTCGAGACGCGCTCCTTCGGAGCGCTCCTCGGATGAGGGCGGTAAACCTAAATCGCCATTTATGCCTCCAGATACGCGCCGAGCTTGTCCATCGCGCTGGTCCAGCCTTTGTTGTGATTGTCGCGCGCGGTTTCGTCGAAGAACTGCTCGTGCATCATCGTGAATAAGCGTGCCGTCGCCATCGCGCTTGAATGTCAGCGTCACCAGCGACTCGCGCTCGGGCGTCGATTTCCAGGCCCAGGTGAACACCAGTTTCTCATTCGGCACGAACTCGCGGTAGACGCCGCTGACGTCGTGGTGCTCGCCGTCCGGCGCCTGCATCAGCCAGCGATAGCGGCCGCCTTTGCGCGCGTCGCCTTCGGTGGCGAGAACCTTGACCTCGCCCGGCCCCATCCAGCGTTTTACTTTCTCCGGGTCGGTCCAGGCCGCGAAGACCTTTTCCGGCGGCGCGTTGAAGCGGCGCTTGATGGTGAGGCTTGGTTTAGGTGGCGGTGGGCCATCGGTCGTCCTCCAGGAGGGCGGCGAGGCGGTCGAGCCGCTCGCTCCAGAATTTCTGATAACGCTCGAGCCATTCGGTCGCCGCGCGCATCGGCGCGGCGCGCAAGGTGCAGGCGACGATGCGCCCGGTCTTGGCACGCTTGATCAGGCCGGCGTCCGACAAAACGTCGAGATGCTTCATCACCGCCGGCAGCGACATGGCGAACGGCGCGGCGAGCTCGCTGACCGAGACGCTGGGGCGTCCGCTCAGGCGCGCCAGCATCGCCCGCCGCGTCGGGTCGGCGAGCGCTGCGAAGGTGCGGTCGAGCGCGCTTGAATGGTAAACCATATGGTTAAGTATAGGCGCATGGAAAAGGCGGTCAAGCTGGTGAACGGGCGTTTAGATTCGTAACTAAAGTCGTAGAACTGCCTGGCATGGACCCCGCATCGCTCGTAGCCGCCATGGCGGCCGCCCAGACGATCCGCGCGCAACTCGCCGCCGCAGCGATGCTGGCGCGCATGAATGCCGATAACGCGGCGTCGGTCGTGCAGGTCGTTAACGCCGCCGACAGAACATGGCGAGCCTGCCAATGTCGCCGCCGGCGTCGGGCAGAACGTCAATATCAGCGCTTAAGCGCCGCCTCGATCAGCTTGACCGCGTCGTCGCTCGCCCAATCGGCGGGGCCGGCGATGGTGCCGATCTCGCAGCCATTGGGATCGAGCAGCATGGTGGTCGGCATGCCGAAGGCGCGGCCGATTTCTTTCAGATCCTGAAAGGTCTTGGCGCTCGGGTCGGCATAATAGGCGAGCTTGCGCACGCCGATCTCTTTGAGAAACCGCTTCGGCTTGTCGGGATCGCGGGTGTCGATATTGACCGCCACCACCTCGAAGCCGGGGCCGCCGAGCTTGTCTTGCAGCGCGTCGAGCGTGGGCATTTCCTTGCGGCAGGGCACGCACCAGGTGGCCCACAGGTTGAGCAGCACCGTGCGCCCGCGCCAGTCGGCGAGGGTGCGCGGCTTGCCGGCGGCGTCCATAAAGCCAAGGTCCGGCACTTTCAGCGGGCGCTTGGCAACGTTAACGGCGGCCACCTCGCCGCGCGCGAAAGGCGCGATTTTCTTGGCTAATTGCACGGCCGGCCGGCAGGCGGCATCGCCTGCCGCATTGCGCGTCAGGGTCGAAATCCCGTATACCCCCGCCAGCCCGACGGCCAGGCCGGCGACGCCGCCCGCCACGATCATGGCAAGCCGCTTTTTGCCCGAGCTGGACGAAGGACTTTTGGATTCGGTCATGATCGGCGATACCGCGGTGGTTATGCCAAGAGCTGTAACATGAGCAACAAAATGTGGGGCGGGCGGTTCACGTCCGGTCCCGGCGCCATCATGGAGGAGATCAACGCCTCCATCGATTTCGACCGGCATCTTTACCGCCAGGACATCGCCGCATCCAAGGCCCATGCCGACATGCTGGCCAAGCAAGGCATCATTACGGCGGACGATGCGAAAAAGATCGCTCACGGTCTAGACACGATCCGCTCGGAGATCGAGACCGGCAAATTCTCTTTTCAGCGCGCGCTCGAAGACATCCACATGAACGTGGAGAGCCGGCTCGCCGAGCTGATCGGGGAGGCCGCCGGGCGCCTGCACACCGCGCGTTCGCGCAACGACCAGGTGGCGACCGATTTCCGGTTGTGGATGCGCGACACCATCGACGCGCTCGACGCGAGCCTCGCCGCTTACCAGCGCGCGCTCGCCGAAAAGGCGCTGGCGCACGCCGCCACGGTCATGCCGGGCCTCACGCATATGCAGACCGCGCAGCCGGTGACCTTCGGCCATCATCTGCTCGCCTATGTCGAGATGGCGGCGCGCGACCGCGGCCGCTTTGCCGACGCGCGCAAGCGGCTGAACGAATCGCCGCTCGGCGCCGCGGCGCTCGCCGGCACCTCGTTCGATCTCGACCGCGACATGACCGCCAAGGCGCTCGGGTTCGAACGGCCGATGGCCAATTCGCTCGACGCCGTGTCCGACCGCGACTTCGTCATGGAGACGCTCGCCGCCGCCTCGATCGCCGCGGTGCATCTGTCGCGGCTGGCCGAGGAGATCGTGATCTGGACCTCGCCGTTGGTCGGGCTGGTCAGGCTGTCCGACAAATTCACCACCGGCTCCTCGATCATGCCGCAGAAGCGCAATCCGGACGCCGCCGAACTGGTGCGCGGCAAGAGCGGGCGGGTGATCGGCGCGCTGACCGCGCTGCTGATCGTGATGAAGGGCCTGCCGCTCGCCTACGCCAAGGACATGCAGGAGGACAAGGAGGGCGCCATGGACGCGCTCGGCGCGCTGGCGCTGTCGATCGCGGCGATGGCCGGCATGGTCGCCGATCTCGAGCCCGATACAGCGAAGATGAAAAAGGCGGCCGGCGAAGGCTACTCCACCGCCACCGATCTCGCCGACTGGCTGGTGCGCAGCCTGAAGATTCCCTTCCGCGAGGCGCATCACATCGCCGGCCGCATCGTTGCCAAGGCGGCTGACCAGGGGGTCGGTCTGCACCGGCTGCCGCTCGCCGCCATGCGCGAGATCGAGCCGCGAATCAGCGACGACGTCTTCAACGTGCTCTCGGTCGGCAATTCGGTCAAAAGCCGGGCGAGTTATGGGGGCACGGCGCCCAAAAACGTGCGCGCGCAGGCCAAGAAATGGCTGCGCAAGCTGGAAAAAGAGCAATCCTGACTTCGCCTTAAATGGGGGATTTGCTAAGGTGCTGCTGACCAAGGGAGCGCGTTTCTTGCACCATCTATCGGATCGTCCGCTGGCCCGTCTGGCGCTGATCGGGCTCTTGCCGCTGCGCTGGGCTTGACCGGCTGCGGGCGCAAGGGCCCGCTCGACCCGCCGCCCGGGGCCTCGCTGGCCGGCCAGCCGCAGCCGAACGCGCCCAACCTGATCAGCAACAATCGGCGCGCCAAGCCGATCGGCAGCAAGCCCGACAAGGACAATCCCGGCGTCGGCGAAGATGGCCAGGTGCAAGCGCCGAAGGGCCCGGATAAACGTATTCCCCTCGACAATCTGCTCAACTGAGCCGTCACGATGCATCACTTTGACTATCGCGACGGCGTCTTGAGCGCCGAGGCGGTGTCCCTCGATGCGCTGGCGCGCAGCGTCGGCACGCCGTTCTACTGCTATTCGACCGCGACGATCGAGCGCCACTACCAGGTGTTCGCCGCCGCCTTCGCCGGCGTGGACGCGCTCGTCTGCTACGCCATGAAGGCGAATTCCAACCAGGCGGTGATCGCGACGCTTGGCCGGCTCGGCGCCGGCGCCGATGTGGTGTCGGGCGGCGAGCTCAAGCGCGCGCGGGCGGCCGGCATTCCCGCCGACAAGATCATGTTCTCCGGCATCGGCAAGACCGCCGATGAGCTTGGCGCTGCGGTGGACGAAGGCATCCTTTGCATCAATGTCGAATCCGAGCCGGAACTTGAACTGCTGTCGTCGATTGCTTCGTCGAAAGGCCGCGCCGCGCCCATTTCGGTGCGCGTCAATCCCGATATCGATCCCAAGACTCACCACAAGATCGCCACCGGCAAGGCCGAGAACAAGTTCGGCATTCCGATCAGCCGCGCCCGCGACGTCTACGCGCGGGCCGCCAAGCTGCCCGGCATCAAGATCACCGGCGTCGACATGCATATCGGCAGCCAGATCGTCGATCTCGATCCGTTCGGCAATGCCTTCATGCTGCTGGCCGAGTTCGTGCGCAGCCTGCGCGCCGACGGCCACACGATTTCGCACGTCGATCTGGGCGGCGGACTTGGCATTCCCTATCGCGACGACAACGAGCCGCCGCCGCATCCCGAACAATATGCCGAGGTGGTCAAGCGCGCGACGCGCGATCTCAATTGCCGGCTGATCTTCGAGCCGGGCCGCCTGCTGGTCGGCAATGCCGGCATCCTGGTGACGCGCGTGCTGTTTGTGAAGCACGGCGAGGCCAAGAATTTCGTCGTCGTCGACGCCGCCATGAACGATTTGATCCGGCCGACGCTCTATGACGCGCATCACGAGATCCGGCCGGTCAGGCAAGCCGCCCCGTCGGCACCCCGAATACGCGCTGACGTCGTGGGCCCGGTCTGCGAAAGCGGGGATTTCCTGGCGCTCGGCCGCGACCTGCCGGAGCCGAAGGCGGGTGATTTGCTTGCCGTGATGTCGGCCGGCGCCTATGGGGCGGTGCAGGCCGGCACCTACAATACCAGGCCCCTGGTGCCGGAAGTGCTGGTCAAAGGCGCCGAATGGGCATTGGTTCGCCCCCGCCTTGAAGTTGACCAATTAATTGCGCTCGATCGCATGCCGGCTTGGCTTTAGGCGGGCGAACCCATTCGTGGCCTGGGATTTGCCTGCGTGATAGCCTGACGGGCACAGATTCTCTTAAAGCCCCGAGCGACGGAGCGGCTTTTGGACAGCGAGCAGCCTCAGCAACGCGAGCGGACCACCCGAGTTTTGCTGGCGCGGGCGCTCAAGCGGGCGCGCGGCAGTCTGTTCTGGGAACGGCTGTGGCCGGCGCTTGCCGCGCTGGCAACCGCGCTCGGCCTGTTCCTGGCGTTCTCCTGGGCCGGTCTGTGGCTGGTGTTGCCGCCTTTGGCGCGCGCCATCGGCCTGTTCGTCTTCGTGGTGGTGACGGTGGCGGCGGCGGTGCCGCTGGTCATGCTGCGGCTGCCCAGCATCTACGACGGTTTGCGCCGGCTCGATCGCAGCAGCGGCGAGGGCCACCGGCCCGCAACGGCGGTCGCCGACGAGATTGCCGCCAATCAGCACGATCCGGTGGCGCAGGCGCTCTGGCGCGCCCATGTCGAACGCGCGCTGCTGTCGGCGCGCAAGTTCAAAGCCGGCTGGCCGTCACCGCGGTTGTCGTTGCGCGATCCGATGGCGCTGCGCGCGCTGGTGCTTCTCCTGGTCGCCGTGACCTTCTTTGCCGCCGGCGGCGAACGCATCAAGCGCATCAGCGCGGCGTTCGACTGGCAGGGCGTGGTGGCGCCGGCGAATTACCGGATCGATGCCTGGGTCACGCCGCCGATCTATACCGGCCGGCCGCCGGTCATGCTGCCGGGCTTGCGCCCGGGCGAGACCGCGCAAGCTTCGCCGCCGGTACAGGTGCCGGTCGGCAGCCAGCTGGTGGTGCGCGCCACCGGCAATGTCCGCTTCGACGTCGTCCACAAAGGCGGCCTCGTCGATGCCGCCGCCGATCCCAAGGAGCCGCTGCCGCAGGGCGCCGCCGAACGCCGTTTCACGATCAAGGGCGACGGCGCGGCCGTTCTGCACGGGGTCGGCAGCGCATCTGACCTGGACGTTCGACGCGATTCCCGACCGCGCGCCGACCATCGCGCTGATCAAGGATCCCGAGCGGCAGGCGCGCGGCTCGCTGCGGCTCGACTACAAGATGGAAGACGACTATGGCGTGGTCGACGCGCAGGCCACCTTCGCGCTCAAGCAGGACGCGGCCAAGCCCGCCAATCAGCCGCACCCGCTGTTCGCGGCTCCCGAATTCCGGCTGACGCTGCCGCAGGCGCGCACCCGCAGCGGCACGGCGCAGACCATCCACGACCTCACCCAGCATCCCTGGGCCGGCGCCGAGGTCATCCTGACGCTCATTGCGCGCGACGAAGCCGGCAATGTGGGCCGCAGCAAGCCGCGCGAGTTGACGCTGCCCGAGCGCATCTTCGTCAAGCCGGTCGCGCGCGCGCTGGTCGAGCAGCGCCGCGTCCTGGCGCTCGATGCCAACGAAAAGCCGCTGGTGCTCACCGCGCTCGACGCGCTGACCATCGCGCCCGAGAAGTTCACGCCGGAAGCAGCCGTTTATCTCGGCCTGCGCTCGATCTATTTCGACCTCGTGCACGCCAAGAGCGACGATGCGCTGCGCGAAGTGGCGGCGCGCATGTGGGACATGGCCGTGCAGATCGAGGACGGCAACATGTCGCAGGCCGAGCAGGCGCTGCGAGCCGCGCAGGACCGGCTGCGTGAGGCGCTCGAGCGCGGCGCCAGCGACCAAGAGCTGAAGAAGCTGATGGAGGATCTGCGCGCCGCCATGGACAAATTCCTGCAGGCGCTGGCGCAGCAGATGCAGAAGAATCCGCAGCAGTTGTCGCGCCCGCTCGACCGCAATACGCGCACGCTGAGCGAGCGCGATCTCAAGAGCATGCTCGACCGGCTGGAGGCGCTCGCGCGCTCCGGCAACAAGGAAGCCGCGCGCCGGCTGCTCGAGGAAATGCAGTCGATGCTCGAGAACCTGCAAACGGCGCAGCCGGGCCAGATGGACGAAGGCGACGACGACATGATGTCGGCGCTCGACGACCTCGGCGACATGATCCGCAAGCAGCAGCAGTTGCGCGACAAGACCTTCAAGCAGGGCCAGGACACGCGGCGCGACCGTCAGCGCGGCCAGCAAAAGCAGCGGCCTTTGGGCGATCTGCAGAAGGATCAGCAGGGTCTGCGCGACCGGCTTAGCAAGCTGCTGGAGCAATTGCGCCAGCGCGGGCTCGGCAACCCGCAAGAGGGCCAGGAGGGCCAAGAGGGCAAAGACGGCAAAGACGGGCAAGGCAATCAGATGGGCAAGCTCGGCGATGCCGGCAAAGCCATGGGCGAAGCGGAAGGCGAGCTGGGCGAGGGCGACGCCGAAAGCGCGGTCGACAGCCAGGGCCGCGCGCTGGAAGCCATGCGCAAGGGCGCGCAAGGCCTGGCGCAGCAGATGCAGCAGGAAGGCATGGGCGCAGGCCCCGGACAGCCCGGCCGCCGCGGCCGCGCCCGCGCGCAGAACAATACCGATCCGCTCGGCCGGCCGCTGCGCGGCCGCGAATACGGCGACGACGTCACGGTGAAAGTGCCTGGCCAGATCGACGCCCAGCGCGCCCGCCGCATTCTGGAAGAGCTGCGCAAGCGCTTTGGCGAAAGCTACCGGCCGCAGCTCGAGCTCGATTATATCGAGCGGCTGCTGCAGGGCTTCTGATCTAGAGAATTTCGCCGGCGCCCTAGTGCCGCGCCACCAGCGCCTCGCGCACGGCGCCTTTGATCTGCTCCAGCGAGAACGGCTTGGCGATCACGTCGTGCACCAGCGCGTCGAGCCCGTGGGCGCGTTCGCGCTGGTCGGCGTAGCCGGTCATCAGCATGATCGAAACCTCGGGGTGATCGCGGCCGGCGGCGAGCGCCAGCGCGATGCCGTCGAGCACCGGCATCTTCACGTCGGTCAGCAACAGGTCGAATTCGCCGTCGTGCCGGCTGAGCGCATCGAGCGCGGCGGCGCCGTCGGCGGCAACGGTCAGCTCATGGCCGTCTTCGTTGAGCGCGCGCGCGACGAGTTCGCGAACGGCGTCGTCATCCTCGGCGATCAGGATTTTGGCCATCGCTCACTTTGCTCCGGCGGCGGCGTCCTGCGCGTTGAAGAAGCGCACCATCACGTCGGTGGCGTCGGCCGGCGGCGAGGCCAACCGGCTGCGGAAATCGAGTTTCTCGCCGGGGCCGAGGATGCTGCGGGTCGGCAGCGCGGTCCAGCTATAGACTTCCTGGCCGGTCGCATTGCGCGCGGCAAAGCGCAGCCGCGGCACCGCGACCGGTTTGCCGGCGGTGCTGACGACGGCGCCTTCCACGATCAGGATGTTGACGCCGTCCTGCGTCTCTTTGGAGATCTTGACGTTCTCGAACTTGAGATGGCGCAGATTGACCGGCAGGCCGATGGCCGCGAACAGCGAGGCGGTCTGCGGCAGATAGCGCACCACTTCGTTGCGCGCGCCGATCAGCGCGACATTGACGGCAAGCAGCACGAGCAGAATAGCGGTCCAGCGCGAGGAGCGGCGCGATTGCTTACGGCGCGCCTTCATGCGCTCGCGGCGGGCGGCGTAGCTTTCGACGTCGTCGGAATCGATCTCGGCGGTGCCGGCCTCGGGCAGCGGCGCGTGCTCGATCGGCGGCACCAAAGAGGGCGCGTCCGATATCGCGAACGGTTCGGGCGCGGCGGCCGTTTCGGGGGCCGGCGCTTCGACGGCGGGCGCGGGCGAGGTTTCCGGCGCGGCGGTCGGGCTTTCGGTCTCGATACCGAAATCGTCGGAGGCGGCGGGCAAAGCTTGCGGTGCCGGCTCGGCGCTGGCGGACGGCGCTTGCGCCGGGCCGCCGGCGGTTTGCGCTTCGGCTTCGGCGATCACCCCGTCGACGAAGGCGTTCAGCTCGGGCACCGGTTTTTGCGTGGCGAACCAGGTCGCCTTGCAGCGTGCGCAACGCACGGTTCGCCCGGCCGACCCGAGCGAAGCCGGGTCGATCAGGTAGGAGGTGGCGCAGCTCGGACAGACGATCAGCATGGCATTTGCGGCATTTAGGCCGTGAAATCGTACCAGCCGTCCGTTAATGGACTGGAAACCATGGAGCGGCCCCGGCTTTGGGGGAAACTCACGTTTTCTGGGGCCTACCGCTATGGCGGGGCCGCAATAATCCTGTAAAAGCGCAGTTCTCGGCCTGCGCGTCGGCCGCGGACGGCTTTTGGGCTCAAGTCCGCGCCATTGCCGGCCAGGTTTCCACGGGCCTGGATAGGGACTTGATCGGAGACGGGCGTGGTCCGATTCGAGAACGTAGGATTGCGCTACGGCCTGGGGCCGGAGGTCCTGCGCGACCTCACGTTCCGCATCGAGCCGCATTCCTTCCAGTTCCTCACCGGCCCCTCCGGCGCCGGCAAGACCTCGCTGCTGCGGCTGTTGTTTCTATCGCTCAAACCGACACGCGGGCTGATCACCCAGTTCGGCCACGACGTCGCAACGCTGTCGAAGGACGCGGTGGCCACGCTGCGCCGCCGCATCGGCATCGTGTTCCAGGATTTCCGCCTGCTCGATCATATGACGACGTACGAGAACGTCGCGCTGCCGCTGCGGGTGATGGGCCGGCCGGAGGACAGCTACCGCGACGAGGTGGTCGAGCTGTTGAACTGGGTCGGGCTCGGCGAGCGCATGTGGGCGCTGCCGCCGGTGCTGTCGGGCGGCGAGAAGCAGCGCGCCGCGATCGCGCGCGCGGTGATCGCGCGGCCGCAGCTGCTGCTCGCCGACGAGCCGACCGGCAACGTCGATCCGAGCCTGGCGCAACGGCTGCTGCGGCTGTTCATCGAGCTCAACAAGTCGGGAACTTCGGTGGTGATCGCCACGCACGACATCGCGCTGATGGACCAGTACGATGCGCGCCGGCTGGTGCTGCACGACGGCCGGCTGCACATATATGACTGAGGGCATATGAGCCGACACCGCGAGGGCTGATCTGACGGCGCCGCCGCGCATGCCGGGCGCGCCGATGCCGCATTTCGACACGCCGCTGGTGCCGCGCAACTCGATTTCCGGGCGCGCGCTGATCGCCGTCGTCGCCATCATGACCTTCCTTGCCTCGATCACCACCGGCGCGGTGATCCTGGTCGGCACGGCGGCGAGCGAATGGCAGTCGGACGTCTCGCGCGAGGTCACCATCCAGGTGATTCCGGCGGCCGGCCGCGACATGGAAGCCGACCGTGCAAAAAGCGGCGGCGCTCGCGCGCGGCTTTTCCGGCATCGGCGAGGTGCTGCCCTATTCGAAAGAGCAATCGAGCAAGCTGCTCGAGCCCTGGCTCGGCAGCGGGCTCTCGCTCGACGAGTTGCCGGTGCCGCGCCTGATCGTGGTGCGGATCGCACCGGGCGCCGCGCCCGACATTTCTCAGTTGCGGCGCAATCTGACCGAGCAGGTGCCGGGCGCCGTGCTCGACGATCACCGCGGCTGGATCGAGCGCATGCGCGCCATGGCCGGCAGCGCGGTGGCGGCCGGCGTGTTCATTCTGATTCTGGTGCTCGCCGCCACCATGCTGTCGGTCACATTTGCGACACGAGGCGCGATGGCGACCAACAAGCCGGTGATCGAGGTGCTGCATTTCGTCGGCGCCAAGAACGGCTTCATCGCCGGCCATTTCCAGCGCCATTTCCTGCTTCTCGGCCTGCAGGGCGGGACGCTGGGCGGCGGCCTCGCCGTCCTGCTGTTTGCGCTCGCCGGCGTCTTCAGCCGCTGGTTTGCCGGCTCCGCGGCCGGCGAGCAGACATCGGCGCTGTTCGGCTCGTTCGCGATCGGGCTCGGCGGCTACGCGGCGGTGCTGGCGCAGGTCGTGCTGATCGCGCTGGTCACCGCGCTGACCTCGCGCCATACCGTCAACCGCACGCTGGAGGCGATCGACTGATGCTTGCCGGCTTAGCGCGCTGGATCGGCTTCCTCACCATGGCCGTCGTTGCCGCCGGCCTTGTGTTGCTGGTGTGCGGGTTCTTCTGGTTCGCCCTGCAAATCCCGAGCGAGGAGGTGCAGCTCGACCGCAACGCCGACGGCATCGTGGTGCTGACCGGGGCGGCCGCGCGCATTCCCGACGCCATCGAATTGCTGGCGGCCGAGCGCGGCAAGCGGCTGCTGATCAGCGGGGTCTATCGCGCCACCCGCTCGACCGAAATCGCCCGGCTGACGCCGCTCTATTCGAAATATTTTGCCTGCTGCATCGATCTCGACCGCTCCGCGCTCAACACCTTCGGCAACGCCCTGCAGACCAGGCGCTGGGCGCGCGAGCATAATTTCAACTCGCTGATCATCGTGACCTCGAACTGGCACATGCCGCGCGCCATGACCGAATTGGCGCACCAACTGCCCGACGTCACGCTCATCGCCTATCCGGTGATCTCGCCGAAGGTGAAAAACGATCCCTGGTGGTCGAACGGCGCCACCGCGCGCCTGTTGGCTGCGGAATATCTCAAGTATCTGCTTCGCGCTCACGCGCATGCGCCTCGATCCCGACGGCGCGGTTTGAGAGGGCTAAAGTGATTTTCGTTCGCTCCGTTATCTTCAACGCGCTGTTCTATCTGAACACGCTGCTCTGGCTGCTCATCGGGCTGCCGGCGTTCTTCTTGCCTTACCGTGCCACCATTTGGGTGGCGCAATCCTGGGGCCGCATGAACCTGATGCTGCTGCGGGTCGCCGGCATCGGCTATGAAGTGCGCGGCCGCGACAAAATCCCGGCCGGGCCTTTGATCGTCGCCTCCAAGCACCAGTCGGCGTGGGAGACCTTCGCGCTGCTGACGGTGTTCGACAATCCGTTGTTTATTCTCAAACGCGAATTGGAGTGGATCCCGTTCTTCGGTTGGATGCTCATCAAGGGGCGCATGGTGCCGGTCGATCGCGGCGCCGGCTCGCAAGCGCTCGCCGCCATGGTCGAGCGCGCGCGCATCGAGCTCGCCCGCGGCCGCCAGCTCATCATCTTTCCGGAAGGCACGCGGCGGCCGGCCGGCGCCGAGCCGCGCTACAAATACGGCATCGCGCATCTTTACGCGGCGCAAGGCGTGCCGTGCCTGCCGGTCGCGCTCAATTCCGGCGTGTTCTGGCCGCGCCGGCGCTCGCTGCATTTGCGCCCCGGAAAAGTAATTGTCGAAATCCTCGATCCGATCGCGCCCGGGCTCGACAAGGACGTCTTCTTCAAGCGCCTGCAGGATGAGATCGAAACGGCAACCGCGCGGCTGATCGCGGAGGCCGATCGAGCGGTTAAGTCGCACTCATGCGCGCCCTTGAGGCGTTGGGCCAGCAGGTGCAGTTGCTTGTCGCGATAGCCCTGAGCCTCGATTTCCTTGACCGCCGCCAGCACGTAATCGCGGTTGTTGCCAGATTGCCCGTGGCCCTGGCGCACGAAATGCAATTGCCGCTCCAGCGACAGCCGTCCGGCATATTGCCGGTGGCCGCGGTCCACCATGTAGCAGAGCGCGTGCACGCTCTGCTGCGGGTCGTCGTCGAGCCAGACGGTGCGCGTGGTCTCGCGATAGACCAAGGTGACCTGCTCGCGTGCCCGCAGGTAGGCGATGGTGGCCGCGCGCTTTTCCGCCGCAACCCGATAGGCAATGCCGCGGCAATTGCCGCCGCGGTCGAGCCCGAGCACCAGGCCGGGCGTCTGTGGCGTGCCGCGGTGCACGAAGGAATAGACGCAGAGCGCGCGGTGGGCGCCGACCAGGCGGGCATGGCGGCGCTCGAGGACGTCGAAGCCCGGCCGCCACATCAGCGATCCGTAGGCGAAAACCCACAGGTCTGCGCCGGTTTGCTCAATTTTTGCGGTCATCGGGTCGGGATAAGACGCCGTGGACGTGTTGACAGGGCCCGGCGGTTGCGTTCGCCTAACAGGGCGCAAGTTCCCGCGCAACCCGTCGGCCGGGGCGGGCGCAGAAACGCCGTATTCGGCAGGTCATTGAATCCCGATGGTCCGCGACCCGAACAGCACCTACTCCCGCGCGCCGCACCGGGCGCCGCTATACGATTTTGCTGCTCCTCGTGCTGGCGCTGATCGGCGGCTGGATCTGGTTCTGGAAATATGCCGCGGCTCAGGCCGAAGTCGCGGTCGAGGGCTGGCGCGCGCGCGAGGCCAAGGCCGGCCGCATCTACACATGCGGCTCGCAGAGCATGGGCGGCTTTCCATTCCGCATCGAGGTGAATTGCGACGCGGCTTCCGCCGAGTTCCGCAGCAACCAGCCGCCGGTCGAGGTCAGGGCCGGCAGCATCATGGTGGTCGCGCAGGCTTACGACCCGACTTTGCTGATCAGCGAAATTCATGGCCCGCTCACGATTGCTGACATTGGCCAGGCGCCCAAGATCGTCGCCAATTGGAAGCTCGGCCAGTCGAGCGTGCGCGGGACACCGCGCGCGCCCGAGCGCGTCTCGCTGGTATTCGATGAGCCGGTCGTCAATCTGGTGAGCGGCGGCCATGAAACGAACCTGCTGCGTGCCGACCGCATCGAAATCCACGGCCGCATCGCCGAAGGCTCTGCCGCCGATAATCCGGTGGTCGAAGTCGTGCTGCGGCTCAAGCAAGCCTCGGCGCCGGTCTTCAACCCGGCCACGGTGCAGCCGGTCGATGCCGAGATCATCGGCGTCATGCGCGGCCTGGGCGATTTCTCGCCCAAGCCATGGCATGAGCGCTTCCGCGAGCTGCAGCAGCGCGGCGGGCGCATCGAGATCACGCAGGCGCGCGTGCGCCAGGGCGACACGCTCGCCGTCGGCAGCGGCAGTCTGTCGATCGATCCCAAGGGTCAGCTCGACGGGCAGATCAACGTCACTGTCGCCGGCCTCGAGCCGTTCCTGATCTCGATCGGCGCCCAGCAGGCCGTGCAGAAATCGCCCAACATGGACAAGGTCGCCGGCATGCTCAACCGGCTGTCGCCGGGCCTCGGCGATGTGGCGCGCCAGCAGGCCGGCGCCAATCTCGCGGCCGGCATCAATATGCTCGGCAAGCCGGCGACGCTCGAAGGCCGCCAAGCGGTCACCTTGCCGCTGTTGTTCAAGGACGGCACGGCCTATCTCGGCCCGATCCCGCTCGGCTCGACGCCGGTGTTGTTCTAGGCGGTGCGGCAATTCATTGTCGGAACGCCTACTTGGTCTTCGGCAGCCTAATATTGCGAAACTGACGCGTGGCCTCCACGACCGACGTCTCGATGGGGAATCGTTCGGCCGAGGACCCTCCGACATAGCCATGCAAACGCGGCTCCACCTGTAAAAATCGCTCGAAATCGGCGGGGGTCTCGATCGCTCCGCCGTGACAGGTCACGATGCGGTCGGCAAATTTGGCGGCCAAGGCATCGAGGATCGAAGCGGCGCGATCGCGTGCGGCATTGTGGCCGAGGACGGTCTTCGATCCGATCGTGCCACCCGAACTATTTCCGAAATGAACGATGATATTGTCGACGCCGGCCTCGGCCATGGCGAGGGCCTCGGGTGCCGAGGTGCAGAATGCCTTGGTAAACAGCCCCATGCGGGACGCCAGCCCGAGAACGTCGACTTCGCGCGCGAACCCCATGCCCGTCTCTTCAAGGTCGCTGCGAAATTTTCCGTCGATCAGCGCGACCGTTGGGCAATTCATGACGCCGTGGTAGCCGGCCGCGATCACCTTTTCGAGAAACCGCGCCATGTCGCGGGTCGGGTCGACGCACAGTAATCCGGCGATCAGCGGGCAATCATGCACGACATTGACGAGCGCCCGCTCTCCGAGCTCGAGCGTGAGCGCGTTCGCATCGCAGATCGGCAAATAGCCGGCCATCGAGCTCAAGCCCTGCATGCGGAAATAGGCGAGACTATGCGTCGTGACCATGCTGGCGCCGCCACGGGCGGCCATCTTGGCGGTGATGCCTGAGCCGCAGAGCGCATCATAGAGGGCGCGACCGGCTTTAACCTCCGCCCAGAGCTGCCCGACAATCGCCGCACGGTCCGCCTTCGCTGCCATCGCGCTCTCCGCTAGTCTCCGTCCGCCGCGTAAGGCTTCGGCAGCGGCGTGTGCGGCAGGTCCGGATGCGCGCGGCCGAAATCGGGCGCCGGCGAATCCTGGCCGATCTCGACGATGCCCTTGCGGATGGCGCGCGTGCGCGTGAACTGCTCGAACAATGCCTCGCCGTCGCCGTTGCGGATCGCCTTCGTCAGCAGCGAGATGTCCTCGTTGAAGCGGCCGAGCATTTCCAGCACGGCGTCCTTGTTGGCCAGGAACACGTCGCGCCACATGGTCGGATCGGAGGCCGCGATGCGGGTGAAATCGCGGAAGCCGCCGGCGGAGAATTTCAAGACTTCCGAGCGCGTCACCGTCTGCAATTCGTCCGCCGTGCCGACGATGGTGTAGGCGATCAGATGCGGCAGATGGCTGGTGATGGCGAGCACCAGGTCGTGGTGATCGGGCGCCATACGGTCCACATTGGCGCCGAGCAGGCGCCAGAACGCGGCGAGCTTGTCGACCGCCTTTTGATCGGCGCCGTCCGGCGGCGTCAAAATGCACCAGCGATTGACGAACAATTCGGCGAAACCCGCATCGGGCCCGGAATATTCCGTGCCGGCCACCGGATGCGCCGGCACGAAGTGCACGGTCTTGGGCAGATGCGGGGCCATGTCGCGCACAATCGCGCCTTTGACCGAGCCGACGTCGGACACGGTCGCGCCCGCCGTCAGATGCGGCGCGATTTCCTTGGCCACCGCGCCGCAGGCGCCGACCGGAATGCAGAGAATGACGAGATCGGCGCCCTCGACCGCGGCGGCGTTGCTCTCCACGACCTGATCCGCGATGCCGAGCTCGGCCACCCGCCGGCGCGTCTGCGGCGAACGCGCGGTGACGACGATCGAGCGCGCAGCACCTTGCGCGCGCGCCGCGCGCGCGATCGAGGAGCCGATCAGGCCGGCGCCGATCAGCGCCAGGCGATTGTAGAGCGTCGCCGGTTTGCTCACGCCGCCGTCCCCAGGAAGTCCTTGAGCGCTTGCACCACCAGCCGGTTGGCTTCCTCGGTGCCGACGGTGAGCCGCAACGCATTGGGCAAGCCATAGCCTGTGACGCGGCGCAGGATCAGTCCGCGCTTGGTCAGGAAAGCATCGGCGTCGGCGGCGGTGCGACCCTTGCCGTCCGGAAAGTGGATGAGCACGAAATTCGCAACGCTCGGCGTCACCGGCAGGCCGAGCTTGCCGATTTCGTCGGTCAGCCACGCCAGCCAACGCGTGTTGTGCGCAATCGATGTCTGCACATGCGCGCTATCCTCGATCGCCGCGATCCCCGCCTTCATCGCCGGCGTGTTCACGTTGAACGGATTGCGCACGCGATTGAGCGCATCGACGATATGCGGCGGCCCGTACATCCAGCCGAGGCGCACCGCGGCAAGGCCGTGGATCTTCGAGAAGGTCCGGCACATCACGACGTTTTCCGACGTGGCGACCAGTTCGATGCCGGCCTCGTAGTCGTTGCGCTGCACGTATTCGGCATAGGCCGCGTCGAGCACCAGGATGCACGTTGCCCGGCAGCTTCTGGTGCAGCCGCTTGATGCTCGTCGAACGGCACATAGGTGCCGGTCGGGTTGTTCGGGTTGGCGATGAAGACGATGCGCGTGCGCTCCGTCACCGCCGCCAGCATGGCGTCGACGTCGGTCGTGTAGTTCTTTTCCGGCACGGCGATCGGCTTGCCGCCATGTCCCAGCGCGTAGATCGGGTACATCAGAAAGCCGTGCGCGCTGTAGATCACCTCGTCGCCGTCCTGCAGGTAGGCGTGCGCCAGCAAATTCAACAGATCGTCGGAGCCGGCGCCGCACAAAATGCGCGCCGGATCGAGCCCGAAGGCGCGGCCGATGGTTGCGCGCAGTTCGGTGACGTCGCCGTCGGGATAATCCTCGAGCCGCGCCGCCGCCTCCTTGATAGGCGGCGACCGCCTTCGGGCTCGGGCCGAGCGGGCTCTCGTTGGACGACAGCTTGAACACCTTGGCCGCGCCCGGGCGCTTTGCTTTTGCCGGGCACGTAAGGTGCGATGTCGAGCACGCCGGGGCGCGGTTGCGGTCGGGTCGCGGTCATTGTCCGTTCCGAAGATCAGGTCTTGTCGGCGGCAACCGTATAGCGCCTTGCGTGGCTGCCGACGAGGGCCGCCGAACGCAACGTCGCGCCGGCCTTAACCAAGGCCGCGCTGATGGCGTCCAGGTTCACGCTCCTGCGGCAGCGTCACCAGCAAGGCGGCGCCGTCGAAAGCGCGGTCGGGCACCGCAATGAAATCGGCCTGCTTGGCGAGCGCCTCGGCCGCGGTCGCGCCCCAGCCCGAGACGCGCACGCTCCACACCGCCGCTTCCGTCGCCATGGCGTCGGCGGCCACGCGCGAAAGCACGAAGACCGGCAGCGCGGCCGGATGGTCGGCGCGCTCGACGAAGGGCAGGCGGGCGATGATCTTGGGCGCGGCGTCGAATTCGAGCGCGCTCCACCAGGCGCCGGCGCCGGGCACGGCGAGCGCCGGCACCAGGCCGAGATCGCCCTTCGAGGTGGAGACGGCCGCCACCACCGCGGACGCGCCCATATGGGCAATGAACGGCACCGTGAAGCCGAAATGGAAGCGGGCCGAATCCCGCATCAGCGCGTCGCCCGCCGACAAGTCGGCATGCACCGAAAATGGCGACTGCACGTAAGTGAATGTCGATATGATGACGCGCCAGATGCTCTCGACCGTGTCGAGGGGCAAGATGCCTTTGTGGCGCTTGACCAGGCGGCGCATCATTTCGGCCTCGCGCGCCGGGCGGAACGCCGAGCCGCTTTCCGTGCTGCGCTTGACCGCGATCAGCCGGTCGATGATCTCGCTGCGCTCGATCAGCAGCTGGTGCATCGCCTCGTCGATACGGTCGATCTCCTTGCGCAGATCGGTGAGCGAGGGTGCTGCGGGTTGTTTCGCCATGGCGGCACTAATAAGTGGGCTGCGGCCCGAAATCAAAGAAAACATTGACAGTTTTGCCCTGAGGTCTACCTAAACGGCCCCGATCCCGGCAAAAGCCGGCTATTGTGGCAGGCGCACCGGGAGCGCTTCAGGCGTCATGACAGAGGTAAACGTCAGTACTGCGCGTGACTTGGCCGGCGCACCGCGCGAGGCCGACAATCCGCGCGCGTCCGATGTCGTCCGTTTCGGCGCCGACAAGCCGCTCAAGCTCGACGCCGGCGTCGCGCTCACGCCGTTCCAGATCGCCTACAAGACCTATGGCTCGCTCAATGCCGAGCGCTCGAACGCGATCCTTGTCTGCCACGCGCTGACCGGCGACCAGCACGTGGCGAGCGTGCATCCGGTGACCGAGAAATCGGGCTGGTGGGAAACCATGGTCGGGCCCGGCAAGCCGATCGACACCGAGCGCTATTTCGTGATCTGCCCCAACGTGGTCGGCGCCTGCATGGGCACCAGCGGGCCGTCCTCGACCAATCCGGCGACGGGCAAGCCCTGGGGCCTGGAATTTCCCGTCATCACCATCCGCGACATGGTGCGCGCGCAGGCCATGCTGCTCGATCATCTCGGCATCGAGTCGCTGTTTTCGATTGCCGGCGGCTCGATGGGCGGCATGCAGGTGCTGCAATGGGCCGCCTCCTATCCCGAGCGCGTGTTTTCCGCGCTGCCGATTGCTTGCGCCACGCGCCACTCCGCGCAGAACATCGCGTTCCACGAGGTCGGCCGCCAGGCGATCATGGCCGATCCGGAGTGGCGCGGCGGACGTTATCTCTTGGAAGGCGCCAACCCGCGCCGCGGCCTCGCGGTCGCGCGCATGGGCGCGCACATCACGTATCTGTCCGACGCCGCGCTGCACCGCAAATTCGGCCGCAAGTTCCAGGACCGCGAAAATCCGACCTTCTCGTTCGACGCCGATTTCGAGGTCGAATCCTATCTGCGCCATCAGGGCATATCGTTCGTCGAGCGCTTCGACGCCAATTCCTATCTCTATCTGACGCGCGCGATGGACTATTTCGATCTGGCGGCGGACTATGACGGGCTGGTCGCCAATGCGTTCAAGAATTCGCCGACGCGCTTCTGCCTGATCTCATTCACCTCGGACTGGCTGTTCCCGACGTCGGAATCGCGTGCCATCGTGCACGCGCTCAACGCCGCCGGCGCGCGCGTCTCCTTCGCCGAGATCGTCACCGACAAGGGCCACGACGCCTTCTTGTTGGACGAACCGGAGTTGTTCGGCATCGTGCGCGGCTTCCTCGACGGCGCCGGCAAGGCGCGTGGATTGGCGCGTGGATTGGCGCGCGGATGGCGCGTCGACGGGCTGACGATGAAACCGCGCGCCAACCCCAAGCTCACCGCCGCCAATATCGCCCGCACGCCGGGCGGCGCCCGCGTCGACCTCGTGCTGGTCGCCGAGATGGTCGAGCGCGGCGCCAAGGTGCTCGACGTCGGCTGCGGCGACGGCGAATTGCTGCGGCTTTTGGCGGAAAGCCGCGGCGTTGATGGCCGCGGCATCGAGCTGTCGCGCGAGGGCGTCAACGAATGCGTGGCCAAGGGGCTGGCCGTGATCCAGGGCGACGCCGACACCGATCTCGCCGACTATCCCGACGACGCCTTCGACTACGTGATCCTGTCGCAGACGCTGCAGGCGACGCGCCACCCGCGCGTGGTGCTCGAGCACATGCTGCGCATTGGCCGGCGCGCCATCGTCTCGTTCCCGAACTTCGGGCATTGGCAGGTACGGCTGCAACTGCTGTTTGCCGGCCACATGCCGCAGACCGATATCCTGCCCTACAGCTGGTACGACACGCCCAATATCCACCACTGCACCATCAAGGACTTCCGCCAGCTCTGCACCGAGATCGGCGTGAAGATGGAAAGGGCGGTGGCGCTCAACGCCTGGGGCTCGCCGCTGCGGCTCATTGCGCCCTGGTGGTTCTGGAACCTGTTCGGCGAACAGGCCGTCTTTCTGCTCAGCCGCAAGGGCTGAAACGGGCTCAGCGGTCCCGCCACGGGAGTCCGCCATTTTGTTGCACTGCAACTTAACTTTGCTGCATATGCACAAAGACTTTACATGTAAGCTTTAGTGTCACGTAAGACTGTATAGTGTTATAATAAATAGTATTCGTTTAAAAAAACTTCGTATCATTTCTTAGACAAAAGAATTAATATGTAATATCTGCTATGCGTTACATAAAATGACCTCTCAATCATCACGAAATTGACACGCTGAGGCGGCCTCTAAGCACAACCGCGTGCCTCCGATTCTGTCTGGCTAGGAGGCGTTGCTATTACGATAAGGGGACTCGACCTCATGACGATCAGTAAGAAACGGGTGACCGTCTTGGCCTGCTCAGTGGCGCTGGCGGCTCTCGCCGGTTCCGCCGCCGCAAGGCCCGTCCACCACCAGATTCAGGCGGTTCGGGCCGCCCAGGCGGACGTTGCCGACCGCGATATGCGCTATTCGGCTTCGACCGCGCAGGCAGATGCCGGCACCGCCGTCCAAGGCGGCCGCCATGGCGGCCGCCATCGTGCACGCCGGCAAACGGCGGCCGAGGCGGCGCAATCGCATACGAACTCGGCCTATGGCGGCTCCACCAGCAATTCGCTGGTCGCCCAAGCGCGCAAATATATCGGCACCAATCCGACCGGCCGCGGCAGCCTCTGGTGCGGCGCCTTCATGGACCTGGTGCTCAAGCAGACCGGCCATGCCGGCGGCGGCAATCTCGCTTGGGGCTATTCGCGCTACGGCACGCGCGTCGCCGGCCCGCAGGTCGGCGCCATTGCGGTGATGCACGGCCATGTCGGCGTGGTCAGCGGCATCGATGCGAACGGCAATCCAATCATCGTGTCGGGCAACCACAACCATACGGTCGCCGAAGCGGTCTATCCGCGCTCGCGCATCTCGGCCTACGTGATGCCCTGACGCAGCAAGGCATCGTACGCGTCTGAACAATGCGCGCGCCCCGCCTCAAAGCGGGGCGCGATTTTTTTGCGGTCCGGGCACGCTGGCGCGTTAAGGTTACGCGCGCGCCCCCGCGTAAACCATTTCACCGTTAATTCAATCGGATCGTTTCGCGAAAAATTGCCGTGCTAATTCCCGTTGATCGCCGGCGCAAAGCCGGTGCGTACAAAAACACTGGGGCGACGGGGACCTGCCATGCGCCACACGATCCGTTTCATGCTCGCGGCCGGCTGCGTCAGTCTGCTGGCGAGCGCGCCCGCCTTGAGCCGTCCAATACTGCGCGGCGCCGACGCCGATCAGCCGGCGCAGGCTGTGCGCGCCGCCGCTTCGGAGCCTCTGTTCGGCTGGCCGAGGCTGGTGTCGGAAGCGCGCAAATACATGGGCACCAATCCGACCGCCCGCAAAAAGCTCTGGTGCGCGACCTTCATGAATTTCGTGCTCGCCAAGGCCGGCTATGACGGCACCCATTCCGACGCCGCCAAGTCATTCGCCTATTACGGCCGCCGCATCTCCGAGCCGGAGGTCGGCGCCATCGCCGTGCTCACGCGCGGTAAGCGCGGCGGCCATGTCGGCGTTGTGTCCGGCATCGACGACCACGGCAATCCCATCATCATTTCCGGCAATCACAACAAGCGCGTCGGCGAGGCGGTCTATCCGCGCACGCGCGTGATCGCCTATGTGATGCCGACCGGACACCGTCCGCCGACCACGCAGCTTGCCGCCCGCGGCTCGCCGGATAATGCGACACGTGGCTTCGATTCGCCGATTGCCGAATTGCTGGCGGCAATCGAAGCCGAACAAAATCGCGGCGAACGCCAGGCGCGGCCGGCCGTGCCGCCGCGGCCGGCGGCGCCGCATCGCGCGGTGCAGCAGGTGCCGGATCGCGCACCGTCGGCGGCGGCAGCGCGCGGCGATCTGCCGCTCGACCCGTTCCTCGCCGACCTGTTCGGCGTCAAGGAGCGCGCGCAGCCGGTGCCGCGGCCGGCGCCGCCGCAACGTCAGCAGCGCGTGCAGCAGGCGCCGGGCCGGGTGGCCGCCGCGACAGAATTGGCCAAGTTCTTCGGCACGAGCGATCTGCGCTGACGCGCGGCCAGAGCGCCCCATACCGCATGATCGAAGCTCCAGTCGGGGAGCTTGAATCACGCCATGCCGATACCCGATAATGGCGGTTGGACAGCCTTTGGGGGCCTCGATGCCGCGCCATTACGCCAAGCTGCTTCGTGTCACGCTGACCGCATTGCTCATGCAGATGGCGGTCGCCGGCACTGCTGTTGCCGCATCCTCTGCGGATGCGCTGCTCGCCTACGATAAAAGAGACTTCGCGACCGCCTTTGCGATTTACCGCGACCTCGCCGAACGGGGCGATGCCACGGCGCAATACGCACTCGGCCGGATGTATGCCAGGGGCGAAGGCGTGCCGAAGGACGCAGATCAGGCGCGGTATTGGTTCGCCATGGGCAGGGACCAGGGCAATGCGTTGAAGGCCTATAACAAGGGCGATTTCGCGACCGCGCTGCAGATTTACCGTCCGCTGGCCGACAAGGGACAAGTGCTGGCCGAGTACATTCTCGGGCTCATGTACGCCAACGGCCAGGGCGTGCCGGAGAATTATGGCGAGGCGCTGAAGTGGCTGCAAAAGGCCGCCGAGCATGGCGAGGGCAAAGCGCAATTCAGCGTCGGCGTCCTTTACTTCAAAGGTCTGGGCATGCCGAAGAACCATGCCGAGGCGTTGACGTGGTACCGCCGGGCCGCCGACCAGGGAAACGCCACGGCGCTCTACAATCTCGGCGCCATGTACGCCAAAGGCGAGACCGTGGCGCAGGACTTTGTCACCGCGTACATGATGTACACACTGGCGGCGACGCGCGGCATCAAGGCTGCGGGCGTAGCGAAAGAGCAACTCGCAAAGTCTATGACCGCCGCGCAGGTTTCCGAAGCGGAAAAGCGGGCGGCCGAGTGGAAGCCAAAACTCGAAGGCCGTTCATAACCCTCGGCGACCGCGCGCGACGGCCTGCGCCGTCTCGCCACGCGGGTTCCTTCTTCCGGGCATAACGAATGGCATTACACACGCGATTGACTGAGATGCTCGGCATCGAGCATCCAATCATTTCCGCGCCTATGGCATTTGCTGCCGGAGGCAATCTTGCCGCGGCGGTGAGGCGCCTCAGGCCTCGATCACCCGGTCGCCAATGGCGATCTCGCCCGCCGCCACCACCTCGGCATAGACGCCGCAGTCGGCGTGGCCGAAGCTCTGCATGAGCGTGCGGGGCACCGGCACATCGCGGATGCCGGTTGCGGGATCGACTTCGGTCGCCGCGCAGCGCACGATGCGCTTGATGCATTTGATGCGCGCGCCGCCGATGTGGAGCTCGCGGCCGATAAGGTCGAACTCGTGCCAGGCCGGCCAGCCTTCGACATAGACATTGCCGCGGAAGCGCAACGGATCGACGGCTGCGCCCGCCGCGTTCTCCACCGCCGCCACCGAGGCGAGGTTGATGATCGAGACCACTTTCTTGGCGACGTCGGAAAAACTGTGGGCTTCCCCGGACAAGGTTCGCCGAACAGTACCTTGGGGGCGCCGCGCAATTCCGTCGGCATGAAGCGGCGGAAGAAGGCTTCGATCGCCAGCCGCCCTTGCGCGCTGCGCAGGTCGCCGCGCGCGGCTTCCCGCCCCTCCCAATGGATGACCAGCGTATGGCTCGCCTCGTCGTAGTCGGTGCGCAGGCTGGCGAGGCGCTCATTGCGCATCAGCATCAGGAAGCGCTGCTTGGGGAAATAGGCGGGCGCCGCGGGATCGAAGCCGGACGGGCCGTTCTCGATGGCATAGAGCCGGTCGGCCGGCAGCGTCTCGCCCGCTTTGAGCGCGGCGCGCTGGAGGGCCTGCGGCGACAGCCCTTTGACCGGGTAGCGGTAGATGGCCTGGATAAGGGCTGGGGGCATAAAGCAGGGCCACTTGTTAAGGCTGACCTATATCAAGCCGCCCGGGTCTTCAAACTGCGAATAAGGAACCCAATATAAGCCTCAGACGGGCCGCCTGCGGGGACCCGTTTTTCGACCGGCGCCATCATGGGCCGAGGGAGTAGACCGATGAATTTCGAGAAATACACCGACCGCTCGCGCGGGTTCGTGGAATCCGCGCAATCGCTGGCCTCGCGCGAAGGCCATCAGCAATTTGCCCCCGAACATCTCCTGAAGGTGCTGCTCGACGATCCGGAAGGATTGGCGGCCGGCCTGATTGACCGCTCGGGCGGCAATTCGCGTGCAGCGCTGCAAGGCGTGGAGGCGGCTCTTGCCAAGCGGCCGAAAGTCTCCGGCGGCGGAGCCGGGCAGATTTATCTCGATCCGGCTTTGGCGCGGGTGTTCGACGCCGCCGAAAAGGCCGGCGAGAAGGCCGGCGACAGCTTCGTCACGGTCGAGCGCCTGCTGCTGGCGCTGGCGATCGAGAAGGACAGCGAGGCCGGCAAGATTTTGGCCAAGGCCGGCGTCACCCCGCAAAATCTCAATGCCGCCATCGAGGCCCTGCGCAAGGGCCGCACCGCGGATTCCGCTTCCGCCGAAAACGCCTATGACGCGCTCAAGAAATATGCCCGCGATCTCACGCAGGCCGCGCGCGACGGCAAGCTCGACCCCGTCATCGGGCGCGACGAGGAAATCCGCCGCACCATCCAGGTGCTCTCGCGCCGGACCAAGAACAATCCGGTGCTGATCGGCGAACCCGGCGTCGGCAAGACCGCGATCGTGGAAGGTCTCGCGCTGCGCATCGTCAATGGCGACGTACCGGAGAGTTTGCAGGACAAGAAGCTGTTGGCGCTCGATCTCGGCGCGCTGATTGCGGGCGCCAAATATCGCGGCGAGTTCGAGGAGCGGCTCAAGGCCGTGCTCAACGAGGTCACGTCATCGAACGGCGGCATCATTTTGTTCATCGACGAGATGCACACGCTGGTCGGCGCCGGAAAAGCAGATGGCGCGATGGACGCCTCCAACTTGCTCAAGCCGGCGCTGGCGCGCGGCGAGCTGCATTGCATCGGCGCCACCACGCTCGACGAATACAAAAAGCATGTCGAGAAAGATGCCGCGCTGGCGCGTCGGTTCCAGCCGGTTTTCGTCAACGAGCCCTCGGTCGAGGACACGATTTCAATTCTGCGCGGGCTGAAGGACAAATACGAGCAGCATCACGGCGTGCGCATTTCCGATTCGGCGATCGTCGCCGCCGCCACGTTGTCGAACCGCTATATCACCGACCGCTTCCTGCCCGACAAGGCCATCGACCTGATCGACGAGGCGGCGGCGCGCCTGAAGATGCAGGTCGATTCCAAGCCGGAAGAGCTCGATACCATCGACCGCGAAATCGTGCGGCTCAAGATCGAGCAGGAGGCGCTCAAGAAGGAAAGCGATCCCGGCTCGAAGGACCGGCTCAAGCGCCTGGAAGGCGAATTGAAGGCGCTGGAGAAACAGTCGGCCGACATCACCAGCCGCTGGAAATCGGAAAAGGAAAAGCTCTCGGAAGCGCAAAAGCTCAAGACCGAGCTCGATGGATTGCGCGCCGAGCTCGCTCAAGGCGCAGCGCAAGGGCGAATACCAGCGCGCCGGCGAATTGGCCTATGGCCGCATCCCCGAGCTGGAGAAGAAGCTCAAGGACGTCGAGGCGGCGGAAGGCAAAAGCGCCATGGTCGAGGAAACCGTGACCGCCGATCACGTCGCGGGAGTTGTCTCGCGCTGGACCGGCGTTCCGGTCGACCGCATGCTGGAAGGCGAGAAGGAAAAGCTGCTGCGCATGGAAGACGAGCTCGGCAAGCGCGTCATCGGCCAGAAGGAAGCGGTGCAGGCGGTGTCAACCGCGGTGCGCCGCGCGCGCGCCGGGTTGCAGGACCCGCACCGGCCGATCGGTTCGTTCATGTTCTTAGGCCCCACCGGCGTCGGCAAGACCGAGCTGACCAAGGCGCTGGCCGCCTATCTGTTCGACGACGAGAACGCGCTCATTCGCATGGACATGTCGGAATACATGGAGAAGCACTCGGTGGCGCGGCTGATCGGCGCGCCGCCGGGCTATGTCGGTTATGAGGAGGGCGGCGCGCTCACCGAAGCGGTGCGGCGGCGGCCCTATCAGGTCATCTTGTTCGACGAGATCGAGAAGGCGCATCCGGACGTGTTCAACGTCCTCTTGCAGGTGCTCGACGACGGCCGCCTGACCGACGGGCAGGGCCACACCGTCGACTTCCGCAACACGCTCATTGTCATGACCTCGAACCTCGGCGCCGAATTCCTGGTCAACCAGCCCGAGGGCGAGGACACCGACGCGGTGCGCGATCAGGTGATGGCGGTGGTGCGCTCGGCGTTTCGGCCCGAATTCCTCAACCGCATCGACGAGATCATCCTGTTCCACCGGCTCAAGAAGAACGAGATGACCCGCATCGTCGACATCCAGATGGCGCGGCTGCAGAAGCTGTTGGACGACCGCAAGATCGTCATCAAGATCGAGCCAAGCGCGCGCGAATGGCTGGCCGACAAAGGCTGGGATCCGGCCTACGGCGCGCGGCCTTTGAAGCGCGTGATCCAGAAGGCGGTGCAGGACCCGCTCGCCGAGATGATCCTGGCAGGCACGATCAAGGACGGCGAGAAGGTCAACGTTTCGGCCGGCAAGCAGGGGCTGACGTTCAACGGCAAGTTGGCGCAGGCGGCGTAACCTCGATCAACCGTTCCGTGCCGCCGCGCAAGCGGGGACCCGAGTTCATTCACGTCGATAAGGATGCTCGGATTCCCGCTTACGCGGGAATGAGCGGAGCGAATTACCGCACCGCCACGCGCGCCGGCTTGCGCGCGATGATGGCGTCGAGCCGCTCGCGCTCCTGCTCGAAGGCGGTCAGGATCGGGCCTTGCAGCTCGCGTCCGCGCGGCAGCTTGATGCGCATCGGATCGACGAAGCGGCCGTTCACCCGGATTTCGAAATGCAGATGCGAGCCGGTCGATAGACCCGTGGAGCCCATGAAGCCGATCACCTGGCCCTGGCGCACGTGGCTGCCTTCGTTGACGCCGCGCGCATAGGCGCTCATGTGGCCGTAGGCGGTCTCGTAGCCGTTGTTGTGGCGGATGAGGATGAACTTGCCGTAGCCCGACTCCCAGCCTTCCTTCTCGATCACGCCGTTGCCGGCGGCGTAGATCGGCGTGCCGCTCGGCCCCGCCCAGTCGACGCCGGTGTGCATCTTGGTGTAGCCGAGGATGGGATGGCGGCGCAGCCCGAAGCCCGAGCGCATGACGGCCTCCGCGACCGGCTTGCGCACCAGGAACTTCTTGGCGCTCTTGCCGGCCTCGTCGTAGTAATCGACCAGCCCGTCATCGGGCGACTGGAAGCGATAGAGCTTCTTGGTCTCGTCGCCGACGGTCAGCGCCGCGAACAGCACGTCGTTGTGGCTGTCGGCGGAGGGCTGCTGTTCTTCCTCGCCGGCATACAGCACTTCGAAGGAATCGCCGGGCTGCACCTTGCGCTGGAAGTCGACGTCGTAGGAGTACATGCGCACCATATCTTCGATGATCGGGCGCGGGATCTGATCGCGCAACGCGGTCTCGTAGACGCTCTGGTAGAGCGTGACGCCGATATTGCCGACCGCGCTGTCATCGGGATTGTCGGCCACCTCGGTGTCGACGTTGCGCACGTCGACCTGCACGTATCTGCCGAGATCGGACAGCGCGACCGCGGCTTCGATGGCGGTGTCATTGGCGACGATCACGCGCACCGGCTGCAGGCGCTTGGAATCGGGAACTGGCGAGAGCAGCACGCGCAGCTTCTGGCCGTCCTTGAGGGCGCCGTCCTTGCCGAGCCGCCCAAGCATCTGCGCGATGGCGGCGATTTCATCGGGCGTGCCGCCGAGATCGCGCAACAGGCCGGCGACGCTGTCGCCGGTCTTGGCCAGGATCACGCGTTCGTTGAACGGATTGCCGCCGGTCGTCTGTTCGGTGGTCTTGGCCAGCAGCGTGATGTTTTCAGGCACCACGCGCGCCTCGAAGCCGGCATAAGGGTCGGCGTTCCCGACGCCGGCATAAGCGAGCTTGATGCCGGTGATGCTGGGCGCGGCCGGTCCAAGATTGGCCGCCTTCTCGCTCCACTCGGCCGCCTCGTGCACGCGTGCCATCACTTCGTCCTGGGACGACAGCAGCGCGATCTTCAGCTTCGGCAGCATCGGCGCCAGATCGCGCATCACGAAGGCGACTTCGGCATCCGGCTGCGCCTCCGGCGGGCGGTCGGAAGCGGCGTCGCCGGACGCGGACTCCGCGAGCATGCGCTGCGGATTGAACTGCGGAATATTGGCGGAGAGGTCGGAAACGGTGAGCGACAGGTTGCCGGCGACCCGCACGAAGGG
>CAVULP010000001.1:300000-481037 GCA_963742375.1 uncultured Alphaproteobacteria bacterium
TCATGCACCGCCTCGGGATCGGCAAGCTCGGGGTCGCCCAGCGCCCGGCGGGCATCGGCAATGATCGAGCGCGCGGCGGCCGCCAGGCCGTCGCCGAAACTGCCGTCGTGGCCGGCACCCCCCACCATGGCGGCCTTCTGCCGCCGTTTCATGACAGGTTGATGAAATGTTCCGCGCTGCGCCCTTCCCATTGCCCTCCGCCGTTGCTACATACCCCTCGAAACGCGCGGGCCATGCCCCGCGCTTCGCATTTTGACGCGGGGTGGAGCAGCCCGGTAGCTCGTCAGGCTCATAACCTGAAGGTCGTAGGTTCAAATCCTACCCCCGCAACCATCGTGAGCGCACGAACTTAGGCCGGGCCTTTTTGGCCCGGCCTAAGTCGTTTTGGCGCGAACGATGTCCCCGCGAAAACCACCGCGCGCACGATTGAGGCCTGGCTGATTGGCTGGGCCGCATTCGATTTTCGCGTTTTGACGCGCATAAGGCTGCGACACATTGCTGCATCGCAACCGAACGGTCTGTCTCGCCGCTTCCCACTACATCCCATGCGTGTATATGATTACACCGTATTTATGCTTTGCTTCGACGCGAACTCGTGCACGGAGCGCAAGACAACCGTCGAGCCGACAGTCAGATCGGCCGCGATAAAACCAAAAGGGAGGACGTTCATGGCAGTCTCAAGGAAAATCCTGGCACTCGGCCTCGCCTGTCTCGGCGGCGCCGCAGCGCTTTCATCGCTGCCCGCCGAGGCCGCGTGGAAGCCGACCCGGACGGTCGAATTCATCGTTCCGGCCGGCATTGGCGGCGGCGCCGGCCAGATGGCGCAGCTGATCCAAGGCATTGTTACGAAGCACAATCTGATGCCGACCTCGATGGTCGTCATCAGCAAGAAGGGCGGCTCCGGCGCCGAGGGCTTCCTCTACGTGAAGAACGCCAAAGGCGACCCCCACAAGCTCATCATCACGCTGTCCAATTTGTTCACCACGCCGCTCGCGACCGGTTCGCCGTTCTCCTGGAAGGACTACACGCCGATCGCCATGATGGCGCTCGACGAGTTCGTGCTCTGGGTGAACGCCAAGACGCCGTACAAGACACCGTCGGAATACATGGCCGCCGTCAAGAAAGACGGCGGCAAGATGAAGATGGGCGGCACCGGCTCCAAGCAGGAAGACCAGATCATCACCGCGGCGCTTGAGCAGAAGACCGGCGACAAGTTCACCTACGTGCCCTACAAAGGCGGCGGCGAGGTTTGCACCCAGCTCGTCGGCGGGCACATCGACTCCAGCGTCAACAATCCGGTCGAGTGCGTTGCGCATTGGCGCGCCGGCAGCGTGCGTCCGCTCTGCGTGTTCGATGACAAGCCGATGCCATATCCGGCGAAAATGACGTCCGACATGTCGTGGCAGGACATCCCGACCTGCAAGTCCAAGGGTCTGGATATCGAATACCTGATGCTGCGCGGCATCATGACGACGCCGGGCGCGTCGAAGGAAGTGGTCGACTACTACATCGACCTGCTCAAGAAGGTTCGTGCGACGCCGGAATGGAAGGCGTACATGGAAAAGGGCGCCTTCAATCAAAGCTTCATGACCGGCGCCGAATTCAACAAGTGGCTGACCGATGCGGCCGGCACCCATCAACAATTGATGGAAAAAGCCGGCTTCCTGCACAAGGGCTCTTAAGGTTCGCTGGGTTGCGGGAGCGCCGTTGCACCGGCGCTCCCGCAATTTGCTTGTCTGAAGTGCCGCCCTGCTATGGATCAACGAGTTTCAGGCAATGTCGCACGGCTCCGATAACGAAGACCGGCTCAACAGCGTCGTTTCAAACCGCACGATGAATATCGCGGTTTCGTTGGCGCTGATGGCGGTCGCGTCGGTGGTGATGATCGACAGTTACCGTCTTGGCGCCGGCTGGGCCAAGGACGTCGGGCCGGATTCCGGCTACTTCCCCTTCTATGTCTCGCTGTTCATGTTCGTCGCCAGCGGCGTCACTTTGGTCCAGCACCTGCGGTCGCGGCGTCCTGACGGCGGCGGCTCCTTCATCGGCCATGGCGAAATGATAATGGTGCTGCAGGTGCTCATTCCGATGACCATCTTCGTCGTGCTGTCGATCTATATCGGCATCTACATCTCGATGGTTCTGTTCATCGGCTTCTTCATGACCTGGCACGGCCGCTATCCGCTCTACAAGACGCATACCGGTGGCGCTGCTGGTGCCGGTCGTGCTGTTTCGTCATTTTCGAAATCTGGTTTCTGGTGCCGCTGCCGAAAGGACCGTTCGAGGCATGGCTCGGCTACTGAGCCGCCGGCCGCGCATGCGGGCGATTGGATGCACGACAAGAACAATCAAAAATGGCGGTGTGCGCACCGCCGCGGTGACGGGAGACCTTAGTTGGACGCGTTCTTTTCGCTGATGCACGGCTTCGACGTGCTGCTGACGCCCATGAACGTGGGCTACATGGTGGTCGGCATTCTGTTCGGCGTTCTGCTCGGCTTCCTGCCCGGCGTCGGCGGCGCCAACGGCATCGCCATTCTGCTGCCGCTGACCTTCTCGATGCCCAACACCACCGCCATCATCATGCTGGCGGCGATCTATTGGGGCGCGCTGTTCGGCGGCTGCATCAGCGCCATTCTGTTCAACATCCCGGGCGAACCATGGTCGGTGGCCACCACATTCGACGGCCATCCGCTGGCCAAGCAGGGCCGCGCCGGCGAGGCGCTCACCGCCTCGCTGTCATCGTCCTTCATCGGCGCGCTCATCGCGACGATTGTGCTCACGTTTCTGGCGCCGATCGTCGCCAATTTCGCGCTCGATTTCGGTCCGCCGGAATACTTCTCGGTCTACCTGCTGACGTTCTGCAGTTTCGTCGGCATGGGCCGGCAGTCGCCGTTCAAGGTCATCACGGCGATGATGTTCGGCTTTGCCTTTGCCAGCGTCGGCACCGACGAAATCACCGGCGGCCTGCGGCTCACCTTCGGCACCGAGACGCTGCTCACCGGCTTCCACTTCCTGATCGCGGTCATCGGCCTGTTCGGCATCGGCGAGATCCTGGTGACGATCGAAAAGGGCCTGCAATTCGAGGGCCGCAGCGCCAAGATCAATCCGTACGTGGTGTGGCAGACCTGGAAAAAGTTGCCGCAATTCTGGGTCACCATCATGCGCGGCACCCTGGTCGGCATCTGGCTTGGCGTCACGCCGGGCGGCGCCACGCCCGCTTCGTTCATGAGCTACGGTCTCGCCAAGCGCTTCTCCAAGAACGGCCATCTGTTCGGCACCGGCCAGCTTGAAGGCGTGGTGGCGCCGGAAACCGCGGCGCATGCCGCCGGCACCAGCGCGCTGCTGCCGATGCTCACGCTCGGCATTCCCGGCTCGCCGACCGCCGCGGTGCTGCTCGGCGGCCTGCTGATCTGGGGCTTGCAGCCCGGACCGCTGCTGTTCGTCGAGCAGAAGGATTTCGTCTGGGGCCTGATCGCTTCGATCTATCTCGGCAACGTGGTCGGTCTGGCGATCGTGCTGTCGACGGTGCCGCTGTGGGCATCGATCATGCGCATTCCGTTCTCGATCATCGCGCCGATCATCATCGTGGTCTGCGCCATCGGCTCCTACACGCTGTCGAACGCGCCCGCCGACCTCATCTTCATGGTGATGTTCGGCGCCATCGGCTACCTGTTCAAGAAGCTCGACTATCCGCTGGCGCCGATGGTGCTGGCGATCGTGCTGGGCGGCCGCGCCGAGAGCTCGTTCCGCCAGGCGATGATCGGCTCGCAGGGCGATCTCTCGGTGTTCTGGTCGAACGGGCTGGTCGGCACCATCACGGCGCTCAGCATGCTCATGCTGTTCTGGCCGGCGATCTCCGGCGCTGTGGACGCGCCTGCGCACGGGCGACCGTGGGATGAAGCCGGCGGAGTGACATTCCGCCGCACCGCAGCATAAATTTCTTATAATCGAGCGCGATTGATGCACCGCATCAATTGGTGGCATATGACGCGGAAATTTATGCCAATTTTATGCGAATGGCATCGGGCCTTGCCCTAAGAATCCGCCCCAGCCGGCAAGCATGCCGGATAACAATTTTCGGGGAGGGAGTGATGGCAGTGGCAGCGAGTAGCGCCGCAGGCGCGCGCGCATCGGAAGCGACGCGCTGGGGGCAACTCATCTTCGGCATCATCTGCATGGTGATGATCGCCAACCTGCAATACGGCTGGACGCTTTTCGTAACGCCGATCGACCAGAAATATCATTGGGGCCGGGCGGCGATCCAAGTCGCTTTCACGATTTTCGTGCTGACCGAAACTTGGCTGGTGCCGGTCGAGGGCTACCTGATCGACAAGTTCGGCCCGCGCGTCATGATCAGCGTCAGTGGCGCCTTGGTGGCGCTCGCCTGGTACATCAATTCGATCGCCGACTCGCTGTTCCTGCTTTATGTCGGCGCGGCAATCGGCGGCGTCGGCGCCGGCGTCATCTACGGCGGCTTCGGTCGGCAATGCGCTCAAATGGTTCCCCGACCGGCGCGGTCTCGCCGCCGGCCTCACGGCGGCCGGCTTCGGCGCAGGCTCCGCAATGACCATCATTCCGATCGCGAACATGATCAAGACCAGCGGCTATCAATCCGCGTTCCTGTGGTTCGGCCTCGGCCAAGGCATTGTCGTCATCCTGGTCGCGTTGCTGCTGCGCGCGCCGGCTGCGGGCGAGGTGCCGGCGCCGGCCAATCCGGCCGTGCAGCAGACGCGCCGCGACTATCAATGGACGGAGGTGCTGAAGACCCCGCCGTTCTGGGTGATGTACGTGATGTTCGTCCTGGTTGGGGCCGGCGGCCTGATGGCGACCGCCCAGCTGCGCGCCGATCGCCAAGGACTTCAATGTCTCGACGATTCCGGTTTCGATTCTCGGGCCTGACCTTGCCGGCATTGACCTTCGCGCTGTCGATCGACCGCGTGCTCAACGGCTTCTGCCGCCCGTTCTTCGGCTGGGTGTCGGATCATATCGGCCGCGAGAACACGATGTTCATCGCGTTCCTGGCCGAGGGCATCGGCATCTACGCGCTGTTCATGCTGGCCAGTAATCCGCTCTGGTTCGTGCTGCTGTCGGGTGTGGTGTTCTTCGCCTGGGGCGAGATTTACTCGCTGTTCCCGGCGACCTGCACCGACATCTACGGCCGCAAATACGCCACCACCAACTACGGCTTGCTGTACACCGCCAAGGGCACCGCGGCTTTGCTGGTGCCGCTCGCCAACGTGCTGACCAAGGCGACCGGCAGCTGGCATGCGGTGTTCATCGTGGCGGCGATCCTCAACATCATCGCGGCGATCATGGCGCTGGTGTTGCTCAAGCCGCTGCGCATCAAGACCATGGCCAAGGGCTGATCGCGCCTATGTCCGCTCGATAAATGCCCGCTCGATCGACGCCGCCCGCGGAACAAGCCGCGGGCGGCGTTGTTTTTCGCCAATGGCCGTGCCGACGGCGGCAACGAGGGCCCTGTCAAGGCGGCAAGATGAAGCGGACAAGGCCATTGCGCGCGCCTCCCAGTCTGGCATATTGTATACCAGTCATGAGTAGCCGAGACCGTAGCTCGCGTTCCGCCGTGCGCGCCCGTCGAAAAACCCCCTCCGCCATGCTTGCCCCGGTTGCCAGCCAGCCGACGCTCGCCCCCATCGACGCCACGCCGAGCTTCAAGCACAAGGCCTATGTCGCCTTGAAGAACGCCATCGTGGCGATGGACGTCTACCGCAGCCGCGACGACATCCGGCTCGACGAGCGCAAGCTGGCGCACGATTTCGGCATCAGCCGCACGCCGGTGCGCGAGGCCATGGCGCAGCTCGAGAGCGAAGGCTTCGTGCGCTCGGTGCCGCGCCGCGGCATCTACGTGGTGCGCAAGACCAAGCGCGAAGTGATCGAGTTGATCACCGCCTGGGCGGCGCTCGAAAGCATGGCGGCGCGCCTGATTACCCAATCGGCAAGCGACGAGGAGATCGCCGGCTTGCGCCGCATGTTCGCCACCTTCGAGAACGGCAGGCTGCGCGCCCATCTCGACGAATATTCCGACGTCAACATCGAATTCCACCAGGCCATCATCCGGCTGTCGCGCAATGCCGTTCTGATCGACCTCGCCGAAAACCTGTTCACCCACATGCGCATGATCCGGCGCAAGACCATCGTCGAGAAGGATCGCGCGGACAAATCGATCCGCGACCACATGAACATCATCGAAGCTCTGGAAGCGCGCTTAACCGACCGCGCGGAAGACCTGGTGCGCGATCATGCGCTCGGCCTCGCCGACCATGTCGCGCAATACGCCGACTATCTCGATTGAAAAGCATACGAGGGAGAAGTCCCATGGCCGACGCAGCAGTAAAAGAAAAACCGGCAGCCGGCGCAGAGCAGGAGCTGACGGATGGCTTTCACCTCGTCATCGATGCGCTCAAGCTCAACGGCATCAAGACGATCTACGGCGTGCCCGGCATCCCGATCACGGACTTCGGCCGCATGGCGCAGGCCGCCGGCATCCGCGTGCTGTCGTTCCGCCACGAGCAGAACGCCGGCTATGCCGCCTCGATCGCCGGTTTCCTGACCAAGAAACCCGGCATCTGCCTCACGGTGTCGGCGCCCGGCTTTCTCAACGGCCTGACCGCGCTGGCGCATGCCACCACCAACTGCTTTCCGATGATCCTGATGAGCGGCTCGTCCGAGCGCGAGGTCGTCGATTTGCAGCAGGGCGACTATGAGGAGATGGACCAGCTGGCGATCGCCAAGCCGCTCTGCAAGGCGGCCTTCCGCGTGCTGCATGCCGCCGACATCGGCATCGGCGTGGCGCGCGCGATCCGTGCGGCGGTGTCCGGCCGTCCGGGCGGCGTCTATCTCGATCTGCCGGCCAAGCTGTTTTCGCAGGTGATGGACGCAGGCCTCGGCGAGAAATCGCTGGTCAAGGTCATCGATCCGGCGCCGGCCCAAATCCCGGCGCCGGCCGCGGTCAAGCGCGCGCTCGACGTTCTCAAAAGCGCCAAGCGTCCGCTCATCATTCTCGGCAAGGGCGCCGCCTACGCGCAGGCCGACGACGCGATCCGCGCCTTGGTCGAAAAGACCGGCATTCCGTTCCTGCCGATGAGCATGGCCAAGGGCCTGCTGCCGGACACGCATCCGCAATGCGCGGGCGCTGCGCGCTCGACGGTGCTGAAGGATAGCGACGTCGTCATGCTGATCGGCGCGCGGCTGAACTGGCTGTTGTCGCACGGCAAGGGCAAGACCTGGGGCGAGGCGCCGAAGAAATTCATCCAGATCGACATCGAGCCGAAGGAAATGGACTCCAACGTCGAGATCGCGGCGCCCGTGGTCGGCGATATCGGCTCTTGCGTGCAGGCTCTGCTCGACGGCATCGACGGCAAGTGGCCGGCAGCGCCGGCCGACTGGGTCGGCGCCGTCAAGACCAAGCGGGATGAGAACGTCGCCAAGATGGCCCCGCGGCTGATGAACAACAACTCGCCGATGGACTATCACGGCGCGCTCGGCGTCCTGCGCACCATCGTCAAGGAGCGGCCGGACGCCATCCTGGTCAACGAAGGCGCCAACACGCTCGATCTCGCGCGCGGCATCATCGACGTCTATCAGCCGCGCAAGCGGCTCGACGTCGGCACCTGGGGCATCATGGGCGTCGGCATGGGCTACGCCATTGCCGCGGCGGTCGAGACCGGCAAGCCGGTGCTGGCGGTCGAAGGCGATAGCGCCTTCGGCTTCTCCGGCATGGAGATCGAGACGATCTGCCGCTACAAGCTGCCGGTCTGCGTCGTCATCTTCAACAACGACGGCATCTATCGCGGTACCGACGTCAATTCGGCCGGCTCCGATCCGGCAACGACCGTCTTCGTCAAGGGCGCGCGCTACGACAAGATGATCGAAGCCTTCGGCGGCGTCGGCGTGAACGCGACATCGCCTGACGAGCTCAAGCGCGCGGTGAACGCCGCGATGGATTCTGGCGTGCCGACGCTGATCAACGCGGTGATCGACCCGGCGGCCGGCAGCGAGAGCGGCCGCATCGGCAACCTCAACCCGCAAAGCAAGATCAAGAAGAAATAAAAGCGCCGAATGGCGCGTTGTCATAATCAGTTCGAGTTTGGAGGGACGACAGATGGCCAAGAAGAAGCAAAAGAAGTCGAAGCAAGCCAAGGCTTCGAAGAAATCCGCCCGCAAGGTGGTGAAACTGGCGGCGTCCAAGAAGGCGAACGGCAACGGCAAGTCTAATAACTTGCCGAAACCGTCCAACAAGCCTTATGGCCAGGCCGGCCGCGCGCTCGATGGCTTGCGCATTCTCGACTTCACGCACGTGCAGTCGGGGCCCACCTGCACCCAGCTGCTCGCCTACATGGGCGCCGATGTGCTCAAGGTCGAGCGTCCGGGCGCCGGCGACATCACGCGCGGGCAGCTGCGCGACGTGCCCAACGCCGACAGCCTGTATTTCACCATGCTCAACGGCAGCAAGCGGTCGATCACGATCGATTCCAAGCATCCCAAGGGCATGGAAATCCTCAACCGCATGATCAAGACCTGCGACGTGCTGGTGGAGAATTTCGCGCCCGGCGCGCTCGACCGCATGGGGCTCACCTGGGAGCACATCCACAAGACCAACCCGCGCATGATCGTCGCTTCGGTCAAGGGCTTCGGCCCCGGGCCCTACGAGGACTGCAAGGTCTACGAGAACGTCGCGCAATGCGCCGGCGGGTCGGCGTCGACCACCGGTTTCCGCGAGGGGCCGCCGCTGGTGACCGGCGCTCAGATCGGCGACAGCGGCACCGGCTTGCATCTCGCGCTCGGCATCATGTCGGCGCTTTATCAACGCAACCGCACCGGCCGCGGCCAGAAGGTGCTCTGCGCCATGCAGGACGGCGTGCTCAATCTCGCGCGCGTCAAGCTGCGCGACCAGCAGCGTCTGGCGCACGGCCCGCTCACCGAATACAGCCAGTACAGTGAAGGCGTGCCGTTCGGCAAGGCGGTGCCGCGCGCCGGCAACAACTCCGGCGGCGGTCAGCCGGCCTGGCTGCTCAAGTGCAAGGGCTGGGAGAGCGATCCCGACGCTTACATTTATTTCATCACCCAGGCGCCGGTGTGGGGCCCGATCTGCGACGCTGATCGGCGAGCCGACCTGGAAGACCGATCCGGACTATGCCACGCCGAAGGCGCGCCTGCCGCGGCTGAAAAAGATTTTCGCGCGGATCGAGGAATGGACCATGACCAAGACCAAGTTCGAGGTCATGGACATCTGCAATGCGGTCGATATTCCGGTTGGACCGATCCTGTCGATGAAGGAGATTGCCGAGGACGAGTCGCTGCGCAAGACCGGCACGGTGGTCGAAGTCGATCATCCCGACGCGCGGCAAATATCTGACCGTCGGCAATCCGGTCAAGCTGTCGGATTCGCCCGCCGACGTGCGGCGCTCGCCGCTGCTCGGCGAGCACACCGAGGAAATTCTTGCCAAAGTGCTTGGCTATAACGCGTCGGAGATCAACGAGATCAAGGCGTCGGGAGCGATCACGGCGCCGACGAAGGAAGGCAAGGCGGCTTAGCGTCCCTCTCCCCGCCGCGCGGGGCGAGGTGAAAGAAGAAAGTTGGGAGGAGTTTATTATGCGTATCGTGGTCCACGGCCAGCAGGCGTTCGGCAAGGCCGTGTTGGAGGCGCTGCTCAAGCGCGGCGAGAACGTCGTCGCCGTCTATGTCGCGCCCGAAAAGGAAGGCGCCAAGGCCGACCCGCTCAAGGAAGCCGCGCTCGCGGCCAAGCTGCCGGTGTTTCAGCCGGACGTCCTACAAGAAGCCGGAAGTTCTGGCGGAATTCAAGGCGCTCAAGCCCGATCTGCAGGTCATGGCCTTCGTCACGCTGTTCGTGCCGGAAGAGTTCCTCAACATCCCGACCAAGGGCTCGATCCAGTACCACCCCTCGCTGCTGCCGGCCTATCGCGGCGCGTCCGCCATCAACTGGCAGATCATCATGGGCGAAAAGGAAGCCGGCCTGTCGATCTTCTGGCCGGACAACGGGCTCGATACCGGCGACGTGCTCATGCAGAAGAAGACGCCGATCGGCGCCACCGACACGCTCGGCACGGTCTATTTCGATCGCCTGTTCCCGATGGGCGTCGAGGCGATGCTGGAATCGGTCGATCTGGTGAAGGCCGGCAAGGCGCCGCGCATCAAGCAGGACGACATCGAAAGCCACTTACGAAGGCCGCTGCGGGCCGGGCAATGCCAAGATCGACTGGGGCAAGTCCTGGCGCCAGATCGACCCGCTGATCCGCGGCTGCAATCCGGCGCCCGGCGCCTGGACGACGCTCGACGGCAAGACCGTCAAGATTTTCGACGCCAAGCCGCTGCCGGCCAAGGACCCCAAAGGCATTGCCGGCAAGCTGGGCGAGATCGTCGCGGTCGAGGCCGACGGCTTCACCGTGGTCTGCGCCGACGGCCGCTTCAAGGTCACCCGCGTGCAGCCGGACGGCGCCAAGAAGATCGACGCCTCCGAGTTCATCGCCACCGCCAAGCTCGCACACGGGAGCGCGCTTCACCTGATTACGACAAGCCACGACATCGCCGGCTCACCACATTTGCATTGAACGGAAACATCCTATGCCCGCCTCGCAGCATCAGACACCGAAATCCGACATCGACATTGCCCAGGCCGCCAAGCCGCGGCCGATCATGGAGCTCGCCAAGGAAAAGCTCGGCATCGGTCCGGAAAATCTCGAGCCCTACGGCCACTACAAGGCCAAGGTGTCGATGAACTATATCAAGTCGCTCGCCAGCAGGCCGAACGGCAAGCTGATCCTGGTGACCGCCATCACGCCGACGCCGGCCGGCGAGGGCAAGACCACGACCACCGTCGGCTTGACCGATGCGCTCAACAAGATCGGCAAGAAGGCGATGCTGTGCCTGCGCGAGCCATCGCTCGGGCCCTGCTTCGGCGTCAAAGGCGGCGCCGCCGGCGGCGGCTACGCCCAGGTGGTGCCGATGGAAGACATCAATCTGCATTTCACCGGCGATTTCCACGCCATCGGTTCCGCCAACAATTTGCTTTGCGCGCTGATCGACAACCACATCTATTGGGGCAATTCGCTCGGCCTCGACGGCCGCCGCGTTACCTGGCGCCGCGCCGTTGACATGAACGACCGCAGCTTGCGCCAGATCACGTCGTCGCTCGGCGGCGTCGCCAACGGCTTTCCGCGCGAGGACGGCTTCGACATCACGGTGGCCTCCGAGGTGATGGCGGTGTTCTGCCTCGCCAAAGATCTCGAAGACCTCAAGAAGCGGCTGGCCAATATCATCGTCGGCTATACGCGCGACCGCAAACCGGTGCGCGCCGGCGACGTCAAAGGGCAAGGGCCGATGACCGCGCTCTTGAAGGACGCGCTGTCGCCCAATCTGGTGCAGACGCTGGAAGGCACGCCGGCCTTCATTCACGGCGGCCCCTTCGCCAATATCGCGCATGGCTGCAACTCGGTGCTCGCCACCACCACCGCGCTCAAATTGGCGGACTATGTGGTCACCGAAGCCGGCTTCGGCGCCGATCTCGGCGCCGAGAAGTTCCTCGACATCAAGTGCCGCAAGACCGGGCTGGCGCCCGACGCGGTGGTGATTGTCGCGACCATCCGCGCGCTCAAGATGCACGGCGGCGTCAAGAAGGACGATCTCAAGAAGGAAGACGTGAAGGCGCTCGCCGCCGGCATGGCCAATCTGCAGCGCCACATCGAGAACATGCAGAATTTCGGCCTGGTGCCGATCGTTTCGATCAACCGCTTCTCCGCCGACACCGACGCCGAGATCGCGCTGGTCAAGGACGCCTGCAAGAAGCTCGGCGTCGAAGCCCTGATGGCCGACCATTGGGCGCTGGGCGGGGAGGGCGCCGCCGACGTCGCCCGCGCCGTGGTCAAGGCGGTGGAGAGCGGCAAGAGCAAGCTGAAATTTCTCTATCCCGACGAGATGCCGCTGTTGGAAAAGGCACGCACCATCGCGCAGAAGATCTATCGCGCCAAGGACGTCGTCGCCGACAAGCCGGTGCGCGACCAGCTCGCCAATTTCGAGAGCATGGGTTACGGCAAGCTGCCGATCTGCATCGCCAAGACGCAGTACTCGTTCACCACCAACCCCGACTCCAAGGGCGCGCCCACCGATTTCACCATCCCGATTCGCGAGGTGAAGCTCTCCGCCGGCGCCGAATTCGTGGTGGTGATCTGCGGCGAGATCATGACCATGCCGGGTCTGCCGCGCGTTCCGGCCGCCGACGCGATCGACGTCGGTCCGGACGGACGGATCGTGGGACTGTTCTGATAAGATGCCGTCATGGCCGGGCTTGGCCCGGCCATCCACGCCTTATCTTATGCAGCCAAGGCGTGGATGCCCGGCACAAGGCCGGGCATGACGAAGAAGAGATCGGTGCAGTTTGGATTTTCAGTCAATCGAGGATGACAGATGATCAAATTCTACTATAGCGGCGCGCCCAACCCGATGAAGGTCGCGCTCATGCTGGAAGAGACCGGGCTCGCCTACGAGCCGGTGCCGGTCGATACCCGCAAGGGCGAGCAGCACACGGCGGAATTCCTGGCGATCAATCCGAACGGCAAGGTGCCGGCGATCGTCGACGGCGACGCCACCGTGTTCGATCGCAACGCGATCCTGCTCTATCTCGCCGAGAAGACCGGCAAGTTCCTGCCGCCCAAGGGCGACAAAATGCGCGGCGAGCTGCTGTCCTGGCTGATGTTCGTGGCTTCCGGCGTCGGGCCCTTCTCGGGCCAGTCGGTGCACTTCCGCAATTACGCGCCGGAGAAAATCCCCTACGCCATCAACCGCTACATGTACGAGGCGCAGCGCCATTACACGATCGTCAACGAGCGGCTGGGCAAGCACAAATACATGGTCGGCGACGCCTACGGCATCGTCGACATGGCGGTGTGGGGCTGGGCGCGGCTCATCCCGGTCGCGCTCGGCGAGGACTATTGGGCCAAGTTCCCCAACCTGAAACGGCTGGTCGACGAGATTTCCGCGCGGCCGGCGGCGGCGCGCGCCAACGCCATGAAGGACAAGCACAAGTTCAAGACCGAGTTCGACGAGGAAGCGCGCAAGGCCATGTTCAAGCATCAGCACATCAAGGTCGCTTGATGAGCGCAGGTGAGCAGCAGCACTCAACGGCGGCCGCAAACGGCCGCCGCGCACGCCCAAGGGCCGCCAGGTCGATCCGGCGGCCTTGGACGGAGGTGCGCGCGCTGCTCACCGACCGGCCGCGCCAGCGCGACCTGCTGATCGAGCACCTGCATCTGATCCAGGACCACTACGGCCATCTCTCCGCCGCGCATCTCGCCGCGCTGGCGCAGGAGATGAAGATGGCGCACACCGAGGTCTACGAGGTCGCCACCTTCTATTCGCATTTCGACGTGGTGAAGGACGGACCGCCGCCGCCTGCGATCACCGTGCGCGTGTGCGATTCGCTGTCCTGCGCCATGGCCGGCGCCGAAAAGCTGCTCAAGGACTTGCCGGGCAAGCTCGGCAAGAACGTGCGCGTGCGTGCGCGCGCCCTGCATGGGCGCCTGCGACCGCGCGCCGGTTGCGGCCGTCGGCCACGTGCAGACCTTCAACGCCACGGCCGACACAGTCGCGGCGGCGGTGAAGGCCAAGCCGCACGCGCATGCCTATAGAGCCGGGCGCCGATTTCGCCGCCTACCAAAAGCAAGGCGGCTACGCGCTGTTGAAAGACGTGCTCGCGGGAAAACGCACGCGCGACGATCTCATCAAGGTCGTCAGCGACGCCGGCCTGCGCGGCCTCGGCGGCGCCGGCTTTCCCACCGGGCGCAAATGGCAACTGGTGCGCGCCGAGCCCAGCCCCCGCCTGTTCGCCGTCAACGCCGACGAGGGCGAGCCCGGCACCTTCAAGGACCGCTTCTATCTCGAGCGCGACCCGCACCGCTTCATCGAGGGCATGCTGATCGCGGCCTACGTCGTCGAGGCCGCCGAGACCTATCTCTACATCCGCGACGAATATCCCGAATTACGTTTGATGCTGGCGGACGAAATCGCCAAGGTCGAGAAGGCCGGGCTGTCGCCGCACACCAAATTGCATCTGCGCCGCGGTGCCGGCGCTTACATCTGCGGCGAAGAGTCGGCGATGATCGAGTCGATCGAGGGCAAGCGCGGTCTGCCGCGCCACCGCCCGCCATACGTGGCGCAAGTCGGCCTGTTCGGCCGCCCGACGCTGGAGCAGAACGTCGAGACGCTCTATTGGGTGCGCGACATTATCGAGAAGGGCGCCGCCTGGATGACCGCGCAGGGCCGCCACGAGCGCAAGGGCTTCCGCAGCTTCTCGGTGTCCGGCCGCGTCAAGAAGCCGGGCGTCGTGCTGGCGCCGGCCGGCGTCACCGCGCGCGAGCTGATCGAGGAATTCTGCGGCGGCATGACCGACGGCCATGCTTTCAAGGGCTACCTGCCGGGCGGCGCCTCCGGCGGCATCCTGCCGGCGTCGATGGCGGACGAGCCGATGGATTTCGGAACCCTGGAAAAATTCGGCTGCTTCGTCGGCTCGCACGCGGTTGTCATTCTGTCCGACAAGGACGACATGAAGGCGGTGGCGCTCAATCTGATGAAGTTCTTCGAGGACGAATCCTGCGGCCAGTGCACGCCCTGCCGCGCCGGCACCGAGAAGGCGGTCAAGCTGATGGCACAAGGCCCGTGGGATCCGGCCCTGCTGACCGAGCTCTCGACCGCCATGCGCGATGCGTCCATTTGCGGCCTCGGCCAGGCGGCGCCCAATCCGCTGCTGTGTGTGCTAAAGTATTTTCCCGAGGAATTGAAAAAACCGCTGGGCACTTGGTGAAAAGGCCAGAGCAATGGCTAAAGGCAACGGCGCCGGCAAGACGGTGACATTCACCCTCGACGGCCGCGAGGTCGAGGCGCGCGACGGCGAGACCATCTGGCAGGTCGCCAAGCGCGAAGGCATCGACATCCCGCATCTGTGCTATTCGCCCGAGCCCGGCTACCGCGCCGACGGCAATTGCCGCGCCTGCATGGTGGAGATCGAGGGCGAGCGCGTGCTGGCCGCAAGCTGCATCCGCACGCCGTCGCCCGGCATGAAGGTGAAGGCCGCCTCCGAGCGCGCCAAGACCGCGCGGCAGATGGTGTTCGAATTGCTGATTTCCGATCAGCCCGAGCGCAAGACCTCGCACGATCCGCAATCGAAATTCTGGGCCTGGGCCGACCGCATGGGCGTCGCCACCAGCCGCTTCGGCGAGCGCGCAAAGCCGGCCGCCGACCGCAGCCACGTGGCCATGGCGGTCAATCTCGACGCCTGCATCCAGTGCAATCTCTGCGTCCGCGCCTGCCGCGAAGTGCAGGTCAACGACGTCATCGGCATGGCCGGCCGCGGCCACGCCGAAAAGATCGTGTTCGACTTCGACGATCCGATGGGCGCCTCGACCTGCGTTGCCTGCGGCGAATGCGTGCAGGCCTGCCCGACCGGCGCGCTGATGCCGGCGACGGTGGTCAACGACAACAACGTGCGCACCGAATTCGCCGACCGCACCGTCGACAGCGTCTGTCCCTATTGCGGCGTCGGCTGCCAGCTCACCTATCACATCAAGAACGACAAGCTTCTGTACGTGACCGGCCGCGACGGCCCGGCCAACCAGAACCGGCTGTGCGTGAAGGGCCGCTTCGGCTTCGACTATGTGTCAAATCCGCAGCGCCTGATGAAGCCGATGGTGCGCAAGGACGGCGTCAAGAAATCCGCCGACGATCTGGTCGATCCGGCCAATCCGTTCACGCATTTCCGCGAAGCCACCTGGGACGAGGCGATGGAACGCGCCGCCTCGGGCTTGAAGAAAATCCGCGACCGCGACGGGCCGCGCGCGCTCGCCGGCTTCGGCTCGGCCAAGGGCTCGAACGAAGAGGCCTATCTGTTCCAGAAGCTGGTGCGCACCGGCTTCGGCTCCAACAATGTCGATCACTGCACGCGGCTGTGCCACGCCTCGTCGGTTGCGGCGCTGCTGGAAGGCGTCGGCTCGGCGGCGGTGACCGCGACCTTCAACGAGTGCAAGAATTCCGACTTCATCATCGTCATCGGCGCCAACCCGACCGAGAACCATCCGGTCGCCGCCACCTTCTTCAAGCAGGCCGCCAAGCGCGGCGCCAAGCTGGTGGTCATGGACCCGCGCGGGCAGGCGCTCAAAGCGCCACGCCTGGAAGATGATGCAGTTCAAGAACGGCACCGACGTCGCCATGCTCAACGGCATGCTCAACGTCATCATCGGCGAGAAGCTCTACGACCAGCAATACGTGCAGACTTACGTCGAAGGCTTCAAGGAGCTGGCCGAGCACGTGAAGGATTTCACGCCGGAGGAGATGGAGCCGATCTGCGGCATTCCCGCCGACACGCTGCGCGAGGTGGCGCGCTCGTTCGCGCGCGCCGAAAGCGCCATCATCTTCTGGGGCATGGGCGTCTCGCAGCACACCCACGGCACCGACAATGCGCGTTGTCTCATTGCGCTGTCGCTGATCTGCGGCCAGGTCGGCCGTCCCGGCACCGGCCTGCATCCGCTGCGCGGCCAGAATAACGTGCAAGGCGCGTCCGACGCCGGGCTGATCCCGATGTTCTTCCCCGACTACAAGTCGGTGGAGAACCCGGAGCAGATCGCCAAATACGAAAAAGCCTGGGGCAAGAAGCTCGACCCGAAGAAGGGAAAGACCGTGGTCGAGATCATGGACGCCGTGCATGCCGGCGAGATCAAGGGCATGTACATCATGGGCGAAAATCCCGCGATGTCCGACCCCGACTTGAACCACGCGCGCGGCGCGCTCGCCCACCTCGAACACCTCGTGGTGCAGGACATCTTCCTCACCGAGACCTGCTCCTATGCCGACGTGATCCTGCCCGCCAGCGCCTGGCCGGAGAAGGACGGCACCGTCACCAACACCAACCGCCAGGTGCAGATGGGCCGCAAGGCGCTGCCGCTGCCGGGCGAGACGCGCCAGGATTTGTGGATCGTGCAGGATCTCGCCCAGCGCATGGGCGAAAAATGGAACTACAAGCACGTCAGCGAAGTGTTCGAGGAGATGGCGCGGCTGATGCCGGCGCTCGACAACATTACCTGGGAGCGCGTCGCGCGCGAGCAGCACGTCACCTATCCGGTCGATAGCCCGGACAAGCCCGGCCGCGACGTGGTGTTCGACAAGGGCTTCCCGCGCCCCGGCGGCTTCGGCAAACTGGTGGCGGCCAAGCTCACCCCGCCGGACGAGACGCCGGACGCCGACTACCCGTTCATCCTCACCACCGGCCGCCAGCTCGAGCATTGGCACACCGGCGCCATGACGCGACGCGCAACCGTGCTCGACGCGCTCGAGCCCGTCCGCCTGCGCCTCGGTGTCGCGCGGCACGCTGGAGAAACTGGGCCTGAAGCCGGGCGACATGCTGCGCGTCAGCACGCGGCGCGGCGAGGTTGAGCTCGCCTCGCGCCAGGACGACGCCATTCCCGACGGCGTGATCTTCATCCCCTTCGCCTACGTGGAAGCGGCGGCGAACCTGCTCACCAATCCGAAGCTCGATCCGTTCGGCAAGATCCCCGAATTCAAATTCTGCGCCGCGCGCGTGGAGGCGGCAGGAGCAAGGCAGCAGGCGGCGGAGTAGCGCTTAATCACTCCCCGCGCAGCGGGGAGGGTGGCCGGCGCTAGCCGCCCGGGTGGGGGAACGCGCCATGCAAGCGGCGTTCAACCTGACACTTGCCGCGATCGCTGGCATTAATAGGTGGGCGTAAAGAACCCAGGACCGCGGACAGGCATTCCTGTCGGCTCAGCGAAACGGGCGCTCAGATCTTGCACGCCGCTCGTTTCCCCGTCGGATTGACGGCTTGCCACCGTGCCGCCTTCGCCGGTCACGATGACCCGCGTGTTCGCCATACCGTCGGCCTTGACCATCGCGAACAGCACGGTCGCGTTCGCCGGCGAAATGCGCACACAGCCATGGCTGGCCGGCGAGCCGAGGTGCTTGGTCTCATAGCTGCCGTGAATGGCGTGGCCCTGCATCGTAAAGAAAATCGAATGGGGCATGGGCGCGTCGTCCCATTCATCCGAAGTGTGCTCGGCCTCCATCCGGAACGGCTTGAACGTCCCCGAGGGAGTCGAATAGCCGCGGCGGGCGGTGGATACCGGCCAGCGGTCGACGACTTCGCCGTCCCGGATGACCGTCATTTCCTGCGCGCTTTTGTCGATATTGATGACAATCGAGGCGCGCGCGCTGGCGGCCGAAGTCACGAGGGCGGCGGCGACAAGGAGGGCGGTGGCGAGTTTCATGGAAGGATATTCGCTTTCATAGAGCTGTAAGTCGCTGGCACCGGCTTAAGTTCCAGAAGCGCCTGCTTTTCCGTGGATTTATGGGACGGCAAGCAGCGCGCCGCAAAGAACAGGGGCGATAACGCTTGCCCGAATCTTGCCGCGAAGGCTTGCTGATAATCCAGGCGGCAAAGGCAGCGGGGGAAAACCATGCGGTCGATCGGTCTGTTTCTCTGTCTCGGCGTGCTCATCGGTTCGGCCACGGGCGCTTCGGCCAAGCCCGCTTACGTTTTGACCACGGTGAACCTGCGCGCGGCTCCCGGCACCAGCAATGAGATCGTCGCCAAGATTCCCGGCGGCAGCCTGGTCGACGCCGCCGATTGCACCGGCGGCTGGTGCGCGGTGACCTGGAACGAAAAGCGAGGCTTTGCCATCGAGACCTCGCTCGATCTGAGCGGCCGCGTGCCGTCCCGCCGCGCCGGTCCGCCGCGCGATCGAGATTATGTCGTGGAAGAGGGGCCGCCGGTCTATTACGACGGCGGCGCGCCGCCGCCTTATTATTACGGGCCCTCTTACGGGCCCTATTACCGGCCTTACTACGGACCTTATCGGCGGCACTACCGGTGGTGACTGCGGATCGCCGCCGCTCGCAGCGACGGTGCTTTGTTGGACAATCCAATCCGTGAGTGACGGCGCCAACAAGACCTCGCCGTCATCTGTTGCCCAGCGGCGAAAAATATTGTTCGACATTGTTCGACTTGGGCGCGGGGCGATTCGCCGGGGCGTGGTCTCATGACATGGATGCTCGATTGGATGCTCGATCGCGTCGGGCGGTGGATCGCCGCATATTTGCAGCGGCCCGCTTCCGGTTATGAGCCGTTCACGCCCGCCGATCCGGCGGCGCTGCGCGCCTGCATCAAGCCCGGCGATATCCTGCTGATCGAGGGCCGCAATCACATCTCCGGCATCATCAAGTATCTGACGCAGTCGACCTGGTCGCACGCCGCGCTCTATGTCGGGCCCATCGCCGGGAGAGTAACGGCCGGTGGCGAAGCGTGCGATCTGGTGGAGTCCAATATGGACGCCGGCATCATCGCCGTCCCGCTGTCGAGCTATCTCCGGCTGCACACCCGCATATGCCGTCCGGTCGGGCTGTCGCCCGCTGACTGCCAGGCGGTCTGCGATTACGCCATCGCGCGAATTGGCCTGCAATACGATCTCAGGAACTTCGTCGATCTCGCGCGCTACATGGTGCCGCTGCCGGTGCCGCAACGCTGGCGGCGGCGCATGATCGCGCTGGGGTCCGGCGATCCGACCAAGCTCATATGCTCGGCGCTCATCGCGCAGGCGTTCGGCACCATCGGCTATCCGATCCTGCCGGCCATCGAGCGGGTGGAAAGCGAGAACGCGCGGCGGGAGATTTATCATATCCGCGACAGCTCGCTTTATGCGCCGCGCGATTTCGATATCTCGCCGTACTTTGCCGTGGTCAAGCCGACGATTGAAATGGGCTTCGACTATAAGTCGATCACATGGTCCGACGATGACCGGCCAACCGGACGGTGAGAGCCTTAAGCGGAAGACCGGCTGAGGCGGCGATTGTGGCTGCGCGCGCTGCGGCTTCGTTTAGTGAATTCTCGGCACATCCTCGCCGATCACCCGCATCTCGCGCTGTCCGATCCACGCCGCCCGCATCGCCTGGCTCGCGGCCAGCGCCTCCTCGGTCTGCGTCCAGGTGGTGGCGTTGGAGCCCAACAGCACGATGCCGCCGATCGCCGCCGCCATGGCGGCGGTCACGACGGCGGCGATGAAAGCAATCAGTCCCAGCAGCGTGAGCGCGAGCAGCACCGCACCGGCACCGATCGCAAGCTTGGACGCCAACGACACTTTGCGGCAGCGCGCGATCGCCTGCTCGAGCGCCTCGATGCGCTCCTCGATACGCGCGATGTCGTCGCTGGAAAGCTCGTCGTCCATCGCCCGAATCTAGCGCGGATGCGGGACAAGCGAAATCGGGTGCGCGCAAACAAATGGCCGGGCAGAATGCCCGGCCAAAATACTCGGCCACGACGAGATCGGTGGCGTAAAGCAATCGGCGCAGCGTTACCCGCGCTTGTCGTTGGGGGTGAGGCGCTTGGCGATGTCCTTGATGACGGTGACCGAATTGTAGGAGGCAACGCCGTTATCGTAAGCCTCGTAGTCGACCGTCACCTGATCGCCCGGGGCGAGGTCGGCCGGTATCGTGATCTTGGCGGGAATGCCGACGAACTGCGACATGTCTTCCAGCGTCATGGTGCGGCTGGCTGCATCCCAGGCGGTGACGGTGGCGGTGACGGAATCGGCAAGAGCGGGAGTGAGGCTCGCGGCGAGCAAGCCGGCGGCCAGGAGGAACGCGCGCGTCATCATAGTCGGTGTCCTTTTGGATCCGTGAGAGGGTTGACCTTCTGCGGCTCATTTCGCGGCCGGCTGCTCGCCGGCGGCTTGGGCCTCGATCGGTCGTTATGAATTCGGCCGACGAGGGCTTACGCGGGGCGCGTTTCATTCCGCGGGTGGGATTGAGCGGCGTAGTCTGTGGCGCGATTGCGGCGGGCCGGGTCGGCTTGAAAATTTTACGCCGCGGTTATGCGCCTGGCTGCCTAACGGCGCTGTTCTACGCCGCAAATGAGCCCGATCGCGACCTTGACCGCCAGATAGGCGATGATTGCCAGCGGGATCGCCACATAGAGCTAGACGCCGAGCCCGCGCTCGAGGCCGAACAGCACCGCGGCGCCGATCGGCACCGAGATCATCCGGGCAATGGCGAGCTTGCTCACGAACGGGCCCTCAGGCTCGCCGACGCGATGCTACTGCTTGGGCTTGGCGGCGTCGGTCCCGCGCATATTGGCCCAAGGATCGACCTTCACCGGCGCGGCGTCCGCCCCGCGGGTTTGCTGCAGCGTCTTCTGGTATCGCTTGTCGATCTCCGCGTTTACTTTTTGCTGCTCGTTATATTTCCTCAGCAAACCATTGTTCTCTTCGCGCTTCTTTTCAGCCTGCCGCTCTTCCGGCGTTTGCGCGTGCACCGTGCCGGCCGCGATGGCCAGCAGCACCAGGCCGATTGTGATCCGCTTCATCACCGTTACCCGACAGTTGATCCGCCGCCAAACGATAGCACGCGGGCGCTTGCAATCTCAATCCGATGAAATCGTGGCCTAAATTGGCCTTCGCCCGGCAGCCGCTGTTGCGCTATAGCAGGGCGCCGGCGACATTCGCAGGCGCGTGGGGAGGCCGATCGAAATGACCCTGATGCACGGCGCCGATACGCGCGCAGCGGCTTGCAGCGCGCCTCGCCACGACTGGACGCGGCCGCAGATCGCCGCCCTTTTTGCGCTGCCATTCCCGGAATTGCTGTTCCGCGCCGCGCAAGTGCACCGGGAGAATTTCGACCCCGCCGAAGTGCAGATTTCGACGCTGCTGTCGATCAAGACCGGCGGCTGCCCGGAGGACTGCGCCTATTGCCCGCAGTCGGTGAAATACGACACCGGCGTCGCGGCCGAAAAACTGATGAGCCTCGAGGCCGTGCTCGCCGAGGCGCGCGCGGCCAAAGATGCCGGCGCGCAGCGCTTCTGCATGGGCGCGGCCTGGCGCAGCCCCAAGGATCGTGACCTCGATGCGGTCTGCGACATGGTGGAAGGCGTCAAGGCGCTGGGACTGGAGACCTGCGTCACGCTCGGCATGTTGACGGGCGCGCAGGCGCAGCGGCTCAAGCAGAGCGGCCTCGACTACTACAACCACAACCTCGACACCTCGCCGGACTATTACGGTGCCATCATCACCACGCGCACGTTTCAGGACCGCCTCGACACGCTGTCGAGCTGTGCGCGAGGCCGGCATCCATGTCTGCTGCGGCGGCATCGTCGGCATGGGCGAGGGGCTCGACGACCGCGTCGGCATGATCGCGACGCTCGCCAGCCTGCCGGTTCATCCCGAAAGCGTGCCGATCAACATGCTGGTGCGGGTGGAGGGCACGCCGCTCGCCGACGCCCGCCCGCTCGATCCGCTCGACTTCGTGCGCACCATCGCGGTTGCGCGCATCACGATGCCGGCCTCGGTGGTGCGGCTCTCGGCCGGGCGCGAGGACATGAGCGAGGAGACGCAGGCGCTGTGTTTCCTCGCCGGCGCCAATTCGATCTTCTACGGGCCGAAGCTGCTGACCACGCCCAACCCCGCGCGCGACCGCGACATGGCCCTGCTCGACAAGCTCGGCATGCGGCCGATGGAGTAGGCGCGCAGCGCCGCTAGCTTTCGCCCGTCTGCGGCTTGCCGTATTGCAGCACCTGCACCTTCTCGAGGGTGACGAGGCCGCTCGACATCATGCCGTCGAGCACCGGCAGGAAAGCGTCGATCTTTTCCTGCGTGTCGACGATTTCCAGCACGATCGGCAAATCCTGCGACAGCCGCAAAATCTTGGTGGTGTGGATGCGGCTCTTATGCCCGAAACCGACATGCCCGCGCAGCACGGTGACGCCGGCAAGATGCATCTCGCGCGCCTTGAGCACGATCGCCTCGTGCAGCGGCCGGCGCTCGAAGCGGTCGTCCTCGCCGAAGAAGATTTCGCAGAAGAACTGCGTCGCGCGGGAGATCCATGGTCTATATCCATTTTAGCGCGTTGAGGCTGACGGCGAGCATGTGGCCGGCCCACACCGCAATCAAGCACAGCGCAACCGACAGGGTGACGTAGGAGCCGGCATAGGCCCATTCGCCGTCGTTCATGAGATTGAGCGTTTGCATGCTGAAAGACGAGAACGTGGTGAAGCCGCCGCAGAATCCGAGCATGAGGAATTGCCGCGTCGTGCTGCCGACGAACAGCCGGCCGTCGGGCGAGGTCAGCGTCGCGATGAAACCGATGGCAAAGGACCCCAAGACATTGACGACCAGCGTGCCCCAAGGAAATGTCTCGCCGATCGTCCGCGCAATGGTGCCCGAGCACCAAAACCGCGCGACGCCGCCCAGCGCGCTGCCGATCGCGATCCAAAAGTAACTTCCCATCGATGGGTCTCCGAGGCCCAAAAGCTTCGAACTGTTAACATGATTCGATCAGGCGGCAGGCGCGGGCGGTTATTTCACGACGAGAACGGGGCAGGGCGACAGCCGCAACAGCCGGTCGGCGGTGCTGCCGAGGATGCGCTCGTAAAGCGCCGAATGCCCGGCAAACCCGACCACCAGCAGATCGGCCTTCTCCCGCTTCAGGCGCTCGGCGATGGCCCTTGCCGGGTGGCCGGCGACCACGGCCGATTTCAGTTTCACGCCTTTCGACGCGGCGAGCTTGCCGGCTTTCGCCAGCACCTCGTGGTACTTGTGGTTCTGCGTTTCCTTGGTCCCGATCACTTCGTCGATCGAGGCCGGAAAGTCCGGCAATTGCTCGACAGAAATCATGCTGAGCTTGGCCTTGTGCTGCTTGGCCAAATCGCAAGCCAGCGCCAAGGCTTTGAATCCGCCTTCCGAGCCGTCATTGGCGACCACGATGTGCTTGAACATCGGTCAAACCTCCTGCTTGGCCGGCGCGGATTTCGGCAGGAACCAGGTCTGCGCGATCATGGTCGGCACCACCGCGCTGCCGATCACGCCGACCACCAGGATCGTGTACTGCGTCTGGTCGATGATGTGGTTCGTGAACCCGAACAAGGCGGAAATCGTCCCAAAGGTGAGGCCGGTCGACATCATCAGCGTCGTGTACATGCCGTCGCGCCGATCGAACTTGAAAAGCCGCGTCAACGGCAGAATTCCGAAGAATTTCGTCACCATCTTGACCGCCAGGAAAAGCACAATCAAGCCAGCCGAGCTTACCAGCACTTTCGCCTCGACCAGCGAGCCCGCCTTGAGGAAATAAAACGGCGTCAGCGTGGTGAACGCGATCATGCGCATCCGGCGCGGCAGATCGGGGTTGTTTTTGAACACCGTGGCCAGCGCCATGCCGACCAGATAGGCGGGCAGCACGGCTTCGCTCTTGACCGCGATGGCGAAGCCGCCGAGCGCGAACAGCACCAGCAGCAGAAATTTGATCTCCGGCTCGCTGACGTGCCGCCTGAGCGTGCCGAAAAACCAGGGCGCCACATATGGCAGCGCGCAGCTCACCGCGATCGTCACCACGCCGAACACGGCGAGCCAGACGTTGTAATTTGCGAACACGACGCCGAGCGCCAGCACGGTGCCGAGATCGTTGACGAAGCAGGCGGCCAGAATGATCTTGCCGATCTCGGTGTTGTTGAGGCCGGTCTCGACCATCACCGCGTAGACGACCGCCACCGACGTCGTCGACAGCGCGATGCCGGCAATCTGCGCCTGCGGCCAATCCCAGCCGAGCAGATAGTGCGCGGTCAGCAGGCAGCCGATATAGGGCGCGACAAAGCCGACCACGCCGATGCTGAGCGTGGACGCGACGTGTTTGCGCACGACCTCGGGATCGACCTCGGCGCCGGCCAGAAAGGTGAGCAATATGGCGCCGAAGCTGGCGAGATAGTTCACCCACGGCGTCAGCGGCATGCCGATGAGATTTCCGCCGACCGCGCCGACGACGATTTCGATGAGCGCGACCGAAATCGCCACCCGTATCGAAATCAGCGAAGCCGCCAGCGCCAGCCCGATCCACAGCGCCGATTCCAGCCAGATATTTCCGGTCATTTCGTCACTCTCCCAAGTTCAAGCCTTGCTCCAGCGGGTTCGAACCGGACATTGGAAGAGCGGATCGTGCCTGGCACTCGGGCACAAAAAGACCGCTCTCGCTCGACCGATCGAGTCCTACCGTTGCTCATCCGGCAGGAGTCATCAGCCGTTGCGGGCGGTTTTGGGGGACTCCATCCCCATGCCAGTGAAATTATCCAGTCCTGCCGGCCCGGTCAACCGGCCGGCAGACAAGGCGAAGCCAAGCGGCTAACATGCGCGCTTGAATTGCAAGGAGGCGGCGATGTGCCACCACGTCCATGTCACGCTGTCGGCCGAGGACAAGGCGGCCGTCAAGACGATGTCCGGCTGGATGATCCCGGTCTACGCCACGGTTGTGCTGGCGGCGATCGCGGTGGTGGCGGCCACCAGCGGCCCGCGTAACGGCGAACTCGTCGCATCGGTCTCTGCTCCGGCGGCCCAGCGCTAGACCCCCACTTAACTTGAGCGAGCAAAGCCCTTCCCGTCCGCGCCGGCGCGCCTTCGACTGGTCGACCGCGACCATTGCGGCGTTTTCCTTCGCCGCCATGGCGGCGGTCTATTGGCGCGACGGCGCCGAGCATTTTGTCGCGATCCTCACCGGCGACGTCGCGCTGTTCGGCGCGATGCTGCCGAAGGTGCTGGCCGGCTGCCTGATCGCCGCCTTCGTCACCATGATCCTGCCGCGCGAACTGGTGGCGCGCTGGGTCGGCCATGAATCCGGCTTTAGCGGGCTGCTGATCGCCGCGGCCTTCGGCTTCATCCTGCCGGGCGGGCCGATCACGATCTACCCGGTGGCCGGCGCCTTCATCGCCATGGGCGCCGATGCCGGCGCCGTCGTCGCTTTCATCACCTGCTGGACGCTGGTCGGCTATACCCGCGCGCTGGTGTGGGAGTTGCCGTTCTTCGGCCCGCACTTCGTGATCTGGCGCATCGTCGAGGCGCTGCCGCTGCCGATCATCGCCGGCCTGTCTGGCGCGCATCGCGGTCAAGGCAGGGCTGGCCAAAATCAAATGACGATCGCCATCAATATCCTGCTCTGGCTGGTGGTCGCGGTGCTCGCCGTTGTCGCCGCCACGCGCGGCCGCGTGCTGCTCAATGACGGAATGCGCGAAGGCTTGCTCGAATTCATGGGCCTGCTGCCGCGCATCTGCATCGGCGTCGTCGGCTCCGGCTTCATCGCCGAGGTGGTGCCGAAGGCTCTTGTCGCGCCCTGGCTCGGCCCGGAATCGGGCATTCTCGGCGTCATCATCGCCACGCTCGGCGGCGCGCTCACGCCCGGCGGCCCGGTGGTCGGCTTTTCGATCGGGGCTGCCGCGCTCAAGAGCGGCGCCGGCGCCCCGCAGGTGATCGCCTATTCGACCGCCTGGGCGCTCTACGCCATCCACCGGTTGGTGATCTGGGAAGTGCCGCTGATGCCGGCGCGCGTGGTCTGGCTGCGCGCGGCGGTGTCGCTGCCGCTGCCGTTCATCGCCGCAGCGACCGCGATGCTGCTGGGCAAGCCGTAGATTATTTGGTCAGTCGCGCCGACTGGATGGCCTTCTGAAACAGCGCATTCATCGCCTGCGAGATGCCGTCGGTCGGGCTGACCTCGAAATAATAGCCGGGCGAGGCGCACGCTTCCATGTTCTTCGCGATCTTGCTGTTGACCGAAGGGCCATAGGGTCCGGGGTTGAACGGGTCGATCCAGCTCATGTACCAGGCGTTGGTCGGCAGCGCCAAATAGGTGGTGTAGAGCACCGCGATCTTGACGCCGCGGTTTTTCAGCACGGTGCAGCCGGCAACCGTGAGCGGCTCCTGGCAGCGCCCGCCGGTGGTCGGCTGCGAGCAGGTCGCGGGGTAATAGGCGTCGGCGACGCCGTCCGACACCATGAACAACCACTTCTGCGGACTGTTCGACGCACCGCCATTTCCCGGCGTGCCGATTTCCTTGTTGATGTCAGCCAGCACGTTGTCGTAGTCGGTGTCCTGGTCGTTGTTGTAGCCCTGGTAGGGCGCGGTCATGAGATCGATATTGTTGGCCGCCGTCTTGGCGCTCGAGAGGTCGGACGACAGCACGTAGATCTTCGACAGTCCGGGGCTCTTGGCCGACGAGCCGAAGGTATAGAGCGCCACGCGGAATTGGCCCGTCGCCGTGGCGGTCGCGGCCGCGGTGTCCATCAGCTGTTGCGTCGCGCTGCGCACCACGTCGATGCGGGTCGTGACGCCGAGCTTTTTCGCAAGCGTGTAGTAGTCGTTCGGCGCAGTCGAAAGGTCGTGACAGGCGAACGCGCATTTGTCGGGCGTGTTGGCGACCATTGTCGCAACGTCCGCCGGCGTCGCGCCGACGCCCATCGACGGCGTGTTGTCGAGCAGCAGATAGAAATCCATGAACGTCGCCGCCCCGGAGGAGGCGGTCGACGATCCCGCGATGCCGATCGAATTAATATTGAGCAGCGCCAGCAAGGTGGTCGGCACGCTCGCCGTGTAGCTCACCACCGCGGTGCGGACACCGCCTTGTTCCGTGACCTTGACGGTCGCCGAAGTGTAGCTGCCGAGCTTGATCGTATCCGCCTGCGCCTTGAAGAAACTTTTCGCGTTCGACTTGGCGGTCGATTTGTCGAGCGCCATGGCCGCCCGGTTGACCGCTGACAGCGCGGCCATGTCGGCATAGCCGTTGAGCGCCGCATGGGCGTTGTTGGCGGAGCTGTAGTCGACCGCGGCGCCGATGGCGCCCATGACCGGAATGGCGGCCAGACTAAACGTGATCGCGACATTGGCGCGCTTGGCGGCGCCGAATGCCTTCAGCATATGCCGCGCCTTTTGGCGCGCCGACGCAAATGACATGACAATTCACCGCAAACCGGTCATCGACCTGTGCGCATTTACGCCAAAGGTATGAAAACGCCGTAAACCGCCGGACCGGCGCGGGTACCCATTCTTAACCTTAGAAATCGCGCGGGGCCGGCGGCGGTCGCTAAAGCTCGATCTTGCTGAAGATCGTGACGTCGAGGTCGACTTTATCGTTCGACAGCGTCACCGACGTGGTGAGGATTTCGCCGCGCCGCAATTTTCCGTTGGCGAGCGCGCTGCGCACGACCCGTTCCACTTCACGCCGAGCCGTGAAGCTGACATTGGCCAGGAACCGGTCGACCGCCGTTTTCAATGCCGCGTCGTTCATGGCGTAAGCTTAAACCGGTACGCCGCCGCCAATACAAGCGCCGCCGTCGCGGAGTGCGGACGTAGTTAACGCCGCGGCCGCCGTTATCGATAATTTGTAATTCTGTTTGGCCGCCGCCGCGAGATGATGGAATGTTTGGGGGAAAGCATCGTCCTGCCGAAAACAAGGAGAATGGCGTTGAACTATTTTTCCCAGCCGAAAACCCCGCGTGACACGGCTCCGTCGCGGGACGCCGAGCCCAGGCTCAACGGCGCCGCCTCCGGCTCGCCGGAAATCCTCTCCACCTTCGGCACCGGCATGCTGATTACCGGCAACGTCGTCTGCCCGGGCGCCTTGCAGATTTTCGGGCGCGTCAACGGCGAGATCCTGGCCTCGCACTTGATCGTCTGCGAAGGCGCCAAGGTCGAGGGCAAGATCGTGGCGCAGGAGACGGTCATTCAGGGCGTCTTCAACGGCACGATCCACGCCAACAGCGTCAAGTTGCAGGGCACGGCCGCGGTGGACGGCGAGATTTTCAACAAGTCGCTGATGATCGAGCCGAACGTGCAGTTTGAAGGCGTGTCGCGCCGGCTCGACCGGGCGGTCGAGGCGCCGACCGGCGAGCAGGCCGCCGCGCTCGCTCCGGCGGCTGAAACCGTCGGCTAGGCTTCACGAACGTCAGTGCACCGCCGCGCCGCTGCGCGGCATGATGGCGCCGCGGTGGCGGATCACCGCGCCGGCGAGCTTGTGCGCGGCCTCGGCCGCTTCGAGCGCGCCGCGGCCGGCGAGGCGCGCCGCCAGATAGCCGGCGTTGAAGCCGTCGCCCGCCGCGCTCGCATCGACCGGCACCACCACTTCCGGCACCGGCACCGCCTCGCGTCCGTCCGCCGATGCGACGATGGCGCTGTTCGGCCCGTTCTTCACCACGATTTCATTGACGCCGAAGGCCTGCAGCCGCGCGATGGTCGCCTCCGGCGAGGGATCGCCCCATAGCACCGCCTCGTCGTCGTAGGCCGGCAGCGCGATGTCGACGCGCTTGAGCGTTTCCGCAAACACCGTGCGGGTGCGCGTGAGATCGCCCTTCCAGTCGCGCGGGCGGAAATTGCCGTCGAAGGCGATTTTGACGCCGTTGCCGCGCGCGAGCTCGATGGCGGCGAGAAAACGCCCGAGCCCGATGTTGGAATAAAGCGACAGCGTGATGCCGGAAAAATAGATCAGCCGCGCGGCGAGCAGGCCTTCCGCCACCCGGCTCCAGTTCGCCAGCTCGAACAGCTCGCGCGCCGGCGCTGCCTCGCGCCAGCTATGCATGCGGCGCGACCCTTGCGCGTCGGCGTCGGCGACGGTGAGGCCGGGCAGGCGGCCGGGAACGCGCAGGATCAGGTCGGTTGCGACCCCCTCGGCCTGCGCCAGCGACACGATCGCGTCGGAAAACACATCGTCGCCGAGCGCGCTGGCGAAGGCCGCCGGAGCGCCCGCGCGCGCGAGATAGATCGCGGTGTTGAAGGCATCGCCGGAACTGGCCAGCGCGAAGCGGCCGTCGCCGCCGCGCGCCAGTTCGACGACCGCCTCGCCGATGCAGATCGCGCGCTTTTGCGGCTCGCTCATGCGGCCGTGCCTATCACGGACAGGTGGCGAGCGTCACCGGGTCGGCGTCTTTGTCCGGCAGATAGTCGCCCATCGGCTTGCACGTGCCGTGAATGCAGACCTGCCAATCGGCGGTGGCGCCGGAGCGGCGCAGAACGACTTGCCGCTGCGGCGGCAGCGCCGGCGTGTAGCGCCACCATTTGCCGTCGAACTTGGCGTCGGGCGGCGGCTCCATGCCGGCGCCGGTTGACTGGATGCGGTCCTGCGTCACCACGATGCCGGCGGCGGTGGCGCGGTAGTCCTCCTCCCAACGCGTCTTCTCGATCGAATGGGTCCAGGCGAGCGTGAGCGCGACGGTGCCGAGACGGACGACGGCGCCGGCGGCGAGCAGGCACAGTTCCATCATTCCGCCGGCTTCACCGCCGCGCCGGAGCGGCGCGTGCGATGGATCTTGTAGAACTGATAGGCGAGGAACGCGCCGCAGGCGGTGAAACCGGCGGGATCGGTCCACGGATAGTCGACCACCAGCAAGGCCGCCGCCAGAAATGCGATGATCCGCTCCGGCCAGCTCACGGGCGCGAGGAAGTAGCCGATTGCGGTCACGCCCCACATGGTCACCGCCAGGGTCGCCTTGAAGATCATGTAGGCCGCGAAGATCGGAAAGCCGTAGGCCGCAACCCGTGGGCCGACCGGCTGCAACATCAATGCCGGCGTATAGACCGCCATGAAGGGCACGATCCAGCCCGGCAGCGCGATCTTCACCGCCGTCCAGCCGATCTTGAAGTCCGCTCTCCTTGGCGATCGAGGCGGCGGCGAAGGCGGCGAGCGCCACCGGCGGCGTCAGGTCCGCCATGATGCCGAAATAGAACACGAACATGTGCGACACGATCAGCGGCACGCCGAGATGCAACAGCGCCGGCGCCGCGATCGAGGACGTGATGATGTAGTTCGGGATGGTCGGGATGCCCATGCCGAGGATCAGCGAGGTCAGCGCCGTGAGGCAGAGCGAGGCGAAGATCGAGGTCTCGCCGACCGAGACAATCACGCGCACGAAATTGGTGGCCGCGCCGGTCAGCGTCAGCGTGCCGATGATGGTGCCGACCAGCGCGCAGGCAACGCCCACCGGCAGCGCGTGACGCGCGCCGTCGGCCAGGCTGTTGAGCGCGACTTTCAGCGTCTCGCGCCCGCCTTTGACCCAGACGGTGACCGCCATCAGCGCCGCCACCATCGCGATCAGCAGCCACACGCCGTATTCGAAGAACAGCGCGGCCGACAGGCCAAGCAGGATCCAAAACACGATGCGCAGGATCGGTTGCGGTATCGCGGCCACGATCGGGTGGCTGAAGATCACCATCACGGTCAGGCCGAGGCCGACAGTGCCGGCGAACAGCGGCGTGTAGCCGGCAAATAGCAGCACCACCAGCGCCGCCAGCGGCATCAGCAGGAACCAGTTCTTCTTCAACGCCGCGATCGGGTTCGGGCAATCGTCTTTCGCCAGGCCGACCAGCCCGCGTTTGCCGGCTTCCAAATGCACCGCCCAGAACGCCGAATAATAGTAGAGCAAAGCCGGCACGATGGCCGCGATGCAGATGGTGGAATAGGGCACGTTGATGGTCTCCGCCATGATGAAGGCGACCGCGCCCATCACCGGCGGCATGATCTGCCCGCCCATCGAGGAGGTCGCTTCCACCGCGCCGGCGAAATAGGCCGGATAGCCGTAGCGCTTCATCAGCGGAATGGTGAACTGCCCGACGGTGACCACATTGGCGATGCCGGAGCCGTTGATCGTTCCCATCAGGCCGGACGCGATCACCGCCACCTTGGCCGGTCCGCCGCGCGCATGGCCGACCGTGCCCATGGCGACATCGGTGAACAGGCCGATCATGCCGGCGCGCTCGAGGAAGGCGCCGAACAAGATGAACAGGAAGATGTAGGTCGAGGAGACGTAGACCGGGATGCCGTAGATGCCCTCGGTGCCGAGGAACATCTGGTCGACGATCTGGCTGAAATCGTAGCCGCGCGTGTTGAGCGGGCTCGGGAGATATTGCCCGAACAGTCCGTAGCTTAAAAAGATCGCGCAGATGATCGGCAGGATCGGGCCCATCATGCGGCGGCCGGCCTCGAACACCAGAGCCACGACGATGATGCCGACCACGATATCGGCGGTGTTGGGGTCGCCGGCGCGCAGGATGAGTTGTTCGTAGAACGCCCAGTGATAGAAGCCGAGCACGAAGCCGACGATGCCAAGCGCCCAATAGACGAGCTTGGCCGGAATGCGGTTGGTCAAGGTGGAGGTGACGCCGAACACCACGATCAGCAGGAAGCCGACATGCACCGAGCGCACGATCTGGCTCGGCAGCGGACTGAAGGTGGCAGTGACGATCTGGAACGCCGAGAACGCCACCGCGATCCAGAACAGCGCGTTGCCTTCGAAGTCGTTACCCCAGCCCTTTTCCAGTCGGGCCTCGGTCTTGGTCTGGCCGGGGATAGGCGTGACGGGCGCCTCGGCGGCGAGATCGACGGCAGTCATTGACGCGTTTCCCCTGGTCTGGTTCGCAGCCTTTCTCCGCCTCATCCTGAGGAGCCGCGCAAAGCGCGGCGTCTCGAAGGATGGGGCGGCCTCATGCTTCGAGACGCCGCCTTCGGCGGCTCCTCAGCATGAGGCCGGGAGAGATTGCGCCTTCGTGCGCCTTACATCACGCCCTTCTCTTTATAGAACTTGGCGGCGCCCGGGTGCAGCGGCACCGGCGGGTTCTTGCCCGCCTTGTCGAGGCTCATGGCCTTGGCGGCGGAGTGCGCGGCCTGCAAGGACGGCAGGTTGTCGAAGATGGTCTTGGTCATCTCATAGACTTCCTTGTCTGGCAGGGTCGAGCGGGTGACCAGATAGTTCGGCACCACCACGGCGTTCACGTCCTTGTCGTTGCCCTTGTAGGTGCCGCCCGGGATCGGCGCCGACTGATAGGGCGTCCCCATCTTCTCCACCACCGACTTCGGAGTCTCGACGATGACGCAATCGACCGAGGCGCACAGATCGCGGATCGCCGACACGCCGAGACCGGCGGAGATCAGCGTGGCGTCAAGCTGGCGGTTCTTCATCAGTTCGACCGATTCGCTGAACGGCAGATACTCGACCTTGCCGAGATCCTTGTAAGACATGCCGGCGCCGGCCAGGATCGCGCGCGCGTTGAGCTCGGTGCCCGATTTCGGCGCGCCGACCGACAGGCGCTTGCCCTTGAGATCGGCGAGCGTGTTGATGTGCGCGTCCTTGAGCGCGGCGATCTGGATATAGTTCGGGTAGATCGCGGCGACGGTGCGCAGCTTGTCGAGCTTGGTCTTGAAGCCGACTTCGGCGTTGCCCTTCCAGGCGTCGGCGAGCGAATCGCCGAGCGTGAAGGCGATCTCGCCTTTGCCCGCCTGCAGCAGATTGAGGTTCTCGACCGAGGCCTTGGTCGATTGAACCGAGGGCTTGGCGCCCGGAATTTTTTCGGCGTAGATTTTCGATATCGCAACGCCGAGCGGATAATAGACCCCGCCGGTGCCGCCGGTGAGGATGTTGATGAACTCCTCGGCATTGGCGGCGATCGGCGCAAGAGCGACGACCGCGACGAGCAAGCCCGCGCGGGCAAATCTGATGGTCATAAGCGTGTTCCTCCACATTGTTTTGTGAACGAGACGGGCCCGTATGGTCCGGCCGTTTGGCGATTTTAGCGCCCTGGCGCGCGGCGAGGGCTGCTATCAAGGCATTGCCACCATGCGGCATTTGGTCAAGGGCGGACATAACAAAGATCAAGGCGCGCGGCAAAGCAGCTAAAATTGCCGTAAAACCCGCCGTTTTGGCTCAGCCGGCCTTGCGTTCGCGCCGCCGGGCCGGCACCGCCAGCGCCGCGAAATAGCCGGCGGCGCTCAGCATGGCGATGCAGAAGCTCACCGGCCAGTCGGTGTAGAAGGCGACGGTCAAGCCGAGCCAGGCTTCGCCGAGCGCGAGGCCGGCGGCGAGCGCAAGCGCGCTCCACAAGCTCCCGGCCAGGCGCTGCGCGGCGGCCGGCGGTCCCACCATCAGCGTGAACACCAGAAGCACGCCGACGATCTGCGCGCATTCCGAAACCGCCAGCGCCACGATGGCGAGGAAGGCGGTGGAGACGAAGCGCAGCGGCACGCCTTTGGCTTCGGCGAGTTCCGGCTGCAGGCTGGCAAAGATCAGCGGCCGCATGATCGCGGCGAGCGCCAGCAGCGTGATCAGGCCGAGCACCGCCAGCGTCGCGATCATGGCGCGATCGACGGCGAGCACATTGCCGAACAGGATCGCGGTCGCTTGCGTCGCGAACGACGTGTAGTAGTGCAGGAACAACAGGCCGAAACCGAGCGCCAGCGCCAGCACGATGCCGATGGCGATATCGCGGTTGCTGATGCGCTCGCTCAGCACACCCATGGCGATCCCGGCGGCGAGCGTGAAGCCAAGCAGGCCCCACAGCGGCGCCAGCCCGATCAATCCGGCGCCGGTGGCGCCGGCAAATCCGATATGGGAGAGGGCGTGGCCGGCGAAGGTCTGCCCGCGCATCACCAGGAAGGAACCGACAATGCCCGCCACCACCGCGGCGATGCCGGCGGCGGCGAAGGCATTGGTCATGAATTCGTACTGGAACATGTCAGTGCTGATGCCCGTGTTCGTGATCGTGGCTGTGCTCGACCTGCTCCACGTCGCGGCCGCGCGACATCACGAAGATGTGGCCGCCGGCGCGCACCACCTCGATCTCGGTATCGTAAAGCCGCGACAGCACCGGCGTGGTGATGACCTCGTCGACGGTGCCGAGCACGGCGCGGCCGTTGCCGAGATAGAGCACGCGGTCGAGTGTGCCGAGCAGCTGGTTGAGCTCGTGCGCGCTGAACAACACGGTGATGCCGCGCTCGCGGGAGACCTTGCGCACCACGGCGATGGCGACTTCCTGGTGGCGCGCGTCGAGGCTGATCAACGGCTCGTCGAGCAGCAGCAGTTGCGGCTCGCCGATCAGCGCCTGCGCCAGCAACAGCCGCTGCCGTTCGCCGCCCGACATGGCGGAGAGCGGCCGGTCGGCGAGATCGCGGGCGCCGACCAGCGCCAGCGTGTCGTCGATCATGGCGCGGTCGGCGTGGCTGAGGCGCGGCAGGCCCCAGCGCTCGCCATGCAAGGAGCTGGCGATGAAATCGAGGCCGCGCAGCCGCAGGTCGGGCAGCACCGTGCGCACTTGCGGCAGATAGCCGATCGCCGGATTGCCGCGCAGCGGCGTGGCGCCGAACACGCGCACGCTGCCTGCGCTCGGCGTCAGCAACCCGAGAATGGCGCGCATCAACGTGGTCTTGCCGGCGCCGTTCGGCCCCAGCACGCCGATGAACTCGCCGGGCCGGATGGCGAAGCTGGCGCCGACGAGCACCTTGTGGCCGCCGATACCGATGGTCGCCTGGTCGAGTTCGACGGCGTTCACGAATTCGGACCCGCCAGCGCCTTTTCCGTGTCGTCGAGTTCGCTCGCCATCCACTGCTGGAACGTCATGCCGGGCGGCACCGTCTCGGTCACGCCCACGACCGGCACTTTATTGGCGCGCGCGATCGCGACCAGATGCTGCACGATCTTGTCGGAGGCCTGCTTGTTGTAGAACATGACGCGCACTTTGTGCTCCTTCAGATCGCGCTCGAAGGCGGCGACGTCGCGCGCGGCGGGCTCGGTGTCGTTCATGATCGAGAGCTGGAATTTCTCGTTGCGCATCGTCAAGCCCAGCGCCGATGCCATGTAGCCGAACACCGGCTCGCTGGCGGTCACGGCGGCGCCGGCATATTTCTTGGCGATAGCGCCGATCTTCTCGTCGATCGGCTTGAGCGAGGCAAGGAACGTCGCCAGCCGCGCCTGATAATCGGCGGCGTGGTCGGGGTCGGCTTTCGCAAGCGCGGCGGCGATGGCGCGCGCGACCGCCGGCATGGTGGCCGGGTCGTACCAGAGATGCGGATTGTCGCCGGCCTTTTTGTGCACGAGGTCGGCGGCGACGATCGCCACGCGCCCCGGCTTGGGCGTCGCCGTCAGCAGCTTCGGCATCCAGGGGTCATAGTCGGCGCCGTTGTAGATGACGATTTGCGCCGCCGCGAGCTGGCGCAGCACCGCGGGCGAGGTCTCGAACAGATGCGGGTCCTGGTCGGGATTGTTCATGCACGCTGACCACCTCGACCTCGCGCCCGCCGATCTGCTGGGCGACGCCGCCGTAGAAATTCTCCGCCGCCACCAGTCTGACCGGGCCGGCGGCCTGCGCGGCCGGGCTTTGCGCGAGGGCGAGCAGCACGGCGAATGCCAGGCCGGCGAGCGTCTTCATGGCTGGAATCCTTTTTGTCTTCCGGGGGCGGCGGCGAGAGCCGGGGCCGATGCTGTAATATTATAACATATAGCATGGCAAAGTCAGCGGCATGGCGGCGAATGCCGTGACGCGGTTAAAAAACCGCGATTCCTGTGACTTTCATCACAGCCGGCTCGCCGCCTGCGCCCTAGTTTGCCAATATTGGGTCCGCGCAAAAAGGCGGACCGTCCGGGAGGCGTTAAAGTGCGCGCGTTTTGTCTGGTTGTGTTTTTCGCGGCCTTGTTCCTGCGCATCCTGGCATCCGCGCTGGACACAGGCGCCGCAGCGGCCACGCCGGCGCAAGCCGCCGATACTGCGGTCCACGTCGTCCGCTGATCAAACCCTACACGAAACATGGGCCAAGCCGTTGGGACAACTCCCATCGGCCGTGCAAGCAATTGTCCCGTCCGGTGTTAACCTTCGTGTTAGCTTGCACTTGAGCCGCCGGCTAGGAGGTGGCGCAAACCCGGGTTAGGGGGAAAACGATGGACCTCGAAAAACACGCCGATCATGCCGCGCTCATTGGGCGGTTGTTCTATTCGTCGCTCTACATTCTGTACGGCTACAAGAAAATCGTCGCCTTTGCCGGCACAACCGCCTACATGACCAAAATGGGGCTTCCCGCGCCGGCGGTGGCTGCTGCGCTCGCCGTCATCATCGAGCTCGGCGGCGGCTTGCTCATGTTGGTGGGCTATAAGACCCGCCTGGTCGCCCTCGGGCTCGCGGTTTATGTGCTCATCGCCTCGCTGATCGCGCACACGGGCTGGGCCGACGGCAACCAGCTGTCGCATTTCTTCAAGAACATGGCGATCATCGGCGGCTCGCTCGCCTTTGTCGCTTTCGGTGCCGGCGCCTACTCGGTCGACGGGCGAAATAGGCTGTCTCACGCGATGAGAAACGGGACGCGCGGCGTGCGCGCGCCCGTTTTGCGTGGTTACTGTACGGATCGACACGCTAGTCCAGGTTTGAGCCATCATGGCGTCAAGGGCTTAGGGAGAAGCACCCATGAACCAGCCATTTGCCTTCAACAAGGGCAAGCCGCTCGTTACCGAGGACGCCGGCGTGACCGTGCGCAAAACCGGCGTGCATCTCGGCGCCGAGATCACCGGCGTCGATCTGCGCAAGCCGCTGCCGGATGCGCAGTTCAAGGCGATCGAGGCGGCGCTCGTCGAGCATGAGCTGATCGTCTTTCGCGATCAGAACATCTCCTCCGACAATCTGATCGACTTCGGCCGCCGCTTTAATCCGCTCACCGTGCATCCGTTCGCGCCCAACGAGGGCAAGAACGCGCCCGAGCTGATCAAGTTCAGGAACGACGAGAAGACACCGCCTTACGGCACCGATGTCTGGCATTCCGACGAAACTTTCCGTGCCGAGCCGCCGATGGCCACCATTCTGGTCGCCAAGGAAGTGCCGGAGGTCGGCGGCGACACCATGTATGTCAGCATGACTGCGGCCTATGAGGGCCTGAGCGACCGCATGCAGCAGTTCATCTCCGGGCTCGAAGGCATCCACGACATGAAGCCGTTCCGCCCGCTGTTCGGCAAATCCGATGAGGAGCGCAAGAAGCTGCAAGCATTCGAGCTGATGTATCCGCCGCAGCTGCACCCGGTGGTGCGCGTGCATCCGGTGTCGGGAAAAAAGGCGCTGTTCGTCAATCCGCAGTTCACCGTCGGCATCAGCGGCATGGAGGAGCACGAAAGCCGCGCGCTGCTCGATCTCCTGTTCCGCCAGGCTTTCGTGCCGGAATATCAGTTCCGCCATCATTGGACGCCGCACACCATCGCGATGTGGGACAACCGCTCGACCCAGCACTACGCCATTCATGATTATTACCCGCAGCGCCGCTATATGGAGCGGGTGACCATCAAAGGCGGCCCGGTCACCGGCGTTGCCAAGGCGGATCCGGCCAGCATCCGCCGGCTCAAATATGTCGCGCCGTCAGGCGTCGATACGCATGGTGGGCATAAGCCCCACTGACGATTGCGGCGGCGCCTGGCCCGTTGTGGGCCCGGTGATTTCGGCGCAGACTGGTGATGATGAACACGCGGCCTGCCAATGAGCCGCGGTCAAGGGGGAGGACTTCCATGAACAGGCGAGAGTTCAGTACGTCGTTGCTTGCGGGCGCGGCGCTGGTCGCGGCGCCGACCGTGGCGCGCAGCCAGAACGTCTACGATCTCAAGCTCGGCCACTTCATTTCGCCCAAGCATATTTTCTCCGTCTATCTGCAGAACTGGGTCGATGAGCTGAAGAAGACTTCGGGCGGCAAGCTCAACATCACCATCTTCCCGGCCAACACCATGGGGCCGACTCCGAACTATTTCGATTATGCGCGCACTGGGGTTGCCGACATCACCTGGTACCTGACCGGCGCCACGCCCGGCCGCTTCCCGCTCACCGAGATCGTCCAGCTGCCTTACATGGTCGGCAGCTCGGAGATCGGCACCCAGGTGCTCAACGATCCGGAAGTCATGAAGCTGCTTGAGCCCGAATATCAGGGGGTCAAGATGCTCTACCTGCTGACGACCCAGCCGGGCGTCCTGCTCACCGCGAAGACACCGGTGCACAAGGTCGAAGACATGAAAGGCATGCGCGTCCGCTTCGCGTCGGTCACCATCAAGAGCTTCATCGCCGCGCTTGGCGCGACGCCGATCGGCATTCCGCCGAGCGGCATCGCCGATGCCCTGCAGAAGGGTAGCATCGACGGGGTCTTCACCGATTACGGCGGCGCCCACACGGCCTTCCGTCTCGGCGGCCTGGTGAAACACAGCACCGACATCTACGCCTATGTCTCGAGCTTCGGCGTGGTGATGAACCCGGCTTCCTATGCCAAGCTGCCGCCGGAACTGCAGAAGCTGATCGTCGACACCACGCGCCCGCGCCTCGCCGCGATCGGCAAGCTGTGGGATTCCGCCGACGCCCCGGGCAAAAAATATCTCGAATCCGAAGGTGACACCGCGATCGCGCTGTCGAAGGAGGAAGACGCCCGCTTCAAGAAGATCGGCGCGGAAGATACCGCCCGCGTGCTGGCCGAGCTCGACAAGGGTGGCCAACCGGCGAGCAAGGTCCACGCGGCGATGAAAGCGGCGGCGGCAAAATACGCCAAGACGTCGTTCTCGTTCTGGAAGACATGAATGACGCGCCTGGACTTCGGCGTCTTTTGACGCTGATGACGCGCTGCGCCGGCTACGGCGCAGCGTTCTTTCTCGCGGCGATGATGCTGATCACCGTCGCAGACGTAACCTCGCGCGCGTTGTTCAATCGGCCGATTACCGGCGCTTACGATCTCGTGCAGGTGTTCCTGGTCGGCTCGGTGTTCTTCAGCATTCCCGACGTATTTCTGCGCGGCGAAAACATCGTCATCGACTTCGTCGATCATTTGTTTGGACGCCGCGCCATCGACGTGTTGAAGGTGATCGCCAATCTGCTGGCATTCGTATTTTTGGCGGTGCTGCTGTGGAACATGGTGGCGCCGGCGCACGATGCCGTGCGCTTTCACGAGATTTCGCCCGACCTCGCCATCTCGCTGGGGCTGCATTGGTCGCTGATGATTTTCGGCATCGCGCTCGCGCTGCTGCCGGCAGCTTTGCTGCTGATGGCAAGCCTCGCGGCGTTGCTGCGCGCGCGGTAGCGGTCATGAACCCGCATACCGTCGGCATTATCGGCTTTGCCGTGATGATCGCCATGATCTTTCTGCGGGTGCCGGTCGCCATCGCGCTCGGCGTGGTCGGCGCGGCCGGCTATGCCGTGCTCAACGGCTGGACGCAATCTTTGCTCGTGCTTGGCCGCGTGCCGCTGACCTTTGCCTCGGCCTATGATTTGTCGGTGGTGCCGCTGTTTGTGCTCATGGGGGCGATCGCCGCCCATTCCGGCATGGCGCGTGAGTTGTTCCGCTCGATCAACGTCATGTTTAGCGGCCGGCGCGGCACGCTGGCGACCGCGACGGTCGGCGCCTGCGCAGCACTCGGCGCGATTTCCGGCTCCTCGGTCGCCATGGTGGCGACCATGAGCCATGTCGCCATCCCGGAAATGCGCCGCGCCGGCTATGACGAGCGGCTGGCGCTCGGCTCAGTGGTGGCCGGCGGTACGCTTGGCATTCTGATCCCGCCGTCGGTGATGCTGATCTTCTACGGGCTGACCGCGGTGCAATCGATCCCGCAATTGTTCGCGGCCGGCATGATTCCGGGGCTTTTGCTGGCGGGGTTGCAAATCGGCGTCATCAAGCTCGCCACCTGGCTGAAGCCGCATTGGGCGCCGGTCAGCCCACGCGCGCCGTGGCGCGAGCGGCTCGCCGCCTCGCTCGGCATGTGGAAGCTGCTGTTTATTTTCGCGTTGTCGATCGGCGGCATCTATGCCGGCTGGTTCAGCCCGACCGAAGCCGCCGCCGTCGGCACTTTCGTCACCATCGTGATTGCGGCCTTGGGCGGGCAATTGACGCTGCGGCGGCTGATCGACTCGCTGGTCGAGGCAAGCCACACCACCGCCATGCTGTTCTTCATCCTGCTCGGCGCCATCATGTTCAGCTATTTCGTGGTGCAGACGCAGATCGCCACCGGCCTTGCCGCCTGGGTGGTGTCGCTGAATTTGCCGCCGGTCGTCGTAATGATCGTCATCGTGCTGTTTTATATCGCGCTCGGCAGTTTCCTTGAATCGCTGACCATGATCATCATTACGGTGCCGGTGTTCGCGCCGCTGACGCAGAGCCTGGGCTACGACCTCATTTGGTTCGGCGTGTTGCTGGTGGTGCTGATCGAAGCCGGCCTCATCCACCCGCCGATGGGCATTAATCTGTTCGTGCTGCAGTCGCAATTGCCCGACGCCAAGCTCGGACAGATGTATATCGGCAGCGCCATGTTCCTGGTGGCCAATGCAATTCTGATCGCGCTGTTGCTTGCCTTTCCGCAGATCGCGCTCTGGCTGCCGCACGCGCTCTATTGACGGCTCCAGGTTACCGCTCCCGCGACAATCGAGCGCACAACCGCGTCAAAACGCGACAGGCGCCCACGCGGGCGCCTGTCTTGCTGTTGCGCGCATCCGGCGCGCATTCGCGAAACTTCAGCGAATCTTGCCGGTCACGGCGGCCTGCGCGATATCGCCGCGCGTCATGCCGAGCTTGGCGAGATCGGGGGCGGATTTGCGGGCGAGTGTGTCATAGCGGGCCTGCATCTCCAGGCCGTCTCGCGCGCCGGCCAGGAACTCGGCGAAGAACGTCGTGGGCACGAAGGAAACCCGGTCGCGGCGGTAGCTGCCGGCTGTCAGGCTATACGCGGTCATCTGTCATTCCCCTTTGTCCCAGAGAGCACCCGGCTCTTTCAATGGTGCAAACATAGGGAGAGGCGCGCTTCGGCGCTGTGACCGGGGTCACAACGGTGTCGATTTTTCGCGTTTCCTCCTAAGCGCATAAGACACAACGATATTTTGCCCTGGCGCCGGTTGAAACCGCGGCCGCCGAGTGACACAGTTCACACCCGGAAAGCCCTCATGGACCAGGCCGCGCATTCCTTTTCCATCAAGCCTTTGTCGCCGCACACCGGCGCCGAGATCGCCGGCATCGACCTGCGCCGGCCGGCCGACGCGGCCACGCCGTGCCGCGCTCAACCGGGCCTTCGAGGATCACGCGGTGCTGGCCATCCGCGATCAAAACCTGAGCGCGGGCGAATTCCTCGCCGCCATGCAGATCTTCGGCGAGATCTTCCCGCAGCATAATCCGCGCTTCGCGGTGCCGGAATGTCCGGCCATCCACTACATCTCCAACCAGGACAGGCTTGAGGACGGCCGCATCTACATCCCGGGCGAGGGCTATCACACCGATCACTCCAACGACGCCGAGCCGCCGAAAGCCACCGCGCTGCACGCGGTCAAGCTGCCGGCGAGCGGCGGCGACACGCAGTTCGTCAATATGTGTGAGGCCTATGACGCGCTGCCGGCGGCGATGAAGGCGAGGATCGATCGTCTGCAGGCGCGCCACGTCTACCAAAGCAAGCACAGCGCGCGGAAGCTTCCGCAATTGCCGGGCGAGCGCAAGGAGATCGCCGATACTTCGGTGATCCACCCGCTGGTGCGTACGCACGCCGCAAGCGGCCGCAAGGCGATCTACCTCAACCCGATCCGCATCGAAGAAATCGTCGGCATCGGCGACGCCGAGGCGCTCTCCTTGCTCGACGAACTGCTCGCGCACGCGACGAAAGCGCACTTCGAATACAGGCACACATGGCGGCCCGGCGACGTGGTGATCTGGGACAACCGCCGCCTGCTGCATAAGGCCAACGGCGACTATCCGGTGGCGCAGGTGCGCTATCTGTACCGGCTGATGCTCAAGGGCGAGAAGCCGAGCTAGGCCGCACTCATGAATTGAGATTGGCGAGAGAGCGCTTTGCAAAAGATCATCGCAACAATCCGGTACCGGCTCAGGAATGACGAGGGTAAAGGATTGCTAAACGCCGGCCCGAAAACGACCCTTGCCGGGCGCTTGCTCAAAACCGCCGGCTCATCTGCACGTCCCGCCGCACCCGGCGGAGTTCGTCGTCCAGCCGTTTCATCTCGCGGGTCAGCTCGCCCAGCGCCTTGACCAGGCTGGCATTGATGTCCTTCTGCGCGTGCTGCTCCCGCGCATTGCGCAGAAACGTTTCGGCGATGGATAGCGACATAAACCGGCCTTCGGACAACGGCTGTTTTGAGCCGGCTTCAGCATGCTCTGCACCTATGAATATTTATGCAAATTGAGATGTATAATTGTAGCGAATTTATTTAAGCTGCCGTCCGCGCGCGCCGTTTAGGGCAGTGGGGGGACGGCGCGCATCCAACATCCCGAAATCACCCGGCCCGTCGGCAAGGTTGGCGATGCATGGCGCTGCAGGCACCTGCGATCGTTGATGTGCGCGCGACCCGCGCAGAACCCACGTCGAAGGTAACGACGTGGCTGCGCGGCATCGGCGTGCGGCAGGTGCGCATCGCCTGCGGCCTGGTGATGTTCTCCTACATCTTCTCGCATTTCTTCAATCACGCGCTCGGCAATATTTCCTTCGCGACCATGGATTGGTGGTGGAACCTCCACGTCTGGTGGTGGCGCATCCCGATCGTCAACGCCACGCTCTATGCCGCGGCGATCACGCATATGTCGCTCGGCCTGTGGGCGCTCTATCAGCGCCGGCATTTCCGCTACACCGCGGCCGAAATCACCCAGCTCATCCTGGGCCTGAGCATTCCGCTTTTGCTCGCCAGTCATTTCGGCGCCGTGCGCCTGGCCGGATTGATTTTCGGCCGCGGCCCTCCGCATTACGAGCTGCCATTGTTTGCCTATTGGGTGCCGCGGCCGCACATGATCGCGGTGCAGTTCATCCTGCTGACGGTGGCGTGGACGCACGCCTGCATCGGGCTTTATTTCTGGCTGCGGCTGAAGCCGTTCTTCAAATGGGCGGCGCCGTTCCTGCTCGCCATCGCGGTGGTGATGCCGCCGCTGGCGATGGCCGGTCTGCACCATGGCGCGCTCGAGGTCATTCAACTCGCCAAGGATCCGCAATGGCGCGCGCAACACTTGAAAGGGCTACCGCCGCCGCAACGCCAGCTTATCGACACCATTACATTGTTCTATTTCCCGATCGGCTACCTGAGCGCGTTCGGGCCTGGTGTTCGCGGCGCGCGGCGTGCGCACTTTGCGCGAGCGCCGGCGCGGCATGTTCACGGTGTCCTATCCGCACCGGCAGGTGCGGGTGCCGAAGGGCATGAGCGTGCTCGAAGCCAGCCTGCGCTTCAACATTCCACACGCCAGCGTCTGCGGCGGGCGCGCGCGTTGCTCGACCTGCCGCGTGCGCGTGGTCAGCGACCGCATGGCGCTGCCGCGTCCTTCCGGCCGCGAGGCCTTCGTGCTGGCGCGCGTCGGCGCCAACGCCGACCCGTCCATCCGTCTCGCCTGCCAGCTGCGGCCGCAGAGCGACGTGGCCGTCATTCCGATCCTGCCGCCGCAGGTCGGCGCCAGCTTCGTGCGCAACCGTCAGCGCATTCATGTCGGCGAAGAGCGCTACGTCGTCGCCATGTTCGTGGACATGCGCGGCTCGACCAAGCTGTCGGAGGTGCGGCTGCCGTTCGACATCGTCTTCCTGATCAACCAGTTCGTCGAGGCGGCCTCGAAAGGCATCACCGACGCCGGCGGTCAGCCCAACCAGTTCGTCGGCGACGGCGTGCTCGCGCTGTTCGGGCTCGACGTCGATCGCGCGACCGCGTGCCGGCAGGCGCTGCGCGCCGCCGCGCTGGTCGCCGCCAACGTCGCCTACTTAAATCACCAGTTCGCCACCGAAGTGCGCGAACCCATCGAATACGGCATCGGCATCAACGCCGGCGACGTCATCATCGGCGACATCGGTTTTCGCGGCCACACCGTGTTCACCGCGCTCGGCGACCCCGTCAATGTCGCCGCCCGGCTGCAGGACATGACCAAGCGCCTCAATTGCAAGGCCGTCGTGTCGGAGGAGGTTTGCAAGACCGCGGGGCTTGCCGCCGATGCGCTTAAGCGGATCGAGATCGAGATCCGCGGCCACGATGAGCGGATGACGGTGCGCACCGTCGAGGACCCGACGGTGCTGGCAAGCCTGCTGGAGGGCGAACCAGCGCCCGCCGAGGCGCTGGCGGGCGCCGCGACCGGACTGTAATTGCGGGTTTTATTCGGCGCCCGCGCCGGCCGCGATCGAATGTCTGGCAGCGCCCGCGAAAATGGTTCATTATTTGGTTCGCTGGATTGAGAATCGGCCGCGTTCTTGACGAACGCCATTCGATCGTGGAGCCCGCCAATGCCGTTGCACCGCCTGATCTTCGCGTTTGCGCTCGTTGTCCTGCTGAGCGTCCTCGCAAGCCCGCGCTCCTTCGCGCAAATCGGCGGCGACGGCGACCAGCCCGGCTACGTGCCCAGCACCGACGAGGAGCGGCTCGACCCGAAATGGGAAAAGACGGTGGTGTTCTTCCGCACCGCCGAGGCGCCCGGCACCATCATCATCAACACCAGTGAGCGCTTCCTCTATGTCGTGCAGGGCGGCGGCCGCGCGTTGCGCTACGGCATCGGCGTCGGCCGCGACGGCTTCCAGTGGCAGGGGCTGGTCAAGATCACGAAGAAGCAGGAATGGCCGGACTGGACGCCGCCGCCGGAAATGATCCAGCGCCAGCCCTATCTGCCGCGCTGGATGGCCGGCGGCCCCGGCAATCCGCTCGGCGCCCGCGCGCTCTATCTCGGCCGCACGGAATATCGCATCCACGGCACCAACATGCCGCAGACCATCGGCACCAAGGTCTCCTCCGGCTGCTTCCGCCTGACCAATCCCGACGTGATGGACCTTTACGCCCGCGTTCCGGTCGGCACCAAAGTGATCATCCTGCAACGGCCGCAGGTGTAGTCATGGCGCGCAAGCGGAGGCGATCGCGCAGGCTGCGCAAATATGTCGGGTGGAATTTCCACACCGGCCTGCTGATCGGCTGCGCTGATCGCGGCCGCGATCGCGGCGGCGGCCATCACCTATGTGCGCTACGACACCAAGACGCTGAAGCGGACCTTGCGCCGCGACGCCGTCTATTGCGGCGTCAATACCGGGCTGCCCGGCTTCTCGGCGCAGGACGACAAGGGCGAGTGGTCGGGCTTCGACGTCGATTTCTGCCGCGCCATCGCCGCGGCGATCTTCGACGACCCGGCGAAGGTGAAATTCGTGCCGCTCGACGCCAAGGAGCGCTTCGCCGAGCTCGCCCGCCGCAAGGTCGACGTGCTGGCGCGCAACTCGACCTGGACCATGTCGCGCGAGACGCAATACGCGCTGCATTTCGCCGGCGTGTCCTATTACGACGGCCAGGGCTTCATGCTGCCGCGTTCGGCCAACAAGACCTCGGCGCTCGATCTCGACGGCAGCCAAGGTGTGCGTGCAGAGCCAGACCACCACGGTGCTCAACCTCTACGACTATTTCCGCGCCAACCACATGAACTACGATGAAAAAACCTTCCGCACCGTCGACGAGGTGTTCAAGGCTTATGCGTCGGGCGAATGCAATGTGCTGACCTCGGACGTCTCGCAGCTTTACGCGCTGCGCCTGAAGCTGGACAAGCCCGCCGACCACGTCATCCTGGCCGACGTCATCTCCAAGGAGCCGCTGGCGCCGGTGGTGCGGCAGAAGGACGACGAGTGGCTGCTGATCGTGAAATGGACGCTGTTTGCCATGATCGACGCCGAGGAGCTCGGCATCACCTCGAAGAACATCGACGAGGCACTCAAGTCCAAGAAGCCGGAAGTGATGCGCTTCGTCGGCAATGACGGCGACTACGGCGCCGACATCGGCCTGCCCGCCGACTGGGCGGTGCGCATCATCCGCCGCGTCGGCAATTACGGCGAGGTCTACGAGCGCAACGTCGGCACCGGCTCCAAGCTCGGCATTCCGCGCGGGCTCAACCAGCTGTGGAACGCCGGCGGCATCCTCTACGCGCCGCCGATCCGCTAGGCCGGCGCGATAAAGCCATCTGCTTATCCGGGGCCGGTCGGTGCGGCGGTCATGCGCGTGCGCTGGTCGCGGGCTAACGCGCTGTCGTGACTCTGGAAATGCTGAATGATGGTCGCTTCGCCCATGAAGACCGGGTTTTGCGGGCGGACCGCTTGGCTCGCGCCGCAGGGGATGGAGAAAGCGCTCGGTCTCTATCGCGATTGACCGACCGGATCAGGGGTCGTGGTCTTCACCGGATCAGGGGTCGTGGTCTTCAATTGGGATGTGGCGCCGGATTGCGACGTGGCGGCGCCCGCGCTCGTCGTCGTCGCCTGATGGTGCGGCGTCATGAACGACATCGCCAGCGCAAAACCCAACCACACCCACCAGTAACTTTGCCGTTGCGCGGGGGCTTTTGCGGTTGCGGTTGCTGTTGCTGTTGCGCCATATGCGGTTGCTGTCGCCGCAATGGCCGCAGTCTCGCCCGGCTGCGGCAGCAGTCGAACCAGCCGCGCCGCAGCGGCCGCCGCTTCCGGCGACTTCCAGCTTTGGCCCGAGACCAGATCGAGGATCGAGAGCAGCGTCTTTTCCGCGATCGCCTTCGGCATGGCCGCCAGACGCGTTGCCCCTTCCCACGGGTCGACATCCGTCCGCGCCAGCGCCGAAAGGACGGTAAGGCGCATGCCGTTTGCGTCCTCGCAGACCGGCGCATACAGAAAGTCTTCGTATCTGGCGTTCAGGGTTGAAAATCTTGAACGATGATCCATGGAGGGACCGCCTCTGGTTACGGCTCGCGGAGCACCGGCTTTGCTGAGACTGGGCGCTCACGGACGTCGATCCGGAGCGGAACGAGGGGTGCCCTAGACATAACGGCCGGCAAGGCTAATCGTTCGGCCCTGCGCGAAAGATAAATTGCGGCGGCAGGCAGGGACGGTGGCCGGATCGATGCGCACGCGCATCGCCGGCTGGCCGGGCGTGGAGCCTGGCACGGCGCAGCGGGTGGATCGCGGAGGTACGGTATTGTGGACGAACCGCCACAGCGGCCTTGGGCCCGCGTGGCGGACGGTGCAATCGCTCCTACTGCGCCTTGATGCCGCCCGCCTTGATCACGCGGCCCCATTTGACGATCTCGGCCTTGATGAAATCCTGGAACTCGGCCGGCGTCATCGTCACGCTCGCGGCGCCTTCGCGCGCGAAGGCCTGCTGCATCTCCGGCGACTTCAGCGACTCCTGGACGGCCTTGTAGAGCTTGTCGACGATCGGCTTCGGCGTGCCGGCGGGCACCATGATGCCCCACCAGTTGTTGGCCGCGTAGCCGGGCAGCCCGGACTCCGCGATGGTGGGCACGTCGGGCAGCGCCGGATTGCGCTTCTCGCCGCCGACGCCGAGGGCGCGCAATTGCCCCGACTTGATGAAGGGCGTGGTCTGGATCAGCGAGGAGAACATGATCTTGATGTGGCCGGCGATCATGTCCTGCATCGCCGGGCCGCCGCCTTTGTAGGGCACGTGCACGATGTCGACCTTGGCTTCGAGCTTGAACAATTCGCCGCCGAGATGCTGGAAGCTGCCGATGCCGGCCGAGGCGTAGTTGAGCTTGCCCGGCTCCTTCTTGGCGAGCGCGATCAGCTCGGCGACCGATTTCACCGGCAGCTCGGGATTGACCACCAGCACGTTGGGCCCGGTGGCCAGGATCGAGACCGGCTCGAAGGACTTGAACGGATCGTAGGGCAGCTTGTGCAGCGCCGGGTTGACCGCGAAGGCGATCGAGACGATGCCGAGCGTGTAACCGTCGGGCGCCGACTTCGCCAGCGCCTCGGTGCCGATCATGCTGCCGGCGCCGCCGCGGTTGTCCACGATCATTTGCTGCCCGAGCCGATCGCCGAGCTGCTTGGCGATGAGGCGGCCGACCACGTCGTTGCTGCCGCCGGGCGGGAACGGCACGATCAGCCGGATCGGCTTGTTCGGGTAATCGTCGGCGGCGGCGCCCCCCGTAAGCGCGAGCAGCAGCGCGACGGCCGCGCCCAGTTTCGAAAACGTCCGCATGGTTCGCCCCCAGTTGCAGCCCGCTCAATGCCAGTACGGCGGGTAATCGGTGTTCTTCTGTTCGGCCTCGAGCAGCCGCAGCATGGCCGGCCATTCCAAGATGCCATAGGGCCGGCGCGTGCCCGGCTGGTAGAGATGCGCGGTGTGCGCCAGCACGTTCTCGCCCGGCATCACCAGCTCGGTGCGCGCGGCCATGGCGTCCACCTGCGAGCGGCACGACAGTTCGAGCTGGTACATGGTGTTGAAGGCCTGCGGCACGCTCGGCCCGCAGGTGAGCAGGCCGTGATTGTTCATGATCAGCGCGTCGTGCGGGCCGAGATCGGCAACGATCTGCTCGCGCTCGTCGAGATCGATCGCCGGGCCCTCGTAGCCGTGATAGCCGATGTGGCCGACGAAGCGGATCGAGGTCTGCGACAGCGGCAAGAGCCCGCATTTCATCGCCGACACGGCGATGCCGGCGCGCGTATGCGTGTGGATCACGCAGGCCACCTCCGGCCGCGCCTTGTGGATGGCGCCGTGGATGACGTAGCCGGACTTGTTGATGTCGTAGGAGGTCGCGGGCTTCCACAGGATCTCGCCTTCGACCGTCATCTTCACCAGGCTCGAGGCGGTGATCTCCTTGTAGAGCAGGCCGTAGAGATTGATCAGCAGGTGGTCGTCGGTGCCGGGAATGCGCGCGGTGATGTGGTTATAGATGAGGTCGGTCATGCCGTATTTGTCGATCAGGCGGTAGCAGGCGGCGAGATCGAGCCGCGCTTGCCATTCCTCGGCCGAGACCTGGTCCTTGAGCGAGGGGAAATCGGTCGAATAGTTCATGGGCTGTCCTCACCGCAACGACCCGTCGCAATTCATGCGCTTGTCGCGCGCTTTGGCGCTGAGCATAGCGCCGGGCGGAGCAGGGGGCCAAGGCGGGGTGCCTACGTCTGGTCGCCGTAACGTTCCTTGACCGCTTCGGCGACGAACAGCTTGCGCCCGGGCCTGCCCGTCGTCGTGCCGTGCGCTTTACACCAGGCCGGGAAGCTGGCCGGATCGATGCGCACTTTCATCACCGGGTGGCCATAGGCCTCGAGGCCTTTCTTCATCTCTTCGGCCATCTTCAACCACGCGGCCCAGCTGCGCGGCAGCGTGGCGCCGTCGTCGAACGTGGCGAGCGCGGCCGCATAGTCGGCCTCCTCGATCCAGAAGACGCCGACCGCGGGCAGGCGGTTTTCGGAAGAGCCGGGCATGGCGGCGAGACTAGCACGCGGCGGACCGCCGGTGTGCCGCGCTTTGAGCGGTCGTCAGCGCGGTTTTCCGTACAGCGAGTGCTTTCGCAAATAGTCGCGAACGTCGGATAACAAGGGCCCGACCGCGTTGACCGCTTCGTTGAGTTTGGCGGCGGGCCGGCCGATTTCCCGCACCCAATGCCGCATTTCGGCGGGCGCGTGGATGTCGATGCGCTTGGGGTCGGCGGGACCCCGCAAGCGGCCGTCACTGTTGGCGACTGTCATTGCAACCGATCCTCCTGCAAAAGCCCGGCGCCATGCCGCGCGGTCGTTGGCGAACGCGGACGACAAGGTCGGTTTTGCGGCTTGGGACGGAGCGCCCGGCAGGCGCTTCGACGCGACGAACGTTGCGCCCAATTGCATGCAAAGTCGAGGACTTATGCCGCACCTGGCGCGATTTGAGGCTTCGCCTCTCGCTAAAGCGGGGCGGCATCCTTATATGCCCGCTGTGCACTCTCTCGCCGCCTCCGGCGGTTGAGGGAGGCCCTCCGACAGAAAGGCCCGCGATGGTCACGCCCGCGCAATATCGTGCGAAAGCCGCCGAATACGGCGAACTGGCAAAGACGGCAAACGGCCCCGAGCAGGCGCGCGAATATCAGCAGCGCGAACACAGCTTCGCTCTGCTCGCGGATAATGAGCAATGGCTTGTCGACCATCATGACCAGACCGTGCATGCGGGTGAGGCCGGCGCAGCCGACGACGGCGCCGACGGCCTTGACCGTCGATGCGGCGGCGGCGGTGCAGCAATGAAATGGCCGGGCCAGCGGCCGGCCAATGCCGTCAATCAGGCGGTGACGTTTCCCAATGTGAGCCGCAGCTACGATGCCACGCGGCGCGCGGTGCGCTTCTGGGGCTACGACCGCGCGATGGAAAGTTCTTTCTTCGTGAGTTGGGACGCGCTCAAGCACATTCAGCCCAATCTGCCACCCGACGAAGCCGGCCTGCTGTGGGCCTTCGATCGCAACCGTCAACTGATCTATGAGATCGCCGCCAAGGTCTATGCCCGCGGCCGGCAAAGCGGCTACAATCTCGTCACCGCCGATTTCTAAAATATCGGATTTGCACGCCGGCGCCGCGGGCCAAGTCGGCGCGGCGGGCAAAACCGCCACTCGTGCTTGACTTACGGTCGTTTCCCTTTTCCACTCGCGGGACTTGGCCGGGCGGCCGCAACGGTCGCCGCCGCAATGCCCGCACGACACGTCGTGCAAGGGAGGAAGCCATGACTGAATCCGTTTACAAAGTCATCGAGTTGGTCGGCACCAGCACGGAATCGTGGGAGAAGGCCGCCAAAGCCGCGGTCGACAAGGCCGGAAAGTCTTTGCGCGACCTGCGCGTTGCGGAGGTCGTGCAGCTGGACATGCAGCTCAAGAGCGGAAAGGTCGAGGCCTATCGCGCCAAGGTGAAAGTCTCGTTCAAGTTCGAGGGCAACGCCTAGCGGTCGCGCACGAGCCCGGCTCGCAAGGCGCGCGGGCGTTGCTTTTGTTTTGAGTTGTGTTTGCTTGTGGCGCGTAACTGCGGTGCCGTTCGCGCCGGGCTTCGATCCTCGATTCCGACAACCCGGCGAAGGCGAGAGCTTCAAGAGCAAGGGTGCAAGGGCGAGTGAAGGATAGCAGATGACCCAAGTTCCATCGGATGAAGACGTCGGCCGCCAAATCCTCGGCATTTTTTCGCGACATAAAGTTCGCGCCGGCGGCACGCTGCGGCGCAATCAATTCGGCGAAGTGAGAGACGCCGATTTCCAGCGCGGGATCAACCGGGCGGTCGAAAACGCGTGGATCAAGATCAAATTGCGTGACCGCTACACCTACGAACTCACCGACGCGGGTTTTACGGCTTATTGAATCCCGGCCCTTGCGCCGCTGCCGCGAGCCGATCCGCAGCAGCGCCGCCGGAGTGTCGGCCTCCTCGATCCAAGCGGCGCCGACGGCGGGCAGGCGCTTGTCTTCTGAATCGATCGTCGGCGTCAGCCGAACAGCATTTTTGCCAGCTGACCGAACCAGGTCAGCACCGGAAACGGCGTCAGGAATTGCAGCGCCACGGCGATGGCCAGAACCACCGCCACATTGATGATCGCCCCGATCAGCAGCCGCTGCGCCAGCGGCGGGTAGGGCGGCTTGTTGTCGGCGGGCCAGGCAAAGGTCTCTTCCCATTGCGGCTGCGGAATGTGCGGCGGCCTGATTTTCTCGAACGGCACCCAGGCGCGGTAGGCAGCGATGCCGCGCTCGCGCGCGATCGCGTTGCGCAGCCAGAACGCATTGTGCCGCCCGACAAGATCGACGACGCGCCCGATCGCGAGCCGCGCCAGCAACAGGATCAGCAGACAGGCGAGGTAGACGTAACCGATCCAGAAGCCGGACGTGAGCCATGATTTGGTGAAGGCGCGCACGTTGAACACGGCGGCAAACACATCCACGGTGGCGCCGACCAGCTTGTCGAGGCCGGTGAAGATGCGGCCGAACGCCGATGTCTGGTCGGCGGCCTGCAGAAACAGAATGAGCGCCGACCACGATGGCGAGCTGGAACAGCGGAAACCGCACGATGGCGCGGACCGGCGCGGTGATTTGCTTGATCAGGCCCATGGGGGCTCCTGGGAGTGGCTCAACACGTGATGTGTCGCCTGAGGCGCGGGCTTGTCCGCCGATAAGCGGACATTATGGGAACTAGCGTTGAACAGGCCTCATCTTGTTCCCGATTGAACCTTCGCCGCTCTCGCCCGTTATACCTAATGGATATAAATACTGCCACGGAGGAGCATCGCTCCCACTCGCCGGTGGCAGGTTGAGAGGCCGGATCAGCGCCCAGGGCGGCGTACGGAGGCTCTCACCAGGAATTCGCCCTAGAGGAAAAATGCCATGACAGAAAACAAAACCACCGCTGGAACCAAATCCGCCGGCGCAGCGACGATGGGAACTCCGCAGGCTATGCGTGACATGGCCGACAAAGGCACCGCGCAAGTCAAAGCATCCTTTGACAAGATGAGCGCGGCCACGGCGGAAATGTCCGGCGTGCTCAAGAATGCCGGTGCGACCGCCACGCAAGGGTTCAAGGACAGCAACGCCAAGGCCCTCGAATTCGCGCGCACCAACAGCAACGCCGCCTTCGACTATGCCAACCAGCTGCTTGGCGTGACGTCGCCGTCGGAGTTCATTCAGCTGTCGACCGAGCATGCGCGCAAGCAGTTCGAGGTGCTCTCCGAGCAGAGCAAGGAACTCACCGCGCTCAGCCAAAAGGTGATGCTTGAGACGGCGGAGCCGCTCAAGGCCGGCGCCGCCAAGGCGTTTGGCGGTCCGCACATCTGAGCGCCGCGCTGACGCCAGCTTTCAAATCGATGCAAAGCCCGGGCCGGTGGCCCGGGTTTTTTGTTTGCGGGCGGGCGGTCGAGCGGTACGCCGCAGCGTGCTCCCTCCCCGCGCTTGTCGCGCCCAACGGGTCCGGCCAAGAGGCCGGCCCGATGGTAAACTCCGCCCGCAAGGGCGAAAACGGTCCGACTCCGGCCGCAGGGCGGAAGGCGTAAAGTGAACCCGCTGGCCTCTCGGAGAATGGCGGATTACGCTGCGCTAATCCGCCCTACGAGCTGGGGAAAGAAGATGGCGAGTGACGACAAGAAAACCAAAGCGAGCCCCGCAGCTAAAACTGAGAACGTTGCGAAGAAAAAAGACGAGAGCCAGCCCAAGGACATGGGCACGCCGGTTGCGGATGCTCCCAAGCCCGAGGCTGGCGAGAAAGCCGCCGACGCGCCCTCAAATTATAGCCGGGGCGAGGGCCAGAAGCCGGTTTCGCAAGCTTACAAGGATAACTGGAATGCGATTTACGGGAAGAAGAAGAAAAAGAAACGATAGCTGGATCGATGGAGCGGCGTGTCGGGCGGGTTGGCCGGCTTGGATGGTTAGGAGCCTTTTGCACCCACCCTCCCAACCCCCTATATCTCCCTCCTCACGGAGCCCCCGCCCCCAATGCCACCCCTAAGACCCCCGACGCCCACCCCGCCAAAATCCCCGTCACCGTGCTCACCGGCTATCTCGGCGCCGGCAAGACCACGCTGCTCAACCGCATTCTGTCCGAGCCGCACGGCAAGAAATACGCCGTCATCGTCAACGAATTCGGCGAGATCGGCATCGACAACGAGCTGATCGTCAACGCCGACGAGGAAGTGTTCGAGATGAACAACGGCTGCATCTGCTGCACCGTGCGCGGCGACCTGGTGCGCATCATCGACGGGCTCATGCGGCGAAAAGGCAAGTTCGACGCCATCATCGTCGAGACCACCGGGCTCGCCGACCCCGCGCCGGTGGCGCAGACCTTCTTCATGGACGAGGCGGTCGGCGCCAAGACCAAATTGGACGCGGTGGTGACGGTGGCCGACGCCAAGTGGCTGAAGGACCGTCTCAAGGACGCGCCCGAGGCCAAGAACCAGATCGCCTTCGCCGACGTCATCCTGCTCAACAAGACCGATCTGGTGTCGCCGGCCGAGCTCGCCGAGCTCGAGGCGCGCATCCGCGGGCTCAATCCTTACGCCACGCTGCATCGCACCGAGCGCGCGCAGATCGACATCGCCCATGTGCTCGGCCGCAACGCCTTCGACCTCGACCGCATCCTCGACCTCGAGCCGAAATTTTTGCAAAAAGAGGAAGCTGACGACCATGACCACGATCATCATCACGATCATAGCCATCACGATCATGGCGCCGATCACCATCATCATGGCGGCGGTCTCAAGCACTATCACGACGAAGACATGCAAAGCCTGTCGCTGCGCAACGACAAGCCTCTGAACCCGGACAAGTTCTTTCCCTGGATCCAGGACCTGGTGGCGGTCGACGGGCCCAACATCCTGCGCTGCAAGGGCATCCTCTCGTTCAAGGACGATCCCGAGCGCTTCGTGTTCCAGGGCGTGCACATGATCCTCGACGGCGATCACCAGCGCGCCTGGAAGGCCGACGAGAAACGCGAAAGCCGCATCATCTTCATCGGCCGCCAGCTGCCGCAGGACAAGATCCGCCAGGGTTTCGAGGCCTGCGTGGCGTAATCGCCGTCCCCTCAAGGGGAGGGGCCGAGCGAGCGAGCCGGCGAGGCGATCCGTCTCGATGCTGACCCTCACCCGTGCGCTTCGCTACGCGGCCACCCTCTCCCCGGGGAGAGGGAGAAGACGTGACACCGCATGTCCGACACCACCACCCCGCTTCCCTCCCTCGCCGACCGCGTCCGCACGCTCGACGCCGGCGCCGCCGTCGTCGGCGTGCATTTCCTCAAGACCACGCCGGTCTTCGTGCTGGGCGAGGAGGCGCTGCTGTTTGCAGGTGACGATGGCGAGCGCCGCGTCGCCGTGCACAAGGGCGCCATCCTCGCCAGCGCCGCCGACGGCGACACGCATCGTCACCGGCGGCGACGACGGCACGCTGGTCGCGACCGATGCTTCGGGCGCGCATCGAGTGCTCGCCACCGACGACAAGAAACGCTGGATCGACCAGGTGGCGCTTGGCGCCGGACGGCGCGGTCGCCTGGTCGGCCGGCAAGACCGCGCATGTGTTCACGACGAAGGGCGAGCAGCGCGCCTACGAGGCGCCCTCGACGGTGGCGGGCTTGGCGTTTGCGCCGAAAGGCTTCCGCCTGGCGATTGCGCATTACAACGGCGCCACGCTCTGGTTTCCCAACGCGCCCGGCACCGCCCCGCAAAAGCTCGAATGGAAGGGCTCGCATCTCGGCATCACCGTCAGTCCCGACGGCCGCTTCCTCGTCACGACGATGCAGGAGCCGACGCTGCACGGCTGGCGCATCGCCGACGGCCAGCACATGCGCATGTCGGGCTATTCGGCGCGCGTGCGCTCGCTGTCCTGGGGCGCGGGCGGGGACTACCTTGCCACCTCCGGCTCCGAGCAGCTCATCCTGTGGCCGTTCGACGGCAAGGACGGGCCGATGGGCAAGCAGCCGACCATGCTCGCCCGCCGCGAGGCGCGCGTTGCCGTGGTCGCCTGCCATCCGCGCCAGCCTGTCGTCGCTGCGGGCTATGCGGACGGCACGGTGTTGCTGGTGCGGCTCGACGACGGCGCGCTCATTCTGGTGCGCCAGGGCGACGGTGCGCCGGTCTCCGCGCTCGGCTGGGACGCGGCGGGGCAAGTGCTCGCCTATGGAACCGAAAGCGGTGACGCGGGCTTGTTGGTGTTGTAATTGCGGCGGTATTGGGCGCCGCCGTTGGGTTGCCATTCACTTTGGCCGCGTTACGCTGTGCCCGAATTCGAATTACGTCTGCGCATGCCGCCAATTCACTCATTCAGGAGCCGCACGATGCTGGACCGCGCCATTTTTCGCCGCCTGTTGCTCGGCCTGTTATCGAGCCTCGCGCTCGCCGCTGCGGGCATGACATTGCCGGTGATCCCCGGCGCGGTCACGCCCGCCTATGCGCAGGTCTCGGCCGAATTCCAGGAGGCACTCGAACCTTATGGGCACTGGGTCCGGCATGCGCGCTGGGGCGAGATCTGGGTGCCGGAAGACGTGCCGGCGGGCTGGCGGCCTTACGAATACGGCCACTGGGTCTACACCGACGACTGGGGCTGGTACTGGATCTCCGATCCGGAGGAGGAGGACTGGGGCTGGGTGACCTTTCACTACGGCCGCTGGGTCAACGACCGCCAGTCCGGCTGGTTCTGGATCCCGGGCGACGAATGGGCGCCCGCCTGGGTCGATTGGCGCTATGGCGGCGATTATGTCGGCTGGGCGCCGATGCCGCCGGACGCGATCGTCTACGAATATGACGACAACCCGATCTATTGGGTCATCGTCGCGTCGCGCTTCCTGACTGCGTCGCGCCTGCACGATCACGCGCTGCGGTCGGGCCGTCACACGAGCGCCTTCCGCAACACGCGACTGGTCAACCGCACGATCGGCTATGGCCGCGGCCGCGCGGCGGTCAACGCCGGCCTGTCGCCGGCCTTGATTGCGCGCGCGACGCGCACCGCGCTGCCGACCTACCGGGTGAGCCCGCGCGTGCTGGCGGGCACGCAGGGCGTCGCGGGCGCGGTGCGCGTGACGCCGCAGCAATTGCAAGCCGGCCGGGGCGGCGCTCCGCAACGCGGCCGCAAGCCGAGCGCCACCCACGCCAATGCCGTGGCGGTGCAGCGGACCACTGAGACGGTGAAGCCTGCCGCCTCGGCTGCCGCGCCACAGCCGCTCGGCAAAGGCGAGCGCGGCAAGCTTGGCAGCCATCCGCCGCGCGCCGCGCAAGGCGCGCCGGCTCCGCAGCAGCAGGCGCCGCAGCAACAGCAGAAGGCCGCGCCGCCTTCACCAGCGCCGGCGGCCACGCAGCCGCATGCGCCGGCCGCCGCGTCGGCGCCGCCGGCAGTCGTGCAGCCGCATGCGCCACCGCAGGCAAAGCCCGAGCGCCCGACGCCGCCGCAAACGCCGCGCCACCGCCGCAGCAGGAGCGCACGCAGCACGCCGCGCTCCGCCGGCGGCAGCACATCCGCAGCCACCTGCTGCTGCGCGTCCGCAGCCACCTGCCGCGACACATCCGCAGCCGCCTGCTGCTGCGCGTCCGGAGCCACCTGCCGCGGCGCGTCCGCAGCCGCCTGCTGCTGCGCGTCCGCAGCCGCCTGCTGCTGCGCGTCCGCAGCCGCCTGCTGCGGCGCGTCCGCAGCCGCCTGCCGCGGCGCGTCCGCAGCCGCCTGCTGCCGCGCGTCCGCAACCGCCTGCCGCGGCACGGCCGCAACCGCCGGCCGCCCGGCCCGCGCCGCCGCCCGCTAAGCCTGCGGCCAAGCCGGAGGAGAAGAAGCCCGAGGAGGTGCCGAAATAAGTTCGGCGCTGGAGGCTCAAAACGATACGGGCGGCCGAAGGGCCGCCCGCTGCGTTTCGGGGGAGCTGCGCGCCGAGCTTTAAGCGGCCAGCGCGGGCGCCGATGGCGCGATCACATAGGACTTGAGCGGCGGATAGCCGTTGAAGCCCACGGACGAGTAGGTCGAGGTATAGGCGCCGGCCGCCTCGATCAGCACCTTGTCGCCGATCGCCAGCGTGACCGGCAGCGGGTAGGGCGTTTTCTCGTACAGCACATCGACCGAGTCGCAGGTCGGCCCGGCGACGATGCAGGGGCCGTCTCGTCGCGGTCCTTGCGGGTCTTGATCGGATAGCGGATCGATTCGCCAATCGTCTCGGCCAGCCCGTGGAACTTGCCGATATCGAGATAGACCCAGCGGGTGTCGTCCTCCGGGCTGCGCTTGGCGATCAGCACCACCTCGGCCTCGATCGCGCCGGCATTGCCGACCAGGCCGCGGCCGGGTTCCACGATGGTCTCCGGGATGCGGTTGCCGAAATGACGGCGCAGCGAGCGGAAAATCGCCTTGCCGTAGCTCTCCAGCTTGGGCGTCTTGCGCACATATTTGGCCGGAAAGCCGCCGCCGAGATTGACGGTGGAGAGCGCGATGCCGCGCTCGGCGCAGGTGCGGAAGATGGCGGCGGCCGAGGCGAGCGCGCGGTCCCAGGCCTCCACATTGTGCTGCTGCGAGCCGACATGGAACGAGATGCCGTGCGCCACCAGCCCCGCTTTGTGGGCGCGCTCCAGGATGTCGGCGGCGAATTCCGGCTCGCAGCCGAACTTGCGCGACAGCGGCCATTCGGCGCCGGTGCCGTCGCAATGGATGCGGCAGATCACGCGGCTGCCTGGCGCTGCGCGGGCGATCTTGTCGACCTCCGCCTCGCAATCGACCGCGAACAAAGTGATGCCGAGCTTGAAGGCGGCGGCGATCTCGCTCTCCTTCTTGATGGTATTGCCGTAGGAGATGCGCTCCGGCGTGGCGCCGGCGGCAAGCACGGCTTGCGTCTCCTGCACGGAGGCGACGTCGAAGCAGGAGCCGAGCTGCGCCAGCAGGGTCAGGATTTCGTGGTGCGGGTTAGCCTTCACCGCGTAATAGACCTTGGTGTCGGGCAGCGTTCTGGCGAAGGCGTTGTAGTTGTCGCGGACAATGTCGAGGTCGAGCACCAGGCAGGGCCCGTCCTCCTTGCGGTTCTTCAGGAACTCGCGGATGCGATCGGTCATCCTTCAGTATCCCCCCTCGAATAGCGGATCGCTCCTCCGGCTTCGGCGAGATACGCCGCCGCGACCGGTTGAACACCGCCGTCTGCTGCCATGGTCTGGATTGGGGATGCCCCGCTCCGCGCCTAGGCAAGATGGACAAGCCTCTTCGGACATCCGGCATACGCGCCGGCATCGCCAAAAAAGCCCGCTCCGTCGTTGCTTTAAGCCGCGTACCCCGTTGAGCGCGGGGATTGCCGGTTTCGCCTCCGGCTGCCGATCAGAGATCTTGGAGAGTCGCGCTGCGCTCTCCAGGCGGCTGTCCGGCCTCTTGTCCGGATGCCCACCGATCGACACACGGCCACAGGCACGTGCGAAATTGGGCACTCACCGGAATAATCTAACTGCGCGGAGAGTCAACAAATTTGCGCGGCTGCACACCGCTGTGTCGCGTCCTGTGAATTTCGCGGTTAATTTTTTTGCGCGCGCTCGCGCCGAAACCGAATCAGCGCACCAGCACGTTCTTGAACTGCCAGGGATCGCGCCGGTCGATGTCGTCCGGGAACAGCCCGGGGCGGCCGATGAGCGGCGTCCAGTCGGTGTACTGGCCGATCACCGGGCCGAGATAGGGCATCTGCACTTCGAGGCAGCGGTCGGAAATCCATCTCGTCGGCCTCGACGATGCCGGCCTTGGGGTTTTCCAGCGCCCACACCATGCCGGCCAGCACGGCGCTCGTGACCTGCAGGCCGGTGGCGTTCTGATAGGGCGCCAGCACGCGCGTTTCGTCGATCGAGAGCTGCGAGCCGTACCAGTAGGCGTTCTTCTTGTGGCCGTAGAGCAGCACGCCGAGTTCGTCGATGCCGTCGACGATCTCGTGTTCATCCAGGATGTGGACGTTCTTCTGGCGCTCGCCGGCGCGGCCGAACATCTCGTGCAGCGACAGCACGGCGTCGTTGCAGGGGTGGTAGGCATAGTGGCAGGTCGGCCGGTAGATCACCTTGCGGCCCTCGCGCAGGGTGAAGTAGTCGGCGATCGAGATCGATTCGTTGTGGGTGACCAGGAAGCCGTATTGCCCGCGCGCGGTCGGCGTCCAGGAGCGCACGCGGGTATTGGCGCCGGGCTGCAGCAGGTAGATCGCCGCCTGGCAGCCGGTCTTGTGCTTGCGGGCGTTGGCCGGCATCCACTTTTCATGGGTGCCCCAGCCGAGCTCGGCCGGCTGCAGGCCCTCGGAGATGAAGCCTTCCACCGACCAGGTGTTGACGAACACGTCGAGCGGCTTGGGCTGCCTGGCGCGCTGGGTGTCGCGCTCGGCGATGTGGATGCCCTTGATGCCGGCCTTCTTGGCGAGCCGCCCCCAGTCCTCGCGCGTCTTCGGCGTCGTTGACCTTGAGCCCGAGGTCGCCGGCGACGTTGATCAGCGCCTGTTTGACCAACCAGGACACCATGCCGGGATTGGCGCCGCAGCAGGACACCGCGGTGACCCCGCCCGGGCGCTTGCGGCGGGCGGCCAGAATGGTTTCGCGCAGCACGTAGTTGGAGCGCGCCTCCGGCCCGAGCGTTGGGATCGAAGTAGAAGCCGATCCAGGGCTCGACCACGGTGTCGATATAGAGCGCGCCGATCTCGCGGCAGAGTTCCATGATGTCGAGCGAGGAGGTGTCGACCGACAGGTTGACGCAGAAGCCCTGGCCGCCGCCGGCGGTGAGCAGCGGGGTGAGCAGGTGGCGGTAATTGTCCTTGGTGACGGCCTGATGGACGAAGTGGATGCCACGCTCGTCCAGCAGCTTGCGATCCTTGTCCTCGGGGTCGATGACCACGAAGCGGCTCTTGTCGTAGCTGAAATGGCGCTCGATCAGCGGCAGGGTGCCCTTGCCGATCGAGCCGAAGCCGATCATCACGATCGGCCCGTCGATACGGGCATGCACGGGCCAGCCAGCCATTCTTTCTCCCTTCAGCACTACGGGTGATATCTGCCGGAGGCGGCAAGGGAAAGGGTAACCGCGCGAGAATCTCACGCGGCATCCACGACTTTCTTCGATGGACTTTAGGCGGCTGCGGCGACCGCGGCTTGCGGCGCCATGGCGCCGGCGGCGCGAATCAGTCCGCGGGCGCCGTCGAGCGCGCCGGGCGTGAGCTCGAGCGCGAGCAGGCGGTGGCGCTCGAACGGGCCGGGCAGCCGCAGGCGGCCGGTCTTCTCGGCCGAGAAGCCGAAGCGGCCGTAATAGGGCGCGTCGCCGACCAGGATGACCGCGGCATGGCCGAGCCGGCGCGCCTCGGCGATCGCGCGGCGCACCAGGCCGCCGCCGATGCCGCGCGCGCGGCAATCGGCCGCAACCGCCACCGGCCCGAGCAGCAGCGCGGGCTGGCCGGACGGCGCAAGCGACCTGCCAGAGCCGCGCGGTGCCGACGACGCGCTTGCCGTCGCTGGCGATGAAGGCGAAGTCCTTCGGCCGGCAGCCGACCCGCGCGCAGCCGCTCGGAGCTTTTCCGCCGGCGGGTCCGGCCGAAAGCCTCGTCGAGCAGCGCCTCGCGGGCTGCGACGTCGGCGGGCCGTTCGTGACGCAACGTGATCATCTCAGGGTCCTTCCCAGCCCGGCGCGCGAGCGCGCACGGACGCATGCAGTCCTTTGTGAGGGGAAGGGGAGGCAGGCGAAGCCCGCCTCCCGGCTTGTTCAGATGTGATAGGTCTTCAGCGGCGAGAAGCCGTTGAAGGCCACCGACGAGTAGGTCGCCGTATAGGCGCCGGTGCCCTCGATCAGCACCTTGTCGCCGATCTCCAGGCTGACCGGGAGCTGGTAGGGCTGCTTCTCGTACATCACGTCGGCCGAATTGCAGGTCGGCCCCGCCAGCACGCAAGGCGCCGTGGCGTCGCCGTCGCGCGGGGTGCGGATCGGGTAGCGGATCGACTCGTCCATCGTCTCGGCCAGGCCGCCGAACTTGCCGATGTCGAGATAGACCCAGCGCACGTCGTCTTCCTCGCTCTTCTTGGAGACGAGCACGACCTCGCTCTCGATCACGCCGGCATTGCCGACCATGCCGCGGCCCGGCTCGATGATGGTCTCCGGGATGCGGTTGCCGAAATGCTTGCGCAGCGCCTTGAAGATCGCCGTGCCATAGGTTTTCACCGACGGCACGTTCTTCAGGTACTTGGTCGGGAAGCCGCCGCCCAGGTTGACCATGGACAGGTTGATGCCGCGCTCGCCGCACTCCTTGAACACGGCGGCCGCCGACGCGAGCGCACGGTCCCAGGCATGCTGGTTGCGCTGCTGGGAGCCGACATGGAACGAGACGCCATGCGGTTCCAGACCCAGCTTCAGGGCATGTTCGAGCACGTCCACGGCCATCGCAGGCTCGCAGCCGAACTTGCGCGACAGCGGCCATTCGGCGCCGACGCAGTCGCGACAGGATGCGGCAGAACACCTTGGAGCCGGGCGCCGCGCGGGCGACCTTCTCGACCTCGGCCTTGCAGTCGACCGCATAGAGGCGGACGCCGAGCGCGAAGGCGCGCGCGATGTCGCGCTCCTTCTTGATCGTGTTGCCGTAGGAGATGCGGTCGGGCGTGGCGCCGGCAGCGAGCGCCATCTCGATCTCGGCGACCGAGGCGGTGTCGAAGCAGGAGCCGAGCTTGGCCAGCAGCGCCAGCACCTCCGGCGCCGGGTTTGCCTTGACCGCGTAGAACACGCGGGTGTCCGGCAAAGCCTTGGCGAAGGCATTGTAGTTGTCGCGCACGACGTCGAGGTCGACGACCAGGCAGGGCCCGTCCTCGTTGCGCTTGCGCAGGAATTCTCGGATGCGCTCGGTCATTGGCGCAAATCCCCTCAGGTGCAACAGAGCGCTTTCCGGCGCTCCGTGATGTCGCGGTTAGCCTTCGTCCTGCGCTGCGCGCGATGGGGACGCGCAAACGCTCAACGGCGGTTAACCCGCTCATGCTGCCTTGGATTGGAAAGGGGAGACCCCCGTCCGCACGGCCGGCAATGATGAACAAGCCTCTTCGGTGACCCGCGCCGGTGGTGGAGGCCGGCAGAGACCAGAGAAGCCCGATCGTCGTTGCTTCAAGACGCGTCCCCTGCTGAGAGCAGGGTTTGCCGGTTTCGCCTCCGGCTGCCGGTCAGATTTCTTGGAGAGCTTTGGCTTCTCTCTCCAGGCGGCTGGCGGGCCTCTTGTCCCGCTACCTACCGACCGACACACGTCCACAGGCACGTGCGAGTTTGGGCACGATGGAAATAACAAATTTTTCGCGCGATGCAAGAGAATTTGTTCGCGCGATGAAAAAACTTTCTTAACGTTTTGGCTTCGCCCGCCCGCTCAGCGCGCGGTGAACGGCTCGATGCGGTGGGCGGCGCGGATGAACTGCACCATGATGGCGATGCCGCAGAGTACGAAGAGCCCATCGAGGATGCGCTGGCCGATGCCGCCGAGATCGAACAGCGTGGCGATCGCCCAGGAGCTGGCGAAGGCGGCGCCGAACACCTCGGCGCCGATCAGGATGGCGGCGCTGCAGACGGTGAGCACGTGCAGCCAGACGATGCGGCGGCCCTGGATCATCAGACGCTCCTTTGCCTTGCGCCCGATCTGGTCCGAAAACCGCTGCCCAGGTTTCGGGATCAGGCGCTGCGACGCCCGCAATCAACCCGAATCCGGCCGTTGAATCAAGTCTTTATGCGCCCGCTCCGGTCCGCTTTGGCGGCCGTTAAGTTTTGATCTCGCGCATGGTGGTGACCGCCCGAAGCTGAAAGCTTCACCGCCATGGACACCGCTCGCGCCCTTAAAATTGCCCGGCCGTATCTCGCCGGTCTCGCCGCCGCCGGGCTCGCCCTCGGCTTCGCCGTCCGGCTCGTCGGCTTGGGGCATTGGTCGGGCGCGATCTGGGCGGCGGTCACGCTGCCGGTGCTGCTGGTGCTGCTCGGCGAGATTGTGACCAGTTTGCGGCGCGGCGACCTCGGTCTCGACATCGTCGCCGCGCTGTCGATGACGGCGGCCTTGGCGGTCGGGCAGGAGCTTGCCGCGGCCATCGTCGCCCTGATGTATGCCGGCGGGCAGTATCTGGAGAGCTTCGCCGAGCGGGCGGCGCGGCGCGAGATGACCGCCCTGCTGGCGCGGGTGCCGCGCTCGGCCATGCGGCACCGCGACGGACGGCTGGAGGAGGTGGCGCTCGACCTCATCCTGCCCGGCGACCGGCTGCTGGTGCGCCAGGGCGACGTGGTGCCGGTGGACGGCACGGTGGCCGAGGGCATGGCGGTGCTCGACCAGTCGGCGCTCACCGGCGAGGCGTTACCCGTTCAGCAGGGCGTCGGCCAGGCGGTCATGAGCGGCTCGACCAATGCCGGCGATGCCTTCGACTTGACGGCGACCCGGCGGGCCGAGGAAAGCACTTATGCCGGCATCGTGCGGCTGGTGGAGGCGGCGCAGCACTCGCGCGCCCCGATGTCGCGGCTGGCCGACCGCTACGCCATGATCTTCCTGGGCGTCACGGTGGCGCTGGCGGGCGCCGCCTGGGGCTTCACCGGCGATGTGGTGCGCGCGGTGGCGGTGCTGGTGGTGGCGACGCCCTGTCCGCTCATTCTGGCGGTGCCGGTCGCCATCGTGTCCGGGCTCTCGCGCGCGGCCAAGCTCGGCATCCTGATCAAGGGCGGCAAGGCGATCGAGACGCTCGCCCAGGTGCGCGCCCTGGTCATCGACAAGACCGGCACATTGACGCTGGGCCAGGCCCGCCTGGTCGAGACCCGGGTGACCGACACGATCGCGCCCGACGCGCTGCTGCGGCTCGCAGCCTCGCTCGACCAGGCCTCCAAGCACATCATCGCCCAGACCATCGTGGCCGAAGCGCGCGCCCAGGGCCTGGCGCTGGCGGTTCCGTCCGAAGTCATGGAGACGCCGGGCGAGGGCATCGCCGGACGGGTCGAGGGCCGCGCGGTCCTGGTCGGCGGCCAGCATTTCGTCGCCAGCAAGACCGGGTCCGGCCTGACCGGCCTCGCGGACGGCCGGCCGCCCGGCGCCGTCACGGTGGCGGTCGCGCTCGACGGCAAGCCCGCCGGTCTGCTGATCCTGTCCGACGAGCTGCGCGCGGGCACCGAGCAGCTGCTGCGCAACCTGCGCGCCATCGGCATCGAGCGCATCGTGCTGGCCACCGGCGACCGCCACGAGGTGGCGCACGCCGTCAGCGCCGGCCTGTCGATCGACCTGGTGCGCTCGGAGCTCACCCCCGACCAGAAGATCCTGGTGGTGCTGTCGGAGCGCAAGAACGGCCCGGTGATGATGATCGGCGACGGCGTCAACGACGCGCCGGCACTCGCCGCCGCCGATATCGGCATGGCCATGGGCGCGCGCGGCGCTGCCGCCTCGGCGGAGGCCGCCGACGTGGTGCTGCTGGTCGACCAGCTCGACCGCGTGCTGCCGGCAATTCAGATCGCGCGCCGCTCGCGCGCCATCGCGCTGCAAAGCGTGGTCGCCGGCATCGGGCTGTCGGTCGCCGCCATGATCGCGGCGGCGTTCGGCTATCTGTTGCCGGTGCAAGGCGCGCTGCTGCAGGAGGTGATCGACGTGCTGGTCATCTTCAACGCGCTGCGGGCATTGCGCGGGTGAGCGCCCATTAGGTCAGCAATATTGACCGGTGTTCGCGTGGGGAAAACTTGCCGCCGGTTGACTTGAATCAATGCACGCGCGCCCAAAAGTAAAAAGCTTGGACTGACGCGCAATGGAGGGATGCCATGACAGCCGCTATGACAGCCGCCGCCGTGCTTCGACATTCAGCGAAATGTCCGCGCTGCGAGATGAAATTGATCTCGCCCGAATGGTCGGAAACCCTCGCCGAGAACGAAACGATCAATTTTTGGTGCTGCCCGATCTGCGGCAACCAGTTCGAGACCACCGATAATATCGTTGCGCCGGTGCCGACTGAAGCCGAGCTGGCGGAAGAATTTGCATCTCCGAACTCTTGGTCGCGTGATGCTCTAGGCGGGCCGGCTGCGGCGCCGCCCCGTCATTTCGGAATCTTCGGCACCACCAGCACGAACAGCTTGAGCGCGCCGTTTGCCGCCGCGATCGTGGCTTTCTCCGACGGGGCGAGATAGACGCCGGCGCCCTTGCCGACGTCGTAACCCTTGCCGTTGAGCGTGATGCGGCCCTTGCCGTCCATCAGATAGACGAGCTGGTGCTTGTTCTCGGCCTCGGCCTGGAAGGTGTCGCCTGCTTGCAGCCAGCGCAGGCTGCCGCGCACGTTTTTGGCGCCGCACAGCGCCTCGTTCAGCACGTCGGTCATCTCGCCGCGGCCGGGCGCGGATTTGCGAGGGAGTTTGTTGGTGTCGATGTAGGTCAGTGGCATGGCGATGTCCTCCCTCGTCGTCAGGTTTGCACCCAGACCTTGCCGTCCTTGCGGTTCCAGCGCAGATCCGCGTCGGAGCCTTCCAGGATCGTGGTCTGGAAGCGATTGGGCGCCTGCCATTCGAAATAGAACAGCGGTTCAAGCGCGCGCAGCCGGTGCTTTTCCTCGGCCGGGATGAAGATCATGTCGCCGGGGCCGACCGGCCGGATGCCTTCCTCGGTCTCCACCTGCGCCTTGCCGTCGATGATGAAATAGAAGTGTTCGCAGTTCTTGTGCAGGTGGTAGGGCGAGGCCGCGCCCTTCTTGTAGTGCATCACGCCGGCGAGCATGTCGTCGGTATGGGCGAGTTCCTGGTTGACGAAAAAGATGCGCTCGCGTCCCGGCACCTCCGAGATCAGCGAAGGCAGCTCGTTTTCCTGAAAGATGTAGGCCATCGCCGGCGCTCCTGTGCAATCCCGGGGCGAAAGTGACGGTGATCCAAGCTAATCTCTCGCAACGGTGCATTGACTTAAGGCAATGGCCTCACCGGTCATGGCTTGGCGCATCACTTGGCGCATCACTTGGCGTTTGCCGGTCCGCCCTCTAGATAGACCCACATGACCCGCCCGCAGACCGCCTCCCCAAATCCATTGCTGAAGGACTGGACCGCGCCCTTCGGCCTGCCGCCGTTCGGCGCCGTCCAGCCCGGCCAGTTCCGCCCGGCCTTCGATGCGGCGCTGGCGGCGCACCTTGCCGAGATCGAGGCGATCGCCGCCGACAAGGCCGCGCCGTCGTTCGACAACACCGTCGCGGCGCTGGAGCGGAGCGGGCGCGCGCTCGACCGCGTCGCCAACGTGTTCTTCGTGCTGGCCGGCGCCGACACCGGCGACGCGATTGAGGCGGTCGAGCGCGAAATGTCGCCGCTGCTCGCCCGCCACTCGAACGCGCTTTATCTCAACGCCAAGCTCTATGCCCGCATCGCCGATCTTTACCGGCGGCGCGACGCGCTCGGGCTCTCGCCCGAGCAAGCGCGCGTGCTCGAGCGCTATCACACCCGCTTCGTGCGCGCCGGCGCTGCGCTTGAGAAGCCGGCGCAGGATCGGCTGGCGGCGATCAACGAGCGGCTCGCCAGCCTCGGCACCCAGTTCGGGCAGAACGTGCTGGCGGACGAGAAGGCTTACGCGCTCATGCTGGAGGAGGGCGATCTCGCCGGCCTGCCGGATTTCGCCCGTGCCGCCGCGCGCGCCGCGGCCGATGAGCGCGGCCACGCCGGGCAAATACGCCATCACGCTGGCGCGCTCGTCTTGCGAGACTTTCCTGCAATTCTCTTCACGACGGGATTTGCGCGAGAAAATCTTCCAGGCCTGGATCAGGCGCGGCGAAAATGGCGGCGCGACCGACAACCGCGCGCTCATTGCCGAGATGGTGGCCTTGCGCGCCGAGCGCGCCAAGCTTTTGGGCTTTGCGAGCTTCGCCGATTACCGGCTCGACGATCAGATGGCCAAGACGCCGGCGGCCGCGCGCAAGCTGCTCGATGAGGTCTGGGGCCGGGCGCGCGCCAAGGCCGCAACCGAGCGCGACGCGCTGCAAGCCATGATCGCGCAGGAGGGCGGCAATTTCGCGCTCGCCCCGCACGACTGGCGCTACTACGCCGAGAAGCTGCGCAAGGCGCGCTACGATCTCGACGAGGCCGAGATCAAGCCTTATTTCCAGCTCGACAAGATGATCGAAGCGGCCTTCGCGACCGCGCGCCGGCTGTTCGGGCTGACCTTCACAGCCGTCGATGTCCCGCTCTATCACCCCGACGCGCGCGCCTTCGAGGTGAAGGACGCCGCCGGCAATCACGTCGGCCTGTTCATCGGCGACTATTTCGCGCGCGCGTCCAAGCACAGCGGCGCCTGGATGACCTCGCTGCGCGATCAGGAAAAACTCGCGGGCGATATCACGCCGATCATCCTCAACATCTGCAATTTCTCCAAGCCCGCGGCCGGGGAGCCTGCGCTTTTGTCCTTCGACGATGCCCGCACGCTGTTCCACGAGTTCGGCCACGCGCTGCATGGCTTGCTGTCGAACGTCACTTATCCGCTGCTCGCCGGCACGGCGGTGCCGAGCGATTTCGTCGAATTGCCCTCGCAGCTTTACGAGCACTGGCTGGAGGTGCCGGAGATCCTGCAAAAATACGCGCGCCACGCGCGCACCGGCGAGCCGATGCCGAAGGCGCTGCTCGAGCGCCTGTTGGCGACGCGCACCTTCAACCAGGGTTTCGCCACCGTGGAATACACCGCCTGCGCGCTGGTCGATCTCGATTTGCACGGCCTGCGCGACACCGCGTCGCTTGATGTGACCGAATTCGAGCGCGACGATCTCGCACGCATCGCCATGCCGGCGGAAATCGTCATGCGCCACCGCCTGCCGCATTTCCAGCATCTGTTCTCGGGCGGGGGCTACGCTGCGGCCTATTACTCCTACATGTGGTCGGAGGTGCTCGACGCCGACGCTTTCGAAGCTTTCGAGGAGACCGGCGACGTCTTCGATCCCGCCACCGCCCAGCGCCTGCGCGAGTTCATCTACGGCGCCGGAAACCTGCGCGATCCGGCCGAGGCCTACAAAGCCTTCCGCGGCCGGCTGCCGGCGGTCGATGCGCTGTTGAAGAAGCGCGGGCTCGCCGACGCGGTGCTCGCATGACCCTCCACACCGCCGGCCACCGCCGCGGCGTCGTCTGCGCGCCGCATTCCGCCGCGGTCGAGGACGGCCGCGCCATCCTCGCCGAAGGCGGCAACGCCATCGAGGCCATGCTGGCCATGGCCGCCTCGATCGCCGCGGTCTATCCGCATATGAATCACATTGGCGGCGACGGCTTCTGGCTGATCCGCGAACCCTCCGGCCGCGTGCGCGCGCTGATGGGCGCGGGGCGCGCGGGGAGCAAAGCCACCATCGCGCTCTACCGCGACGCCGGCCACGACGAGATCCCGGCGCGCGGGCCGCTCGCCGCGCTCACCGTGCCGGGCGCGGTCGCGGCCTGGATGCTGGCGGCGGAAGCGGCCAAGGCAAACGGCGGCAAGCTGCCGCTCGATGTGCTGCTGGCGCCCGCCATCAAGCACGCGCGCGAGGGCTACACCGTGACGCGCAGCCAGGCGCGGCTGACGGTCGAGAAATACGCCGAACTCGAAACCGCGCCCGGTTTCCTGCAAGCCTTTTTGATCGACGGCAAGGCGCCGGAGGCAGGCGCCCGCCTCAAGCAGCCGGCCTTCGCCGCGACGCTCGAACATCTGAGCCACGCCGGGCTCGACGATTTCTATCGCGGCGACGTCGGCCGCGAGATCGCCGCCGATCTCGAGCGCATCGGCAGCCCGGTGACGCGCGCCGACTTCGAGCGGTTCCGCGCCGCGGTCGAGGCGCCGCTCAGCGTGACGATTCAAGCCGGCACGCTCTACAACACGCCGCCGCCGACGCAGGGGCTGGCCTCGCTCATCATCCTGGCGTTGTTCGACCGCCTGCGCGTGCGCGAGGCCGAAAGCTTCGAGCATGTCCATGGCATCGTGGAAGCCACCAAGCGCGCCTTCCGCGTGCGCGACCGCGTCATCACCGATCCCGACCGCATCACCGTCGATCTCGGCAACTTCCTGTCGCCCGCCTTCCTCGACGAGCAGGCCGGCAAGATCGACATGAAGAAAGCCGCCAAATGGCCGGCGCCTCGCCGGCGAAAGGCGACACCATCTGGATGGGCGCGGCAGATAGCACCGGCCTCGTCGTCTCCTACATCCAGTCGCTCTATTGGGAGTTCGGCTCCGGCTGCGTGCTGCCATCGACCGGCGTGCTGATGCAGAACCGCGGCGCCAGCTTCTCGCTCGACCCCAAGGCGCTCAACGCGCTGGCGCCCGGCCGCCGCCCGTTCCACACGCTCAATCCGGCGCTCGCCGCGCTGAAAGACGGCCGCGTCATGGCCTATGGCACCATGGGCGGCGACGGCCAGCCGCAGACGCAAGCGGCCGTGTTCACGCGCCACGTCACCTTCCGCCAGCCGCTCGAGCGCGCGCTCGAGGCGCCGCGCTGGCTCTTGGGCCGCACCTGGGGCTCGGCGCACACAAACTTGCGCATGGAGCGCCGCTTCGACGGCAATCTGATCGACCGGCTGATGGCGGCCGGGCACGATGTCCAAGTGCTCGACGAGCCATACTCGGACACGATGGGCCACGCCGGCGCCGTCATCCTGCATCCCGACGGTACGCTGGAAGGCGGCCACGATCCGCGCGCCGACGGCGGCGCGGCTCGGACTCTAAGGCTGCCGAAAGCGGTCGACCCCGCCGGGAAACGGCGGCGGCTGGTCGGGCACCGGCAGGCCGGGAATTGCGCGCTCGGCGCCGGGCGCGGCCGCCGGCGGCAAGGCCACGGCCGGTGGCGGCGGCTGGCGTTTCGGCACCAGCGAGGCCCCGCCATAGAGCAGGCCGATGGCGATGAGCCAGCTGCCGAGAATGCGGCCGAAAATCGAAAACCAGCCGCGCCGGAAGGCGCGCAGCGTGAGCGAGACCGCGCCGACGATCCAGAATGCGATCAGCACCGGCGTCCAGGTGAAGGCCGGCTCGTGCAGGCTGGGATCGGTCAGCTTGATCGTGAGCCCGAGCATGGCGCCGAAGATCGCGGCGCAGATGGGCGCCAGCCATTCACGCCAGCGCGCGCTGGCGACGAGCGCGGCACCGGCCGCGAGATAGGCGATCGGCACGGTCAGGAACAGATGCGTGGCCGCGCCCGGCACCATGTCGAGCAGAAAGAGCAGCCGGTCCTCCGCAACAATCCCGCCGGCAATGCCCAAGGCGAACAGCAGCAACGCGCCGATCAAGGCACGCGCGCCGATCAGCGCGAAGGCGGCGCCAAGCCCGATCAGCGGCAGCACGCGCGCGGGCGCCAGCGTCTCGCTCAAGGTCCAACGCGCGAGCGGGCTTTCTCTCAGAAGCGGCACCAGCGCGACGGCGGCGAGCGCGATGAGGCCGAGCGCGGCCAAAGCCGGGCCGCTCCATTGGCGCGCTGTGAGCGCGTCAAACCGCACGGAGCGCGGGGACAAGGAAATATAGTCCGCCGAGGCCGATCAGCGCGCCGAGCCCGCGCGAAAGCCGGCCGTGCATCGGCTTATTGAGCGCGAGACCGACGCCGATGCCGAACAGATGGATCATGCCGGTCGCCAGCACGAAGCCGATGGCATAGTCGGCGGGATCGGCCGAGAGCGGCAGCTCGGCGCCGTGCGCGTAGCCGTGACAGAGCGCGAAATAGGCGATCAACACCAGCGCGACCCATTCCGCCGGATGCCAGGCGAGCGCGATCGCCATGCCGAGCGCCAGGATGGAGAGCGCGATGCCGATTTCGATGGCGGGGAATGGCACGCCCGACCATCCCCAAGACGCCGCCGACCACCATGATCATCGGGAACGTCACCGGCAGCGTCCACACCGGCCGCCCGCCCATCTGCGCGCCCCACAGGCCGACGGCGAACATCGCCAGGAAATGATCCGGCCCGGTGAGCGGATGGGCAAAGCCGCTGCCGAAGCCGCCCTGCGCGCCCTGGATGATGTGTGCGGCGGCGGCGTCCGGCAGCAGGCAAAGCCAAAGCCGCGGCGATGACCGCTGCACCGCCGGCAAATCGTCCAGCTGACCGCATGCTCGCGCGCACTCCGCTGAATATTCGCCACCGTGTCATAGGGGGTCAGCCTGCTCATCGAATACGGCATAACCTTAGTCTGGAGCATAGCGTGCGCCGCATAACGCCACCATTGTGCCGCACTCGCCGCTATGGTGGCGGCATGGCCGTTTTGCTCCGCATTCTTTCTGGCCGCGCTCGCGTGCGTGGCGCTCGCCTTGCCGGCCGCGGCGCATCCGCACGTCTGGGTGACGATGCAGAGCGAGCTGGTCTATGCCGCCGACGGCAGCGTCACCGGCATCCGCCACCGCTGGGCTTTCGACGACATGTTCACGGCCTTCGCCGTGCAGGGGCTCGAGAGCAAGGAGAAGGGCAAATTCACCCGCGCGGAATTGGCGCCGCTTGCCAAGGTCAATGTCGAGTCGCTCAAGGAGTACGATTATTTCACCTACGCGACCGCCGACGGCAAGAAAGCGCCCATGAGCGATCCGCTGCCGGGCTATTGGCTCGACTACAAGGATCAGGTCCTCGTTCTCAACTTCACGCTGCCGTTCAAGACGCCGGTGAAGGCGAAATTGCTGAAGATCGAAATCTACGACCCCACCATCTTCGTCGATTTCGAATTCGCCAAGGGCGCGCCGGTGCACCTTGTCGGCGCGCCTGCGGGCTGCAAGCTCGACGTGGTGTTGCCGCACGACATCACCACCGCGCAATCGCAGAAGCTCGGCGAGGCCTTCTTCAATTCGCTGTCTTCGGCGCAGAACTGGGGCGCGCAATTCGCCAACAAGATTCTGGTGAATTGTCCATGACGCCGCGCGTAATGACGCCGCGCGTAATAAAGTAACAGCAGATGACCCGCCACCTTTGCGCCGCAGTCCGTGCTATGGTCGCCCCCACGATGACCCGCTTTTTCCTCGCAGCTCTGATCGGCCTCGCCTTCGCGCTGCCGGCGCGCGCGCATCCCCATGTCTGGGTGAAGTCGACGAGCGATCTGGTTTACGCGCCCGACGGCAGCGTCACCGGCATCCGCCAGCATTGGGTGTTCGACGACATGTTCACGGCCTTCGCCGTGCAGGGGCTGGAGAGCAAGGAGAAGGGCAAATTCACGCGCGCGGAATTGGCGCCGCTTGCCAAGGTCAATGTCGACTCGCTCAAGGAGTACGACTACTTCACTTTTGCCACCGTCGACGGCAAGAAGGCGGAGCTGACCGATCCGACACCGGACTACTGGCTCGACTACAAGGACGAGGTGCTCACGCTGAACTTCACGCTGCCGTTCAAGCAGCCGGTGAAGGCCAAGGACCTCAAGATCGAAATCTACGATCCGACCTATTTCATCGATTTCGAGCTGGCCAAGGACAAGCCGGTCCATCTCGTCGGCGCGCCGGCGCAATGCAAGCTCACCACCGAGCTGCCGCGCGAATTGACTTACGCGGAGGGAAAGAAGCTCAGCGACAATCCCGAAGCGGCGGCCAATTGGGGGTCGTTTTTCGCCAACAAGATCATGGTGAAGTGTCCGTGAACGGTATCGAGTAAGTCGCGGGGGCGGCATCGAAGCCGAGGAACTTACGACAATGACGTGTCCGGCCCGGCGTTCTTACGTGGCGAAATGCGTTTTTATCGTCGTCTGCGCACTGCTTCTGGTCGCGGCGCTCGATCCGGCGCTGGCGCAATTCGGGCTCAAGCGCACGGCGGCGCCCGAAGTCGGCGGCTTCGCCGGCTGGATCCTGGCCGAGCAGGCGAAATTCTATCTCATGTTGTCGCATCAGATCCGCGCCGCCAAGTCCGACGGCAGCGCCGCCTATACGCTGCTCGGCATCTCCTTCATCTACGGCATCTTCCACGCCGCCGGCCCCGGCCACGGCAAGGCGGTGATCTCGTCCTATCTGGTCGCCAATGACGAGACCTGGCGGCGCGGCATCGTGTTGTCGTTCGCGTCGGCTATTTTGCAGGCATTGACCGCCATCGCCATCGTCGCCGTCGCCGCCCTGCTGCTCGGCGCCACCGCGCACGCGATGGGCAACACCGTGCGCATCGTCGAGATGGTCAGCTATGGGCTCATCATCGCGATCGGCGTGCGGCTGCTGTGGGTGAAGGGCCGCTCATTCCTGCATCTGCTGCGCGGCGCGCGCGCACGCGCATGATCACGGTCATGGCCACGCGCACGGCCACGATCACGGCCACGCGCATCGGTCACGATCATGGCCACGATCATCATCACCACGACGACGAGGAAGAAGCCTCGGCCTGGGGCCACTCCCATGCGCCGGAGCCGCAGGAGTTGAAAGGCCCGCACTGGCTCAGGCGCGGGCTCACCGCCATCGTCGCCGTCGGCTTGCGGCCCTGCTCGGGCGCCATCATCGTGCTGGTGTTCGCGCTGGCGCAGGGGCTGTTCTGGATCGGCGTCGCCTCGACGTTTGTGATGGGGCTCGGCACCGCCATCACCGTCGCCGCCGTCGCCACCGTCGCGGTCGGCTTCCGCGGCTTTGCCGGCCGCCTCGCCAAGGGCAAGCCCGGCACCGGCCTGCTGATCGTGCGCGGGCTGGAGACCGCCGCCGCCGCCGTCATCATCTTGTTCGGCGCGGCATTGCTCACCGGCTACATGGTGAGCGAGCGCATGGGCCTGCTCTAGCGGAAATCGCCCGGCTGCAATTCGATCGGCTGGCCGTGCGGGGTGCGGTCGCAGGCATGGTCCCAGGCGTCGCGAGTGCGATGCAACGTGTCGTGTGTCGCGACACCTTTCTCCGCCACCAGGTTTTCCAGCGCCGCCAGCCAATGCAAATAATAGGTCTCGCCGGTGTCGGGATCGCCGGCCGCTTGCGCGCGTTTGATCTCACGGCTGAGCGCCTCGGCCCATTCTGTCCACGTGAACACGCCGCGCTCGTGCAGCGCCAGCGTCATGGCAAAGGCTTGCGCCTCCCACGGCTCGCGGAACACCGGCCCGTCGGCATCGCGCGGGATGCTCGGCACGTCTTGCGTGGCGCGGGCTGCGGCGGCTTGGTCGATCATGCCGGCTCCAGATAGGGCTCCCAGGCGTCGACCGAGACCGCCGTGGTCGGGTCGCCCTCGGGTCCCCACAATTCGCGGCCCGTGAAGCGCACGGTGTAGAGCCATTGCGGGTTCTCGCCGGCGCCGCGCGCGTTGCTGTCGGGAAACACGTGGCAACCGATGACGCGCTCGATCATGCCGACATGGCCGCGCACATAGCGCGGCAGCCGCGTGTGGGTCGGCGGATTGATGTTCTTCGCGCGCACGCGGTCGCCCGGCTTGAATGCCGCTTTGGTGTTGGTGGCGCGTTCGGTCGGGCCGCCGCGATGCAACACCTGCAGCACGTCGCCGGGCGACAGCACGCGCGGCACAGGTTTCGGCGGATGCAGACTGTGTCCGACGACAATCTCGTCGTCCGCCACCAGATGCGCGCTCCTTCAGCATCGTCTCCAGCGCGGCGAACCAGATCTGGTAATAGCTCATCGACAGATAGTCGGCCGGATCGCGGTTCTCGCGCGCGAAGCGCGACCATGTCGATGTTCCACTGCCCCGGCATGGCCATGGCGAGCGTCAGCGCGAAGGCGCGCTTCTCCCAGTCGGCGTGGAACACCGGCTCGTTCGGCTCGGCCTGCGACCGGGCCGAAGCCGTGCACGCCGCCCATGTCCTGCGCGCCGTTCATGGCGACGTCCTTCGGCGGCTTCGGCAGTCCGGTGCCGATCATGGAATCGCGCGTGACCAGCTCGGCGAGCTTGCTCCTCGCTCCAGCCTTCGGTGCCGGCCGGCCGCATCGGGATCACCAGATAGCGAATCTCCGAGGTGGAATCCCACACGCGGATTTCGGTGTCCTGCGGCAGGCTCACGCCGAAATCGGCCAGCACGCCGCGCGGATCGGCGACCGCGCGCGAGCGGTAGGGCGCCGACTTGTACCAGACCGGCGGCAGCCCGAGCACCGGCCACGGATAGCAGGAGCACAGCGTGCACACGACCATGTTGTGCCGCTTGCGCGTATTCTCCAGCGCCACGATGTGCTCGCCCTGGCGCCCGGCATAGCCGAGCTCGGCGATCGCCGATGTGGCCTCCTTGAACAGCCGCGCGCGATAGGCCGGGTCGGCCCAGGCCTTGGCCACCACGCGGGCGCCGTTGCGCGGGCCGACTTTCTTCTCGTAGGTCTCGATCAGCAAATCGAGCGCGGCCGGATCGACGTAGCCCTTCTCGGTCAGCACGGTTTCCAGCGCGCGCACGCGCAACTGGGTTTCCGACAGTTCGGAATGGTCGTGATCGTGGTGGTGATCGTGATCGTGTGGCATGCGACACAAGTCTAGCTGAAGCGAACTCGTGCTGTCATCAGGCGCCCGCCGCCGCTTACGGCCAGTGCCAGGTCAGCCAAGCGGCAATTCCGCCGGGATGGGGATGAGGTGGATGACGCTGTCGGTGCTGGCGGACAGCGCCACCGCTCCGACCAGCGAGACGATCGTTCCGGCCACGACGCGGCCGCCGAAGACTTCGTGCTTGGGGTTGATCATCCAGCCGAAATAAATGCGGAACACAAGCGACAGCCGCTGGATCGGCGACACCACCGACACCGGCGCGATCGCCAGCGCCATATAGCGCAGCATCTGCGACAAGCACACGGTGATGCCGGAGAGGATGAACCATTTCGCCGTGTTGCGGTCGAGGCTTTGGTAGCTCTTCCATTGTCCGGGCAGAAACAGCGTCACGGCGATTGCCAGTGTTGCGGCGAGATAGGAGACGAAGCCGCCGGCAATGCCGACCGCGATGCCCTTTGTCTCGAAGGCCATTCCGATCAGAATCGGGCTCAGCCCGAAGCCGATGGCGGACAACAGGGCGTAGAAATAGCCCTCCGCGTAGTCGGGGGTAAAACTTGTCTCGCCCGGCGTTTCCGGCGGCACGGCGGGTTCCTTCGTTTTTCTCGGGCCGAGCGTCAGCATGGAACCGGCCACGACCAGCGCAATGCCGGCGATGCGCAGAAACGTCAGCGCTTCGCCCAGCCAGACCACCGCCAGGACCAGCGTAATGATGAGGCTGTATTGCTGCACCGGCGCGACGAGATTGGCGCCGATCGCCTTGGTCGCGCGGTAATTGCAGTAGCGCGCCCAGGCGAAATGGATCACGCCGGCGAGCGCGAGCAGAGCCCAGCTGCGCGTCGTAAAGCTCGCGAGGATGGGGAAGCCGCCGCTCAACAGCATCGCCAGGACGAAGATCGGCAGCGCGACCGGCAGGCTGATCCCAACGGCCTGCGATACCGTTCCGGTCAGCACACCGCGGCGCACGCTCGCATTGGCGTAAGCAAAAGTCACCGCCGAGAGCAACGACAGCAGTCCGCCGAGCATGAAGAGGTCCTAGGGATTGCCGGTTGCCCTGCGATCACTTTAGCGAAAGGCTTCTCATTGTGTCATCATAGCACTTATGCATGGACTGCACGCGCTCGCCGACCGCATCGACCGCTTCACCGCCGCCGTCGGCCGCGCGGCGGCGTGGCTGGCGCTCGTCATCGTGCTCCTGCAATTCGCGCTGGTGGTCGCGCGCTACGTGTTCGGCCTCGGCTCGATCTGGCTCTCCGAAACCGTGATCTATGCCAACGCCGCGCTGTTTTTGCTGGCGTCGGCCTGGACGCTTGCCGCCGGCGGCCATGTGCGCGTCGACGTGTTCTACGCGCAGGCCTCCGCGCGCGCACGCGCGCGCATCGATCTCATCGGCAGCCTGTTGCTGCTCATGCCCTTCGCGCTCACGCTGTTGCTGCTGTCGGCGCCCTTCGCCGCGCGCTCCTGGGCGATCCTCGAGCGCTCGCAGGAATCGAGCGGCCTGCCGCTGGTGTTTTTGCTCAAGACGCTGATCCCGGTGTTCGCCGCGCTGATGGCGCTGCAAGGCGTGGCGCAGGCGATTAGGGCGTTCACCTTCTATCCCTCCCCCGCTTGCGGGGGAGGTGGGCGGCGAAGCCGCCGGGTGGGGGCGATGCCGCTCGCTGAAATCCTCAGCCTGCTCCTGGTCGCCGCCGTCATCGGCGCGCTGATGGCCGGCTATCCGGTGGCGCTGACGCTCGCCGGCGTCTCGCTCGCCTTCGCCGTGCTTGGGCGACACGCTGGGCGTGATGAGCTTTTCGATCCTCGGCGCGCTGCCCGAGCGCATTTTCGGCGTGATGACCAACGCGGTGCTGCTCGCGATCCCGCTGTTCATCTTCATGGGCGTGATGCTCGAGCAATCGCGCATCGCCGAGCAACTGCTCGAGCGCATGGGCCGGCTGTTCGGCACGTTGCGCGGCGGCCTCGGCTATTCCGTCGGTCATCGTCGGCGCGCTGCTGGCGGCATCGACCGGCATCGTCGGCGCCACCGCCGTCACCATGGGCCTGATCATGCTGCCGGCCATGCTGCGCCACGGCTACGATCCGCGGCTCGCCGCCGGCACGGTCGCGGCCTCGGCGACGCTGGCGCAGATCGTGCCGCCCTCGACCGTGCTGGTGGTGCTCGGCGACCAGCTCAACAACGCCTACCAGGCGGCGCAACTCGCGCAAGGCGCGGCCTCGCCCAATGTGGTGTCGGTGAGCGACCTGTTCGCCGGCGCCATCCTGCCCGGCCTGCTGCTGGTCGCGCTTTATCTTGCGTTCCTCGTCGCCATGGCGGTGCTGCGGCCCGAAATCCTGTCCCGCCGGTCGCGGCAAGCGAGACGCCCGCGGCAGCCTGGTCGAAGCGCTGCTGGCGCCGGTCGCGCTGATCGTCGCGGTGCTCGGCTCGATCCTCTACGGCATTGCGACGCCGACCGAAGCGGCCTCCGTCGGCGCGGTCGGCGCCATGCTGCTGGCGGCGCGCAAAGGCGGCATCGGCGCGCCACATGCGGCCGGTCGCCGAGAAGACCGCGCAGATCACCGCCATGATCTATCTCATCCTGATCGGCGCCACGCTGTTCAGCCTGGTGTTCCGCGCGCTCGGCGGCGACGTCATGGTGCACGCCGCGCTCTCCAACTTGCCGGGCGGCGCCGACGGCGCGCTGCTGGCGGTGATGCTGGCGATCTTCCTGCTCGGCTTCGTGATGGACGCCTTCGAGATCATCTTCGTGGTGGTGCCGATCGTGGCGCCGGCGCTGTTGACGATGCCGGGCGTCGATCCGGTCTGGCTCGGCATCATGATCGCGGTGAACTTGCAGACCTCCTACATGCACCCGCCGCTCGGGCCGACATTGTTCTATCTGCGCGGCGTGGCGCCGCCGCAGATCACGACGCGACACATCTACGTGGGCATTATTCCGTTCGTGCTGATCCAGCTGTTCGCGCTGGTCGTGTTGTGGTTCTTTCCGGCGCTCGCGACCGCGCTGCCGCACGCGCTTTACCGTTGAAAGGTTTGCCGATGCTCCATCTCTACCACCACGGGTCGTCCGTCTGCGCCGCCAAGGTGCGGCTGGTGCTGGCCGAAAAGGGACTGCAATGGCAGGGCACTTATCTGGACATCCTCAAGGGCGACCAGTTCGACCCCGAATACATCAAGCTCAATCCCAAGGCGGTGGTGCCGACGCTGGTGCATGACGGCAAGATCGTCACCGAGTCGACGCTGATCTGCGAATATCTCGACGACGTGTTCCCCGAGCCGTCGCTGCGGCCCGCCGACGCCTATGCGCGCTGGCAGATGCGGATGTGGACCAAGGCGGTGGACGACCAGGTGCATCCGGCCTGCGCCGAGCTCACCTTTTCCTGCACGCACCGCCACACGCTGGCGCGGCTGCCGCCCGCCGAGCTCGAGCGCTTTCTCGAGGCAACGCCCGCCCAATCGGTGACGCCCGGCTGGAAGGCGCGCAAGCGCGAGATCGTCACGCTCGGCTTCGACGCGCCGGGCATCGCCGCGCCGTTCAAGCTCTACGACGGCTATCTGCAGAAGATGGAAGACGCGCTCGCGGACCGACTCTGGCTCACCGGCGACACCTTCTCGCTCGCCGATATCGGCATGGCGCCCTACGTCAACCGGCTCGCCATGCTCGGCATGGCGGAGATGTGGAGCAAGCGGCCGCGGCTCGCCGACTGGTTCGCACGGCTGCAGGCGCGGCCGAGCTTCCAGCCCGCCTTCCTGCAATGGTTTCCGGAGCCGCTGGCCAGGGACTTCGCCACCTTCGGCGCGCGCAGCTGGCCGGAGGTCAAGCGCATGCTCGGCGGCGCCTGACGGTCAGCGCCAGAACCGCTCGGCCGCGATGAAGATCCACACCGCGCCGGCGGCCAGCAGCGATAAGCCGACCGCCGCCGAGCCCATGTCCTTGATGCGCTTGATGGCGGGATCCCGCTTGCGGGTGACGCGGTCGGAAAGCTTCTCGATCGCGGTGTTGAGCAATTCGACGATCAGCAGGAACACCAAGACGCCGATCAGCGCGAAGCGCTCGCCGGTGTTCGAGGTCAGGAAAAAGGCGAGCGGCACGCCGACCGCGAGCAGCGCCAGCTCCTCGCGGAACGCCGCTTCCGACCGCGCGCAGGCGATCAGGCCGTGCCAGCTATTGATGGTCGCTCTCAGAAGCCGTTCCACGCCGTCCGCCCGAATCGTTCGCCTGCCGCAGCAAGCTACGCGGGGCCTTTTTGCGCGTCCATTCCCTCAGTGTATAAGGACTGCGCATGAAGGCCGCCGACCTCTTCAACCTGCAGGGCCGCGTTGCGCTGGTCACCGGCGCCTCGAGCGGGCTGGGCGTGCAATTTGCCCGCGCGCTCGCCGACAACGGGGCAAGCGTCGCGCTGGTGGCGCGGCGGGCCGGGCGGCTGAAGGCGCTCAAGGACGAGATCGAGGCCAAGGGCGGCAAGGCGATCGCCATCGAGGCCGACGTCACCGACCGCGCCGCAATGGCCCGCGCCTTCGACGCCGCCGAGCAGGCCTTCGGCACCGTCACCATTCTGGTCAACAATGCCGGCATCGCGCAGACGGCCGCGCCGCGCTATCGAGGTGACGCCGGAGGAATGGCGCAAGGTGCTGAGCGTCGATCTCGACGCGGTCTTCACCAACGCGCAGGAGGCCGCGCGCCGCATGCTGGCGGCGAAAGCGCAGGGCTGCGTCATCAACATTGCGTCTGTGCTGGGCCTCGGCGTTTCCAAGGGCGCGGTCGCTTATGCCGTCGCCAAGGCCGGCGTCATTCAGGTGACCAAGGCGCTGGCGCTCGAGCTCGCCTTCAAGGGCGTGCGCGTCAACGCCATCGCGCCCGGCTGGTTCGTCACCGAGATCAACGACGATTACCTCAACAGCGAGGCCGGCGCGGCGATCAAGCGCGACATCCCGATGGGCCGCTTCGGCAAGGACGGCGATCTCGACGGCGCGCTCTTGCTGCTGGCGTCCGACGCCGGCGCCTACATCACCGGCGCCACGCTGGTGGTGGACGGCGGGCAGGTGGTGCAGATTAGGGGCTAAATCCGTCATCCTGAGGTGCGCGCCGCGAAGGATGACGAGAAAGGACGGGACGGCTATGGACTTCACTCTTTCACCCGAAATCGAAGCACCTCCGCCTGCGCGTGCGCGCCTTCATCGAAGAGCACGTGCTGCCGCTCGAAGCCGACCCGGCGAATTTCTCCGAGCACGAGAACATTCCGCACAACCGCCTCGCGCCGGTGCGCGAGCTGGCGAAGAAGGCCGGCCTGTGGGCGCCGCAGTCGCCGAAGGAATACGGCGGCATGGAGCTGCCGATCGTCGCCTGGGCGGCGATCTACGAGGAGGCCGCGCGCTCCCTCTTCGGCCCGCTGGCGATCAACTGCATGGCGCCCGACGACGGCAACATGAACCTGCTGCGCCTGGTCGGCACGCGCGAGCAGAAGGACAAATGGCTCAAACCCATCGTCGAGGGCAAGGTGCGCTCGTCCTTCGTGATGACCGAGCCGGCGCCGGGCGCCGGCTCCGACCCCTCGATGATGCGCACCACCGCCGAGAAGAAGGGCGACAAATACGTCATCCATGGCCGCAAATGGTTCATCACCGGCGCGCAGGGCGCTTCGCATTTCATCCTGATGGCGCGCACCGGCGACGACAAGCGGCGCGGCCTCACGGCGTTTCTCTATCACAAGGACCAGCCCGGCTGGCGCATCGTGCGGCGCATCCCGATCCTCGGGCCGCAGGAGCACGGCGGCCATTGCGAGCTGGAATTCGACGGGCTCGAGATTCCGGCCGAGAACATGCTGCTCGGCGTCGGCGACGGGCTGAAAGTGACGCAGATCAGGCTCGGCCCGGCGCGGCTCACGCATTGCATGCGCTGGCTGGGCTGGGCGAAACGCTGCATCGAGATCGCGCAGGCCTACGTCAACGAGCGCGAAGGCTTCGGCATCAAGCTCGGCGACCGCGAAAGCGTGCAGATCAAGCTGGGCGAAGTGGCGCAGCAGATCCAGATCGGCCGGCTGCTCACCATGCACGCGGCCTGGATGCTCGATCAGGGCGGGCGCGCGCGCAAGGAAATCTCGATCGCCAAGGTGCACGTCGCCGACACGCTGCACAAGGCGGCCGACGTCGCCATCCAGCTGCAGGGCGCGCGCGGCTTCTCCAAGGACACGATCGTGGAATGGGTCTACCGCGCGGCGCGGGCGGCGCGCCTGGTCGACGGCGCCTCGCGAAGTGCACATGATGGTGCTGGCGCGCTTCATGCGCCAGGAAGGCCGCGACTTCTGGCAATGGGGCCCGGGCGAGGGGAGAAAGAACGAGCGGTGAAATCACTCCTTCCCGTTCGTCCCCGCGAAAGCGGGGACCCAGGGCAACGAAGGACACGTCGTCGGATTCCCGCTTTCGCGGGGAGATGAACGGTTGTCAGGGCGCATCCTTCGGCGCCTGGTGCACCTCGACGACGTTGCCGTCGGGGTCGTAGAAGAAAATCTGCATCCAGCCGGTCATCGCCCAGTCGCCGTAGTCGGAATACTTGATGCCCTTCTCGTCGAGCCGCTTCTTGAAGGCGGCAAGGTCGTCGGTGCGGAAGGCGATGTGGCCGCGCTGCACGGGATTGACCACCTTGCCGGTGCGGAAGCCGATATCCATGTCCTTCTCGGCGATGTGCATTTGCATCGCGCCGTCGGTGACGAAGGCGACGTCGCCCGGATAGCCCTCGTCGCGCTTGCGGTTGCGGCCCATGTCCGGGATCGTCTGCATGTCGAGCACGTCGCGATAGAACTTGTCCATCGCCGGCACGTCGGTGGTCGCGAAGTTGACGTGATGCAGCTTGAGCTTCATGGCGTCCCCGCCTTCCTCAGCGCCGCCACCTCGTCGCGCGCGGCGCGCATCAGATATTGCACGTCGGAGCCGGCGATCACGAAGCGCGCGCCGAGCTTGACCAGTTCCGCCACGTGCGCGACGTCGCCGCGGATGCCGCCGACGCCGAGCACCTTGTTGTGCGTCTTGCAGGCTTTCGCGACCGTCTCATAGGCCGCGCGCAATTTCGGGTTCTTCAGATCGCCGGGAATGCCCATCGCCGTGCACAGATCGTTGGAGCCGATCAGCAGCACGTCGATGCCGGGCACCGCGGCGATCGCATCGGCATTGGCGATGCCCTCCGGCGTCTCCAGCATGGCGATGAGCGTGGTCGCCGCGTTGCCCTGCGCGTTGACCTCGGCGAGCGGCGTCGCGCGGTAGCCTTGCAGCGGCCCCGGCCCCGCCACCGAGCGCTCACCCAGCGGCGGAAAGCGGCAGGCGCGCGCGAAGGCCTCCGCCTGCGCGCGCGTCGAAACATCCGGGCAGATGATGCCGAGCGCGCCCATGTCGAGCAGCCGCGTGGCGTCCTCGAAGCGGTGCCCGGCGATGCGCGCGAGCGGCGTCACGCCGACCGGCAGCGCCGCCGTGCAGATCTGCGCCGCCGCGTCGAGCGAAATCGCGCGAATGCTCCATGTCGATGAAGAAGGCGTCGAACCCGCTCGCCTCCGCGATCATGGCGATCTCGGCGGTGCGCGCCAGCCGTGTCGCCATGCACAGCGCGACTTCGCCGCGCGCAAGGCGCTCCTGCATGCGGTTGGTGAAGGCCATGAAGGCTAGTTGCGGTAGCCGCGGTCGATGGCGTCGAGCTTGCGCAAGTAAGCGGCCCAGTCGGCCGAGCCGCGGCCGGCATCGTGCGTGTCGTATTGCGCGGCCGTCTTGGCGCAGACCTCGGGCGGAACCTCGATCAGCTCGCTGCCGGTCGCCTCCAGCATCAGCTGGATTTCGGCCGCCTCGAGCAAATGATACATCAGCACGAAGGCGTCGCGCGCGCTCTTGCCCACGGTGAGCAGGCCGTGATTGTGCATGATCATGGCGCGGTTCTGCGCCGAGGTCCTTGTTGATGCGCTCGCGCTCGCTGAAATCCTCGGTGATGCCTTCATAGGCGTGATAGCCGATGCGCTGGTAGTAGCGGATCGCCTGCTGCGAGACCATGCGCAAGCCGCTCTTGAGGCCGGCGATCGCCATGCCGGTCGGCGTGTGCACGTGGATCGCGCAGTTGACGTCGGCGCGCGCGGCCAGCACCCCGCCGTGCAGCGTGAAGCCGGGGCGGTTGACGCCCGCTTTCTCGTCGAGGTCCTCGTCCATGCAGACTTTCACCAGGTTGGACGCCGTCACCTCGGTGTAGAGCAACTCGTGGCGCTTCATGAGAAAGTTGCGCGGCTCGCCCGGCACCCGCATGGAGGAATGGTTGTAGATCACGTCGTCCCAGCCGTAATGCGCGACCAGCCGGTAGACGGCGGCGAGATCGACGCGGGCGTCCCATTCGGCGTCCGACACGGTCCCCTGCGACGTGGCCATGGCGAGTTTGGCGGGCTTGTTCATGGGCGCATCCTCCTCATGTCGCATAGCCTAGCACAGCGCGCACGGCGCCGGTATAGAGAGCGCGCATGAGTCAACCGATCCCGATCCGCATGGGCGGCTATAGCCCGCCCACCACCGGCTTTTCCAAGGCGTTGAAATTCATCGGCGACAAACTCGCCGCCGAATTCGGCGACCGCGTCGCCATCGACTACGTCTGGAACATCATCGATCACGGCCGCAAGGCCGAGGATATTCTCACGCTGGTCGAGAACGGCGAGATGACGCTCGGCTACCAGTCGTCGAGCTACCTCACCGACCGCGTGCCGGAATTGGGCTTCGTCGATCTGCCGTTTTTGTTCGCCGGCAACGCGCAGGCGCGCGCGGCGATGGACGGCGCGTTGGGTCAGCACCTCGTGCGCAAGACCGAGGCGCGCGCCAATTTCCGCATCCTCGGCTGGTTCGAGAACGGCTTCCGCCACATTTCCAACCGGCTGCGCCCGGTGCATCTGCCGGCCGATCTTGAAGGGCATGACAATGCGCGTGCTGCCGAGCGATATCCACAAGCGCACCTTCGAATTGCTCGGCGCCGTGGCGATGCGCATGGATCTCACCGAAGCCATCGCCATGGTCAAGGCCGGCACCTTGGACGCGCAGGAAAACCCGCTCGCCAATACCGTGACCTATGGCGTGCATCACTTCCACAAGTTCCACACGCTCAGCTCGCACTTCTATGTGTCGCGCCCCGTTTTCCTGCACCGCGACTCGTTCGACGCCTGGCCCGGCGAGCTGCAGCGCGCCATGCGCGAGGCGGTTGCGCAAGCCGTCGCCTATCAGCGCAAGCTCGCGCTGGAAGAGCAGGAGGCCGCGCGCAAAATTATCGCAGCCGCCGGCTGCGAGATCGTCGCATTGAACGAGAACGAACACGCCGCCTTCGTGGCGGCCGTGCAGCCATTGCTTGCCGACGCGCGCACGATGTACGGCGATGCGATGTTCAAGATGCTGCCGCGCGCATAGCGCGTTAAGCGAGCGCCGCTCGAAACAGCCGCCCGCGCGCAACAAGCGTCCCCACCACCAGAATATTGAGAATGTTGCGAGCCGATGCCGACGGCGAAGGCCGGGGCGTAATAGCCGTAGTGATCGTACAGCGCGCCGGCGAGCCAGCCGCCCAGCGCCATGCCGGCGCCGCTGAACAGCAGCAGCGTCGGAATGCGCCAATAGGCTTGCGCGGCCGGAAACAATTCGCGCAAAGCCAGCACGTAAGCCGGGATGATGCCGGAAAAGCCGAGCCCGAAGACGGCCGCCACCGTGAACAGCCCGGCTTCGTTCTGCGTCAGCAGCAGCCCGATCATGGCGCTGCACTGCCAGGCCGAGCCGATGAGAACGGTGGAGAGCCCGCCGATGCGGTCGGAGATCGCGCCCCAGATCTGCCGGGAGAGGAAGGCGGTGCCGAGCAGCACCGACAGCATGATGGCGCCGGCCGAACGCGCGATGCCGAGATCGCTGCAATAGGCGACCAGATGCTGCTGCGGCATCGCCATCGGCACGCAGCACAAGACGGCCGCCGCGCACATCATCGCGAATACGAGGTTCGGCGGCCAGCCCAGCACCGGCGCGCTGCGCGTTTCGGCGTGCGCGGCTTCGACGGGGTGAATGACCTCGGGCGGCGCACGAAAATAGATCGCGGCCAGCGGCACGATCACCGCGATTTCGACGACCGCATAGATGAGCATCGTCTCGCGCCAGCCGAGGTGCGCGATGGCCGGCTCGAAGACCGGCGGCCACACCGCGCCGGCGAGGTAACTGCCGCTCGAGATCAGCGCCAGCGCCGAGCCGCGCCGGCGGTCGAACCAGCGGCTGATATAGATGTACATCGGCGCGTTGATGCCGCCGAGCCCGAGCAGGCCGATGAACAGGCCGTGGCCGATCCACAGCGGCCCGGGCGGCCCGAGCGTCGAGATCGCCAGCCCCAAGCCGATCATCAGCGCGCCGCCGAGCACGGTCCAGCGCGTGCCGATGCGGTCGGCGATGCGGCCCATGACGATGCCGCCGACGCCCGAGCACAGCCAGGCGAGCGCGCTGGCCAGCGCCGGCACTTCGCGCGCGCCGCCGACTTCGGCCGCGATGTCCTTGAGCGCCACCGGCGTGATCCAGGCGCCGCCGAACGCCATCAGCAAGGTGACGAGCGCCACGCTGGCGACGACCCAGGACGATCGCGTCTCGATCGAGGAGGATGGGGATTGCGGCATCGATGACGGAACCCGGCGGACCGCCCCTTTTACAGGGCGCGCAAGATTTAGCCAGCCATGCCGGCGCGGGTCTGCCTGGACTTTGATGGAATGGCTAAATGCCGAACGGGTAGGTGTCCGGCAGCGCTTCCAGCTCTCTCGCCTTGAACGGCGTCACCGCCTGGGTCTCGTCGAACCAGATATATTCGTCGAACTGGCGCGGCAGCACCGCCTCGAAATAGTGGCTGGCGCGCTCGGTTTCCGGCCGGTAGATCACGCCGATCGCCCGCTCCAGCCGCGGCGTCATCAGGCCGCGCGCATGCGCGCTTGCCCGGTCGCGCAAAGCCAGCATGAAGCGCGGCACGCCGGCTTCGTGACACAATAATTCGTAGCTGTTTTTCATCGCCGGGCGGACGGTCTTGATCTCCATCGGGCCGTCCCAATCGGAGGCCGCCGCCACCGTGCCGTGGTCGGTGCCGAACCCGATCGCGTAGCACTGCTCGCCGAATTGCTGGCGGCACAATTGCCCGATGTTGTGTTCGCCGCGCGCGGACATTTCGGTCGCCGCGGCGTCGCCGATATGCGAATTGTGCGCCCACACGATGCCTTTGCTGTTCGGCCCGTGATGCGCCAACAGCGCCTGCAAGGTCTCGAACATGTGCCCGTCGCGCAAATTCCACGAGGCGCGCGAGCCGTAATACATGATGCGGTAATAGCGCTCGGCGTTCGCGACCAGCCGCGCGTTCTGCACCGCGTCGAGGAAGCGCTCGCCGTCGCGCGCCGCATAGGCCTGGTGCTTGCCGAGCAGGTCCATGAGCGCGTGCGCGACATCGTCCTCGCAGGTCGGATAGCTGCCGGTGAGCGCGGCATGGCCGTAGGTCGCGGGATCGGCCTGCCAGGGCGTCAGGCAGCCATAGCGTTCGCGCGCGACCTTGGCCGATGACGGATCAACGTCGTCGAGATAGTCCAGAACGGCGCGGATGGACGTGTAGAGGCTGTAGAGATCGAGGCCGTGGAAGGCCACGCGCGCCTCCGGCTTGAGCACGGCATTATGGCCGCGCAGCCAATCGACGAAGCCGCGCACTTCGTTGTTGCGCCACATCCAGGTCGGGAAACGCGCGAACGCCGTCCATTCCGACGGCGGATATTCGCGATGGCGCACGTAATGATCGATACGCGCGGCGTCCGGCCAGTCGCCCTCGATGGCGATGAAATTGAAGCCCTTGCGTGTGATCAGCTCGCGCGAGATCTTCTCCCGCATGCGATAGAATTCGGACGTGCCGTGCGAGGCTTCGCCGAGCAGCACCACGCGGGCGTCGCCGATGCGCGCGAGCAGCGCGCCGAGCTGCACGCTGCCGATGTCGTCGAACGGCTCGGCGGCGGTGGCGATCGCGTGCGCCAGCGGCTCGCCGCGCAGCTTGATGACGCGGCGCTCTTCCTGCGCCGGCGCCTGCCAGCCTTCCTGGCCGAGCAGCGGCACGAAGCGGACGTCGGCGAGGTCCTCTTGCTCATAGTCGTCCTGCGAAACGCGGGTGACGCGCACCAGCTCCTGCGCGCGCGCGTCGCTGCCGATCGGAATCACCAGGCGCCCGCCCACTTTAAGCTGCGCGCGCAGCGCCTCCGGCACCTTCGGGCCGCCGGCGGCGACGACGATGGCGTCATAGGGCGCATGGTCGGGCCAGCCGCGCGTGCCGTCGTCGTGCAGCACATGGACATTGTGGTAACCGAGGCCGGAAAGGACCGAGGCCGCCTTTTCCGCAAGCTGCCCGATACGCTCGACCGTGTAGACCTCGCCGGCGATCTCGGCCAGCACCGCGGCCGCGTAGCCGGAGCCGGTGCCGATCTCGAGCACTTTTTCTCCGCCTTGCAGCGCCAGCGCCTCGGTCATCAAGGCGACGATATAGGGCTGCGAGATGGTCTGCTGCGCGGCGATCGGCAGCGGCGCGTCCTCGTAAGCGAACTCGTGCAGGTCGTGCGGCAGGAACGCCTCGCGCGGCACCTTGCGCATGGCGTCGAGCACGCGCTCGGAGCGCACCCCGCGCGCAAAAATGTGGTGATCCACCATCTCCGCGCGGAGCTTGGCGAAGTCGGGCACGATTTTCCGTCGGGCGAGTGCCATAGTAGAAAGGCTGCCACCGCCCGGTTCCGATTGCATTGATTGAGGTCAACAGCCTGGGCCCGCCTGCTGCATTGCGCCAAAATGCGTGAAATCGGGCACGGCCGAAATTTCCTTCCAGCCCGGCGCCGGCAGACGAAATGGATCGTTTCCCGCGTATTTTCGGGCATAACCGGCTTTGCGTCCCGCAGTCCGAGCCTATATGAGTGGTGCCGGGGATGAGCTGCGCCGGCGCCGTCCCTCGCGCTAAAGGCCAAGCCATGACGCTCCGTTCCGTCAGCCTCGACGACAAATACGATTTGGCGCAGAGCCGCGTCCTGGTGACCGGCTATCAGGCGCTGATCCGCGCCTGCCTGATGCAGAAAGAGCGCGACCGCCGCTCAGGCCTCAACACCGCGGGCTATGTCACCGGCTATCGCGGCTCGCCGCTCGGCGGCCTCGACCAGCAGATGATGCGCGCCGGCCGCTTTCTGGCGGCACAAGACGTCAAGTTCCAGCCCGGCATCAATGAGGAGCTCGCCGCCACCGCGCTGTGGGGCACGCAGCAGGCCGAGCTGCGCGGCGAAGGCAAGTTCGATGGCGTGTTCGGCATGTGGTACGGCAAGGGCCCGGGCGTCGACCGCTCCGGCGACGTCTTCCGCCACGCCAACATGGCCGGCACCTCCAAGAACGGCGGCGTGCTCGCGCTGATGGGCGACGACCACACCGCCGAATCCTCCACCACCGCGCATCAGTCCGAATTCCATTTCGTCGACGTGATGATGCCGATCCTCAACCCGGCCGGCGTGCAGGAGATCATCGACTACGCGCTCTACGGCTGGGCCATGTCGCGCTTCACCGGCACTTGGACCGCGCTCAAATGCATGCACGAGACGGTGGAATCGACCGGCGTGGTCGACGGCAACGTCGATCGCGTCAAGATCGTCACGCCGGACGATTTCCGCATGCCGGACGGCGGCCTCAATATCCGCCTGGTCGACACCATCCTCGGCCAGGAAGCGCGCCTGCACGATTTCAAGCGCGACGCCATGCTGGCCTTCGTGCACGCCAACAAGCTCAACAAGATCGTCACCTCGGGCGGCCGCGCGCCCAAGATCGGCATCATCACCACCGGCAAGGCCTATCTCGACGTGCGCCAGGCCTTCGACGAGCTCGGCATCGACGAAATCAAGTGCAACGATCTCGGCCTGCGCCTGTTCAAGATCGCCTGCCCGTGGCCGATCTCGCGCCGGGAGCTGGCCGAGTTCGCGCAAGGCCTCGATCTCATCATCGTCGTCGAAGAGAAGCGCTCGCTGATCGAAGTGCAGGTGCGCGAGGAGCTTTACGGCACGCAGAACCAGCCGGTTTGCATCGGCAAGAAGGACGAGCAGGGCAATTGGCTGTTCCCGGTCAAGGGCGCGCTCGACTCCAACGATATCGCCATCTGCATCGGCGAGCGGCTGCTGCGCTACGGCGCCAACGAGGAACTGGCCGCCAATGTCGCGCGCCTGAAGGACGCGCAGCGCGCGCTCGGCGAAACCACCGACGTGGCGCAGCGCATTCCTTATTTTTGCTCGGGCTGCCCGCACAACACCTCGACGCGCGTGCCGGACGGCAGCCGCGCCTACGCCGGCATCGGCTGCCATTACATGGCGCAGTGGATGGACCGCGAGACGCTCGGCTTCACCCAGATGGGCGGCGAGGGCGCCAACTGGATCGGCGAGGCGCCGTTCTCCAAAACGCGGCCACGTGTTCCAGAACCTGGGCGACGGCACCTATAACCACTCCGGCTATCTCGCCATCCGCGCCGCGATCGCCTCCGGCGTGACCATGACCTACAAGATCCTGTTCAACGACGCGGTGGCGATGACCGGCGGCCAGGCCAACGAAGGCGGCTTGAACGTGCCGCAGATCGCCCGCCAGGTCGCCGCCGAAGGCGCCAAGCGCGTGGTCGTGGTCACCGACGAGCCGTGGAAATATGCCAAAGACACCGACTGGCCGCGTGGCTTGACGGTGCATCACCGCGATGAGCTCGACGCCGTGCAGCGCGACCTCGCCACGGTGCCGGGCGTCAGCATCCTGATCTACGACCAGACCTGCGCCGCCGAGAAGCGCCGCCGCCGCAAGCGCGGCAGCTTCCCCGATCCGCTCAAGCGCGTGGTGATCAACGATCTGGTGTGCGAAGGCTGCGGCGACTGCGGCGTCAAATCGAATTGCGTCTCGGTGCAGCCGTTGATGACCGAATGGGGCCGCAAGCGCACCATCGATCAGGCGAGCTGCAACAAGGATTATTCCTGCGTGAAGGGCTTCTGCCCGTCCTTCGTCACCGTGCACGGCGCCAAGCTCAAGCACGGCGAAGGCGTGGCCGAGCCGGCGGATTGGCCGGCGCTGCCCGAGCCCAGCATGCCGCTCGACCAACCATCCCTACGGCATCATCGTCACCGGCGTCGGCGGCACCGGCGTCGTCACCATTGGCGGCGTTCTCGGCATGGCCGCGCATTTAGAGGGCAAGGGGTTCGGCGTCATCGACATGGCGGGCTTGGCGCAGAAGGGTGGCGCCGTCTACAGCTATATTCGCATCGCCAATCATCTCGAGGACATCCACGCCATTCGCGTCGCCGCCGGCGGCGCCGATCTCGTCATCGGCGGTGATATTGCCGTGGTCGGCAGCAAGAAAGTGATCAGCGCCATCAAGCACGGTGGCACGCGCGTCCTGGTCAACACCTTCGAATTCCTGCCCGGCGATTTCACCCGCGATGCCGACTATTCGCTGCCCACCGCGCGGCTCAAACGCGCCGTCCTCGGCGCTGCCGGCCCTGAACGCAGCCATTTCTTCGATGCGACGCGGATTGCGACCGACATCGTCGGCCGGGCGATCACCGCCAACATGGTCATGGTCGGCTATGCCTACCAGACCGGCGCCTTGCCGCTTTCGGCGGAGGCGATCGAACGCGCGATCGAGCTGAACGGCGAATCCGCTGAGGAGAACATCGCCGCGTTCCGCTGGGGCCGGCGCGCGGCGGCCGAGCCGGCGGCGGTCGAGGCGCTGCTCAAGCCGCAGCGGATCGGCGGAAAACGACTCGCTCAAGCTCTCGCAATCGTTCGACGAGACGGTCGAGCGCCGCGTCGCCTTCCTCACCGCCTATCAGAGCGCGCGCTATGCGCGGCGCTACCGCAATTGGGTCGAGAAGGTGCGCGCGGCGGAAGCCGACAAGGCGCCGGGCCAATGCGCGTTGTCGGAAGCGGTCGCGCGCTATTTGTTCAAGCTGATGGCCTACAAGGACGAGTATGAGGTGGCGCGGCTTTTCAGCGACACGTCATTCGTCGAGCGCGTGAAGTCGTCCTTCGACGGCGAGAATCTGCGCCTCGAATTCCATCTGGCGCCGCCGCTTTTGGCGCGCCGCGACCCGGCGACCGGCGAGCCGAAGAAAATGTCGTTCGGGCCCTGGATGCTGACGGTGTTTGCGAGCGCTGTCGAAGTTCAAGGTCCTGCGCGGCACCCCGCTCGACCCGTTCGGCTACACCAACGAGCGCCGCACCGAGCGGCAGCTGGTCAAGGACTATGAGGCGATGCTGAGCAAGCTCGTCGCCGAGCTGACGCCTTATAACCATCAGGCCGCGGTGGCGCTGGCCGCCTTGCCGGAGAAGATCAGGGGGTTCGGACCGGTGAAGATGCGTCATCTGGCCATCGTCAAGGCCGAGGAATCGGACTTATACGAGCATTTCCACGCCGGCGCCGCGCCGTTTCTCAAGGCGGCCGAGTGATTTAGACCCCCCTTGCGACCTTTTTCCATGCCCGCAAAGGCTTGACCGTTCTTCTACGGTGTTTTCATATCGAGACAACAAGACCGCCTGGCGAGGGGCGGCGAGGGGTGCGGCGCCGCGCTTGCCGGGCGCGGCCATATGGGAGGATCAGGTTGTGGCAATCAATGCCGCCGCCGCGGCGGATACGTTCCCAAAGCTGTTGATTCGCAATGCCAAATTGTACGGCTCACGGCCGGCAATGCGGCACAAGGATCTCGGCATTTGGCAGACCTGGACCTGGGCCCAGACGCTCGAAATCGTGCGCGCCTATGCGGTCGGGCTCCATAAGCTCGGCGTCAAGCGCGGCGAGACCGTCGCCATCGTCGGCGCCAACCGGCCCAAGCTTTATTGGTCGGTGATGGCGGTCCAGACGCTGGGCGCGGTCCCGGTCCCGGTCTATGCCGACGCGGTCGCGGACGAATTGGCCTTTGTGCTCGCCCATGCCGAGGTGCGCTTTGCCGCGGTCGAGGACCAGGAGCAGATCGACAAGATCATGTCGGTGATGGACCGCCTGCCCAAGCTCAAGGAGATGGTCTACGACGAGACGCGGGGCTTGCGCGATTACGACCACAGCCACCTGCATCCCATGAACGACCTCATTGCGGAGGGGCGCAAGGCGCTCGCCGATCCGAAGACTGCCGCCTGGCTCGACGCCGAGATCGCCGCCGGCAAGGGCTCGGATCCCTCGATCATTCTCTACACGTCCGGCACCACCGGCGCGTCCAAGGGCGTGGTGCTGACCGGTGAGCGCTCGATCAAGGCCGCATCCGATACGGTGGCATTCGACAAGCTGACCGTGAACGATGTCGCGCTTGCCTATCTGCCGCTCGCCTGGGTCGGCGATCATTACCTCAACTACGCGCAGGGCCTGATTGCGGGCTTCTGCACCGCCTGCCCGGAAAATTCCGACACCGCGATGGCGGATTTGCGCGAGATCGGTCCGACCTTCTATTTCGCGCCGCCGCGCACGCTTGAAGTGCTGTTGACGCGGGTGATGATCCGCATGGAGGACGCCGGCTTCCTCAAGCGCAAGATGTTCCATTACTTCATCGGCGTGGCGCGGAAATATGGCGAGCGCATCCTCAGCGGCCAGCAGGTTCCCCTTGGCGGCCGCTTGCTCTATTGGCTCGGCGAGTTTCTGGTCTACGGCCCGCTCAAGAACGTGCTCGGCTTCTCGAAGGTGCGCGTCGCTTACACCGCGGGCGAAGCGATCGGTCCCGACCTGTTCGCCTTCTACCGTTCGATCGGCCTCAATCTGAAACAGCTCTACGGCCAGACCGAAGCCTTCCTCTACGTCACCGCGCAGCCGGACGGCGAAATCTATTCCGACACGGTCGGCCCGACCTTCCCCAATGTCGACATTCGCATCACTGAGAACGGCGAAGTGCTGTTTAAATCGCCGGGCATGTTCGCCGGCTATTTCAAGGACGACGCCAAGACCGCTGAGGCAATGACGCCGGACGGCTACGTGAAGACCGGCGATGCCGGCTATTTCGACGAGAAGACCGGGCATCTGAAAATCATCGACCGCGCCAAAGACGTCGGCAAGCTCAACGACGGCACGCTGTTCCCGCCGAAATACATCGAGAACAAGCTCAAGTTCTATCCCAACATCCGCGAAGTGGTGGCTTACGGCGACGGGCGCGACTTCGTCGCGGTGATGATCAATATCGATCTCGCGGCCGTCGGCAGCTGGGCCGAGCGCAACAACGTGGTCTACGGCTCTTATCAGGAGCTCGCCGGCCATCCGCTGGTCTATGACATGATCGAGAAGCACGTGGCGGAGGTGAACCGCTCGCTCGCGCAGGACAAAGTGATGACGGGCGCGCAGATCAAGCGCTTCCTCATCCTGCACAAGGAGCTCGATGCCGACGACGGCGAGCTCACGCGGACGCAGAAAGTGCGCCGCAGCTTCATCGCCGAGCGCTACGCGCCGCTGATCACGGCGCTCTTCGACGGCTCCAAAGAGGCCGACATCGCGACCGAGGTCACCTTCGAGGACGGCCGCAAGGGTATCATCAAGGCGCGGGTGAAAATTCGCGACATGGCGCCGGTGGCGCCGCCGCTGGAGAAGGCGGCATGAGGGCACCGAGCGGACCCGAGGTTGCCGTCGGCGACGTGCTGCTCTCGCTCGAGAACGTCTCGCTGTCGTTCGGCGGCGTGAATGCGGTCAGCGACGTGTCCTTCGACATCCGCAAGGGCGAAATCCGCGCGATCATCGGGCCGAACGGCGCCGGCAAGACGTCGATGCTCAATGTCATCAACGGCTTTTACCACCCGCAGCAGGGCCGCATCACCTTCAAGGGCAAAACGCGCTCCAAGATGCGCCCCCATGAAGCGGCCTATGGCGGCATCGCGCGCACCTTCCAGAACGTCGCGCTGTTCCGCGGCATGACCGTGCTCGACAACATCATGGTCGGCCGCTCGCTCAAGATGCACAAGGGCCTGTTCTGGCAATTGCTGCGCTTCGGGCCGGCCATGACCGAGGAAGTCGAACACCGTCATCGGGTCGAGGAGATCATCGACTTCCTCAAGATCCAGGAGATCCGCCGCACGCCGGTCGGCCGGCTGCCCTACGGCCTGCAAAAGCGCGTCGAGCTCGGCCGCGCGCTCGCCATGGAGCCGGACCTGTTGCTGCTCGACGAGCCCATGGCCGGCATGAACATGGAAGAAAAGGAGGACATGTCGCGCTTCGTGCTCGACGTGAACGATCACTACGGCACCACCATCGCGCTGATCGAACACGACATGGGCGTGGTGATGGATCTGTCCGACCGCGTGGTGGTGCTCGATCACGGCGTCAAGATCGCCGACGGCACGCCCGACGAGGTCAAGAGCGATCAGGCGGTGATCGACGCCTATCTCGGCGTGGCGCATTAGGGGCCGGCCCATGCATCTCCTCTATCAAATCTTCATCGACCCCTTCGTGCAGATGGGCGCGGCGCCCGATCTGCTGGCGCAGACGCTGTGGGAGGGCTTGGTCGCCGGCGTGCTCTATGCGCTGATCGCGCTTGGCTTCGTGCTGATCTTCAAGGCCTCCGGCGTGTTCAATTTCGCGCAAGGCATCATGGTGGTGTTCGCGGCGCTCACTTTGGTCGGCCTCTATGCGCACGGCGTGCCGGCGTTTCTGGCGCTTGCCCTCACCATCGGCGTCATGTTGTTGCTCGCCATCGCGATCGAACGTTTCGTGCTGCGGCCCTTGGTCAACCAGGCCGAAATCATCCTGTTCATGGCGACCTTCGGGCTGACCTACATCCTGATCGGCTCGGGCGAGCTGATCTTCGGCGGCGATCCCAAGGTGATGATCTCCGACCAGCTTCTATCTGCCGAGCGGCGCCTACAAGATCCAGGCCTTCGGCGGTTTCGTGCAGATGCAGAAGATCGACATCGCGGCCGCGATCATCGCGTCGCTGATGGTGGCCTCGCTGGCGGTGTTCTTCCAGAAGACGCGCATCGGGCGCGCGCTGCGGGCGGTCGCCGACAGCCACCGCGCCGCGCTCTCGGTCGGCATCTCGCTCGAATATATCTGGGTGGTGGTGTGGTTCGCCGCCGGCGTGGTGGCGCTGGCGACCGGCATCATGTGGGGCGCGCGCTCCAACGTCTCCTTCGCCCTGGAGATCATCGCACTGAAGGCGCTGCCGGTGCTGATCCTCGGCGGCTTCACCTCGATCCCCGGCGCCATCATCGGCGGGCTCATCATCGGCGTCGGCGAGAAGATCGGCGAATTCTATTGGGGCCCGCTGTTCGGCAGCGGCATCGAGGAATGGTTCGCCTATGTCATCGCGCTGGTCTTCCTGCTGTTCCGGCCGCAAGGCTTGTTCGGCGAACGCATCATCGAGCGGATCTGAACTATGTTTTACCGCGAGGCAGGCCAGTTCAAGACCAGTTACCGCGCCGACCAGGCGCTGTTTCCGATCCTTCAGGACAAGATCGGAATAATCCTGCTGCTCGCTGTGGCGTTCATCGCGGTGCCGTTGACACAGTCCGAGTTCGTGATCGACTCGATCATCACGCCCATCCTCATTCTTTCGCTCGCCGCCATCGGTCTCAACCTGCTCACCGGCTATACCGGCCTGTTGTCGCTCGGCACCGGCGCCTTCATGGGCGTGGGCGCGTTCGGCTGCTACAAGCTGACGACCTTCTTCCCCGGCATCAACATCATCGTGCTGATCGTGTGCTCCGGCTTTTTGTCCGCGGCGGCCGGCATCGTGTTCGGCCTGCCCAGTCTGCGAATCAAGGGCTTCTATCTGGCGGTTGCCACGCTCGCCGCGCAGTTCTTCCTGTCATGGTGCTTCATCCGCATTCCGTGGCTGTACAACTACAACATCTCCGCGTCGATCGAAGTCCCGGAGCGGATGATGTTCGGCATTCCGATCACGGGACCGACCGCGACGGTGGTCACGCGCTATCTCATCGTGCTCAGCATCGTGACGGTGATGACTTGGCTCGCCTCGAACCTGATCCGCGGCCGCATCGGCCGCACCTGGATGGCGGTGCGCGACATGGACATCGCCGCCGAGCTGATCGGCATCAAGCTTTATCAGACCAAGCTCTTGGCGTTCGCGGTCTCGTCGTTCTACTGCGGCGTGGCCGGCGCCATGCTGGTCTTCCTGTGGCTCGGCAATGCCGAATCCGAAAGCTTCAACATCAACCAGTCGTTCCTGGTGCTGTTCATGGTGATCATCGGCGGCCTCGGCAGCCTGCTCGGCTCGTTCTTCGGCGCCGCCTTGATTTACGGCCTGCCCATCGTGCTTCGCATGATCAAGACCGCATTCGACATTCCGATCACCGCCGCCAATGTCGAGCATATCACCTTCATCACGGTGGGGACGCTGATCATCCTCTTCCTGATCGTCGAGCCAAATGGATTGGCCCGGCTTTGGCAGATCGGAAAACAGAAACTCAGGGTGTGGCCTTTCCCCTATTGAAAGGGCACACTCGGGCCAATTCCCCTATCCGGGCACTAAGGACCGGGTACAGGGGGTACCCTCCTAGGTCGAGGGGCAGACGCAAAAGCCGGGGCGACAAACCACCGGCAGAGCACAAGGGAGAGACAAAATGCGCTTGAAACATATCGTTCTCGGCGCGGCCGTTGCGAGCCTGGTCGGTGGTTCCGCCCTGGTTTCGCAGGCTGCCGCGGATACGCTTCATACCGCTCTTCACCTACCGCACCGGTCCGTTCGCCAATTCCGGCATTCCGATCGCCAACGGCATGCACGACTACTTCGACATGCTGAACGCGCGCGACGGCGGCATCGGCGGCGTCCAAGCTCGTCATCGAGGAATGCGAGACCGGCTACAAGAACGAAAAGGGCGTCGAGTGCTATGAATCGATCAAGAGCAAGCACCCGGCGGTGATCACGCCCTATTCGACCGGCATCACGCTCGCGCTGATTCCGAAGGCGGCGGTCGACCACATCCCGATCCTGTCGATGGCCTATGGCCTGTCGGCCTCGGCGGTCGGCAAGGACTTCCCGTGGATCTTCAATCCGCCGGCGACCTATTGGGACGGCCTGTCGATCATCATCAAGTATATCGGCGGCAAGGAAGGCGGCCTCGACAAGCTCAAGGGCAAGACCATCGGCTTCATCTTCTTCGACGGCGGCTACGGCCGCGAGCCGCTTCCGCTCTTGCACGATCTTGCCAAGGACTACGGCTTCAACGTGAAGGAATATCCGGTGCCGGCGGCCCAGATGCAGAACCAGTCGAGCCTCTGGCTCAGCGTCCGCCGCGACAAGTCCGGACTACATGATCATGTGGGGCTGGGGCGCGATGAACCCGACGGCGGTGCAGGAAGCCGCCAAGACCGGCTATCCGATGGATCACTTCATCGGCATCTGGTGGTCGGGCAGCGAGGACGACGCGCGTCCGGCCGGCGCCGGCGGCCAAGGGCTATCTCTCGCTCAACTTCAACGCGGTCGGCACGAACTTCGCGGCGATCAAGGACATCGAGAAGTACGTGATCGGCAAGGACAGCCAGACCGACCCGAAGACGGTCGGCGAGAACTTCTATAATCGCGGCGTGATGAACGCCGCGGTGATCGCCGAAGCCATCCGCAACGCGCAGAAGATCACCGGCAAGAAGGATATCACCGGCGACGAAATGCGCCGCGGCCTGGAGACGCTGCAAATCACGGCGGCGCGCTGGAAGGCGATCGGATTGGACGGCTTCGCCGCGCCGATTTCCGTCACCTGCGCCGACCACAACGGCCACAACTCGGCCTATATGCAGCAGTGGGACGGCACCAAGTGGGTCAAGGTCTCCGATTGGATCGCGCCCATGAAGGACAAGGTCGTTCCGCTGATCGACAAGGCGGCCGCCGACTATGTGAAATCGCAGGCCGGCTGGCCGAAGCGCACCGAGGCTTGCGACAAGTCCTCGTAACGCTTGCGTGAAACAGTCCTCTCCCCGTCCTCGCGGCGGGGAGAGGCTCTTGTCTCAGGAGCAGTCATGTCGGCGGCGACGCAGACCGAGACTTCGGCCTCCGCCAATGCGGAGAAGATTCTCTCGGTCAACAATATCGAAGTGATCTACGATCACGTCATCCTGGTGCTCAAGGGCGTCTCGCTCGACGTGCCGAGGGGCGGGATCGTGGCGCTGCTCGGCGCCAACGGCGCCGGCAAGACCACCACGCTGAAGGCGATCTCCAATCTGCTGCACTCCGAGCGCGGCGACGTCACCAAGGGCTCGATCCTGTTCGAGGGCGACGAGGTGCATGACCTGTCGCCGAACGAACTGGTCCGGCGCGGCTGCATCCAGGTGATGGAAGGCCGCCAGTGCTTCGCCCATCTCACCATCGAGGAAAACCTGCTGACCGGCGCCTTCACCCGGCGCGACGGCAGGGCGGCGATCCGCAAGCGATCATCGATCTGGTCTATTCCTATTTCCCCAAGCTCGCCGAACGCCGCGACGCGATCGCCGGCTACACCTCCGGCGGCGAGCAGCAGATGTGCGCGGTCGGGCGCGCGCTGATGTCGCGGCCGAAGATGATCCTGCTCGACGAGCCGTCGATGGGGCTTGCGCCGCAGATCGTCGAGGAGATCTTCGAGATCGTGAAAAACCTCAACGAGAAGGAAGGCGTCTCCTTCCTGCTCGCCGAGCAGAACACCCATATGGCGCTGCGCTTTGCCCGCTACGGCTACATTCTGGAGAACGGCCGCGTGGTGATGGACGGCGACGCCAAGATCGCTGGCCGAGAACGAGGACGTGAAGGAATTCTATCTCGGCATCGCCGAGGGCAAGCGCAAGTCGTTCCGCGAGGGCAAGCATTACCGCCGCCGCAAGCGCTGGCTGGCGTAAATTCGCGATACGCGCATGTCATTAAGGCCGGCCTTGTTCCGGCCTTTTACTCGTTTAGTGTACCGGCATGAGCGGCCAGCATTACGATAGCTCTGGAAACCCGCGACGCCGGTCCTGCGCGAGAGCGAGGAATTCGCGCTGCTGCCCAAGATCGTCGCGCACGCGATGCACGCGCCCGGCTGGGCGAAGCATCTTACCGGCGTCGATCCGAAATCGGTCACCTCGCGCGCGGCGCTCGCCAAGCTGCCGGTGCTGCACAAATCCGACATCGCCGCGTTGCAGAAGGCGAAGCCGCCGTTCGGCGGCCTCGCGGTCACGCCGCCCGGCAAGGCACGCCGGCTGCTGATGTCGCCGGGACCGATCTTCGAGCCGGAAGGCGAGGCGCGCGACTGGTACGGCACCGCGCGCGCGCTGTTTGCCGCCGGCTTCCGCGCCGGCGATATCGTGCACAATTCCTTCGCCTATCACCTCACGCCCGGCGGCTTCATTCTGGAATCGGGCTGCCAGGCGCTCGGCTGCGCGGTCATCCCCGGCGGCGTCGGCAATACCGAGCAGCAGTTCGAGGCGATCGCGCATTACAGGCCGTCGGGCTATGTCGGCACGCCCGACTTCCTGAAGATCCTGCTCGACGCCGCCGAGAAAACGGGCAAGGACGCATCCTCGATCAAGCGCGCGTTGGTCTCCGGCGCGGCGCTGCCGGGCTCGCTGCGCGAGGAACTGGGCAAACGCGGCGTCGCCGTGCTGCAATGCTATGCCACCGCCGAGCTTGGCGTGATCGCGTACGAGAGCGATGCCAAGCGAAGGCATGATCGTCAATGAAACCGTCATCGTCGAAATCGTGCGCGCCGGCACCGGCGACGCCTGTCGCCGAAGGCGAGGTCGGCGAGGTGGTGGTCACCTCGTTCAATCCGGATTATCCGATGATCCGGCTCGGCACCGGCGATCTCTCCGCGCTGCATGCCCGGCCGCTCGCCCTGCGGGCGCACCAACATCCGCATCAAGGGCTGGATGGGGCGCGCCGATCAGACCGCCAAGGTCAAGGGCATGTTCGTGCATCCCAAGCAGATCGCCGAGGTCGCCGCCCGCCATCCCGAGCTCGCGCGCCTGCGTCTCGTGGTCGGCCGCGAAGACGAGCAGGACACCATGACGCTGCTGGCGGAATGCGCGCGCCCCGAGCCTTCGCTTGCGGCCGCGCTCGCCGCCACTTTGCAGTCGGTCACCAAGCTCAAGGGCGCCGTCAAGCTGGTCGCGCCCGGCGAGCTGCCGAACGACGGCAAGGTGATCGCGGACGAGCGCAAGCTATGAGCCCCACGAGCGCATCCGCCGCCGCCGGCCGCATCGGCGTGCTGCTGGTCAATCTCGGCACACCCGACGCAACCGATTATTGGGCGATGCGCCGCTACCTCAAGGAATTTCTCTCCGACCGCCGCGTGATCGAGGAGAACCGCCTCAAGTGGTGGCTGGCGCTCAATCTCGTCATCCTCACCGTGCGGCCCGGCCGCAAAGGACGCGACTACGACAAGATCTGGAACAAACAGCGCGACGAATCGCCGCTCAAGACCGTCACGCGCTCGCAGTCCGACAAGCTCGAGGAGATGCTCGACAAGGATAAGCGGCTGCGCGTCGATTGGGCGATGCGCTACGGCAATCCGTCGATCCGCTCGCGGCTGGAAGCGCTGGCCGATCAGAACTGCGAGCGAATTTTGCTGGTGCCGCTCTATCCGCAATATGCCGCCGCCACCACGGCCACCGTGTGCGACGAAGCCTTCCGCGCGCTGTCCAAGATGCGCTTCCAACCCGCGCTGCGGGTCGCCGCGCCCTATTATGCCGAGCCGGTTTACATCGACGCGCTTGCCGCTTCGCTCAACGCCGAGATTGCCAAGCTCACGTTCAAGCCGGACGTGATCGTCGCCTCCTATCACGGCGTGCCGGAGGACTATGTCGCCAAGGGCGACCCTTACGTCGCGCACTGCGCCGAGACCACGCGCTTGCTGCGGCAGAAGCTGAAGATGGACGAGGAGCACCTCGTCATGACCTTCCAGTCGCGCTTCGGCCGGGCGGAGTGGGTCAAGCCCTACACCGACGCCACCGTGCAGCGGCTGGCCGGGCAGGGGGTGAAGAACATCGCCGTCATCACCCCCGGCTTTTCCGCCGACTGCCTGGAGACGCTGGAGGAGATCGCCATGGAGAATGCCGAGATCTTCAAGCACGCGGGCGGCGAGAATTTCGCCGCCATCCCCTGCCTCAACGACAGCCCGCCGGGAATGGCGGTGATCCGCGACATCGTCAGCCGCGAGCTCAAGGGCTGGATTTAGCCCCGTTTTGCCGCGCCGAAAGGCCGGCAACGCCTCGTTAACCATGCCCCTTTAACGTCCGTTAACCACTTCCCGCCGTTTTCGCGGGCGTGCGCCTATGCGCGCGCCTGCGCGGACCGGCTTATGGAGGCCGAGGACCGGACGTGCAGCGCCTTCGTCCCTCAAGCTTGCGCGCGATGCGGGGCCTGCTTTTTGCCGCCTGTATCGCGCTGGGCGGCGGGCAGGCAAGCGCGCAAACCGCGCTGGTGTTTCCCGATCCGCTGGCGCCGAAGCTCGAAACCGATCCGCGCAAGCCGCCGCGTTTCCAGAAATCGCCTAAGCCCGCGCTTGCGCAATCGGCGCCGGCGCCCGCCTTCGTTCCGCCGGCGTCGGGCGCGGGCGACACGGGCTTCGATTCCACCAACAGCCGCAAGAAGACCAAGGCCAAACCGAAAGCCAAATCCGCAGCGCAGCCATCGACGCTCGCAAACGAACCGGCTCCGCCGCCGGTCTCGCCCTATCAAACGCCGCCGCCAGGCGAGGAGAATGCGGCGCTCGCCGCAGCGCCGCCCGGCACGCCGCCGGTCGAGCCGATCGAGCCGATCGTCAAGCCGCCGAAGAAGCGCAAGGCGCACACCGAGCCGGAAGATCCTTACGCGCCGCTCGGCATCCGCGCCGGCGCCTTCGATCTGTTTCCCGCGGTCGAGCTGAGCGGAGGCTACAGCAGCAATCCTGGACAGTCGCACGATGCACAGGGCGCCACGCTCTACACCGTCGCGCCCGAGCTGAAGGTGCAGTCGAATTGGTCGCGCCACGAGTTCAAGGCCGACCTGCGCGGCAGTTACACCGGCTACAGCCCCGACGAGACGCCGACGCTGAGCCGGCCCAATTTCAACGGCAAGGTCGACGGCCGCGTCGACGTCACGCGCGACACCCGCATCGATCTCAGCGGCCGGCTATTGGTATCGACCGACAATCCTGGCAGCCCCAACCTGCAAGCCGGCCTTGCCAAGCTTCCGATCTACACCACCTTCGGCGGCGGCGTAGGCTTCGGCCAACGCTTCAACCGCTTCGATCTGTCGCTCAAGGGCGATGCCGAGCGCACCGTCTACCAGGATTCCCAGCTCACCGACGGCACCACCGCCAGCAACGACGACCGCAACTTCAATCAGTACGGCGGCAAGTTGCGCGGCGGCTACGAATTGTCGCCGGGCGTGACGCCGTTCGTGGAATTCGACGCGGACACGCGCGTGCACGATCTCAACACCGATGTCTCCGGCTACCAGCGCGACTCCAATGGCCTGACCGGCAAAGCCGGCACCACTTTCGAGCTCTCGCGCCTGCTCACCGGCGAAATCGCGCTCGGCTATACCAGGCGCGTCTACCAGGATGCGCGGCTTGAAAACGTCGCCGGCCTGATCGGCGAGGCGTCGCTGTGTGGACGGCGAGCGCACTCACCACCGTCAAGCTCGCCGGCGCCTCGACGATCGGCGAGTCGACCATCCCGGGGGTTTCCGGCACGCTCTATCGGGACGTAGGTCTTCAGCTCGATCACGCCTTCCGGCGCTGGCTGATCGGCAGCGTGAAAGTCGGCTTCGGGTTCGATGACTATGTCGGCCTGTCGCGCCAGGACAAGCGCTATTCTGTCGGTATCGGGTTGACCTACAAGCTCAACCGCTCTTGGCAGGTCAAAGGCGAAGTCCGTCAGGACTGGCTGCGCTCGAACATCACCGGCAACGACTATAACGCGACCACCGTCCTGCTCGGGTTGCGCTGGCAGCGGTAATTTTTATTTTTCCCCCAGCAGCCGCTTCAGCTCCGCGCGGAAATCCGGCGCGATGTCGGGGCGCTCGAGCGCGTAGGCCACATTGGCGGTGAGGAAGCCGATCTTGGAGCCGCAATCGAAGCTGCGCCCTTCGAATTTGAGGCCATAGAATGGCTGCGTGCGCGCGAGCGCCAGCATGGCGTCGGTCAGCTGGATTTCGCCGCCGGTTCCGGCCGCCTGCTTTTCCAGGATATCGAAAATTTCCGGCTGCAGGATGTAGCGCCCGGTGATGGCCAGGTTGGACGGGGCCTCCTTCCGGTTCGGCTTCTCGACCATTCCGGTGATCTCGAAGGCCTTGCCCTTGGCTTGGCCCACGCCGACCACGCCGTACATATGCACCCGCTCGGGCGGCACTTCCTCCACCGCGATCACATTGGCGTTGCCATCGAGCGCGCTGGCGGCGTCGATCATCTGGGCGAGGCAGCCGCGCGCATGCTGCACCAGCACGTCGGGCAGCAGCAGCGCGAAGGGCTCGCGACCGACCAGTTCGCGCGCGCACCAGACCGCGTGGCCGAGGCCCAGCGGCGACTGCTGGCGGGTGAAGCTGACGGCGCCCGGCTCCGGCAGGTCCTGCGACAACAGTGCGAGATCGGCCTTCTTGCCGCGCTCCAGCAAAGTCAGCTCGAGCTCGAATTGGCGGTCGAAATGGTCCTCGATCACGCTCTTGTTGCGGCCGGTGACGAAGATGAAATGCTCGATGCCGGCCTGGCGGGCCTCATCCACCACATGTTGGATGAGCGGGCGGTCCACAACGGGGAGCATTTCCTTCGGCATCGCCTTGGTGGCCGGCAGGAAGCGGGTACCGAGGCCGGCAACGGGGAATATGGCTTTGCGGATGCGGGTCATGTGCGGGTCATGGGGGAGGGGCTGCCGGGGCGTTCATCGCATGAGAATTGAGGAAAAAGCACGGCCCGGTCCGCCGGTCCAGATGCAACTTTGCTAGGCTAGACCATTAACGTCCCCGAAACGATATCGGGGCAGCTTTCGGCGCACAGAAATCAGCAGACGAGGCGCGATGCGAAAGTTCCCTCTCTTCGCCGCAATCTTCATGGCCGCCGCCGGCGGCATTGCGGCGGCGCAGTCGAGCCGTCTCGACTATCCGACCGGAACCGTCTCGCCCGCGCCGTCGGCTGCCAGCACGCCGGCATGGAGCGGGCAGGGCGGCGCCTCCGGCGATCCGCGCATGAGCGCGGCGGCGATCCGCGCGGCGGCTGCGAATTTCCATCAATGCCTCGAGCGGTTATGGCCACTGGCTGCGCGCCGCAAGGTCGCGCGCGCGACCTTCGATCGCTACACGAAGACGCTCACGCCCGATCTGCAGATCATGGACCTGCTCGACAATCAGCCCGAGTTCACCAAGTCGGTTTGGGACTATCTCGATTTGCTGGTGACCGACGAGCGCATCGCCAAGGGGCGCGAGCTGCTGAAAAAATACCGCGCCAGTTTCGACGCGGTGGAGCGCGCCTATGGCGTCGACCGTCACATCATCACCGCCATCTGGGGCGTGGAAAGCGACTTCGGCACGCAGGGCGGCGACCGCCCGGTGCTGCGCTCGACCGCCACGCTCGCCTGCATCGGCCGCCGGCAGAAATATTTCCGCGACGAATTCCTCGCCACCCTGGACATTCTCCAGCACGGCGACGTGCGCGCCCGACCGGCTGGTCGGCTCCTGGGCTGGCGCCTTCGGGCCGACCCAGTTCATGCCGACCGCGTTCAAGCGCTATGCGGTGGATTTCGATCGCGACGGCCGCCGCGACGTGGTCGACTCGGTGCCCGATCTCATCGCCTCCACCGCCAACAACCTGAAGATCGACGGCTGGGCCGCCGGGCAGACCTGGGGCTACGAAGTGGTCGTGCCGGCGACCTTCAATTTCATGCTCGCCGACCGCCGGCGCCTGCTGCCGGTCCGCGAATGGCAGCGCTACGGCATCACGCGCCCGCACGGCCTGGCGTTCCCGCGGCCGGACGACCAAGCCTTCCTGCTGGTGCCGGCCGGCGTGCAGGGCCCCGGGTTCCTGATGCTGCACAATTTCCGGGCCATCATGCGCTACAACCCGGCCGAGGCCTATGCGCTCGCCATCGGTCATCTGGCCGACCGTCTGCGCGGCGGGGGCGCATTCGCGCAAAACTGGCCGCGCTACGAGCGGGTGCTTTCGCGCGACGAACGGCTCGAACTTCAACAACACCTGGCCCGCCGCGGCTACGACGTGGGCGAGCCGGACGGCCATCTGGGCGCCAAGACCAGGTTGGCGATCCGCGAGTTCCAGGCCAAAAACGGCAAGATCCCCGATGGTTTTGCTTCGGCGGCCGTCCTCAACCAATTGCGGGCCCGCTGAGGGTTAACCACGCCGGCCGCATCACCTTCGAGTTGACATTTTTTGCGGGCTATTGACCCATGGTGACGGGCGGCGGGCGTCCGCCGTTGAGGCCCTGGACGGTCGGCATGATTGGCAAAGTGCGGCTATCGCGTTTGATGATCGGCGCGGTCATCCTGGCCGCGGTCGAGTGCGCGGGCCTGGTCGCGGTTGAGCTTGCGGTCACCGGTCAAGCGCAAGCCCAGAGCCGCGACGATCGCTACCCGTTCCTGCGCCGGCAGCGTCAGCAAGGCGGCGGCTTTTTCCAGGATCTGTTCGGTTCTCCCAATTCACGCCGCAACGACCGCGGATACGAACAGCCCTACGAGGGCGGGCAACGCACCGATCGCGCGCCCAGCCCGCACAAGCCGGACAAGAGCATCACGCCCACCACCTCCATCGTCGTCATCGGCGACGGCATGGCCGACTGGCTGGCTTACGGACTGGAAGACGCATTTTCCGATGAGCCGGAAGTCGCCGTCGACCGCCAGAATAAATATCATTCCGGCCTGCTCCGCTACGACATCAAAGGCGATCTCGATTGGTGGCACGTCGCGCGCGACATCCTCACCAAGGAGAAGGCGAATTACGTCGTCATGATGCTCGGCGTCGGCGACCGCGAGAACATCCGGGAAAAAGATCTCGCCAAGGAAGCCGAAAAGCAGAAGGCGGAAAATCCGCAAGCCGACAACAAGGACGCCGCCAAATCGGCGCCAGACCAGCAGCAAGCCGACAATCCGGATCGGCCGTCGATTGCCGCGCCCGAGCCGAAAGCCAAGAAGGTCAACGGCGTCGTTGAATTCCGCAGCGATCAATGGGCGACGATTTATTCACGCCGCCTGGACGAGACGATCGCCGCCCTCAAGAGCAAGGGCGTGCCGGTGTTCTGGGTCGGGTTGCCGTCGATCCGCGGCGCCAAGTCGACCGCCGACGCCGTCTATCTCAACGATCTTTTCCGCGCGCGCGCCGAGCGCGCCGGCATCAACTACATCGACGTCTGGGACGGTTTCGTGGACGATGCCGGCAAGTTTTCGAGCTACGGGCCCGACTACGAAGGCCAGATGCGCCGCCTGCGTTCGTCCGACGGCGTCTTTTTCACCAAATATGGCGCGCGCAAGCTCGCGCATTACGTCGAACGTGAAATTCGCCGCTACATGAGCAATCGCGCGCTGCCGGTCGCTTTGCCGACCGGACCGCTGACGCCGGCGGCGCCGGGCGCGCACAAATCGGCGGTGCGGCCGGTGGCCGGCCCGGTGGTTCCGCTCACCGTGACGACGGGTAACGCCGACCAACTGCTCGGCGGTGCCGGCGCCCGTCCGGCCTATGGCGATGCCATCGCCGCCGACGTGCTGGTCAAAGGCGAGCCGGTCAACGCGCCGCCCGGACGCGCCGACGATTTCAACTGGCAGCGCGGTGACACCAACGGCGCCGCCCCGGCGGCGCAACCGCCCGGCCCGGCAGCCGCGGCGCCGACGGCGGCCGCGCCGGCGATTGCGCGGACCGAGCCGCCAGCCGCGATAAGGCAGGTCGAGCCTAAAAGTGGCGAGACGAGCGCGCCCAACACCGCGCCCAACCCGCGCCCAAGCCGCACCAAGCCCGCGCCCAACGCCGCCGGCAAGCCGACGCAGACCAGCGCCAATGGCAAACTTGTGCCGCCGGCCGACGTCGGGACCAAGCCCGCGCACCAGAATCCGCCGCCGCGCAAGCGCACAAGCTTCCCGTTCGGCAATCCGCTTGGCTGGCTGCGTTAATCCACTTCCGTTCGGATTCCCGCTTGCGCGGGAATGAGCGGGTGTTGCTAGCGCGGCAGCGTGCTCGTTCCCATCAGGAACTTGTCGACCGCGTGCGCGCATTGGCGCCCTTCGCGGATCGCCCACACCACCAGCGACTGGCCGCGCCGCATGTCGCCGGCGGCGAACACCTTCGGGATCGACGTCGCGTAAGCGTCCGTGTCGGCTTTGACGTTGCCGCGCTGGTCGAGCTCGACGCCGAGGCCCTTGATCATGCCTTCGTGCAGCGGGTGAACGAAGCCCATGGCGAGCAGCACGAGGTCGGCCTCGATCTCGAATTCGGTGCCGGGCACCGGCTTGAACTTGCCGTCGACATGCACGCAATGCAGCTTTTTCACCCGGCCGTTCTCGCCGGAAAATTTCTGCGTCAGCACGGCGAATTCGCGCGCGACGCCTTCCTCGTGGCTTGACGAGATACGCAGCTTGAGCGGCCAGTCCGGCCAGACCAGCATCTTGTTCTCGTGCTCGGGCGGGGCCGCCATGATCTCGAAATTGGTCACCGAGGCCGCGCCCTGGCGGATCGAGGTGCCGATGCAGTCGGAGCCGGTATCGCCGCCGCCGATCACCACGACCTTCTTGCCCTTGGCCAGGATCGGCTCGCCGCCGGCCTGCGGCTCGCCGGAGACGCGCCGGTTCTGCTGCGGCAGGAACTCCATGGCGAAATGGATGCCCTTGAGTTCGCGCCCCGGGATCGGCAGGTCGCGGCTCTTCTCGGCGCCGCCGCTGAGCACGACCGCGTCATGCTCCTTGAGCAGTTTTTCCACGGCTAAGGTGACGCCGACATCGGCGCCGTAATGGAACTGCACGCCCTCGGCCGTCATCTGCTCGACGCGGCGGTCGATGTGGACCTTCTCCATCTTGAAATCGGGAATGCCGTAGCGCAGCAGGCCGCCGGCCTTGGCCCAGCGCTCATAGACGTGCACGTCGTGGCCGGCGCGGGCGAGCTGCTGCGCGCAAGCCAGGCCGGCCGGACCCGAGCCGACCACCGCGACTTTCTTGCCGGTCTTGTGCGCCGGCTACTTCCGGCTTCAAGCCTTGCGCGATGGCGCGGTCGGCGAGCTCGCATTCGATCGTCTTGATGGTGACCGGGTTCTCGTCGATGTTGAGCGTGCAGGAGGCCTCGCACGGCGCCGGACAGACGCGGCCGGTCACTTCCGGGAAATTGTTGGTCGAATGCAGGTTGCGCGCGGCCTCGTCCCAGCGGCCGCGATAGACCAGGTCGTTCCAGTCGGGAATCTGGTTGTTGACCGGACAGCCGGTCGGCGCGCCGGTGAGGCGGCTGGTGCCATGGCAATAGGGCACGCCGCAGTCCATGCAGCGCGCGGCCTGATCGCGCAGCTCCTTTTCGGGCAGCGGCAGCACGAATTCGTGCCAATGCTTGATGCGCTGCTCGACCGGCTCGTAGTCGCGGTCCTCACGCTCGATTTCAAGAAAACCGGTGACCTTACCCATGCTACTCCGCAGCCTGCATCGTCGCGGCTTTCTCCTTTGCCATCTCGGCAAGCGCGCGGCGGTATTCGACCGGCATCACTTTCTTGAACAGCGGACGGTAGCGCTTCCAATCGGCGAGGATCTCGGCCGCGCGCTTGGAATTGGTGTAGCGCGCGTGGTTGGAAATCAGCGTGTGGAGGCGTTCGGCATCTTTGGCGGTTAGGTCCGCCATCACGTCGACGCGGCCATGCGACTCCAGATCGTTCAACTCGTTGTATTCGGCCTCGGCGATCTCTTCTTCTTCCGGCACCGGCTCAAGCTCGACCATCGCCAAATTGCAGCGGGTCTTGAAGCTGTCGTCCTCGTCGAGCACATAGGCGATGCCGCCCGACATGCCGGCGGCGAAATTGCGCCCGGTCACGCCCAGCACGACGACCACGCCGCCGGTCATGTATTCGCAGCAATGGTCGCCGGCGCCTTCGATCACCGCGATGGCGCCCGAATTGCGCACGGCGAAGCGCTCGCCGGCGATGCCGCGGAAATAGCACTCGCCGGCGATGGCGCCGTACAGCACCGTGTTGCCGACGATGATCGATTCCTCCGGCACGATGGCGCTCTCGGCCGGCGGCCGGATGATGATGCGCCCGCCCGACAGGCCCTTGCCGACATAGTCGTTGGCGTCGCCGTCGAGCTCGAAGGTGATGCCGCGTGCCAGCCAGGCGCCGAAGCTCTGCCCGGCGGTGCCGGCAAAACGCACATGGATGGTGCCGTCCGGCAGGCCCTCATGGCCGTAACGCTTGGCGACCTCGCCCGACAGCATGCCGCCGACCGCGCGGTCGGTGTTGCGGATGACCGTTTGCAGCCGCACCGGCGCGCCGCGGTCGAGTGCGGCCTGCGATTGCGCGATCAGCTTGCGGTCGAGGATGTCATGGATCTTGTGATCCTGCTCCTCGCAATTGAAGATGGCCGTGCCTTTCTCGGCCTTCGGCTTGGTGAACAGCTTGGAGAAGTCGAGGCCTTTGGCTTTCCAATGCTCGACCAATCGCCGCTGATCGAGCATCTGCATTTGCCCGATCATCTCGTCGAATGTCCGGAAGCCGAGTTCGGCCATGATCTCGCGAACTTCCTCGGCGACGAAGAAGAAATAATTGATCACGTGCTCGGGCTGGCCCTTGAAGCGCTTGCGCAGCACCGGGTCCTGCGTCGCCACGCCCACCGGGCAGGTGTTCAAATGGCACTTGCGCATCATGATGCAGCCGGCGGCGATCAAGGGCGCGGTGGCGAAGCCGAATTCGTCGGCGCCGAGCAGCGCGCCGACCACGACGTCGCGGCCGGTGCGCACGCCGCCGTCGACCTGCACCGAAATGCGGCCGCGCAGCCGGTTGAGAACAAGCGTCTGATGCGTCTCGGCAAGCCCGATTTCCCATGGGCTACCGGCATGCTTGATCGAGGTCAGCGGCGAAGCGCCGGTGCCGCCCTCGAAGCCGGCGATGGTGACGTGGTCGGCGCGCGCCTTGGAGACGCCGGCGGCGACGGTGCCGACGCCCACTTCCGAAACCAGCTTCACCGACACGTCGCCCGTCGGATTGACGTTCTTCAGGTCGAAGATCAGCTGCGCCAGGTCCTCGATCGAATAGATGTCGTGGTGCGGCGGCGGCGAGATCAGGCCGACGCCCGGCGTCGAATGGCGCACCTTGGCGATGGTCTTGTCGACCTTGTGCCCGGGCAGTTGCCCGCCTTCGCCGGGCTTGGCGCCTTGCGCCATCTTGATCTGCATCATGTCCGAGTTGACGAGATATTCCGCCGTCACGCCAAAACGCCCGGAGGCCACCTGCTTGATGGCCGAGCGCATGGAGTCGCCGTTCGGCAGCGGCTTGAAGCGGTCGCTCTCCTCGCCGCCCTCGCCGGTGTTCGACTTGCCGCCGATGCGGTTCATGGCGATGGCGAGCGTGGTGTGCGCCTCGCGCGAGATCGAGCCGAACGACATGGCGCCGGTCGAGAAACGCCGCACGATCGTCTTGGCCGGCTCGACCTCCTCGAGCGCAACCGGGCTGCGGCCATCCTCCTCCGCCTTGCCGATACGGAAAAGCCCGCGGATGGTGGTGAGCCGCTCGTTCTGCTCGTTCACGATCTTGGCGAAGGCGCGGTAATGGTCGTGCCGAATTGCCGCGCACCGCGTGCTGCAGCTGCGCCACGGTCTCGGCGGTCCACACGTGATCCTCGCCGCGCACCCGCACGGCATAGTCGCCGCCGACGTCGAGCATCGACTTGTAGATCGGCGATTCGCCGAAGGCGTCGCGGTGGCGGCGCACGGTCTCTTCCGCGATCTCGGCCAAGCCCACGCCCTCGATGCGGGTGTGGGTGCCGGTGAAATACTGATCGACGAAATCCTGCCTTAAGCCGACCGCGTCGAAAATCTGCGCGCCGCAATAGGACTGATAGGTGGAGATGCCCATCTTGGACATCACCTTGAGCAGGCCCTTGTCGATCGCCTTGATGTAGCGCTTGACGACTTCCTTCGCGTCGAGCTTCTGCGGCAGCTCGTCCTTGGCCGCGATCAGCGTCTCGAAGGCGAGATAGGGATTGATCGCCTCGGCGCCGTAGCCCGCCAGACAAGCGAAATGATGCACCTCGCGCGGCTCGCCGGTTTCGACCACCAGGCCGACCGAGGTGCGCAGGCCCTTGCGGATGAGATGATGATGCACCGCCGCGGTCGCCAGCAGCGCCGGGATCGGCACGCGGTCGGCGCTCGCCTTGCGGTCGGACAGGATGATGATGTTGCAGCCCTGGCGCACTTCTTCCTCGGCCCGCTCGCACAGTTCGTCGAGCGCCCAGCCCATGCCGTCGGCGCCGTGCTCGGCCGGGAAGGTGATGTCGAACGTGTGCGACTTGAAGTGATCGCCGCTCATCTGCGAGATCGAGCGGATCTTCTCCAGGTCGTCATTGGTGAGGATCGGCTGGCGCACTTCCAGCCGCTTGGTCTTGGACGAGCCTTCCAGGTCGAACAGATTCGGCCGCGGCCCGATGATGGAGACCAGGCTCATCACCAGCTCTTCGCGGATCGGGTCGATCGGCGGGTTGGTCACCTGCGCGAAGTTCTGCTTGAAATAGGTGAACAGCGGCTTCGGCTTGTCCGACAGCGCCGAGATCGGCGTGTCGTTGCCCATCGAGCCGACCGCTTCCTCGCCGGTGGTGGCCATCGGCGACATCAGGAATTTCAGGTCTTCCTGCGTGTAGCCGAACATCTGCTGGCGATCGAGCAGCGGCAGGTTCGACATCGGCGCTTCGTTGCCGGTGCCCTGCAGGTCTTCCAGCACGATCTGGGTGTTGCCGAGCCACTCCTTGTAGGGGTGGCTGCGCGCCAGCGTCGCCTTCAATTCCTCGTCGGGAATGAGCCGGCCCTCGTCGAGATCGACCAGCAGCATCTTGCCCGGCTGCAGCCGCCACTTCTTGACGATGTTCTTTTCCGGGATCGGCAGCACGCCGGTTTCCGACGCCATGACGATGCGGTCGTCGTCGGTGAGCAGATAGCGCGCCGGCCGCAGGCCGTTGCGGTCGAGCGTGGCGCCGATCTGGCGGCCGTTGGTGAAGGCGATCGCCGCCGGGCCGTCCCACGGCTCCATCAGCGCGGCGTTGTATTCGTAGAAGGCGCGCCGCTCCTCGTCCATGAGCGGATTGCCCGCCCAGGCCTCGGGAATCATCATCATCATGGCATGCGCGAGCGAGTAGCCGCCCTGCACCAGGAATTCGAGCGCATTGTCGAAGCAGGCGGTGTCGGACTGGCCCTCGTAGGAAATCGGCCACAGCTTGTTGATGTCCTTGCCGAACAGCGGCGAGGCCACGCTCGCCTGCCGCGCCGCCATCCAGTTGATGTTGCCGCGCAGCGTGTTGATCTCGCCGTTGTGCGCGATCAAGCGGTAGGGATGCGCCAGCGACCAGGTCGGGAATGTGTTGGTCGAGAAGCGCTGATGCACCAGCGCGAGCGCGCTCTCGAAATCCGGATCGTGCAGATCGGGATAATAGGTCGCCGAGCTGGTCGGCCAGGAACATGCCCTTGTAGATCACCGTGCGGCAGGAGATCGACACCGGGTAATAGCCGCGACGTGCGCCGCTCGCGCCGGCGATAGATGGCGTTGGAGATCGACTTGCGCAGGATGTAGAGCCGGCGCTCGAACTCGTCCTCGGATAGCTTCTTCTTGCCGCGGCCGATGAACACCTGCATGTGCATCGGCTCGGTCGGCTTGACCGATTCGCCGAGCGTGGAATTGTCGGTCGGCACGTCGCGCCAGCCGATGCAGCGTGAGCCCCTCGCGCGCGATCACCTCGGCATAGATGTCGCGGACGATCTGCCGCCAGTTCGGCGTCGCGCGGCATGAACAGATAGCCGACCGCGTATTCGCCCGGCTCCGGCAGCGTGAAGCCGAGCCGCGCGGCTTCCTTGGCGAAGAACTTGTGCGGGATCTGCACCAGGATGCCGGCGCCGTCGCCCATGCGCGGGTCGGCGCCGACCGCGCCGCGATGCTCCAGATTGCAGAGGATCTTCAGCCCGTCTTCGACGATCTGGTGCGACTTGCGGCCCTTGATGTCGGCGATGAAGCCGACGCCGCAGGAATCCTTGTCGAGCGCCGGATCGTAAAGGCCCTGCGGCATGGGCGTGCCGGGATCGGCGCCGGCGCGCGCACGCGCAACGCCGCGGAGAACCGCCGCCTTGCGCCTGAGCAACCTTGCGCTCTTTCTACGCTCGTCCATCTCCGCCCTGCCTCGCCGGCGGCCGTTGCCGGCCTCGGCGCACCTGCCGCGTCCGCAGCGCCCGATTGACGCTGCAGCCACCGCGCAACCGATCTCGAGAAGGGCAGCCTTGCCGGCCGTCGCCGCCGTGGCTGCTCCCGTTGGGCGCCACCGACGCAAGCCCCGCCGCAAAGGGCCGGCCCCGTGGCCGCCAGCAATTAGGACAGCAATGCTGTCCTAAAGGACATTGCCAAATTTTGCCCCGCCACACAAGGCTGGTCCACGCCGGAATCGATCGAACCAGTGCTTTTGTTGCGGCGCCTTGGCCTCACCAAGCAAGAAGAGGACCACGCGTGGGCACCCCGCGCAATGCCGTTGCGCGGCCGGCCTCGCACGATCCCAAGCGAGGTTAACCGTTTAACCGTGGGAAGCGGAAACCGCCGCATTAACGGCTGTTTTCGCTATGGTCCGAAAAAATACGAAGGACGGAGAGGCGTGATGACGGACTATGCGGCTGCTCGCCAGACCGCGGGTGTGGCGGCGATTTCCCGGCTGGCCGACCGGCTGGCGGCGGTGACGCCGCCGCCGTCGATCTTGGAACTGAGCAACCCGGCACCGTTGCCGCGGCCGTCGCCGGCAGTGGCGGCGGCATTGTCCACCACCACCACCATCAGCAGGTCGATCGCGGAGCGTGCCGACCGCAATGCGCGCCGCTCGCGCTCGATCACCGGCCTGATGGTCGACGGCTTCGTCGCCGTCTGCTCGTTCATCCCTTACGCGCTGGTGGCCCTCGGCCTGCGGTTCTTGATGGCGCGCGTGTTCTTCCTCGAGGGCCAAACGCGGATCGCCGGCCCCCATTACGCGTACAACGCCTACGGCTTCGACTTCTCCGTCGTGCTGCCGCTTCAGGTGCGGCCGGAGACCATCGCTGACTTCCTGCATTACACGATGCCGATCCCGCCTGTGTTCGCCGCCTATCTGGTCAGCTACGGCGAATTCATTCTGCCGGTGATGCTGCTGCTCGGCTTGGGTGCGCGTTTCGCCGCACTCGGCCTGCTGCTGATGACGGCGTTCTTTCATTTCTACGTAACGCCGGAGGCGTTGTGGAGCACCGATATCTATTGGGGTGCGCTCCTGCTGGTGTTGCTCTCGCGCGGGCCGGGCGCGCTCTCGCTCGACCACTTCATTCGGCTGGCGACGCGCGGGCGAGTGCGATGAAAAAACGGCTGACCATCGCGATTGCCGCAACCGCGCTCGCCGCGACCGTCACCTCGTTGATGGCGGCGGGCTTTATCATCGCGAGCAGCGTGACCGCGGCCGACGCGCTGCCGGCCTATGAAATCCTGAATTCCGTTCGCGCGCTCGGCTTGCGGCCGACCACGCAGGCGCTGCGGCGCGGGCCCTATTACGTGCTGCATGCGACCGACGCGCGCGGCGTCCAAGTCCGGGTGGTCGCCGATGCGCAGCTCGGCGATATCGTCTCGGTCACGCCGGTGTTGGCGCCGCGTTATGACGCCGGCCCGCGCATCATCCACGTGCCGCAGCCGGGCGAGCGCGACGATCGCGCCGCCACTGACGATGGCGACGAGGCCGCCATGTCCGACGATGATGACGACGCTGACCGGGCGCCCCCGCCGCGCCGCCGCGAAATTCGCCGCCCTTATCAAACCATGGAAGCGCCGCCTGCGCGCGCCAGCGCCGAGCCTGCGCCGCGCGCCCGCGCCGAGCCGAAGCCGCTCGAGCCGCGGCGCACTTTGCTGAGCGCGCCGCCGCCGCCCGCGGGCGGCCTGAGCCCGATCTATCCGACGCCGAAATTCCGCGCCAAGCTCGAACCAGCCCGAAAAATTCGGCGCGCCGATTGAAGGGGCGGCAACCATGGCGCCGCCGCCCGGCTATACGCCGCCAGCCGCGCCGCGTGACAAAGCTAAGCGACTAAAGCTCACGCAAAATGAAAAACGCCCCGGGGCATCCGGGGCGTTTTCCGTTTGGAGGCTCGGCTTGCGTTAAGCAGCCTTTGTGTCGATCGCCTGCGGCTTGGCCTTGCCGTTGCCGATCGGAATCTGGCGCGGCTTCTTGGCCTCGGGGATTTCGCGCACGAGATCGACGTGCAGCAAGCCGTTCTCGACAGCCGCGGCCTTGACCGTGACGTGGTCGGCAAGCTGGAAGACGCGCTCGAAAGCGCGCGCGGCGATGCCTTGATAGAGCACCTCGCCGTTCTGCTCTTCCTTCACCTGCTTCTCGCCCTTGATGGTCAGGGTGTTCTCTTTCACTTCGAGCGAGAGCTCGTTCTCGCCGAAGCCCGCCACCGCGACGGTGATGCGGTAATCGTTCTCACCCGTGCGCTCGATGTTGTAGGGCGGGTAGCCGGGAGCGGCCTCGAAGCCGTCCAGCATCGAGAACAGCCGGTCGAAACCGACGGTGGAACGATAAAGGGGAGCAAGATCGAACGTACGCATGGCATATCCTCCTTGAGTTGAGCGACATGCGGGCGGTCCGCCCTATGGCCGAACCAAAGACCCGTGCGCAGCCGTCATTGGCCTGCGCAAGTCTGATATGGGAGCGTCTTCTTGGCTCGCAAGAGGTCGTCAATCTGCCGACTCAAGCTATTGAAAATAACGATGGATATTTATGCACACAATTGAGCGCCCTTGCTCCCTGCTATAAGGCCCGCGCAGCCACCCGCGCACGGCCTTTCCGGCGTCATGAAACTCGTCTCCATCCCCGCCAATCCGGTGCCCGACAATGCTGTGGCCGGCAGCATCAAGACCCCGGACGGGGTCACCTTGCGCTTTGCGCGCTTCGCGCCGCCGCCCGGCCGCAAGGGCACGGTGGTCGTGCTGCAAGGCCGCGCCGAATTCATCGAGAAATATTTCGAGACGGTGCGCGATCTGCGCACGCGCGGATTTGCCGTCGCGACGTTCGATTGGCGCGGGCAGGGCCTGTCGGATCGCGCGCTCACCGACCGCCACAAGGGCTATGTGCGGGATTTTTCGCAATACGCCGCCGACCTCGACGCCTTCATGGAACAGGTGGTGCTGCCCGATTGCCCGCCGCCGATCTTCGCGCTCGGCCATTCCATGGGCGCGGCCATCGCCATCCGCGCCTGCCACAGCGGCAGCCGCTGGTTCGATCGCGTGGTGCTGTCGGCGCCGATGATCGCGCTGCCGCATAGGCCGCCTCACCGCCGTCGCGGGGCCGCTCGCGCGCTTCATGCGACTGCTCGGACGCGGCTCGCGCCTACGTGCCGACCGGCGGCGAGGAGGCGAGCGGCGCCGAAGGTTTCATCGGCAACGTGCTCACCTCCGATCCGGTGCGCTTTGCGCGCAACGCCGCGGTGCTGGAGGAAGAGCCGGCGCTCGGCTTCGGCTCGCCGACCATCGCCTGGGTCGATGCCGCGCTGCATCAGATGAAGGAGTTCGCCGCGCCCGGCTATGCCGGCCATATCCGACAGCCGATCCTGATGGTGGCGGCCGGCCGCGACGAAGTGGTCTCGACGCCGGCGATCGAGGCATTCGGGCTCAATCTGCTCGCCGGCCGCCATCTCATTCTCGCCGGCAGCCGGCACGAGATCCTGCAGGAGCAGGATCACTATCGCGGGCAATTCTGGGCGGCCTTCGACGCCTTCGTGCCCGGCACCCCGCGCTATTAGGGCGCGTTTCGGCGGTGTGATAGCGTCGACGGCAAATGACAATCGGGGCCGGACGACGAGACTTGATGGCCGCGCTCCGCCGAGCGGCGTGAAAGGCGCGAGGATGAGCTGGAACCTGCGGACGTGGAGAGGCAGCCTCCGGCTCGCAAGCGCACTCGTCATGCTCAGCTTCGTCATCTGTCACCTGACGGCGCACAGCGTGCTGCTGATATCCTTCGACCGCGCGGAGGCCGTTCTTAAAATTCTCATGTACTCCGTGGCGGACCTGGATCGGCACCGCGCTGCTGGTCACCGGCGGCGCTCGTCCATTACACGAATGCGCTGTGGTCGGTTTACTTCGCCGCTCGCTGCGCCTGTCGCGCTGGGAATGGGGACAGCTTTCGCTCGGCCTGTGCATTCCCGCGCTGCTGATGTTTCACGTGATTTCGACGCGCATCGCGGAGAGCGTGCTCGAGGTCACCAGTTACTACAGCACCGTGCTCATCGTGCAGTGGCTGATGTACCCGTGGCTCGGCGCTCGTTGCAGGTGCTCGCGGTGCTGACGGTGTGGACGCACGCCTGCATCGGCATCCATTTCTGGCTGCGCACGAAGATCTGGTACCCGGAATGGCGCCCCTATTTTTTCGGCTTCGGCCTGCTGCTGCCGGCCTTGGCGCTGGCCGGCTATGTCACGGCCGGCAATCAAATTCTGCGCGAGGCCAAGAAGCCGGATTACGCGCAATCGTCGCTCGAGGATTCCAACCTGACGCGACAAGACCCTGGCGCGGATCGGCCGGATCGCGGCGCATCGGTTTGACCCTCCACGTCGGCTTGGTGCTGTTGCCGTTCGCCGCGCGCGGTGTGCGCGCTGCCTACTACCGTCGCCGCCGGCCGCCGATGCTGGCCCATCCGCGCGGACGCACCATGCCCATTTTGCCCGGCGCCACCGTGCTCGAAACCTTGCGCGACAATGGCATCCCGCACGCATCGGTCTGCGGCGGCCGAGCGCGCTGCACCACCTGCCGCATCCTGGTGACCAAAGGACTTGACCGGCTGCCCGCGCCGTCCGGGCTGGAAGCCAAAGCGCTCGCCCGGATCGGCGCCACCGCCGGCACGCGCCTGGCGTGCCAGATTTCCCCGACCAGCGATATTTCAATCGTGCCGCTGCTTGCCGCCGACGCCAGCGCCGCGGACGGCACCGTGCGCGGCGGCTTCGAAGGCAGCGAGCGCCCGGTCACGGTCGTGTTCGTCGATATGCGCGGTTCCACCACTTTGAGCGAGGCCAAGCTGCCCTACGACGTGCTCTTCATCCTCAACCAGTTCTTCCAGGAAATGACCAAGGCGCTCGTCGCCACCAACGGCCATTACTCGCAGTTCACCGGCGACGGGCTGATGGCGCTTTATGGGCTCAATGCGAAGGATCCGGCAGCGGCGCGATCGATGCCGTGCGCGGCGCGCGCGAGATGCTCGTGCGCCTCGAGCAGCTCAACCGTCAGCTTGCGCACGATTTGCCGGAGCCGTTGCGGATCGGGATCGGCATTCATTACAGCGAGGCCATCGTCGGCACCATGGGGCCGCCACGCTCGCAGATCATCACCGCCATCGGCGACACGGTGAATACCTGCGCGCGGCTCGAAAGCCTGACCAAGGACTACGACGCACTCGTCATCATCTCGCGCCGGGCAGCCGAGGCCGCCGGGCTCGACCTCAAGAACAGCGAACTGCATGAAGCGCCGGTCAAGGGCCGGATGGAGCCGGTGCAATTTTACGCGCTGAAGACTTTGGCGGATTTGCCGGTCTAGCGCGGCGCGCCTTTCAGGGCACCGCCACTTTCCAGACATTGTTGACGCCGTCACCGGTGACGTCGCCGGGCGCCTTGTCCTTTTCCCAGGTATAGAGCGGCTTGCCCTTATAGGCCCACTGCTTGGCGCCGTCGGTGCGTGTCACGATCGACCAATCGCCGGACGCCTTGGCATCGGCCGCGGCGGCGAGCGGCGGCCATTTTTTGGCGCAAGCGCCATTGCAGGCCGACGTTCCGGCCGTATCCTTTTCGAACACGTAGAGCGTCATGCCTTTGGCATCGACGAGCACCTTGCCCTTCGACGTATCGGCAACCTTGGTCGGCGCCATTTGCGCGAAGGCCGGCGCCGCCAGCAGAAAAAGCGCAATAACGCTCAAGCCAACCCTTTTCATGACGCGTTTCTCCCGTGTTTACCTGTCGATCCGACCATCTAATAACGCCGCAGTCGCGCGATTTATTCCGTTCGCGGGGCGTCTGATTGAATTCAGCCTAGGCCTGCAACATCTCCAGCGCCGCCTTGTGCACGCGCGCGTCGCCCGCGACGACGATGCGGCCGCCGTCCTGCGCCGGGCCGTTCTCCCAGGTGGTGACGATGCCGCCGGCGCCGGTGATGATCGGGATCAGCGGCACGATGTCGTGCGGCTTGATCTCGGTCTCGATCACCAGGTCGATCTGTCCCGCCGCCAGCATGCAATAGGCGTAGCAGTCGCCGCCATAGCGCGAGAGCTTCACTTTGTTTTCGACGCGCTTGAAGGTCGTGCGGTCGGCCTCGTTCATCAACAACGGGCTGGTGGTGAACAGCAGCGCGTCGGCAAGCGCTGCGCACGAGCGCACGCGCAGCTCGCGGTCGCCCGCCGGCCCGCGGTAATGCGCGGCCCCGCCGTCGCCGGAAAAGCGCTCGCCGATGAACGGCTGGTGCATCATGCCGAACACCGGCTCGCCGAAGCGCATCAGCCCGATCAGCGTGCCCCAGGCCGGCATGCCGGCGATGAAGGACTTGGTGCCGTCGATCGGATCGAGCACCCAGACATATTCGGCGTCTGTGCGCTCGGCGCCGTATTCCTCGCCGATGATGCCGTGATCGGGAAAGTTCTTGCGGATGAGCGCGCGCATGGCGTTCTCCGCCGCGCGGTCGGCGGCGGTGACCGGATCGAAGCCGCCTTGCTTCTTGTTCTCGATCGCCAAGCGTGGTGCGGAAGAACGGCAGGATGGTCTCGCCCGATACGCTGGCGAGCTGGTCGACGAAGCTGGCGAAGTCGATGGCCGTCATCTGGCTATTTTCGGCACCGGAACATGCTGCGCTTCGACCTAATGGAGACCGCCGGGGGCGGCAACTGGAGCCCGGCGTCGGGGTACCGCACTTTTGCGGGTCAAACTCTGCGCCAGAGTGGTATTTCGGTAACGAAGGACACCAAAGCGCCCGATTTCATTAGCCTTTTCGTTTCCAGCCCATGCAGAATTGCATGGGAAAACGGCTTTCGCCACTTGATTTTTGTGCGTCGCGGTGTAAATTATTGCAATGCGGTAGCGAGAGTTACCGTTGCCCTCCTTGGGCGTTTCCTCCCTAGACTTGGGCCGCTTGCAATCGCGAGCGGCCCTTTTTTTTGCCTATTCGGCCGCCGCCCGGTAGGGCCGCAGCTCCTCGAGCGGCATCTCGCCAAGCCGCCTCGCCAGCGTCTCCAGGTCGGCCGCCAGCCGGGCGAAATTGCGCGAGCGCTCGTAGCGGCGCTCGTCCATGTAAAGGGCACGGTTGATCTCGAGCTGGATGGCGTGCAGCCCGGCGGCCGGATTGCCGTAATGCTCGGTGATGAAGCCGCCGGCATAGGGCTTGTTGCGGCTCACGCTGTAGCCCAGCCCGCGCAGCACCTGTTCCACCGTCTCCGAGACCGCGCCGACGCAGCTGGTGCCGTAGCGGTCGCCGAGCACGAATTCCGGCCGCGGGCGCTCGTCCTTGTGGCCGGCGGTGGACGGCATGGAATGGCAGTCGATCAAGACGGCGGCGCCGAAATCGCGGTGCAGCTTGCTGAACAACCGCCGCAGCGAGCGGTGGTAGGGCTTGTAGAGGCTCTCGATCCGGCGCAACGCGTCGTCCACCGGGATGCGCTGATCGTAGATTTCCTGGGCGTCGCCGACCACCCGCGCCACGGTGCCGAGGCCCCCCGCCACCCGCATGGAGCGGGTATTGGCGAAGGACGGCAGCCGCCCTTCGAACATGCGCGGGTCGAGCTCATAGGGCTCGCGGTTCACGTCCACGAAGCAGCGCGGGAAATGGGCGTGCATCAGCGGAAAGCCGTGCGCCACCACGCCGGCGATCAATTCGTCGACGAAGCTGTCCTCCGAGCGCCGCAGCGTGCCGATATCCAGCCGCGAGGCGGCGAGGAAGGCGCGCGGATAGGTTGAGCCGCTATGCGGGGAGTTGAACAGCACCGGCCCCTTGCAGTCGGCCGGCTCCTGAACCTCATAGGGCGGGTCGAGTTCGTCGCGAATTTCACTCATGGGAAGGCGTCGGCCCTTGCGGCGTGTTGCGATTTAAGCACCCGAAACAGGGGGTTTATAGCTTTATTGTCCATGCATCGGCGGATAAAGCCAAGCAAAGCTTTGGGTTCACCCGATATTTACCCGGCATAAGTCTTATGGGACGGCTGGGGCCGGCCCCAGCGGTATTTTAGGGGCGGCCGGCACGGGGCGTGTGAGTTATGTCGAAAATCCTTCTGGCTGAAGACGACACCGATATGCGGCGCTTTTTGGTCAAGGCGCTGCAAAACGCCGGGTTCGACGTGACCTCCTACGACAATGGCCTCTCCGCCTATCAGCGCCTGCGCGAGGAACCCTTCGAGCTGCTGCTCACCGATATCGTGATGCCGGAAATGGACGGCATCGAGCTTGCGCGAAGGGCCGCCGAACTCGACCCCGACATCAAGATCATGTTCATCACCGGCTTTGCCGCGGTCGCGCTCAACGCCGATTCCACCGCGCCCAAGCACGCCAAGGTGCTGTCCAAGCCCGTCCACCTGCGCGAACTGGTCAGCGAAGTGCAGAAGATGCTGGCGGCGTAAGCGCCGCCATCGCGGGCTTGCCTCGTTTCCGGGGAGCCGATAAGACCTTTTGCTCAAATGGGCGCGTAGCTCAGCGGAAGAGCACCTCCTTGACATGGAGGGGGTCACAGGTTCGATCCCTGTCGCGCCCACCAGCCTTCGCTCGCGAAGCGGCGGAGCTCGACGAAGGCCTGCCGCGCCGAAGCCGAATTGGCGAAGGCGGGCCTCGCTGCCGCGAGCTTCGGCTCGGCAAGCCAACCAAAAATTCGGATCTTCGCGCCGCCCGACCGCCTCTATTCGTCACTGCGGCGGTTCGTGGCGATGCCGACCGCGACCGCGGCTAACGCCAAGCCCGCGACGGCGATGTAGGCGAGCCATCCCGTCCAATCTCCGCCATGCGACAGCGCGAAGTCGAGCAGGAACGGAATCGGAAAAAGAAAGAAAACGACGGTGCGCAGGACAAGGCCGAACTTGTTCATGCGAGACCTAAGTCCAAAACTGCTTGCTCGCGATCTTCGCGCCTTCCGCCATGGCGGCGAATTTGGCGAACACCACGTCGGGATCGACCGCGGCCTGACCGACCCAGGTGCCGAAGCCGCAGTCCGAGCCGGCGATCACGTTCTCGCGGCCCACCAGTTTGGCGTAGCGGCCGATGCGCTGCGCGATCAGCTCGGGGTGCTCGATGAAATTCGATTTCGACTCGATCACGCCGGGGATCAGCACCTTGCCGTCCGGCAGCTTGACCTTTTCGAACAGCGTCCATTCGTGCGCGTGGCGCGGATTGGCGGCCTCGAACGAGATCGCCGCGGGCTTGGCGGAGAACACGATGTCGATGATGTCGGCGAGCGCCACGTCGCGGTGATGCGGGCCCTCGTAGTTGCCCCAGCACACATGCATGCGCAGCTGCTCGGCCGGGATATTGGCGACGGCGTGGTTGAGCGCCTCGATATGAAGCTGCGCGCGCTTGCGGAACTCCGGCAGGCTCAAGTCCGCGTATTGGATGTGGCGGCCCATGGCGAGATCGGGGCAATCGATCTGCAGCACGAAGCCGGCCTTGGCGACCGTCTCGTATTCGTGCCGCATCGCCTCCGCGATCGCCGCCAGATAAGCCTCCTGGCTCGGATAGTGCTCGTTGCGGAAGAACAGCCCGATCACGCCGGGCGAGGCCGCGCTCATGAAGCCGCCGGCGGCCTTGACGCCGGCGAGCGCCGCTTTGAGGTTGTCGGCGTCGGTCTGCCGGCGCCTGGCGGTCGCGCACGCTGATCGGGCGCGTTGCAGGCCGGCGTCTTGCGCCGCGAGCGGCCGGGATCGCCGAACACGCGCTTCTCCAGCCGCGGGAAATCGGCGAGGTCCTGATAGACGAAGGTGTTGCCGGTGCCGCCGAAGCCATTGAGCCGGTCCTTGATGTAGGTGGCGTAGCTCGGCTTCGACATTTCGCCGTCATTGATCAGGTCGATGCCGGCGTCGGCCTGCTTCTTGACCACCTCGGCGACCGCGGCCTTGACCCGCGCGGCCAAAGCCTGCGGCTCCACCGGCACGCCTTCCTCCTTGGCGTACATCATGCGGATCAGGTCGTCCGGCCGCGGCAGGCTGCCGGTGTGGGTGGTGAGAAAGCGCGTCGTGCTCCGCTGCATGGCTTGGTCCTGGCCCGGACTGTAGTAGCAGGCGTGCAGGGCCGGTAACCACGGGCGGGCGCGCTTGCGTTGACAGTGTCAGGTGCGCCCACTAGAACCCGCGCAAACAGGCATCCCAGAGAGCGTCATGAAAGTCCGTAACTCGTTGAAATCCCTGCGTGGCCGCCACCGGAACAACCGGCTGGTTCGCCGCAAAGGGCGCCTCTACATCATCAACAAGACCAACCGCCGCTTCAAGGCGCGCCAAGGCTGAAAAAGGCTGAAACAAGCCTGAGCCGGCGCGCGGCACCCAATCCGTCGCCACATATTGGTCTTACTGGGCGGAGACGTTAGTCTCCAGCCATGCGCAAGCAATTCCTCGCCGCCGCTCTTGCCGCTCTTGCAGCCGCGGCGCTTGCCGCGCCGGCCGGCGCGCAGCCCAAGGGCCACTGGGTCGGGCCGCCGAAGACGCTGCCGCATGTCCCGCGCGGCGACCGCACGCATAACCTCGACTTCCTGTTCGGCGCGCTGAAGGCGGCGCCCGACGACGAGACCGCCAAGGCCATCGAGCAGCGCATCTGGGCGCTGTGGATGCATTCGCGCAGCGACACCGCCAATCTGCTGATGATGCGCGTGCAGAAGTCGATCGAGGAGAAGGATCTCGACCTCGCGCTCAAGCTGCTCGACGCCATCGTGAAGATCAAACCGAACTATCTCGAAGCCTGGAACCGGCGCGCGACCATCTACTACATGAAGAAGGATTACGGCCGCTCGATCTCCGACATCCGCGAGGTGCTGCGCCGCGAGCCGCGCCATTTCGGCGCGCTCACGGGGCTCGGCCTGATCCTGCAGGACATCGGCGACGACAAGCAGGCGCTCGAAGTCTACCGCCGCGCGCTGGCGGTCTATCCGCGGCTCGAACGCGTGCCGGATATCGTCAAGACGCTGGTCGAGAAGGTCGAGGGCCGCGATATTTAGCGCGCGGCCTCGGGACGGTCGCCTAGACCGGCAACCTGATTGAGGCGCGCAGGCCGCCGCCCGGCCGGTTGGCGAGGGTGAGCTCGCCGCCATGCGCCTGCACAATCGACTGCGCGATCGCCAGGCCCAACCCGGTCCCGCCGGTGTCGCGGTTGCGCGATTCCTCGACCCGGTAGAACGGCTGGAACACGCGCGGTAATTCCGCCTCGGGAATTCCCGGCCCGTCGTCGTCGATCGTGATCTCGATTGCGTTTGCCGCGGCGGCGATCGCCGCCTCGGCGCGCTTGCCGTATTTCACCGCGTTGTCGAGCAAGTTGGTGATCGCGCGCTTCAATGCGCCCGGCTGGCAATCGTGGATCATCGGCGCCGCAGGCGCCATGGTCACGGGCAGTCCGGCGTCGGCCATGTCGTCCACGATACTGGCGAGCAGTGCGGCGATGTCGACCCGCCGGCGCGGTTCGGCGCGCACCTCGTCGCGGGCGAAAGCCAGCGTGGTGCCGATCATCTCATCCATCTCGCCGATCGTGCCCAGCATCTTGTCGCGCTCGTCGGCGTCGGCGACGTCCTCGGCGCGCAGGCGCAGCAATGTCAGCGGCGTGCGCAGATCGTGCGACAGCGCGGCCAGCATCTGGGTGCGGCTTTCGATCAGCCGGCGCAGCCGCTCCTGCATGCGGTTGAAGGCGCGCGCGGCATGCCGCATCTCGATCGTGCCGGCCTCGGCGAGCGGCTCGGACGCTACGTCGCGGCCGAGCCGGTCGGCGGCGGCCGACAGCATGCCGAGCGGGGCGGTGAGACGCCGCACCGCCCACACCGAGACGGCCAGCACGATCAGACCCATCAGCCCCATCGAAATGATGAATTGCCACGACACCGACGGCGCCCCCTGCGGCAGCGTGGTGGCGAATGACAGCCATTGGCCGTCGCTCAGCTTGACCGCCACCTGCAGGCCGCGCCAGACGCCGAAGTTCGGCCCCATCATGTCGTGCATCATGCCGCCCATGCCGGTTATGCCACCCATCGGCCCCAGCCCCGGCCGACGATCGAACGGCGCTGCGAATGGCGCGCCGCGCGGCGTTCCGGTCGGCTCGAACACGGCGGCGCGAATTTGACGGTCGGGCCGGTCGGGAAGCTGCTGGCGCACAAAATCCTCGATCGCCTTGGCCGCGCCCTCGGCGTCGGCCGGCAATTGGGCCGGCGCTTGGCTCAACAGCGAGACGCGGAAAGTGGGGTCGCTCAGCGCCGCCACGATGCGCGCACGCCAATCGGGCGGCGCTTCCTCGACCAGGCGCGAGAGGTTGGCGACGCGCTGGGCCGCGGCGTAGCCGCCGATCGCGCGCACCGCCTGTTCGCGCGCGCCGGCATAGATCCAGGCGCCGACCGCGTGCGAGACCACGAGCCCGAGCAGCAGGATCAGGAGCGTTTGGCCGAACAGGCTCTTGGGCAAGAAACTTTTGGGCAAGAATCGGGTCATTCCCGGCTCACTTCGGGGGTGAAGATGTAGCCGCCGCCCCACACGGTCTTGATCAGTTTCGGGTCGCCCGGATCGCGTTCGATCTTCTTGCGCAGGCGGCTCACCTGCGTGTCCATGCTGCGGTCGAAGGTGTTGGCCGAGCGGTGGCGCGCGAGATCGAGCAATTGGTCGCGGCTCAAGGTGCGCTGCGGATGCTCGACCAGCGCCAGCAGCAGGTCGAATTCGCCGGTGCTCAGCGGCACCGCGACGCCGTCTTCACCGAGCAGTTCGCGGCGGTCGACGTCGAACGCCCATTGTTCGAACCGGTAGCGCTTGGGCTTGTCCTGATCGGCCGCCGGCTCGCGCGCGCGATTGCGCCGCAGCACGGCGCGGATGCGCGCGATGAGCTCGCGGCTGCCGAACGGCTTGGGCAGATAATCGTCGGCGCCCATTTCCAGGCCGATCACGCGGTCGACCTCGTCGCCCTTGGCGGTGAGCATGATGATCGGGATATCGCTGTCGGCGCGCAGCGAGCGGCACAGCGACAGCCCGTCCTCGCCCGGCAACATCAAGTCGAGCAAGATGAGGTCGATGCGTGCATCGGCCAGCACCTTGCGCATGGCCTTGCCGTCGCCGGCGGTGCTGACGCGGAAGCCTTCCTTGCCGAGCGCGCGCGACACCAGGTCGCGGATCTCGCGATGGTCGTCGACGATCAGGATGTGCGGGCCGCCGGTCATGGACCAAATCTAGTTGGAGCCGGGCTCTTTGGGGCAAAAAAATTGTAACGATTTCTGGCGGATAGGCGCACTGACACATTTGGTCACAAAGTCGCACTCCGCCGACAAACTTGAGTGACAGCTCGCGCTCCTAATGCACGTGAGCGACGGCGAAAGCTGTCGCGGGCATTAGGAGCAGTCCGATGAAAACACGAAATACATTGATCGGCCTCGGCATTGCGGCGGCGCTTGCGGCCGCAATTGGGGCCACCAGTTTCACCGCCTCCGCGCAAAGCGGCCCCGGCTATGGCTCGGGCATGATGGACGGCTATGGGCCGAATAACGGCCAAGGCACCGGCAACGGCTACGGGCCCGGCTACGGCCCGATGCGCGGCTACGGGCCCGGTTACGGCCACATGCGCGGCTACGGCCAAGGCAACGGCCAAGGCAACGGCCAAGGCTACGGCCCCGGCGACCACATGCGCGGCTGGGGCGGCGGTTACGGCCCCGGCATGACGCAGGGATACGGCTACGGCCGTGGTTACGGCCACGGGATGATGGGCTGGTAGCGCAACGCGCGCGCCGGCTTGCTGAACGAATTTCAACACAAGGAGAAATGCGATGCGTAGGAAAATACTGATCGGAGCCGGACTTGCCGTGGTGCTGGCCGGCGCGATGTTGGTCTACCAGCTGCCGGTGTCGGCGCAGAACTATGGCGGCGGCTGGGGCATGATGGGTGGCGGTTACGGCCCCGGCATGATGGGTGGCGGCTACGGCCCCGGCAATCACATGCGCGGCTGGGGCGGCGGAGCCGGACCCGGCGCGGGCGCGGGACAATGGAACTGTCCCGCCTTCTCCCAAGTCAACGATTCCGGCGCCGGCCCCGGCAATGGCCAAGGTTACGGCCCGGGCTACCACATGCGCGGTTGGGGCGGCGGTTACGGCCCCGGCATGATGCAGGGCTACGGCCCGCGCAATGGCCCCGCCTATAACCGCGGTGACGCGCAGGGCGATCAGACTCTCAATCTCACCACCGACGACGTGAAGGCCCGCATGGAACGCTGGCTCGCCGTGCGCGGCAATGCGCGGCTCAAGGTCGGCGAGGTGAAGGAGAAAGACGCCGACTCCATCACGGCCGATATCGTCACCAAGGACAATTCCGTGGTCGAGCGCTTCATCTTCAATCGTCACACCGGCGCCATCAGCCGCGACAACAGCTAAGCGGCGATCGCAGTCGATCCGAAGCATCCTGGGCCCGCGCGGTCGATGCCGCGCGGGCTCGCTCGTTGGCCATCACGCGAAGGCCATCGCCGCCGCTTGTGCTTCCGGCACGACATCGTGGTCGTAGAGCGTCTTGCGGAAGGCGGCGTGCGCGGCGATTTCGGCGTCGCGGACGCCCAGGTCGGAATAGGCGGAATCGTAGCGCATGCCGTTCTCGCGCGCGCCGCGCTGGACCTGCGCCACCCGCTCGCGACGCAGCCGCTCATAGGCGAGGAGCGCCGCGGGCGCCGTCTTGGCGGAAGCGCGCGCCAAGATCGTCGCCAGCGCCATGCCATCCTCGATTGACTGGTTGGCGCCCTGTCCGAGATGAGGAAGCATCGGATGCGCGGCGTCGCCGAGCAGGCTCAACCGTCCCTTGGTCCAGGTCGGCAGCGGCTCGCGGTCATAAAGCGCCCAGCGGAACGTCTTTTGAACTTCCTGCAACAGCGTCTCGATGCGCGGGTCCCAGCCGGCGAACTCGCGGCGCAGCACGTCGGGGTCGCCGGGCGCCGACCAGGATTCCTTCATCTCCTGGTCCGCCGGCACGAAGCCGACATAGTTGATGAGCTTGCCGGCGCGCACGGGAAAAGCGAGGAAGTGCTTGCCTTGCCCGAGCCACATCAGCCAGCGGTCGCTCGGCCAGTGCGGGATGCGCTCATGCGGCACCATGCCCCGATAGGCGACCGAGCCGTGGAAGACCGGACGCGAGGGCGGGAACACGTAAGGGCGAAACTCGGAGTGGATGCCGTCGGCGGCGATGACCACGTCGCCTTCGGCGACGGCTCCGTTCGCGAACGACACCCGTGCCAGGTCGCCGGTTTGTTCAAAGCCGGTGCCGCGGTGTCCGGTATGCACCACGCCCGCGGGCAGCGCCTTGGCCAAAAGATCGACGAAATCGGCGCGGTGCATTCCGAATGTCGCGTTCCAGCCGGAGGAGTCCGTCACCTGCACCGGGGCGATCGGCGCGCCGTCGTGGCGGAAGTAATGAGATCCGGGGCCGACCCGGGCGCCCCATTTCTCCACCGCGGGACCCAATCCCACCCGCTGCAATTGGCGCACGCTGTTCGGCGTCAGGAACACGCCCGCTCCGACCTCGCCGAGGGCGGGGGCCTGCTCATAGACCGAGACCGCTAAGCCGTGCGCGATCAGCGCGTTGGCCGCGAACAAGCCGCCGATGCCGCCGCCGACGATTATGACGCTCGCGCGCTGCTCCGCCATCATCGCGCTCCCGAGAAGCGGCTGCCGGTGTAATCAGAATATGACGTCATGCCAAGCCTGCGAGCCAAGTCGTCGTGGACGGCACGCAGATGATAAGTGCGATGCGCACGAGGTCCGACAGGAAGAAGGGCACGATGCCCTTGAAGGTTTCGGTCATCGGCACGTCTCCCGCCATCGAGTTGATGACGTAGACGTTGATCCCGATCGGCGGCGTTATCTGTCCGACTTCGATCAGGATCAGGACAAGAATGCCGAACCAGACCGCGACCGCTTCCTGCGACATGCCGAAATCGAGTCCAAGGATCAGCGGCAGGAAGACCGGGATCGTCACCAGCATCATCGCCAGTCCGTCCATCAGGCACCCGAGCACCAGATAGATGAAGACGATCGCGATCAGGATCGTGTAGGCCGACCAGCCGGTCCCCGCGACCCATTGCGCCAAGGCCTGCGGCAACTGCGACAGCGCGAGGAAGGATGAATAGAACTCGGCGCCGATCAAAATAAGGAAAATCATGCCGGTGATCTTGGCTGTCTCCAGGATCGCCGCCACGATGCCATTGCGCCGCATGCCGCCGACCGTCCAGGACAGCACCCCGGTCGCCGCCGCGCCGACGGCGGCGCCTTCGGTCGGGGTAAAGATGCCGCTATAGATGCCGCCGATCACCAACGAGAAGATCGCCATCACCGGCCACACCGCCCTGAGGCTGAGGAAGCGCTCACGCCAGCCGGCGCGTGCGACGGCCGGTCCGGCCGAGGGGAACAGGCGCGTATAGGCCCATATCGCCGCGCCATAGCCGAGCGTGGCGATGATGCCCGGGATGATCGCGGCCAGGAACAAGTGCCCGAGCGACTGCTCGGTGAGGATCGCGTAGATCACCAGGATGATCGACGGCGGAATCAAGATGCCGAGCGTTCCGCCTGCCGCCAGCACGCCGGTCGCGAGCGCGCCCGAGTAGCCGTAGCGGCGCATCTCCGGCAAGGCGATCGACGCCATGGTGGCGCCGGTCGCGACCGAGGAGCCGCAGATCGCGCCAAACGCCGCGCAGCCTCCGATCGTCGCCATCGCGATGCCGCCCCGGTAATGTCCGACCCAGGCAAGCGCCGAGCGGTAGAGCGACTGACTGATGCCGCCCTGCGCCGCCAGCTGACCCATGAGGACGAACAAGGGAATGACGGTGAGTTCGTTGTTGGCGACGCGCGAGTAGGGCACCTCGGCCATCAGGCCGAGCAGCGGCCGCCAGCCGGCAATCATGGCAAAGCCGAGCGCGCCGCACAGCAACATCGCGATCGCGATCGGCATGCGCAGGACGATGAGGACGATCATCAGCGCGAACAAGCCGACGCCGAGTTCCAGATTGATCATCGCCGCAGCGCTCCGATCCCGGCGATGACGCGCAGCAGGCAGACGACGGCGAGAAGCGACATCGACAGGACCGCGACGCTATAGGCCCACCACAATGGAATGCCGATCAGGATCGTGGTCTCGCCGCTGGCGAATTTTTCCAGCAGCCCGCTGCTCAACCGCCAGGCGAGCACCATGGCGACAAGCGCAAAGACCGCGTCATTGACGATATCGAGGACGCGCCGCCACCGCGCGGGAAGCCCCGCGGTGAAGAACTCGGCGGTGATGTTCCCGTTCACCGCATGGGTATAGGGAAAGAATAGAAAAACCCCGACGGCGCAGGTGATTTCGACCAGTTCGTAATCGCCCGGCACCGGCTTGCCGAAGCCGTAGCGGCCGATCACGCTCACCAAAGTAATGACGGTCGCCACCAGCAGGAACGCGCCGCCGGCGAGCGCGAGGGTCCGCGTGCGCGGCTTCCACGGCGTCCTTGGTGGAGGCGCGCCGTCCCGCCCGCCCGCCACTGTCCGCGTCGCGGCTCATCAGGTTTTGTACTTGGCGACCAGCTGCTCGGCGTCCGCGACCATCTGCTTGCCGGGATGGCCTTTGGCGTCCATGTCCTTGATCCAGCTTTCGTAGACGGGCTCGGTCGCCTTGCGCCAGCGCGCCTGCTCGGCCTGCGGCACCTCGATGATCGGATGCTTGAGCTCCTTGGCGTGGGCGATGCCGGGCATGTCGTCGTGCTCCCAGCGATGGCCGAACTCCTTGGCGAGCCCTTCGCCGGAATTGGCGTCGATCACTTTCTTGAGGTCGGGCGACAGCTTCTCATAACTCTGCTTGTTCATCAGCAGTGCGAGCGTCGGCTCATGCAGCGTGGTCTCGGTGTGAAAATTGGCCACGTCGATGGCGCGGATCGCGCGCGCGATCGACCACGGCGCGATCACGCCGTCGACCACGTCGTGCATCATCGCTTCGGTCATTTTCAGCCCCGGGATCGGCACCGGCGTGGCGCCGAGCGCGGAGAGCGCCGCGCTCGAAATGCGCGAGGGCGTGCGCAGCTTCAGTCCCTTGAAGTCTTCCAGCTTCTCCACCTTGCGCGTCTTCATGTGGATCACGGAAATGCCGGCCGAGTGGAACACGATCGGGTGCACCGCGCTCCATTCGCTTTGTCCGTATTTTTTCAGGAACGCGTCGATCGCCGGCGAAACGATATGCGCCGGCGCGCCGATGAACGGCAATTCGAATGCCGACGTGACCGGAAACAGCCCGGCCTTGTAGCCCGGCAGCGTCCAGCCGAGATCGACCACGCCGTTCTTGACCTGGTCGTAGACGTCGGGCGCCTGGCCGCCCAGCTGCATCGATCCATAGAGGTCGATCTTGAGCTTGCCGCCGGACTCGGTCTCGACTTTCTTCGTCCACCACAGCAGGTTCTTGAACGAGCCGGACACCGGCGGCACATGGGTGTGCATCCGCAAAGTCAGCGGCGCTTGCGCCATCGCCCTGCCCAGAAACGGGTGGGCCACTTGCAGCGCACCAATTGCAAGACCGGCTTTCAGTATCGTTCGACGCTTATAGGCGCCGTTCACGAAATTCTTGGACATGGCAATCCTCCCTGGAACTCGAAACGTTACCCGAACGAGGCGCCGATGCAAATAAGCTCACTCCCCCGCCGCTTCGCGTCCCCACATAGGCGATGCGCAGCATATTGGTCGCGCCAGGCGTGCCGAAGCGGAACGCCGGCGACCACGATCACGCGCTGGCCTTGCTTGGCGAAGCCTTCCTTGAAGGCGATGCGGCAGGCGCGGTCGACCATGTCGTCGACGGTCGCGCGCGTCCTCGGTGACGACGCAATGCACGCCCCAGACGACCGCCAGCTTGCGCCCGGTGGCGATATTGGGCGACAGCGCCACGATCGGCGGCCGCGGCCGCTCGCGCGCCACCCGCAACGCGGTCGAGCCCGACGAGGTCCAGCACACCACCGCGGCGAGATCGAGCGTGTCGGCGATATGGCGGGCGGCGTCGGCGATGGCGTCGGCGCCGGTCGCCTCCGGCTCGGCGCGCTGGGCGTCGAGAATGCTGCGATAGAGCGTGTCGCCTTCGATTTCGCGCGCGATGCGGTCCATCATCGCCACCGCCTCGACCGGATATTTGCCGGCCGCCGATTCCGCCGACAGCATGACCGCGTCGGCGCCCTCGAAGATCGCGGTGGCGACGTCGGAGACTTCGGCGCGCGTCGGCACCGGCGAATTGATCATCGATTCCAGCATCTGCGTCGCCACCACCACCGGCTTGCCGGTCTGCGCGGCCCATGCGCGTCATCTGCTTCTGCACGCCGGGCACTTTTTCCAGCGGCATTTCGACGCCGAGGTCGCCGCGCGCCACCATCAGCGCGTCGGCGATTTCGAGAATCTCCGGCGAGCCGGGCCACCGCCTGCGGCTTCTCGATCTTGGCCATCACCGCCGCGCGCCCGCGCGTGATCTTCTTGGCTTCGGCGATATCCTCCGGCCGCTGGATGAAGGACAGCGCCACCCAGTCGATGCCGGCATTGAGCGCGGCCTCGAGATCGGAACGGTCCTTCTCGTCCAGCGCGGAGAACGGAATGGTGGTGTCGGGCAGGCTGACGCCCTTGCGGTCGGACAGCCGCCCGCCGACCTCGACGCGCGTCACCATGCGCTTGGGGCCGGCCTCGGTGACGGTGAGCCGCACCTTGCCGTCGTCGATCAGCAGCGTGTGGCCCGGCTCGACCGCGCCGAAAATTTCCGGATGCGGCAGATAGACGCGCTTGGCGTCGCCCGGCGCCGGATCGGAATCGAGCACGAAGCTGTCGCCGTTCGCCACCATCGCCTGCCCGCCGGCGAAGGTGCCGAGCCGCAGCTTCGGTCCCTGCAGATCGACCAGGATGCCGATCGGCCGGCCGGTGTCCTTCTCGATGCCGCGGATCATGCCGACCAGTTCGCGCATGCGGTCCTGGCTGGTGTGGCTCATATTGATGCGGAACACGTCGGCGCCGGCCTCAAACAGCCGCGCGATCATGGCGGCGTCGGAGGAGGCCGGTCCGAGCGTGGCGACGATCTTGGCGCGGCGCAGGCGTCTCATTGCTTGCTGCCTTTCCGCCTGGGGTCGCCGGCGGCGCCGGGCGCGGTCGCTGACGGCGGCGCGCGCGGCGTCGCGGCACGCGGTGCCGGCTCTGCTCGGCGCTGTCGGTGAGTTGCACCGTCCAGGCGCGTTGCTCGCTGGTGTCGACTTCGAAGAAGCCGGTGCGGTCATAGCCGCGCGCCAGGCAGTTGCTCGATGCCGCGAATGGTGAACTCCTTTTCGCGCGAGCACATGAAGGCGTGGCCCGACCATTCGCCGCCGCGGTCGTAGTCGACCGCGTAGATGTAATAGTAGCGCGCAACCAGCGCGCCGCGCAGCAAAGTTTCGCAGGTCCGCGACGACACGTTCCACCAGCCTTCGGTGGTCCAGCCCTCGGCGTCCTTGTAGCCGAGCGCGATGCCGACCCGGCTGCCGGTGTTGTTGCACAGCCGGAAGTCGGCCTTGCCGGCGACGGCGACGCCGACAACAACAACACCGCCGCCAGCGCGGCGATGAGGCAAGTCCAGCGCCTGGCGGCGATCGGAGGCAATCGGGTCACGATTCTTCGATTATAGGGTCGCGCGGTTGTCGCGTGATCGGTCAAGTCCTGTCAACGACGATGGCGCGGAAGTCGTTCACATTGGTGAAGGTCGGCCCGGGAACCAGCAGGTCGCCGAGGGCACTGAAAAAGCCCGTGGAATCGTTGTCGGCAAGAAAGGCGGCGGGATCGAGGCCGCGCGCCTTGGCCCGCGCTGCCGTTTCGCCGTCGAGGAAGGCGCCGGCGGGGTCGGTGGTTAGGCCGGTGCCGCCGTCGGTGCCGTCGGTGTCGGCGGCGAGCGCCGGCGACGCCGGCCATGCCGGAAAGCGCGATCGCCAGCGCCAGGGCATATTCCTGGTTCGGCCCGCCGCGGCCTTGGCCCTTGATGGTGACGGTCAATTCGCCGCCCGAGAGGATGACCGCGCGCTTGCCCTGCGGCGCGCAGCTCGCGCGCGAGCGCGGCATGGTCCTTGGCAACCTCGCGCGCCTCGCCCTCGACGCGGTCGCCGAGCAAAACGCATTCGTAGCCGGCGGCCGCCACCGCACTTTGCGCCGCGCGCAAGGCATCCGCCGGCCGTGCGGCAAACATGAACCGGCTGCCGGCGAAGATGGCATCGCCCGGCTTTGGCGTTTCGTTGCCGGGATCGGCAAGCACGCGCGTCACACTCGCGGGGATCGCGAGCTTGTATTTGGCGACGATCGCGCGCGCGTCGGCGAGCGTCGTGGGATCGGGCACGGTCGGGCCCGAGCCGATGGCGGACGGATCGTCGCCCGGCACGTCGGAGATGGCGATGGTCGCAAGCCGCGCGGATGTGCATGGCGCGCCAGCCGCCCGCCTTTGATGCGCGAGAGATGTTTGCGCACGCAATTGATCTCGGAAATGTTGGCGCCCGAGCGCAGCAGCGCGCGCGTCACCGCTTGCTTGTCGTCGAACGACACGCCGTTCGCCGGCGCGATCCAATTGGCCGACGCCCCGCCCGACATCAGCACCAGCACCAGATCGTCGGCGGCCGCGCCATCGGCCAGTTCGAGCGCGCGGTCGGCGGCTTGCAAGCCCGCGGCGTCCGGGATCGGATGGCCGGCTTCGATCATCTCGACCACGCGCAACGGCCGTCCGTAGCCGTGGCGCGCCACCGCAACGCCCGCAAGCCGCTCGCGCGCGAGCTTGCATCGGTCGAGATAGAAGCCTTCCGCCACCTCCGCCATCGAGCCCGCCGCCTTGCCGGCGGCCAGCAGGATCACGCGGCCCGTGCCCGGCTGCGGCAGCAGCGGCGGCAGGCAGGTGGCCGGATGCGCGGCCGCCACCGCAATGCGGAAAAGCTCCTCCAGGAAGGCGCGCGGGCTCGTCATGGCGGCGATACCGCCGGTTTTTTGGCCCTATGGCAAGACCGGACGCGGACGACTATGTTGACGGCGCAACGCGGAGTTTAAGCACCATGGACGAGAAGACCCGCACCGAGCTGGAAGCCGCCGTTTACCGGCGCCTGGTCGATCACCTGCGTTCGCGCACCGACGTGCAGAACATCGACATGATGAATCTCGCCGGCTTCTGCCGCAATTGCCTGTCGAACTGGATGAAGGACGCCGCCGACGAAAAGGGCGTGACCATGTCCAAGGACGAGAGCCGCGCGATCGTCTACGGCATGCCCTATGACGAATGGCGCAAGAAGCACCAGAAAGAAGCCTCCGCCGACCAAAAGGCGGCGTTCGAAAAGTCCAGTCCAAAGCATTAGTTCCCGCCGCGCGCTGTGAACAGCGTGGATGACGGCGCCCTTGGCTTGACCTGAGGGCGGCCAACTCCGAAAGCTTGTTGTCAGACAAGCGATCAAGGAGACGTCGATGCCTGCCTCAGCCGCGGCCAACGAAGAAAAACCCGCCACCCGCTTCGCCAAGGATCAGCTCAAAGCCGTCATCGAGCGCATCGAGCGGCTCGAGGAGGAGAAGAAGGCGACCTCCGACGACATCCGCGACGTCTATGCCGAGGCCAAGGGCAACGGCTTCGACATCAAGGCGCTGCGCTCGATCGTGCGCCTGCGCAAGCTCGATACCGACGAGCGCCGCGAGCAGCAGGAAGTGCTCGAGACCTACATGCACGCGCTGGGGATGGTGCAGTAGGCGCTCTGTCATCCCGGCCAGCGAGCGTCAGCGAGCGCGAGCCGGGATCCATACGTCGCAGTCTATCGGCTCATGGTGCGGCGCTCCGAAGGCAGTCTCGACCATGGGCCGCCCATCTTCGAGACGCATCGCTTCGGATGCTCCGCAGCATGAGGCGGGAAGGCTCCGCATTCGCGAGTACGATTGGCTCGCTTCGAATTGTTACTGCAACGACGCCGTGGTCTGCGGCGTGAAGGTGGCGGTGGCGAGGAACACCACCGCGTTGCCGGTGAACTCACCGGTGACCATGCCGAGTTGCGGATCGGCCGAGAAGGTCATCACCACCGCTTGCGCCGGCTTATGCAGCAGCTCATGCAGCCAGCTCGGATTGAGCTGGCCGAACCGGGTCGCCGTCAGGTAATCGCTCACGCTCGGTGTCAGCATGGCGGCGCGCAGCCAGGGGCTGTCGGACCGCTGTCCGCCGATGCTCATCTCCGGCGCTTTGACGGCGATCGTGGTGTTGGCCGCGCCCGGCATCACGGTCGCCTCGCGCGCGATGCGCGGCACGCGGTTGCCCATCGGGCGGGCGCGCGCCGCCGGCGCGGGATCGCTGGCGGCGGCATAGGCCAGCGCATCGCTGCCGGCGACTGCCGGTTGCTGCCGGATCGGCGCTCGCCACTTCAACCGGCTTGCTCTTGATCACGTCGCCCCAGATATTGCGGCTCTCGATCAGCTTGCTCGAAAGCGAGGCGGTCACCATCGGCTCGGCCGGTTTGCGCTTGGCGGCGGCCATGATCACCGTGTTCGGCCGCGCCGTCGGCAGCGGCACGATGCGCTTGGTGGCGACCGGGACGGGCTTCGGCAGGGCTATGCTGGCGACCTGAACGGGCGCGCGCGAATGGCGGGGCGCCGGCTGCTCGCTCACCTCATCCTCGTCCTTGGGCGCGCCGAACAGGCGGGCGAAGACGCTGCGCTTGCGCGGCTGTTCCTGCGCCAGCGCGGCTTGCTGCTCCTGGCTCTCGCTGATCACGCCGGCGTCGCGCGCCGCCTCCAGCGAGATTGCATTCGGCGCATTGCCATGGCGTTCCACGTCGGCCAGCGCCAGCGCGTAATTGGGCAGCGGCTTGCCGTCCGGAGGGATATGGACGGTGCGGCCATCGGGGAAGATCTTGACCAGTTCCTGGCGCGGGATGCGCGGCCAATGGCGCACCAGCCCGGTGTCCATGTGCACGAAGGGCGAGCCGGAGGTCGGATAGAAGCCGACGCCGCCGCGTTGCAGCTTCAAGCCCCTCCGCCCGGATCTTGGCGAGCGGCACGCCCGGAATGAAGAAGTCGATCGCCTGGCCGTTGATGTGCTGGCTGTGGCGCGCCACGCCGCTCGAGCGCTCGCGCAGCATGGCGTTGGTATCTGGCGAGCGATAGCCGCAGATGATGTCGATCGGCTGGCTGGCGTCGACGTCGCGATAGACCTCCCACAGCAGGTCGAAGAGCTGCGGGTCCATGTGCGTTTCTTGTTCTTTGCGCCAGTCGCGCATGAACCAGTCGAGCTTCTTCAGCGCGGCCTCGTCGTAGCGGCCGTTGCGCTTGAAGGTGACCGTGATGTCTTCGCCGGTATGGACGTGATGGAAGGAGAGGGTGCGGGTGTCGCCTTCGGCGACGGCGTTCTGCAGCGAGTTGCTGGCGCCGAGCAGCAGCAGGCCGGCGATCCCCAGCCGGGAACCGGCGCGCGCCAAGGACACGACAACACAATGCTCGCGCACGCGACCGATTGACACCGCAAAATACCTGTGAAATTCGCCGTCCCACTGTCGTCGCCACGCCCCAGCGGCCGTCTCGACGACGGCCCGCAGTGTTCATCGGGATCGGTTAACGCGCCCTTAGCGGCGGTCCCCCGGTTCGCCCTCAGTATCGGGCAAACGTGGCCGAAAATGGCCGGTCAGGCGGCGGCGGCCGGAAAAACTCGCGCTAAAACGCCGATGGCCGGGCGCTAAGGCCCGGCCATCGCGGTATTCCGGTCCCGTGACTGGGGCCTAGCGGAACAGCTGCTCGAAGAAATGGAACGGATTGAGCGCCTCGCGCCGCTCGACCCGGCGCAGGATTTCCTGGTTGCTCTTGGCGGTGGCGAGGTCGCGCTTGGGGTCCTGCGGCGGCGGCACGTCGGCGATCTTGCGCTCGTCGCTGTGCAGGATGGCGTGCATGCGCGCATCGATGCCGTAGATGTCGTCGCGCAATTCGAGTTTGCCCGCGTCGTCCACGAAGGCGGTCTGGTAGGTCAGGTGCACCTTCGGCTGGTGCTGCAGCTTGAAGATCTTCTCGTCGTGGCCGAACATCGAATAGAGCTGCCGCGAGTTCGGCGTCGGGCCGTTCATCGTCAGATGCAGCATGACCTCGCCGAACATGGTCGGGTCTTCCACGCGCATGCAGCCGTGGCTGAAGGCGCGCCGGTCGCGCTTTGAACAGGTTCTTTTCCGGCGTGTCGTGCAGATAGACCTGGAACTTGTTCGGGAAGTTGAACTTGATGCGGCCGAGCGCATTGGCGGCGCCAGGCGGCTGCACCACGTTGATATTGCCGTCGGGGCCCTTCTTCACCTCGAGGCCCATGCGGTCGAAAATGTTCGGATCGCTCTGGTAGGCCGGCAGCAGCTCGTTCTGGATGATCGACTGCGGCACGTACCAGGACGGATTGACGATGACGGTGTCCATCGACGCGCTGGTGCAGCGGCGTCGGCGTCTGCGGCTTGCCGGCGACGATCTTGGTGCGCCACACCACGCGGTGGTCGTTGACGACCTTGAGCGTGAAGTCGGGCATGTTGACCATCACGTAGGTGGCGCCGAGGTCGCGCGGCAGCCAGCGCCAGCGTTCCATATTGGCGAGCACGCGGTCGACGACCTGGCTCGGCTCGGGCTTGGGCCCGTTGATCGCGGCGATCGTCTTGGAATCGATGACGCCGGTCGGCTTGAGATTGTGACTGTGCTGGAGCGAGCGGACGGCGTTGTAGAGATTGCGGTCGTAGAGAATATCGTCCGGCTTTTGCTGCGGACGCCCAGTCGCTGCGCGCAGCATCGGCACGCGCTCGTCCTTGGCGCCCGGCTTGATCGGCTGCCCGTCGGCGATGCGATCCTTCGGCTGCTCTGCGCTGCCATTCGCGCTGGCGTTGCGCAGTTCGGCGAGCTTTGCGCTTGAGCGCGCGGAAGCCCTCATGCGGCGGATCGAAGCTGTCGAGCGTGGCGTTGGCGTCGCGCGGCCGACGCGATCTTGCGCAGGATGTCGGCCGGCTCCGGCGTATGGTTGCCGTAGTCGATCTCGGCCGCCACGCGGGTCGGCGCGATGCGGCCGACCGACATATGGCGGGCGAAGGTGAGCACGGAATTGGTCAGCTTGATGTCGCCCTCGGCCAGCGCCTCGGCGCCGGTGAAGCTGCCGAATTCCGGCACCGGATAGTCGGCGGCGTCGAGGCCTTCGTCGGCGGCGCCTTTGAGCCGCGCGATCACCGCCTTGGCGCGCCCGGTCAGCCGGCCGTCGTGGATCCAGAGCGGCGCATAGCCGCGCCCGGCATAAGTGCTTTCGATCGCCTGGCGGTCGGGCGCGCGCTCGATGCGCCGGTCGAGTTGTTTGGACGTGACGATGCCGCGCAGCTTGTCGGTGATCTGCCCGTCGCTTGCCGCCAGCAACTTGTCGAGCGTGCCTTTGATGTCGAAGCCGCTGTCGGCCTGGCGCGGCGCCGGCGCCGGCGGCGGCTCTTGCGCGCGCGTATCGGCAGGCGCGGCGGCTGCGGCAGCCGCGGCACGGCGGCGGCGGCACGGGCGCTGCTTCGCGGTGACGGATCGAACGTTGGCCGTTCAGCGACGGCGGCGGCGGCACGACCGATTCCACTCGGGGGTCTGCGCCGGCAGTGACCGGCGCCGCGACGATCAGTGCCAGCACGGTGCCGGCAAGCAGACGGCCGTATCGATGACGCATCACTCAACTCCACTCAAGATGACTTAAAGGTCGCGCGTGGCATTTACGAATCGCGCCCGCGTCGCGCCACGCACGAGGCTGCATCGCTATTATGCGCCGCGCCGCGCGGTGTGCCGAATGAAATCCGAGCGATTTCGCCGTTTACCTTCGATCACGGCTAACGCCGGCGCCGGTCGTTAAGCTTTTAACGATCGGCCGTTAACCGATCCGCTCACTCGGCGGGCACGCTGTCGTTTACCTTTGCGTCGGCGGCGTGTTCGTCGAGCCCGAGGCCTTCGAGCTTGCGGTAAAGCGTCGAGCGCCCGATGCCCAATCGCCGCGCAACCTCCGACATCTGTCCGCGATAATGCGAGATGGCGAAGCGGATGGCTGTCTCTTTCTAGCTCGTCGAGCGGGCGCACGTCGCCGCGCCCATCGATGAGGCGGCAGCAAATGCGGGACAATGGTTAATGCCGGCGCGACGCCGTCGCGGCCGTCCGGCCAGGCCGCCGCCATCGCCGGCGAGGGTTCGATCAGCGGCTGGGCGGCGTCCGGCTCGGCGCCGATCTGGGCCGCGATCTGCGGGAATTCGTTGACGCCGATCTCCTCGGTCTCGGCCAGCACCACCGCGCGGAAGATCGCGTTCTCGAGCTGGCGCACATTGCCCGGCCAGCGAAACGCGGACAGCAGCGAGAGCGCCTGCGCGCTCAAGCTGCGCCCGCGCTTGCCTTCCTCGGCCGCGATGCGGGCGAGGAAATGGCGGGCGAGCTCGGCGATATCTTCGGGCCGCTGGCGCAGCGGCGGCACCGCGATCGGATAGACATGCAGGCGGTAGAACAGGTCCTCGCGGAAGCGCCCGGCCTTCACGTCGGCGATCAGATCGCGGTTGGTGGCGGAGACGATGCGCACATCGACCTTCACGCTTTTGCGTCCGCCGACCGGCTCGACCTCGCCCTCCTGCAACGCGCGCAGCAGTTTGACCTGCGCCGGCAGCGGCAGTTCGCCGACCTCGTCGAGGAACAGCGTGCCGCCGTCGGCCTCGACGAATTTGCCGGGGTGCTTTTCGGTGGCGCCGGTGAAGGCGCCCTTCTCGTGGCCGAACAGAATCGACTCGACCAGGTTCTCCGGCAGCGCGCCGCAATTGACCGCGACGAACGGCCTGCGCGCGGCGCGCGCCCGAGCCGTGGATGGCGCGCGCGATCAGCTCCTTGCCGGTGCCGGATTCGCCTTCGATCAGAACGGGAATGGTGGAGGCCGCCGCCTTCTCGGCCGCGCGCAGCACCGGCTTCATGGCGGCCGAGCGCGTGATCACGTCGGCCAGGCTGAGCGTGCCGTCGTGCTTGCGCTTGAGCCGCTGCACTTCGCCGGCCAGCCGGCGGGCGGCGATGGCGTTGCGCAGCGAGACCTGCAGGCGCTCGGCGCCGGCCGGCTTGACCACGAAATCGGCGGCGCCCGCGCGCATGGCCGAGACCACATTGTCGATGCCGCCATGGGCGGTCTGCACGATGACCGGCGTGTCGAGCCCTGCCTCGCGCATGCGCGCCAGCACGCCGAGCCCGTCGAGATCGGGCATCACCAGGTCGAGCACCACGCAATCGACGTTGGTGGCCGTGCGCGCCCGTGAGCAGGTGGGCCGCCGCGTCGCCGCCCTCCGCCAGCAGCGTGCGGTAGCCGAAGCGCTGAACCATGGCCTCGAGCAGGCGGCGCTGGACCGGATCGTCATCGACGATGAGCACGACTTCGGACATGGAACCCCCTCGCGGCTGTGCCGATTTGGTGCAATGTCGCCTTTCTCGCTTAATGGCCTGTTAAATGTGCGGGCCAAACAACGGCCGCGCGGCCGGCGCGCAGCCCTGTTGAAAAAAATGCCGCCGGCCATCGCATCGCCACGAGTGCCGGCATAAATGATGTCTTAACCGTCCCGATTGTCCCCCGACAGAATTGCCCAGCCCATGCCCAAAAGCGCTTCCGCACGCAAATCCAAGGCTCGATCCAAGACTCGATCCAAGACTCGATCCAAGACTCGATCCAAGACTCGATCCAAGACCCCTGCCAAGCTTGGCCGGCTGCCTGAGTGGAATCTCGACGACCTCTATCCCGGCGTCGACTCACCGCAAATCGCGCGCGACCTGGCGCAGGCCGATGCCGATTGCGCGGCCTTCGAGCAGGCCTTCAAGGGCCGTTTGGCCGAGATGGCGGCGCGGCAGGGCGCGGGGGCCGCGCTCGCCGGGGCGGTCAGGCAGTACGAAGCGATCGGAGAAATATTCGGCCGGCTGGGGTCCTACGCCGGACTTCTGCGCAGCGGAGACGTTGACGATCCTACCATCGCCAAGTTTTCCGGAGATATTCAGGAGCGGATCACAGCCGCATCGATCCATCTCTTATTCTTTGAGATCGAGCTCAACCGCGTCGAGGATGCCGCGCTGGAAGCCGCCATGCGCGATCCGGCGCTTGGGCATTACCGGCCGTGGATCGAGGACGTGCGCAAGGAGAAGCCCTACCAGCTCGAAGACCGCGTCGAGCAGCTGTTCCACGAAAAGTCGATAACCGTCTTTTTCGGCCTGGAACCGGCAGTTCAACGAAACCATCGCGTCGCTGCGCTTCAAGATCGCCGGCAAGGAGCTCGCCATCGAGCCGAGCGCTCAATTTCATGGTCGATGCCGACGGCAAGAAGCGCAAGGCGGCGGCGCAGGCGCTGGCGAAAACCTTCAAGGACAATCTCCGGCCGTTCACGCTGATCACCAACACGCTCGCCAAGGACAAGGAGATTTCCGACCGCTGGCGCGGCTTCAAGGACGTCGCCGACGCGCGTCATCTCGCCAACCGCGTCGAGCCCGAAGTGGTGGAGGCGCTGGTCGCGGCCGTGCGCGCGGCCTACCCGAAATTGTCGCACCGCTATTATGCGTTGAAGGCAAAGTGGTTCGGCAAGAAGCGGCTGCCTTATTGGGACCGCAACGCGCCGCTGCCCAAGGTCGCCCAGCGCACGATCCCCTGGTCCGACGCGCGCGCGACCGTGCTCGGCGCCTATGGCGCCTTCTCGCCCAAGATGGCGGAGGTGGCCGACCGCTTTTTCGAGCGGCGCTGGATCGACGCCGGCGTGCGCAACGGCAAGCAGCCGGGCGCCTTCGCGCATCCGACCGTGCCGTCGGCGCATCCTTACGTGCTGCTCAATTATCATGGGCAAGCCGCGCGACGTGATGACGCTCGCGCACGAGCTCGGCCACGGCGTGCACCAGGTGCTGGCGGCGCCCAACGGGGCGCTGATGGCGCCGACGCCGCTGACGCTGGCCGAAACGGCGAGCGTGTTCGGCGAGATGCTCACCTTCAAGCAGCTGCTGGCGCAGACCACCGACAAGAAGCAGCGCAAGTCCATGCTCGCTGCCAAGGTGGAGGACATGATCAACACGGTGGTGCGCCAGATCGCGTTCTACAGCTTCGAGCGCAAGCTGCATCTGGAGCGGCGCAACGGCGAACTGACGAGCGACAAGATCTGCGAATTATGGATGTCGGTGCAGGCCGAAAGCCTCGGGCCGGCGATCGAACTCAAGCCCGGCTATGAGACCTTCTGGGTCTACATCCCGCACTTCGTGCATGCGCCGTTCTACGTCTACGCCTATGCGTTCGGCGACTGTCTGGTGAACTCGCTTTATGCGGTCTACGAGAAGTCGGCGTCGGGCTTTGCCGAGCGTTATCTCGCCATGCTGTCGGCCGGCGGCACCAAGCATCATTCCGAACTGCTCGCGCCGTTCGGCCTCGACGCCACCGACCCGAAATTCTGGGACGGGGGATTGAGCGTGATTGCCAACCTCATCGGGGAGTTGGAGGCGTTGGGGTAGGTCTGAAATAAGCCGATTTTCCCCCGCCATAATCGCTGTTGTACATTTGTATTACTTCGGTTATACGTTTGTATAACGCTGGAGATTGGCCATGAACGAACGGCCCGCCAACACGGAAATCGAAGGCTACCTTCTTCAAATCAAGAAGATTGGCAATTCGCTCGGCTTGATCCTGCCGAAGGAATTGCTTGCGCGCCTCAAGCTTAAAGAGGGCGACAAGTTTCACATCGTCGAGCAGACCGAACGCGGCATTAAGCTCAGTCCCTACGATCCGAAACACGCCAAGGCGATGGAACTGGCGCGGCGGTCGTTCCGCAAATATGCCGACACCTATAAAGCGCTGGCGAAATGAACGAGCCGGTATGGCTCGATATCGATACCGTCCTCGATTTCCATGCCGAGCAACTTGCTCTCTTCGGCGGCGCGGACGGAATTCGCGATCGCGGCCTGCTCGAATCCGCGCTGGCGAGACCGCTTAACAAATTCAGTTACGGCGAAAGCGGCATTGCGGCGCTTGCGGCCGCCTACGGCTTCGGCATAGCGCGCAATCATCCGTTCATTGACGGCAACAAGCGGACGGCCCTCGCTTCGATAATCGTATTCCTTGGGCTCAATGGCATGGATCTCGACGCACCACCGGAGGCGGCAACCGCGATGATTCTGAGCCTTGCCGCCGGCGAGATCACCGAGGACGTGCTTGCGCAGTGGGTTGCCGACCACATCGTGCCACTCGATGCGCCTGGCATTGCGCCCTGACGTGCTTATGTAAGCGCCGCCCATGTCCCCCACCGACTCCGAAAAAAACCGCTTCTCCGCCCGCGCCCGCCGCTATGCCAAGGTCGGCACCCGTGTCGGCGGCGTGGCGGCGCGCATGGCGACGTCGCGCGCGCTCGGCCGCAGCCAGGATCGCGGCGGCAACGCGCTCGCGCTCGCCGCCGCGCTCGGCGGCCTCAAGGGCCCGATCATGAAGGTGGCGCAGCTGCTCGCCACCATCCCCGACGCGCTGCCGCCGGAATACGCCAACGAGCTGATCAAGCTGCAGAGCCAGGCGCCGCCCATGGGCTGGGCCTTCGTCAAACGCCGCATGCAGGCCGAACTGGGCGCCGGCTGGGAGAAAAAATTCGCGAAGCTTCGAGCATCATCCGGCGGCGGCCGCTTCGCTCGGCCAGGTGCATCAAGCGCGCGCGCGCTCGACGGCAGCGGGCTGGCCTGCAAGCTGCAATATCCCGACATGCAGTCGGCGGTCGAAGCGGATCTCTCGCAGCTCGATTGCTGTTCGCCATCCGCAAGCGCTTCGATCCGGCCATCGACACCACCGAGATCGCGGTCGAGATCGCCGCCCGCCTGCGCGAGGAGCTCGATTACATCCGCGAGGCCAAGCACGTCGCGCTCTATGCCGCGATGCTCAAAAGCGAGGCCGCCATCCGCGTCCCGAAGGTCTGGCCGGAATTGTCCACCGGCCGCCTGCTGACGCTCGATTGGATGGAGGGCTCAAAGATGCTCGCGCACAGAGGCGACCCGCTCGCGTCACGCAACCGGCTGGCCACCGCCATGTTCACCGCCTGGTGGCTGCCGTTTTCCCGCTTCGGCGTCATCCACGGCGACCCGCATCTCGGCAACTACTCGGTCTTCGAAGACAAGGGCGCGCCGGCCGGCATCAATCTGCTCGACTACGGCTGCATCCGTATTTTCCCGCCCAGCTTCGTCGGCGGCGTGGTCGATCTCTATCACGGCCTGTTGCGCGGCGACGACGATCTGGTGGTGCACGCCTACGAGACCTGGGGCTTCAAGACGCTCAAGCGCGAGATCATCGACGCGCTCAACATCTGGGCGCGCTTCATTTACGGCCCGCTGCTCGACGATCGCGTGCGCACCATCGCCGATGGGGTCAAGCCGTCGGACTACGGCCGCCGCGAAGCCTTCCAGGTGCACCAGGCGCTCAAGGCCAAAGGCCCGGTGATGGTGCCGCGCGAATTCGTGTTCATGGACCGCGCGGCCATCGGGCTGGGCGCGGTGTTCCTGCATCTGGCGGCGGAGTTGAATTTCTATCGATTGTTCAACGAGGCGATCGAGGCCTTCGCGGTGGAAAAGGTGGCTGCGCGGCAGGCCGCCGCGCTCGCCGCGGCCGGGCTCGACGCCAGCCGTGGCCGCATAGCGCGCATGCCGGCGGGCAGCGCATCGAACGGCTTTTTTTGATCTATGTCATATGAGGGGTGACGTTTAGCGTCTAATCGGAGCGCGAAACAGCAAGTGGCCGTTGCCCTGATCGGTCAGTTGCGCTAACTCGTGCCGGGTTCCCGCCGCCTTAAGAGACCTTCCGGAGACATCATCCATGGCCGACCACGGCACCGTCGAATATGCCACCGCCGCCGGCAACGACTACCCGGCGCACGAGGCAAGCTACGAGCGTTTCGTCCATTTCACCTTCGTTGGCATCCTCTATGTGATCACAATCCTGTTCGGTCTGGCAACCGGCGGCGTCATGGGCCATTGGTTCCTGGCGTTTGCGATCTTCATGATCGGACTGGCCGGTGTGGTCCCGGGCCTGTTGAGCGGCACCAAGACGTCGAGCTCCGTCGCTTTCGTGCTGTGCTTCCTCATCTTCGCCTATGCCGGGCTTTCCCACTGAGGCATGAACCGGAAAGCGCCGGGAGACACGAATGCGAATTGCGGTAGCACGTGAACTGGAAGGCGAGCCCCGCGTCGGCGCCACGCCGGATACCGTCAAGAAGCTGAAATCGTTCGGCGCCGACGTCGCGGTCGCGCGCGGCGCCGGCGTTGCCTCGGGCATTCCCGACGCCGATTTCGCCGCCGCCGGCGCCGAGATCGGCGAGGCCGTTGAAAAGACCGCCGACGTCGTTTTGAAAGTGCGCCGCCCGGCGCCCAACGAGCTTTCCGGCTACAAAAAGGGCGCGCTGGTCATCGCCATCATGGACCCTTACGGCAACGAGGCCGCCCTCAAGCAGATGGCCGATGCCGGCGTGACCGCCTTCGCCATGGAATTGATGCCGCGCATCACGCGCGCGCAGTCGATGGACGTGCTTTCCAGCCAGGCCAATCTCGCCGGCTACCGCGCGGTGATCGACGCGGCGGGCGAATATGGCCGCGCGCTGCCGATGATGATGACCGCGGCCGGCACCGTGCCGGCGGCGAAAGTGTTCATCATGGGCGTCGGCGTCGCCGGCCTGCAGGCGATCGCGACCGCGCGCCGGATGGGCGCCATCGTCACCGCCACCGACGTGCGCCCCGCCACCAAGGAGCAGGTGGAAAGCCTGGGCGCCAAGTTCCTTGCGGTCGAAGACGAGGAATTCAAGAACGCGCAGACCGCCGGCGGCTACGCCAAGGAAATGTCGAAAGAATACCAGGCCAAGCAGGCCGCCCTCGTCGCCGAGCACATCAAGAAGCAGGACATCGTCATCACCACCGCGCTGATCCCGGGGCGTCCGGCGCCGCGGCTGATTTCCAAGGACATGGTCGCCTCCATGCGGCCGGGCTCGGTGATCGTCGATCTCGCGGTCGAGCGCGGCGGCAATGTCGAAGGCGCGCGCGCCGGCGAAATAGCGCAGGTCGGCCCCGCCAAGATCGTCGGCTACCTCAACGTGGCGGGCCGGCTGCCGGCGTCGGCGTCGGCGCTCTACGCCAAGAACCTGTTGAATTTCGTCGAGACCATGATCGACAAGAAAGACAAGAAGCTCGCGCCCAACTGGGACGACGAGCTGATCAAGGCCACCATGCTCACGCGCGACGGCGCGGTGGTGCATCCGAATTTCATGCCCAAGACGGCGGCCTGAAGGAGAATCGCCATGGACCATATCGCAACCGCGGTCGATCCCTTCGTGTTCCGCCTCTCGATCTTCGTGCTCGCCGTATTCGTCGGCTATTACGTCGTCTGGTCGGTGACGCCGGCGCTGCACACGCCGCTGATGTCGGTGACCAACGCCATCTCCTCGGTGATCGTGGTCGGCGCCCTGCTGGCGGTCGGTGTCGCGCTCATCGCCAACGACAACGGCACGATCCTGGCGCGCGCGCTTGGTTTCGTCGCGCTGGTGTTCGCCTCGGTCAATATTTTCGGCGGCTTCCTGGTCACCCAGCGCATGCTGGCGATGTACCAAAAGAAAAAGAAGTGAGCGCGGCATGAGCACCAATCTCGCGGCCGTCCTCTACCTCGTCGCCGGCGTCCTGTTCATCCAGGCGCTGCGCGGATTGTCGAGCCCCGACAGCAGCCGGCGCGGCAACTATCTCGGCATGATCGGCATGACCATCGCCATCGCCACCACGCTGGCCGCGCATCCGCCGGCGAGCGTGCTGGCCTGGGGGCTGGTGATCGGCGGCATCGTGCTCGGCGGCGGCATCGGCGCGGTGATCGCGCGGCGCGTGCCGATGACCTCGATGCCGGAACTGGTGGCGGCCTTCCACTCGCTGGTCGGCATGGCGGCGGTGCTGGTGGCGGCCGGCGCCTATTACGCCCCGGCGGCCTTCGACATCGGCACCGAGGGCCATATCCACGGCGCCAGCCTGATCGAAATGTCGCTCGGCGTGGCGATCGGCGCCGTCACCTTCACCGGCTCGATCATCGCCTTCCTCAAGCTCTCCGGCCGCATGAGCGGCAAGCCGATCACGCTGCCCGGGCGGCACGTCATCAATATCGCGCTCGGCGCTGGCGCTGATTGCCTTCATCGTCCTGTTCTATCTGCACCAGGCCAGCTACCAGTTCTGGGTCATCACCGCGCTCGCGCTCACGCTCGGCGTGCTGATCATCGTCCCGATCGGCGGCGCCGACATGCCGGTGGTGATCTCGATGCTCAATTCCTATTCGGGATGGGCGGCCGCCGGCATCGGCTTCACGTTGGGCAATTCCGCCTTGATCATCACCGGCGCGCTGGTCGGCTCCTCGGGCGCGATCCTGTCCTACATCATGTGCAAGGGCATGAACCGCTCGTTCATCTCCGTGATCCTCGGCGGCTTCGGCGGCGAGGTGGCGGGCCCGGCCGCCGGCGCCGAACAGCGGCCGGTCAAGCTCGGCTCGGCCGACGATGCCGCCTTCATCCTGAAGAATTCGTCCAAGGTCATCATCGTGCCGGGCTACGGCATGGCGGTGGCGCAAGCCCAACATGCTCTGCGGGAAATGGCCGACAAGATGAAGGCCGAGGGTGTCGAGGTCAAATACGCCATCCACCCGGTCGCCGGCCGCATGCCCGGCCACATGAACGTGCTGCTGGCGGAAGCCAACGTGCCCTACGACGAGGTGTTCGAGCTGGAAGACATCAATTCCGAGTTCGCCCAGGCCGACGTCGCCTTCGTCATCGGCGCCAACGACGTGACCAATCCGGCCGCCGAGGACGACCCGAAATCGCCGATCTACGGCATGCCGGTGTTGCAGGTGTGGAAGGCGGGCACGGTGATGTTCATCAAGCGCTCGCTGGCGTCGGGCTATGCCGGCATCGACAACCCGCTGTTCTACCGCGACAACACCATGATGCTGCTCGGCGACGCCAAGAAGATGACCGAGAGCATCGTCAAGGCGATGTAGCCGACCGTCCGCTCGTCCCCGCGACCCGCCTACGCTCGCTCTGCGAGCTTCGGCGCGTTTGGAGTCCGACGAAGCGCGGAGCGCGAAGGCGGAAAGCGGGGACTCAGGGCAACAAACTCATTTCTCCGAAATCATCGCTGGATTCCCGCTTGCGCGGGAATGAGCGGAAAAGTTCAGCCCGCCGTCTCCGCCGGCAGCGGCAGCGCGCAATGCACGTGCACGCCGTCCGGCCGGTAATCGATGCGGCTCTTCGCCTGGATCTGCCCGGGCAGCACGAAGTCCAACAGCCGCGCGCCGAAGCCCTGCCGCTGCGGCGCCGTAACCGGCGGCCCGCCGCTTTCCACCCAGTCGAATTCCAGCGTGCGGCGCGTGGCCTCGATGGTCATGCTCCAGGTCACGTCGACCTTGCCGCCAACGACCGAGAGCGAGCCGTATTTCGCGGCATTGTTGGTGAGCTCATGCACCGCCATGCCGAGCGACACCGCAAGCTGCGACGACAGATAGACCTCCGGACCGCTCAGCGTAATCCGCCCGTCGCTGCCGTCGTCGAAAGCGTCGAGTTCGTTGTGCAGAAGATCTCCGAACGACACGCCGCCACTTCCTCGGTCAGCAGGCGATGGGTCTTGGCCAGCGCACCGATGCGCCCGATCAAGGCGGCCTTGAATTCCTCGATGGTCGCGGACGAGCGCGCGGTCGAGCCCATGATGGCCTGCACGGTGGCGAGCGTGTTCCTGACGCGGTGGTGCAGCTCGCGCACCAGCAGCGCCTGCTGTTCCTCGGCGTGTTTGCGCTCGGTGATGTCGACCAGCATGTTGACCGCGCCCACCAGCTTGCCCGCCTCGTCGTGCAGCGGGGTGGGGTAGGGGATGAACGGCACGCGCGTGCCGTCCGGCCGCTCGGCGATCGCCTCCATGCCGCGCACCGGCCGGTCCTCTTTCAGGGCGATGGCCATCGGGCATTCGTCGTGCGCCAGCGGGGTTCCGTCCGGCCAGAACAGCTTCCAGGAGCCGCTCCATTCGCTCGAGCCGAGCGTCGGGCGGTGGCCCCACAGTTCGGCCGCGGCGCTCGTTGTAATAGGTGATCCGCCCGGCGGCGTCGGTGGTGTAGACCGCGGCCGGCATCGCATCGAGCAGTTCACGGAACCGGCGCTCGTGCTCGCGCAGCGTGTCCTGGCCGTCGATCGCGCCGGCGATCCGCACGACGTTTTCCGCCGGCGTCTCGCGTGCGGCCACGGCACGCTGGAATTCACCTTCAAGAAACCCGATTGGTCGATCCATCCGGCCCCACGCCCTTAACGCAATACGCCCGCTGAATGACGTTGCAGAGCCCACGCCACGCGGCCCTGACTACCGTCAACGCGGCGGCGCGCGAATGGTTGCGTGCCGGCCGCAAATATTTCATCCAGCGGCCATATTCTATTCTAACGATTTCATGAGCTTCTGCCGCCCGGCGGGGTCCAGCCGCTTTTCCATCAAACCGGGGCGGGCGGCAACAAAGCTCCCAGACAATCATTCAGCCGCCTGTTGCGCGCCTGCGCCTTGGCCGAGCTTGGGATTGAGGTCGCAGGCCTCTTCCCAGGAGAGCACATTGAGCGACTTGACCAGCTTGCCGACGCCGTCGGTCTGCGCGCACAGCATGCCGAGTTCGATGATCTCCTCGTCGCTGAAGTGCTTTTGCAGCTCTTGGTAGACCTCGTCCTTGTCGATGGCGTGCTCGCCCTGCTTGAACAGACCGGCGTAATGCAGTGCCGCCTTTTCGCGGGCTGTGAATTTGCCGCTGGTGGCGAAATCGGCGAGGTCGTCGATCATGTCCTCGGTCAGCCCCTCCGCCTTGGCGACGTTGGAGCGCACGGTCGAGCAATAGCCGCACTGGTGCGCGACCGAGATCTTGATGCGGCACATTTCCTTGAGCTTGTGCGGCAGCACGCCGCTGTAGAGCACCTTGTTCCAGCACTCGACCCAGGCGGCGCCGACCTCGCTGCGCGTCATGATGGAGACCACGCGCGGATCCGGCGCGCCGGTCTTTTTGGCCGACTCGATCATGGCCGCGATCTGCGGCGTCTTCTCGCTGTCTTCGATATAGCGCAAGCGCGGCATGGCGTTTCTCCCCGTGCGATGCTGTTGACCGAACGTTACGGCGGCCGCGCCATGGCGGCAAGCCCGCGTCCGCTCACGCCTGTGTTATGAAAGCGCCATGACCGGCTTTACATGGTTCCTCATTATCGTCGTGCTCGGCTATGGCGGCCTGCTGGCGCTGATGTCCGTGTTCCAGCGCAAGTTGATGTATTTTCCCGACGTGCGCCGCACGCCGCCTGCTCAGGCCGGCCTTGCGCAGGCCGAGGAAGTCGCGCTGGTAAGTTCAGACGGTGAAAAACTGATCGCCTGGCATGTGCCGGCGCGCGGCGACAGGCCGGTGGTGCATCTATTTCCAGGGCAATGCCGGCGCGCTCGATTTGCGCGTCGGGCGCTTCAAATGGCTGATCGAGGACGGCACCGGCCTCATCGCGCTTTGCTATCGCGGCTATGGCGGTTCGAGCGGGACGCCGAGCGAGCCCGGGCTGATCGGCGACGCCATAGCCGCCTACGGTTATGCCGCCACGCGCTATGCGCCTTCGCGCATCGTGCTGTGGGGCGAGTCGCTCGGCACCGCCGTCGCCATCGCGCTCGCGGCCGGGCATGACGTGGGCGGGCTCATTCTCGATGCGCCGTTCACTTCCGCCGCCGACGTCGGCGCCGCCGCTTATCCATTCGTGCCGGTGCGCTGGCTGATCCAGGACTCGTATCGCTCCGACTTGCGCATCGCCCGCGTTACCGCGCCAATTTTGGTGCTGCATGGCGAGCGCGACCGCGTGGTGCCGGTCCGTTTCGGCGAAGCCTTGTTTGCGCTTGCGCGCGAGCCCAAGCGCATGGTGCGCTTTCCGGCCGGCGGCCATGTCGATCTCGACGACCATGGGGCGGTGGATGCGGTGAAGGAGTTTCTGGCGCAACTTCGGTCATGACAGCGCGCGGTCAGACGCATATGATTGCTTGAATACATCTCGCCGGGGGAATTCCGCTCATGCTGTTCAATCTCTGCAATTGCGTCGCGCCGTCGGCGCTGACCGCCGGCCAGCTCTGCGCCGGCGGCGCCGGCTTCATCGCAGCCGTCACCGGCGCGCTGGCCGCCGCCGGCAAGACCGCGCCCGCCAAGACGCTGCGCGGCGAGGTGCCGGTGGTGGACCGGCTGGCGGTGCGCGTCGTCACCGACAATATCGTCATCCAGTTCGTGCCGAACGAGACGCGCGATGGCCTGACCGTCGAGCGCAAGAGCGGCAATACCGCCCCCGACAAGCCGCCGCGCGCGATCCTCAACGGCGAATGGGGCCTGGCGCTGCACGCCGAATCCAAGCGCGGCGAGGAAACTCGCCAGGTGCTGATCGACTTCGGCTACACGCCGGAAGTGCTGCTCAACAATTTGGCGATCCTCAAAATCGATCCGTCGGCCTTCGACGCCATGGTTCTCAGCCACGGCCATTACGACCATTTCGGCGGCATGGTCGGCTTCCTGAAGGCGAACGCCGGCGCGCTCAAGAGGAAGCTGCCGTTTTACGTCGGCGGCGAGGATACGTTCTGCCTGCGCCGCAATCCGGGCGGCAATTTCGGCGCGCTCGACCGCAAGGCGATCATGGACGCCGACCTGTCATTGATGATCGCCGCCGAGCCGGCGATCCTTGCCGATCATGCCTTCACCACCGGCCGCATCGGGCAGACCTCGTTCGAGAAGCCGTTGCGCGCGACCGACGAGATCGTCGGCATTTTCGACGGCTTCGGCTGCTACCCCGAGAAGATGCCGGCCGCGAAGAACACCGGCCAATATATCCCCGACGATTTCGATCACGAGCTCGCCACCGTCTACATGGTCAAGGGCAAGGGTCTGGTGGTGCTCACCTCGTGCAGCCATCGCGGCGTCATCAACACCGTGCGCCAGGCCAAGGCCGCCTCCGGCGTGGACAAGGTGCACGCCGTGCTCGGCGGCTTCCACATCGTGCCGCCGCTCGGCGACGACTATATCCACACCACGATCGAGGAATTCCGCGCGCTCGATCCCGACCATCTGATCGTCGGCCACTGCACCGGCGACCGCTTCTACGACCTCGCGCGCTTAGCGCTCGGCGACAAGGTCATCCACTCGGCGGTCGGCACGCGCTTTGTGTTCGGCGCCTAACGGCCCGCAAAAAGCGACAGCGCGGGCGAGGCCCGCGCTGTGGATCGAAAATTGATTGCGGCGTGTTGCAGGAACCGCCGTGTCAGCCGAAGCGCCGTCCGCCGCCGCCGCCGCCGCCACCGAAACCGCCGCCGCCACCGCTGCTGCGGCCGGCACCGGGGCCGCCTGCGCCGGGAACGACGCGCGGCTTCATCGGAAGCAGGCCCTCGCGCTGCATCTTCTTGCGCGCGAGCTTGCGGGCCCGACGGATCGCTTCCGCCTTCTCCCGCGCCTTCTTTTCGGAGGGTTTTTCGTAATGGCCGCGGAGCTTCATCTCGCGGAATATGCCCTCACGCTGCATCTTCTTCTTCAGCGCCTTGAGGGCCTGGTCGACATTGTTGTCGCGAACGAGAACTTGCACGCGTGCTCCTTTGTAGTGGCTCGGTCGGGTGTCGCTCAAAAACCCCGCAGTGGCGCAGGCTTTCGAGTCGGGCGGCTCTAGCAGGAAAGCCCTTAAGAGTCCATTGCAGGTTGCTGTTCCCTCTTCCGCTTGCGGGCGGGGCGAAGCCCGCTCGAATAGCGCTTCAACCCATCTATTCACTTGGGCGTCGATCACCAGGTGGACGCGCTCGGTTCCGCCCCCGTTGGCGACGCTATGCGGGTCGGACAGCCGCAGATACCAGCTTGAGCCTGCCGCCATGGTGCAGCGCGCCCCGTTGAGGCGGAAGTCCACGCCGGCATTGGTCACGACGGGGATATGGATGCGCACCGTGCCGTCCTCGAAGCAGAGGTCGTGGTCGCGGTGCTCCTTGATGCGGGAGCCGGGGGCCAGCCGCATCAGCCGCGCGGCATAAAGCGGGCAGGCAAAGCCCGCCAGCACCTGCCGAAAATAGGGGGCGCCGGCAAGCGCCGGCGTGTCCACGAAATCGGTCCGCGCCGGATCGGAATAGATCATCTGGACGGGGTGGCTCGCGCCGGCGAGCGCGCGCAGCGCGATCACGCTCCAGTCGCCGTCGTAGTTCTGCGTGACGAAATGCTCGGTCCAGCCGGCGGCGGCAACGGCCGCCAGGTCGGCGCGGAGCCGCTCCGCGTCGAACTCGAGCGGCAGGCGCAGGCGGTCGGGATAGCGGGGCGGCATGGCCGACGATCCTACCCGCGGAAACGCCCGCGTGACAGCGCCTGCGCGGTGGGGAAAACACCCACAATGCGATTTGGCTCCGGCAGGCCCTCGATAGTATGATGTTGGCAGACTGTTTTTCCCAGCACCCCGAAATTGGGATCAGGCCGTGGACGCTCACATGTCAGAACGCCTTGCCGCGAAGCATTCGCCCGGCACTCTGGTCGCCGAGGGCAAGACCAAGAAGATTTTTCAGGTCAAAGGCAGCTCCGATCTAGTGACGGTTGTCGCCAAGGACGACATCACCGCCGGCGACGGCGCCAAGCACGACATCATCCCGGACAAGGGCAGGCTCGCCACCGCCACCACGTGCAACGTCTTCCGGCTGCTCAAGGCCTGCGGCCTGCCGGTCGCCTTCACCGAGCAGGACAGCGCGATTTCGTTTTCCGCGCCCAAGTGCGAGATGCTGCCCTACGAGGTGGTGGTGCGGCGCGAGGCGCACGGCTCTTATTTGAAGCGCAACCCGCATCTCGCCAAGGGACAGCTGTTTCCGCAGGCGATCGTCGAGTTCTATCTCAAGACCAAGGACAAGACCTGGAAGGGCAAGCCGCTGGTCGCCGACGATCCGTTCATGCAAGTCACCAACGACGCCAAGGAGATCAAGCTGTTCAACCCGGCCAAGCCGTTGCAGGGGCAGGAGCCGTTCCTCGTGCTTAAGGCGGCGGAGGTGTTCACCCGCAAGGATGAAGCGAACATCTTTCCCGAGATGCGGCGCATCGCCCGCCAGGCCTTTCTCGTGCTCGAGAAGGCCTGGCAGCTCGAAGGCGGAACGCTGGTCGATCTCAAGGTCGAGTTCGGCTATGACAGCAAAGGCAATCTGCTGCTCGCCGACGTCATCGACAACGATTCCTGGCGCGTGATCGAGGGCGGCGCTTACGTCGACAAGCAGGTTTATCGCGACGGCGGCGCGCTCGACGACGTGGCCGCCAAGTACCGCCATGTCGCCGAGGTCACCGGCCATTTCCACCTGCCGCGCCAGCGCATCATCCTCTGGCGCGGCTCCGACAAGGACAAGACCGACGTCTTCTCCGACGCGCTCGGCGAGTTCTCCGACCTGATGACGGTGGTGACCTGCTCCATCCATAAGGAGCCGGTCGCCGGCGCCGCCACGTTCCAGCGCCTGATCCAGGAAGTCCCCGACACGGTGGTGATCGCCTATATCGGGCGCTCGAACGGCGCCGGCCCCACGCTGTCGGCGATGTCGGCGGTGCCGGTCATCACCGTGCCGGCCAGCATCAAGGAATTTCCCGACGACCTGTGGTCGTCGCTGCGGGCGCCGAGCGCGGTTCCGGTCATGACGGTGCTCGAGCCCGCCAACGCGGTGCTCGCGGCCTTGCAGATCCTCTCCGGCCGCAATCCGCGTCTCTACGCTTATGTGCGCGGCGGCATCGAGAGCCGGACGGTCAATACGATCCAGCTCTGATCGGAGCGCAATGGCGGACGTGGCCGCAGACAAGCCCGGTGCAGCGCAGGCCGGCATCCTGGAGACGGGTCCGGCAGCCTTGTTGCTGGCCGAGGTTGCGCGTCTCAAGCGCGAGCTGGAGGAGGCGCGCGCCCGCATCGCCGATCTGGAACTGCGCGCCGACGTCGACCCGTTGCTCGACATCCTCAACCGGCGCGGCTTCGAGCGCGAACTCAAGCGTTCGCTCGCCTATGTCAAGCGCTACGCCACGCCGGCGGCGCTGCTTTACATCGACCTCGACGGCTTCAAGACGATCAACGACCGCCACGGCCATGCCGCCGGCGACGTGCTGCTGAAAGCGGTGGCGGGTGAATTAACGGCCCGTGTGCGCGCCAGCGACGTGGTGGCCCGGCTCGGCGGCGATGAATTCGGCGTGCTGATGTGGAACGCGGCCGAGCCGCAGGCCGTCATGCGCGCGCGCGATCTGGAGACGCGCATCGAAGCGTTGCGCCTCGCGCATGGGCCAGCGACGCTGACGGTCGGCGCCAGCGCCGGCGTCATGGTGCTGCGCGGCGAGCTCGACGCGGCCGCCGTCATCGACGCCGCCGACAAGGCCATGTATGCGCGAAAGAAGGAGCGGCGGGCGTAATCGATTCCGGTCCTCGATGCCGCCGCTCCGGCCAAGGACGCGCATACAAGGACGCGCGCATAAAGGAGCGGCGGGAACGCCAAGTCACGTGCGCGGCCCCGCGTCTTGGGTGCGGCCGCGTTGCCGGCGAAAATTTATCCTCCATTAACCATTTCGGTTCTCAATTTGATGTCACGCGGGCGCCAGCCAGGGGGACCGCATGCCATCGATCGTCAGACGGACTTTATGCGTTGCGGCTTTGTCGGCCGGCGTGTTGTTCGGTCAGGCCGATGCGCGGTGGAAACCGGAATATGCCAATGTGCCGCAGATCGTGCGGGACTGGTACAGCCATGCCGAGCTGACGCCGAAGGCGCAGATGCGCTTTCCGTTCAAAAGCTGCTGCGAGCATGCGGACGTGGTCAGGACGCAGTTTCGCGTGAACCGGGCCACCGCCGGCGACGAGTGGTACTGGCTCGACGGCCAGGATTGGCGCCGCATCCCCGACGACATCGTTCATTGGGGTGAAACCGCCCCGGACAAGCAGCCGACGCTTTTCGTCTACAATGGCAAGGAGACGTGCTTCTGGCCGGGCGAATCCGGCATCTGAGACGAAGGCGGGACGTCGCGCTCAATTTTTGCGCGCGCCCGCTTTACCCCCAATAGCGGACATTTGGCCGATGGGCTTGCTTATCCGCTAAGTGCCGGGAACGGACATCGTCTAAGTCGGTTTGTGCCCTAAGTGGACCTCAAAGCTGGCGAGGTGCCCGCACCGTGGTTGGCAGAAATCTGTCCTTGATTGCTTAGAACCGTCTAGTTGCGCACCGCATCAAATATCAGATCGCGCAACCAGCGGTGCCCGGGGTCGTCCTCATAACGAGCATGCCAAATCTCTTCAAACGACAGCTCAGGAACGCGAATTCGCGCCGGAATTGGAAACACGACAAGGTTGGATGAGCTACGAAGCACGTTAACGAGGCGCAAGCGCGTGTGTCCGATCAGATCCGTTCCTCGTATCAATGCGGGAAGTGCGATGTAATGTGGAACGATGGCAACGACGCGACAATTCAGCCCCATCGCGACAAATATCTCATCTAGCTGTACGCCAGAATCGAGATTGGGTGCGACTGTCACGTGCGGAGAGGCGAGATATGATTTCTCATCCATGCGTCCGCGCCTCAATAGAGGATTATTTTTATCGGCCACACATATTAGCTCATCTCGATAGAGCTCGCGTCGCAAGAGCTCTGGCTGCACGTGCGGAAAAACACCGATTGCAATCTCGACCTCGTCATTGATAATCCGGGCACAAGCATCTTTTGGTCCCGACGATGTAACCAACAAATCGATATTCGGAGCATGTTTCCGCAGTTTGCGGACGATCAAAGGAAGCGCTTCGACACTCATCGCGTCGCTCATTGACAACTTAAAAGTGCGCTTTGTTCGCGCAGGATCAAAGGCCAGCTTGCTGCTAATGATCGATTGAATATTGGCGAGGATGCCATTCATTGGCTGTTGGAGCGATATCGCGCGCTCAGTCGGCTCCATGCCGCGCGGCCCACGCCGCATAAGGGGGTCACCGAACATGACACGAAGACGCTTGAGAGCATGACTAAGCGCGGACTGTGTGATTCCTAATTTCGCGGCCGCTCGCGAAACGCTGCGTTCGGACATTAGCGCATCAAAGGCAACGAGCAGATTAAGGTCGACCGATTTGAGGTTCATGCGGCCATTTTATCATGAATCATATTCATATCAATATGAGAACAAGCTGAATTGTATTTCTTGGTAGATGGCCGATTATTTGAGCTGACGCAAAAAACGGTCTCAACGAAAAAAGACGTCAAATTTCCTGGGGAGGAAAATCATGGCCGCAAGCAGCGCAGTCTATTCAGGTGTCGATAGTTCCAAAGTCGACGAAATTGTATCGCGAATCGAGCGGCTTCCGATCTCGTCGTGGCACGTCAAGGCGCGGGTTATAATTGGCGTAGCGACGTTTTTTGACGCTTTTGACGCTTTGGCGATTGCATTCGTGCTGCCTGTGCTGGTGCCTTTATGGAAGCTCACCGGCCCGCAGATCGGCCTCATGATTTCGGTCGGTTATTTAGGCCAACTCGTTGGGGCGCTGTTTTTTAGTTGGCTTGCACAGCGTTTCGGGCGCGTCAAAGCAATGACATGGTCCGTACTGGTATTTTCAGTCATGAGCCTTGGTTGCGCCTTCGCGTGGGACTACCAGTCGCTTCTCGTCTTCCGAACATTACAGGGCCTCGGGCTCGGCGGCGAAGTTCCGATTGCTGCGGTCTATATTAGCGAGATTACGCGTGCCAAAGGCCGCGGCCGGTTCGTCCTTTTGTATGAGCTGGTTTTTCCGATCGGCCTTGTAGGTGCGGCGTTGTTGGGCAGTTGGGTCGTACCCAATCTCGGCTGGCATTACATGTTTCTGATTGGCGCAGCCCCTGCAATTCTTGCTCTATTTATGCAGCGATTGCTGCCGGAATCGCCACGCTGGCTGGCGGTGCGCGGACGCAATGACGATGCCGAAGCTGCAATCGCGTACATCGAGCGCGAGACCGAAGAGGCAAGCGGCAAGCCATTGCCCGTGGTACAAGCCATTGTTGCCACTCATCAACAGCCCGCTTCATGGTCGGACCTATTCGGCCCTCGGTATCTCCGACGCACATTGGTTGTCTGGCTCATGTGGTTTGGCGCTTATCTCATTACCTATGGTTTGACCGTCTGGCTGCCGACAATCTACCGAACGACTTTTCATTTACCGCTCGCGCTGTCGCTGCAATTCGGCCTCATCACGCAGGTCGTAGGTTTGCTGGGGACTTTGACATGCGCTCTGACGATCGATTACGTCGGCCGTCGTCCGTGGTTTTCGGCCGCGTTTGCCGGAGCCGCAATTGCGCTCGGCGCACTATGGTTTATCGGCGCAACCTCGGCTGAGCGCGTGCTGGTATTGGTCAGCACCGCCTTCTTCTTTTCGTCCGTGCTGTCGATTGGCGTCTATCTCTACACACCGGAGCTCTATCCAACGCGGGCGCGGGCAATGGGGGTCGGTGTTGCGACCGCTTGGCTCCGACTCGCATCGATGATCGGACCCAGCGTCGTCGGCCTGATGATCGGCGGCGGACTAGATAATGTTTTTCTCGCGTTTGGTCTCATCGCAGCGATAGCGGCCGTGGTCACGGCGTTATTTGCTGTTGAGACGAAAGGGCGAGTCCTTGAGGAAGTATCCCCGTAATTTAGCCTCGATGCACAATGGAGCAAGAATCGTGAAGAACATCGGAGACCATCTCTATGTTGCGGCGTTGCTGCCGTATGATCGTCAAATGAAGATCGACGAGTTGGCGTACCGCCAGTTCCTACAACATTTTCTCAAGAACGAAAAATTCGTTCGGATGGGTGGCGGCTTATGTATCAATCCCGAGGCGGGCGAGATTTTCTATCTCACCCGCGCTGAAAAGCGCCGCGCTCTTGAGATCGCCATGGAAGAGATAAACGGCAAAGTCCCCGTTATCGCCGGCACTTGGGCGCTTACGACCGAAGAGACGGTGGAGACGGCTAAGGACTGCAAAGCGCTTGGCGTCGATGGTATATTCGTCACGCCGCCGGGCGGTGCTCAGGACGTAACGTCATGCTGGGACGCGGACAATTATCCCGAAATCTGGCTCGACCAAATTATTGCTCAGGATCGTGCGGTCGACTTGCCCATCGTTACTCACCCGGTCGGAGGCGCAAAGCCGCCGTTCTATCCTGGCCTCCCGCTTGGGGCGACGCTAAAAATTTGTAACGAAGTTAAAAACATTGTCGGCTGGAAGATGACCTATATGTACGACGGTTTCCGTCTCATCGCCAAAGGTCTGCGTGGGTTGGATCGACATGTTGCGGTAATGGGCGCTCTCGCGTCTCGCTTTCATGAATACAAGGCGACAGGGATGTTTGACGGAACGCTATCGGGGTTTTGGAATTTCGCGCTTGATCCGATGCTGGACCATCTTGAGGCCTGGGACAACAAAGACATCGACAAGGCCCGCGAGATTTGGGACGGCGGACTTTCCCAATTGCACGAATACGTGGCCGACATGGGTCGCCTACACATACGCTACAAAACTGCCGCCTGGCTGCGCGGACTGATCCCTAGCCCGTTCATGCGAGCACCCATGCCAAAACCACAACAGGTCGAAATCGATACGATCTATCGTCTATTGCAGCAGCTTGGGCTCAGCGTCATCGAGTTGAAGGAAACAAGGCTAGCAGCCTAGCAACAATGTTCGGGCGGCAGTTTTCCGGAAATCCTAACCGTTAGGATCGGATGTCTTATCACTGCCGCCCGCCTGAACCGGGCGATCTCGTATCCACGAAATTCTTGGTCGGCTCGCTTGCCAGGTGCAGCAATCTAACCAGAAAACGTCCCCAATGTCGCTTATGGGTCATTAGCGGACAAACCGCTATGTTCGGGCGATGTCCGCTTTGCCCCCGAAAGCGGACATCGGACGCTAGTAAAACGATGTCGGCTAAGTGCCAAATCCGGACATCACAGGCTTGATTGAAATGAAAGAGGCCGCCAGCTGAGGCGGCCTCTAGAATTGATCTAGCGCTGCTCAGTTTTGCGTTCAGGCTGCCGAAGCGCGCTTGAACGTTTCCCAAGCCTTCTGGCTCGCCTGGTCAAAGGTCTTGCGCGATTCCGCCAAGGCCCCGCTCAGCACCGCCCAGGATCTCACCGCCCGCCTGCTTCAGCTTCTGAAGCCGTGCTTCGGCTTCCGTTGCGTCCGCCTTCATTTGCTTGACGGCGGCATCGATGTCGGCCCGCTTCGCGGCCGTGACCTTGGCTGCCTCGGCCTGAAGCTTATCGGCCGCCTCGCGCCAAGCCTTCGCTTGAGCGGCGGCAACATCACGGAATGTGGCCTGTTGCTGCTCGATCTGCTTGCCGACTGTGTCGAAATAGGCTTTTACCTGCGTTTCGAATCCCTTCCACTGCGATTCCAATTGCGCTTTGGCGGCGTGCAGAGCGGCTTCGCCTGCTTGCGCCTGCGCCTTGGCGTTTGCTCTGAACTCGTCACGCCGTTTCGTCAGATCGGCGATCATCTGGTCGGCTTTCACTTTCGAGTCCGCTTTCACCTGTGTCGCCTTGGCTTCGAGGGATGCCAGTGTGGCATCCATCTCGTCAATGCGCTCCTTCGTCCAATTCAGGTAAACGTGCATGCTGCTTTCCTGTGACATCGTTATCTCCATTTGTTCAAACCTAATCCCTGATACCTTGATTGGTTCAGGCTTTTTGAAGTTTTTGACCTTGAAGGCGAACTCGACCATCAAGATTCCGAAGACGACCGCAAAAACAGCGATCAGCCATATCAAAGCCACCGCGCTCGGCCCCGGCATGAAGAAAAGAAGAATACCGAACAGCACCGACAATGCGCCGTCGAGGATCAGCCACCATTCGTTTTCGATGGCCTTGCGAAGCTCAATGGCGCCGATGATCTGCAATAGGCCTGTCGCGACGATCCAGCCGGCGATGAAATAACTCAGCGTCAGCGCGGTAAGGTCGGGCCACAGGAATGTCGCTATAAGCGTCACAAGGCTGATGCCGGGCCTTATCAGCGACAGTACTCCGAAGGTGATGGCCGCGAGCCCGCGCAGAAGAAAAAACCACCAATTGCGCGTGACCAATTGCGGACACGCGATAACGGCTACTGAGGACGACCCGCGGTCCGGCATCGCCGTGTCGTTGGCGATGACCGTGAGATCGCGCTTCTCCTGGCGCACCAGCTCGTCGACGACGCGCTCAGGCGTGCCGACCGCCATGAAGCCGCCAATCATCAGGCTCGCGCCGTCCGGGATCATCTCGACGGACCGTTCAAGCGATATGGTTTGCATCTCTCGAGCCTCCAGTTGTTGGGCGGTCCAGCCACCGTCGCAGGATCATGCGGCCGTAGACCGTTTGCTGCGCGCCGCGCCTGGACAGCAGCGCGAGCGTGTGCCGCGCAATCATCAGCTCCTCGTTGGTGGGGAGCACGTACATGGCGAGGCGGCTGCCCTGGCGTGACACCAACATTTTGCCAGTCGCATTGGCAGCCGGATCGAGCTCGGCGCCCAGCCAGGCTAGTTTTTCGGCGATGCGGGCGCGCATGCTTGCTGAGTTCTCGCCGATCCCGGCGGTGAAAACGAACGCATCGAGTCCGCCGAGCGCGGCCACGAGCATCCCGGTGTGGAGCCCGACGCGATAGACGAAATAGTCAATGGCAAAGGCCGAACGCGGGTCCGCACTTGCTTCCAGCTCGCGCATGTCGTTGCTGAAGCCGGACAGTCCCTTGAGGCCGCTCTGGTGGTAAAGCAGGTCTTGCACCTGTGCCGCGGTCATGCCTCGGTCGGTAATCAGGTGCAGCACGACGCCGGGATCGATCTGACCCGGCCGGGTGCCCATCGGCAACCCGTCGAGGGCCGTGAAGCCCATCGTGCTCTCGACGCTGCGGCCTCCCGCCAGCGCACACATGGAGGCGCCGCTGCCGAGATGGGCGACGATCACACGGCCATTGGCGAGGTCTGGCGCAACTTGGCGCAGACGCTCCGCAACGTACTCATATGAGAGGCCGTGGAAGCCATAGCGCCGAACGCCCTCCCTATACAGATGTTCGGGAACTGCAAAATGGTCGGCGAGTTCGCCGTGGCCGCGGTGAAAGGCAGTATCGAAGCATGCGACCTGGGGCAGGTCCGGACGGAGTGCGCGCAGCACGCGGATCGGGACCAGATTGTTCGGCTGATGCAGCGGAGCCAGCGAGTTGTAACCTTCAAGCCGCGCCAGCACGCGCTCGTTGATCAAGACCGGACCGGCATAGTCGGGCCCGCCATGCACGACGCGATGTCCTGCGGCAATGAGATTGAACGGTTGGGTCTGTTGCAGCCATGTGCCGGCGGCGTGAATCGCGTCAGGCAGGTCCTGAATCTCATCCTGCGCGTAGCTGCGGTCGATCAGCAGCTTCTTGTCTGCCGCCTCGGCGCGCAGCCGCGGCCGCGTGCCAATTCCATCCATCTGGCCCTTGACCAAACACTTCAAATTGCTCGCGGCGCCGACCGCAAAGACCTGGAACTTGAGGCTCGACGAGCCCGCGTTGACGACAAGAATCGTGTCCATGGCGTTCACGCTGCCTGTAAGATCGGGGCGCGCCGCCTGGCGTCAGCATAGAGCACCGCCACCGCGCACGAGGCCATGCGAGTGCGCACGGAATCCGCTCGCGAGGTGAGGATAATCGGGACGCGGGCCCCGAGCACGATTCCGGCCGCGTCGGCCTGGGCCAGAAACGAGAGGTTCTTGGCGAGCATGTTACCGGCTTCGAGGTCGGGGACGACCAGGATCTGGGCACGGCCCGCGACCGGCGAGTTGATGCCTTTGATATGCGCCGCCTCGGCGTCGATGGCGTTGTCGAAAGCGAGCGGCCCGTCGAGGATTCCGCCGGTGATTTGACCGCGCTCGGCCATTTTGCACAAAGCGGCCGCTTCGATGGTCGAAGGGATCTTCGACGTGACCGTCTCGACGGCGGACAGAATGGCGACCCGCGGAGTGCCGAGCCCAACCTGGGTGAAGAGATCGATCGCGTTCTGGATGATGTCGCGTTTGGTGTCGAGATCGGGGAAGATGTTGATGGCCGCGTCGGTGATGAAGAGCGGCTCCGGATAGGTCGGCACATCCATGATGAAGACATGGCTGATCCGCCGCGCGGTGCGCAGGCCCGTTGTCGATGCCGTGACTGCGTGCATCAGCTCGTCGGTGTGCAAGCTGCCCTTCATCAGCAGCTCGCCCTTTGCCTCATGGATCAGCTTGACCCGCGCGCCGCCGCTTCATCGCTGTGCGCCACGTCGACGATATCGAAGTGAGTAATATCGATATTGTGCTGGCGCGCCGCGGCGCTGATTTTCGCCGCCGGCCCGACCAGGATCGGGACAATGATGCCGGCCGCCGCAGCCTCGGCGACGCCGCGCAGCGAAGTTTCGTCGCACGGATGAACGACTACGGTAGTCGCCGGCGGCACCTGCTTGGCGCGGGCGATCAAGCGTTCGTATTCGGCGTGGCTCTGCACGGGCGCGGCGGACGGGGAAATTGTCATGGCGGGATCTCCTGTTGTCTTGGGCCCGCCGGGCGGTGGGTCCTTGTGATCTTCTTACGCAGCTGCACTGCTCTGTTGCGGCACCGGAACGCTTTGCTTCGACCCGCAAAAGGCGCGCGATCCGCTGTAACCGCTCGGCCACTTCGCCGGGAATCTCGCCGCTTGCACTCAGCACCTGGCGCACGGTAGCCACAGTCCTGCGACGCGACTCGGCATCGGGAATGAGAGCGGGAAGCGCCGTGACGGCTGCCTCCGGGTCGAGCAGCAGCAGGAAGTTCTGATCGCGGACCATCGTCTTGAATTCGGCGAGCGTCGGCCGCTGCGCGCCATCCTGGATTGCGCGCATCCGACGAATGGCCTCGAAACTGCGCTCGTCGACGGCCCCGCGCGGCATGCCGAGATAGACGTAGATGAGCGCGCGAATGGCGCCTTCGTGCACGCTGCCGACCGCGATGCGCGATTTCAGTTCGGCGATCCGCGCTTCCACCAGCTCGCGATGGAGCGGCGTCTTTCCCGCCTTGCGCAGCGACCGAGTGCCGGCGGGATCGATGCCGATGGCGGCCTGCAGCGTGGGCGAGCCGAAGATTGTCAGGAACGTCTGTTCGGCGATTGTTTCGCTCACATGGCGCCAGGCATCGAGGCCGGCGACGATCCCGTCGGACAAAATTTTCTGCAGCTTCAGGAACGGATTGTCCGACGCAGCCGGCTGGCGGTGCTCGCGCACTGCTTCTGCCATGGCGCCGACATGGGCCATCCAGGGATTTTTGTCCGAGAACAGCTCGTATTGCAGCCGCAGCGGATGCAGCCGGCGAAGCCATTCGGCCGCAGGCTCCGAGATACATGGCGCGCACCAGCGGCTGGGCGAACGTGCGATAGAGCGCGAGATTAATCTCGGATAGGCGCGCCGCGGTGGCGAACCGCCGTTCGTCGGCCGCATCGTTCCCGCCAAGCGAGCGGATGTCCTCGAGCGTCCGTTGCTCACAGCGCATGACCCACTCGCCGGCAACGAGGTCGGCGCTGGTCGTGTCCTGGGTTTTCTTCTCGAACACCGCCTCGTATAGGCCCGGCGGCAGCACGTCGATCAGATCGATATTGTTGGAGAACTCGCGGTGCTCCTTGCGGGCGACGTCGGTAGAGACGAAGATTCCAAGGTGGCCGGCAGATTTATGAATCGTGTAGACTATGGTCTGGCCGTGCGAACGGATGTCATCGACGTCCTCATAGAGATCGAGGATCCAGCCCAGCGCCTGCTGCGGAGGCGTGATGTTGTCGCCCTCCGAGCAGAACACCACGATCGGTGAGCGGATTGTGCGCAGGTCGATGGTGGTTCCGTCAGAAGCGCGGATCATGCCGCTCGCGAGCTTGTTGCCGATGAACAGATCGTCGACGATGGACTGGATTTCCTCGGCGTTCAGGTTGACGTGCCTGCCCCACCAGCGCTCGAAGCCGAGGTAGCGCGGCGTCTCGGTGTCGATGTTGGAATAGAGATTGTACTGCTTGCTCCACAGCGTATTGGCGGGATTCTGGTTCTCGAAGTTCTGCACCAGCCAGGCGCCGTCGAACTTGCCGTTGCCGAGGTCGCTGGAAAGCGCTGTCAGCCAGCTGCCGCCGAGCAGACCACCGCTGTAGCGCATCGGATACTTGCCGCGCACGCCAGCCCAGTACGACAAAGGCGATCCAGCCAGGATGATCGGCCCGAACAGCTCGGGACGACGGGCAGCGAGAATCATCACCGCCCAACCGGCCTGGCAGTTGCCGATCACGCACGGTTTGCCGTCGGCCGTCGGATGTAGTGCGATCACCTTTTCCAGGAAGATCGCTTCGGCGCGGGCGATATCCTCGATCGTTTGTCCGGGCACGGGATCGGGCAGGAAGCCGATGAAATAGCACGGATGGCCGGCCTTGAATGCGACGCCGATCTCGCTGTCGGCCTTGAAGCCGCCGATGCCGGGGCCATGACCGGCGCGCGGATCGACAATGACGAATGGACGGCGAGTCGGATCGATCTCGATACCCTTGGGCGGGATAATGCGGACGAGGCCATAGTTGACTGGCCGCTCAAGCGTGCGGCCGTCGATGACGAGCTCGGTCGCATAGTTGAGGACGTGCGGCCCGACCAGGGTCGTATGTTCACGGTACTGGTTACCGCGCTGTCGCATCACGTCCCAGAACAGGATCGTGCGCTGCGCGGCATCGACTGTGTACTCAATCGCCGGGGCGACCGGGCCGGAATCCTGCGTCGAGGCCGCGGCTGCCGCTCCGCGGGTAGGATCAGCAGCAAGCGTGGTGGACCGGGGCATGGGCGTTCTCCTTTAAACGGTACGGTGTAGTATACTTTGATTTTTGGAAAATGCAACCGGGGTGATGCACTGGAACCCTGCGGTGGGCGCATTGCTGCTCTGAGCGACACGCCATGGTCGATTGGGTGCAGGCGGTATCAGAAGATTAGTGTTCCGGCCCAGCGATTAAGTGATCGGCTCATTCCTCGCCATCGGGGGCGGTCCTGCGGACGCCACTTCCCTTGACGGCTCGTGCCAGAAATTCCGCACCAAGGCTGTGCGAAGCGGGACTGAATTGTCGTCACTGGATAAACGGTACCGTATCGTCTATATCACCATGTTGGCAGCTGGGAGAACAAGCGGATGTTGAAGCCTAAAGCGACTAGCCGTCGAAGGAACGCAAGGCGTGGCGGACGCCCGAAGGCGGCCGACGTCGACAAGCTGAACCAAGATATCCTTGCTGCGGCAGGGGACGTGTTCATGCAGTACGGATTCGACGGCACGTCCATGGATGCCGTTGCGGAAAAAGCAAGAATATCAAAACGTACGCTCTACCAGCGTCATGCAGATAAATCGGCACTGTTCAATACGGCAATCTACGACTTGCTCGGCCGCTTTCTGGTTCCCCTCGAACTCATCCACTACGAAACGGGTGACCTCGGCTCGGCATTGGCTGCAGTCGCCCGAGACATGGTCACGGGCGTCATCCGGCCGGAGTTCTTAGCGGTATATCGCCTCGTCGCGTTTGAAGCACAACGTCGCCCCGAATTTGGCCGCTGGATCAACGATGCACGCCGACAGCCTGCCGTGCAAATCATTACAGCGATCCTGCAGCGGCATCGTGGCGAGCTTCGCTTGACGGATTTCGAAAGGGCGGCCGAGCAGTTCATGAGCTTGACGGTCGATGTCGGCGTTCGGCTCGGAGTTTTCGGAGTTAAAATCACGCCGCGCCAGATCGAGGACCACGTGAAGGCCGCGGTCGACCTGTTTCTCAATGGCGTCTGTCGTCACGATACCGGCGAAGACACCTCGAAGCGGCGCGGCAAAACGGCCGCCGCCAACACATGAGGCGGTTTGCACGGGGTGCCTAATCGTCCGGCGATCGTTGCTGCGGCCGCTAGGTGCGGACGTTTGATTACGGTCTCCCATTGAGCAGCCGCCCCGACAACGCTGGTGCGCGCTCCCATTCGATCAAGAACGCCCCCGTCCCGAAGCCCGGAGCTTAGAGCCGCGCGTTAGCTGGCCCGTACCAGCGCAAGCGACGCAGCACGGATCGCGCCCACCCGAGATGGCGCCAGCCCCCTCTTGCGTAGTGCGCAAATATAGTATACTATACCGTACCGTTTGAATTTTAAGCGATGGAGAGAACCATGACCAGGACTGCCGTCGAATCATCGACTCTGCTGCCGAGCGCCAAGGAGGCGATGGAGAGGCTCGCTCTGGCGGAGGCCAAGAAGGCGAGCGAGGCGTTGCGCCAAAAAGAGAAGGCGGATGCCGCGAAGAAGGCGCAGCTCGATCAGCTGTTCAAGCCGTCGGGCATCTCCGAGCAGGAAGCGTACAAGCGGGCGACGACCATCATCGAGCGTGCGGTGAACAACGGGCTGACCGAGGTAGAGGTTCTCCGGTTTCCCAACGAACTGTGCAGCGATGGCGGTCGCGCCATCAATAATGAGTTGGAGCCAGGCTGGGAGAACACGCTGACCGGCTTACCGCAAGAAATGTATCAGTTCTGGGCTCGGCACCTGCGGCCGCTCGGATACAAGATCCGCGTTAAGGTCGTCGACTTCTCCGGCGGGATGCCCGGCGACATCGGGTTCACGCTGAAATGGGGCTAAACGAATCGGCGATCGCGATCCGCCATGCGGTTTCGGCTTTGAGCGGATTTTCCGAACATCAGCAGAAAGCTGTGCGCGTTTAGGAGTGATAGGCAAAAGGAAGCAGCAATGATAAACCCCATTTATATTTCCGCCGTTCCCGCGTTTTTGGGCTCGGCCGCCGGAATGATGGCGACGGCCATCTCAAATTGGGTCGTCCTGCGCCGAAAACATCGTGTCGTCGGCAAAACGCGGGCTCATACCCATCGTCACAAGCTCTATAAGCAGTTCATTGGTGAAGCAGCAAAGCTGTACGCCGATGCGCTCGTAAGCGACAAGTCCGAGATTTCGAATCTGGTCAATATCTACGCCCTTATCGCACGAATGAGAGTGGTCTCGAATGATGAAGTGATTGAAGAGGCCGAGAAAACGGGGCGTCGCATCGTCGAAACCTATCTCGCGCCGAATAGGAAATTCATCGAGCTGCCAGACTTGATCAACGAAATGGACCCATTGCGCGATTTCAGCGGCGCCTGCCGGCGCGAATTGCAAGCGCTTTAATCGAGCCGATATCCTCGGCTTCCTGGTGCTTCCAGTCCGTTTCGCAAGCCGACAGAAAAAAGTCGACACGCTCGCGCACGAAGGACGGCAAGTCTTCCCGAAGGGTTTTCGCGCTGTCGCCTATCAAGGCCCGCATAAGCATTGGCAGCAGAGTGAAATCCATAAAAATCTGTGCTGTGGCCAGCCGTCTTTTTGGGTCGAAAACCCGTCTTGATTGCGGCGGCAGCGTCTGAGTCGCATCGTTGAGAAGCAGCGAAACGGCATCCAAAGCCCGGTTTCGCGACGCTTCATGGACGTGGCGGCTCAAATCGGGAAATCTTTGCGCTTCAGCAATGGTGGCGCGGACGACGCCCACCGAATCCTCGATGCCTCTCTCAACGATCGCGCTCGCGAGACTTCGTCAGTTTGTCCTCAACTGTACGGCCCTCGGGTACGTAGCCTTCAAAATCCCACAAGCCGCTGATGATGCGAGCCACAACCGCCGAGAAGAGCGCCTCCTTGCCGGAAAAGTGGGCATAAATCGTCGGCTTGCTGGCAGGAGCCATCTCGGCAATTTGATCGATGCTCGCGCTCTGAAAACCCTTTTCCAGAAAAAGCTTTTCGGCGGCGTCAAGGATTCGCCCTTCCACGTCGCCGGCAAGGCCCTTAGGGGGTCTGCCGGGACGCACGCGCTGACGCTTCGATCGAGCCATTATCACTCTCTCAATTGCGATTTCCGGAGCGCGCTCCGCCTAGATCGTTTCCGCACTTGACACATCCCGAAAAACGGCGCAATAGAAATAAACGGTACGGTCTAGTATAGTTTCAACCAGCCCCGCAAACAAGCATGAGGCCCCAAATGAAACCCCTGATCGCATTGGCCTGGCTTGGCCTCATTCTTCTCGGCGGCTGCGACAAAGCATCGCCTCCGCCCCCGGAAATCCGCCCTGTGCGGACCGTCCTGACCAGCTCGCAGACGGCAGGGCGAAGCGGTGACGCTCACCGGCCATATCCGTGCGCGCACCGAGGAAAACCTCGCGTTCCGCATTGATGGCCGGATGCTGGCCCGCCGCGTCAGTGTGGGCCAGGAGCTCCGGCCGGGTGAACCGGTCGCCGAACTCGACCCGCAACCGCAGCGGGACGGCGTGCGGACGGCGCAGGCCCTGCTTGCCGCCGCGCAGGCTTCGCTCAACGAGGCCACCAACAACCGGGAGCGCCAGCAAGCGCTGGTGGACAAGGGCTGGTCCACCCGGGTCCAGTACGATGCCGCCGAGAAGACGTTCCAGACCGCGAAGGCGTCGGTCGATGCGGCATCGGCCCAGCTTCATACGGCCGAAAATCAACTGGGCTACACCAAATTGGTCGCAGATGCCGCTGGTGTGGTGACCGCGACCGGCGCCGAGGCCGGCGAGGTGGTACGGGCCGGCCAGATGATCGTGACCGTCGCGCAACATGACGGGGTCGATGCGGTCTTTGACGTTCCCGCCAACCTGATGCGCCGGCTAACGCCTGACGTGACCGTCAATGTCGCACTGACCGACGATCCCAAAATCCAGGCGACCGGGCACGTTCGGGAAGCGTCACCGCAGGCAGATCCGGTGACCCGAAGCTTCCGGGTCAAGATCGCTCTGGATCAACCGCCCGAACTCCATGCGGCTGGGCGCGACTGTTTCCGGGCAGGCGCGTCTGACGGCGGAAGGCGGTATCGAACTTCCGGCTACCGCGCTGACCATGGCGGACAACAAGCCAGCCGTCTGGGTGGTCGATCCCAAGACGCAGAAAGTGTCGCTGCGCGCGGTCACAGTGCGGCGAGGCGGGTCGTCCAGCATCGTCGTCTCGGACGGTCTTGCGGGTGGCGAGCGAGTGGTGACCGCCGGCGTGCATGCACTGCGGCCGGGGCAACAAGTCCGGCTCGAAGGAGCAGCGCAATGACACGCTTCAACCTTTCGGCCTGGGCGATCTCGCACCGCCCGCTGGTGTACTACGTCATGCTGGTGCTCGTGGTGATCGGCATCGCGTCCTACATGCGGCTCGGGCGCAACGAGGACCCCACCTTCACCATCAAGGCCATGGTGGTCCACACGGAATGGCCGGGCGCAACGCTCGACGACACGGTGCTACAGGTCACCGAACGTATTGAGCGCAAGCTTCAGGAGACGCCGCACCTCGATTACCTGAAAAGCTACACCAAGGCGGGCCAATCGACCGTCTTCGTGTACCTCAAGGGATCGACCGGGCCGAAGGCGGTGTCGGATGCCTGGTACCAAGTGCGCAAGAAGATCAACGACATCCAGCTGACGCTGCCGCGGGGCGTTATCGGGCCGGTCGCAGACGATGAATTCGGCGACACCTACGGCATCGTTTATGGGTTCACCGCGGATGGGTTCACGCCCCGCGAGCTGCGCGACTACGTGGAGAACATCCGGTCGCGGTTGCTGCAAGTGCCGGATGTTGCCAAGGTAAACCTGATCGGCGACCAGCCCGAACGCATCTACATCGAGTTCTCGCCCGCGAAGCTGGCCGGCTACGGCCTCAACGCCACGACGCTTGTGGCGGCGCTGCAGGCACAGAACGCCGTCGCACCTTCCGGCGTGATCACCACCGACCACGAAAGCATCATGCTGCGGGTCAGCGGCGCCTTCAAATCCGAAAAGGACATCCTCGGCATGAGCTTCGCCGTCGGCAGCCGGATCGTGCGGCTGGCCGACATCGCCGAGGTCCGGCGCGGGGATGTCGATCCCCCGCAGCCGATTTTCCGCATCAACGGCAAGCCTGGCCTGGGCCTTGCGATGTCCATGCGTGACGGCGGCGACGTGCTCGCGCTGGGTCACAACGTCCAACAGGCCATGCAGGAGCTAAAGGCCAATCTGCCGATCGGCATCGAGCCGGTGATGGTCGCCAACCAGCCCAATACCGTCGAGCATGCGATCGACGAGTTCATGGAAGCGTTGTGGGAGTCCATCGGCATCGTCCTGGTGGTGAGCATGATCAGTCTCGGGCTGCGCGCGGGCGCGATCGTCGCGGTCTCGATCCCGCTGGTGCTCGCGATCGTGTTTGCGGCCATGGCGGGCTTATCCATCGACCTTCAGCGTGTCTCGCTTGGCGCGCTTATCATCGCACTCGGCCTGCTCGTAGACGATGCGATGATCACCGTCGAGAGCACGGTGAGCCGCCTGGAACGAGGCGACACCAAGGAACAGGCGGCGACCTTCGCCTATGAGTCCACGGCCTATCCGCGGCTCGCGGGTACGCTGGTCACCATTGCCGGGTTCGTGCCGGTCGGCTTCGCCCGCAGCGACGCAGGCGAGTACACGTTCTCGCTGTTCGCCGTGGTCGCGCTGGCGCTGCTGGCGTCCTGGGTCGTGTCAGGCATTTGCGCGCCGGTCGTCGGCATCGCACTTCTGCGCCAGCCGAAGAATCCGCATGGCGAGGCACTGGGCGCCCCGATGCGTCTGTTCCGGCGCTGCCTGCTGGCGGCGATGCGGGCAAAATGGATCACCATCCTGGTCACGGCCGGCCTGTTCGGCGCGGCGCTGTTTGGGACTCGTTTCATTCCCGAGCAATTCTTCCCGTCATCGGATCGGCCTGAACTGCTGGTCGATCTCAAGCTGCAGGACAATGCCTCGATCCTGGCGACGCGCGACGTGGCGGCAGCGTTCGATAAGATCGTCGGCGCCGATCCGGACGTGGTGCGGTTCTCCACCTATGTCGGGCAAGGCGCCATCCGCTTCTATCTGCCGATCGACGTCGCCCTGCCGAACGACTTCTTTGCCCAGTCGGTCGTGGTGACGAAGGGACTGAAGGAGCGCGATCAGGTGCGCAAGCGCCTGGAGCAAACGCTCGCGGTGAAATTCCCCGGAGTGGTCGCACGCGTCTATCCGCTCGAGCTCGGTCCCCCGGTCGGCTGGCCGATCAAGTTCCGGGTGAGCGGACCTGATTTGACCCGTGTGCATGCTATCGCGATGCAGGTTGCCGAGCGCATCGGGGCGAACCCACTGGCGCGCAATGTCAACTTCGATTGGATCGAGCCGGCGCGGGCCATTAAGATCCACATCGACCAGGACCAGGCGCGGCAGCTTGGCCTCAGCTCGCAGGACGTATCGGAGGCGTTGAACGCCGTCGTGTCCGGCAGCACGGTCACGCAGGTGCGGGACAGCATCTATCTGATCGACGTGGTCACACGCGCCGAGCGGGAACAGCGCACGTCGCTTGAATCGATCCGCTCGCTGCAAATCCCACTGCGCAACGGAAAGGTCGTGCCGCTGCGACAGATCGCTACGTTCGAATACACGCAGGAATATCCTATCGTCTGGCGCCGGGACCGGGTCCCGACCCTGACGGTGCAAGCCGATGTGGTGCAGGGCACGCTTCCTGCCACGGTGACGCAAGCCATTCAGCCGGCGATCGATCAGCTCGCTGCGACGCTGCCGAACGGCTACCGCATTGCCACGGGCGGATCGGTGGAGGAGAGCGGCAAGGGCCAAGCGTCCGTGCTGGCGGTTGTGCCGTTGATGCTGCTGCTGATGCTGACCATCCTGATGTTCCAGTTGCAGAGCTTCCAGCGCGTGGTGCTGGTGCTGAGCGTGGCGCCGCTTGGGGTGATCGGGGTGGTTGCGGCCTTGCTGGTGGCGCAGGCCCCGCTCGGGTTCGTCGCCATCCTGGGCGTGCTGGCGCTGGTCGGCATGATTGCGCGCAACTCCGTCATCCTGATCGACCAGATCGAGCACGAAAGAGCGGCGGGCAACCATCCATGGGACGCGGTTGTGACCGCCGCGATCCACCGGACCCGACCGATCCTGCTGACCGCAGCCGCGGCGACGCTGGGCATGATCCCGATCGCGCCGAGCGTTTTCTGGGGCCCAATGGCGTTCGCGATCATTGGCGGGCTAGCCGTGGCGACGGTGCTGACGCTGATCTTCCTGCCCGCCCTGTATGTCGCTTGGTTCCGGATCCAGGAACCGGCGCCTCCCGAGCTGCACCAAGTGCGGTTGCAGCGCGCGGTTGGTTAGGGATCAAAGGCGTGCCGAAAATGCGTGTCGCGATATTGGCCACGGTTGTCGCAGTTGTGGTTGGCTTCGCTTTGCCGGCCTCCGCCGACGAACGCCCAGGTGACCCATTCGGAAACCACACGATTGAAATTAGGGAAGGCCCTCTCGTTGGAATATGGCAGTCCCTGCGACACCAAATGCATCTTGAGAAAGCTTACTTTTACGAGTGCCTGCAATCCAAGGATGATCCTTGCCCACTCATACCCGCACTCGTGCAAAAGCTCGATGAGATTCGCCAGTATCGGGGCAAAGCTCTACTGGGACACCTAAACATATCGGTCAATCTCATGATCAAGGCCGCACCCGCCGGTTGGGTTGGTCCGCTTGAAGCGATCACAATGAGAAACGGCGATTGCAAATCTTATTCCCTCGCGAAGTATGCAGGAGCTCAAGAGGTTGGAATTTCGGCGGACCACGTGAGGCTCGTCATTGTGCACCAGCGGGCGCGCAAGGAGGATCATATGGTTGTTGCGGTGTATCAAGATGGAGAATGGTTTATTCTTGACAACTTGACGAATGTGCTGTTGCGGGATTGGGAAAAAACAGATTACGAGCCGCTGGCTATTTTGGATTACAAGGGGGCCCGTCGCTATCTTTCTGCTTTCTGGACGCAATAGGGTTTAAGTTCTTTTTTGCATTCTGAAACGGCTGTGGGACAGCTAGGTCCGTGCTGAGTACTTACCTGACCACGCGACCATTTCTGGCGCAGCACGATGGCGCCATCCTCATCGTGACCTACGATGTGGAACGAGTTCTTGCCAATATCGATGCCGCCAACCACGGCGATTGCAGCGTTCGGTATCAACACTTGTGTTGTGAAGTCGCGTGAAGGTGCTTGCCAGCCGGCGAACGAACGTGGACGCCAGTGAACGTCGCTGCAAACTCCCCAAAACCTTCCCAAAAAATTTGGAATGAGAGTTGAAAATACACCTAAGATATTGATTTTTCTGGCGCTCCCTTGGGGACTCGAACCCCTGTTTTCGCCGTGAGAGGGCGACGTCCTGGGCCGCTAGACGAAGGGAGCTAAGGCCAAGGTCCTCCGAGATAACCTCGATCCGCCGGAGGCGCAAGCTTGCCGGCGGCTCGCCAAGATTCCACCCTGCGGGGGCCATGGAGTGCCCTCGCATGATCGACACCATCGCCCGCCTCGTGAACGCCGACGCCGGCCTGATCCGGCGCGGCCGCTTCGTCGACACGACCTTTATGATCGCCGTCGACGACACCTATACCCTGGTCCGGGTCCAGGATGGCCGCATCGCCAAGGTGACGCCCGGCCCCTTCATCACGCCTGCGACTACAGCTTCGCGCTGCGCGCCTCGCGCGCGGTGTGGGAGAAGTTCTGGCAGCCGCTGCCGCCGCTCGGCTTCACCGGACATTTTCGCGCTGGTCAAGCAGAAGCTTCATGCAGGTGGAAGGCGATATCCACCCCTTCATGAGCAACCTGCTCTACTTCAAGGACGTGATCGCCGCGCCAAGGCAAATAAAACACCATGAGGCCAAGCAATGAGCCCGCGCTCTCGAGCCGGTTACCGGCCGTTATCTGAATGTGCGAGATTGTTGGGTTGAGCCGCACCGGCTTTTATGTCGAGGAGGCGGGCGCCGGCATTCCCCTGCTCTGCCTGCATACCGCCGGCTCCGACGAGCAGCCAATCTCCGCGGGCTGATGAACGATGAACGCGTTGACGGCGAATTTTCCGCGTCGTCGCCTTCGACATGCCGTGGCACGGCAAGTCCTCGCCGCCCGTGGGCTGGGAGAGGACGGACTACCGGCTCACCTCGCCGACTATTGCGCCTGATCATGAGGTCGCCGCGCCCTTGGCCTCGTGCGGCCCGTGGCAATGGGCTGCTCGATCGGCGGGCGCATCGTGCTCCATCTCGCGCTGAGCACGCGCGAGCGCTCCGCGCGCTGGTCGGGCTGGAATCGGCGGCGTATGTCGAGCGCTATTACGAGTGGCGTGGCTCAATCACGCCGACGTGCATGGCGGCCTGGTGTGCGCCGGCGTGGTGTCCGGGCTGATCGCGCCGACCGGCGCCGAGCGACAGGCCGCTGGGGAGACGCTATGGCACTACATGCAAAGCGGGCCGGGCGTGTTCAAAGGCGACCTGCATTTTTTTACATGATCGACGGCGACATCCGCGGCAAGCTCGGCGAAATCGACATCACGCGCTGCCCGCTGTTTCCTGCTGACCGGCGAGTACGACTATTCCTGCACCGCCGAGGGCACTTTGGCGGTGGCCGAGGAGAAAACCGGCGCGCCGGCCACCATCATGAAGGGGCTCGGGCATTTCCCGATGAGCGAGGACCCGGAGAGGTTCATCTCATATCTTTTGCCGGTGCTGGAGAAGATCAAGGCGCTTTAAGCCGCAACCGCCCCAGCGGCCTGAGCGTGTCGGGATCGAAGGTGAGCACTTCGACCGCGCCGGCAAGCTCGATCGTCACCACGATGTGGTCGGCGCCGACCGCGGTCGAGAGCACCTTGGCGCCGGCGGGGAGCGCGGCGGTCACGTCCACGAAGGCGCTCGACGAGGGCGCGCTTCCCCAGGTGAAAAACGCGGTAGCCGATGACGCCGAGCACAGCGGCAACCGCCAGGAAGGTGGTCACGCTGGCGATCATCATCAGCCGGCGCACGTTCGTGATCGCGCGCTCGGCTTCCCGGGACTCAATGGCCTTTCGTCGGACATCGCCTAACCCATGACAGAACGCGCCACCGAAACCGTCACCATCGCAGCCGAAGAGGCCGGCCAGCGGCTCGACCGCGTGCTGGCCGCGCGGCTGCCCGCACTGTCGCGCTCGCGGCTCAAAGCGCTCATCCTCGACGGCCAGGTCACGATACAAGGGACGGTCGAAGCGCGCACGATCCGCGATCCGAACGCGCAGGTCAAATCCGGCGAGACTGTCACCCTCAATTTGCCGCCTCCCGAAGAACCCAAGCCGGCGGGCGAGGCAATTCCGCTCACTATTATCTACGAGGACGATGCGCTTAATCGTGATCGACAAGCCGCCCGGCCTGGTCGTGCATCCCGCCGCCGGTCACAGCCGACGGCACGCTGGTCAACGCGCTGATCGCGCATTGCGGCGCGAGCCTCTCAGGCATCGGCGGCGTCAAGCGGCCCGGCATCGTGCACCGCCTCGATAAGGACACCAGCGGGGTGATGGTGGTGGCCAAGACCGACGCGGGCGCACCGGGCGCTCAGCCAAACAATTCGCCGAGAAGGGCGGCAGGCCCGCTGCAGCGCGGCTATCTCGCTTTCGTCTGGGGCGCACCGGCCAAGCCGAAAGGCGTTATCGACGCCCCGCTCGACCGCCATCCGCATGCACGCGACAAACGCGCCGTGCGCGAGGGCGGACGCGAAGCGGTCACGCATTGGCAGGACGCGAGTTTTTTGGGCGGCGACGGCAAGCCGGTGGCGAGCCTGATCGCCTGCACGCTGGAAACCGGCGCCCACCAGATCCGCGTGCATCTTGCGCACATCGACCATCCGATCTTGGGCGACGCGACCTATTCGAGCGGCTACAAGACCAAGGCCAGCCTGCTTTCGCCGCCGGCGCGCGCCGCGCTCGACGCGCTCGGCCGGCAAGCCTTGCATGCTTATCTGCTGAGCTTCCAACATCCCGACAGCGGCGAATTGCTGGAATTCCGCTCGCAACTGCCGGACGATCTGCGCCGCCTGCACGCTGCGCTGGCCTTAGCCGTCACTTGATCAGCGGCAGGCGCACCGGCGGCGTCGAGTATATCCACGGCGCCGGTGACCTCGACGAATCTGCGCAAGTGCTCGGGCGATTGCGGCAGCGCCGGCAGTTTCTCGATCCTCTGCAACAGCGTCAGCACCTCCTGAAGCAGCACACCTTGCTCGTCGACGGCTTCGGCGACCTTCTTCTCGGCGGCAGCGAGCTTGTCGGGAGCGATGAATTCCCAATCCACTTTGCCTTTGCCCGGAATGCCCCAGCGCCTTGGCCGCCGCTGGGGTGAGATCGATGCCGGCGCCATTGGTCGTGCGCCCGCGCCGGTCGACGCCGGTTTCCGCCTGCGGCCAGCTCGTCGTTTTCCCAATAAGGATCGTCGGTGTTCCACGGCCCGACATCGACGATCTCGCAATCGACTGAGGCCTTGCCATTGAAAACGCGCACGCGCGGCAGCGGGCGGCACCTTGAAACGGATTGGCAACGCGACGCCGAGCTCCTCGTCGGTGATGACATGCTCGTCATAGGCGCTGGTATTGGGATCGGCCACCCCGCCGAACACGGTGGCGACGATCTCGGTGCAGCGCTTGGAGCCTGCCGCGAACAGCGGCGGCTGCACGCGCATGACGCGGTCGAGCACCCAGGGCGCCGTATCGTCGTACAATTTCGGATCGGGCATGACTGAGACATGAAAATGCTTGGTGTGCGCGTTGGCGCCGTTCTAGGGCCGCCACACCCAGGGCTGAATTTTGCTCGAGGCGATGCGCCGGTTGGAGATGATGTATTTGATGCGCGGGTCCTGGCTGAGCCGCAGCATCTCCGCCATCGCGCCGGCATCGACGCCGTGCGCGGGATCGTGCGTGATGTCCATGGCGGTGACGACATTGGCCGCGTTCGGATTGTGGTCGGAGTTCGTGAGCTGGTGCGACTGATCGCCGATGGTGCCGTCGCTCGCGGTGCTGCGCCCCGGCGCCATGTCGTTGACCTGGCGACGCAAGGTCTCAAGGCTTTTGGCGACACGCCATGTCATGGCCAGCCCCCAAGGCAATACAACCGAAGGGAGAACTATATGTCCACTCAATCCACGCGCAAGCCGCGTTCTTGAAATCCGCAACCGGCCACACCACATCAGCGGTTATCAGATACCCCGAATACGGGAGAAACCTGGCCTTCCAAGTGGAACGCCGGGCGATTTGCGTCGTTGACCCCATGGCCGTTGCAGACCCGATATGCGGGCGCGGGGCGGCAGATAGACCAGCAAATCCAATGATTTGCTCAGGCGGTGGCGCATGTCACAGCGACGTGACGGGCGGCAGACCTGGATTTCGACGACCCGCTCCGGTATGCTGCACTTGCGAGATCGCAGTTTGAGCCGTCGGCTCGGGGAGCGGCGGCAACAACAGCCTGCCGATTATGAGGGCGCGTACGGAGGGCGCTGTCATGGCCCGTTCTGCCGCATTGCCGGCACTCAAGGCCAATCCGGCCTTTCACACTACCTGGACGAAATCCGCCGGTTCCCGATGCTGGAACCGCAGGAAGAATACATGCTGGCGCGCAGCTGGCGTGAGCACGGCGACCGTGAAGCCACAAGCTTGTCACCAGTCATCTGCGCCTGGTCGCCAAGATCGCCATGGGCTATCGCGGCTACGGCTTGCCGATTTCGGAAGTGGTTTCCGAGGGCAATGTCGGCCTGATGCAGGCGGTCAAGCGTTTCGAGCCGGAGAAAGGCTTCCGCCTGGCCACCTACGCGATGTGGTGGATCAAGGCCGCCATCCAGGAATACATCCTGCGCTCGTGGTCGCTGGTGAAGATGGGCACCACCGCCAACCAGAAGAAGCTGTTCTTCAACCTGCGCAAGGCCAAG
>CAVULP010000002.1:0-631469 GCA_963742375.1 uncultured Alphaproteobacteria bacterium
CACGGCACCACCTGCTCCATCTCCTCGAGAAACCGCTCCCGCTTCGTCTTCCGCCCGTACTTCTCGAACCCAGTCTGCGCCGCCAGAGTTTGTTGTCGCACTCGCCTTTTCACCTCGACTTACACCGTATACGCTCAGCCTGTGGATCGGAGAGTTCTTCGAGGTTCCCTAGGGAATTACGGAATTTGCATGAGGAAGCAAGAAATAGTCGAAGACCCCTTCCCCGGTGCTAAGTTCCACTTTTCCATCACCCCGGTCCTTGAAAAAGACGGGGACTTGATTGCGAATTTCTCGAATCAACGGCAGGCGCTTGCTCAAGCCGATGATGCGATACGTGTAGCAGCAATGGGCACCCCCTGAGTACCCCTGCACGATCAACTCGGGATTTCCATCTGCGTTGATATCTGTGCCGGAGAGGCAAATCTACTGTCGGAAAAAAGAGTGGCGGTTGCGTTAATCGATAGGGCCCAGTCTGGTTACAGTCACTGTGGGCAGTTCGACGGCGACGGGAACTTACACGCTGACGGTGAAAGGTGCCTTCGTGCCTTGACAGCACCCGGCAACCCTTACACTCACGGTTCAGTAGTTAGGTGGGGTCTGACTCAAATGGCTGTGTCCAACACGGATGGAGCGCTGGAAGACGCTCCATCCGCCTTTCATTGTTTTCTACTCCTAGCATCATCTCGCTAGCAGCAGCCCAGAGTGACCAGCCCCTGGTGCGGAAAAAAGACACATACATCTTTCGTCGAGTAGGGTACTGGGTTGCAGTTGCCCAAGATCTGGGGCAGCCGAGGCCCAACAACGAAACTTATCATTCCAAAGTGCGCACCATGAATGCACGTGCAAGCCAAATGAGGAAGACGTCGTCACGGGGAGAGATGACGATCACGACGAGTGATTGGGCAAGATAGAGGCTATGTATACTCCATCGATGCCGCCAGTTATTGCACGCGAACTTCCGGTTCCACGCTCAGTAGCCTGCCACGTCACTGGAGTACGGTTCTCAGACCCAACGCAGCAAGATCATCACAACCTCTGGTTGGCTTTCTGTTGAAGGAAATCCACCAGCTGTGAACTGCTGCCCTAGAACGGCCCATACACATCTAGTTGGTTCGCAGTCCCAACGTAGACTTTGCCATTTACGACGGCAGGCATCGTAAACTTGACGGCTGGGCCGGCTGTATCGCGTGTGCCTCTCTGGCTGCTGTTGTACAGTTCCACGGCAGTGTTGGCTTCAAACGCGTGGAGCACTGCAGCGCCGCCGCTGCCTGCTCGGTCCGTCTGTATGGCCCACGCAATCGCGTTGGTCGCGCCGTAGGACGAAACGATCGGAGTGGTGCCTGCGGAAAAAGACACTGTCGAGGTCGCGACCGGAGTGGTAGAAAGCAGTCCATTGCTCTCGCAAAGATGCGGAGCACATCGTGGTCTGCCCAGAAATAAATGTGCTCGTTCCAATACGCGGGAGTACTGTAGAGCGCATGTCCGTCAAACGCATTCGTAATGGACTGGCCGATTTGCTGGTTTCCGGAGCTGTTGAAATGACCCATATTCGTCCGGTCGAGCAGATAGATCACGCCGTTCTTTACCGCACCAATCGCCAAGTAAGGATGCGCGACTCCGGTCTCATAGGGCAGGAGGATCACGCCGCCTGAACCCAGATCGATATCGGAGTTGCTCAATATCGCCTCGTTATAGGCCGTAAAATAATCGGCCACGGTCAGGCCCGTGCCGGTGGACAACTTCACGAAGCTCATGCCATAGTCGGAACCGCCATCTTCTGCGTCGAACGTGCCATTGCCGGAAATGAAGAACACATTGCCGAGGGTGTCTCCCGCTAGACCGGCACCGCTCTGCCAGATTCCACCCTGTTCTCCGTTGGGAGTGACGACGTACGCTGCAACTTGGGCCATCGTGGTCGCATTGTAGCCAATGATCCAGCCGGGATAGGGAAGCTCATTCTCCAGTCCATGGGAAGCCCATGCGATATAGACCACTCCCTTTACCAGGAGCAGTGCCGGACGCTGATTGTGGCGAAGTGGATTGAAGTTAATCACGCCGTTGATCGAACCCCATCCGGTGACGGGGACGGCCGCCTGAATTACCACCGGCCCGGCAAACTTCTCCGCTCCGGTGGTCATATCGAGCGCATGAAGACGCTGTACCTAGGTTCCGTTCTCCTTGGTTGCCGCGACTACGTACAACGTTCCTGTGCTTGTGTCGATCACGGGTGTGCTTGTGATACCGATCTCCGGAGAGATCATTTTGGTGCCAACATCCGAACTGGGAATGGTTGTAATGCCGTTGGCCGGATTGAGAAAGTTGACATGCCAAAGGGGCGCGGCATTCCCGTCTAGATTATGGTCGGCGTCGAAGGCATAAACGCTGTCGTGCTCCGTGGCCACAAACACGAGGTTGTGAAGACCTTTGCCGGGGATAACGAGGTTTGGCCGATATAGGGGCTCGCCATAAATCTGCCCGTCGACCGATTGGGCAAACAGTTTGCCAAACGTCTTCGCAGTGACGATTGAGGGCTTGAGAATAGTTTCGTGATTATTCTGACCCGTGCGGAAATTGTCATAGTGATAGGTGGCAACACCCACTTGGCATGGGGCATTGATGACCGCGGCCATAATCAAAATTCCGCAGCCCCACAAACTGGAAACAATGGAGCGAGGTGAAGCACCTGTCATGAGATAGCTCCGTGCGCGTTATGGATGGGTGAAACAGAGGGGAGGTTGTCTGGAAGACCCCGCCATATGGACGCTTACCAGGACGCCGGCCCGCAGGGTCAACTTACTTTCGATTCTAGATCGAATCCTTCGTGGAGGGACATAAAAATTGAGGTGACATCAAGCCCGAGCGACAATAATGCAAAAGTTTGCAACTCGTGGAAGGGAGGGTGTTCCCAACGTGACATGGTTTGGATTGACTCACAAGTTCTGCCGGGATGCCACTGCCACGAGCCGAGCAAAGATCAGTGGTTCTCCAGGAAAATCGGTTTGTACCCGATTGGAACCGTCGTGCCTGAGATTGCATGACTCTTGCCTGCGACGTCCAGATAGTGGAAGTAATTCGGACTCGCCGGCTGGAACTTGTAGCTGGAAGTCGTACAAACGCCGTTGCTGCAGCTCTGCGACGTATCCCACACCGCGAGCCCTTGGAATCCTCCCGTTTTCGTGAATCCACAGGTCCATACGGTTCCGCTCGCAGAACAGGACTGACTCAAAGTCGTGCCTACCATCCAGTTCTGCACCTGGGTGTAAGCCAAGGCTGTTTTGCAGCTGAAACCATCACCGCTGGAGTCGGGCGTCAGACAACCGGTAACACTATCCCGAGACCACATCGAGCCCGCCGTGTCCCAAGCGTACCAGTAGACTCGCCTAACTCCAGAACTCCAATGCAGGAGCATGGATCGCGCAACGAATCCAGCCTGTTCGTCAGAATCGGGGAAATATACGTGTGCCCCCCAGCTGAATTCAGTATCAAAGAGGGGCTTGGCGAGAAGACCGTATTTCGTCTGTGCCCCATCTCTCAGCTTGCTGACCAGCGCCGGGATCTTGCTGTCGTTGGTTCCGTTGTAGCCGTGGAACCCAATCACATCTATCACTTGAGCACCACCCTGTCCGAAGAAGTCCGACAGTGAAGCATTAATGGCATCCCCGCCGAGAGCCGGTGAAGGAGAAACAATTAACGCATTCTTATCGATCGGCGGATTAGTGCAATTCGGACCAATACCCTTGATGATGCATGCTGCATCCTGGGCCATGCGTACCAACTGCGCGGTGGTACCCCGCCAGAACTCATCGACATTGGGCTCGTTTAAAATTTCGTAGTACTTGATTTGCGCCGTCGTGCTGTTCACGCTGTGCATTGCCACGGCAGTCACCCAATCTTTCCAATGCCGGTTGGTTCCAGTGCCGTCTACGTTCAGATCACCCGGCCAGTAGCACTGGCCCGAGCCTCCTCCCCAGTTTGTCGTGTCAGTGGCGCAACCTGGGGTTTGCACGCAAGGAGACGACGTGGTTGCGTTGCACTGTGCCCAGGCCGGTGTCGAGCTGAGGGTGAAGAGAACATCTGCCGAGTGAGACTTGGCATCGGACAGTTTCTGATCGAGAGCGGTCCAGTCGTAAACTCCCTTGGCTGTGTTGATTAGCGCCCACGTGACTCCCGCATCCCAGAATCGTTGGCCTGCAATCGGAGAACTCGGCCACGGTGTCCCGGACAAATCCACGTGCATGTTAAAGAAGTTGGAGGGCACCGTACTCCCTGCCGAATTCAAGTTCACATTCATGGTGTACGACTGATGTGTACTCTTCGGATATTTACTCGAATCGTCCACGCGGGCCGTAACGGTAAATACGCCGGTTTCCTGCGTCGAGCCTGAAATCTTTCCGCTCGAACTCAGCGTAATTCCTGCGGGCAGCGCACCAAGCGTGACGCTCCAACTGTAGGGTGGAGTCCCGCCGGTAACGCCCAATGCCTGGGAATAGGGTTTCCCTGTCAGCCCGTTAGGCAAACTAGCAGTAGTGATGACAAGAGCCGGAACTGGTGAAATGGTCACCGTGGCCGAAACCGATATCGCCTTATTCGCCTTGATGGTTGCCGTGATCACCGACGTTGTCTTGCTGCTCACCCAAGGCGCAGTAAACAATCCGCTACTGGAGATTGTGCCCACCGTGGCCTTCCACGTAACGCCCGTGTTGCTGGTGTTGCTGACGATGGCGGTAAACCGACATGTCGCCGCGGAAATTAGACTTGCCGACTCCGGAGTCAGGGAAATCGTGATCGCGGAACTACCGATCGCAGCCGCGCTCCCAGGCAAAAAAACGAATATCAAGAATAGGGTGAATAGCGAGAATAGAATGATCAGGGTTCGGCTGATCGAATCGAAACGTTGGCACCGAGTCCAGGTTTGGGGGAAACCTAGGAACATTATGATGAAAGCCTCAAATGGAATGATTACTCTCCCAGTCTAAAAAACCCTGTTGATCCAGGATAGATACCAGAAGGGCAAGCCGGAAGTGTCCATTGGTACACTGCTGCGCACGACCGCTCAAGAGCAGGACTAAACCAGAAATGGTGCAGCCATCAGGGCTGTCCAGGAGTATGACGGATCCACCGGCCAGCCACTGTTAGTCACTAAAGATTCCTGAGTACCTTCCCGTAGTCACCCTCGCCGCGGAAAACAAAGGACCGGCAATCTCTGCTTGTACTAGAGCCGTCGAATGTGTCCTTTCGGCCATGGTTTTTGGCTGGCCGTTTGGTACCTACCCCCAATGGACATCGCTCCGTACAGTGAAATCTCAGCGGAACTCAAAACGAGGCAGCGATGTCACTCAAGAGTTTTCCCCAATCCGTGCCAATGGCCGTCCCAGTCTCAAACGGACTATGCCCGGGGGATGCGCAATCCTGGTCCTCGGCCTCCTTCTGGCGGGATGCGCTGGCGTCTCGACGGGTCCGAACTCGCCGAACGGTCCGCCGGTGAGCGTTTCCATCGTGCCTGTGAGCGCCACGATGGCTTCATCCGGCGTGCAGCAGTTCAGCGCCAGGCTTCAGAATACAAGCAACACGACTGTGACGTGGTCTGCCTCCATCGGCAGCATCACAGCAGAGGGGCTGTTTTCGGCACCCGCCGTCGCGGCAACCACAACGGGTACGGTAAGCGCCACCAGCGTGGCTGATCCGACACAATCCGCTAGCGCCGCAGTGACGGTCATTCCGTCTGTAACGCCCGCAATCACGACTCTGAGCGTGCCGATCGCGACCAGCGGCGTTCCATACGTCGCCACTTTGGCTGCAACCTGGGGGAGTCTTCCCTACAGTTGGAGTTTGTCTTCAGGGCAGCTCCCCGTGGGATTGGGTCTAACCTCTGCGGGCTTGATTTCGGGCACAACTGCGACCACTGGTCTATTCACTTTCACGGTTCAAGTAATGGATTCGTCGTCTCCCGCGAAGAGCGCGACCCAATCATTGACGCTTACCGTTGATGCTGCCGTTGTAGGCGGACTTTCGTCCACCTTTTATAGCATGCACATCAACCATCCCAGCACTCCCTGGCCCAGTGTCCTCATTGGTGGAGAGAGATTGTGGGATGCCAACAACGCCAGTTGGTCCCTGACAAACACGGCGCAGGGCGTCTATGACTGGACGGCGCTCGATGCTCGGCTGGCCGAGGCGCAGACTCACGGGGTCGATATTCTTTACGACCTGGGAAGAACTCCGGGATGGGCCCAGTGCACCGCAAGCACGTCGTCGCCTTGCGTGCAAACCTCCGGCTGCGCCTATTCTGTGGACTCATGGGGAGGCGGGCCCGGCCAGTGTTACTGGCCTGCAGATCTGAACGCGGATGGTACTGGCACCAACCAGGATTGGAAAGATTGGGTGACGGCCATCGCCACTCACAGCGTGAACAGCAGCACCGCTCACATCCAGTATTACGAAATCTGGAACGAGCCGAATGACACGAACTTCTTCCGTGGGACCACAGCGCAATTAGTACGCATGACCCAAGATGCGGCTTGCATCATCAAGGGAATTGGCCCGGGCTGCACGAACCGGGCAATCGATCCTGCCGCCCTTATCGTCACTCCGGCTGCTACCTACGGCGGAAGCTCCGTTAACGACTGGCTGAACGGGTTCCTAGGGTCGGGCGGTGCGCCAGTGGTCGATGTGATCGCGTTCCATGGATATAACGGTCAAACGCCGGAGAAGGTCCCCAGCATGGTGAGCACGATTCGATCGGGGGCGCTGACGACCTACGAGCAGAATGGCAAACCATTGTTCGACACGGAATTCAGTTGGGGACTCTCGCGCACCGCCACGGCATCGCGGTGCTCGGGGCCAAAATTATACGGGCCCGCTAGCGCCGGCCGCTCCCACAGAAGCTTGCGCCAAGGTCAGGTAGCCCGACAGCGGTTCCAGCACGTGTTGCCAGGGCCGCACCGCTTGCGGGCGGCGGACCTGCAAGCGGTCTGCCGCGGCCTGCCAGGCGCGAATGGCATCGGGGATCAGGCGATCGTGCCGACCAGTCGCCGCCGCCGATGACGTTGCCGGCACGGGCGCTGGCGACGGCGACGCCCTGCGCTCGGCCAGGAACGCAGCGCCGGTAGCCGGCGATGACCATTTCGCAGGCCGCCTTGCTGGCGCTGTACGGATCGTGACCGCCCAGCGCGTCGTCTTCGCGGTACGGCAGCCCGCTCGCGGTCGTGGTAGACCTTGTCGGTCGTCACCATCACCGCACGCGCGAGCCGTCGAGCCCGCGCAGCGCGTCGAGCACATGCGCGTGCCCATCACGTTGGTTTCGAGGGTAGCCACGGTCGGCGATAGCTGGCCCGCACCAAGGGCTGTGCGGCCAGATGGAAAACGATCTCGGCTGCGACGTTGTCGGACGAAGTGCGGCGAGTGACCCGCGCCGTCGCGGATGTCGCAAAGATGGCTGTGGCAATGCGCGCCGATTTTGGCGTCGTCATACAGGCTGGGCGTTGTCGTCGGCGGCAGGCTGATGCCGGTGACCTCGGCGCCCAGCCGATTGAGCCAGAGCGTCAGCCACGAACCCTTGAAGACCGGTGTGGCCGGTAACAGCACGCGCTTGCCGCGCCAGAACGCAGGCTCGCCGACGCGGTCAGTGCCAGATCTTCCATGGCGCCTTCCCGGATGCCCAAAGCTCTTCCAGCATCGTCTTGTCGCGCAAGGTATCCATCGGCTGCCAGAACCCACGGTGCTCGAAGGCCATCATCTGGCCCATCGCCGCGAGTCGGATGATCGGCGAGCTTTCCCAACTGCTGTCGTCGCCGTCGATGAGTTCGAGGCACCGCGGCGACAGGACGAAGAATCCGCCATTGATCATGCCGCCGTCGCCGCGCGGCTTTTCGATGAAACGCGGTGACCTGATCGCCGTCGCGCTCCAGGGCGCCGTAGCGGCCCGGCGGACGCACCGCGGTGACGGTCGCCAGCTTGCCGTGGCTGCGGTGAAATTCGATGGACGAGCGGATGTTCAGATTGCTGACTCCGTCGCCATAGGTAAAGCAGAACTCCTTCATCCTCGATATAGTTTGACGACGCGCTTGAGCCGCCCGCCGGTCAGCGTGTCTTCGCCGGTATCGATCAGCGTCACGCGCCACGGCTCGGCCTTGCGCTGATGCACGTCCATGCTGTTGTCCGCCATGTCGAAGGTGACGTCGGACATGTGCAGGAAATAGTTGGCGAAATATTCCTTGATGACGTAGCCCTTGTAGCCGCAGCAGATCACGAAATCGTTGACGCCGTGCGCCGAATAGATCTTCATGATGTGCCAGAGGATGGGCTTGCCGCCGATTTCGATCATCGGTTTCGGCTTCAGGTAGCTTTCCTCGGAAATACGGGTGCCGAGCCCACCGGCCAGAATGACGACTTTCATGGGCCTGCCCGCGCCTTCAGGTTCCGAGCGCGGCGGCCTGAGCGTTCACGCGGCTCGCCGTCACGTTTCGCTTTTTGATCATCGCGTCCCAGAATTCGTAATAGCTTTGCGACTTTTCGGCTGGAAAACAGCGCGATGAAATCGCAGAGTATCGGCCAGCAGGTCCTGAAACGACAGCCGCCCCGCCGGACCAGGAACTTGTCGCGTAGTTTTTCGACGTCGCCGCTAAACCGGAATTCGAATTTGACCCGGCTCTGCCCTTGAAGCGGGCAAACATCGTCGAGAACCAGCGATCGGTGATGACCTGGCGCAGCCCGAGGCGGATAGTCGGGAAACACATCGGCGTTGCGCATCAGGATGGCGCCCTCGAAGCCGCACAAGAACCAATGCAGCGTGTTGATGACCGGATCGAAGCCGGCTTACCGGTACGTAATGCGACGTCGCGCGTTCTGCGCGGTATTCGGCCGCCTCCCAGGTTCCGAGATCGTAGAGATAGAGAAAGCCGCGTGAGCCTGACGAATTTTCCATTGAGCAGATAAAGCAGGCAAATGATCTGATCGTGAAATGAAAAATAGACGGGCAGCGTGTTCATGAACGCGAAGACGCGCTGCACGATGTCGCGCCGTATCGGCGCGTATTGCAGGATGTTCGGGCCTGAATAACTCAGAAAACCGGTCACGCGCATCGTGACGTCGTCGGCTTCAACATTCTGATAGCTGACGATCGCCGAGCCCTGCGACGTCTCGACGACATAGGCGCCGGTCACGCCGGCAACCGTCGGGTCCTTGCCGTGCTGGTCGATCAGAGCGGGCATCGCGGCAATGGCGTGGTCGAAGCAAAAATCATCGTCGGCGAGCAAGAAAAACGAACTCGCCTCTCGCCAACGCGATAATTTCGGAAACATTCGCAAGCGGCTCGCACGGCTCGGCACTGATAATCTTGCAATTGTCGCGCCGGAAATGAGCCAGCAACGCGCGCTTTTCGGCGTCGCCGGAATTGTCGCGAACGATGACTTCGATGTTCGGCCCGGCCCAGGAAGCGGCCTGCGCTATTCGGGAGCAAACCAGCAAGCCGCGCCGGTTTGACGGGATCAGAATGGAGAGTTGCATGAGCCTCGCTGCCGGCTGCCTGCTCAAGGTCTTATCTGGCTCGCCGCCGTGCCAGCGTTAAGGACGCCTAAGCGCGATTCAAATAGCACGCCAGGCTGTAGACTAATGCGTTGAAATTTTAAGTTTAGGCGCTGATCCTGACTCCTCGGGCTTTGCAAAGCATTTTGATCTTCGGGCGTTACGAAGGCAGGCGGACTTCAAATCGGTCAATTTGATTGTCACCCACTTTGCAGCGAGAGGACTCTTATGAAGGCGACGTTCCGGAGCAGGCTGGCAGACGCAAAAGGGCCGATCTGGGGGCGATCGCCCCTCTGGGCACGCCGTTCGTTTTCATTGTCGATCCGGCCAGCCACTGCAATTTCAAGTGCCGATTTTGCCCGACCGGCGATCTCGAGCTCATCAAAGCCGACCGGCCGCTACCAAGGGCCCATGGCTTTCGACACGTTCACAAAAATCATCGACGATCTACAAGCGTTCCGCGAGCCGGTCAGAGTGTTGCGCCTTTACAAAGAAGGCGAGCCCCTGATGAACAAGCGCTTCGCCGAAATGGTCGGCTATGCGCGGCGCAGCGACAAGATCGTGCGCATCGATACCACGACCAATGGCGTGTTGCTGACGCCTAAGACGAGCGAAAAAGTCATCGCCGCCGGCATCGACCAGATCAACATTTCCGTCAACGGGATCAGGAACGAACAATTCGTCGACTTGGTCAAAACCAAGGTGAATTTCGAAAGATACGTCGAAAATATCAAATACCTGCATAGCATCCGCGGGAACTGCGAAATTTACGTCAAGGCGATCAAGGAAAATCTTTCCGAGGACGATCAAAAACGATTTCTTGGATATTTTTGGCGATATCGCCGATCGCGTTTTTTTCGAGCATCTTTTTCCCAATTGGCCGGGATTCGACGACGATATCATCCCGAAAGAGTGCTCGGTCGGCCTTTACGGCGACGAAGTCCTGGAGCGGTCGGTTTGCCCTTATATTTTTTACAGCACGACCATCAATTCCGACGGTTCGGTCAGCCTGTGCGTCCAGGACTGGGCGCGAAAGCTGGTCGTCGGTTCGGTGACCGAGGAGTCGGTGAAGGACATTTGGCTTGGGCAGCGTCTGAACGCGCATCGCCTGTCGCACCTGAGCGGATGCCGCAAGAACAACGCCACCTGCGCGCAATGCCAGTGCATGTCGCTCGGCGTCTTTGACAATATCGACGGCAAGGCCGCGGAAATAAAGGAACGCCTCCTCGCCGCAGAATATTATCGCGGGTAGCCGCCTTGGATATCCTGATTATCGGCGGGACCGGCAATATCAGTTGGCGGCTGTCACATGCCGCCGTCGCCGCGGGCTGGCAAGTCACCTTGCTGAACAGGGGGGCGCCCGATCGCAAGCGGCGCCCGGCTCCGCCGGGATGCGATCTGATCGTGTCCGATATCAACAATCAGACCAAGACTGCAAGACGCTCTCGGTAACAGGTTCTTCGACGCGGTTGTCGACTTCGTCTGCTATAACGAACAGCAGGCGCGGCGGGCCGTCGCCTATTTCCAAGCGCGCACCCGTCACTACATTTTCATAAGCACGACGGCGCTGTACGACCGCCAGGTCGCCAAAACGCCCTTCACGGAGCGAGCTCCGATCGTCACGAGCGGGTGGGACTATGCGCTTGCCAAAGCCGGCGGCCGAGCGTGTTTTTGCCGAGGCCGCGTCGCGTGACGGCTTTCCCGTCACCATCCTTCGTCCCGGGCATACCTACGACACGATCATCCCCGAAGCCGTCGGGGACGGAAACTGGACCAACCCCTGGCGCCTGCTGAACGGCAAGCCCATTGTTCTTCACGGCGACGGGACGACTTTATGGACGGTCACGCATTCAGCCGACTTCGCGCGAGCCGTCCTGGAATTTCTGAAATCCGGCCACGCGCCGGGCGAGACCTTCCATGTCACGTCGGATGAAACCTATACGTGGCGGGAAATAACCGCCGCCGTTTGCCGGGAGATCGGCGTTAGCGCGCCAAAGATTTGCTACCGCACCACCGAAGAAATCGACAGCATCGCGCCAAGATATGGCAACGGCATCAAATGGCACAAAATGTGGTGCGATATCTACGACAACAACAAATTCAAGACAGCCTGCCCTTCTTGGCGCACAGCGGTGTCACTGACAGACGGGATAAAAGAGGCCGTCGGCTATTATCGCTGCGATGCGCAACTGATGGCGCCCAACGCGCAGCTTGATGCGATTCTGGATACGATTTGCGCGCTGCGCTGACCTCGGCGTCAAGCCGTGGTGGAAACCTTCAGGCCGGTCACCGTGTCGATCTGGGTGCCGTCGCCGAGCGTGAGGATATTGGTCTTGGTGTTGAGATAGGCGCCATTGGCCATCTGGATGACGTCGGCCGGATCGACATATTTCGCGCCCGTCGTCACGTCGTATTGCGTGCCGTCCGGCTGGTCATGATGTTGCTATTCGGTATCGATCGTCGTGCCGTCGGAAAAATATATGACCGGATCTAGCATATTTTTCGGCTGAACCACATTTTGTTGCTGGGTCAAGGCGTCGGCGACCTTTTGCAATTTCGCCTGTTGTTGTGTCTGCTGATTTTGCGACGCGAGCTGCGCGTAGAAAGCCGACGCATTGGTGACGCTGTTTTGCGAAATCAGCGCGAAATTATTCGGCGCTGGCCGAGCTCTGCCCGAGAAATGAGCTGACGCTGCCGTCGCCGGAGCTTGCCAGCGCGCCGAGAATGCCGCCCGAGGTCTGGGAATTTTGGATGGCGATGATAGCGTCGTTGAGCCAATTCGCCGTCGAGCCCGAAGTCGAGTTGCTGCTGAAAAGCGCAGCGTAGTAGTCGGTGCTCGCACTTGCACTGATGACAGACGTCATACGCGCGATCCTGACTGCGCAGAACCCTACCGCAACAAGCCTTAACAAAATCTGAAACTTGCCAATTCGTTAACGACGCCGCGTACTTTCGCCGGGGCTGCCAATCGGGCCCAGAGTTCCGGCCACCGCCGCCAATCGATCGACAACTTATTAACCATGTCCTTTTACGGCGCGTTTGGAGGCTTATGCGATGACATTCGCCGATCCTCTGGATCGACACGTGTAGATGCCAGTACGGCAATATAGACCAGAAAGGTAGCGTAAGATGTCCGACATCGTTCTTTCGGCTGGCGTGCGTTCGAACCTGCTGCAACTTGCAGCAGACTTCGAACTTGATCACGTCCACCCAGACCAAGCTTGCCACCGGCAAGCGGGTCAACTCCGCTCTCGACAATCCGAACAACTACTTCACCGCGCAGGGCCTCGATAACCGTGCGAACGACTTGAGCAGCCTGCTCAACTCGCAGGTCGACCGCGATCAACACGATCCAGGCCGCCAACAACGGTATCTCGGCGATCACCAAGCTGGTGCAGTCTGCCCAGTCCCTGGTCAGCCAGGCCAAGCAGACCACCGATACCGCGACCCAGGCGACGCTTGTCCTCGCAGTTCACCGACCTCCTGAGCCAGATCGGCCAGTTGGCCGGCGACTCCGGGCTTCAACGGCATCAACCTGCTCGCCGGCAACGACCTGACCGTCACCCTCAACGAGACGGGCATCGTCGACCACGACTGTGAGCGGCATCAACTACACCGATGCGACCGCTTCCGGCACCGGTCAGTTGGCCATCGCCAATGCGGCCAACAATTGGGCCGACAGCGCTGCCATCGACGTGGCCTCCGCCGATCTGACCGCCGCGCTCACCACGCTGCGTTCGGAGTCTCAGACCCTTGGCTCGAGCCTGTCGGTCGTGCAGATCCGTCAGGACTTCACCAAGGCGACGATCAACACGCTGCAGACCGGCTCCGACAGCCCTCACCCTCGCCGACTCCAACCAGGAAGGCGCCAACCTGCTCGCGTTGCAGACCCGCCAGCAACTGTCGACCACCGCGCTGTCTCTCGCATCGCAGGCCGACCAGAACGTGCTGCGGCTGTTCCGCTAAGCAACGATCCAAACGGAATGAAACGGCGGCCTGCGGGCCGCCGTTTTTTTTGCGCGCCGTGAATTTATGGTTAACGAATAGTTAAAGCCGCCGTCATATTAACCGACTGTCAACCATAACAATTCATGATCGTCACGAACCGATTGCCCCCGATTTCGGCAAGGAAACTGCCATGAGCGACATCGTACTTTCGGCCGGCGTGCGTTCGAATCTTCTGCAATTGCAGCAGACCTCGGACCTGATCACGCAGACCCAGACGCGGCTGGCCACCGGCAAGCGGGTCAATTCGGCGCTCGACAATCCGATCAACTTCTTCACGGCCCAAGGCCTGACCGTGCGTGCCAACGACCTCAACTCCCTGCTCGACAGCATGTCCACCGGCATCAATACGATCCAGGCGGCCAACAACGGCATCACCTCGCTCACCAAGCTGGTGCAGTCGGCGCAATCGCTGGTCAGCCAGGCGCAACAGACGACCGACACGGCGGTGCGCGCCACGCTCGCGACCCAGTTCCAGAATCTGCTCGGCCAGATCGACCAGCTCGCCGGCGACTCCGGCATCAACGGCGTCAATCTGCTCGGCGGCAACGATCTCACCATCACCCTGAACGAAACCGGCGCTTCGACCGTCACGATCACCGGCGTTAACGACACCGCCGCCGGCGATCTGGCCATCGGCAATGCCGCCAACAATTGGGCCGGCACGACCGACGTGAGCGCTGCCGCAACCGACCTCACGGCCGCGCTTGTGACGCTGCGGTCACAGTCCCAGGCACTGAGCTCGAACCTGCAGACCGTGCAGGTCCGCCAGGACTTCACCAAGGCGATGATCAACACGCTGCAATCGGGCGCCGACGGCCTGACGCTGGCCGACAGCAACGAGGAGGGCGCCAACCTGCTCGCCCTGCAGACGCGCCAGCAATTATCAACCACCGCGCTGTCTCTCGCGGCGCAAGCCGACCAGAACGTGCTGCGGCTGTTTAGGTAAAGCGGCCCGCAAGGATCGCAACACGAATGGGCCTCAAGGTCGAACTCAAGCCGGGCGAGCGCCTGATCGTCGGCGAATGCCTCCTCACCAACGGCGAAACGCGCACGCGGCTGCTCATCGAGGGCCATGCGCCGATCCTGCGCGAGAAGGACATCATGCTGCCGGCGCAAGCCGACACGCCGGCCAAGCGCATCTATCTCGCCGTCCAACTCATGTATACGTCGCGCGATCCGCGCGATCACCACGAGGCCTATTTCACGCTCATGCGCGAACTCGTGCAGGCCGCGCCCAGCGCCTGGCCGCATATGAGCGAGATCAGCAATCGCATCATGGCCGGCGAAATGTACAAGGCGCTGAAAAGCGCCAAAGCACTCATTGCCTACGAGAAGGAGTTGCTCGATCATGCAGCACGCGGCGCAAACATACGGCGCGATCGCCAAAAAGACCGGAAATCCGCGTGAGCTGGAAGCCGATCTGCTGTTGAGCGCGGCGGCCAAGCTGCAAACGGTCCGCGACGGCTGGGACAGCAAGCGTCCCGAGCTCGACGCCGCGCTGCGCTATAATCGCAAGCTGTGGTCGATCTTCGTGACCTCCGCGACCAGCCCGGATAATCCGCTGCCGCCGGCCGTGCGCCAGAACGTCGCCAATCTCGGCCTGTTCGTGTTCAAGCAGACGCTCACGATGCTGGCCGACCCGAAGCCGGAAAATCTCGGCTCGCTGATCCACATCAATCGCCAGTTGGCCGCGGGCTTGCTCGGCCGCGCCTGACCGGCGCCGCGTATATGCAAAGACCGCGAGCTTGGCTCGCGGTCTTTTTTAATGTCTGAGCGGGCTGCGGACCGAAAACTAAGGCCGGATATCCGAGACGATCATGCGTGCGGGAGATAGTTGACCAGGCTGGTCTGGAACAGCATGGCGGTGGTCTGCATCGAGGCCTGCATGCGCGTCTGCAGCGCGAGGATCTGAGCGCTGACGCTCTCGTTCGACACGCCCGATACCTGCTGGAGGAAATCGTTGAGCGTGGCGCTGGTTTGCTGGTGCCGGGTTTGCGCGGCGGTCATCGACGCTTGCGCGTTGGCAAGATCGGTCTCGATATCGGTGATGGACTGGACGCCGGGGGCGCTCAGGTTTGCGGTCAGGCGCTGGCTCAAGGCCGCGCTCAGATCGGAGGCGTTGGGATCGGTCGGGGAGACGGTCACGGCCGCAAGCGTCGCCATGTTTTGCACAAGGTTGCGGATGCCGTCCTCGTTGGCGCGCGCGCCATAGGAAACCACCAGCGATTGATCGATGCGCGCGGTCGCGGTGGCACGCGCGGGATCGCCGCCGGCTTCGCCCGTGTACCAGATCACCGTGTTGGCGGCGGTGCCGGCCACCATGCCGGTGGCCGTGTCGAAGGGAGGGCCATTCACCCGTTGCGGCGGATTGCCGGCGTCGGCGTTGAAGAAATCGTTGGAGGCGGAAACGGCCGACGCCGCCGTCAGCGAGGTGGCGGCGAGCTTGCCCACCGCGCTCGTCAGCGCGGCCTGCAGGTTGGCGGCGGTGGCGGCCGGCGTCGCGCCGATGCTGAACTGATTGGCGCCTGGCGGCGAGGCCGAGGTGGCGGTGAGGGTGAGGTTCGCGCTCGAGCCGTCGGGCAAGGTAAAGCGCAGCGTCAGAGTATCGCCGTTATTCGGATTGCCGCCGGACATATCGACCGACAGCGAGGCGGGCGAGCCGCTCGGGCCGGTGACAGTGGCGTTGGTCAGGTTGGAGCTCACGGAGGCGAGCTTGAGGCCGAACGTACCGGCGTCCTCGTCGATCGCGACCGAGCTTGCTGTCGGCGCGCTGATTGTCAGGCGACCGAGGCCATTGGCGCCGAGATCGGCCTGGTTGCGTTCCGAAATGAGCTGCTTCAGCCCGGCCTTCACGCCATCGCCATTGAGAATGTGGTCGAGCGTGTCGACCGCCGGCTGGTCGGTGGCGCGGCCGGAAAACAGGTAACGGCCGCCGGCCTGGGTGTTGAGCATCCCGAGCAACTGGTCGAGCGAATTTTGCGCCGTCTGCTGCGCCAGCGCCGCGCCGCTGCCATTGGCGCCGGTCGGCGCCTGCGCCATCGCGGTTTTCACGGCGCTCGCGAGGCTCGTCATGCCGCTGAGCGCGGTGTTCATCAGATTGATGCGCGTGCCGACATTGCTGATGGTGTCGTCGTAGCCGCTGATCGCCGACAGCTGCGCGTTCAGACTGACCGTCACGCCGCTGCTGAGGCCGAGGCCGGCATAGTTCGATGACTTCTGGCCGGTTGAGAGCTGGCGCTGCAGGTCATCGAACTGCTTGCGCATATCGACCAGCTGCTGGACCGCCAGCGCCGATTGGGCTCCGATCGTAGAAACGCTCATGCCTTCCTCACATCTGCATCAAAGTGTCGAGCATAGCCTTGACCGTCGACATCACACGGGCATTGGCGGAATAGGAATTTTGCAAGGTCAGGAGATTGGCCATCTCCTGATCGACGTTGACGCCGGAGCTGTCGTTGAAGCGCTGCTGCAACGTCGACAGGACGACGTCTTGGCCTTGCTTCAGGTTGTCGGCGGAGCTCGCGGCTTCGCCCTGCTGGCTGATGACCTGGCGCAAGAACGTGGTGAGCGAGCCGGAGAATGGGGCCGCGGTCGTGCCGATACCGGTGTTCGGAGAAAATACCAGAGGTGTGCCGGTGAGCTGCTGGTAGATGAAATCCGGCCGCGTGCTGTCGCCGGCGGCGGTACCGGCCTGATAGCTAACAAGGCCGGAGGGATCGGCCGCCAGCGCGGCGTTCACGGCGATACGGGCGGCAAAGCCGACGCTTTCCGAGCCGGCGGCGGTGATCGCCCCGGTATAAGGTCTCGATGCCGTCGGTAAACAGCGGCAGTTCGGCGCTGCCGCCCGCGAGCGAGGTCGCCGTCGCCGTCGCGCTGACCGAATCCACGTTCACGGTGTTGGCGGCGCCGTCGTCGAGAATTTCCAGCGTCGTGCCCGACGGATTGGACGCCGTCATGCCGGTCGAGGCGAATGCCGCGTTGATCTGCGTGATCGCCGAGGCGAGGCCGCCGGAGAAATCGATCCCAACCACCGTGTCGTTCGGCGCCGTGGTCACGCTGTTGGCCAGCGGCAGCACCGCGGGATCGTCGACCCGCACCAGCGTCATGGTGTGCGATGTGCCGGTGCCCACGTCCGTATAGTTGACCGTGACCGTATTGCCGGCCGAAAGACCGCCAATATCGACGTCAAAGCCGTTCTGCGCGCCGAGGCTGGCGACCGAGCCGCTGCTGGTCTTGTCCGAGAGCGCCGAGGCCATGCTGGAGGCGATGGCGTCGAGCTGGTTCTGCGCCTGCACCAGATCCTGGTCGCGCATCTGCAGATCGGCGGCGATGGTGCCGGAGCGAATGGCACGATTTTGGATCATGTCGATCGCATTGCCGGAGGGCGTCGTGAGGGTGATCGTCCCGACCGAGCACTGCGACGGGTTCGCGCTCCACTGCGAGGCCGCCGTCATGGTGCCTTGCGCATTGAAGGAGAGCACCGAGGCCTGGTTGCCGACCAGCTGAACGCCCGAATTGGTGAAGACGCTGACCTGGTTGTTGCTGCCCTTGATAACGTTGATGTCCATCAGTTGCGACAGCTGATCGATATACAAATCGCGCTGATCCATCAGGGTCGCGGTCTCGCTGTCGGCCTGCGACATGCCCAAGATCTTTTGATTGAGCGAGGCGATCTGGCTCATCGCGTTATTGGCTTGCGTGACCGCGTTCGAAATTCCGAGTTCGGCATCGCCGCGCAAGCCCTGAACGCTGTTGCTCATCTGGTTGAGCTGTTGGGTCAGCAACTGCGCGGTGCTGATCACCGATGAGCGCGCGGTCGGATCGTCCGGGCTGGTCGACAAAGCCTGCAGGGCGTTGGTGAAATTATTATAGACCGTCTCCAACGCATTGCTGGAGCCAGGCTGGCCGTAAATATCCTGGAGCTGGCTGTACATCTGGGCACGCGTGTCGGCGTAGTTGGCGCCGGAATTCTCGATGCGCAACTGTCGCTGGATGTACTGATCGAGCGTACGCTGTACGTCGCCGAGGCGCACGCCGACATCGGTACCGTTGCCGACCGTGGCGACCTGGTTGACCGTCTTGCGGACATAGCCGGGCGTGTCGGCGTTGGCGACATTGGACGAGACCAGCGCGATGCTGGCCTGATTGACCTGCAGCCCCTGGAGCGACGTAGCGAGCGATTGCGTCAGGCCCATGCGCTAATTCCGATCACGGTTCACGCCACACGAGCACGCGCGGCTACCGAATGACGTTCAACAAATCCTGCGACATTTGGTTTGCCGTCGTGATGACCTTCGTGTTCGCGGAATAAGCCTGTTGCGTCACGATCAGTTTCGTGAACTCGGTCGCTATGTCGGTGTTGGAGGATTCGAGCGATTGCCCGACGATTTGACCGGCCGCGCCGCCGAGCGCCGCCCCTGATTCGCTTGTTACTTGGAACGCCCCGCCGCTCAGGGCCTTCAGATTGTCCGGGCTGTTGAAATGAACCAGCGGGATTTTGGCAAGCGCGACGCTTTGCCCGTTGGAAAATGTGCCATTAATATCGCCGTTGTTGCTGACCGCAATCGATTGCAGTTGACCCGCGCCGTAGCCATTCTGCTGCATATTGTTGACGGTCGCGGTCCCATTGGTGCTGGCGAATTGCGTAATTGCGCCAACCGGACTGTTCAGGGTTATGTCTCCAACCAGGTTGCCGTTGATCGTGACACCTGTAAGCGTGAGGTTGGTGATCGGTGGCGTTAGCTGACCAGCCGCGTTGAATACAAAATCGGTTCCGGAATTTTGCCAGGCGACCGTGGCGCCGCTTGCCGTTGAGTTCGTTTGATAAAATAATTCCCACGTATCCGAACCGCCATTGGCGATGCTGTCCGTTTTTGCCCACCGCAGTTGGAGATTGGCCGGGGTACCGGCCGAATTGTAAGTTGTGACAGATCCGCCATCGATGGATTCATCGATAAAAGTCGACACGTCACTCCCGATAACAGTGCCGGTTCCAGTGACCGTGGGATCGGCGGTGAAATTTGCGGGGTCAAGCAGTTCGGAGTTGGGAACCGAAGCCTTATAGGCATTTGTCGCCGGAAGCGTCGGCAGGTTGATCCCGTACTGAATTGCCGTCGTTGCGCTTGCCGGCAAGAAATTGCTTTGAAATTGCAGGGGTGCAGCAACGCTGCCGGTCGGAACACCCGTCGTAGGGTCGATTGGCAGCCCTTCGAGATAATAGCCGGCGCCATTGACCAGATATCCGTTGGCATCCAACTGGAAATCGCCGCGCCTGGTATAGCTGTCGACGCCTCCGAACAGTGGAGTTGTCCCGTTAAAACTCAGTGGAGGCTGCACGATGAAATAGCCGTCGCCATTGATGGCCATATCGGTTCCTGACGTTGCGGTCTGGATCGCGCCTTGCACGTTGTTCGTCGTTCTGGAAAAGGCGACCACACCGCCGGCAGTTTGCTGCGAAGGCACGGAGGCTCCGGAAACGAGATCCAGAAAGCTCGTATTGATGTTTTTGTAGGCGATCGTCTGGGAGTTCGCGATGTTGCCGGAAATATTCTCAATGGCGAAGGATTGCGCCTGCAAGCCACCCACCGCAGACGTCAGCGCATTAAACAGACCCATGACATTTCTCCACTAGTCGCGCGCACGCGCACGATGCCGCGCAGACCTTCGCAATCCGCGTGCCAGTCGTATTATTGTGTTATATCAATGGCTTACGTGATGAGCCCGCGGCCGGGCACGGGCGCTTTCTGCCCCAAGCGGCAGATTTTGCCGGCGGGACGCGCTCAGCCGGACGCCTGCGCGCCGCGCGCTCAAGGTAATCCTGAAGCGCCGTGACGCAGGCGCGGTCGCGGTAGAGCCTGTGCTTGTTCTCGGCGATGCGGCGGCTGATCGCGACGCGCGCTTGGCCGTCGTTGGCCAGCCGCGCCGCGATCGAAACGTAATCGTCGAGCGTATCCGCGATCGTGTCGGTCACGCCCATCATCTCCAGAATGGCGGCGCTGTGGCGCCCGCGCATCAGCGCGCCGCGCGCGGTCACGATGGGGAGATTGTGCGGCAGGCTTTCCAGCGCCGAATTGCAGCCCGACCAGCCGATGCTGTCGAGGAACACGTCGCATTGGCCGATGGCCGAGATGAATTGACTCTGACCGAGCCGCGCCAGGAACACGCAATGGTCGGACGCCTTGAGGCCGACCGCGGCAAAGGCGGCGTCGAGACGTTTCTGGAACAGCTCATTGACCGGCGGGCCGCCGCTGTGGCGCACGAAGACAAACTGGCAATTGCCGGCCTCTTTGGCGATGCGCGCGAACACGTGATCGAATTGCGGCAGATACTTGAACAACGACTGGCCACACCAGAACACGGTGGCGTCGTCGCGCAGGCGCAACTCGGCGCGTGTCATCGCGACCGGCGCCGTCGCCACCGGCTCGTAATAGATCGACAAATTCGGCAGCCGCACCAGCTCCTCGCTGTAATGCTCGGCGCCTTCGGGCGGCTCCATCAGATCGCTGCTGAAGAAACAGTCGAGGCTCGGCATGCCGCCGGTCTCGGGATGTCCCCAGGAATTGCATTGCACGCGGGCGAGCCGTTGCGCGGCAAGCTGGAACGTGACGGTGTCCATCCACAGTCCGGGATAGATCAGCACATGCGGTTTGTCGGCCAGGATTTCGCGCCGCCAGCCGGCGACGTCCTGCGTCTTGTGCACGAAGCGGTCGCAGAGTCCGGCGGCGATTTCGGTTTCCGCGTCGCGCCGGGCGCCGACATGATAGCCGTAGAGCTTGAAGCGGGTGCGGTCGATCTGGCTGAGCCAGCCTTTGATCGGAATTTTCCAGTTGGAATGCAGGTAGAAGAAGCTTGAGACGATGCCGAGCCGGATCGGCTCGCCAGGCTTTGGCTGCGGGGCTAAGTCCGGCGGCGCGCCGTCGCGTGCGTTGACGATTTGCTGCACCAGCGCGCCATAGCGCGCCTGCAGCGCGCGATCGTTCTGGCCTTGATAGGCGAGCAGGAACGGCTGCTTGACGGCGAGCGCCTTGGTGAGATCGCCGCCAACGCGCCCGGCCGCGACATCGTCGCAGAGCGTGTTGAGGCTCCGCTCATAGGCCATGCGCCGCCGCCCGATTTCGGCTTCATCGGCATAGAGGATCGGCAATTCGGCAAACAGGCTGGCAAAACGCGCCTCGGCGAAATCCGGCCGGATCGCCAGCGCTTTTTTGAAATCCGCCAGCGCATCGTCGTTGCGGTTGAGATCGATATAGATGCGGCCGCGGTGGTAATAGGACTCCGCGTCGTTGGGATCGAGCGCGATGGCCTGCCCGAAGCCGGCCAGCGCTTCGTCGAAACGCTCGAGCAGACAGAGCACGCGCGTGCGATTGATGCGGGCCTCGCTGAATTTCGGATTGAGCGGCGAGCGCCCGCTCGTAGGCCTCGAGCGCGGCTTGGTTGCGCGTCATCGCCTCCAGCACCGCGCCGCGGTTGTTGTGCGCCTTGAAATAATTCGGCCGCAGCACCAGCGCGCGATCGAAGCTCTTCAGCGCCTCCTCGTAGCGGCCGAGAACGCGCAAGGACGAGCCGTTGTTGTAATGCGCCTCCGCGTAGTCGGACTTGATCGCCAGCGCCTTGCGGAAAGCTTCGAGCGCCTCCTCGTCGCGGCCAAGCGACGACAGCGCGGCGCCGCGATTGTTGTGCGCGTCGGCGAATTTCGATTTCTGCTTGATCGCCGCGTCGAAGCTCTCGATCGCTTCGGCGTGGCGGTCGAGCGCGTTCAGGATGAGGCCGTAATTCAAAAGGATCTGCGGCGAGGGCTTGCGCCCGCCCATCGCCGCGGTGACGAGCTGCAAGGCCTCGGCCGGCTCGCCTTTGGCGAGCTTGACCAGCGCCATCATCTGCAGCGCGTCGATGTGATCGGGCCGTGCGCGCAAGATTTCAGCGTACAGCCGCTCGGCCTCGGCCAGCCGGCCCTGCTGGTGGCATTGCAGGGCCTGCGCCAGCAGTTTCGCGACGTCAGAGGGAACTTTGGCGAGCGGTTGCGGCATCTCGGACCCTGCCCGAGAGGTAGAAAACTCCGCCTGAGTCGTCCAGCCCGGCTTTACGAGTTACCCTTCTCCGCCGCGGCTACGAATTTCAGCGCCAACCCGTTCATGCAGTAGCGCAGGCCGGTCGGCTTGGGGCCGTCGTCGAAGACGTGGCCGAGATGGCCGAGGCAGCGGCTGCAGTGCACCTCCGTGCGCTTCATGAAGAAGGACGTGTCGGTCTTGGTCTCCACTGCGTTGTCGAGCGGCTTGTAGAAGCTCGGCCAGCCGGTACCGCTGTTGAATTTGGTATCGGAGGAAAACAGCGCCAGCTCGCAGCCGGCGCATTCGAAGGTGCCCTTGCGCTTCTCGTGATCGAGCGGACTGGAGCCGGCGCGCTCGGTGCCGTGCTTGCGCAGGATATTGTACTGCTCGGGCGTCAGGCGCTTGCGCCACTCGGCGTCGGTGAGCTTGCGCCAGTCGATCGTCTGTTCGGTCGTGCTCATCGTCTCTGCCTTCCCAATTCTGCTCGTGGCCGCGAGCGCGCCCAGACCGCGCCAAAGCTTGCGCCCGCCAGCAACAGACTGCGTCGGTCGATCATGTCAGCTGTCTCCTTTGTGCGCGCCCCAGAGCTGCTTGAGGCGCTGATCGCGCCCGCAGTTCCAGCGGTAGAATTTGTATTTCGCCGGGTTCTTCACATAGAAATCCTGGTGATACTCCTCGGCCGGATAAAACGGCCCGGCCATGTCGATCTCGGTATAGATCGGCGTCTTCAGCTCGGCCGCGACCTGCTTTTTCGAGTTCCTCCGCCAGCTTTTTCTCCTCGTCATTGTGCACGAAGATCGCGGTGCGGTACTGGTGGCCATAATCGCAGAACTGGCGGTCCTTCACCGTCGGATCGACGTGGTGCCAGAAATACGTGAGCAGCTGCTGGTAGGAGACCTTTTTCGGGTCGTAGATCACCTGCACCAACTCGGCATGCCCGGTGCCGCCGCCCGAGACCTGCTCATAGTTCGGATTGGCGACGTGGCCGCCGGTGTAGCCCGAGGTGGTCGAGATGACGCCGGGCACGTGGTCGAAATCGCTCTCCGTGCACCAGAAGCAGCCGCCGGCGAAGGTCGCCACCGCCTGCCCGGGCGCGGGCTTCGGCAGCGGCGCCATTTGCGCGCTGGCAAATCCGAGGCTGGCAAGGACAAGAGCAAAGCTGAGCAGCAGGCGGGGCATTTCTCTTACCTCCCGGGTTTCTCGCGCACAGACATATAACCTTTATGCATAATCGCCATTCACTTGTGCATCACCGGGTCATCACGCTTGTGCGAGCCGTGCTAGGATGACCCCGGAAAAGGCGAGAAATTCCATGCGTTTTGAAGGCACCAAGGCCTATGTGGCGACCGACGACCTGAAGGTCGCGGTCAACGCGGCGATCACGCTGGAGCGGCCTTTGCTGGTCAAGGGCGAGCCCGGCACCGGCAAGACCGTGCTGGCGCTGGAGATCGCCAAGGCGCTGGGCGCCCCGCTGCTGGAATGGCACATCAAGTCCACCACCAAGGCGCTGCAGGGCCTCTACGAATATGACGCGGTCTCGCGCCTGCGCGACAGCCAGCTCGGCGATGCGCGCGTGCAAGACATCCGCAACTACATCAAGCGCGGCAAATTGTGGGACGCCTTCGTGGCCGACGAGCGCCCGGTGCTGCTGATCGACGAGATCGACAAGGCCGACATCGAGTTTCCCAACGATTTGCTGCTCGAACTCGACCGCATGGAGTTCTTCGTCTACGAAACGAGCGAAACCGTCAAAGCGCGCCGCCGCCCGATCGTGATCATCACCTCGAACAACGAGAAGGAACTGCCGGACGCTTTCCTGCGCCGCTGCTTCTTCCACTACATCCGCTTCCCCGATCCCGACACCATGACGCGCGATCATCGAGGTGCATTTTCCCGGCATCAAGCAGCGACTGGTGAGCGAGGCGCTCAAGCTGTTCTACGAAATTCGCGACGTGCCGGGCATGAAGAAGAAGCCGTCGACCTCGGAGCTGCTGGACTGGCTCAAGCTCTTGATGGTCGAGGACATCGGCCCGGAGATTTTGCGCGAGCGCGATCCCGAAGAAGCTGATCCCGCCGCTGCACGGCGCGCTGATCAAGAACGAGCAGGACGTGCATCTGTTCGAGCGGCTGGCGTTCATGGCGCGACGCGAGGGAAGATAGCCGCTCACGTCCCCCGGCGGCGCGTCATTTGGGCTTGCGCGGCTTGCCCTTGCGGCGGCCGAAGGGTTTCGGCGGAGCGGCCGGCGGGCGAGCTTCGGGCGCGCTTGTATTCTCAATGTGCGCCACCCTGTCTTCCATCGTCGGCGGCATGACGGGCGGCGCGGCGCTCGTAAAATGCGGCGTCACGGCCCTCTGCTCCGCTTCCGCCACCTCGGCGATTGCCGCGAGCGCGGCGGTCTCTTCCGGCGCGAGCTTTTCGGGCGCATCGGCAGGCTTTCGGGCGCAGGCTTTCGGCGCGCAAGGCTTGCAAGCCGCAGCTTTGGCCTTGCCGTTGGCGCGCGCGGCAGCTCGCGCCTCTTGCCGCGCCGCCTTGCGCGCCCGCGCCTTCTCGCGATAGCGCGCCAGCCCCGCCTCGACGCTGTTCACCGGCCGGCTGCCCCAATAGAGCCCCTGCGCCAGCACGCGGCCGAGCAGGCCGCCCGCCCACACCAGCTCGTAAGGCGCAAACAGCCGCCAGGTCTCGTCGTTCTCGACGATGCCGCGCGCGATCAGTTCGCCGGCCATGGCGGTGGTGTTGAGCCCGTGGCCGCCGAAGCCGCTCGCCACCCACAGGCCCGGCTCGATGGCGCCGATCTGCGGCATGCGGTGGATGGCGCGGCCGAGCGTGCCGCGCCACAGATGCGCGACCTCGACCGTGCCGAGTTGCGGGAAATTGCGGCGGATGTCGGCCGGCGAGCGCGCGCGCGATGAAGCGCGGCTCGGCGTCCCACACGCGCATGCGCCCGCCCCATTGCAGCCGGTTGCCGCCGACGATGCGGTAGTGGTTGTCGGCGTGGTCGGTGTCGCTGATGCCGCCGTGATAGCGGATCACCTCCGGCAACAGCGGGATCGGCTCGCTCACCATCACGTAAGTGGTGATCGGCAGCAGCGTTGCCGCGAGCTGCGGCATCAGCCCGCCGAGATGGACGTTGCAGGCCAGCACGACGTTGGGCGCGCGCACCCGCGCGTTGGGCGTGTTGACGCGCTTGCGCACGCCGGTCGGATCGATCGAGAGCGCCGGCGTGTCCTCGAAGATGCGCACGCCGGCGGCCTCCGCGTCGGCCGCCAGACCGAGCGCGTAATTGAGCGGATGGATGTGGAAGGCGTTGGGGTAATGAATGGCGCCGAAATAGCGCGGATTGGGCAATGCCTCGCGCACGCGCGCGGTCGGCCAGGCTTCGCACTCGGCGCCGATCCAGCGCAGCCGCTCGACGCGCGCGCGCACAGTGTCGTCGTCGTCGGTCTTGGAGACGTGCAGCCAGCCGGGCACGGGCTCGACGCCGGGCATGCCGGTCTCGTCGATCGCGCGCCGCACATAGGCGACGCCCTGCTTCGACAGCGCGTAGAGCTCTTTGGCGTGGTCGAGGCCGATGCGCTCGACGATGCTGTCGACGTCCTCATGGAACCCCGGCAGCACGAAGCCGGTATTGCGCCCGGAGGCCGCCCAGGCCACGCGCCCGGCCTCCAGCACCGCCACCGACCAGCCGCGCCGGGCGATCTCGCGCGCCACGGTCAGCCCGGCGAGCCCGGCGCCGATCACGCAGACGTCGGTGTCGAGCTCGTAATTCAGCCGCGTGCGGTCCCGGCTTGCAACCCGGGTCGCCTCGTACCAGCTATCGGCCGTGCTATCGCCTTCGCTCATCGCCTGACACCTGCGCCAATGCGGCGCGCCCTGCCCCGCCGCGCGCATGCTAAACTGCCGCAGATTCGAAATCGACCGCCCAATAGACGATTGATGCGCCGCCTTTTACTGTTCCGCCACGCCAAAGCCGAACGTGCCGTCCCCGGCGCGCCCGACCGCGACCGGGCGCTGATCGAGCGCGGCCGCAAGGATGCCGCCAGGATCGGCGGCTATATGGCCACGCATCACCTGGTGCCCGACCGGGTGATGATATCGCCCGCGGTGCGCACCCAGGAGACCTGGAAAGTGGCCGCCGCCGCCTTCGAGCGCGAGCCGGGGGCGACTACGGTGGAAAAGCTCTACGACGCCACCGTGCACGCCATCTTCGCGGTGATCAAGGACGCGCCGCGCACCGCCCATACGCTCTTGCTGCTCGGCCACAATCCCGGGCTGCATGAGCTTGCCTTGATGCTGATCGCCTCCGGCGACGTCGAGGCGCGCGAGCGGCTGCGCGAGAAGCTGCCGACCGCGGGGCTGGTGATCGTCGATTTCGCCTTCGACGACTGGAGCAAGGCTGCATCCGCATTCCGGCCGGCTGGAGCGCTTCGTGTCCCCGAAGACGCTGGAAGCGGCGGCGAATTGACGCTCAACGTCTCTGCCCGAAAACATGCCATGATCGCCTTGGCTCACGGCGAAGGGAGGGGCGCGCTCATGTACAAGCAGATCCTGGTGCCGGTCGATCTGTCCGACACCGATTTGGCCAAACCCGCGATCGTCACCGCGGTCTCGATGGCCAAGAGCTCGGGCGGCACGGTGCGGCTGGTCAATGTGCTGCCGATGACGCCGGTGATGCTGGCGGAATACGTGCCGCCGGATTTCGACGTGCAGCAGCGCAAATCGTCGGAAGAGGCGCTGGCGATCGTGGCGCGCGAATGCGGGCTCGACGCGGCCCATGTCTCCTTCACGGTGCGCCAGGGCGGCATCTATCACGAGCTCTTGGAAGAGGCGAAAGCCATCAACGCCGATCTGATCGTGATGAGCTCGCACCGCCCGGCCATGCGCACCTATTTCCTCGGCTCCAATGCCGGCCACGTGGTGCGCTACGCCAAATGCTCGGTGCTGGTGGTGCGGCAGTAAACGGTCAGCTTTTCGGCATCAGCTCGGCCGGCAACGCCTCGGCGCGGTAGAGCCGCGGCCGGTTGCGCCGAAAGAATTCGCCGCCGCGCCACAGAAACAGCGCGAGGAACACGCCGACGAACGCCGCCCCGCCGTTGGCATGGGCCTGCAGCGCGCGCACGATCAAAAAGGCGAGGCCGAGCGACACCGCGACGAAGACGATGAACCCCGGCCAATAGAGCACCGCATTGGTGCCCTGCTCGTAGCGCGCCGGCGCTTGCGCCAGCGCCAGCCGCCGGTGCAGTTCGGTGACGAAGGCGGCGTATGGCCGATCGAGCCGCTCCTGCTCGACCATGCTCTTCCACGAGCTCGACATGAGCTCGAGCTTGGGCGCGCCCTCGGCCCAGATTTCGGTGACGAAGCGGTGCGGCTGCATGCTGGCCGGACGGAACGACATGCGCACGCGCCGCACGCTGGCCAGCGCCAGGCGGCCTGACTTTGCGGCCGAGGTTCCATTCGAGCCCGTGCTCGCCCAGCCGGAACTCGTAAGGCGCGCCCAGCACCGAAGGCCGGTAGGCGTAAGCGAAGGTGTCCTGCGGGGGAACCGCGCGATCCTCGTTCATGCGCGGCTTTGCCCCGATAATGGCGCGGCCGTGCCTGTTTCATGCATGATTTCAGCCATTAACCATGCCGACGGTCGGCGCCAAAGCACGCGCAATGAAAGGGCTCCGCGTGTTCCCATCGATAAAGGTATATAATATCTTAAGCACGCAAGGCGCGTGGCAGTTTGGTGGCGTTGAGGGTGGGAGGCGTTTGTCATGGCTAAGTTGTCGGATCTCTTCGGCCGCAAAGGCGAGCCAGGCGCGCTTGTGCCGCGCCCGAGCGCGCATGGCAATGGCGGCGGCCACATCAGCTTCGAGAATTTGTCCGACATCGGCTCGCGCATGGGCGAGGAAAACGAAGAGCTGCGCAGCCTGCTGACCGACACCGGCCGCAAGATCGGCGAGCTCGACGATCTCAAGCAGGCTTTCGACAAGCTGGTGACGCCGTTCAACGCGACGCTGCGCGCGCTCGAGCAGGAAAAGTCGCAGACCATCGGCCTCTCGGGCATGCTGGAGGAGGCGCGCGCGTCTTACGAGACGCTGCGCACCGAGTTCTACCAGATCGAGCGCAAGGCGACCGCGCTCGAATCCGAATCCGAACGACTGAAAGAGGATCTCGAGCTGTCGCGCGAGCAGGGCCGCGGGCTCGAGAGCACGCGCATCGAACTGTCAGCAACGAAATTTCCGCGCGCGCCGCGCAAATCGCCGAGCTCGAGCGCCAGCTCGCGCAGGAGACCAGCCAGCGCCGCACGCTGAGCGAAAACCGCCGCACCTTGCAGGAACAGCTCGACGGCGCCGAAAAACGCATCGTCGAGCTCGAGGGCGAGCTTGCCGCCGCGCGCGAGAAGCTGGCGCTCCTGGAAGACGAAAAGCGGTCTCTGCAACTGGCGGTCGACCAGGGGCTCAACGAGATCGCGCGGCTGACCCGCCGCCTGACCGAAAGCGAGAACACGCTGACCGCGACGCGCGCGCAACTCGGCAAGGTCGAGGCCAGCTTCGCCGACGCCTACGGCGAACGCGGCCGGCTTGCCGCCGCGCTCGATGAGGCCAAGGAAGCTCACCAGGCCGAGCGCAACTCGCTGAACATGCGGCTCGACGCGCTGCAATCGCGCACCGGCACCGCCGAGCGGCTGCTGGCGGAAGCCCGGCAGAACCTGATCGCGCGCACCGAGGAAGTGCGCGCCTTCGACCGCAAGTCGGTGGAAGCCACCATCGCCCGCAACAATTCGGAAAAACGCCTGGCGCAGATCGAGGCCAGCCACGACGCGCGCGAGCGCCAGATCAAGGATCTCGAGCAGGCGCGCGCGACGCTGTCCGAGCGCAACAACGCCATGACCAAGACGCTGAAGACGCGCGAGACGGCGCTCGCCCGCGCCGAGGAGAAGATCGCCTCGCTCACCGAGCGCAACGCGCATCTGGAAGCCGACGTGCAGGTGTCCCGCACCAACATCGAAAAGCGCGTGGAAGAACTCAACGCCGCTTTGCAACGCGAGCGCATGGAGCGCGCCGTGGTGGAAGGCGCGCTGGAAGCCGCGCGCAAGGACAATTCGCGGCTGCAAAGCGAAGTGGGCGCGCTGCGCTCGACGCTGCGGCGCGGCATGCCGCTCGAACGCGCGCCGGTGGCGCCGGAGGAGAGCGAGAGCGAGGCCGCCGCCAAGAGCCGCAAGGCCAAGAGCGCGGAGGCGGCGCAAGCCGCTCCCGCCGCCAAGGCGTAAGCACGCGGCGCGCGGCCGCCTGCCGCGGTCTGAAACTTTCGCAATTCTTTTCCGAACGCGGGACGCAAGTCCCGCGTTTTCGTCACCAGTGGTCGCCGCACGCCCGCAAGACCGGCTCGACCGCGCGCCTAAAGTTGGCAGCCGGGAAGACGCGCGCGAAATCGCCGACGCTCAGTTTGAAGGTGTCCCTGGCCTGCGCCATCGTCCACAAATCGAACGTCGGGTCGTGCTTCAACACGACCTGCGTCGATCCGGTGATCAGGCCATATGAGGGAGACGGTTGCTGACCGCTGTCGGGCAAGGTGATCACGTCAATTCCTTGGCCGGCCGTCCATTTCGCCTGCGGCTCAAGGAAGGCGATGGTCAGGAGTTTCGTGTCGGTGCTGCAAATCACCGACAAGGCACTGCCGTCGCCATACCTGAAACTGGCGATGATGTTGTTGTCGGCGGGAACGGCCTGCGTGCGCCATTCCTGCGCCGGCGGCAGCGACTGCGTCGTAAAGTCCTCGGCGCGCGCAGCCGATGACACGATCAGCCCCGCCATCGCGGCGACGGCAATGCATGCGGGTCGCATCGTGAGAGCCCCCACAGCCCCTTCCCGATTCGAATACTGCACCACCCGCATCGCGCGCGGTCAAGCGGCCTTGGGGACGCTCGCGGTCTCGGCCGGCGGCGGCGCCGGCCGCCGGCAAGCGGCTGGATTGGGCGCGCCGCCCCCTTTATATGAGCGCCATGCGCAAGGTCATCCTGTTCGCGCCGCTGTTTGCCCTGCTGGCGGCGGCGCTGTGGTTTGCCGGCAGCGCCTGGGAGCATCTTGCCGGCGACATTCCGCTTTTTGGCTGGGCGGCGATTGCCGGCGGCGTGCTGGTCTCGCTGGCGATCGGCGGCGGGCTGATGGCGCTGGTGTTTTATTCCAACCGCCACGGCTATGACGACCTGAGCGGCGGCGATGGCGGCGAGCCGCGCTGACATTCCGCGCGCTTTGGAAAAGCTGTCCGGCGAAAACCCCCGGTATCGCACCCCGCTCAGAGGCGCTATCAATGCGCTCCCGCCGGCCCCGAACGGATCGCATCATGAGCAAGACCCTCGTCCAGGAACAGTTCGGCAAGACCCACGCCGAGTACCTCACCAGCAAGCCGCACGCCAAAGGCGCCAGCCTGGAGCGGCTGGTGGCGCTGACCGCCCCGCAGAAGAGCTGGCGCGCGCTCGATGTCGCCACCGGCGGCGGCCACGTCGCCTATACGTTTGCGCCGCATGTCGAACGCATGTGGGCGACCGACATCACGCAGGAGATGCTCGACATGGTGCGGGCCGAGGCGCAAAAGCGCGGCCTCGCCAATATCCGCACCGCCTATGCCAAGGCCGAGGCGCTGCCGTTCGAGGACGCAAGCTTCGATCTGGTCACCTGCCGCATCGCCCCGCATCACTTCGAACTCGATCCCGGATTTCCTGACCGAAGTGCGCCGCGTGCTCAAGCCGGGCGGCCTCTTGGCGGTGGTGGACAATGTGGTGCCGGAAGGCTCCGTCGGCGATTACGTCAACGCCTTCGAGCGCTTCCGCGACCCCAGCCACCTGCGCGCCTGGACCATGCAGGAATGGCGCGAGGCGCTGGCGGCGGCCAAGCTTGCCGTCACGCATGACGAGCAGATCTACAAGCAGATGGAATTCAAGAGCTGGGCCGCGCGCCACGACGCCAATATGCAGAACTTCCTGCGCGCGATGCTCAAGGAAATGACGCCGGACGTCAAAGCGGCGATGGAGCCGGCCGGCAGCGGCGCGGAGCTGACCTTCCGCCTGTGCGAAGGCCTGTTCATCGCCAAGCGGACGTAGGCCGCTTCCTTTGCCTCCCTCTTTCAGGGGGAGGGAAAGAAAAACCGCCGGCGCCTCGTGGGCACCGGCGGCAAAGCGAATGATGGCGGAGCGCGCGGTTACATCTTCTTCTTTTTGTGGTGCACTTTGCGCACCGGCTTTTCGTCGGGCGCCCAGAGCGTGCCGTTATTGTAGGCTTCGTTGACCAGCCAGCCGCCGACGAACGGAATAATGCAGGAGCCGATCAGGATGTGGGCTTCGCGATATTTGAGCGGCCGCTTGAGCGCGACAGTGGCAACCATCGGGGAGACGACCGCGCAGCCGAAGCTGGTGACGCCGTAGACGGTGCCGACGTTGGCGTTCCATGCGAGGCCCGCACCGCCCGATACGGCGCCGACCCAGAAGGCGGTGGCGTCGATGGTCGGATCGATCGGCTTGCGGTTGCGCGCGTCGGCTGACTGCGCGGTGAAAACAAAAGCCGCGAGCGCGGCGGCGAGAACTACAAGTTTGCGGGTCATCCCTGATACTCCGTGGCCGACTGGGCCGGAACGTCGGACCGTTTGTTGTGATTAGCCTTGTTCGAGCGGTGGCATGGTAGGCGAAGGCGGGCGGCCTGAAAGGCCGGCCACAAAAGTTAACCACAAACATTCGCGCCCGGCCACGCCATGCCCGCTGCCGCCTGCGGTCGGCGGTTTGCTGTGGCCAAACGGCCACCAAAGCTGAGCGAGCGCCGCCGCCGCCCTCCCCAAGCCGTTGATCGAATGAGCGCTTTACCGATTAACCACCCATTTACCACCGCCATTCACATTCCGTTAGGACTTGGATTTCACGTGATTCGGCGTCGCTTTCAGCCGGGCGGATCGGCGCAAGGGGGATTACTGCCATGAGAAAGTTCGGGGCGTTTCTCGCCCGCAAGACCGCCGCTGCCGAAACCGCGCTGACGCCGACGCCGGCCGGCACCACCCTCCCCGATAATCCGCTCGAACTCGACGAGGAATTGTTCTCGGCGATCGGCGCCCAGATCGGCGGCGAGAACGAGACGCTGCGCAATTTGCTGCTCGACGCCAACGCCAAGATCGGCGAGCTCGACACCATCAGGGACGCGGTCGGCCGGCTGGTCGATCCGGTGAGCAAGACGCTGCGCGCGATGGAGACGGAGAAATCCGAGAAGATCGCGCTGCAGACGGTGCTCAACAATACCCGCACCGCCTACGGCAAGCTGCGCAACGAGCTCTCCGACTTCGAGAAGAAATTCGCCGCCTCGCAGAGCGCCTGCGACGACCTGCGCCAGGATCTCGCCAATACGCAGAATTTGCTGCGCACGGCGGAGGCGACCCGCGCCGAGATCGCCATCGATATCGCGGCCCGCAGAGCCCAGATCGCGGACCTGGAATCCCGGCTCGCGCAGGAGACCGGCGAGAGCAAGGCGCTGCGCGAGGAAAACCGCCGGCTCGACGAGCGGCTGACCGCCGCCGGCAAGCGCATCATCGCGCTCGAATCCGACCTCAACGCCACGCGCCAGAAGCTGTTGATGGCGGAAGACGAAAAACGCGCCCAGCAGGGCCTGCTCGACAAGGCGGGCGCGGAGGCGGCGCGGCTGTCGCGCAAATTGGCCGAGACCGAGGCAGCCCTCAACGCCACGCAAGGGCGCCTGCGCCACATGGAAGCCAATTTCGCCGAACTGTCCAACGAGCGCACGCGCTTGGCCTCCGCGCTCGACGAGGCCAACGAGCGCAGCGAGCACGAGCGCGCCAACCAGCGCACGCGCTTCGAGGCGCTGCAGGCGCGCGCCGCCGCGACCGAAAAGCTGCTGGGCGAAGCGCGCGAGCACCTGCTCGGCCGCGCCGAGGAGATTCGCGACTACGACCGGCGCATGGGCACGACCGCGCTCGAGCGCGACGCCTTGCAGGCGCGCCTTGCCGATCTCGAAGCCGAGCGCATCACGCGCGAATCCGAGTTCACCGAGCTCGGTCAGGCCCGCGCCACGCTCATCGACCGCAGCGCGGCGCTGGCGCGCGCCTTCACCGCCAAGGAGGCAGCCCTCGAGCGCGCCGAGCAGGCGGTCGGCCGCGCTCAAGAGCGCATCGAGGCGCTGGAAGCCGCGCGCGCCGCCGACAAGCAGACCGCGGAGCAGACGATCGAGGAACTCAACGCCGCGCTCAAGCGCGAGCAGATGGAACGCTCGGTGTCGGACGGCGCGCTGGAAACCGCCCGCAAGGACTTCGCCCGGGTGGCGCGCGAGGTGATGGCGCTGCAACGCCACCAGGCCTCGCTGGAGGCCGCCGTCCAGCCGCGCGCCGCCAACGCCGCCTAGACGTCATTTCAGTCAATAGAGGGGGGCATCGCCGGGCCATGCGCCCGGCGATTGCTATTTTGCGCGGGGTTTCCGAGCCGGGGCGCGCAGCTAATTGATTTATCGCAAGGAAAGCGCGCGGCGGACCCTTAGGTTTTGATCTGCTTATCCCGGCGGGGGCCCGAGAGTTCCGAGCATGCCATACCGCGCAATGCCTGATCCGGCCGAAGCCATGCGCAAATCGCTCGCGCTCGCCGAGCGCAACGTGCCGCGCTACACCTCCTACCCGACCGCGCCGCATTTCTCCGCCGCCGTCGGGCCATCGACCTATGCCGACTGGCTCGCGGCGCTGCCGCACGAGGCGAGCCTCTCGCTTTACATCCACGTGCCGTTCTGCACCGAGCTGTGCTTCTATTGCGGCTGCAATACGCACGCCGTGCGCCGGCGCGAGCCGGTCGAGACCTACGCCGAGCGCCTGCTCGACGAGATCGCGTTGCTCGGCACCTTGCGCGGCCGCAAGCTCACCCATCTGCATTGGGGCGGCGGCACGCCCTCGATCCTGGGGCCGCATTGGCTGGAGACGATCGCCGCGCGGCTCGCCTCGCTGTTCGACCTGTCGGGCCTGAAGGAGCACGCCATCGAGCTCGACCCGCGCCGGCTCGACAAACCGCTGGCGCGCACGCTGGCCGCGATCGGCGTCACGCGCGCGAGCCTCGGCGTGCAGGACGCCTCGCCGCAGGTGCAGCAGGCGATCGGCCGCGTGCAGCCCTTCGACTTGGTGGAGCGCGTCCGCCGACTGGCTGCGCCAGGCCGGCATCGGCAATATCAATATCGATCTCATGTACGGGCTGCCGGCGCAGACGACGCGCGAGGTCGCGCGCAGCGCGGAACTTGCCGCCTCGCTCGCGCCCCAGCGCCTGGCGCTGTTCGGCTACGCCCATGTGCCCTGGTTCAAGACGCATCAGCGGCTGATCGACGAGGCCGCATTGCCCGGCTTGAGCGAGCGGCTGCAACAGGCGCAAGTCGCGGCCGAGACGCTGGGCGGGCTCGGCTATCAGGCGGTCGGCCTCGATCATTTCGCTTTGCCCGACGACGAGCTGGCCGTGGCCGCGCGCGAGCAGCGGCTGCACCGCAATTTCCAGGGCTACACCGTCGACGACGCCGACGCGCTGATCCCGCTCGGCGCCACCGCCATCGGCAAGCTGCCGCAGGGCTTCGTGCAGAACGCGCCCGACGTCGCCGGCTATGCGCGCGCGGTCGCGGGCGGCAAATTCGCCACGGTGAAAGGCATCGCGCTCAGCGACGACGACCGCCTGCGCGCGGGCGATCATCGAACGGCTGATGTGCGATCTCGAACTCGATCTCGAGACGGTCGCGGGCGGGCCGCAGCGCTTCGCAACGGAGCTTGCGGCGCTGCATGCGCTCGCCGAGGAAGGCCTGGTGCGCATCGAGGGCGCGCACATCGCGGTGACGGAGATCGGCCGGCCGTTCGTGCGCATCGCGGCCGCCGTGTTCGACGCTTATCTGGCGGCCAGGGCGCCAAGCGCCATTCGGTGGCGGTGTAGGCCCACCCGATAGACTTAAAGACAACAAAGAAGGGCCGCCCTTGCGGACAGCCCTTCCATTGTCAGGCCGTGGCCCGGTTGCGCGAGGCGTATAGCCTGCCGCGCGCGTGAACCGGTGACGGATTTAAGTCACCAAGCGGGAGCCTCGGCAGAGGCGAGGATCCAGTTCACGTATGCCGGCGACCGCGGCGATAGACAATGAGACACTGGATCACCTCCTTTCGGTTGTTAACGGTGGGGGCAGTATAGGGACGATTCGTTGATTCGATAGCCCCGGCGGAACTTCTCTACCGCACCAACTCCCGCATCGCCCGATCCAAGCCCCTCCAGCGTCAGCGGATACATCCGCCCGCCCATCAGCTGCTGCACCATCTGGATCGAATAGGTGATCTCCCACTCGCGCTCGGGCACCGGGTTGAGCCACACCGCCGCCGGATAGGTGCGCGCCACGCGCTCCAGCCACGCCGCGCCCGGCTCGTCGTTGAAATGCTCGACCGAGCCGCCCGGCGCGCTGATCTCGTAAGGCGACATCGAGGCGTCGCCGACGAACACCACCTTGTAGTCGTGCGGATAGGTGTGCAGCACGTCCCAGGTCGGCGTCGTCTCCTGGAAGCGGCGGCGGTTCTCCTTCCACACTTTCTCGTACAGGCAATTGTGGAAGTAGAAATGCTCCATGTGCTTGAACTCGGTGCGCGCCGCCGAGAACAATTCCTCGGTCGCCTTGATGTGCCAGTCCATCGAGCCGCCGATGTCGAAGAACAGCAGCACCTTCACCGCGTTGTGCCGCTCCGGCCGCATCAGGATGTCGAGATAGCCCTTGTGCGCGGTGCCCTTGATGGTGCCGTCGAGATCGAGCTCGTCGGGCGCGCCGGTGCGCGCGAACTTGCGCAGGCGGCGCAGCGCGACCTTGATGTTGCGGGTGCCGAGCTCGACCTCGTCGTCGAGGTCCTTGAACTCGCGTTTGTCCCACACTTTCACGGCGCGGCGATGCGTGCTCTCGCCGCCGATGCGGATGCCCTCGGGGTTGTAGCCGGCATTACCGAACGGCGAGGTGCCGCCGGTGCCGATCCATTTCGAGCCGCCCTGGTGGCGGCCCTTCTGCTCGGCCAGCCGCTTCTTCAAGGTCTCCAGCAGCTTGTCGAGCCCGCCCATGGCCTCGATCTGCTTCTTCTCTTCCTCGGTGAGATATTTCTCGGCCAGCTTCTTCAGCCATTCGGCCGGGATCTCGGCTTCGGCGCGCGTCGCTTCGACAGTTCGAGCCCCTTGAACACATGGCCGAACACGCGGTCGAACTTGTCGAGATTGCGCTCGTCCTTCACCAGCGTGGCGCGCGACAGATAATAGAAGTCCTCGACGCGGCGGGAGGCCAGATCGGCCTCCATCGCCTCCATCAGCGTCAGATACTCGCGCAGCGTCACCGGCACGCCGGCGGCTTTCAGGTCATGGAAGAAGGTGACGAACATTTTTTCCTTGTCCCGGGCGCAGCGCAGCATCGCTTGATGATGCGCTGCAGACCCGGGACCCAGCTTACCAAACAAACGAAGCTGGGTCCCGGATCGGCGGCGCACCGCTCCGGACACGCGCTATCTGCCCCTGCGCCCGCCGTCAAGCCGCGTAACAAAGTCTCGCCGGGGACTTTGATGATGTCTGTTCGCCGCCGCGCCGTGTGGGCGCTCTGTCCTTGCCGCTTGCCTCTTGCTCCTCATCGCGCCCGCTTTGTGGAACGGCTTCCCGCTGCTGCAATACGACACCGGCGGCTATTTGGCGCCCTGGTACGAACACCAACTGCATATCAGCCGCTCGGTGCCCTACGGGCTGCTGCTGGTCGCCGGGCACTGGTTCGATTTCTGGCCGGTGCTGATCGTGCAAAGCGCGCTCACGCTCTGGGTGCTGGCGCTGACGCTGCGCGCGCACGACATGGGCGGGCCGCTGCCGCTGCTCGGCGTCACCGCCGCGCTCTGCCTGCTCACCGGCTTGCCCTGGCTGACCGCTATCCTGCTCACCGATATTTTCGCCGGCCTTGCCGTGCTTGCGCTTTATCTGCTGCTGCTGCGCAGCGACACGCTCACGCGCGTTGAGCGCGCCGGCCTCTACGCGCTGACGATCGTGAGCGCCGCGACCCACAGCGCGACCTTCGCGGTGCTGGTCCTGCTCATGGCGGCAGCGGTGCTGTTTGCACGCAAGCGCATCGCGCCGGCGCGACTGGCGGGCGCGGCCGCCGCGCTGGCGCTCAGCGCGCTGCTGGTGTTTGCCGCCGATGCGCGTGGTCACCGGCAAGCTCGCCTGGACGCCGGGCGGGCCGGCGCTCTCCTTCGGCCGCATGTTGGAGGACGGCATCGTCAAACAATATCTCGACGATCATTGCCCCGATGCCAGCTTGCGCCTGTGCCCCTACAAGGACCAATTGCCCGAAGACGCCGACGATTTCTTCTGGGGCGGCGGCGTATTCGACAAACTCGGCCGCTTCGAGGGACTCGATGACGAAATGCGCCGCATCGCGCTCGCCGCGCTCGCCGATTATCCCGTGCGCCAGCTCACATCGATGATTTCGGAAACCGCCCAGCAACTCGCGCTGGTCGAGACCGGCGCCGGCGTGGTCAACTGGGTGTGGAACACCTACGACATGATCGAGACCTATGCGCCGGCGGCGGTGCCGGCGATGCAGGCTGCGCGCCAGCAGCGCACCGGCATTTCCTTCGCCCTCATCAACGACCTGCAGGTGCCGCTGGCCTTGCTCTGCATGGCGCTGCTGCCGTTGCTTGCGTTCGTCGCGCTGCGCCGGAAGGGCTTCACCGACATCGGTGAGTTGAACGCGGCCGCGACGCTCGCCGATCCTCGCCAATGCCGCGGTGTTCGGCGTGCTCGCCACCGCGCATCACCGTTACGGCGCGCGCATGGCCTGGATCGCCGTGCTCGCCGTCCTGCTCACCGTCATGCGCGCCGTCATGCGCATCGTCATGCACCGAGCCCCCCGGCTTGCGGGACCGAAATCGTGACGCCACAGTGCGCGTCACATTTCGTCTTGGGGGAAGTCCGATGCATAAGCCCAGCGCCGCGGTCATGGCCCAACTCGCGCCGACCGGAAAACTGCGCATCGCCATTGCGGTGGCGCCCACGCCGTCGGCGCAATTCGCCATCAAGGACGGCGACGCCTATCGCGGCGTGGCGGTCACGCTCGGCAGTGCGCTGGCCAAAACCATGGGCGTGCCGGCCGAGATCATCGCGCATAACGGCTCGGGCGAGATCCAGAATTCGGCCGCCAATAACCGCTGGGACGTGGCCTTCCTGCCGGTGGACGACGAGCGCAAGAAATTCGTCGACTTCGGCAACGCCTACCACCTGCTGCAAAGCACCTTCCTGGTGGCGCCCGGCTCCAAGATGAAGTCGGTCAAGGACGCCGACGCCAAGGGCTTAGGGCATCGGCGGCGTCGCCAATACCGCGACCTTCCGCGCCGCCATCAAGGCGACGCCCAACGCCACCCATATCGAGTTCGCCAAGGTCGACGCCGCCACCGCCGCCATGAACGAGGGCAGGATCGAGGCGATCGCGCTCTCGCGCGAGTCGCTTGCCGGCCTCGCCGGCAAAATCCCCGGCTCGCGCATCCTCGACGACGCTTTCTTGAATTCCTCGACCGCGGTCTGCATCCCCAAGGGCAAGCCCGATGCGCTTGACTATGTCAGCGCCTTCGTCGAGGAGGCGAAGGCCTCCGGCCTGGTGCGCAAGGCGCTCGACGAGATGGGGCTGACATCCTCGGTGGTGGCGCCGGCCGGGATGAAGCCGTAAGGCGCGAAAGACAGCGGTCATGGAACTGCCGGGCTCGAGCTATTTCTACGCGCTGGCGGCGCTGGCCATGGCCTTTGTCGGGTTCACGGCCATCGTCGTCGTGCTGCGCCAGGGCACCGGCAAGCCGCTGTCGAAGCTGCACATCCTGTTCACCAAATTGTTCGTCGAGCTGGGGCTCATGGCGACCGCGTTCGCGATGCTGGCGCCGACGCTATCGATCTGCGGTGTGCACGAGCCGATGGTGTGGCGCGCCGCGAGCGCGATGATGCTCATCGTACTGGTGCCGTGGCTGGCGACCTACGGTTTCCGCCGGCGCGCGGCTGCGCCGGGGGAGCCGCTGCCGTTGCGCTGGTACATTATGACGATGATCGGCAGCCTGGTCGTCGTCGCGCTCTGCTTGAATGTTGTTGGGGTCTGGTACGCGCCCGCTCCGGGCCCGCTTTCGATCGCGATCCTCTTTGTGCTGTCTTATGCCTCGGTCGCTTTTATCGCGACGTATTCCACGTTCCTGTGGGATTAGCGCGGCCGCGCGCGCCATCATTCTTACGCCTGCTTCTCCGGCGTGCGCACGATCAGCCCGTCGAGGTCTTCGCGCACCTTGATCTGGCATGACAGCCGCGAATTCGGCCGCACGTCGTAGCCGAAATCGAGCATGTCCTCTTCCATCGGCGAGGGCTCGCCGGTCTTTTCGCGCCAGGCCGCATCGACATAGACATGGCAGGTGGCGCAGGCGCAGGCGCCGCCGCATTCGGCTTCGATGCCGGGGACATTGTTGCGGATCGCTATTTCCATCACGGTCGCGCCATTCTCGGCCTCGACCGTGCGGGCCGTGCCGGTGGAATCGATATAGGTAATCTTCGGCATTGCGGGCGCTGGCGGGAAGGCCGCGGCCGGAATGGCCGCTAGCCGCGGCCTCTATATCGTCATTCCTCCGGGGGCGCCAGAGCGGCCGGCGCTAGGCGCGCAGGAACTCGGCGATCTGCGCGCGCGCCGCATCGATCGCGGCGGCGAGCCGGTCAAGGGCGGCGCGGCGCTCGGCGGCCGAACCTGCCGCGGCGCGCTCGGCGGCGGCGGCTGCGCGCCCCACCTCGCCCGCGCCGATGCCGGCGGCCGAGCCTTTGAGCGTGTGCGCGAGCATGGCGAGCGTGCCGGCATCGCTATCGCGCATGCGCGCGATCAGCAGCTCGGCTTGCCGGTCGAACAGTTGCAGCAGCTCGCGCTCGAGGCTGCGGTCGCCGAAGGTCATCTGATTGAGATGGTCGCGGTCGATCGCCGGCGTCGCGGCGGGCGCCGGATCGGCGAGCAGCATCGCAAGGTCCGCCATGGCTTGGTCTCCCCGCACGGTCGTCGGACTTGAGTTGCCGCGCAGTTTGGCCCGCGCGCGATCAAATCCGGGTAAATCCGGGACCGCGCTTTGCGCCCGTGGTTAATCGCCGTCTAACCTTGCGCGCGCGCAAGGCGGCACGTGCCGCGGCCCCGCCGCAATCGGCCGGGCATGATCGGGGCAAGACAGGCGAAAAGATCATGGTTAACGGGAAGTTAACGATGATGAAAAAGTCCTAAACGGCTCGGTTTCTTTCGCAATGCCAAGGCGATAGGATTAACCAACGGCCGTCGCAGGCGCGTTCAAGTGCGTTCAGGCGCGTTCTTGGCGCCTTGCGAGGCTAATTCCCGATCCCGCGCTCGTGGCGCGGCCCGCTCGGTATGAACTTTCGGGCTGCGGCAATAGTCCCGGCGTAATGACGAGGCGACGACCGAAATGGCGAATATCCCGCATAAATCCAAGGACGCGACCGAAGAGGCGCTCAGCGCCATCCAGGAGGCGCTCAGTCTGCGCCAGCAGGAGCCGCGCGCCGAAACGCCGCCCACGTCCGCCACCGCCGATCTTTTCCAGGACGAGCAGCAGCGCGCCGAATGGAGCGCCGAGGAGAACGCCCCGCGCCGCGCCGCCAATGACGACCGCGCCAGCATCGGCCAATTGCTGCAGACGCTGCATCGCCGCCCGGCCCGCCTGCCCTATATGGTCGCCACCGTCGCCGCAGCCGTCTGGGCCGGCGGCGGGCTGATCGCGGCCTGGCTGTTCCGCCCCGAATTGGAGGCCATCATCGCGACCCCGCGCACCGGCTTTGTCGCGCTGGTCGGTTTTGCCGCCGTGCTCGCCGTGCCGGTGATCTTCTTCTTCGTGCTTGCCCACATGTTCCGCCGTTCGCAGGACCTGCGGCTGGTCGCCGAATCCATGGCGCAGGTGGCGATGCGGCTGGCGCAGCCGGAGGCGGTCGCGCGCGAGTCGATCGTCACCGTCGGCCAGGCCATCCGCCGCGAGGTCGCCGCCATGGGCGACGGCGTGGAACGCGCGCTCGCGCGCGCCGCCGAGCTGGAAGCGCTGGTGCACAACGAAGTGTCCGCGCTCGAGCGCGCCTATAACGACAACGAAGTGCGCATCCGCGATCTGGTGAGCGAATTGTCCAACCAGCGCGAAACCTTGGTGAACCAGGCCGAGCAGGTGCGCAACGCCATCGGCAGCGTGCATCTCGATTTGTCCCACGACATCACCTCGGTCGGCGATCTGGTGGCCGAAAAGGTCAACGAGGTGGCGCAGCGCGTCACCCGCTCGCTCACCGAGAAAGGCGAGCACATCACGCTGGCGCTGGGTCATGCCGGCGACTCCATGATCGACGCGCTGACCGACCGCAGCGCCAACCTGCTCGACCGGCTGGAGACCACCAGCGAGCGCGCCAGCTCCGCCATCTCCTCGGCCAGCGAGCGGCTCACCGACAGCCTCAATTTCAAGACCGAGCACGTGCACGACGAATTCGCCGAGCTCGCCGCCCGTCTCCAGCAGATGATGACCGCGCGGCTCGACACGGTGGCGCAGGGCTTTGCGCAGAAAGCGGCGGGAACCGTCGAAAACATGGCCGGCCGCACGCAGGTCTTCACCGAAACGCTCACCGACACCGGCGCGCGCATGGCCGAGACCATCGCCGCCCGCGCCGAGGAGGTGAACTCGACGCTGCGCTCGACCGGCGATTCGCTGGTGCTCGATCTTTCGCTGCGCGGCGGCGACGTCGTCTCCAAGCTGGAGCAGACCGGCCAGCGCATCACCGACACCATGATCACCCGCAGCAATGCGGTGGCCGAAACCTTCCGCGACAACGCCGAGGCGCTCGCTCAAGCGCTCAATTCCCGCGGCGAGGCGGTCAAGGACATGCTGGCGGCGCGCCTGCAGGCCTTCGAGGACATGTTCAACCACGGCGGCACCGAGCTGACCGAGAAGATCTCGCGCGACTCCACGACGCTCGGCAATTTGATCACCAGCCACCTCGCCGAGTTCGACCACACCGTCAAGACCTACGGCGGCGAACTGGTGCAGCGCCTCGGCCAGCGCACGCAGGACGTCACCGACGCCATGCACAATTACCTCGACACGTTCGACCAGCGCGTCACGGCCAAGTCCGACACGGTCGGCGGCGCGCTCGACCAGCGGCTCACGCAGTTCGAGCAGGACCTCGACCAGCGCGTGGGCGCCCTCAGCCGCAATCTCACGGTCGGCGGCAAGGCGGTCGTCGATATGCTCGACCAGCGCATCAGCGAGGCCGGCGGCACCATCACGGCGCGCGGCAGCGAAGTCGCCGAGGCGATCGATGCCAAGGCGGCCGCGCTCGACCGCACGCTCGGCGCCCGCGCGCAAGAGGTCGCCGACAATCTCGACAGCCGCATCGGCCGCTTCGAGGAGCTGCTGGTCGGCCGCGCCGAGACCGTCACCAACCAGATCGAAACCCGCACCCGGGCCGCCGCCGACGCGCTCAACGCGCGCATGGAGCAGCTCAGCCAGTCGATCAAGAGCAACTCCTCGGAAGCCGAACGCTCGCTCGGCCAGCTCGCCATCGCCACCAGCGACGCCATCCGCGCCAGCGCCGGCGAAGCCGAGCGCACGCTCAAGGGCGTCAGCGACGAGGTCGCCACCAGCTTCATCGGCAAGGCCGACGAGATCGCCAACGCGGTCGGCCAGCGCACCAGCGAGATGACCGCGGTCCTGTCCGACCGCAGCGGCAGCGTGCTGGCGGCCATCATCGAAAAGGGCCAGCAGTTCGCCAACGACGTCGGCTCCGCCACCGATCAGGCCATCAAGTCGATCGACGAGAAGGGCTTCGCCTTCACCCGCTCGATGCTCGACAACAGCGCCGAACTCGCGCGCATGATCAACAGCGCCGGCGAGAACGCCTCCAACACGGTCAATCGCACCTTCAACGACCTCAACGACACAGCGCAAAAGGCCATCGAGCAGTCGAAGTCGACCGCCACCTCCACCGTCAGCGAGATGATGGAGACGCACAATATGCTGCGCGCCGACACCACCGCTCTGTTCGAGCGGCTGCGCGAGGCCAACATCATGCTGCAGGAAGTGCTCTCCGGCGCGCATGAGAACATGAGCGCGCTCGAGAACACGCTGATGCTGCGCGTGTCGGAATTCGTCAGCGCCATGAACGAGGTGACCAGCTCGACCGGCGAAGCCACCGGCCGCGTGGAAAGCACCATTGCCAATTTCGGCGAGATCACCTCCCGCGTCGTCACCGACCTCGGCCAGCTCGCCGACCAGTTCGACAGCCACGGCCGCGATCTCGCCAAGGCGGTCGATCTGATCGACCACAGCAACACGCGCACCGAAAGCACCATCAACGAGCGCCGCGTGCAGCTCGACTCGCTGGTGTCCACGCTCGACATCCGCACCGAGGATCTCGATCAGCGGCTCAAGCGCTTCGCCGGCCTGCTCGACGAGTCGCTGGAAGCAGCCTCCGCCCGCGCGCGCGACGTCGCCCGCGTGGTGTCGGAATCGAGCGCCGAGGGCAGCCGCGCCATCAGCGAGCAATACGAGCGCGTGCGCGAGCATGCCGACGACGAGCGCCGGCGCGCCGCCGAAGCCATGCGCGACGTCTTCGCGCAGGCCTCCGGCGACAGCCACGCGATTTTCCGCGACGCGGCCGAGCGCTTCGCCGAGGTGGTGCAGGGCATGAAGCAGATGTCGGCCGAAATGCAGCAGGAGCTCGAAGCCACCCGCTCCGAGCTGCACCGCGGCATCTTCGAGCTGCCGCAGGAGACCGCCGAGAGCACGGCCCAAATGCGCCGCGTCATCGTCGACCAGATCGAGGCGCTGGCCGAGCTCAACCGCATCGTCGCCCGCCACGGCCGCAGCCTCGACGCGGTCGAGCCGATGCGGCGCCCGGCGCGCGAGGAGCCGACGCTCGCCGTGATCGGCGGCGGCCGCAGCGATATGGCGCCGCGTTCGACGCCGCCGCGCAGCGAGCCCAGCAGTTTCGCCCCGCCGCCACGCCGGCAGGACGCGCCCACGCTCACACCGGCGCAGGCCGGCGTCAGCCGCGGCTGGCTGAGCGAGCTGCTCACCCGCGCCTCGCGCGACGAGGAGGAACCGGCCCGCGAACTGCCGCGCGAGCCGCTGCGCGATTTGCCGCGCGAGCCGGCGCGCGCGCCGGAGGAACGCACGCCCGCGTCACACCATCGAGTCGCTCGATTCATTGTCGGTCGACATCGCCCGCATGATCGATCACGACGCGGCCGCCGACCTGTGGGACCGCTACAAGCGCGGCGAACGCAATGTCTTCACCCGCCGGCTCTACACCTTGCAGGGGCAGAAGGCGTTCGACGAGATCCGCAGGAAGTACCGCGCCGACCGCGAGTTCAAGCAGACGGTCGACCGTTACGTCAGCGAGTTCGAGCGGCTGCTCGACGAGGTCTCGCGCGACGACCGCGGCCAGGTGGTGGCGCGCACGTATCTGACCTCGGAGACCGGCAAGGTCTACACCATGCTGGCGCACGCGGCCGGCCGCTTCGACTAAGCCGCAGGTATCCGTGCATGAAATTGAGGCGCGGCCCGCCAGACGGGCCAAGCGCGCTTATTTCGCAGTCTTCAGCGGCTAATTTCGAATTGCCACGGGCCGCTAACTGTCGGATAGTACGCCCGGTTCGGCGCTGCGGCGTGGGGGTCGTGCAGCGTCTATCGTCAACGATGCGCCGCCGCCGGCAAGAATATAATGGGCGGGGCGGAGGTGTTACTCCGGCGTCGACCGGCGCCAATGACATACAAGGCTACTCTGGGAGGATAAGCCATGCGCAAACTTGCTACGCGTGCGATCATTGCACGCGCACTGACGGCGGCGCTTTTCGCCGCACTGGCCCTGGTCGGGCTTTCGGGCTCGACCGCCTGGTCGCAGCAACCCAAGGATATCAAATGGGGCACCGGCCCGGTCGGCTCATCGGGCCACAAGGCGCTCGTGGTGCTCGCCGACGTTCTCAACAAGGCGATGCCGGAATTACGCATCACCGTGCTGCCCTATCCCGGCGCGGTCGGCACCGTGAAGGGCTTTGCCACCGGCGTGCTCGACGGCTACTACGGCTCCGACGTGGCGTTGAAGGAGCTCGCCACCGACAGCGGCCGCTTCAAGGGCTTCAAGTCGCACATCACGGTGCAGCCCGTCCAATCGCTCTGGTGCTACACGCTCGACACCGGCATCGCCATCAAGGCGAGCGACCGCGATACCATCAAGAAGTGGGGCGACCTCACCGGCAAGGACGTCTATACCGGCCCGCTGCCGTTCGACACGCGCTTGCATCTCGAGAACGCGCTGCGCGCGCTCGGCGTCAAGCACATCTATAAGCAGGTCGATCTGTCCACCGCCGGCTCGCAGCTCAATTCCGGCTCGATCAAGGGCATGCTCATCTATGCCGCCGGCGGCAAGACTCCGGCACCGTGGATTGCGGAAGCTTCGCTTGCGGTCGACTGGGCGGCGCTCAATCCGAGCCCGGACGAACTCGCCAAGCTCAAGGCCGCCGGCTTCGCCATCATCGAAACCGATCCGGCGAACTTCCACAAGAAGGAAGCCTACGTAAAGAAGATCACGCTGCTGCCTTTCTATTGGGGCTTCGATCTCGGCATGAACGTCTCGGCCGACGAGATGTACAAGATGCTGACCGTCATCGATCAGCATTCCGACGAACTCGCCAAATCCGATCCGAGCTTCAAGGAGATCGGCGGCGGCCAGATGGCGGCGTTCCAGAAGCAGGCGCTCGAGTCGACCTACACGCTGGTGCCGATCCACCCCGGCCTCGCCAAGTACCTGAAGGCGAAGAACCAGTGGGATCCGAAGTTCGATTCGCACGTCGCCAAAGCGACCATGTAAGGGTTGATCCCTTGTTCGACTGATATCACGAGGCGGGCGTACGAATGCGCCCGCCTCGCTTTGCATCAAGCTAGAGATGGATCCGCCATGACCGCCACCACGGCCCACCAGCGTCCGCCGCTCGCGCTCAACTGCCTCTATTATGCCATCGCGATCGGCTTCGCCGTCTATATGTTCTACTACTACTGGACGGGCGCCGGCGGTGAAACTTTTCTCGCGCTCGGTGCCGTACCGATTACTTACGTGCTGTTCACGCTGCAGTCGCTGCGCGCCAACGAGCTTTATCCGAAGCTGCCTCTCGCGGCCAACTATGCGATTGCGGCGGCTTATTGCCTGTTCTCGGTCTATTGCTCTTATTACATGATCACCAATTACGTCGCGCTCGGCACCGAGCGCATGGGCATGTGGGATCCGTCCGACCTGATCGTCGGCGGCCTGATGACGCTGCTGATCATCGAATATGCGCGCAAGCGCCATATGCCGCTGTTCATCCTCACCCTCGTCCTCATTCTCTACGCGGTGTACGGCTACGTCGTGCCCGGCATGTTCTATCACGCGGGCCTGTCCTGGGAGCGCGTCATCAGCGCCAGCAGCGTGGAGATGGAGACCGGCATCTTCTCGCGCCTGCCGCAGATCGCGCTCACCGTGATCGGCTCGTTCCTGCTGGTGCTGAGCCTGCTGCGCGGCTTCGGCTGCGTCGACTCGCTGCTGCGCGCGACCAAGCGCATCGCCATCCGCTCGCCGCACGCCATCCCGCAGTCGGCGGTGATCGGCTCGATGGCGATCGGCACGGTGAGCGGCTCGGGCGCCGCCAATTCGATCACCGTCGGCTCGGCCACCATTCCGGCCATGATCCAAGCCGGCCTGCCGCCGGCGACCGCCGCGGCGATCGAGAACGCCTCCTCCATGGGCGGCCAGTTGATGCCGCCGGTCATGGGCATCGCCGCCTTCCTGATGGCCGAATTCCTCGGCGTCGATTATTTCGACGTGGTGGCGCGCGGCTGGGTGCCGGCTCTGATCTATTACATTTCCGTCTCGACGTCGGTTTATCTGCTGGCGACTTTCTACCACACCCACATGATCGTCGATCTGAGCGCCAAGCGTCTCGACTGGCGCGACAAGGTCAATCTCGGCGCCTTCGTCTTCGTGGTCGGCGGCCTGGTGACGCTGATGGCGACCATCGCCCGCACGCCGATGTTCGCCGCGCTCGACATGTTCTGCGCCGCCGGCTTCGGCCTTTTGGTGATCCACATCGTCGGATCGCTCAAGCAATGGTCGTTCCGTGAATTCATCGTGCCGCTGCGGCGCGTGCTCGATTCCTATATCGACATGATCACCGACATCACACTCTTGCTGGCGACGTTGTCGATCATGACCGGCGCGCTGGTGATCACCGGCGTGCCGACCAAGCTCGGCTCGCTGTTGGTCGAGGCGGCCGGCATCAACATGGCCGCCATGGTGGCCATGGCCTTCCTGTTCGGCGCCATTCTCGGCACCGGCCTTCCGCCCGCGCCGGTCTATATCCTGGTCGCCATCGTGATCGGGCCGCCCTTCATCCAGGCCGGCGTCAATCCGTGGGTGGTGAACTTCTTCGCCTTCTTCATCGGCGTGTTCGGCGAGTTGACGCCGCCGACATCGATTACCGCGGCGATCACCTCGAAAATCGCCAACGCGTCGTTCTACGTGACGCTCTGGCGCTCGGTGCAGATCTGCGTGTCGCTGTTCACGCTCATGGCCGGCGTGTTCGTGCATCCCGAGCTGGTGATAAAGCCCGGCCTCGATCAGATGGGCGCGGCTTACCTGGTGCTGGTCGCGACGCTTGGCATCACCTTCACGCTGCAGGCGACTTATTCCGAGACGCGGGCGGTCGATCTGGCTGCGCGCACGGTGCTCGCGGCCATGTCGCTCTACATCCTGTTCTCGTTCAACGATATCGCCTCCGACTTCGTCTCGGTCGCGGTCCTGGGCGTGATCGCCTACTGGATCGTGATCCGGCGCAAGCTGGTTTCCGGGACCAACCCGCCGGTCACGGTGGTGATCGATCCGGCGCTGGCGCCGGTCAGCACTGGCAGGCCGGCTGAATGAGCCTGGCGGCCGCGCCGGCCGCTTAGCTGCGCGCCGGCGCCGCAGCGCCCACCCGCGACCGTTTGCCGTGGAAATAAGCCCGCAGCCAGGGATGCTTGGACGCCAGCATCGTTTGCATGTCGCCGGCCGCGATCACCTTGTGATCGGCGAGCACCGCGATGCGGTCGCAAACCGTATGCAGGCTGTCGAGGTCGTGCGTGACCATGAAGACCGTCAGCCCCAACGTGCGCTGCAAGGTCGCGATCAGCTCGTCGAAATCCCCGGCGCCGATCGGATCGAGGCCGGAGGTCGGCTCGTCGAGAAAGACGATCTCGGGATCGAGCGCGAGCGCACGCGCAAGCGCCACGCGCTTGGTCATGCCGCCGGACAGCTCGGCGGGGAATTTTTCCAGCACGCTTGAGTCGAGCCCGACCATGTCGAGCTTGGCGACCGCCATTTCGTCGAGCAAAGACTGCGACAAGTCGAGATATTCGCGGATCGGGAATTGCAGGTTCTCGCGCACGCTCAGCGAGGAAAACAACGCGCCCTGCTGGAACAGCACGCCCCAGCGCCGCTCGATCGCCTGCCGCTCGATATCGGAGGCCTGGCTGAGATCGACGCCGAACACGCTGATCTTGCCCGCGCGCCGCGGCAACAGGCCGATGATGGTGCGCATCAGCACCGACTTGCCGGCGCCGGAGCCGCCGACAAAGCCCAAAACCTCGCCGCGATAGACGTCGAGATCGACGTGATCGAGCACGACATGCTCGCCGAAGCCGACCACCAGGTCGCGCACCGCGATGACGACGTCCTTGTCCTTGCCGTTGCCGCGCGCCATCGCTCACATTCCGATCGAGGCAAAGAAGATGGCGAACAGGCCGTCGAGCACGATCACCAGGAAGATCGATTCCACCACCGAGGCGGTGGTTTGCAGCCCGAGCAATTCGGCGCTGCCCTTCACGGCCAGCCCCTCGACGCAGGCCACCACGCCGATCACCAGCGCCATGAACGGCGCCTTGATCAGGCCGACCTTGAAATGATCGAGCGTGATCGCCTCCTTGAGCCGCTGCAGGAAGATGTCGGGATCGATGCCGCCATAGAGCCAGCACACCAGGCCGCCGCCATAGAGCGCCGCCAGCGAGCCGAGAAACGTCAGGATCGGCACGGCGATGATCAAGGCGACGATGCGCGGGAGAATCAGCACCTCGGTCGGGTCGAAGCCCATGGTGCGCAGCGCGTCGATTTCCTCGCGCATCTTCATGGCGCCGAGCTCGGCGGTATAGGCTGAGCCCGAGCGGCCGGCCACCATGATGCAAACGATCAGCACGCCGAGCTCGCGCAGCACCAGGATGCCGACCATGTCCACCACGTAGATGTCGGCGCCGAACTTGCGGAAATGGAAGATGCCCTGCTGCGCGATGATGCAGCCGATCAGAAACGTGATCAGCAGGATGATCGGCAGCGCGCGCCAGCCGACATTGTCGAGCTGGTGCACCATCGAGGTGAAGCGGAACGAACGCGGATGGCGGCCCACGCGCACCAGCGCGACGGCGAGCGCGCCCAGCAGGTTGACGAAGGCGCCGAACGACTGGCCGACCGAGACGACACTGTGGCCGATCGCGGACAGCGCATAGGCGAATTGGTTGGCGTGGCCGGCGGGGGCTTTTTCCAGCTCGACGCCGTGCACTTCCTCCAACAGGTGGCGGTCGTCCTCGTTGAGGCCGGTCACCGTGGTGGCGGCGCCGTGCTTGGCGAATGAGCGGGTCAGCTTTTCCAGGAGCCAGGCGCCGAAGGTATCGAGCCGCTCGACGCGGGCCATGTCGACGGCAACCTCTTTGATGCCGCGCCGCATGGTTTCGGCGTCGATGCGCTCTTCCAGCGCCCGCGCGTTTTTCGCGGTCCAGGCGCCGCTGCCGGCGAGCGTGAGCCGGGCGCCGTCGATGCTGCCTTCGAGCAAAGGTTCGCCGCTCACGCGCGCCGCCTCTCATATGTGCCCGAAGACCCGACCGGAGCGCCTTTTCGGGGTCCGAATCCTGCCCTTTCGGGGACGGGGGAATAGCCATACTTGACCGATGCGTGCGAGCCTGTCGAGGGTGATGCCCACAGCCGATGCCATGACCGCCACATCGCCACTGACCCTCACCGTCGCCGCCGAGCGCTGGCCGATTCTCGGTTCCTTTGCCATCAGCCGCGGCGCCAAGACCGAGGCATTGGTGGTGGTGGCGGAGATCGACGACGGCGCCCATCGCGGCCGCGGCGAATGCGTGCCCTATGCGCGCTACGGCGAAAGCGTCGAAAGCGTGAGCGCGCAGATCGAGGCCATGCGGCCGCGGCTGGCCGCAGGCCTGACCCGCGCCGCTCTGCAAGGCGCCATGCGGCCGGGAGCGGCGCGTAACGCGCTCGATTGCGCGTTCTGGGACTGGCAAGCCAAGCGCTCGGGACGGCCGGTGCACGAGCTCGCCGGCCTGCCCGCGCCGCACCCGCTCACCACCGCCTTCACAATTTCGCTCGCGCCCGCCGCCGAAATGGCGCGCGCCGCCGCCAAGTCCGCCACGCGCGCGCTGCTCAAGGTCAAGCTTGGCGGCAATGACGAGGATGGCGGCGATCCCGCACGCATCGCCGCGGTGCGGGCGGCAGCGCCGCGCGCGACGCTGATCGTCGACGCCAACGAGGGCTGGAGCGAGGATAACCTTGCCGCCAATTTCGCCGCCTGCGCCGCGGCCGGCGTCGTGCTGGTGGAGCAGCCGCTGCCGGAAGGCCGCGACGCAGGCGCTGGCGGCGCTCAAGCGGCCGATCCCGGTCTGCGCCGACGAGAGCGCGCACGACCTTACTTCGTTACCGGCGCTGGCCGGCCGCTACGACGCCGTCAACGTCAAGCTCGACAAGGCGGGCGGATTGACGGAGGCGCTGGACATGGCGGCGGCGGCCGAGCGGCTCGGTTTCACGCTCATGCTGGGCAGCATGGTGGCGACCTCGCTCGCGGTCGCGCCGGCCATGCTGGCCGCCCAAAAGGCGCGCTTCGTCGACCTCGACGGGCCGTTGCTCTTGGCCCGCGACCGGCCCAATGGCCTGCTCTACCGCGACAGCCTGGTGTACCCGGCAACGCCGGCTTTGTGGGGCTGAGAGGCGTGTCCTCATAAAGCACGCCGTGTGCCAAGCACGCCGTGTGCAACACGTCCGCCGTATGTTGCCCCCGAAAGCGGAATCGGTAGCTCTCGACTGCACGCGACGATGCACCGCAGCAACCGCTATGAACTTCAGGCCGGAGAGAGACAGTCATCAATCACGTCATCGGACGGGCTGACAGCAGAGCCGGTTGGCGCCTAGAATAGCGACGTAGTTACCGACCTGATGATAGGCCTCACTGGCGCTTGTTCCGTAGCTCATAAGGCCTCCAGCTTCGAAAATTCACGACGGTAATAAGCTGTCGGAATTCGTTGACGCGCCGCCAACTCGACGAGTTGTGCGGACCTAATTGCGAAAAACGGATCGGCAATAACAATGAGTGCGCCAACCCCTCGTTCAATCAAGACGCGGAAAGCATTATCGATTTCGTTAGCGGAGGATGCGCGGACGACCTGAAGCTGCAAGCCGAGCGTGCGCGCTGCTTCCTGTATCGTGGGCACTTCGCGCTCCACCTCCGGGTTACCCGGGTTTACCAACACGCCGATGGTCGTGGCCTTGGGGACTAGCTCATGCAGCAGCCCCAATGTCTTGGCGCCGAGTTCTTCGACCAAAAAGCTCACACCCGTGACGTTTCCACCTGGCCGGCTAAGACTTGAAACCACACCCGATCTGACGGGGTCGGCACCGGTGTTGAAAACGATGGGAATTGATCTGGTTGCCGCTCTGGCCGCAAGAGTTGGATTGTTGCCGCCGAATGCGGCGATCACAGCCACCTGACGGCGTACGAGATCGGCAGCGAGGGACGCTAATCGATCTGATCGACCGTCGGCCCAGCGGTATTCAATGGCGACGTTTTGACCCTCAACATAGCCGCTGTCCTTTAGCCCCTGATGAAATGCGGAGACTTGTGGCGCAAACGCATCGGCTGAGCCGCTGTGCAGAAACCCAATTACCGGCATCGCCGGCTTTTGCGCACGCGCCACCACCGGCCACGCGACCGCCGCGCCACTTACAAGAGCGATGAACTCGCGCCGTCTCATTCGATCACCTCGTCGGCGATGGAGAGCAGCCCGGACGGCAGCGTGAGGCCGAGCGACTTGGCGGTCTTGAGGTTGATGACCAGCTCGAATTTGACTGACTGCACGACCGGCAGATCGGCGGGCTTCTCGCCCTTGAGGATTCTCCCGGTGTAGATTCCCATCTGCCGATAGGCGTCCGTAATGCTGGTTCCGTAGCTCATCAGGCCGCCAGCCGCGGCGAACTCGCGCTGCTCAAATATCGCAGGAAGCGCGTGGCTTGCCGCCAGCGCCACGATCTGATTGCGCCGGCCGTTGAAGAACGGGTCGGCGCCTACAAGGAGAGCTCCGGCTCCCTTTTGCTGGATCGCCGCAAAAGCCGCATCGATCTCGCTTTCGCTGCTGGCCTCCACAAGAATGATTTGCAGCCTCATGACGCGGGCCGCCGTCGCCACATCACTGACGTTGGTTTTGGTCGGTGGGTATGCCGGGTTCACGAGATGAGCGACGATCGAGGCGGCGGGCACCATCTCATGCAGCAGCCCCAGCCGCTTCGCCTCCAACTCGGTGGTCAAAATGTTTACGCCGGTTGCGTTGCCGCCTGGCCGGTTGAGGCTGGCAACCAGACCGGCCTGGACCGGATCATTGCCGATGTTGAAGACGATCGGAATCGTCGAGGTCGCGGCCTTGGCCGCAAAGGCCGGTGCCTCGCCGCCGCCGGTGACAAGGACGGCTACCTGACGATGGACCAGTTCGGCGGCCAGTTCGGGCAGCCGGCCGATTTGGCCCCCAGCCCAACGGAATTCGATCGCGACGTTCTGTCCTTCGACGGCGCCGGTTTCTTTCAGGCCCTGACGAAACCCAGCCACGATATGCGCGAATGGTTTGGCGGAGGCGACGTGGAGGAAGCCCACTATAGGCATCGCCGGATTTTGCGCGCGCGCGGCGAGCGGCCACGTGGCTGCCGCGCCGCCGAGAAGCGCAATGAACTCGCGTCGCCGCATGTCCAACCCAGAGGTCTGGAAACAGCATCTTAGCGGCTCAAACGACTACTTTGATAGGGGCTGAAACGGGCATCAAAACCATTGCCGCAGTGCACGGCCAATGGTCGTTGTGGGTCAAAAACGGACATAGCCGCACGTCTGCGCAATGTCCGCTTTACCCCCGAAAGCGGACACTCATCGGCGACTGTGCAGCTCGGCCTTTGGCTGCCGTTTTTATGAGTCCATGCCCTAACCGGGTTCCTGCGGGCGATTGATCCCGATCAATGCGGCGATGTCCGGTTGCGGGCATCAGATTGCCCATGTCCGCGCAAATCGCCATTCCCGCCGCGCCCAAGGACGAGGCCATTGCCGAGCGCCTGTTGGCGCATGCCCGGCTGTGCGAGCAGATCGCGCACGAATGCTTGAACGAGGAAACCGCCTATCAGCTCAGGCGCATGGCGCAGGATTGCGCGCAAGCGGCCGCGCAATTGGCCCCGCGCGGCGCTTCCGATTTCCCTCACCCGCCATTGAGGCGGCCGGCAGAGTTCCAGCAACTCCCTGACTTTGTTCGCGAATTATCCCCGCTTTTTGGTTAACCAAGTCTTTCCGCGACTCCCCCTTTGCCTTAGACTTGCGTCAAAATCGCCGCAGGGAATTGGCGGAACAAGAATAACGGGGACGGGGGTTATGCGGTTTCGCGGCCTGCTTCTATGCGCCGCCGTGCTGGCGTCCGGCATCGCGCCGGCGTCGGCCACCATGCGCATTGCGGAAGACCGCGGCGGCCAGATCGGCCACTACCTGCAAGCCTTCGCCATGCTGCGCTCGACCGGCGAGAACGTCGTCATCGACGGCAATTGCCTCTCCGCCTGCACGCTGGTGCTGGGGCTGATCCCGAACAGCAAGATTTGCGCGACCGAGCGCGCGCGCTTCGGCTTCCACGCCGCCTGGATGCCGGATCGCGACGGACGTCCGGTGACCAGCACCATGGGCACGCGCGCGCTGTGGAACATCTATCCCACGTCGGTGCGGCACTGGATCAACCGGCATGGCGGCCTGTCGCGCCGGATGATCTTCCTGGAAGGCCGCGATCTCAGCGGTATCGTGCGCAGCTGCTCGGCGACGCCGCGCGTGCACGCGCGCTCACACGCGCGCGCCGCGACGCGCGGTTCGCTATGTAAGCGGCAACGCCGCCAGCGACCGCCGCTGACGCCATCGCCGCGTAAGCGAGGCTGCCGAAACGTCCATAGAGCACGCCGGAGATCGCCGTGGCCGCCGCCATGGTGGTGCCGAGCGCGATCGCCAGATGCGCTTGCGCGGTGGCGCCTTGCCCGGGCGGCGCCTTGGCGGCGACGAAGCCCAGCATGCCGAGATGGGTGGCGCCGAACGAGGCCGCGTGCAGCAATTGCAAAGCCGGCAGCAGCGCGACCGGCGGGTCGAGCGCCATCGCGCCCCAGCGCAGCGCCGCGCCGGCAGCGCCCACGATCAGCAGCACCGGCGGCGTGAACGCAGGCGGCAGCCGCCCTTGCAGCGCGAACAGCACGATCTCCGCGATCACACCGAGCGCCCACAGCGCCGCGATCGTCGTGCCGTCGAGGCCCATGCCGCGCCATTGCAGCGCCGAGAAGCCGTAATAGACCGCGTGGCTTGCCTGGATCAGGCTCGCCGCCGTGAGCCCGGCGATGAAGGCGGGATCGCGCAGCAGGCTGCGGCGGGGCGCGGGCGCAGCAGGCGGCGCGGTCACGTGCACGGGCGCGAGCGCAAAAGCGGCAAAGGCCGCCACGATGCTCGCCGCCACGATCAGCCAGATGAGATACCGCGCCGGGATCGCGTCGGTCGCAAATCCGGCGGCGAAGCTGCCGAGGATGAAGGCGGCCGAGCCCCACAGCCGCACCGGCCCATAGGCGCGGCCGCGCGCCGTCAGCCCCTTGAGCGCATAGGTCTCCGACAGCGGCATCAGCGGCGTGAAGGCGAAGGAGGCGAGCGCGTAGGCGATCAGGATGGCGGCCGGCCCCTCGGCCAGGCCGACCAGCAGATAGCCGATAACGCTTAAGGCCGCCGTCACCATGATGGCGGCGCGCAGCGCGTCGCGCCGGTCGGCCAGGCGCGCGGCCAACGGCGTGGCCAAAAGGCGCGCCAGCATCGGCGCCGCCAGCACCACGCCGATCATTTGCGCGTCGAGCCCCTTGGCCTTCAGCCAGATCGGGAAAAACGGCAGTGCAATGCCCGCAACCACGAACGTGGCGGCATAGAAGGCCGCCAGGCGCGGCGCAAAGCCGACATCGAGCTGGGAAACGGGCCGCATCCGTGACGCCTCGGCTGGCCGAATCAGGCGGGCCGATAGATAAACTGGAAGTGCAAGGAATGCATATGGCACCCGAGGCTTTGGCGCCGGCGCCCGCAACTGTGTTGCCGGCAGCGCCGGGCGAGGACGAGTACCAGACCTTCTGCGCCGCGCTCTCCGCGAGCGGGCGCGGCCGCGCGTTCCTGGCCGAATATGCCAAGCGTCATCGCGGCGCCGATACCGAGATGCTCTTGATCGCGCTTGGGCGGCTGGAGGCGCTGATGCGGGCGCAGCAGGCGGGCGTGGAGCCGGCGCGCGCCGCCTTGCGCGATCTGCTGGCCGCCATCCGCGCGGCGCGGCCCGAGATCGAGACAAGCCCGCTGCCGGCGCGGGCGGCCAAGCTCGCGCAATTGCTCGATCTGCTGGAGCGCCGCCTCGAGGGGCTGGCGCAACCGGCGCCCCCGCCTGAGCCGGCGGCGGCGGCGGGCGACGCGCGCCTCGCGCTGGTGCCGGTGCCCGAGCAACCGGAACTGCCGATCCCCTCGCCGTCGGCCGCGCAGCCGGCGCTGACGCTGGCGCATGACCGCGGCCCGCCGCTTGCGCGGCCTGCCGCGCCGGCCGGCGCCAGCGCCGCGGTCATTCCCGACGTGAGCTGGCTCGACAGCGTGCCGCCGGCGCAAAGTTCGCCCGTTGCGCCCGCGCCCAAAGCGATTGCGCATGCCGACGCTGAAGCTGCGCCGGCGCCGGTGGCGCAAACGAATGCGCCCTCGCGCACCGATACCGATACGGATGAGGATCTATGGGCGCAGTCGAGCGCCAAGATCGCGCCGCCGCCGTCCGATCCGCTGGCCGCGCTCATGCGGCTGACTGAGGACGAGCGGCTGGCGCTGTTTACGTGAGCGGCCCGCCGGAAATTATTTTCGCAAACAATTCCGCGTCCACGTTGCCGCCCGACAGGACGGTCGCCACCACCTTGCCGGTCACGTCCAGCTTGCCGGCGAGCAGCGCGGCGAGCCCGACCGCGCCGCCCGGCTCCACCACCAGCTTCAGCTCCTCGAAGGCGTAGCGCACCGCGGCCGCGACCTCGTCGTCGGAAACGGTGAAGCCGCGGCCGATCAAGTCGCGCGTGATCGGAAAGGTCAGCTCACCCGGCGTCGCGCTCATCAGCGCGTCGCAGATGCGTGCCGCTCATGCGCGGATTGGTTTCGCGCTGGCCGCTCGCGAAGGAGCGCAGCGTGTCGTCGAAGCCTTCCGGTTCGACGATATACATGTCGGCCGCCGGCACTTTGGCCTTGACGCCGAGCGCGATGCCGGCGGCAAGCCCGCCGCCGGAGGCGCCCACCAGCACGATCTGCGGCTTCAGGTTCAGCCAGCGCAAATCCTCGACGATCTCGGCGCCGATGGTGCCCTGCCCGGCGATGATGAGCGGATCGTCGTAGGGCGGCACCAGCGTGGCGCCGCGCTCCTGCGCCAGCGCTGCGCCGATTGCCGCGCGATCTTCGCTGTTGCGGTCATAGGGCACGATCTCGGCGCCGAGCGCCTCGGTGCGCCGCCGCTTGGCCGCCGGCGCATCGCTCGGCATCACGATGGTTGCGCGCAGCCCCAAGCAGCTTCGCCGCGGCCGCCACCCCTTGCGCGTGATTGCCGCTCGAATAGGCCACCACGCCGGCGCCGCGCCGCTCGGGCGGGATCGATGACATCTTGTTATAGGCGCCGCGGAACTTGAACGAGCCGGTGCGCTGCAGCGTTTCGGCCTTGAGGAAGACGCGCGCGCCGAGACGCTCATCGAGCACCGGCGCGTTGATCAGCGGCGTGCGCACGGCGACGCCGGCCAAACGCTTGGCCGCCGCCGCGATATCGCCGGCGTCGGGGAGAATTGTTTTGTCGATGACGCCCATGGCGCGCGAGGCTAGCCCCGCCTGACGCGTAGGGGCAAGGCCCGCTCAGCGGACGTTCACACGCGCTTCTTCGTCCGCCAAGGGCGCTTCTTCGCTCGGCTTCGCCGCGCGCCGGCGCCGTCGCAGCCAGAGGCGGCGGGTGCGCACCACCTTGTTCGCCTCCGCCACATGCTCAAGGAAAATGCGCGCGCTCGCTTCCCAGGTCATCGTCAGCGCGAAGGCGCGGCAGTCCGCGCGCGAGCATTCCAGCGCCTCCAGACAGGCGCGCTGCAAGTCCTCGTCGAGCACGCCGACCGGCGCGTCGCCCGATCACGTCGCGCGGCGCGTCGGCCGGAAAGGCCGCGACCGGCACGCCGCTCGCCAGCGCTTCCAGCAGCACCAGGCCGAAGGTGTCGGTGCGGCTCGGGAACACGAAGACGTCGGCGGCGGCGTAAATCTCGGCCAGCGCCTCGCCCTGGCGCGCGCCCAGGAATACGGCTTGCGGATAGTGCCGCGCCAGGCTGAGCGCGCGCCGGCCCGTCGCCGACCACCAGCTTGCTGCCGGGCAGATCGAGCGCGAGAAAGGCCTCGACATTCTTTTCCACCGCCAGCCGTCCGACGGTGAGGAAGATCGGCCGCGGCAGATCGAGCACGGCGCGCCGGCGCGGGCGGAACAGCTCGGCGTCGACGCCGCGCGGCCAGATCTTCACGTTCTTGAAGCCGCGGCCGGCAAGCTCGCTGGCCAAGGTCGGCGTCGCCGCCAGCACCGCGGCGCCCGCGCTGTGGAAATGCCGTAGCCAGGCCCAGGCGATCTCGCGCGTCCAGCGCTCCGGCAGCGGCAATCGCTCGGCGAGATAATCGGGAAAGCGGGTGTGGAAGCTGGTGGTGAACGGCAGCGCGCGCCGGATGCAGACGCGGCGCATGGCGTGGCCGAGCGGGCCTTCGGTCGCGATGTGGATGGCATCGGGTTTGATCGTGTCGAGCTTGCGCGCCACCGCGCCTGGATGCGTCAGCGCGAGGCGAATTTCCGGATAGCTCGGCATCGGCAGCGTGCGGAATTCGCCCGGCGCCAGGAACACGATCTCGATGCCGAGCGCCGCCGCCTCGCGCGCGACGTGGCCCAAGGTGCGCACCACGCCGTTGACCTGCGGATGCCAGGCGTCGGTGACGATCAGGATTTTCATGTTCTTCCGTTCGTTCCCGCGCAAGCGGGACCCAGGCGTGAACTCGGTGCTTGCCGCTCGGGTCCCCGCTTCGCGGGGACGACGGATCGATTGATCATGCTGCCTCGCTGCGCCACTTCAGCGGCGACCGGCTCGTCGCCGGTCTGGTCCAGGTGATGATCTCGAATTCGCCGTCGTGGCCCTCGGCCACCGCCGTGCAGCTTTCCACCCAGTCGCCGCAATTGATGTAGCGGATGCCGAAGTCGTCATGGATGGCGGGCGTGTGGATGTGGCCGCAGATCACGCCGTCGGCCTTGTGGCGCTGCGCTTCGCTCGCCAGCGCCTGCTCGAAGGCGCCGATGTAATTGACCGCGTTCTTCACCTTCAGCTTGGCCCATTTCGACAGCGACCAATAGGGCGCGCCGAAGACGCGGCGGAAGGTGTTGAACACGCGGTTGGCGGTGAGCGCGAACTCGTAGGCCTTGTCGCCCAAGAGCGCCAGCCAGCGCGCCTGCGTCACCACCAGATCGAACACGTCGCCGTGCACGACCAGATAGCGCCGCCCGTCGGCGCCGGTGTGGACGATGTTTTCCACCACCTCGATGCCGCCGAAATGCGTGCCGTAATAGCCGCGCAGGAATTCGTCGTGGTTGCCGGGAATGTAGATGAGGCGCGCGCCTTTACGCGCCGCGCGCAAAAGTTTCTGCACCACGTCGTTGTGCGGCTGCGGCCAGTACCAGGACGAGCGCAGCGCCCAGCCGTCGACGATGTCGCCGACCAGATAGATCGTTTCGGCGTCGTGGTGGCGGAGGAAGTCGAGCAGCCTGTCGGCCTGGCAGCCGCGCGTTCCCAGATGCACGTCGGAGATGAACAGCGCGCGGTATCGCTTCGTGGCGGGCTCCGTCACGTGGCGAGCGTCTCCAGGCTATTGCTCATGTCGGCAAGCATTAGCAGGCCTTCATTGCAGTTTCATGACGGCGCCGTTAACCTCGCCGCCCAACGTCCCGCCGAAGGAGCCCCCATGGATCTCGGAATTGCCGGCCGCAAGGCCATCGTCTGCGCCTCCAGCCGCGGCCTGGGCAAGGCCTGCGCGCGCGCATTGGCGGAAGCCGGCTGCGAGGTCGTGCTCAACGGCCGCGACGCCAAGAAGCTGGAGGCGGCCGCCGCCGAGCTGCGCAGTCTCACCAAAGCCAACGTCATCGCGGTGGCCGCCGACGTGGCGACGCCGGAGGGCCAGAAGGCGCTGCTCGCCGCCTGCCCGCAGCCCGACATTCTGGTCAACAACAATGCCGGCCCGCCGATGCGCGATTTCCGCGAGCTGACGCGGGCGCAGATGATCGACGGCGTGATCGCCAACATGATCGTGGCGATCGAATTGATCCAGAAGGTGATCGACCCGATGAGCCAGCGCCGCTTCGGCCGCATCGTCAACATCACCTCCGGCTCGGTGAAGATGCCGCTCGCCGGGCTCGATCTGTCCTCGGGCGCGCGCGCCGGATTGACCGCGTTCCTCGCCGGCGTCGCGCGCACGGTCGCGGCCAACAACGTCACCATCAACAACATGCTGCCGGGCGCCTTCGACACCGACCGCCTGCGCGGCGTGCTGAGCAAGACCGCCGAGCAGAAGGGCAAGAGCGTCACGCAAGTGGCGGCCGACCGCATCAACACCATTCCGGCCAAGCGCTTCGGCGATCCGGCCGAGTTCGGCGCGGCCTGCGCGTTTCTATGCTCGGCGCAGGCCGGCTACATCACCGGGCAGAATTTGCTGATCGACGGCGGCACCTTCAACGGGGCGTTTTAGAGCCAGGCCGGCAGCGCCGGACATGGCATCGCGCGCCGGGCCGGCATTCGCGCTACGAATCTGGCGCAACCGGCTACCGCCATGCCCAAGCACGATGCGATCACCGAAGTGCCGACACCGGTCGAGGTGCGCGCGGCGCTTGCCGACATCGTGCAGAGCGAGGGCTTTCGCGCCTCGCCGCAGCTCGCCGCTTTTCTGCGCTTCGTGGTCGAAGCCGCGCTCGACGGCAAGAGCGACCGCATCAAGGGCTATACGATCGGCGTCGAGGCGCTCAAGCGCGGCGCAGACTTCGATCCGCAGATCGATCCGATCGTGCGGGTGGAGGCGACGCGGCTGCGGCGCGCGATGGAGCGCTATTATTCCGGTCCCGGCGCCGGACCGCCCGGTGCGCATCGCGCTCACGCGCGGCAGCTATGTGCCGGCCTTTTCCTACCGTCCAGGCCGAGCCGCGGCGCCGGCGCCCGCGGCAAGCGAACTGCCGCCGGGCAACGGCATGCCGACGCTGCTGGTGCAGCCGTTCGACATGCTCACCGCGCCGGACGGCAAGGCGGTCTCGGCCATCTCGCTGCACGAGAAACTGTGCGACGCGTTTACGCGCTTCGACACCATCAACATTGTCGCGGGCGAAGCCGGCGCGGCGGTCAAGGCCGATCACGACTATCAGCTCATGGGCTCGGTCGAATATCGCGACGACGGCACCACCAGCGTGCGCTTCCGGCTGCTCGATAACAGCGACGGCACCGTGCATTGGGCGCGGGTGTTCGACCGGCTGCGCGCCGGCGAAGACCGCGCCGCGACCGAGGACGCGATCGTCACCGAGCTTGCCGCCGTGCTGGTGCAGCCGTTCGGCGTCATCCGCGCCCATAGCCGCCGCAAGCATCTCGCCACCGGCGCCGGCGATCCGCGCTACCGCGGCTATCGTCGAAGCCTCGGAATCGTTTCGCTCCTTCGACCCGGATCAGCACATGCGCGCCCGCGTCAGCCTGGAGCGGTTGATCGCCGTCCATCCCGATTTTGTCAGCGGCTTTTCGTATTTGGCCGCCCTCTATTTCCGCGAATTTCAGTACGGCTATGCCGGCCACCAAGGCGACCCGGCGATGCTCGACCGGGCGCTGCGAGATGGCGCGGCGGGCGGTCGAGCTCAAGCCGGAAAGCTCGCGCGCCTATCAGATTCTGTTCGGCGTTCTGTTTGCCCGCCACGAAATCGCCGCCGCTTTTGCCGCCGGCGACAAGGCCATCGCGCTCAACAAATACGACACGACGGTGATCAGCGACTATGGCGGGCGGCTGATCATGGTGGGCGAGATCGAGCGCGGCATGGACATGCTGCAACGCGCCGGCGAGTTCGGCACCGTGCGGCCGTCATGGCATCATTTCTACATGTTCCTCGGCAGCTACCTGCGCGGCGACCTGGCCAATACCATTCATCACGCCAACCAGATCACCAACGAAGACTATCCGCTCGGGCTGGTCGCGCGCGCCTTGGCCGCGGCGAGAGCCGGCGATCGCGAGCGCGCCGCGCGGTCCTTGCAACGGCTCGCAGTCGTCGCGCCGGCCTGGAGCACGAATGCGCGCGGCGAACTCGAGAAGTTCTTTCCGGTCACCGAGCTTGCCGACCGCATCGCGCGCGATCTGGCCCAAGCCGGCTTGGCAGGCGCGCCATAAGCCACCGGCTAAGCGCCCTGCAAATGCGGGCAATTTCGGCCGCATGCGCGGCCAGATAACGGTAAATTACTTCTGCACTGCACATCGTCTCTGCCAAAAGCTGCCGCAACGGCCTCAACAGGCCAACCCCTTAATCTCGGCAAAGGCAGAGCTTTCCATGTCCGATGATGTTCGCAATGGCGCGCCGCGCGGGCCCGCGGCAAACGGCGCAGGCGACGCAGCCGGCGCGCCCGACGCAGCGCAAGACCATATTTTGTCGATCGGCGAAGTGGCGCGCATGTTCGGCGTTTCCACGCGCACGTTGCGGCTTTACGAATTGCGCGGCCTGATCCGGCGCCGGCCTGCCGGCCGCGTGCGGGTCTACAGCTGGATCGATTGCGAGCGCGTCGCGCTGCTGGTGAAAGCGCGCAAAGCAGGTCTCGCGCTCGGCCGCCTCGCGCCGGTGATCAAGGCGATGGACGACGAAGCGCCGCGGCAAACGGCGGATGCCGGCCGGCGAAAAATGCCTGGCGCTCATTCACGAGCTCGAAGGCCAGCAGAAGCGCATCGGCGACGTGCTGGGCGAGCTCTACCGCATCGATTGGGAGCTGGCCGAGCGGCTTGGCGTCAATCACGCGCAGCACAAGGGCCGCGCCAGCCGAGCCTTTCTAGCGTGCGGCCGCGCCGCCGCGTGGCCTCAGGCCGCGTGGAATTCGACGCCCAGCCGCGTCGCCGTGCGCCAGATCACGTGGCAGGGCTTGTGCACGTGGTCGCTCTCCACCACCAGCACGAAATCGTCGGGAACGCCGAGCTGGCTCGCCACTTCCAGGCAGGCGCCGGCCGGCGACAGATTCCGCACGCGGCAGTCGATGCCGGCGGCGCGGTTGAAGCTGATCGAGCCCGCTTTGAGCGTGCGATGACGTTGAACTTTGCGTCTTTCATCCATGACATCCTCCGATGCCTGGCCTTGTCGACACGCACGACCTACGCCGCAAGCTTTACCCGACCGTGCAACTGAACCTCGAAATACGCGCGGATTTCGTTAGCATTCGCTAACCATGGCGCTTGCGTATTTTACGGCCAATTTACGGGGATTGGCCGGCGCGCCGGCCTAGATGCGCGTCATGAACTGGCTCGTCGACAATTTCGACCTGTTCGGCCTGCCCGTCCAGAACTGGATGCTGGTGGTCGGCGGCGTGATCGCGCTTTACTTCGCCATGCTGGCGATCGGCCGGCGCGGCCAGCGCATCTTTTAGCGCCCACCCATCCTCATGCGCGCAAGCAGGCCATCGCTTGCGCGATCGGCGCGTCTCGCCTGGCTCACTGGACGCCGCCTGGCGGGCGACAGCACGGGGTTGCCCCCGGCCCCGCCGCCGTCGCATAGTCCGCGCCGATCCCGCCGTTAAAGCCTCCCAAAAACACCCCGCAGGAGACCCTGTCATGAAGCTCGTCCGCTATGGCGCGCCCGGCCGCGAAAAGCCCGGCATCCTCGACGCCGACGGCAAAATCAGGGACTTGTCGCGCGTGGTGACGGACATTGACGGCGAGATGCTCAGCTCAGGCGGCCTCGCCAAGATCAAAAAGGCCAACCTCAAGCGCCTCAAGGCCGTGTCCGGCAAGCCGCGGCTCGGCCCCTGCGTCGGCCATGTGCGCAACTTCATCGCCATCGGGCTCAACTACGCCGACCACGCCGCCGAGAGCGGCGTGCCGGTGCCGGCCGAGCCGGTGGTGTTCAACAAGGCGCCCTCCTGCATCTGCGGGCCGAACGACGACACCATGATCCCGAAGGGCTCGACCAAGCTCGACTACGAGGTCGAGCTCGCCGTCATCATCGGCAAGCGCGCGCGCTATCTGGCCAAGGACAAGAGCGATGGACGCGGTCGCCGGCTATTGCATTGCCAACGACGTGTCGGAGCGCGCCTTCCAGATGGAGCACGGGCAGACCATTTGCAAGGGCAAGGGCGCCGAGACCTTCGGGCCGCTGGGGCCGTGGTTCGTGTCCAAGGACGAGATCAAGCAGCCGCAGAAGCTCGCCATGTGGACCAACGTCAACGGCGCAAAGCGCCAGCGCGGCTCGACCGCCACCATGGTGTTCGATGTGGCGCACCTGGTCTGGTACCTGTCGCAGATTTTCGTGCTGGAGCCGGGCGACGTGATCGCCACCGGCACGCCGCCGGGCGTGGCCTTCGGCATGAAGCCGCCGGTGTATCTCAAAGCCGGCGACGTGGTGGAGATGGGGATCGACGGGCTGGGGGTGCAGCGGCAGAAGGTGGTGGGGTTTAGAGCTGACGGTCGTTCCGACACGCGCATGGACGCGTTGACCGAAGAGGAATGCGGCGGCAGCTGTCGCTCAGAAAACGACGCCAGGCCTAGGCTCCGTCATTTCTCGGCGTCGGCAACGCATCTCTCTACCGATCGACCATTTTCATTGCTTAGTTAACCGGCGAAATGATCTTCGGCAAGACTAAGTAGAATACCGGAGTGAATCGCTGATCGGCGTTATTCGTTCATGAAGACAATTGCGATTGTCAATGACACTGTTTCGCGCACGACACCCCCGTATGAAACCTCCAGTGCCCGGCCCAGAGAATGAAGTCACCGGAAGCCGCACTACGGCAATCGCAGCAGCTTATCGGTGATCTGACGCGGTGCCCGCAAGAATATTTCGCAAGCATTCGCTTTACGGGATGTAAACGCCCTTGCGCGCGATGCAGGATTCGGAAGACATTATCGGCAAAGACGATTACCAGATGGGCTGGCAAGATCAGGCGAATTTCCGAGCCGATGACCGCCAGGTTATTGAGACTGGCCATGGCAAGCTTCTATAGACGAACCTCAGACAAGCGCCCGACGGGAAAGCTATCACGCTTCGTCACGAGGCAAGATGCCTTTGCTGCGATTTAAACGGAGAGGTCTTCGGCGTACTCGGCAATCTTATTTGGACGTTACCGACCGCGCGCTGTCGAAAGACGCAACTGATCGCTTTTCGAACATCCTACACACGACGGCAATGGAGAATTCACCCGACGCAATCGTCGTCGTCGACGAGCGCTCGCGGATCGATATCGTTCAACGCGCAGTTCATCGCGTTGTGGAATATTCCGCGGCAGCTCGTGGAGAAAGGCGATCGCCGGTCTCAGGCGGTGGCGGCGCAATCCGCGGCCCCGGGAAGGCGTTCATTGCGCACATTAAACAGCTTTACGCGCATCCCGACGCACGACGAACTAGGCTCAGGATGGGCGCGTGTCGACCGGCACCGGCGCCGCTGCGCGATGCTGAACAAATATCGTCGGCCGCATCTGGTTTTATCGCGACATTACCGAGCGCGAGCGCGCGAACAAGAATCGAAACGCGAATTTGCAGTTCGACGCGGCATTGAACAATATGGTGCAAGGTCTTTTGATGTCGACGTTGCCGGCAAGCTCATCATTCAATCGGCGCTTGACGAACATTCGGGCTGGAGTGGGATGGAACTCGGTCGCCAGGAGGCACGGTCCGAGCAAACCATGCAGCTTGTGGACGTCGGACCCAGTGCTCGACAAATCAGCCACAAATCATTGCGAGTCGATCTCGGACTGCCGGAGAGGGCAAGATCCTGTTCGAGCGCACTGCGGGCACACTTTCTCTTCAGTCGTGCGCGCCCATGCCGAGCGGCGGCTTCGTCATAACGTTTGAAGACATTACCGAACAGCGGCGCACGGAAGAGAAGATTTCACACATGGCGCATTACGACGCGCTGACGGATCTGCGAAATCGAAGTTTTCTAGTAAAAAGATGGAAGAACTTCGTCATTCGCGCGCCGCAGAGCCGTCCCTTCGCGTCACAGCCGGCTTCACTCAAGAGCGTAAGTCGCTTGGCACGATGGTGACAAGTTGTTGCAGGCGGCGGCGGACCGCATGCGCGATGTGTTCGCGAGAACGACACGCCTGGGCGGCGACGAGTTTGCCATTCTGCAGGCACATTCGGAAAGCCGGCCGATGCGACCGCACTTGCGACGCGTCTGATTGAAGCCCGAGCGCGCCCTATCAAATCGACGGCCATCAAGTCGCCGTGGGTCGAGCAGTCGGCATCGCCATCGCGGCCGGATCGTGGCGGCAGCTGCGCCGGATCAGCTTATGAAGAACGCGGATCTGGCGCTCTACCGCTGCAAAGCCGTCGGGAATTCGATTTTTCGAAGCGCAAACGGCGCCCGCATGCAAGAGCGCCTGCTCGGCCGATCTTCGCAAGGCGCTGGTCAACGACGAGTTCACACTCGAACAGCCCAGTGTCACACTCAAGATCCGGGAAGGTCACACTGCGAGGTACGCTACATCGCTGGTAACGCGGCTTGATACCGCCCCTGTTCATTCCGATCGCGGAGGAGCGGGCTGACCGTGCCGAGCGGAGAATTGGTGTTGGAGCGAGCCTGCGCCGACGCCGTGAATGACCGAAATGATATCGTGAGTCCGGCACGTATCGCCGGTGCAGTCAAAGCTGCCCATTTTAGGACCGCGCGGTCAAACGACGCTTGGCCAATCCAGTTTGCCGGAAGACCGCTACTCCAGCGGTCTCATCCAGCGTGGGCCGACCATGCTCAATCGGCTCAAAGATGCTCGGCGTCAGCGTCGCCATGGACGATTGTCGGCACCGGAATTCGTCGCTAGGTTATCTGCGGCTTCGCCGTTCGACGGATCAAGATTGATCAGACCTTTATTCGCTACTTGTTGCGACAAGGAAAGCACTCGCCATCCTTCGCGCGGTTGTCGGCCTTGGCAGAGTCTACGAGTATTGTAATTCGACTGCTGAAGGCGTTGACCCGGACGCTAGAGATTTGAACGGAGGACGTCCAGGGTGTACTTCTCCAGCCTGACCCGCGGTCGATGAAATTCTCACTTCAATGCGCGGTCAAATGCAAGCGGTCGCGTGTTAGCTGTCCGATAAGTTTTCGGACTGTTCTAAGTCCAGCGTACATGGCGACAGCTCCACGCGGTGGTCGATTTCCCACGAAAGCCGATATTGACGAGCGTCCGAGGTGGCCGTCGTCGCTGACTCTGGATTAACTTTGCGTCCAGCTTGGTTCGCGCATGGGTCGTTCCCCTCTCCCACGGAGGGGAGAGGGAACAGAGAGCGATGCCAGGCCGCTCCGGCCCCTAATACGGCCGCCCCAAAATCCACCGCGGCACCAGCGGCCCGTCCCAGGTGCTCCTGATGCGCGGCCCCTGCCACCGCCCGCGCGCCATCAGCTCGGTCACCGCCCACACCAGCGCGTCGAGCCGGTCGGGCGAGGCGCCGGACGACAAGCCCGCCGAGGCCGAAGTCGCACATCTCGTCCTCCAGCGCGGCCAGCGGCGGATCGACGTGCTTGACCTTGCCCTGCGCGTACATCGCGGCGACCGGCTCGGCGCGCAGCCACTTGCCGCGCGTGGCGTGCACGCTGCGCACCGGCACCGCCGCGTCCACCTGCGCGCAGCACCGCGCGCACCATGTCGCCGCCCTGGTTGACCTCGGCCACCATCGCGTCGGCCTTGAGCCGCGGTAGAGCGCGACCGCCTTCGCCGCCCAGCCGGCGGGCGCCAGGCCCTGCACGCTCGCGTCCTCCAGCACATAGACGAGGCCGTCCTCGGCGATGCCGGCCGCGACGATGCCGCAGGCGTCGGCGCCCGGCGCGCGCCGAGGCCGGCGGATCGACGCCGACGACGATGCGCGCGCAGCGGCGGCGCGGCGCGCCACGCGCGCGGCCTCGATCATGCGCGCGCGACCACAGCGCGTCGGCGCGCTCCTCGATGATCTCGCCGTCGATCTCCTGGCGGCCGAGCCGCGTGCCGGCATAGCGCGCCAGCACCTCGTCGAGGAAGGCGGGCGACAGATGCGCGGCGTTGGCCTGCGTGGCCGCGCGCGTCACCGCCGTGCGCGGGTCGGCGATCAGCCGCTTGATCAGCGCGATCGGCCGCGGCGTGGTGGTGATGAGCTGGCGCGGGCGCGCGCCCAGCCGCAGGCCGAATTGCAGCATGTCGAAGGTCGCGTCGGCGTGGCGCCACTTGGCGAGCTCGTCGCACCAGGCGGCGTCGAATTGCGGCCCGCGCAGCTGCTCGGGGTCCTCGGCCGAGAACGCGTAGGCCACCGCGCCGTTCGCGCCATTCGAGCCGCCGGCGCGTCGCCGTCCATTGCGGGCGCTCGCTGCGCGGCGAGGTGCGCAGGATGCCGGCGGGGCCCTCGATCATCACCTCGCGCACGTCGTGCTCGGTCTCGCCGACCAGCGCGATGGAGCCGTGCGGCGCGTCGGCATAAGGCGCGATGGCCGTGCACCAGCGCGCGCACCCATTCGGCGCCGGCGCGCGTCTTGCCGGCGCCGCGCCCGCCGAGCATCAGCCAGGTCGTCCACGGTCCGCCGCCGTTGGCGGCGCGAGCGGCGGCTCCTGGTGCGCGTGCGCGAGCGCGACGAAGTCACGCTCGAGCCGCTGCAGCCACAGGCGCAGCGGCAGCTCCGCCAGCATCGCCTCCGCCGTCCGGCCGGCTTGCGACGAAAGCGTCAATGCGGCGCGCAAGTTCGTGACGGAATTCATCGATGTCGGCGGGCATGTCGTCATAGTCGGGTCCGGATGCTGGCTGACGGGGCGGCGGCTTGCAGGCGTTGCAGTCGCGCGCAGCGTGGCGGTGAGGCGGCGCAGGTCGCTGCGCGACGTCGCGTCGGCCGGCTTGCCGGCGGCCTCGCGCTTCATGCGCGCGCGCGCGGCGCGCGACCGCGGCGAGCAGCGCTGCAATTCGCGGCGGCTGCAGGCGGTCGGCGGTGTCGAGGCGGCGGGCGGCGGGCGCGGCGTTCTCCTCCCCTCCCGCGCTTCTCTCTCTCACCGCCCCCAGGCGGGCGGAGGTCGCCCTCGCGCGTAGCGCTGGCGAGGGAGGGGTCGGGTGGGGGCGACTTCGAGCCTGCGCCCCCCACCCCGCCCCGCGCTTCGCGCGCTGCGGCGACCGACCCTCCCCGCCGCTGCGCGGGGGGAGGGTTGCAGCGGCCAGCGCCTCCGCCTGCGCCGCGAGCTTCGCCGCCGGCGTCAGATCGCGCGGCGGCGGCACGTAGCGCACCCAGCCCTCGCGCGCGGCGATGTTGCTGGAAGGTGGTCTCGTGCACGCCGAAATCGGCCGCGATGTCGACGAGCGGCTCGTCGGTCTGTTCGTAGCGCCGGCGCACGTCGGCCAGCAGTTCCGGCGTGTAGCTGTAGCGCTTGGACACCGGCAGGTGCGCGTGGGTGTAGGCGCGGCGCGCGGACGCGCGCTTGCTTTCGCCATGGCGAAGCTCCGTTTCGATTTTGCAAAGAAAAAGGCCCCAGTGCGCGCAGGCGCAGGGGCCGAACGATGCAGGAATATTAGCCTAGCAGCGCACCGCTGTCAAGGTACGGCGAAATAAGCCACTCCTAAATTCAAATTAGGCCACTAAGGATCAAAACAAGCCAGTGCGAGGCGGCCAACTTCAGGGCAGAAAAAAACCCGGCTCTACATGAGCCGGGTCAAGAACGTGTGGGAGGAAACTAAACCAGCGTTACGCGCCTCATTTGGCGTTGCATTCACTCTTAGAGGTATTCCACTAAAACGCGATTAACGCAGGACGGTATAACGAAGTTTTTGCAACCCATAACCATCCGTAATCCAAATCAGGCCACTGAGGATCAAAACAGGCCAGTACCCGGCCGTCGGTACTGGCCCCGGTAGTGGGTCAGTTTGAATAAGGCAACTATTGCGGCCGATCCTAAAGCGCGCATATTGCGGGCATGGCACGTGAAGTGACCTGCGAATGTGGTGCAGTTTATAAGGTGCAGGAGCACACAACTCCTATCCCGGACACGGATTATGCGGATTGCGAGGTTTGCGGCAAGCGTCTCGCTGCGTGGCACAACGTGACCACCTTCAACGAATACACGCTGATAAAGCGCCCAGTCGGGAAATGAAAGGACGAGGTAACCGTTTGCCCGACAGTTTGAGCTTCGGCCATTAATTCGGCGCTTAGGTTCTCATTCGCCGCTTTATTCGCGCTCTGTCGGGCAGTGCATACAACTTTAACGTTATTTGAATACCCATAACTTTTGCAACCACAGAATGTGGTGCTTTATGGGTGCTGATCTCGCCTTGATCACCGAGCTTGAGGACGCCCTCAAAAATGGGGCGCCCGAGAAGCGCGCTGCCATTTTGAGGAGAGTTACTAGTCTCTTCGTCAACGACGCAGACCGTCTCAATGAGCAGCAAGTCGCCGTATTCGACGATGTTCTCGTTCATCTAGCTCAGAGAATTGAATCGAAAGCTCTAGTTGAATTGAGCACGACACTGGCTCCCATCGCCAATGCGCCCGTTGCAATGGTCCGACGACTTGCCAACGATGACCAAATCATCGTGGCGGGGCCGGTATTAAGCCAGTCTAGCCGCCTTACGGACGACGATCTTATCGATGTCGCCAAATCAAAAGGCCAAGCCCATTTGCTGGCAATTTCGGGGCGCACCACGCTCACCGAAACGGTAACCGACGTTCTCTTGGAGCGGGGAGATCAACGAGTTACCCATACGCTCGCAGAAAACGCTGGCGCGGCGTTTTCTGAGTTAGGTTTTGCATCGATTATCAAAAAGTCCACGCAAGACGGGTCTCTCGTCGAGAAGCTCGCTCTCCGGCTGGATATACCGCCGCAGCTACTTCGAGAGTTGCTGTCCCGCGCGACTGATTTGGTTCGTTCACGATTACTATCTTCTGCTACTCCGGAAAAGCGTGAGCAAATTCAGCGCGTGCTAGAGAGCATTGCAAACGAAGTGGGCCGAGAAGCTGCCGGTCCTCGCGATTTCACCGCCTCGGAAAGTTTGGTGCAGCAACTTAATCGCAATGGGAAGTTGAATGAAAGAGTTTTCCTCGATTTTATCAAGGAACGCAAATACGAGAACATGACATCCGCGCTCGCATTATTCTGCGGTGCGCAGGTCACACTTGTCGAACGCCTCATGAAAAACATTCAACCAGATGGTCTACTCATCGCGTGCAAGACCGCTAAGTTGGGTTGGCCTACTGTTCGCGAGTTGCTGAAGGCCAGATTCACTCATCATTCGGTTTCAGAACAGGAACTCGATCAAGCTAAGTCATCATTTGTTACTTTAACGCAGGCTACCGCTCAGAGAACATTCCGATTTATATTGGTGCAAGAGAAGTCAAAGGCAGCAGTTTAATTATGTCTCTATATTATTTCAATTTCAGCGATGGAAAGTGCACGCTCACTGACGCGACTAGCGTCGAGTTACAAAGCCAGTGTCGAAAAAAGACCCAGCTCTGAGAGCTGTTTTGAAGTCTGTCATTGCCCGCCTCCGACGCTAAATGTCGTCAGAAGACGGAATCACTGTTCGCCAAAGCCTTCAAATCACTTCTGCAACAAAATCTGCCAATTGCGGACATCACCGCATGTCTGCGTAAGCGGCCGACGTCGAAGGTATTAACGAATTATTGAAAGGTATTATATAGCTTAAACGCAATTAATCCTTGCGGATGCGATCCATGCTCGAGCAACGATTACAACCTCGTGTTCCGGTATCGAAAGCGGGAAAGATCACCCTCGATAACGGCACCAAGATCGAATGCATTGTCGTCAATCGTTCGAGCGGTGGTGTTGGTATAGAAGTCGACAGCCCAGCGAGAATTCCAGAATCGTTTGCGCTCACAATGGGTACCGATGACATCAATCGCGTTTGCCGCGTTAGGTGGCGGTTGGGAAAACGGTTGGGCTTGGCTTTTGAATGATGGGTACAGAGGACCTTTCCGTCACAGCTGAGCCGGCGCGAAGCTAGCGCATTGGAAATGCACATGCCGACCGACTCCACGCGACAAAAGGAAGACGAGGTCATATTCGTTGAACGTCGCGAAGACGAGCGCAACATCGTCGGTATGCAGGGACGATATGAATTGAATAATTGGCGCGATGCGAGCGGCGCTCGCCGCGAGTTTTCATGCCGTGTAACAAAAATGTCATCGGGAGTTATCGAGGTTACCGGGCCCATGACTGGCTCGATTGGCGAATGGGCCGTTACGACTTTTGACAGATTTGGAAGATTTGAAGGCCCGATCATTCGCATTGTCGAGCGCGGCTTTGCAATGCGGATCGTGACAACCGCCGATGACCGCAAAAAGATTGGAAGCAAGATTGCGTGGGTCGAAAAGAAGGAGCTCCGATAAAAGAAAGCACGAACGCTTCGTACCGCGCAATCCGCATTCGACATTGTACTTGTCCGACGGCAATTTCATGCCGTGTCAGATCATTGATTATTCGATGTCCGGCGCCGCGGTGTCCGCTGACGTCAGCCCAGAGATTGGCACAATGCTAATAGTGGGAAAGATTTTTGGTCAGGTCACGCGCCAATTCCCCGAAGGGTTTGCGTTTGAGTTTCGTACGGTTCGGGGTCCTCGGAACATCGGTGAACTCTTTACAAAGCCAGAAGATAAATCCTGACTCTTCGTCGGCGTCGACGTGAACTCCCCGTTTATCGTCGCGCCTGCGCTGATCGCCAGCACCTAAAAGTTAATGCCTCATTAGTGTTCGTGTCGCAATCTATTGGCATGTCCGAATTCCGTACGGCCTTTCGTTATCGTACGCACCGGCCAGCCCTAATGCTTTTAGATGGCGGCGGTAAGATTGAATGTACGGTGCGTGATCTTTCAACCAAAGGTGCTCGTCTTGAAGTCACAGGATCTGAGAAGATCCCCAGTGATTTTGTCCTTTTAATTCGAGGACAAGGCGACAGGTTTCGGTGTCATCTCATTTGGCAAAATGGAAATGTCATTGGCGTTGAATATACGTAGCAATGATTCAACGCGCCGATGTCCGCTTTGGGTCATTAGCGACCGAGCGATTCAGCGCCCGTGCCGACCGTTGTCCGCTCTTACTCCAACAGCGACCAAAATGGTGCGTCACGGCAAATGACGCGAAGCGCCAAAAAAAGCCCCGGGCTCATCGCCCGGGGCTTTGTCATTCGTGGCCGTGAGGCCGAAGCGCCCCTCACCCGCCGCGCTCACCCTCTCCCGAGCCTGCGCCCGCGCAAGCGGCGAGCGCGGTCCGAGCAGGACGAGGCGTCGGGAGAAGCCTCTACTCCGCCGCCTGCTGCATGCGCCCGAGCGTGGCCTTGGCCAGATCGCGGAATTCGGCGTGGCTGAGCATCTTCTTGTTCTTCAGCGAATAGCGCCTTGACCGCCTGCAGCACCTTCATGGCGTCCTCTTCCGACACCTGCAGGCCGACCTCGCGCAGCCAGGCGTTGACCGAGTCGATGCCGCGAGCCCTTGCCCATGACGATCTCCGCCGGCGGCTGGCCGACCGCCGACCAGCGGATCGGGAACAGCTCGGTGGCGTATTTCTCGCCGCAGTTCTTGAACCACGAGGCGATGATGCCGGACTCGATCTGGTAAAGCCCCGAGCCGACGATCGCCTTGTTCGACGGCACCACCACGCCGGTCAGGCGCTGCACCAGGTTCGCCAGCGACGTGAGCTTGGTGGTGTCGATGCCGCAGTCGACGCCGTACATGGTTTTCAGCGCCATCACGATCTCTTCCATCGGCGCGTTGCCGGAGCGCTCGCCGATGCCGAGCACGGTGGTGTGCATCACCTCGACGCCGAGCGACAGCGCCATGATGGTGTTGGCCACCCCCATGCCGAAGTCCTGGTGGAAGTGCGCCTCCAGCCGCTTCTTGATGCGGCTCTGCACCTGCGTGACGAAATATTTCATGGCGTGCGGGGAGAGCACGCCGAAGGTGTCGACCAGCGCCAGCGCGTCCATGTGGCCTTCGCGGCCGACGCGCTCGATCAGGTCGAGCGCCCACTTCAGCTCGGCGCGCGAAAAGTCGATGGGGAAGAACACCACCTCCAGCCCGTTCTTGTGCGCGAAGGCGGTGGCCTCGACCGAGGTCTCGATCGCCTTCTCCAGCGGCCAGCGGTAGGCCAGCTCCAGCATGTGCTTGGACGAGGGGATTTCCATGACGACACCGTTGACGCCGGTGTCGACCGCGCGCTGCACGTCTTCCTTCATGCAGCGGGCGAAGGAGAAGATCTGCGGGCCCAAGTTGCGCTTGACGATCTCCTTGATGGCGGCGTTGTCGGACGGCGACACGATCGGCATGCCGGCCTCGATGCGGTGCACGCCGGCTTCGGCCAGCGCTTCCGCGATGCGGATTTTCTCGTCCTTGGACAGGATCACGCCGGTCTGCTGCTCGCCGTCGCGCAAGGTGACGTCGTGGATCTTGATCTGCTTGGCGAAGTTGAAATCCTTCGTCACCTCCGGCGCGTAATTCCACTCACTCACAAACCAGTCGTTCGTCTTCCAGGGTGTTGCGTTGGCCATCCGGGTTACTCCTCTCGCAGGGGGTCTTTTATGGGGCGTTTTATGGCAGGCCGGGTCGGAGCGGCCAAGCTGAGAAGACCGCTTTCGCTAGCGGGGGCATTGATTTTTCGCAAGACCCGGCGGAATTTCCTTGTTTTTCATGGCCTTTATAGCGGGTAACGGCGGCTCAGGCCACCGGATTGACCAGCTCGCCGATGCCGGTGATCGAGATGCGCACCTCGTCGCCGGCTTTGAGATAACGCGGCGGCGTAAAGCCGATGCCGACGCCGGCCGGCGTGCCGGTGGCGATCAGATCGCCCGGCTCCAGCCGTACGAAGGCGCTGATGCTCTCGATGATGGTGGGCACGTCGAAGATCAGGTCGCGCAGGCGGGCGGACTGCCGGCGCTCGCCGTTGACGGTGGTGGTCAGTTCCTGCGCATCGGGCACGCCGAATTCGTCGCGCGTGACCAGCAGCGGCCCGACCGGACAATAGCCGGCCAGGCTCTTGCCGAGGAACCATTGCTTGTGGCGCTGCTGCACGTTGCGCGCGGTGACGTCGTTGACGATGGTGTAGCCGAACACGGCCTCGAGCGCGTCGGCGCGCTTGACGCCCACGCAGCTCCTGCCGATGACGACGCCAAGCTCGCCTTCGTAGTCGGTCGAATGGGTCGGATCGGCCGATGCCGCAATGGGTTCGCCGGGGTCGGAAAGCGACGTCACCGCCTTGGTGAAGACGACCGGGAACTCCGGCACCTCCTGCTTGTCGCCGGACTGGTCGACGCCGCTGCGCGCGAATTCCTGGGCATGATCGTGGTAGTTCTTGCCGACCGCCATCACGTTCTTGGCGAGCGGGCCGACCGGAGCGGCGAGCTTCACGCGATCGAGCGGCAGGGCTGTGCCGCGCGCAAGCGTGCCCGCGGCAACCAGCGCGATGACCTGCCGCAAATCGCCGACGGTCGAGCCCTTCAGCAAAAGCGGGTGGAAGCGGCCGTCTTCAACCGTTCCGAAAATCTTGCCGTTCTTGTCGTGGATGGCCGCGATACGCATGGTGGTGACACTGCCTTGGCAAAGCGCTCGGGCACCGCCGGCGCTTATCGCCGGCATCGCCCGCGTATCACTCTTAGCGTAATCGCCATGCCAAACGAAAGGCCCCGGGCTCGCCGCCCGGGGCCTCGTCGTTCGGCCGACAATGACGCGGGGATCAGAAGCGGTAGTTGACGCCCGCACGTACGATGTTGGTCTTGAAGCTGACATTGTCCGGGGTCGTCGTGCTGCACACCGTGCCGCAGTCGAACGAGCCAAGGTCGGCATAGAGATATTCGAGCTTGACGCTCCAGTTCGACTTGAGCGCGTATTCGACGCCGAGGCCGGCGGTCCAGCCGATTTTGGTCTTGCTCGCGGTGGTGCCGGCCGCGTTCTCGGCCTTGATGTCGCCGAAGGCCGCGCCGACCGTGATATAGGGCATCCAATTGTTCCAGCCGCCGTAGCCGAGGCGGCCGCGCAGGGTGCCGAACCAATCGTTCTTGGTGGTGCAGGTGCCGCCGCCGCAGGTGGCGTCGCCTTTCATGCCCGACCAGTCGAAATCGCCTTCCATGCCCCAGACCAATTTTCCGGTCTGGAAATTATAACCGAGGGTGAGGCCGGCGAGTCCGCCTTTCGGACTCATGCTGATGGCGGGCATGTCCCAATCGGAACTGCCGAAGCCATAGCCGGCGTTGATACCGACATAGAACCCGCTCCAGCTGGCGACAGCAGGTGCGATGTAGCCGCCGGGCGCCGCCTTATAGGGCTGCGGAAGGTCCGCCGCGTTCGCGGCCAGCGGAGCCGTCAGCAATGCGGCGATGCCCGCAAGAATCATTCTGGTCTTCATATCTATCGGCCCCTTGACTTGTCATTGTTGCAAACGGGCGATCACATTCGATCCACCCGGTTCGGCGACGCGACGGCGCTACAGGAACACGGATGTGCGGATGACCATCCGAGTACAGGCGTGCCGCTATCAGAGCCCGAGAATGGTTAATGGCCGGTAAACCATGGAAAGGCCCATAAACCTGGCGCTTTCCGCGCATGGCTGCGGGCCTTGCGCCGCCGGATTGGCGCATGACGCGAGAGAATTGCTCGCCTCACGCGCGCGCGCGGCGCGCTCCGCCTCAATCGACACGCCGCTCCTCGCCGCCGGCATCGATGACGATGCGCAAGATGCGGCTCGGGTTGCGTTCGTATTCCTCGAAAGCGGCGGCAACCTGATCGAGCGGATAGCGCGCGGTGATGAAAACCGACACGTCGATCTTGCCGGACGCGACCAACTCGATTGCGGGCGCCATATCGACGGGCGTCAACGCGCGCGCGCCGATGATGCTGATTTCCTTGAAATACAGCCCGAATGCGCTCAATCCGGAAAAAGCCTCATGGTTCAAGGAAAACGAAACGAAGCGCCCGCCCGGCCGCAACATGTCGATCCCGGCACGCAACGTTCCTGCACCGCCGACGGTATCGATCACCACGTCGGCGCCGCTGCCGCCGGTCAGCCGTTGCACCTCGTCCACCGCCTGCTCGACGCTGGCTTGCACGGCATGGCGCGCGCCCATGCGCATCGCCAGGTCGCATTTTCCATTGCGAGCGGGAGATCGCGATGACCTGCTTGGCGCCGCCGAGGACCGCAAGGCGCGTATGCAGAAGACCCGTCGTTCCCTGCCCCAGGACGACGACGGAATCCTCGGCCGTGATGCCGGCGCGCGCCTGCGCGTGCCGCACGGTCGCCAGCGTCTCGATCAACGTCGCTTCGGCAAGCGGCAGCTGCGGCGGCAGCGGATGCACGTAACGCGCGCCCAGCCGAATATATTGGCTGAGCGAGCCTTCGTATTCGCGGCCGATAATTCCGGCATTGCGGCACAGATGTCCGTCGCCGCGCCGGCAACAATCGCAGCGCCCGCAACTGATCACCGGATTGATGATGACGTTCTGACCCGGCTGCAACCCTTTGACGTCCGCTCCCACCGCCGCGATCGTGCCGGTCGCTTCGTGCCCGAGCACGACCGGATAACGAACGCCGGGATGCTCGCCCAGATACATGGCAAGGTCGGTGTGGCAAACCGCGGTGGCGGCGATGCGCACGACCACCTGGTCGGACTCGGCTGCCGGAATGGGGCGCTCGGCAATGGCGAATTTTCTGGGTTGTTGGAGAATTGCCGACTTCATTGGATTGCACCCGCGGGGCTGTATTCTTTTCCAAGGCGCCGGCATGATAAGGCTATTGAACGCCGAATGGGGAGTTTTCAATGGAAGAAATGTTCATTCAAACCGATGAGCAGCGCGCGATTGTCGAATCCGTCAGACGCTTCGTCGCAGAGGTAGTGACGCCGAAAGCGCCGGCGCTGGATGCCTTGACCGACCCCGCGGCGGGCTATTCCGAGGAGATCGTCGCCGCCGCCGATGCCGCAGGCATCCGCACCATGACGCTATCGGAAAAATATGGCGGCCTGGGCGCCGACTCGCTGACCACCGCGATGGTGGTGGAGGAACTGGCGCGCGGCGACCTCGGCACATCGGTGGTCATGGCGCAGACCCTCAAGCTCGCGCAGATCATGGAAAAGGCGCTCAACGACGAGCAGCAGAAACGCTCGCTCGCGCTCTTTGCCAAGGATCCGAAGGGCGTGCTGGCGATCGGCATTACCGAGCCGGACAATGCATCGAACTATTTCCTGCCCTACCCGACGCCGATGCGCACCACCGGCGAGAGAAGCAAGGGCGGCTGGATCGTCAACGGCATGAAGCACTTCATCTCGAACGGCAATCGCGCCAGTTTCTACCTGGTGTTCATCCAGACCGAAAAGAACAAGCCGATGGCCCAGGGCATGACCTGCTTCCTGCTGGAGCGTGGGCGGGCCGGCTTCAGCATCGGCCGCGTGCACGACAAGATGGGCGAGCGGCTCGCCAACAACGCCGAACTCGTCTTCCAGGATTGTTTTTTCCCCGACGAGAACCTTGTCGGCGAGGTCGGCAAGGGCTTTGACGTCCTCGCCCGCTTCTTTCCGTCAAGCAATTCCTACGCGGGCGCCAGCATCCTTGGCGTCGCGGTCGCGCTGCACGAGAAGGCGATCAATTGGGCCAAGCTGCGCGTGCAAGGCGGCAAGCCGCTGATCGAGCATGACGGCATCCGTGCCCGGCTGGCGGAGATGAAGATGCTGATCGACGCGTCGCGTTGCTACATCCATCGCGCCTGCTGGCTGGCCGATCATCAAGAGCAAGGCTGGGACCGCACGCTTGGCGCGCTGCCCAAGGTCATGGCATCGCAGGCGGCTTGGAAGATCGCCACCTGGACGCTCGAGATTCACGGCGGCCATGGCTACATGAAGGAAGTCGGCGTCGAGAAGCTGGTGCGCGACGCGGCAGCCTTTCTGCATTCGGACGGCGTCAACCACACGCTGTTCCTCAAAGCCGCCAATTTCATGTTCGCCTGAGCGGCGGCGTTCACGCGCCGCGCGCGCCGAGCACCGCCTCGATCGACACCCGCGACCAGGGCGCGGTTGAGGCGCGGAAGGCCGTATAGGAGTCGTGCACCTTGGCGGTGACGGCGTTGCGCTGCGACAGTTCACCGAGCACGTCGTCCGATTGCTTGCGCGCGGCGGCGACGAGGTCGGCCGGGAACGCCGTGAGCTTGACGTTGTGCTGCTTGACCAGCGCATCGAGGGCTGCGGCGTTGAGCCGCTCCATCTCGGCCAGCGCGTAATTGGCTTCCGCGGCGCAGGCGTGCGCGACGATCGCCTTGAGCTCGTCGGATAGAGCGTTCCAGACCTTGAGCGCGACGATGCACTCGCCGGTCCCGTTCGGCTTGTTGAAGCCGGGATAGTAATAGAACGGCGCCACGCGATAGAGCCCGAGCGCGATGTCGGTGCCGGGGCCGACGAATTCGGCGGCGTCGAGCACGCCCGATTGCAGCGAGGTGAGGATCTCGGCCGGCGGCGTGGTCTGCGGCGTGGCGCCGAGCCGGCGGTAGACCTCGCCGCCGAGGCCGAGCGACCTGAGCTTAAGTCCACGCAGATCGGCCAGCCCTTTCAGCTCACGGCGGAACCAGCCGCCCATGCAGACGCCGGTATTGCCGCCCATGAACGGCTTGACGCCAAAGGGCGCGTAGAGCGCGTCCCACAGCGCTTGCCCGCCGCCGGCCTCGATCCAGGCGACGTGCTCGGAAGGCGTCAGCCCGAATGGCACGGTGGTGAAGAAGGCGGCGGCCGGCATCTTGCCCTGCCAGTAGAAGGCCGCGCTGTGGCCGATGTCGGCGACGCCGTTGCCGACCGCGTCGAGCACGCCGAAGGCCGGCACCACTTCGCCCGCGGCATAGACCGTGATGTCGATGCGCCCGCCCGACAGCGCGCGGATGCGCGTCGCAATGCGCTCGGCCGACATGCCGGGACCGGGCAGCCGCTTGGGCCAGGAGGTGACCATCTTCCATGTCTGCGTCTGCGCGCGCGCGATGGCGGGCGCGGCGATGAGACCGGCGGCGGCGACACCTAAAGTGAAATTGCGGCGCGTGGTCATGGCGTCCTCCAATAGGCATGGAAATGGTGCAGCGGCCCATGGCCAATGTCGGGATTTTGGCCGACGGCAAGCGTGTCGGCGGCGGCGATGGCGGCGGTGACGTAAGCCTTGGCGTCTTGCACGGCGCTGACGAGATCGCGGCCCTTGGCAAGACCGGCGGCGATCGCCGATGACAGCGTGCAGCCGGTGCCGTGGGTGTTCTTGGTGGCGATGCGCGGGGCGCTGAGCCGCACCACGTCGCCCTGCCCGATCAGCAGATCGACGCTTTCGTCGCCCTCGCCGTGGCCGCCCTTGATCAGCACATTGCGCGCGCCGAGCGCCAGGATTTGACGCGCCTGGATTTCCATCTCGTGCTCGTTGCGCGCGAGCGCTCGCGCCGGTGAGCGCGGCGGCCTCCGGCAGATTGGGCGTCACCACCAGCGCGCGCGGGATGAGCAGGCGGCGCAGCGCGCCGACAGCATCGCGTGCGATCAGCGCGGCGCCGGTCGAAGCGACCATCACCGGATCGAGCACGATGTTTTGCGCCTTGTGGCGCACCAACCCGCGCGCTACCGCTTCGATGGCGGCAGCCCTTCCAACCATCCCGATCTTCACAGCGGAAATGTCGAGGTCCGAGAACACGGCGTCGATTTGCGCAGTGATGAAATCGGGCGGCACGTCGTGGATGGCGGCGACGCCGCGCGTGTTCTGCGCGGTCAGCGCGGTGATGACGGACGCGCCATAGACGCCGAGCGCGGCGAAGGTCTTCAGGTCGGCCTGGATGCCGGCGCCGCCGCTCGAATCCGAGCCGGCGATGGTGAGCGCGACGGCGGTCATGGCGCGGCCCGCTTGGCCAGCGCGGCGTCGACCACGCCGCGCAATGTGCGCGCCGCCTTGCCGGGATCGTCGCTCAGCGACAGCGCCGAGATCACCGCCACGCCGTCGGCGCCCGCCGCGATCACTTCGGCGGCGTTGCTTTGGTTGATGCCGGCGATGGCGCAGATCGGGAATTCGGGGTCGCGCGCGCGCACCGCCCGCACGATGTCGCGCAGGCCGGCGACGCCGATCGGTTTGGCCGCGGTGTCTTTCGAGGTGGTGCCGTAGATGCCGCCGACGGCGACGTAATCGAGCACATCGAGCGGCGCGGCCTGCACATGCGCGAGCGTGCGGATGCTCAGCCCGATGATGGCGGTGCGGCCGAGCAGGAGGCGGGCATCTTCGGCCGCCATGTCGTCCTGGCCGATATGCACGCCGTCGGCTTGCGCGGCAAGCGCGACATCGACGCGGTCGTTGATCAGCAGCGGCACGCCTTTCGGCTCCAGCACGTCGCGCAAGCCGCGCGCCTCTTCGATCAGCGCGCGCGTTCCCGCATGCTTGTCGCGCAACTGCACCACAGTGGCGCTATCGGCTGATGCGCGCGGCGAGATCGGCGAGCGTGCGGCCGCCGGCGACGGCGGGATCGAGCAAAGCATAAAGCCGCAGATCGAGGTCCATCACGTCACCCGTGCGCGCGCTTTAATCGTTGCGCCGTCAAGATTGTAGAGCGCGTCGATCATGGCGGCGGCGAAACTGCCCGGCCCTTCGGCTTTTTCGGCGGCGAGCTCGCCGGCCACGCCGAGGATCAGCAGCGCGGCGGCGGCGGCGCAAAAAGCGTCGTCCTCGACCGCCAGACAGGCCGCCACCAGCGCCGAGCCGGCGCAGCCCATGGCGGTCACTTTGGCCATGAGGGCGTGACCGTTGACGATGGTTGCGGCGCGCTCGCCGTCGGTGACGAGATCGGCTTCACCCGACAGGGCGATGACCGTGGCGTTGTCGGCCGCCGCCGCCATCGCGGCTTCGCGCGAGGGCTCGGCGGCGGCGAGCGCGGCAAATTCGGCGTGATTGAGCCGCACCACGGTGGGTGCGCGCGCGATCAGCGTGCGCGCAAACTCCGCGCGCGCGGCGCTGCGGTCGATGAACACCGGATCGAGCACCCAGGGCAGGTTGTCGCCGGACGCGGCTTGCACCGCGATGCCGGCCGCCGCCCGGCGCTCGGCATCGAAGGTGCCGAGATTGACCAGCAGCGCGTCGGCGCCGGCGACGAAGGCTGCGATTTCCTCGGGCGCGACCGTCATCGACGGCACGCAGCCGGCGGCCAGCAGGATATTGGCGGTGAAATTCTGCGCCACCGCGTTGGTGATGCAGTGCACGCGCGGCGACAGCGCGCGCAGGCGCCCGATCAGCGTGCCGGCTGCCGGCGCCAGCTCGGTGAGCGCTGTTGCGGGGTGGTGCATCTCTCATCCCTCCGCCGGCATGACCCGGATCAGGTTCGTTGGGTTGGCGTTTAAGCCTCTCAGCCCGGCGGCATGCCGGACACCCCACGAGATTGCTGCCAATTACCTAGTCCGCGGCCCAGATGAAGGCAAGAGCGCCTGGCGAGCGCCTGGCGAGCGCCAGGCGAGCGCCTTGCCAGCGCGGCCTGTTTTTGCTGGATTGCAAAGCATTACGGAGGATCGCGATGACCCCCTTCTTCGTCCAGATCAAATGCGAGCTCGGCAAGGCCTACCAGGTGGCCAACGAACTGGCCGAAGCCGAAATCGCCTCCGAAATCTATTCGACCGCGGGCGACTACGACCTGCTGGTGAAATTCTACGTCGATGCCGGCACCGATATCGGCCATTTCGTCAACGAGAAGGTGCAGATGCATTCCCGGCATCCAGGACACCTACACGATCATTACCTTCAAGGCGTTCCAGACCTAGCGAGCGTTCACGCCGCCTGCGGCGGGCCTTCCGCCGCGCGGGCGCGCGGCAAGGCCGAGCTGGCGCTCGCGCCAGATCACGAACAGGCCCGCGCCGGCGACGATGCGCCGCGCCGACATAGACCAGCGTCTCGGCAATTCGCCGAACAGCCAGTAGCCGAGCAAGAGCGCCCACAGCATCGCGCTGTAGTCGAACGGCGCCACCACCGACGCCGCGGCATGGCGGTAGCTCTCGGTCAGCAAAATATGCGCCAGGCCGCCGAGCACGCCGAGCGCGATCAGCCCGGCGAGCTCGGCCGCGCTCGGCGTGTACCAGTCGAACGGCAGCGTCAGCGCGCCGGCAATGGCGCAGACCAGCGAGAAATAGAACACGATCGAGGACGTGGTCTCGCTTTGCGTGAGCCGGCGCGTCTGGATCACGGTGCCGGCGTTGCACACCGCCGAGGTGAGCGCCAGCAGCGAGCCGATAGCGGCGCTCGCCGCCGCCGATCGCGGCGTAATGGCCGGGCTCGAAATGCGGAATGAGCATCACGATCACGCCGGCAAATCCGACCAGCACCGCCGACCAGCGGTAGATGCGCACGCGCTCCTTCAGCACGATCGCCGCCAGCGCCACGGTGATCAGCGGCGAGGCAAACGAGATGGCGGTGGCGTCGGCCAGCGGCAGCCGCACCAGCGCGGCGAAGTTGCTGAACATGCCGCCGACGCTGAGCAGGCCGCGGCCGAGCTGGCCGAGCGGCCGCGAGGTGCGCACCGCGGTGCCGAGCTCGCCGCGCAAGGCGTAGATCACCACCACCGGCAGGATGGCGAAGGCCGAACGGAAGAACACCATCTGCCCGACCGGCGCCACCTTGCCGAGATCGCGCACCAGCGCCGACATCGCCGCAAACAGCAGCGCCGAGATCAATTTGAGGGTGATGCCTTTGAACAGATTCATCGCGCCGGCTGTTATAGCAGCCCGCGCCACTGTAAGCGTCATTTCCGCTTCGGCGGCGTCAGGCCCTCGACCGGCGGCAGCGACTTGATATAGACCGCGATCGCCGCGCGATCCTCAGGCGACAACTGCGCGGTGTTGCGCACCACCTCCCGCATCGGCCCGCTGACGCGATCGTCCGGCGTCATGCCGGTCGCCAGCACTTCGGCGATGTCCTGCTCCTTCCAATCCTTCAGCTTGAATTCGGTGATGTTGGGCACCCAATCGGCGCCGTCCGGAGTAGGCCCGCCGGTGAAGCGCAGACTGGGGACGATCGCGCCGAGAAAATTGCGCGGCGAATGGCATTCGGCGCAATGGCCGGGGGCGTTCACCAGATAGGCGCCGCGATTCCAATCGTCCGGTTTTTGCGGGTCGGGCTGGAACGGCAGGCCGTCGAGGAACAACAGCTTCCAGACGCCGACCAGGCGGCGGATGTTGAACGGAAACGCCAACTCGTGCTCGCGCTCGGGACCCTGCACCGCCGGCAGCGTCTTCAGATAGGCGAACAGGTCGCGCAGGTCGTTGGTCGTGATGCGTTGGTAGGAGGTGTAGGGAAACGCCGGATAAAGATGCTCGCCCGTCGGGCGAGGTGCCCTTGGTCATGGCGGTGACGAAGTCCGCCTCGCTCCACGACGCCGATGCCGTCCTTCGGATCGGACGAGATGTTGGGCGGGTAGAAGGTGCCGAACGGCGAATTGAGCGCCAGCCCGCCGCCGAGCTTGGTTTGATCCTTCTGGCCGGGCGTGGCGTGGCACGACGCGCAGCCGCCGATATAGAACAGCGTCTTGCCGTTGCCGAGATCGGCCCGGTGGGCCCCGAGCGCGCTCGCCGGCACCGTCTGCGGGATGGTGAGGACCCAGAACAGGCCGACAGCCAGCACGGCGGCGGCGGCCGCGAGCAGGATCAATTTTCGGACCATCGGCTGATTCCCTTGGGCGCGCGCGAGATTAGCCGAATCAAAACGCCGCCGCGACAGCATCGCGGCGGCGCGAGCAAAAGAAATTTACGGGGTCTAGCGCTTCGACAGGCGATAGGGCTTGTGACAATTGTCGCAAGCCTGGCCGACAACCGGAACGGCGGCCTTCAACCCGTCGAGCGAGGCCACCGCCTTGGCGCGATTGTCGGCGACGGCTTTGCCGAATTCGGCGGCCTTCTCCTCGAAGTCCTTCTTGTTCTCCCAGATTTTCGGCGAGGCGCGATTGTCGCCGCCGGTCTTGGCATTGTCGGGGAACAGGCTCGGCAGCTTCTGCGCGGTCTCGGCCCATTGCGCGAATGCGGCGTCGACCGCCTTGGCGTCGAACGGCCGCTGGCCTCGCATCATCGGCACGACGACCTTGGCGTGCTCGTCGTTCTGTTTCATCAGACTTTCGCGCTCCTTGACCGGATCGGACTGGGCAAGGACCGCGCCCGCGCTGCAAGCGACGGCGAAGGCGGCAAGCACTATTCGAAGGCGCATCGATTTCCACCCGTTGGTTCTGTAAGTCACTGCAAAAACCCTAAGCCGAAAGCATTATTCCACGCATGCGCCGCCAATGCGGCGGATGCGCGCGGCGGCCGGCCCGATCACAATTTCGTGATCACAAAAACCCCGTGAAATCCTAGCGTTTTTCGCGCCTGGGCGATCGCCCGCCAGACCTTTTCCGGGGTCGCCGGCATGTCGATGTGGCCGATGCCATGGCCGCGCCAGAGCGCGTCGATCACCGCGTTCATGATGGCGGGGCAAGAGCCGATGGCGCCGGCCTCGCCCGCGCCTTTGACGCCGAGCGGATTGTTCTTGCACGGCACGTTGCGGGTCTCGAACACGAAGTCCGGCGCGTCGGCTGCGCGCGGCAGCGCGTAGTCCATCAGGCTGGCGCTGAGCAACTGGCCGGACGCCGCGTCGTAGACGGTGTCCTCCATCAGCGCCTGGCCGATGCCCTGCACGGTGCCGCCATGCACCTGGCCGGCGAGCAGCAGCGGATTGAGCGTGGCGCCGAAGTCGTCGACGATGACGTAGCCGAGGATCGCGGTGGCGCCGGTCGCCGGATCGATCTCGACCTCGGCGATGTGGGTGCCGTTCGGGTAAGTCGGCTGCTCGGGGCCGAACTCGCTTTCCGCGCGCAAGCGTTCGGGCTTGGCCTGCGGATGCGCGGCGAGATCGGCAAACGAAATGACGCGGTCGGTGCCGGCGATGCGCACCGCGCCGCCGGCGATCTCGAGATCGTCCGCCGCCGCCTCCAGCGCCTCGGCGGCAAGCTCCTTGAGCTGATCGGCGAGCTTTTTGCCGGCACGGTCGACCGAGACGCCGCCCACCGGAATCGAGCTCGAGCCGCCGGTGCCGGCGCCAGTCCTGATCGCGTCGGTGTCGCCCTGCAGCACGCGCACTTTGTCGGGCGGAAGATCGAGCCGGTCGGCGACGATCTGCGCATAGGAGGTGGCGTGACCCTGCCCGGTCGATTGCGAGCCGATCAGCACGGTGACGCCGCCGTCGCGATCGAGCTGCACGCGCGCGGTTTCCGGCCCGTTGCCGCCGCAGACTTCGATATAGGTGGCTATGCCGATGCCGCGCAGGCGGCCGGCGCGCTTGGATTGCGCCAGGCGCTTGGTAAAGCCGTCCCAGTCGGCAAGCTCCTGCGCGCGCGCCAGATGGCCGGCGAAGTCGCCGGAGTCGTAGATCTTGGCCGTCGGCGTCGTGTAGGGCATCGCCTTCGGCTTGACGAAATTGCGCCGACGCAGCGCGTCGGGCGCGACGCCGAGCTCGCGCGCGGCGGCGTCGACCAGCCGCTCGATCAGATAGCTGGCTTCCGGGCGGCCGGCGCCGCGATAGGCATCGACCGGAACGGTGTTGGTATAGACGCCGCGCAGCCGCACATGCGCGGCCGGAATGTCATAGACGCCGGTCGCCATGCCGACCGCCAGCCACGGGATATAGGGCCCGTAGCACGACAGATAGGCGCCCATGTCGGCGACCATATCGATGTCGAGCGCGAGAAAGCGGCCTCTGTCGTCGAGCGCAAGCCGCGCGCTGGTGACATTGTCGCGGCCGTGGCTGTCGCCGAGGAAATGCTCGGTGCGGTCGGCCATCCACTTCACCGGCTTGCGCAGGCGTTCGGCGGCGACGGCGGCGAGCGCATATTCGCGATAGGGAAACAGCTTGGTGCCGAAGCCGCCGCCGACATCGTGGTCACCACCCGCATGCGTTCGGGCGCAATCTTGAGCACCTCGCCGGCGATGATGTCGCGGATGATGTGGCTGCCCTGGCTGCCGAGCGTGAGCGTATAGCGCTTGCCGTCATATTCGGCGACCACGCCGCGGGTATCGATGTAGTTGGTGACCAGGCGCTGATTGACGACGGTGAGCGAGACCGTGCGCGCGCTTTGCGCGAAGGCGGCTTTGGTCTTGGCGGCGTCGCCGGCTTCGACCTCGAAGGCGAGATTGCCCGGCCGGTCGGGCCAGACCCGCGGCGCCGCCGGCGCCAGCGCCGCCATGGCGCCGATCACATGCGGCAGCGCCTGCCAGTCGATGGCAATCGCCTCGGCCGCATCCTTGGCTTGCTCCAGCGTATCGGCGACCACGAAGGCGATGGCGTCGCCGACATGCCGCACCACCTCGCGCGCCAGGATCGGATAAAGCGGGATTTTGATCTCGACGTCGGGAATGACGCCGGGCGTCGGCAGCGGCCCGAGCCCGGCGATGTCGGCGCGCGGTGAGCACCAGGCGCACGCCCGGCATCGCCCGCACGCGCTCGAGCTCGGCGATGGCAAAGCGCGCATGCGCGTGCGGCGAGCGCAGCACCACGGCGTGCAGCGTGGCCGGGCGGCGCGACATCGGCGACGTAGCGCCCCTGCCCGCGCAGCAGCGCGTCGTCTTCCTTGCGCGTGACCGCCTGACCGAACCCGAATTTCATCGCCGCCGGGGGCTCCGTGCGCCGTCGTCGCCCGGCTGCGGCGCGCGCCCGCGGCGCGCGAAGCGCAGCGCGAGCCAGCGCGTGACCACGTAGAACACCGGCGTGAAGATCAGGCCGAAGGCGGTGACGCCGATCATGCCGGAGAACACCGCGGTGCCCAGCGTCTGCCGCAGCTCGGCGCCGGCGCCGATCGCCCAGACCAGCGGCGTGACGCCGAGGATGAAGGCAAGCGAGGTCATCAGGATCGGCCGCAACCGCAGATGCGCGGCCTCGACCGCCGCGGCGAAGCGGTCGCGGCCGCGGTCCTCCAGCTGCTTGGCGAATTCGACGATCAGGATGGCGTTCTTGGCCGCCAAGACCGATCAGCACGATGAAGCCGACCTGCGTGAGGATGTTGTTGTCCTGCCCGCGCAGCACCACGCCGACGATCGAGGCGATCAGGCACATCGGCACGATCAGGATCACCGCCAGCGGCAGCGTCAGGCTCTCGAACTGCGCGGCCAGCACCAGGAACACGAACACCACCGCCAGCACGAAGGCGAAGATCGCGGTATTGCCGGCGCGCAGCTGCTGGAAGGCGAGCGTGGTCCATTCGTAGCTGAAGCCCTCGGGCAGCACTTTCGCCGCGAGCTGCTCCATGATCTGGATCGCCTGGCCTTGGCTGATAGCCGGGCGCCGCCGCGCCGTCGAGCTCGGCCGCCGGATAGAGATTGTAGCGCGGCACGCGGTAGGGGCCGGACGATGTCGCGCACGGTCGTGAAGGAGCCGAGCGGCACGGTGTCGCCGCTGTTGTTGCGCACGCGGATGTTGAGAACGTCCTTGGTGTCGTTGCGGAAGTCGCTCGCGGCCTGCGCCATGACGCGGAAGGTGCGGCCGAACAGGTTGAAGTCGTTGACGTAGGCCGAGCCGAGATAGATCTGCAGCGCCGCGAACACGTCCGGAATGTTGATGCCGAGCAGCTGCGCCTTGGTGCGGTCGATGTCGAGATAGAGCTGCGGCGTCGACGTTTCGAACAGCGAGAACACCTGCGTGAGGCCCGGCGTCTGGGCGGCGCGCGCCCATCATGGCGTAGACGGCGCCCTGCAAGGCCTGCGAGCCCGCGGCCGGCGCGATCCTCGACCATCATGCGGAAGCCGCCGGCATTGCCGATGCCGGAGACCGGCGGCGGCGCGACCACGATGATCAAGGCTTCCTGGATGGCGGCGAAGCTGCTTGAACAGCTCGCCCTGGATGGCGGCGGCGGACTGGCCGGGATGCCTTGGCCCGCTCCTCGAACGGATCGAGCGTGACGAAGATCGCGCCCGCATTCGGCGCGCTGGTGAAGGTCGCGCCGGAGAAGCCGACGATGTTGACCGCATGCGCGACGCCCGGCACCTTCAGCGCGATGTCGACGGCCCGGCGGTTGACCTCGTCGGTGCGCGCGAGCGAGGCGGCCGGCGGCAATTGCGTGACGACGATGAGATAGCCGCGGTCGAGCTGCGGAATGAAGCCGATCGGGCGTCTTGCGGAACTCGTTGAGGCCGAAGGCGATGACGCACGGCATAGACCACCAGCATCAGCACGGCGATGCGCACCACCCGCGCCGACGAGCCGCCGTAGCCGCGCGTGAGCGCCGTCGAAATAGCGATTGAAGATGCGGAAGAAACCGTGCACCGGCACCTCCCACCAGCGCTCGCCTTCGGCGTTGCTGTGCGGCTTGAGCAGCAGCGCGCACAGCGCCGGCGACAGCGTCAGCGAAACGATCAGCGAGATCACGGTGGCGCCCGCGATGGTGAGCGCGAACTGCCGGTAGAACTGGCCGGAAATGCCGGTGATGAAGGCGGACGGGACGAACACCGCGCAGAGCACCAGCGCGATCGCGATCAGCGCGGCGCCGACCTCGTCCATGCTCTTGATCGCGGCATCGCGCGGGTTGAGGCCGGCGGCGATGTTGCGCTCGACGTTCTCCACCACGACGATGGCGTCGTCGACCACGATGCCGATGGCAAGCACCAGGCCGAACAGCGACAGGTTGTTGAGCGAGAAGCCGAACAGCGACATCACGAAGAAGGTGCCGATCAGCGACACCGGGATGGCGATGAGCGGGATGACGGCGGCGCGCCAGGTCTGCAGGAACAGCACGATCACCAGCACGACCAGCACGATCGCCTCGGCCATGGTGGTCTCGACCGCGTCGACCGACTGCTGGATGAACTGGGTCGGGTTGTAGACGATGGTGTATTTCATGCCGGGCGGAAAGTGCTTCGACAGGTCCTCCATCGTGCGCTGGATCACGTCGGCGGTGGACAGCGCGTTCGAGCCGGGCCGCTGGAAAATGCCGAGCGCGATCGCCGGATCGCGGTCGAGATAGGAATTGGTGGTGTAATCCTGCGCGGCCAGATCGACGCTCGCCACGTCCTTGAGCCGCACCACCGCGTCGCCCGTCTGCTTGACCACGATGTTGGCGAACTCGCTCGGCGTCCTTGAGCCGGCCGAGCGTCTGCACCGAAATCTGGAACGCGCGCGGCTGGTCGACCGGCGGCTGGCTGAGCACGCCGGAGGCGACCTGCACGTTCTGGCCTTGCAACGCGAGGACCACGTCGTTGGCGGTCAAGCCGAGCGACTGCAGGCGGTCGGGATCGAGCCAGATGCGCATGGCGTAGTCGCGGCTGCCGAACACGATGATCGAGCCGACGCCGTCGATGCGCGACAGCGCGTCGGTGATCTCGAGCGTCGCGTAGTTCGAGATGAACAGCGTGTCGCGCGACTTGTCGGGCGAATAGAGATGCACGACCATCATGATGTCGGGCGAACTCTTGTTCACGGTGACGCCGATATTGCGCACGTCCACGGGCAGCCGCGGCTGCGCGACGGCGACGCGGTTCTGCACCTGCACCTGCGCGGTATCGAGGTTGGTGCCGATGTCGAAGGTCACCGAGATCGTAGAAGCTGCCGTCGCCGGTCGAGTTCGACGCCATGTAGATCATGTTCTCGACGCCGTTGATCTGCTGCTCGATCGGCGTCACCACGGTGGCGGCGACCACGTCGGCGCTGGCGCCGGGATATTGCCCGGTCACCGTGATGATCGGCGGCGCGATCTCGGGATATTGCGCGACCGGCAGGCGCGAAAAGCCGACGCCGCCGAGGATCACGATGACGATCGAGACCACGGAAGCGAAGATCGGCCGGTCGATGAAGAAGTGCGAAATGCGCATGGCTATTTCGACGCGGTCGGTTTGGCCGCCGGCTTGGCGCCCTGCTCCTGCGGCGTCACCTCGATGCCGGCGCGCGCGCGCATCAGCCCGTTGACCATCACGCGGTCGGCGGGCGCAAGTCCGCTCTTGATGACGCGCAGGCCGTCGGAGGTAAGCTGGCCGAGCGTCACGTATTTCTGCTGCACTATGTTGTCGGCGCCGACCACCAGCACGTATTTGCGCGTTTGCTCCGTGCCGATGGCGGCATCCGGCACCAGCAGCGCCTCGTAGGGCGGCGAGGCCGGCACGCGCACGCGGCCGAACATGCCGGGCGTGAACACGCCGTTCGGATTGTCGAACAGCGCGCGGCCGCGGATGGTGCCGGTTGCGCTGTCGATCACGTTGTCGACGAAATCCATCTGGCCTTCGTGCACGAAGTCGCTCTCGTCGATCAGCTTGAGCGCGACCTTGACGCCGGCGCCGCGGCTGGCGACGTCGCGACCGCTCTTGGCCAAGCGCTCGTAACGCAGATAGGACGCCTCGTCGAAGGTGAATTCGAAACGGATCGGGTCGGTCGAGACGATGGTTGCGAGCAGCGTGGTGTTGCCGCCGCTGCCGCCGGTCACCAGATTGCCGGGCGACACGCGGCGGTCGCCGATGCGCCCGTCGATCGGCGCGCGCAGCTCGGTGAATTCGAGATCGAGTTCGGCGTGGCTGCAGCGCCGCCGCCGCGCCATTGACGCTCGCCTGCGCATTGCGGAAGGCCTGCGAGCGCTGCTCGAAGGTCTGCTCGGTGATGGTGTGTTCGCCCACCAGTTGCGCGGCCGCGGTTGAGATCGGCTTCGGTATAAGACGAGGTTCGACGTCGCCGTGCTCAGATTGGCGCGCGCCTGGTCGACCGCGTTCTGGAACGGCCGCTTGTCGATGGTGAACAGCAGATCGCCCTGCTTGACCATCTGCCCGTCCTTGAAATGCACGCCGTCGAGATAACCGGAGACCCGCGCGCGCACCTCGACCGAATTCACCGCGACGAAGCGTCCGACATATTCGTCGAAGTCGACCACGGTGCGCTGCACCGGCTTGGCGACGGTCACCGCGGGCGGCGGCGGCGCGCCGCCCTGCTGCTGGCCTTGGCCGCAGCCTGCGACCAAAGTTGCAAGCGCAACACACGCGGCAAGCGCGCGCGCCGTTCGCATCAACGAAAATGATGGAATAGGCCGTGTGTCGTTCATGAAACCCTGCGGCACCGCTCGACCACGCAAAATCCAGCCTGTCCACTTAGCGTCGGCAGGCAGCTATGTCCACCTGGACGGTTCGGCAAGTGCAATAAGACACTTCGTTTCAGCGTGGCGCGGCGCCGCGAAACTTTGCCAGCCAGGCGCGGCCGAACATGGCAAGAACGATCGCCCCGTAAATAGCGCCGGCGATTGTCCCAAGCGCAAGCAGCGTCGCCAGATCGCGCCACCGCGCCAAGCCGGCGAAAGCCTGCGCCAGCGGCGCCTGGCAAAGCCACAGCGCGACCGCCACGGCGAGACCGGCGCCGCCGAGCTTGATCGCCGACTGGCGCAGCCGCTCGTCGATGCGCGTGTGGCCGGCGCGGTGCGCAAACCAGATCACCAGCAGCAGATTGATCCAGGCGCCGATCGAGGTGGCGAGCGCGAGGCCGACTTGCGCGAGCGGCCCCATCAGCAAGATCTTGAACGCGATATTGACGGCGGCCGCGATCAGCGCGGCCTTGACCGGCGTCGCGGTGTCGCCGCGCGCAAAGAACGTCGCGACCGTGCTGCGGATCAGCACGAAAGGCAGCAGCCCGAAACCGTAGGCCGCGAGCGTGCGGCCGGCGGCGACCGCGTCGGCGGCGGTGAAGGCGCCGCGCATGAACAGCGCGCGCATGATCAGCTCGGGGATGGTGAAGAAGGCCGCCAGACACGGGATCGACAGCAGCAGCGTGAATTCGATCGCGCGGTTCTGCGCGCTGGCGTGCGCCGGCCTCGTCGCCGGCGGCGATGCGCCGCGCCATTTCCGGCAGCACCACGGTGCCGGCGGCGATGCCGATGACGCCGATCGGCAGTTGATTGATGCGGTCGGCGTAATAGAGCGCGGAGATGGCGCCGGCGGGCAGGAAGCTCGCGATGATGGTGTCGGCGAACAGCGCAAGCTGCACGCCGGCCGAGCCGAGGGTGGCGGGCCCGAGCGCGCGGAAGAACTTGCGCACGTCGGCGTCGAGCTCGGGCCAGCGCAACGCGGCCAAGCGCGCCGGCGCGCCAGGCGTCGCCGCCGACGAGCAGCCGCCTGCAAGAAGCCGGAGATCAGCACGCCCCAGGCGGCGGCGTGGCCGGCGGTCGGAAAGAACGCGGCCAGCAGCAGCGCCACCATCGATCGACAGATTGAGAAAGATCGGCGCGGCCGCAGGCGGCCGCGAATCGTTGCAGCGCGTTGAGGATGCCGCCATAGAGCGTCACCAGCGTGATGAGAAGCAGATAGGGAAAGGTGATGCGGGTGAGCTCGACCGCCAGCGCGTAGCGGCCCGGATCGTCCGAAAAGCCCGGCGCCAGCACGTCGATCACTTGCGGCGTGAAGACGAGCGCGACCGCCAGCAGCACGATCTGGCTCGCCAGCAGCAGCGTGAAGATGCGGTCGGCGAACAGCGCCGGCGCGCGCCGCCCCGCCCTGTTCGCGGATGCGCGCATAGGCCGGCACGAAGGCGGCGTTGAAGGCGCCTTCCGCGAAGATGGCGCGGAAATGGTTGGGCAGGCGCAGCGCGACAAAGAAGGCGTCGGCCGCCGGTCCCGCGCCCAGCACCGCGGCCAGCACGATATCGCGCACGAAACCGGTCACCCGCGAAAGCAGCGTGAAGCCGCCGACCGTGAGGATGCGATCAATCATCGCTTTGTGGTACCATGGTCGATCCGGGCGAAACGGCTATGCAACGGAATTATGCGATAAGATAGTCAGACCGGCCGAACTGCCTTAAGACGATTCCCGACGCGAACATAGCGCCCTTAACGAGCCTCGCCATAGCCATGCCCTCGCCGATCATTCCCGTTCTGCTTGCCGGCGGCGCCGGGACACGGCTTTGGCCGGTCTCGCGCGACGCCTTGCCCAAGCAGTTCCTGGCCTTGGTCGGCGAGCGCTCGAGCTACCAGGAAACCCTGCTGCGGGTGAAGGACGCCATGTTCGCCGCCCCCATCGTCATCACCGGCCCGGATTTCCATTTCTTCGCCCGCCGCCAGGCCGAGGAGGTCGGCGTCGAGGTCACCGTGGTGATCGAGCCGATGCGGCGCGATTCAGGCCCGGCCATCGCTGCTGCGACCGCGGTCGCCCGCAAGCCGCGACCCCGAGGCGGTGGTGCTGGCGCTCGCCGCCGATCACGTCATCCTCGACGTCAAGGAATTCCGCGCCACCTGCCTGGCCGGCCGCGCCGCAGCCGAAGCCGGGTCGATCGTCACCTTCGGCATCAAGCCGAGCGAGCCGAAGACCAGCTACGGCTATATCCTGCCGGGCGAGCCGATCGGCGGCGGCGTGCACAAGGTCAAGCGTTTCGTCGAGAAGCCGGACGCGGCAACCGCCGAGCGCTATGTGCGCGAGGGCTATCTGTGGAATTCCGGCAATTTCCTGTTCCGCGCCGACGTATTGCTCGGCGAACTCGCGCGGCTCGAGCCGGACATGGCGGAAGCGATCGAGGCCGCGGTCAACGAATGCCAAGACCGATCTCGGTTTCTTGCGGCTCGCGCCCGAGGCCTTCGCGCGCGCGCCGCAGAAATCGATCGACTATGCGGTGATGGAAAAGACCGAGCGCGCGGCCGTTGTCGAGTGCGATTTCGGCTGGTCGGACATTGGAAGCTGGGACGCCCTATTCGACATTCAGGAGCCGAACCAACAAGGCAATGTCGTGCACGGCGACGCCGTAACCATGGAGAGCGCCGGCTGCGTCGTACACTCCGATGGGCGATTGACTGCCCTGCTCGGCGTGAACGATCTCGTGGTGGTGAGCACCTCCGACGCGGTGATGGTGGTGCCGCGCGCGCGCGCGCAGGAGGTGCGCGAACTCATCGCCAAGCTCAAGGCCGCCAACCGGCCGGAGGCGACCGTGCACAAGCGCGTGCACCGGCCCTGGGGCTATTACGAGTTCGATCGACCTGGGCGAGCGCTTCCAGGTCAAGCGCATCGTCGTCAATCCGGGCGGCATGCTGTCGTTGCAGAAGCACCGCCACCGCGCCGAGCACTGGGTGGTCGTGAAGGGCACCGCCGAGGTCACCATCGGCGCGGACAAGCGCGCGGTGCACGAGAACGAGTCGATCTTCATCCCGATCGGCACCGTCCACCGCCTCGCCAACCAGGGCAAGATCCCGCTCGAGCTGATCGAGGTGCAGACCGGCAGCTATCTGGGCGAGGACGATATCGAGCGGATCGAGGATATCTACAAGCGGGAGTGATCGACCGCTACACGATCTTCCTGCCGGCCAATTCCTCGATCACCTCATGCGCCAGGGTGTCGGCGTCCTTGCGCCCGGCGTCGAGGCGGATTTCGGCGTTTTCCGGCGCCTCGTAGGGCTGATCGACGCCGGTGAAATTCTTGATCTCGCCGGCGAGCGCGCGCTTGTAGAGGCCCTTGGGGTCGCGCGCGATACATTCTGCAAGCGGCGTGTCGACGAAAATCTCGATGAACTCGCCCTCCTCGACCAGCTCGCGCACCATGCGCCGCTCGGCGCGGAACGGCGAGATGAACGAGCACAGCACGATCAGGCCGGCGTCGGTCATCAGCTTGGCGACCTCGCCGATGCGGCGGATGTTCTCGACGCGGTCGGCCTCGGTGAAGCCGAGATCGCGGTTGAGGCCGTGGCGGATATTGTCGCCGTCCAGCATGAGGGTGTGCGCGCCGCGCGCGTGCAACCCGGCTTCGACCAGATTGGCGATGGTCGACTTGCCGGCGCCGGACAGGCCCGTGAACCACAGCACCACCGGCTTGTGATGCATCAGCCCGGTGCGCTCGGCCTTGCTGACGGTGATGGTCTGCTGGTGGATATTGGTGGCGCGGCGCAGCGCGAAATCGATCATGCCGGCGGCGACCGTTTCGTTGGAATAGCGGTCGATCAGGATGAAGGCGCCGGTGTCGCGGTTGTCGGCGTAAGGATCGAAGGCGACCGCGCGCGCGACCGACAGATTGCAGACGCCGATCTCGTTGAGCGCCAGCGTCTTGGCGGCGAGCTTGGCGAAGCTGTTGACGTCGATCTGGTGCTTGAGGTCGGTGACGGTCGCGGCCAGCGTGCAATTGTTGATCTTCATCAGATATGAGCGCTCCGGCAGCAGCCGGTCGGCCGACATCCACACCAGATGCGCGGCGAACTGGTCGGCCACCTGCGGGCGCTCGCGCGCGCCGGCGAACATGTCGCCGCGCGCCACGTCGATCTCGTCGGCGAGCGTGATGGTCACCGCGTCGCCGGCGTCCGCTTGCGTCAGGTCGCCGCGCGCGCCGATCAGCCGCTTGATGCGGCTCGTCTGCCCCGACGGCAGGATGGCGATCTCGTCGCCGGGCTTGATGCTGCCGCTGGCGATGGTGCCGGCAAAGCCGCGAAAGTCGGAATTGGGACGGTTGACCCATTGCACCGGCATGCGGAACGGCTTGGCCGCGCGGTCATCCTCGACGTCGACGGTCTCGAGATAGTCGAGCAGAGGCGGACCCGAATACCACGGCGTGCGCGTGCTGGCGCCGGAGACATTGTCGCCGTAGCGCGCGGAGATCGGGATGCAGGCGATGTCCTTGAAGCCGAGCTCGCTGGCGAAGGCGCGGAAGCCCTGCGCGATCTCGTCGAACACGGCGCGGTCGAAGCCGACGAGGTCGATCTTGTTGACGGCAAGCACCACGTAGCGGATGCCGAGCAGGCTGGCGATGATGGCGTGGCGGCGGGTCTGCGCCAGCAGGCCCTTGCGCGCGTCGACCAGCAGAACGGCGAGCTCCGAGTTGGAGGCGCCGGTCGCCATGTTGCGGGTGTATTGCTCGTGGCCGGGCGTGTCGGCGACGATGAAGGCGCGCCGCCGCGTCGAGAAATAGCGGTAGGCGACGTCGATGGTGATGCCCTGCTCGCGCTCGGCCTCCAGGCCGTCGAGCAGCAGCGCGAAATCGACCTCGGCGCCGGTGGTGCCGTGCTTTTTCGAATCGCGCTCGAGCGCGGCCAGATGATCCTCGAAGATCAGGTTCTGCTCGTAGAGCAGCCGGCCGATCAGCGTCGATTTGCCGTCGTCGACCGAGCCGCAGGTGAGAAAACGCAGCGCCGGACGCGTGTCGGCGGAGGCGTGCCGCAGTCTTGGCCGCGGGCTTGGCGACGTTGCACGGGCGCGCTCATCAGAAATAGCCCTCGCGCTTTTTCTTCTCCATCGAGCCTGCTTCGTCGTGATCGATGAGCCGGCCCTGCCGTTCCGAGCTGGTCGAGGAGCGCATCTCCGCGATGATGGCGTCGAGCGTGTCGGCGTCGGATCGGATCGCGCCGCTCAAAGGATAGCAGCCGAGCGTGCGGAAGCGCACGCGCAGCATTTGCGGCTTTTCGCCGGCTTTAAGCGGCAGGCGCTCGTCGTCCACCATGATCAGCATGTCGTCGCGCGTCACCACGGGGCGCTCTTTGGCGAAATAGAGCGGCACGACGGGGATTTCCTCGGCGCGGATGTAGTCCCACACGTCGAGTTCGGTCCAGTTGGACAGCGGGAAAACCCGCATCGATTCGCCGGTCTTGAGGCGGGTGTTGAAGATGCGCCACAGCTCGGGCCGCTGGTTGCGCGGGTCCCAGCCGTGGCTGGCCGAGCGGTGCGAGAAGATGCGCTCCTTGGCGCGGCTTTTTTCCTCGTCGCGGCGGGCGCCGCCGAAGGCGGCATCGAAGCGGTATTTGTCCATGGCTTGGCGCAGGCCTTCGGTCTTCATGACCTGGGTATGGATCGCCGAACCGGAGGCGACCGGCGAGATGCCGCGCTTGAGGCCTTCTTCGTTGACATGGACGATCAAATCCATGCCGAGGCGCGCCGCGGTCTCATCGCGGAACGCGATCATCTCGCGGAATTTCCAGGTCGTGTCGACATGCAGAAGCGGGAACGGCGGCTTGCCCGGCGCAAAGGCCTTCTGCGCGACGTGCAGCATCACGCTCGAATCCTTGCCGATCGAATAGAGCATGACCGGATTGGCGAAGCTCGCCACCGTCTCGCGCATGATGGCGATGGCCTCGGCCTCGAGCCGGCGCAGCCGGATATGATGTTGGCGCCAATTCATCGGTGAAGCGGCTTGAATGCCGTGCGACGGGTCGATCACCGCGCCAGCGCGCGGCGGACGGCTCCGACGATGCGGTCCTGGGTCGCGGCGTCGAGATAGGCATGCATCGGCAGGCTGATCACCTCGGCGGCGAGAGCCTCGCTCACCGCCATGCCGCCCTCGCCCACCGGGTAATGCTTGTAGGCCTGCTGGCGATGCAGCGGGATCGGATAATAGATCGCGGTCGGAATGCCTTCGGCCTTGAGGTGCGGCGGCGACCTTGTCGCGGCGGCCGCCGGCAATGCGAATGGTGTATTGCGCCCACACCGACGTCGAGCCGGCCGGCACCGTCGGCACGGTGACGACATCGGAAAGCTTTTCCGCGTAATAGCGGGCGGCGCGCTCGCGCGCGGCGATCTCGTCGGGGAAAATCTTCAGCTTCTCGATCAGGATGGCGGCCTGGATGGTGTCGAGGCGCGAGGTCATGCCGATGCGCATATTGTCGTATTTGTCGCTGCCGTGGCCGTGCACGCGCAGGCTGAGCAGCGTCTCGGCCAGTTGATCGTCGTCGGTGAACACCGCGCCGCCGTCGCCGTAGCAGCCGAGCGGCTTGGCCGGGAAAAAGCTGGTGGCGGTGGCGTGGCCGAAGCTGCCGAGGGAGCGGCCTTGATAGGTCGCGCCGAAGGCCTGCGCGGCGTCGTCGAGCACGAACAGGTTGGCAGCCTCGGCAACCGCGGCGACCGCGTCGTGATCGGCCGGCAGGCCGAACAGGTCGACCGGGATGACCGCCTTCGGCTTGAGGCCGAGCTTCTTGGCGGTGGCAATCGCGCGGCAAGCCCCTTGGCATCGATGTTGAACGTGTCGGCCTCGACGTCGACGAAGACCGGCGTGGCGCCGACCAGCGCCGCCACTTCCGCGGTGGCGCAGAAGGTGAAGGAGGGACAAAACACCGCGTCGCCGGGGCCGATGCCCTTGGCCATCAGCGCCAGCATCAGCGCGTCGGTGCCGCTGGCGCAGGTGACGGCATGGCGGGCGCCGCAGAATTTCGCCAGCTCGGCCTCGAACGCCTTGACTTCCGGGCCGAGGATGAACTGGCAGTGCGCCATGCACGCGCGCGACCGCGTCGTCGATGGCCGGCGCCAAGACGGCGGCGCTGCGCCGCCACGTCGATGAACGGAATCGGCGGCAAATTGGTGTGCTGGTTCATCGAACGGCCAAGCAATCTCTCAAATCAGCCGGCAACCACGCGCGGCGCCTGCCGCTCCGCCTTAGGCGCGGCGACCGGGCGGCCAGCAAGGCAACGGGTGGCGATTTCGAGGCTCGCGACGCCCTCCTCGCCGGTCACCGCCGGCGGCGCGCCGGTGCGCACCGCGCGCAGGAAGGCCAACAGCTCGGAGCGCAGCGGCTCGGCATGGCCGACCGAAAGATGGCGCATGGAATAGCTGCCGTCGGGCTGGAAGCCGAAGCATTCGGTCACCTGGCGCGTCAGCAGATCGGCCTGGATGTATTTGCCGCGGGTGGCGACGGTGACGTTGCGCGCCTTGAACGGGGTGAGCCAGTTGGTGTTGATGTGGGCGAGCACGCCGGAGGCGGTGCGGAACTGCAGCAGCGCGATGTCCTCGCGCTCGGCCACCGCGCTGGAGAGCTGCGGCTGCACCTCGACGATTTCGGAATCGGTGAACCAGCGGATCAGATCGATGTCGTGCACCGCCAGATCGATGACCACGCCGACATTCGACATGCGCGGCGGGAACGGGCCGACGCGGGTGATCGCGATCGAAAGAATGTCTTCGTTGCGCATCGCGTCCTTGATCGCTTCGACCGCCGGGTTGAAGCGCTCGACATGGCCGACCATGAGCGTGACACCGGCGCGGTGCGCGGCCTCGATGATCTCGCGGCCTTCCTCGACCGAAGACGCGATCGGCTTTTCCACCATGACGTGGACGCCGCGCGCGATGCAGGCAAGCGCGATGTCGTGGTGCAGATGGGTCGGCGCGGCGATGGTGACCGCGTCGACATTGAGATCGAGCAGTTCGGCCACGTCGCCGACGGCTTTGCAGCCGAGCGTGCGGGCCACGAAATCGGCCTGTTTGCGGTCGGGATCGGCGACGGCGACGAGCTCGGCCCCCGGCAGGCCGGCAAAGACACGCGCGTGATTGCTGCCCATGACGCCGACGCCAACCACGCCGACACGCAATGAACGACCCGCGTCCGGATTACCCGCTTGCATCATGTTCGTAAGGAATTCCCCCAGACCGCAACTCCCGGTCCGGCCATCCCTAGCATGCTCGCGCAGGCCATGCGACCACTCCAGGAAAAGACAGTGAACACGTTTTGATTCAAAGCGTTACAGGCTCGGTTCCGGTGCGCGCGGGCGCGCAACGCCGATTTACCCTATTCGGCCGCCCGCGAGGCGGCAACGGCGAGCCGCAGGCCGGCGGCAACGGCGTCCTCGCGGAAGGATTTCACCGCCATCGAGCGAGAGCTCGGCGTCGGTCTTGCTGCCGAGCAAGGGCAGTTTCTTGAGCACGTCGGCGGGCGCGGTGATGATGTGGCAGCCCATGGCGTCGGCTTCGACCACGTTGAACACCTCGCGCGTCGAGGCCCAGATGATCTCGACATTGCGGGTCTTGCGCGCGCGCGCGACGGCATCCTGCATGATCGGGCGATAGTCGATGCCGAAGTCGGCCAGACGTCCGGCGAACACCGAGACGCAGGATCGCGCGCCGTCCGTCGAGCGCGTCGACGGCGCGGGCGACCTGCGCGGGCGTGAAAATCGCGGTCATGTTGATCTTGACGCCGTCGCGCGACAGCGCGCGCACCGCCTCGAACAGCGGCTCGCCGCGCGTATTGGTGACCGGCAGCTTGACGTAGACGTTCTCGCCCCAGGCCGTGATGACGCGCGCCTGCGCCACCATTTCCGGAATGTCGTCGGAGAACACCTCGAACGAAATGTGGCGGTCGGGCACGGCGGCGACCAGATCGCGCGCGTAGGCCTCATAGTCGCTGACGCCGGCTTTCTTGAGCAGAGACGGATTGGTGGTGAAGCCGGCAATCCAGGGCTGCTTGGCCATCTCGACGATCTGCGCCTTGTCGGCGCCGTCGGTGAACAGCTTGACCTTCAGTTTCGCCAGCGTGGGGGTGGCCATGGGGTTGTTACCTTCCGTCATCACGAGCCTTGCCGGCCCAATATAGAGCGATAGCCGGCGCGATCCAATGCCGACGCGAGCGGCCCGGCGCACCGCACGGCGGCGGCTTGACTTCCAACAAACGAAGCGGCACCGAGTGGCGGACCGGCAAGGCCGCGGCGGTTTCAGGAGACGCAATGCGCAAGGCGCTGTCCTTTCTCGGCAAGGCTCGCGGTCTCCGGCCTGCTGCTGTACTTCGCGCTGAACTCGGTCAATATCGGCGCCGTGAAGGGCCGTCTCAGCCAGATCGATCTGCGCTGGATCGGGCTCGGGCTGCTGCTGCTGGTCGTGCAGGTCGTCGTGCTGGCGCTGCGCTGGCGGCAAATCATGGTCCGCTGCGGCGCCGCGTTGACGCTGGTCCAGGCCTTCCGCTTCAGCATGATCGCGATGTTCTTCAACCAGACGCTGCCGTCCAGCGTCGGCGGCGACGCCATTCGCATTTGGCTGGTGGGCAAACAGACCAATTGGCGCGTCGCGGCCTATTCGGTGTCTGCTCGACCGCGTGATCGGAGTGGTCGCGCTGGCCATGATGGTGGTCGCCTGCCTGCCCTGGACGCTTCGAACTGGTGCGCAATCCGGTCGGCCGCGCCGCCTTGCTGGTGATCGGCGTCGGCTGCATCGGCGCCGGCCTCGTTTTCGTGGTGCTGGCGTGGGAACGGCTGCGCATCCTGCAGCGCTGGTCGCCGACGCGCCATCTGGCGGCGGCCGCGGCGATCGCGCTGTCGAGATCCTGCGCTCGCCGCGCGCGCTCGCCGCGATATTCGGCCTGTCGTTCTTCATCCATTTTCTCACCGCGCTGGCGGCCTGGTGCGCGGCGCGCTCGGTCGGCGCCAACCTGCCGCTGCTCTATTCGCTGTTTCTGGTGCCGCCGGTGATCCTGGTGACGGTCGTCCCGATTTCGATCGCCGGCTGGGGCGTGCGCGAAGGCGCGATGGTCGCGGCGTTCGGCTATGCCGGCCTGCCGACAGAGCGACGGGCTGATCGTGTCGTTGCTGTTCGGCGCCGGTCTACCTGGTCCTCGGCGCCGGCCGGCGGCTTGGTCTGGATCCTCACGACCCGCCCGGCGACCGCCAGGCCGCATTTCGCACGAGAGGCCACCGCTTGTTGCCGTGCGCGATTCAGAGCCGGTGGTAGGAACGATACCAGTCGACAAACGCGCGATGCCTTCGGCGATCGGCGTTGACGGCCGGAAACCGACATCGCGCATGAGATCGTCGACATCGGCGTAGGTTTCCGGAACGTCGCCCGGCTGCATCGGCAGCAGTTCGCGCTTGGCTTTCTTGCCGATCGCCTCTTCGAGCAGACGCACCACTTCCAGCAATTCGACCGGATTATTGTTGCCGATATTGTAGATGCGCCAGGGCGCGGCGCTCGAGCCGGGATCGGGCGCCTCGCCCGACCAGGCCGGATTGGCCGCCGGAACCCGCTCCACCAGCCGCACCACCGCCTCCACCACGTCGTCGACATAGGTGAAGTCGCGCCGCATGTTGCCGTGATTGAACAGCGCGATCGGCCGGCCCGCCATGATCGCGTCGGTGAAAATCCACATCGCCATGTCCGGCCGCCCCCACGGGCCGTAGACGGTGAAGAAGCGCAGGCCGGTCGCCGGCAGGCCGAAGAGATGCGCATAGGCGTGCGCCATCAGCTCGTTCGCCTTCTTCGTGGCGCCGTAGAAACTGAGCGGATGGTCGACATTGTCGTGCACCGAGAACGGCATGCGCGTGTTGGCGCCGTAGACCGACGACGAGGACGCATACAGCAGATGCCGGCAGCCATTGTGCCGGCAGCCTTCGAGAATGTTGGTGAAGCCGGTCAGGTTGGAATCGACATAGGCGAACGGGTCGACCAGCGAATGGCGCACGCCGGCTTGCGCGGCGAGATGCACCACGTAAGGAAAGCGGTGCTCGGCAAACAGCGCCGCCATGCCGGCGCGGTCGGCGAGATCGAGCTTGGCGAAGCGGAAGCCTTTCGAGTTTTTCGAGCTCGGCGCGGCGCGCTTCCTTCAGCTTGGGATCGTAATAGGCGTTCAGATTGTCGAGCCCGACCACCGCGCGGCCGTTTTCCAACAGGCGCTCGCGCCACGTGAAAACCGATGAAGCCGGCGGCGCCGGTGACGAGAATGGGTTCTACAGCCGCCACAGATCGATCCCCTTCGGCGTTTGCGCGCGGTCGAGCCGCGACTTGACGTCGAGCACGATGCCCTCGCCGCCTTTGAGCAGTTGGCGACCAAGGGCCAGCCCTGCGCGACATAGTCGCCATGGGCGACCGCCATGATGACGGCATCGGCCGGCGCGAGCTTCTCGAACGGCGTCAACGTCAGCGCCATATTCGCGCGCGGCTTCCTCGGGCAGCGCGATCGGATCGTGCACCTGCACGGTGACGCCGCCGCGGCCGAGTTCGCGCACGATATCGATGACCTTCGAATTGCGGATGTCCGGCACGTTCTCCTTGAAGGTCATGCCGAGGATGGTGACCGTCGGATTGCGCCGCCCGCGCCGCTGCAGCGCGCGCAGGCATTCGCGCGCCACGTCGCTCGCCCATGCCGTCGTTGATGCGCCGCCCGGCCAGGATGATTTCGGGATGATAGCCGGCTTTCTCGGCGCGGAAGGTCAGATAATAGGGATCGACGCCGATGCAGTGGCCGCCGACCAGGCCCGGGCTCGAATTTCTGGAAATTCCATTTGGTCGCGGCCGCCGCCAGCACGTCGCCGGTGTCGATGCCGAGCTGGTGGAAGATCGCGGACAGCTCGTTCATGAAGGCGATGTTGAGATCGCGCTGCGTGTTCTCGATCACCTTGGCGGCTTCCGCGACCTTGATCGATGGCGCGCGATGGATGCCGGCGGTCACCACCGAGCCATAGACGTCGGCGACGATATCGAGCGTGCGCGCATCCTGCGCCGAGACCACCTTGGTGATGGTTTCGAAGCGGTGCTTCTTGTCGCCGGGATTGATGCGCTCGGGCGAATAGCCGACGGTGAAATCGCGCCCGCGCGGCGAGGCCGGACGTCTTCTCCAGCACCGGCACGCAGTCTTCCTCGACCGCGCCGGGATAGACGGTCGATTCATAGACGACGATGTCGCCTCGCTTCAGCACGCCGCCGACGGTCTCGGAGGCGGCCAGCATGGCGCGCAGATCCGGCCGGCGCGCCTCGTCGATCGGGGTCGGCACGGTGACAATGTAAAAATCGGCCTCGGCAAGCAGGCCCGCGTCATCTTCATAGCGCAGCGCCGGCTGCTTGAGATCGCCCGGCGCGACCTCGCGCGTGCGGTCGTGGCCCGCACGCAACTCGTCGAGACGCTTGCGGTCGATGTCGAAACCGATCACCGGGGCGCCCGAGCGGGCAAACGCCACGGCGACCGGCAGGCCGACATAGCCAAGCCCGATCACCGCGATTTTGCGTCCATGGCTCACGCGCAACTCCTAAAGGCCCGTGGCATCTCTTAACCTTTGCCATGCGGGATCGGCAATGGTCTCGGCCGTTTTTACCGGCACAGAAACGTCAATAAACACAGGCACAATATTGCCTTGCCACTGCACGGCGGCGTGCTATCTACCGTGGCTTGAAGGGGCATGCCGAGAGCGATGAACACCACCAACACTGCCTTGGCCGGCGTGCGCACCGCCGAAGCGGATCGCTCGGCGCAGTTCGAGAGTTTGTCGGTCATCGCCCCGGTCTATAATGAAGAAGGAAATATCAGTCCGCTTTGCCGCGCCCTGACCGATGTGCTCGCCAAGATTGGCTTGCGCTATGAGATCATTCTGGTCAATGACGGAAGCGTGGACAAGTCGCTCGATGAAATGCGTCGCGCCGTTTCCGAATTCCAACACGTCAAAGTCATCGACCTGTTGCGTAACTATGGGCAAACCGCGAGCCTCATGGCCGGCATCGATCACGCAATCGGGGAAGTGATCATTCCGATCGACGCCGATTTGCAAAACGACCCCGCCGACATTCCGCCGATGATTGCCAAGCTGCGCGAGGGATACGACGTCGTTTCCGGCTGGCGCCAAGACCGGCAGGATTTCGCCATCAGACGAAACCTTTTGAGCCGCGTCGCCAATTGGCTGATTTCCGTGATCTCCGGCGTGTACTTGCATGACTATGGCTGCACGCTCAAAGCCTACCGACGCGACGTCATCAAGGGCTTCCGCCTTTACGGCGAGATGCACCGGTTCATTCCGATTTATGCGACCTGGATGGGCGCGAAAGTCTGCGAAATGCCGGTGCGGCATCGCGCCCGCACGGTTGGCCAATCGAAATACGGCCTCGATCGGATTTTCAAGGTCATCCTCGATCTGATCGTCGTAAAGTTTCTCGACCGCTACTTCGTCAAGCCGATCTATATTTTCGGCGGCTTCGGCTTTTTGGCGCTTGCGACGTCCGGCGTTTTCGTCGCGCTGATGCTGTACTGGAAGTTCGCAGAAGGCATTGCGATGATCAGGACGCCAATGCCGGTGCTCGCGGCCATGACGTTCCTGGTCGGCGTCATCAGTATATTGATGGGCCTGCTGGCCGAAATTCTTGTGCGCATCTATTTCGAATCGCAGCAAAGGGCGGCATACAGCGTCCGTTCCATCATCAACAGCGCGTCCGGCGATTAATGTGCGGCATCGCAGGCTTCGTCGGCCGCGGCGATCGGAACGACCTGATCGCGATGACACGCGCGCAGATTCACCGCGGTCCGGACGAAGACGGTTTTCACATCGATTCCGAGCAGTCGGTGTTTCTCGGGCACCAGCGGCTGTCAATTCGCGACGCCGCCGGCGGCACCCAGCCGATGTGGAACGAGGACAATACTGTCTGCGTCATCTTCAATGGAGAAATTTACAATCACGTCGAGCTGCGCCGCGAGCTTGAAAGGCATGGCCATGTATTTCGGTCGGATCATTCCGACACCGAAGTGCTGGTGCATGGCTACGAGCAATGGGGCGCCGAGCTTGCCGCCAGATTGAACGGCATGTTCGCCTTCGCGCTGTTCGACGCCCGGCGGCGCCGCCTGCTGCTGGCGCGCGACCGCTTCGGTGAAAAACCGCTCTATTACTACAAGTCCGATCGGCTCTTTGCGTTTGCCAGCGAACTGAGCGCATTGACCCGGCATTCGGAAATCCCGGCCGATCCCAGCCTCACCGCCGTGCGAAAACTCTTCGCCTGGGGCTATATCCCCGCGCCCACCGCCTATTACGAAGGCACCGCGAAGCTGCCTGCCGGGCATGTGCTTGAATTCGACGTGGCGAACCATTCGCTCAACATACGATGCTATTGGCGCTTCCGGATCGAGCCCGACGACGGCTATGGCGCGAGAAGCGAAGCCAGCCTGGTCGAGGAATTGCGTCATCTTTTGATGCAAGCGGTCGAGCGACGCATGGTCAGCGACGTGCCGCTCGGCATCTTCCTGAGCGGCGGCATCGACTTCGAGCCTGATTGCCGCCATGGCAGTCCAGAAACATCCGCCGGAGTCCATCAAAGCATTCACGATCGGCTTTTACGAGAAATCATACGACGAATTCGGAGCATGCCAAGACGGTCACCAAGCATCTCGGCATCGACCATCAGCTAAAAGTTCTGCATATCGACATCGCCAAAGATTTGATCCCGTCCGTGCTGTCGCGCCTCGACGAGCCGCTGGGCGATCCATCGATCATACCGACCTATCTTCTTGCGCAGTTTGCCCGCGAGCAGGTCACCGTCGCATTGTCGGGCGACGGTGGCGACGAGTTGTTCGCCGGCTACGATCCGTTCGCGGCGCTGGGGCCCGCGCGTGCATACATGCGGTTAGTGCCGGATTTTCTCCACCGTTTTTTCCGCATGCTGGCCGAGCGCCTGCCGCATTCGCACCGCAACATGAGCTTCGATTTCAAGTTGCGCCGGGCCTTGATGGGCTTGTCTTATCCGCAAAGCGTCTGGGCGCCCGCCTGGATGGCGCCGCTCGAACCCGACCTGCATCATGAACTATTCGGGACGCGTTCGGATGTGGAGGAATTGTACGCGGACGCGATCGCCGTCTGGAACGCGTGCGCAAGCGACGATCCAGCCGACCGGCTGATGGAATTCTTTACGATCTTCTACCTGCAAGACGATATCCTGACCAAGACTGATCGGGCGACCATGATGAACTCGCTGGAATTGCGCGCGATCTTTCTCGACAATGATTTGGTAGAGTTCTGCCGGCGCCTGCCCCGACGATTCAAAATTCGCGGTGGCGAACGCAAATACCTGCTTCGCCGCGTGGCGGAAACGCTGCTGCCGCAATCAATCGTCGAGCGCCCAAAGAAAGGATTTGGCATGCCGATCGGCCAATGGTTGAAGTCGGTCCCCGCCGAACTGCCGCTCAAGGCTTTGCCGGGCGTCTCCACCGACTGGGCGCGGCGGGCGTGGCAGGAGCATCGCTCCGGACAGGCGGACCATCGGCTGTTTCTGTGGAGCTGGCTGAGCATGCAATATTGCGGCACGGCTTAGACCGGCACCTGTGAAGCGGACTTAGCGAATGACCATGCAAGACACAACCGCCACGTCTGTTTCCAAGCCTGCCGCGCCTCGCCGGGTGTCTTCGCCGCGCAAGCAGCGCGCGCTTGAACTCGCCGACCGGCTGGCGCGGCAGCGCGACGACTGGATCGCGCGTCAACAATTTTTTTTCGAGGAGGACTGGCGCTACCTGCGCTTCCTCGTTCCGGAGGGGCAGCGTGTGCTCGACCTCGGCTGCGGAACCGGCGCCCTGCTCGACCAGTTGAAGCCGGCTTACGGGGTCGGCATCGACTTCAGCCAGGCCATGATCGAAATCGCCCGCGCCAAGCACCCTCAACTCACATTCGTCCATGGCGACGTCGAGGCGCTTGACGATCTCACCGAGCTGCATGGCCCCTTTGACGTCATCGTGATGTCCGACACCATCGGCAACCTCGATGACTGCCTAGAAACATTGCGCAGCCTGCATCGGCTGTGCACGCCGGACACCCGCATCATCGTGGTCTATCACTCCCGCATGTGGGAACCGGTGTCGATGCTGCACGGTTACCTCACGCAACGACGGCCGTCGCGTCCGCAAAATTGGCTTTCCAGCCGCGATATCGCCAATCTGTTCTACCTTGCCGACTTCGATGTGATAAAGCGCGAATGGCGGTTGCTGTCGCCGTTTCGTTTGTTTGGTCTGGGTCGCTTCATCAATCGTTACGTTGCCACGCTGCCACTCGTCCGCAAGCTTTGCCTGCGCAACTACGTGATCGCGCGTTCGCGCGTGCAGAACGAGAGCGAGACATTGTCCGCCACTATCGTCGTGCCCTGCCGCAACGAGCGCGGCAACATCGAGGCTGCCGTCAAACGGACGCCGCAATTCGCCGAGCGGCAGGAGATCATCTTCGTCGAAGGGGGCAGCACCGACGGCACCTGGGAGGAGATTCAGCGCGTCAAAGATGCATATCCCGAACTCGTCATCAAGGCCTTCAAACAGCCGGGCAAAGGCAAAGGCGACGCTGTGCGCAAGGGTTTTAGCGAAGCGAGTGGCGACGTGTTGATGATCTTGGACGCCGACCTGACCACGCCGCCGGAAGATTTGCCGAAATTCTACGACGCGCTGACGCAGTCGAAAGGCGAGTTCATCAACGGGGCGCGCCTGACCTATCCCCGCGAAAAGGAGTCGATGCGCTTTCTCAACTTGCTCGCCAATTACATGTTCGCGCTGATCTTCACCTTTTTGCTCAATCAGCGCTACACCGACACGCTGTGCGGAACCAAAGTGCTGTTACGCCGACATTACGACGAGATCGTGCGCAACCGCGACTATTTTGGCGAGTTCGATCCGTTCGGCGATTTCGACCTGATTTTCGGCGCGAGCAAGCTCAACCTGAAGACCGCGGAGGTGCCGATCCGCTATGCCGCACGCGCCTATGGCGAAACGCAGATTTCCCGCTTCCAGCACGGCTGGCTGCTGTTGCGCATGGTGATCTTCGCCTTCAAGAAACTGAAGGCGCTTTAGCGCCAAACGTGATGGGCTCGATTCGGAGCGCCCCGCGCCGGCCGAGCAATATAAAAAGCCCGAGCACGACAACGAGCTCGATCGCGGGCGTGGTTACCGCCGTGTAGCGGGTTTCGAAAACATTGGTGACCGAAAGAAATACGGTACGTGCAGCAATCCATGCCGCGACGATCCAGACAACTCGCCTGAAATCCGACAACTGTCGACCGAACGAGAACGCTGTGATGACTACAAACGCACCCAGCAGCGCGAGGCGATAAAAGCCCGTAAAGGCTTTGCTTAAGGCGCGAAATGGATATGCACGCGCCAATGTCATGAGCGCTTCGGAATTTCGCGACGCCTGCAGGCGCTGCTGATCGCCCACTCTCGACGGCAATTCGTTCGGCCATCCAAAACTGGAAAACGGATTACTCCATAGCGCGATGGCTCGTTCAACAGGAAGCACGACGTAGGTTCTTAATGGCGCGCGCGCCGCCCGCTCGCGCGCGAGCTTTGCAAAATTAGCATCAATGTCAGACGGGAATGGTTTGCCTTTATATTTTGCCAATTTTGTCAACCAACCCATAACGCGCTGTTTTTCCGCTGGGCTGTCAAATGCCTTGTTGTCGATGTGAATGCTGTCGTAATTGAAACGGTTGACGCCAAAGCCCCAGCCGGCGAGCTGATAAACCTCGCTGATCCAGGTGCTACCCCATTTAAGGTAGCCGATGGGCGCTGGCGCATTGTCGGGCATGACCATGGTTGCCGGCATCACCGGTACGCCCAATGCCACGTTCCGCACGGTCCAACCGGCGATCGGCAACAGCAGGATGATTGCCGCAACGGCGCCGCGCCGTATGGCCGTCGGTCGGCCGGTGCAGCATGAAACCTGCAATCGCGATGGGAAGGCAAAGCAGAATGCCGTCCAGCCGTATGAATGTCGCCGCAAGAACCGCGAAGCCGAGCGGTGCCGCACGCAGGCGGGCTTCGGCGAATGAAGCCAAGATTTCCGCAAACACCCAAATGGTCGCCGCCAATGCCAACGTTTCGGTCTGAGTATATCGTGGCCAAGCCACCTGCAGTGGCGACAAGGCCATCACCATGCCAACTACAACGGTGGCCTGCTCTGAAGAGCTATAGTGCTTCGCCGCCATCATCAAACGACCGAGCGCTGCAGCGTATATCAGAATCTGCGCAAAGCGGATTGCCATGTCCGAATGCCCGGAGACAAGCCAGATCACCGCGACAAAGGCCGGATAGCCCGGCAAATGATTGCCGCCGAAATGCGGAACGCATTGGCCTCTATCTGGCGGGGAGAGCGAGACGCCGCAGCCGCGCAAAATGTTTTCTGCGACTGTTGAATAGATATCCCAATCGCCGCCGCTGGAAGGAAACGCCAGGATAAACACCAGCCGGACGGCGATCGCGATGCCAAGCACGACAACGACAAAACGCCCGATTTTCATGGAATTCGCCATCACGCCGGGGACCGTAGCGATCGTGCGAGAAGAATCCAAGTTGTAAACCGGTCGCGGCTGGGTAGATTACCGATCCGATGGACCACCCAGCCCCAATGCTGCGGAAAATATTTTTCGGCGCGCTCGCCATCCGCTGGCTCTACGACATTGTGCTGTTCGCCGCGATGGGACCGGCCGGCCTGACCGGCGCCGACTCGCGCGGCTACCTCGGCAATGCCGAGATCATGGCGGAGCAGTGGCTGCATGGCGATTTGCACGGCTGGGCCTGGTTTGGCGCCGATCCCGATCGGATGCCGCTTTATCCTTGGCTGGTAACGCTCAATGTCGCGCTGTTCGGCAAGCTTGCGCCGCTGACTACCGCGATGGTCCAAGGCGTAATTGATGGCGGCGACCTGCCTGCTGATCTATCTGATCGCCAAGGCGATCGATCGTCGCTTCGCCGTGCCGGCCGCCGTCGCCGCAGCGATCAATCCGACGCAAATCGTGTTGAGCGGCATTATCTACACCGACACGCTGTTCGTATTCTTTGTGGCGATGTTCCTCGCCGGTGCCGCGTACTGGCTGCGCAACCGCTCTTGGCAGGCGGCGCTCGCAACCGGCGCAGGTCTCGGCGGTGCGGGCCTGGTCCGCATCCTGGTGGCGCCCTGGGTGCCGGCCTGCTGCTTGTTCTGCTCGCGGCCGCCTATTTCGACCCGCCGGCTGCGGCCGCAGCTTGTGGCGCAGGTCGCGGCCATGGCTGCGATCTTCGCCCTTTGCATCGCGCCGATCCTTGCGCGCAACGCCACGCAATACGGCTCCTGGTCGCTGACTAATCAAGGCGGCACTCATCTTGCGCTTTGGATCGTTCCGCTGGTGCGGAAGCCAAGAACGGTACGCCCTGGGAACGCGGCACTGCCAAGATGGAGAAACGTGTTCGCGAACGATTCGCCGCAGAAGGCGGCCAATCCGTTCGTCGAGATCCCAGCACTACGCCGTGGTGGGCCGCGAAGAACTCGCCAGGCTCGGCATTGCGGCCATCGCCAAGGCCTGGGTGATCGGGGCAGCCATCAACATTGCGGCGCCCGCGATCATCATTTCGCCGCCGATCGCGCGATTGCCGCGCACCGGCTTTTACGCCACCACCGGCCAAACCGTGTTCGACAAGATCCGCAATTACCTGTTCCATTCCGACAATGCGATCTATGCCTGGGCGCTGCTGATCGGTGTTGCCGGAGTGGCGCTGGTGCGGCTTCTGCAACTGTGCGGGCTATTCGCGCTGATTCGCGAGCGCGACGCCTGGCCGATCACAATACTGTTTGTGTTGTGGATCGGCTTTATTCTGGCCGCCAACGGGCCGATCGCATCGCCGAAATACCGGCTGCCGATCGAGCCGGTGTTGTGCGTGCTGACCGGCGCGGGCTTTGCCTTCCTGCGCGGCCGCGGATTTAGGCTTCTGCGTAAAGCCGGGCGAAGGCGTCCACGGCCTTGGCAAGCGTGAAATTCGCGATGATGCGTTGGCGCGCGGCAAGCCCGCGCCGGCTGCGTTCGGCCGCGGCCAGCGCTGCAATGTCGCGCAGCGCGGCGGCGAAAGCCTGCGCGTCGCCGGGCGCGACGACCGTGCCCGCATCGCCCACGATGCGGCGCGCATCGCCGACATCGGTTGCGACCGGCACCAGCCCGGCGCTCATGCCCTCCGCGATCACGTTGGAAAAGCCTTCGCCGAAGGCCGAGGTCGAGGCCACGATGTCGGCGGCCGCATAGAGCGCCGTGCGTGTCGCGCCGCCGGCCGAGCGCGCGGACATTCGGCGGTACCGCGAGTTCACGCGTGCCCTCGCCGACCATGACGCCGGTCAGCGACGGCAGCTCCGCCATGGCCGCAAGGAATGTGGCGTGATCCTTCATGGGATCGACGCGCGCGACGTGGATGACGACGACCGCATCCTCGGCAATGCCGAGCTCGCCGCGCACGCGCTGGCGCGCGGCCGGATCGGGGCGGAATTTTTCGCTGTCGATGCCGTTGTCGATCACCGTGAATTGCCTGGGGCGAAAGCCATGGTCGCGGTGAAATGTCACGCCGGTCTGCGAATTGGCGATGACGAGCTCGGGCAGTCGCGACAGCCGCGCGCTCAGCCAAACGATCCCGCCGTAGCGGCGCGCATCCATGTTGGAGGCGCGCAGATTCCAGAACAGCTTGCGCTCGCGCCGGCCGGCACTGAGGTAATGCGCAAGGCTCGCCGCGATATTGCCGTGATACATCCAGCCCTGCAGGATGCGCGGCCGCAGGCGGTTCACGCTGCGCGTCAGCGCGGCAATGGCCGCCGGCGCGGACGCCAACGAGCCCGCATTCAGCACCGTCACATCGACGCCGGTCGCGCGCAGATCGGCGGCAAGCGCGTCATGCGCGCTCAGGCTCACCACGTGCTGCGACAGGCCGCGCGCCCGCAGGCTGCCGGCAAGCTGCACCAGCATCGTCTCCGCCCCGCCCACGCCCAGCCCGGATATGACATGCAGCACGTTGGTCATGGCGGACCGACGACGAGAGCGAGCTGTGTAAACAAGGCCGCATCGTCGTAGCGCTCGCGCCACCAGGGATGAATAGTGTCGCCATAGGAGCCGGCCATCACGCGCGAGGCGATCATGGCGGCCGGAATGCCGTGTTGCGCGAACAATTTCGCAACGTCGGGCGCACGCTGGAGATTGATGGCCTTGCCGCGACGGGCGATGTAGTCGGCGGGCGGCTGCTCGTAGAGGCCGTCGAACGGATTGCCGGTTGGATAGTGGTTGCCGAAATCGACTAGGTGCAGGAAGCGCGTGCTCTTGTTCTGGATGGCGGCGAGCTTGGCGACCGTGTCCTCGAGCCGGAACACGTGCTCCAGGCAGGACTGCGAGAGCACCATATCGACCGGGCCAGTGATCGGCGCCGCCTCGAAGCCGCAACGATGGATGTCCAGGCGCTCTTTGAGAGCCGCGGCGAAGGCGTCGAGGTCCATGCGCGGACCATAAAGTGCACAGAGGTCGGCGTGGAATGTGCGCAAATAGCGCACGCGGACCTCGGCGCTGAAAAACAGGCTTGCGTCCCACTCCGGCTCGGCGCTTTCGAACGATTTGGCGCCGCAGAATACGGCCAGCGGCCCAAAGCCGGCGAGCGGGCCGCAGCCGATCTCGACGACGCGGCGGCCTTCGAAGTCGAGCGGCTCCCACGGCATCTGCCGGCGGACCACCGCCTCCTGCCGCAGCAGCAGCTCGGCAAAGCGGATGCCGCGACCGTGCTTGACCGATAAGAGCAGCTCCGACGGCGTCCAGGCCGGGCCGCCCTTGAAGCCAGGCAAGCGGCGGCGCGCAAGTCGCCAAGTTTCCAGCGGCGTGAGCGACAATAGATATGAAAGACGCATGGGATTTACAGCCGAATCAGACCGTGTACCGGCCGCTGCGGTAATGCTCGCGGTTCTTAGGATCGGCGAACCATTTCGCGGTCGCGGCGAGGCCCTGGCGCAGGCCGTCGATCCCCTGCATTTGCGGCTTCCAGCCGAGCAGGCGCTCGGCCTTGGCGACGGCCGCGCAAAGCCGCTCGACCTCGCTCGCCGCCGGACGCAGCCGCGCGTCTTCGGTCTCGAATTCGATCTTGGCGCCCATGGTCTCCGCGATCAGCCTGGCGAGATCGCCGATCGCGATCTCGAAGCCGGTGCCGAGATTGATCACCTCGCCCACCGACTTGGCGCTGTCGTGCACCGCGATCAGGCCGCGCGCGGTGTCGGCGACGAAGGTGAAGTCGCGCGTCGGATGCAGCGCGCCGAGCTTGATCTTGCGCACGCCATCGGCGATCTGGCTGATGACGGTCGGAATGACCGCGCGGGCCGATTGGCGCGGGCCGTAGGTGTTGAACGGCCGCGCGACCGCGACCGGCACGCCGAACGACTTATGGTAGGAGAGCGCGAGCTGATCGGCGGCGATCTTGGTCGCCGCGTAAGGCGACTGCCCGACCAGCGGATGCTCCTCGGTGATGGGGACGAACTGCGCCGTGCCGTAGACCTCGCTGGTCGAGGTGACGACGACTTTCTCGAGCTTTTGGGCGCGCGCGGCCTCGACGATGTTGAGCGTGCCGTGCACGTTGACGTCGACGTAGCTTTCGGCCGCCCGGTACGAATAGGGAATGCCGATCAGCGCCGCCAAATGCAGCACGCTGGTGCAGCCGGCAAGCGCCTGATCGACGCAGTTGCGGTCGCGCACGTCGCCGGCGACCACCTCGATCGAAGTCTTGACCTCGGCGGGGACGGAATCGAGCCAGCCCCAGTGGTCGAATGAATTGTACAGCACGAAGGCGCGCACGCTGCGGCCTTGGCGCACCAGTTCTTCGACCAGATGCGAGCCGATGAAGCCGTCGGCGCCGGTGACCAGGATGCGGCTCATGATGCTTTGCGTTCCTCGTGGAAAATGCCGTCGAGCTGGCGTTCGTATTCCGCAACCACAACCGCGAGCCGGAATTCATCCGGCAGCAGCGAGGCGCGCACGTGCGCCGGTTCGTTGCGCGGCGCGGCCGCCATCGCCGCGCGAAAGTCCTCGCCCATCGGCGCAATCGTCAGCGCGCCCGGCCTTGCCAAGCGGGCGATCTCGCCGATGCCGCCGGATTCCGGGGTGGCGATCACCGGCGTGCCACAGGCCAGCGCCTCCAACGCGACGTTCGGCAAGCCCTCCCAGCGCGAGGGCAGCAGCAAGGCATCCGCCCCGGCGATCCACGGCGCAGGATTTGGATCGAAGCCGGCGAATGTGACACGGCCGGCTAACCCGAGCGTGCGCGATTGGGTTTCGAGCGCCGCGCGCTCTTCGCCGTCGCCGAAGACGGCGATGTGAAAATCGCCGGAGAACGAGGTGAGCGCTTCCAGCAGGCGGTCGTAGCCCTTCTGCCGCGACAGGCGCCCGACCGCCACGAAGCGGGCGCCATGGCCCGGCCGGCGGCTCGGCGGCGAAGCGGCGGCCCGCAAAGCCGCTTCATCGACCGGGTTGCGGATCACCCGGATGAGATGGCGGGGAACGCGATAATCGCGCGCCAGCTCCTCGGCGATCAGCTCGCTCGGGCTGACCACGCAATCGGCGCGGCGATAGAGCATGGCATAGGCGAGATGCTGGGCGGCGCGCGCGATCGCGCTTTTCGGCGCCTGGCTCGGCGTGTTGGATTCGCGCACGACGACGCGGCTTGCCGGCGGCCGGCTCATCAGAACGCCGAGATTGACATAGCCGATGGTCGACACGATCGCGTCGGGCGCCGCCCGCCGCAAGGCGGCGCGCAGCGCGGCCAGTCCGTGCCGCAGGCGGGCATGGCCGAGACCGGTGACCACAACGCCGTCCGCCACCATGTCGCGCCACGGGCCGCGCGCGTCGAGCACCAGAATGGACGGCGCAAACCGCGTGCGGTCGAGCGCATTGGCGACCGCCACCACCACGCGCTGCGCGCCGCCGCCCTCGAAATCGGGCAGCACGAAGGTCACGCGTTTGACCGTGCTGCGCGTGGGCTTGAGCATGGCGGCTCAGGCCGCGCGCAGATCGCGCGCGCCTTGCGGGGCGTGCAAAGAGCGCAGCCAGGCCTCGACATTGATCAGCCGCACCATGTCGGGCAGCCCGTCGCGCTTGCCGGCGCGGAAGTGCTCGACCGCCGCGGTGAGCCGCTTGCGGTCGGTATAGGCGCCAAGCCGGCTGTCGGGCGCGGCAACATCGTCGAGAAAGCGGCCGAGGCCGTTTGCCTGCATCAGCCAATCACGGAACGGCAGCGTGAGGCCGACCTTGCGGCGGTGAAAGAAGATCGTGCGGCAGATAGCGCTCGCCGATCGCCTTGAGGATCGGCTTGGTCACGCCGCCCGGCACGCGCAGCGAGCGCGGCAGGCGGTTGAGCACGCGCGCAAGCGGCAGATGAACGAAGGGCACGCGCGCCTCCACCGAGGCCGCCATCGCCATCTTGTCCTGCCGGACCAGCAGCGATTCCAGATAGGCCGACTGATCGACGGCCAGGAGCCGATCGCGAAAATCGCGGAAGCGCCGCGAAACGTGCTCGCGCAAACCCGGCGCCGGCACCAGCGCCGGGAACCAGCGGTGCATGACCGGAAAGTCGAGATAGACGGAGGCGTAGCAGGCCGCATCCTTGCCGGCCATGCGCTTGAGCCCGAGGAAACGGCGGGCGCGGCGCGGCAGCAGCGCGGACGGAACAAAGCGGCTCACGCGTTCCTGCGCGCTCAGCTTGCGCCAGCGGCCATAGCGCTCGTAACCGCCGAAGAATTCGTCGCCGCCCTCGCCCGTCAGCACGACTTTCGAGACTTCGCGAATGCGGTCGCACAGCAGCATCAGCATGACGCAGCCCATGTGCGGGCTCGGACCTTCCATGTGGCGGATGGCGCGCGGCAGCGCGTCGGCGAATTCGCGCGCGCCGAGCGCGATTTCATGATGATCGACGCGGTAGCGGTCGATGACCTGCTTGCGCCATTGCGATTCATCGTAGCGGGCGTCCTCGAGCTTGATGCCGAAGGTGACGAGCCGGCCCGCGGTTTTTTCGGCGGCGATCGCGGTGATCAAACTTGAATCGACGCCGCCGGAGAGCTGCACGGTGTAGCCGACGTCGCTCGCCAGATGCGCCTCGACCGATTTGCGCAAGGCGTCGTGCGCGCGCTCGACGGCGTCTTGCGGCGACAGCGGGGCGTCGTCGCCGAATGTCTCGAGCGGATCGCAGAAGCGGCGGCGCGTGACGGTGCCGTCGGCGAGCGCAATGCGCAGCAAAGTGCCGCCCGGCACGCGCTCGATGTGCTTGAGATTACTGAGGTTTCCGGCCGCCCAGCCGAAGGTGAGCAGCTCCGCCAGCGCCACCGGATCGGCCTCCGGCGGCGTCAGCCGGGTCAGCGGCCGCATCTCGCTCGCCAAGCCGACCAGCGCGCCCTTCTGCAGCAGATAGAGCGGCTTGATGCCGAACGGATCGCGCGCCGCCAGCACTTCGCCCTTGCGGCGGTCGAGCAGGATGAAGGCGTACATGCCTTCGAGCCGGTCGAGCACCGCCTCGCCCCAGGCGAGATAACCCTGCAGGATGACCTCGGTGTCGCCGGACGTGCGGAAGCGCGCGCCTTTCGCTTCCAGTTCGGCGCGCAGCGCACGGAAATTGTAGATCTCGCCGTTGAAGATGAGCGTGACTTGGCCGGAAGCGTCGCGTCATCGGCTGATCGGCGCGCGGCGTCGGATCGAGGATCGACAGCCGGCGGAACACCAGCGCCACGCCCGGCTCGTTGACGAGGCCGCCGGAATCCGGGCCGCGATGGCGCAGATCCTCGCCCATGGCCTCGAGCAGCGCGGGTCGAAGCGCCGGCCGGGCGCGATGAGGGCGGCTAGGCCGCACATCGTTGTTTCATGAAACCAAGTTTCGTCCGCCAAGCGCTCATTGGGCCGACGAAACGGAACATCTCGGAGACGCCCCGGCCCTATTCGCTCGTCGCCGCGCGCGCCACTCGACAGATCGCGGGGCAGCGGGCAGCCCGAATGTCGACCACGAAACCATCTCCATGCCGCGGCCTGGACCTCGGTGACTCATCGCCCGCCATAATTCCAAGTTTTTGTGCAGTCAATCGATCGATCGGCTACCGCTTTCGCATCGAAAGGACTGAACAAGAAACCATAGACCCCGGATGAAATGACCCCGTCGAAATCTCCGTAGCGGGACGGCAAGCATGCGGCGGTCGTCGCTTCGATGACATCCCGCCCCCAAGGGTCGTTATCGCGCGACGGCCGCACCAAAGCGAGTGCCCGGGCAAGAATCGGCCTGACGTCAGTGGTATCGCCGCGCAGTCTCGATCCAGTCATGCAGCTGCTCTCGCGCGATACGGTCTTTTAGCGATTGTGGCATATCTCGGGTCAGTCCGAGTGTTGCCGTAGACGGCGGTATCGAGATGAGGCCCTCCGAATCGGTTTCAGTTCATGGGCGAAATCAACCAATCGATCAACGCCTTTGGCGTAGTCGAGGCTTCCAAGATACAGCACTTCAGGGGGGCGGTTGAAATCCGATCTCGGCAAAGGCGCTCGTGCGATGTTCCACATGACCTCCCCGGGCACGTCGCTCTCGGCCGACGGGCTCGCGCCCAACGCGTCTGCTCCTGAGGCGAAATGAACAGCACTTGATCAACCCGTTTGCTGAGGTTGCGAACCACCGAGCGTCCCCATGCATTCTCCGGCAGATGAGCGCGCGAGTGGACCAGCATGCGCACGTCGACCAGCCGCCGGATATAACCGGCACGGAGGAAAAGCCCCTCGCAAATTTAGATGGACTACATCGATTTCTTGCTTTCGAACGATTTCGCAAATTTTCGTAGCCGTTCGCGCAACTTGAGCAAACGCGGCGCCGTCGCAAGCAGGTTCTTCGGGATTTTGCCCGGCGCGGCAAATAGGACCCAATCTCCGGGATATGATAAACGGGGAGTACCGACCTCCGCGTACAGTCCGTGAGCCGGCCCTCCTTGCCGAACAGCGAGATGAGCGGATAGGCGAGAAGATCTTCAACGGACGGTGAAGTTCGAACAGCCTTCTCGATTAGCGGCCCCGAGCCTCCCTCGATTCAAGATGGATGTGCGAATAGGCGGCCCTTCACCCATGAGGGGGACGCAGCTATCCGAGGTCGATTCCGTGTTCGCGGAGGTACGCCTCAGCCAACCAGGCGATTCCATGTCGGGCGCCGCGGCGATCGCGAACGACCTCCGTACGGCTTGATCGCCGACCGGCCGCCTCCGTCCATCCAGTACTGAAGATAACGCCGCTCGAAGCGGTGCCAGGCCTTTCGCCCGAACGGCCCGTGGGCAAGCTTTGCCATTAAGCGCAGCGGCCGTATCCAGTTGGGGCGGACGGTCTTCGCATTCACCGGCATGTCGTGCCAGACGCCGCCCCAGTTCGCGGCGGTGAGCATATCAGCATACAGACGCTGGTTCGCCTTGCCGGCGAGCGGGATTTTCTCGAAGAAATCTAGGTACGCTTTTTCCCACAGTGGCAGCCGCCATTCGAAGCCCAGAAACTCATAGATGCGCTGCCCGCTGATCACAAATTTGCACTGACGATCTTGGAATTCGGCATATTCGTAGATCCCGTAGTCATCCGCCGGATCGCCGAGCGTAACCCCTGCCCGCGAGACAGAATCGCGGAGCTGGCGTTCGATGCGCGATTGATTGACGGGAGTCTTGAGAGCATCCCACAGGCTGAAATGCTTGTTGAACAGTGCGCGGGTGATAGTTGCCAGACGCTCTTCCTGCGAAAGGCCGGCTTGTGGCGTACGCATCGCGGGGACGACGTGGGCCCCGCTAATATAGTCGCCGCTGTTGCCGTTGCAGATGACAGCGTCGCGGGGGAGAAAGCCGTCCGCTTTCAATGTCGCGATTGGAAGGAGGTCCTGGACGAACGGCACAGACTGCAGCGTATCGGCAACTCCGCAATAGCTGCCATGGGTGCCATCGCTGAAATAGCGCCGCATCGAAGCGGCGCCGGTTGCAACGAACTTCCAAGGAAAACCCAGCCGTTCGGCAATGGCTCGACTTGCCACCGCTTCATGGTTGCCGGGATGACCATAGGCGAAGGTCCGAACGTTACGGTAACCGAGATGACGAACGGCGCTGACAATAAGGCGCGAGTCACGGCCGGAGGAAAGCGGGACCGCGAGAATCCGGTCGCCGACGCTCTTCATCGTCTTGTCAATCAACGCCAAGGTTGTTTCGGCCAACCTCTTTTGAGCGATCGCCGAGTCGTAAGCCGGCTTGTCTGCGCGCCAGGGACGGTACGTGTAATAACGGTACCGCCGAGGCTCCGTGCCGACGGAAAACAGTGCCAACTCGCCCGGACCGAGCTGCTGCACGTCCCGATAGAGCGTGGCCACATCGATGGTGTAGCCCGACATAGCCAAGGCGAGAGCCGCATCGCGATTGATATCACCGGACACGCGCTCGCGCAGGCGCGCTGCTTGATCGTCGACGTACCAGCGACCGCCACATTTGGCGAACGCCAGCGGGATGCTCCGAACATAATCGACAGCCGCGAAGGTCCATCCTGGCCCGCGCGCAACGATGGCAAAGTGCCCGTCCAAGCCGGCCAGAAGCTCACCGATCTGCTCAGCTTCGGTTGCTGCGCCGAACCGGCGCAGACGCTCGAGCAAGGCTTCGCTGTCGGCGGCTTGCCCGTAGCCTTTGGTCCATAGCTCGAGCCCACTACGCGCAAGTCGCCGCCAGCCGAATTCGGCTTGGATGTCGACAACGGCTGTGCGCTCTAAGGTTTCTGCAACAGAGCGAATTGGCCGCGCCTCTCTAGACTGAATAATGGCAAATGTTCGCGATAATCTTCAAGGCTGTGAAAATACATGCCCTTAGACGTTAGCTCGTGCGACGGCGCCTCTTCGAAATCGAAGCAGAAACGCCCGCCTGGATTGAGCAGTGATCCCAGGCGCCGGATCAAAACGGGAAACTCTCTGTCGGTGGTGTACTGGATAGCTGAAAAGCTGAAGATAAAGTCGAACGAAAAACCGGTTAACTCCGGCAGCAACGGGCTGGCGGCGGTCGCGATTTGATATCGCTCCCGTGGGATGCCAGCCTCAGCCAATCTGGCGACGCCACGCAGCACAGAATATTTTGCGACATCGACGCCGACGTAACGGTGCGGCTCCAGATACGGAATAACATAGTACGCCGTTGCTAGGTAAGCGCAGCCATAGTCCAGAAACGAATTCTGAGGCCGCAGCCCGACTTGTCGCAGAAATTCGAACTGCAAACGTCCGCGAGCGAGCCATATGTCTCCCAGCGGCGGCATAGGCTTATGCTCGGCGTCGCTAAATTGCCCCCAAAATTCGAAGTTTTCGGCGCCCAAAAGGTTACAGGCCGCAGCGACGCGTGCTCTGATGACCGCCCTTCGAGCTCGGATTTTCGCGCTCGATATCTTGCGCATCAGCACGCTAAGCATGTGCCCCCAGCCGTTCTCTCTACTCGCGCCAAGCATAGGTATCGCGCGTTCCGGTTCCTAGAAACAGATTACGGAAATAGGAGGGGTCCACGCGCCACGGTTGCCCGCAGACAGCATCCGCAAGTTCGTCGCTGTCGACGACAGGCCGATTGCGCGAGTCCCAACTGGCGCGAACAACCCGGCATCGCGCCTTAATGTGCGGGCTCACCGTGTCATTAAAGCGCATCGCGCCGTGATCAATCAGCACAATTGGACGATCAGTGCACAGGCCGATCGACAATGTTGTGGTCGCGGCAAAGTCATACACCAGCACGTCGGCTTTCGACAGCATCTTCTCAAACGGCGCCGGGTAGATATCGCAGTAGGGAGCCAATAAAGGCGAGCTATTGTAAAGCCCTTCCGGATGAGGTTTGCAGATCACATCGACTGGCAGCCGTCGAAGAAGATTCAGAAGGCGGATCTGCCAATCGAAATACAGCGGCGCCGGTAACAGAGGTGGCAGCACTTGATGGAAGCCATAATACGCGGTGCTGACGTAAGCTACGCGCGGGCGGGCACCTGGCTTGTACGCGCGATACGAAGCCTTCCCCGGATCGAGCGACGGATCGCCGCGTCCCGCTAGGACTTCGACCGGGCGAAATCTGTTCGCGCGAGCGGTCGCAGTCTCGACCACGCCTATATGCGCGCTCGCGGCGGATGGCACAACAAAATTGCTGGACACCAGCAAGTCGCGCTCAGCAAAAGCGTCAGGGAAATCGAGCAAAAGATCCGAGCCGCCGTGGGAAAACCGTGTCACCGAACCACCACGCCGCAAGACTTCAAGCCCGAGAGCTCGGCTGACGCGCTGGCTACCGGTGCCGGTCAGGAGCAGCTTCGGAATGCTCGCCTGCGCCCGAAGCTGGCCGCAAAGCGACGCGGCGTCTTCGGCATCTTCAAAGAGCATTCGCTCGATCAGCGTCCGCAGCCGTTCCGTGATCGAATCGGCGATCCCTGGAAGACGCGTGATGCCGGCTGCCAGCTTGGCGGCGATCCCGGCTGTATCGACAGATAGTCTTTCCGCTCGCGACGACTGAAATACTTCATCGGTGTATGCGGCTCGGATCAAAGCCCGCTGCTGCCTGATCCAATCGCGCATGAGCGCGTTGTGCTGGATAGCTATGCCTTGCGGCGCCAACATTACGCGCAGCAAGCGCGACGGGGGCGTCCATGTATTTATCCGCAACATGCGCCGCAGCGCTCTGAAACGGATAGTGCTTGCCGGCAAAAGCAACGAACCGGCAGTCTCCTCGATTATTGTGTCATCATGGCCGCGCAGATAGCCGATTTCCTGAGTGCCGACGAAATTCGTTCCGACCCCCTCTTCGCCACTCATTTGCGCCGCAACCTGAACTATCGCCAGGATGGGCATAAACCGCCTGCACATCAGTGCGACCGTGCGGCTGTCGCCGTCTTCGATCTGCAACACCGTGTCCAGATAGTTCTGGAAGACGCGGGTCAGGACGTTGACGCTGTCAGCGGAAGGCTGTGGCCACGCCAGCCGGTCACGCCAGTCGGGACCGATCGCTTCGGCGGCCGCCAGCGTAACCGGAGCGACCCATTCCGCGCGAACCGTGGCCGCGGCGTTTAGCCAGCCTTTTTGAACAGCCACCATGTCAGATTGTCGAGGCCGGTTGCCCGCCGCCAAAAGAACCCGTAGTCGACAAGACGTAGGTCCGGGAAGTTGTCGAGCCAAAAGGCTCCGAAATCGCGTTTGAACAGCATGCTCTTCTGGCCGCGATATTCGATCTCTTCGGGCTGCACGCTGAAATATTCAATGCAGGCGACGAACCGGCGCGATACCCGGTGAATTTCACGGCAGGACGGCAGCAAATTCTTCGGCGGCACATGGATCAGGACGCCGCACGTAAAGCCGAGATCGACCGCGTTGTCCTCGAGCGGCAGCGCATTGGCGACCGCATTGATCGCGCGGTTAGCCGGAACAATCCCCTCGTTGACGAGGACTTCGCGCGCGCGGTCGTTCGGCTCGACCGCGTACAGTTCGGCTCTCGTCAGTTCGCGCAGGGCCCGCATATTCAGGCCGATATTCGCGCCGACCTCGAGAATCGACTGAGGGGACGCGTCGGCAATCGGCGCGAGGATACGCCGCCACATCGCCGAGCGAGCCTGCATGACGTCGGGGTCCGCCCGATTCCGATCGACATAGGCGTCGCCGAAAGATCCGCGCCACTCCGCGATTTGTTTGTCTTCAGTCATACCGGATGATGCGCAAGCGCTCGGAAAACAAGTTCCGCTCGTTTCCAATCTTCAAGCGTGTCGATATCGTGAACCCGGTGGCGCGGAATTACCACCGGCATCGCATCGTTATAGAGCTCAGGCTTTGCACGAAAGCGAGCAACGTCGACCCAGTAGAACATTCCCGCATCATGGAACGTGTCCGGGAGATCGTTGCTCCGCGCATCCCGGTGTCCGGGCCAAAGCATTTCAAGCCGGCCGTCGCTATTAATGGTGAGCGCACGAAAGATCGGCGCCGGGAATGTCGTTACGGCGAACGCTCCGCTCGCATGCGCGGCGGTCATGGTCTCAAAGCCACGGCGCAAATCGTCAGATTTGAGAAAAGGCGCGGTAGCGTAAATACAGCATCCGAGCCCGCTCTTGATATCCAGTTCTTCGAGCGCATGCGCGAAGGCCGCGGAAGTAGTCGCGAAATCATCGGCCAACGACGCCGGCCGTATGAACGGAACCTGCGCACCATATCGGCGCGCAACGTCGGCGATTTCTTCTGAGTCGGTACTCACAATGATGGAATCGAACAACTCGCTTTGGCGTGCAGTTTCGATCGAGTAGGAAATGATCGGGCGGCCCGAAAAATCCCGGATGTTCTTTCCCGCAATTCTCCGGCTACCTCCACGCGCTGGGATAATCGCCACCGGCCTGGTCATTGAGGTGCTCGCGGAGCCACGGAAAAGCCGGTCATTTTCCGACCGGCGAACCGATCAGGTCCCAGCTCAGCGGCGTTCCGCGCGGGATGTCACGAGCGGCCTTGCGTCCGAGTACCGTCTCATAAAGTTCAGGCGGTAGTCCAAAGCCGGGACGGATCGAGCGAATTTTTTCAGCCGTCAGAGCCTCTCCAGCCCGCAAATCCGCGACCACGTAGAGTGAACGGCGAAATTGCACGTTTTCGCTTTCGCTTTTCGCCCGCCCGTAGCGGACCGAACCCAGCGCGCGCCACGCGACGTTCACGTTGTCGCAAAGAAGGCTAAGTTCGTGCGGCTCGAGCGAGAATGCGCTGTCAGGGCCGCCGTCGGCGCGGCGGAGCGTGACATGCTTTTCGATCGCCACAGCACCCAACGCAACAGCCGCAACCGAAACGCCGATACCAAGCGTATGATCCGACAGACCGACCGGGACACCGAATGTATCCGCCAAATGAGGAATCGTCCGTAGATCGCTTTCCTCCGGCGGCGTCGGATATCCGCTTGTGCAGTGGAGCAGAAGGATATTGTCGTTGCCCTCGGACCGCGTTGCCGAGACGGCGGCGTCGATTTCGGCCATGCTCGCCATTCCCGTCGAGATGACCATCGGCTTGCCCGTCGCGGCGCACCTGCGGACCAGAGGCAAATCGACAATTTCAAACGATGCGATCTTGTAGGCCGGCGCGCCAAGTTTTTCCAGCAAGTCGACGGCGGAGAAATCGAACGGACTCGAGAAGACGATCAGGCCGAGCTCCCTTCCCCTACGGAATAGCTGCTCATGCCACTCCCACGGCGTGTGTGCTTCGTTATAGAGGTCGTAAAGGCGGCGGCCCGCCCACGGGCCTTTATCGATCAGAAACCCCGGCCCGCCATGATCGATCGTGATCGTGTCTGCGGTGTAGGTTTGCAGCTTGACGACTTCGGCGCCGGCCTTGCGCGCGGCTTCCATGATCGCGAGCGCACGATCGAGCGTGCCGTTATGGTTGGCCGACAGCTCGGCGATGACGAGTGGCGGCTGATCTTTGCCGATTTTCCGGCTCGCGATGTGCATCAGCAACGGCCCTCGATGATCGAAGCGATAGATGTCCCCTTAGTCTCGCGCCAACTGCGTACAAATTCCACCAGGCAGGAAGCAACGCGCTTCGGCCCCATGCCGTCGATAAGCCGGCGTCCGGCCAAAGCCATGTCTCGTCTCAGCTCCGGGTTGGTCAACAGCGGCCGTATTGCAGCCGCGATATCTTTCGGCGACATCGTGCGAGCGTCGCCGACGCAGAGCGTGCCGCCAGAGGCCGCCGCACCTTCAACCGACAAGCGTTGATTGTCGGCGATGATCAGACTGGCAGAGGGCACCCCCGCGGCCATGCGTTCCAGGAGGCTTACGCCGCCGGCGCCGACGACCAGATCGCAGTCCCCGAGACGGGACAGCATATCGGCGTGCTCGGTAGCGACGCTCACATTTGCCATGCCGGCCGCTTCCTCGCGCAGCGTCGCGATATGCGGCGACGCCGCCGAGACCATCAAAATCACCTTGGCAGCAATCCCATCCGCCGCGAGCAAAGCCAGCGCGCGAAGACATTTTCCCGCGGCATTGTCCGGATCAAGCCGCCCAAACGAAATGAGGATCTTCTCGACCGGCCGGGTTCTGTCGCGACCGGGCAGCACGGCAAAGCGGGGATCGATCAGGGCATAGCGAGGGCCAAGCAAAGCCGGACGACCTTTGATCTCGCTTCCCGAATCACCGCACATTGCGTTTATGACCAAGTCGGCGATCTCGGGGGGATCGAGGAAGTCATCGAACCAGACGACCGGGCGCGCCTTCGAAGCGATGCTGCCCAGTTCACTTCGTTCGAAGCGGTACCCATCGACAACGGCACCGGCCCAGGGTCCGGGCCCCTCTTCGCCTGTTGTCGTACACGAGAGCCCGGCGGCTTCAAGCCGACCGCGAGCATCGAATGAGTCGTGGTCGAGGACCATTGTCACCGGGCAATGTGACTTAAGCGCCAGAGCGAGCGCGCCGGACCGTGACACATGGCCGCCGCCTTGCGAGGGTTGTGACGCAACACGGAATAACCAGGGATCCGGCATCACGACCCGGTCACGATTTCGGTGAGCGCATCGACCACACGATCGACGTCGCTATCGGCCATTGTCGGAAAGAGCGGCAAACTCAGCGCCCGCGCATACCAGGCTTCGGCGCCGGGCAAACTCAGAGCGCCGTAGCGTTCCCGGTAATACGGCTGCTGGTGCACGGGTATGTAGTGCACTTGGCTTCCGATTCCTTTTGCCCGTAGCCGGCGCATCATCGTTGCTCGGTCAACGCCAATCTTTTCGAAGTCGATCAGCACGACGCAGAGATGCCAAGCGGGCACGCTGTTCGATACCCGGCGAACGGGACGCACGACGGGCGCGAGCGGCGCGAGAAGCCGGCTATAGCGATCGACGAGTGCCGAGCGACGAGCCACGAATTGCGCCAGTTTCTTCAGCTGGCTCCTGCCCAGCGCGGCGTGGATATCGGAAAGACGGTAATTGAACCCCGGCTCCGGCATTTCGTAGTACCAAGGGTTGACTTCGCCATCGCGCCCATACGCCAGCTCCCGCCGCACGAAACGATCGGGGTCCCGCTCCATTCCGTGATTTCGCGCCAGGCGCAATCTGCGGGCAAATTCCGGGTCGTTCGTTGTGACAACCCCGCCCTCGCCGCTCGCAATGGTTTTCACGGGATGCAACGAGAAACACGCCATCGCGGTGTTGCGGCAACTGCCGACCGGCGATCCCGCATCGCTCGCGCCGATCGCGTGACACGCATCTTCGACGATCGCGCAATCCGATGTCACGGCCTGCGCAAGACCGTCGATGCTGGCAACTTGGCCGCCCAGATGGACCGGAAACACCGCGGAAATCTTCCGGCCCTCGGCCTTTGCGCGATTGTTGGCCTTCGCCAAACAGTCCGCTGTCAGAAGGCCCGTGTCAGGATCGACGTCCGCGAAAACGACCTCGGCGCCGACGTACCGGGCCGCATTCGCGGTGGCCAAAAAAGTAATCGACGGCACAACGACGCAATCTTTTGGGCCGAGCCCAAGCGCGAGCGCCGCAAGATGCAGCGCCGCTGTGCCGTTCGAACACGAGATCGCGTAGCGCGAGGCAGTTGCCCCGGCAAAGGCCTCCTCAAACTCGGCAACCGCCGGCCCCCCTGTCAGCCAATCGCTACGCAAAACTGCGGAGACCGCATCGACGTCGTCGTCGTCGACGGTCTGCCGGCCGTAGGGGAGAAAGTCTTTCTGCATAAGATGTCGCGAAGCGCGTTAGGACTTTGCCGCGCGAAATTCCGACAACATTTCCTGCAAGCCGGCCGCGTCCAACCACTCGTTGTTGGTATCGCTGGCGTATCGGAATCCTTCCGGAACAGGCTTACTCCCGTTATCGCGATAGGGCGCGCCGTTCCAGAACGGAAAGCTCGGCGTGATCACGTAGCGGTCGCCACAATCCAGCGTCATCCTCGCATCGTCTTCGGTGATCATGACTTCGTGCAGTTTTTCACCGGGCCGGATGCCGATAACGCGCTGCGGCAAATGCGGCGCCAAGGCCTGCGCAAGATCGACCATACGCATGCTTGGAATTTTCGGGACGAAAATCTCTCCGCCCTTCATTGTCGAAAGACACGAGAGCACGAAATCGACACCTTGACCCACCGTGATCCAGAAACGGGTCATCCGCTCGTCGGTTATGGGCAGATCGGCGGCGCCGGAACTCATGAGCTGAAGGAAATACAAGACGACGCTTCCTCGTGAGCCCATCACATTTCCATAGCGGACCACCGAAAATCTCGTGCCATCATGGCCCGACAGACTATTGGCCGCGACGAAAATCTTGTCCGAAGCAAGCTTGCTGGCGCCATAGAGATTGACTGGGTTCGCTGCCTTGTCTGTCGAAAGCGCGATGACGCCGCGGACATTGTTGCGGATTGCGGCCTGGACGACGTTCTCCGCGCCCAGAACATTCGTGTTGATGCATTCAAAGGGATTGTACTCGGCGGCAGGTACGTGCTTGAGCGCCGCAGCGTGGACGACGTAGTCGATATCGCGCATCGCCATCTCAAGACGCAGCCTATCACGCACGTCGCCGATAAAGAATCTCATCTTCGGCCGGTCGGCTTTCGTAAGCTGCTGATCCATCTCGTATTGCTTGAGCTCGTCCCGTGAAAACACGATCACACGACGCGGGTTGAAGCGATCCAGCACGCGGCGAATAAAGGCCTTGCCGAACGAGCCGGTGCCGCCCGTGACCAATATGCTCTTGCCGTCAAGATCCGGCGTTGCCGCGCTAAACTTGCGAAGTTGCATGCCCTAACCTTCCGTCAAGAGACCGCGACAAGCGTCGCCTCGACGCCGCCGCCGTGTTGCCGTGCAAATGCCCGTGCGTACCAGCCGCCGCGAGTCATGAGTTCGGCGTGGCTGCCGATTTCGGTGACACGCCCCGCTTCCATTACGACGATCTGGTCAGCAGCCATAACGGTCGACAGCCGGTGGCCGATGATGATGATGGTGATGTCCGTTTCGCGCCGTACCTTTGCGATTGCCTCGCGGAACTTGCCTTCGGCGTCCGCATCCAGGTTAGAGGTCGGCTCATCGAGGACCACAACCGGCGCACGCCGCACCAAAGCGCGGGCAAGATCGATACGCTGGCGCTGACCGCCGGAGAAATGCGACCCGCCCTCCCCGAGCACCGTGTCGTAGCCTTGCGGCAGAGCTTCGATGAAATCCGCGGCTTGGGCCAAACGAGCGGCGGTGCGCACATCCTCGATGCTTGCTTCCGGCCAGCCGTAGCGAATGTGTTCGACGATCCTCACATTGAAGATTTGCGGCGTCTGCGGCGCAAACGAAATAGTCTGACGCAGGCTTGTGCTGTCGAATTCGCCCAGCGGCGTCCCATCGAACAACACTTCGCCGACCTGTGGGTCTCGCAGACGAGGCAGCAGGTCAATCAACGTAGACTTGCCCGCGCCGGACGGCCCCACCAAAGCGGTCATTTTACGGGCGGGGATGGTCAACGAAACGTCTGTGAGCGCAGTGACATGGGTCTCGGCCGCGCCTCGCCGCGCAGAATATCGGAACGACACGTTGCGAAGTTCGATACCCTTTTCCAAGCCGCGGATTTTCTTCGATCCGCCGCTCGGGTCTCGAGCCTCGGCCAGGCTACGAAGGCGGCCATCGATAACCTCGACGGACGCAAGATTGGCAAGATAATTCTGCCGAAGCAGGATCGATTCCTTCATGATCGGCACGAGGCGCACCAAAATGAGGAAAAAGACGGTGATGCTTTCAACTTTAAGTTCCAGCACCGTGACCGACATATAAAGAATGATAAATGCCATCGCCAGGACGATTGGCTCGACCAGTACGCTCAATCTCGCAAGCACCTTGCGCCGGGCAAGTAACTGGTCCCGTTGGTCGCGCGTGCGGGTGGCCAACATGGCTTGTTCGGCATCTTCAACACCGGAAAGCCGCACGAGACGCACCGACTTCAATCGCTCGATCAGGAAACTGGACATCTCCTGATTTGCGAGCGTGACCCTCTTACCAAGGTGTTCCATTCGTCCCATGAGACGCAGAATTAATACGACCGCGACGGCCAGCACGGAAAAGGCGATTAGCGTCAATTTGGTCGACAGGATCGCCGCGAGCGCGAGATAGGTGGCGGCTAGCAAAAAGTGGCCGAAGAGATTTGCAGCAGCCGTCATCGAGGCCATCGCGAGCTGAAGCTCGGTGGTGAGCTCGTTGACGAAATCGCCGGCTCGCACACGATCGTGGTAGTCAAGCGAGGCGTGAATAAAGCGGCGAAAGCCGAGATCGCGTGTGCGCCGCTGCAGCTCAAATTGAACGCCCGTGGTGAAGATATCGCGAGCGTAAAACAGGATCTGGCGCACCAAGACGGCAGTAAAAGCGCAGACCAGAAGCGTCACTAGATTGAGCGGAACGCCGATCGCAGTCGTGCCCTCGAGCATCCAGCCCCAAAGCCTGGACCCGGCGGCGAGCTTGGCGACGTCGCCACCGGAATTCAAATACTGAAGGATCGGCAACGCGATTCCGATACCAATGCCTTCAACGAGCACGGAAAAAAGCTGGATAAACAGAATAATTGCCATCCACCGCCGCCTGAACCCGAGCTTTTGCGCATAGTCTAGAAAACCTGGAAGCAGCTTATTCATCATCACGAAGCCTCGTTCGGCAGCGGGTAGTCATACTGGCTCATGTTCAAGGGCAGAGATGCAAAAAGACGTGCATTACTCTCGCCGTAGGCGTCGCGGATGATAGGCCGCATACGATCGGCCGGTAACCGAAGCAACTTTCCAAACGTGCGCTCGATCAGACGCGCGCCAGGGATTCCCCGATACGTGATCTTGGTGTGAGCCTGCGGCCAAAGGCTGCGCAGCGGCGCAATAAAGCGGTTGCGCTGGCGCAGCACCCTCAGCATCGCATCGCCGACCGACGGCTTTACCGTGCGATTGCGAACTTTCAAGGCGAGCTGAGGATCGTATCCCAGAAAACGCAGCAAGGCGCCCATGCTCTCGATCCGCTCGCGCAACAGGTATTCGTGCGGCAGGATGAATACGCGGTCGGAGCCGAAAGCCGCCCGGTATGCGCCGATCATCCGCTCATAATCGAACAAGACGCCGCAGCGCTCCTTTACGAAGGTCTCGTAGTCCTGGGTCGCCCCGGTCTTGACGACCAGATGATATGCGCCGCGCATGATCGAATACTGAGATCGTATGCCGATGAGGACGCGGGCGCCGGGAAACGTCTTGGCCAAATCGGTTGCCAGCTCCGGCTTGTCCCGATTCAAGTCACTCGAAAGGCGTTCATCGGTCAAAATGACCAAGCCAGGCTTCTCGTTCGAAATGTGAGCTGTGGCTTCGTGCAAATGCTCGCAGATAACGCCGTTGTCGATTAGCGGAAACAGCTCGGTCTGCAGGAACGAAGTCCCGGTGCGATGGTAACCGATATGGACGAGGCATTCGGTACGCGTCGACTGCCGGCCATCGCGGCTTACATTTTTATATGTTGCGTCGAGCGACAAGGGCTATTTCGAGACGGTCGTGGAACGATGCCAATCGTCGGCCCGCTCCAGATCATCCGGCCTTCCGATGTCCGTCCAGTATTCGTGGATCGGGAAAATGCCGATGCGCAGTCCAATGCCGCGCCCGAGGTTGAGCAGTTCGGGCATATCCATGGGCCGATCCGGAGGCACCAGGCTGATGAACTGTTGCGACAAATAATAGACGCCGGCAGCGACAAAATTGGTAATGCGTGGCTTCTCTTCAATGCCGGCGAAGAGACCGTCCTCTTTGTACCGGACGACGCCGAAGGGAATCTGGACTTCGTGACGCGCGACACCGATCGTTGCATCGTAGCCATGCCGCAAATGGAATTCGTGAAGCGCCGCGTAGTCGACTTTGGTCAGAACATCGCCGTTGACAACCAGCAGCGGCCCAGCGGCGATGCCCTTGCCGATGCGACTCAAGGCACCCGCAGTGCCAAGCCGGCTGGTCTCGTGAACGACATCTATTTTCGCGTTTGTCGGCCGTTCTTTCAGAAAGTTTTCGATCTTGTCGGCAAGGTAGTACACCGAAACGAGAATCCGCTCGATGCCGCTTGATTCCAAACCGCCGAGCACGTGGTCGAGAACAGGACGGCCGGCGACGTGCAACAGGGGCTTCGGCAGGTCGCGCGTGCGTTGGCCAAGCCGCGTGCCCGGGCCGCCCGCCATCACCAAGGCAGTGCGAATACCTGAAGCGTCGCCGGTCTGGTCGACATAGATTTCCACCAGATTCCCGTCGCCGTCCAAGATCGGCAAGAATGCGCGGCTGCTGCCAGTCCGGTGCAGCTTTTCATTGTTCAATTCGCCATCGCCGGCGCGGCCGACCACCGGCTGCGTGTGCATGACCGCCTTCACCGAAGCATCGAGGCCGACGCCGTGCAGCATTGCTCTCCGGATGTCGCCATCCGTGACCGTGCCACAAAGCTTGCCCGCGGCGTCGATGACAACCTGGAAGAAATATGGCGAGGCATCGATACGCGCCAGCACGTCGCGCACCGTGATGTCCGGAGAGCAAGCGTGCTGTTCGAAGCTCGTAAGGATGATCACTTTTCGCTCGACAGTGACGAGGGTCCTGAAGCCGGCGGCACAAAACCCGCCAAGCCTGAAAACAACGCAGCTTCGGCAAGCCGCCAATCCATTTCAGTATCGATGTCGATAGAGCGAATAGCGTCCATAACGAGAGGCAAGAGTGGCGATGGATAGAGGCTGCGTGTCGCGCGCACCGCGCGCGTCCGCGCCAGGTAAACCGCCCCGTTCGGCGCGTAGACCGGGCGTCTCAAATCGCCCGAAACGGGTTCGGCAAAGCCTTTAATGTCGGCAAGGAACAGGCGCGCCGGTGAAATAAAACTAGCCGACATCCCGACAACTGCATCGGCATCATCGTGGCTCGAAAGCAATTCGATCGCGGCCCGCAAACACGCACCTCCCCGCAGAGGCGATGTGGGCTGGAGAACCATCACTTGTTCCGGATCGGAGCCGTTGTTGGCGAAGTTCCAATCGAGAGCATGCAGAACCACATCCTCGGTCGTGGCATCATCGGTCGCGAGTGCGGCTGGGCGGCGGAACGGGACACGCCACCTCAATCTGTTACCCTCTGTCGCAATCGCCTCATCGTCGGTGCTCAGAAGAACGGGCGCGTGAATCGCGGCCTCCGCGAGCGCGCCGGCAATATGCGCAAGCAGAGACTTGCCCCCGAATAACCGAAGATTCTTGCCTGGAAGGCGCTTCGACCCGCCCCGGGCGGGAACAATGATGAGCAGCGGCTGCGCGGGCATACTCAGAGACGCTTTCTTCCGAAGCGCGCCAGCATCACAGCGGCTCGGCCATTTTTCGAAGCTGCCAACTATCGTTCGATTTTTTCCAGAGATGAGGCGAACGGAAGCTATCGGCGACTTCAAAGAATTCGTGCTCGTCCATGTCCAAGTATTCGAGAAAATCCGAAAAATATTTTCGCGGAAATTCTTCATCGTAGCGGCGAACCAACGCCACGCCCTCATCGCGCTTAATATGGCCGTTGCGAATTTCCTGGCTCGCATCGTAGGTCGCGCGCCCGATGCCGAATTTCACCAGTGTCGTCCAATAGTGATAAGGGTCGGTCTTGTCGTCGATGGAATTGTATTTCGAATACGTGCCTTCGGTGCGGTCTTCGTTTGCCTGGAAGCCGATGCGCTCGGCCGCGTAGTAGTAATTCTCCTGCGGCACCCATTTGAGATAGTAGCCAAGGTAGTGGACCTCGATTTTTGCCGCGGCAAGAGCGTCGGCGTCGGCCGGCATGTACGGCGCCATTTGACCCGGCTCGATACCGTGGCGTGGAAGTTCTCCCAACGGAACGCCGCCAAAATAAAGCTGTTCGTTCGCGGTCATGGTCTGGGTGAAATAAGACAGATCCCGCTTGGCGCTCGTGTTTTCGTTAACAGGGTTACCGTATTCTGCTTCGCTCTCGCCGTAGAAAACCAGAGGAATGCCCATCTTCAACGCCATCTTCGGTGCGTAGTTCTTCTGCCCGAAAATGAAGGGCTGAAAGGGATGCAGCAGATTGCGAAAGGCAAGCTGCGTCAGCGTGCGATGCACCCGACCGTCCGGCGTGAAGAGGAAGTTGTCAAAACCGCCACGATGAACCCAGGCCTGATGATTGCGCCAGCCGACATCGGTGTAGAGGTGCGGCGCCCACGTCACGGTGAGCGGGTGCATGTGGAAGTCGTGTTTCAAGACCATGGCAGCGTAGACGGAGTCTTTGCCGCCAGAACCTGGTACAAGGCAGTCATACGATCCGTTGCGCGACCGAAATCGGTCGCACAATTCGCCTAGTTTCGCCTTGCGCTCTTCCCAGTCGACGACGCGATCCTTCTGTTCGGCGTAACGACACGCGTCGCACACGCCCTCGGCGTCGAAATGGATGGTTTCCTTCTTCGACTCGCGAGTGTGCTTGAATTCGACCGATGACGAGGGGCGCTGGTTGGAAATCACGCAGCGGCGGCAGAAGCAAACTTCTCCGGGCAGGCCATATTTGATCTCAAGCGGGCCTTCCAGAGGATCGACAATAAAACGCCGTCCGTCCTTTTCGAAAATATCGGTCATGCGCCTTGCGTCTGTTTTTCCTTTTGTGTGTTCACCGCACGGTCCCCGCCAAGAAATCGCGCCAGCATCGCGAGACCCGCGGGCCCGCTCTTCTCGGGATGAAATTGAACACCGACAATGTTATCGCGCTCGATCACGACCGGAATATCCTCGCCGTTGACGGCAATCGTTGCCGCGACGTGGGCATCGATCTCCGGGCGCGGCGCGTAGGAATGCACAAAGTAAAACATTTGCCTTTGAGGCATGTCGCCGAAGAGCTGCCTGCCAGGGCGGATGTCGAGCGCCCGCCAGCCGACATTCGGTATGCGGATTGCCGCCGGATCGTTTGGGCGCGGGTCGGGCAAGCGGGAAACGACTCCTGGAATCAGTCCGAGACCTTGGTGGTTGCCAAACTCTTCGCCGCGCGACAGCATTAGTTGGCAGCCTACGCATATGCCGAGGATTGGAATTCCCCCGGCGGCAGCGGCGAGCAGCGGTTCCACCAGCTTGCGGTCCTGTAGCCCACGCATCGCGTCACCGAAAGCGCCAACACCCGGGAAAACGATTCGGTCGGCCGATTCGACCTCGGCCGGTTTATCGGTAACCCGATGCTCGAAGCCAAGATGACGCAGCGCTTGGCCAAGGCTGAACAGATTGCCGCGACCGTAATCCACAACGACAATCATTAGGCAGCATCCCGCACAACGATGCCGGCACCGGACAGCGCCGACTTAAGCTCCGGCAAGGGGCAAAGGCCATAATGAAACAGACTTGCGCAGGCGATGGCGTCCAACTTAGACTCTTCCACGGCCTTGACGACGTCGGTCGCGCTGGCGGCACCGCCACAGCCAATGACCGGTATTGCTACCCGCTCACGCACTGCCTGGAAAAGCTCGTGGTCGAAACCCAGACGCGTGCCTTCCATGTCCACGGATGTAATGAGAATCTCACCCGCCCCGAGATATTCAGCCTTGCCCACCCAGTCGAGCACGTCGACTCCGGTGCGTTCTCGCCCATTGTCGGTCAGCGCCTCCCACTGACCGGGCCCGCGACGCTTGGCCTCAACCGACAGCACAATGCACTGGCTGCCGAGTACTTCGGCAGCCTTGCGTATCAAATCAGGGTTGCCAATGGCGGCTGTATTGATCGCGACCTTGTCGGCGCCGGCGCGTAGCGCCGCGACGATGTCGTCGACACTGCGGATGCCGCCGCCGACGGTGAGCGGCACGAAGATGCCGCGCGCCGCCTCCTCGACGACGGGCAAGATATTGTTGCGGCCATAGAGTGAGGCAACCGTATCCATATAGATGATCTCGTCGACGCCCTGCTCATAATAGCGCCGGGCCAGATCGCCAGGCTTGCCCACGATGCGCAACCCTTCGAGATGGATACCCTTGATGACGTTGGGACCCTTGATATCGAGCCGCGCAATGAGTTCTGATCGGAGGCTTTTTGACGGACGCCGTCATGTCACTTGATATTTCAGACGCCACTCATTGCCGACTTTTTCCCACAGATTCCGGTTTCGCCATTTCTCGGCGCAGTCCCAGAACTGTTCTTCGCTGATCTGCATGTAATCCAGCGTTTCGCCAAAATGCTTTTTTGGGAACTCGGTATCGTAACGGCGGACCAATGCGACTCCTTCCTCGCGCGTGAGGTGGCCATCTCGAATCTCGTGTGCCGCGTCCGAGGTCGCGCGGCCGATACCGAATTTCAGTAAGCCGAAATAGTAGTGCAGGCCATCCATGCAGTCGTCGAGGCTCGCGTATTTCGAATAGGTCCCTTCCGAGCGCCCATCCGGATTCGGCTGGAATCCCGTGTTCTTTGAGGCGTAATAGAAGTGCTCCTGCGGCACCCATTTCTTGTAGTAGCTCCAGAAATGTCGCTCGACATTCGCCTTCACAACCTCTTCGTAAGCGGGCAGCTGATAGTAATGGAGGTCCTGCGGAGTGAAGCCGTGCGCAACCCAATCGTTCACCCGCACACCCGAAAACCAAAGCTCCTCGGACTCCTCGATCGAAAACCCAGGCTTGTCCTCGAAACCAGCGCCACCGTATTCGGCCTCGGCATTTTCGCCGTCCATAATGAGTGAAATTCCGAACTTGGTCGCAATTCGCATCGGGAAGGCGACCGCGCCATAGATGAAGGGCTGGAACGGATCGCCCATTTCGAACAGCGTCAGCCTCGTCAATCTTCGGTGCACCGGACCGTTCGGCGTGCCGAGGATGTTATCCAAACCGGCGTGAATCAAACCTTGGAAGTTCTGCCAGCCGACGTCGGTGTAAATGTGTGGCGCCCAGGTCACCGTCAGCGGATTCATGCCGTATTCGAATTTGAGCCTGTGGGCAACCATCGCGCTGTCCTTGCCGCCGCTCGACGGCACCACGACATCAAAGCTGCCGTCGTTGCGGCGGAAGCGGTCGCACAGCGCCTTCAGTTCCTTGCCTCTCGGTTCCCAATCGATGCGCGTATGTTTGCGCTCAGAGAATTTGCAAGCGTTGCAGACACCGTCCGCGTCGAACGTGATCCGTGGCCGCTGATTGGAAATGACGCATTTAGTGCAGTACCGAACCTGACGCGGAAGCTTATAGCGCTCCGCTATATTGATCGGCTCTATCACGCTCAAATTCCCCTTCATGACTTGGCCTCGGCAAACGAAGTTTGCTTCGGAATCTCGCTGAATCCGTATTTGGTTCGATAGCCTGCAAGCACATCGCGAAGGAAAGCTACCTCATCCGCATTCAGAGCCTTGATCGAACGCTTGGCAGGCGCGCTGTCGATTCCTTCGGTGGCCTCGAAACTTGAAATGCCAGGCCAGCTCTGGCCGCGCATCGTGGGCTGGACGAGGATCGGATCGTAGGGAATGCCAAGCCATTGCGCGACCGATCGCATCGTCCCTTCGGGATTTCGCGTCAAGTCCTCGTAACGCAAGATCATCAGGCGGCCGCCTTTCATCTCGTCGAGACGATCCGACATTTCCAGAAAGTTGGCCGCGTTCTGCGCCAGAAGCGGCCACGTCAGGAGCTTGGCGCCACGCATTTGCCGCGACCGCTTCAAGCTGTCGATGGAATGCAGTGGGTCGCGCAAGATGATGATCGCCCGTGCCGAATTGATCAGAGACAAAGCGGAGCGCGCAGACTTGGCGAAGTCCGGAGACTTCATGCATGCATAGCGCCGGGCGGGTGCGCCCTCGCCGGCTAGATAAGCGCCAGCGAGATAACGCCAAAGCCCGTTGAAGCCCGCCTCGCGCGGCTTCGACAATGCTGCGCGAAACCGCTGTTCGTCCCAAGGCGTCTCGATCTGCACGTCGACGATCGTGCCGGTTGATGGGTTGTCGATATAGGCCACGTGCAGGGGCGGCATGATCTGCTTGTCGCGTAGCCCCACGATCAGTGCGTCGACGTCACGGGGCATGGCCTTCAGAAAGATTTCGGCGCGTAAGGGCCCGAGATCATCGAGATAATCGAAGAGATACCCCTCGTCGATCAGCCAGCTCACGTCCGGATGACCATCAAAAAGGTTGTAAAGCAGGCTCGTACCGGACCGTGGCGCGCCACTGATGATAAGCGGAATGAGGTCGCTCACGACCCAATCCCCCGCGCCGGCAATGAGGTCTCGATCGGACTAGCATCAATACTCGCGAGCAGTGCCCGATACGCCGTCTCGCCAGTCTGATCATTGATCTGGTCTGGATTCGTAACATCGTAGGCGTCGAGATCGAAAGACGTATCGATGACCGCCTGAAGAAAACGGCGCCCGTCCTTGCAGCTCTTTTCCAGGTCGATGCTGCCGTCAAAGATGCGCTTGAGAAATCCAGCGAGCTGCCTCTCGTCTTCCACCATCATAACGTGGGGCAGGAAATTATAGAGGTTGTGCCGCCCAAAAGAAATCACCGGCTTGCCCATGGCGGCCGCCTCGAAGCCACTGGTCGCGGTGATCGTTGCGGTCGCGCGGGCCTGCCGCACACAATCCAAGCCGAACTCTTCGGCGTTGATAAGAATGACGTTCTTGAATTCGCGAATTTGAGCATGGAAATCGGTGGGCCGTCGACCCATGCCTGCGAAATGCTCCTTTACGGCCAGGATCGCACCCGCCGGAAGATCTCGCGACAGCGCTGCGATGCATGAAAGCTGGTAGAAATAGTCCGGCGACATGGTTTGCAGTGACGTTTCGGGCTCCGTGTGCAGCGGATAAAAGACAAATTGCTGCCCCCGCAGATCGGCCAAACGAACCGTCCCCGCCCCGGTCATCCGTACTCGGTCCGAATAACGGCGCCACAGATAAGAAAGGTTTTCCGTCAGGAAATAGCCGCGCGCTTTTTCGTACCCGCGCAGCCGCCAGTAGACGCGTTGCGCAACATTTATCGCCGTGGCTTTAGAGGTGCCCCTCAGCGTGTAGTCCTTAGTCAACTGTCGGCGTGATTGGAGGTGTGTATCGTAAGGTCGCGCAAGCTCGACATTCGTTTCATTTCTCGGCGATCGAAATGCCGCTTCGACCGCAGGGTTTTCGAAAAACTCGTTGATGGCCCAATAATGCAGGTTGCGGTAGCGCGACGTCGCCAAAACGCGATACGGCACTTTGCCGGCACGTGCAACAACCGCAGCGACCTTGCCGCAATTCACGACAGCATCCGCGCTTTTGCCAGCAATCTCGTCGCGCCAAAACGCAACCGCCCGGTTATAGCCGTGGATAATACCGACGTAGCTAGTATCCCGGGAAAGATACGACCGCGGATGTTTGAAGCCGCCGAGCGCATAGCCACGGCCAAGATGACGGTCCGTCATGGCTAGCCGATTGTAGGTAAGTCCCAGTTCCTGCTCGTTGCGGCGCGCGGTATTGACTTCCGCAGCAACGTCCGCGACAGGTTCCTGGCACCCCGAATAGAGCGCCCGATCGACGGTAACGGTATCGAAGCACGCGCGGTGCTTACGTCGGTAAAAATCAAGTTCTTGAGCCGTCGCGCAATAAAGGTGGACCGTCGTGTCCTGCTGCTTAAAGCGACGCGCGACGTTGACCAACAGCGCGCGATATTCGGACTGCGCGCCAAGCAATACGGAACGGACGGGCTTAGACGGCATGAGCGCTTTCTTCCTGCAAGCGGCGGGATGCGATTGCGGGCTTGCCGGTCAGGCCCGGCATTCGCAGCGCGTCGCCAATGACGTGAGCGATCCGACTAGCGGCTTCGCCATCGCCATAGGGCGACGATGAGCCCAGCCGCGCGGGCACCGCGCCAAGCCGATCCATTGCACGGACGACCGCGTCCGCGTCGTTCGCTACATCGACGACATTAGCGCCGCGCTCCCGCCCTCTTTGCCGGTCACCGACATTGATCACCGGCAAGCCGAACAATCCGGCTTCGATAATACCGCTCGATGAATTGCCGACCATCACCGCAACATGCCGCAGCGCATTGGCGTATAGCCGCGCGCCGAGCGTGTCGCGAAATCGTGCCCAAGGATTTTGGGCGACAAAGACATCGATACGGTGCCGGATTTCCTCACCGCCCGGATCGCTGTTCGGCGCCGTGAACAGCGTTGCCGCCGGTCGCATCTCCAGTGCGCGCAATACGGCGTCGAGCGTCAGGAGCGGCGCAGCAGCGTTTGTCTCGGGGTGGACGGTAACGAGACGCAGCGCCGCGAGGTCACTCTTGGCGATGCTCAGCCCGGCCTCCGCAGCGAAAGCTTCCGCGCTCATCGCCGGTATGGCTTTCAAGGTGTCGAGGCCCGGCGCACCGGTGACGTGAATGCGCGAATCGTCTTCGCCCATCGCCAGCAGCCGGGCGCGCGCGCCGGGCGTCGACACGCAATGAACGTGGGAGAGCTTGGTGAGCGCGTGACGGATGCGGTCGTCAATGGCGCCTTCGGTCACTTCGCCGCCGTGCAGATGCACTAGCGGAAGGTTGAACGGCAGGGTCGCGCTCGCCGCCGGCAGCATGTCGAGACGATCGCCCATAATCAGTACGAGATCGGGGCGGACTTCGGCAAGCAACGCGGCCGTGTCGGCTTCAATGCGAGCCATGGCCGCAGCAGCGACGGCCGGCGTGGCGCCTCCGAGATCGGCGCCTCGGGTATAGGTCGTTACGCCGGACGGCAAAGCGGCGCGTGCGACCTTGTCGTCAACGATATGCATGCCGGTGAGCAGAACGCGCAAATCGATCCCCGGCATATCTGCCAGCGCACGCCATATCGGCGCAAGCGCGCCGACGTCGGCCCTACTTGACGACACGCTGAGGACAACGCTCATGCCGCTTCCCCTTCCGACAAATGCTCATGTCGCACCGGATCATCCATGAGCAGAGCGGCCGCCAGGCGGCGGCCGGAGGGATCGGCATTCGGTGCAAGGCCGTCGGCGGGGCGCTTCAACACGAGATCTTCGGCTGACAAAACAGTGCCGGCTGGAATATCGCGCGCGGCGTGCCAACTGCGGCGTACCAGCGCGGCAGTCTCTATTTCATCCGGCGTCGGCTTCTTTTCGCCATCGCCTAGCATTGCCGCTGTCTCGCGCAGCTTGCGGATCATCTCCGCGAGTTCGCGCGGTTCCAGCGAAGCCTTGTGATCGGGGCCCGGCAGCGCGCGGTCCAACGTGAAGTGCTTCTCGATCACGCGCGCGCCAAGAGCAACCGCGGCGATCGCCGCATGATCGCCCAGGCTGTGGTCGGAATAGCCGACCGGCAAGCCAAATTGTTTTGCCATGGTGCCCAGGGCGCGCAAATTCAGTGCTTCGGGCGGCGCCGGATAGAGCGAAGTGCAATGCAAGAGCGTAATGTCCCGTGCCCCGGCCTTATTCAAGGTGCCGACCGCGGCTGCCACTTCATCCGTGGTTGCCATCCCGGTCGACAAGAGGATCGGCAGGCCGAAGCGCGCGAAGCGTTGCAGAGCAGGGGTGTTGGTGATTTCGCCCGAGGCGACCTTGATGCGGTCCATGCCCATGCCGATCAGCGCCTCGACGATCTCGACGTCAAACGCGGTCGCGAGAAAGCCGATGCGGTGGCGCCGGCAGGCCTCCGCCAAGATCGCAAAATCGTCCTGGCCCAACTCGAGGTCGCCGAGCAGCCGCATCTGATCGTCTTGGCCGGTATTGGCGGCCTGGTAGGCCGCGGTCCGCGCACCGCGCGCAACGAGACTTGCGGCGCTGAAGGCCTGGAACTTGACGATGTCGGCGCCGGCCTCGGCGGCCGCAGCAACCATTTCGCAGGCGCGGCCGAGATCACCGTTATGGTTCACGCCTGCTTCAGCGATGACGAGCGGCGTATTCATCTTGGATATCGTCCGCCAGCCGGAACCAGCGTCGCATCCGGAACCCGCGCGCCGGGAAGCACCAGCGCGCCCGCGCCGATCATGCAAGCTTCGCCGACCTTGCAGCCACCGAGGATAATCGCACCCGGCGCCACGTGAGTACCAGTACCGACGCTGCTGTCATGCTCGATAACGGCCGCGGTATTGATGATAACGGCATCACCCAATTCGACCGCTGGCTGGATTACCGCACGCGCTAGGATTATGCACCCCTCGCCAAACTTGCTGTCCTTGCTGATCACTGCACTGCCGTGGATGACAGTGTGTGACATCCAGCCGCGCGCGCGATAGTTCCGAAATAGCGCTAGGCGCTTCAGCAATTGCTCGGGAGCCAGCCCGCCCACACCGAGCACGAACCTCTCCACCGGAAGTGCTTCAGCCTCCGCATCGGAACATAGGTGCCGCGCCTTCAGCCAGTCATTCGGCCGCGGATCAACATAACTCTCGATCGGACAGCGTGCGACGGTAAGCGCCTCCACGATCGCGCGGGCGTGCCCGCCCGCCCCAACCAGCAGGAGGTTCATGCGGCGGCCCGCAGATTTGTCCCGCGCCATTCGGAAAGCGCTTGGATCACGCGGGCCTGCTCAGCCTCACTGAGGTTGCTCGAGCACGGCAGTGAAACGACCGTACCGGACAAGGCGGCGGCGATTCCGGTCAAGTGGCGCGGCGCGTCCGCATAAGGCCGCTGCCCCGACAGCGCTTGCCAGAACGCGCGTGCATCAATAGCCGCGGAGTCCAGGTGCCGAATCAGCGCTGCGGCATCGCCGCAGCTCGCACAGCGGACGGAATAGAGCCAGCAACCGCTGTCGGCCCAGCTGCAGCGGGGCATCGGCACCATATCCTTGCGGTCCGCGAGCGCCCGGTCGTAGCACGAGGCAATCGCGCGCTTCGCGCCAAGCATCACATCGAGCCGGTCCAGCTGCGCAAGACCCAGCGCCGCATTGAGGTTCGGCAGGCGATAATTAAAGCCAGCGGCCACATAGCGATATTCACTGCCGTCGCGCGCCTGAGTCGACAAGCTACGCGCATGGTCGGCCCACATCGCGCTATCGACAACGATCATGCCGCCACCGCCGGAGGTCACGGTCTTATTGCCGTTGAAGCTGAAGATCGCCGCATCACCGAGACTGCCCGCTGGCCGCCCGTGATAGCGCGCGCCGATTGCACCGGCGGCGTCCTCAATGACGATCACGCCGGCTTCGCGGCAAATGACATTGATCGAAATCCATGTCGGCGGGGTGACCGAGAACATGAACCGGAATGACAACCTTCGGCCGATATTTCGCAATTGCGTCGGCTAGCAGCTTCGGATCGAGAGTCCAACTTTCCTCCGTCACGTCCAGAAACGTCGGAATGGCGCTGGCCTGCAACACGGCGTTGGCGGTGGCAGCGAAGGTAAAATCCGGCAGCAGCACATGGTCGCCCGGCTCGACCCCTACAACCTTCAGTGCGAGATGAAGCGCTGCTGTCCCGTTGATAACGGCAATACCCTGAGCACGGTTGCTGAGAGCAGCCATACGCTTCTCGAATTCAATGACGTCGGGACCAGCCGAGGAAACCCAATTGTCACTGATGCAATGAGCAAGCGCTGCCGCTTCGGCGGCGCCCAAGTCGGGAATGCTCAGTGGAATTCTTTTCGTGCTCACGCCGGATTCAGCAGCTGCAGTGGCGCAAAGCTCGTCGGTGTTTCTCCCAGCTGAATTTCGCGCATGCGGAGATAAATGAGTTTTGCCGTCACGATCGCCTTCGTGGTAAGGTCGGTCGCCTCGCCGGCGATCCCACGAATGCCGCGACGGGGCTGTCCTTCAATGTCGTACCCGAGGCGGCGTGCCGTTTCTCCGCAGATCTCACCGACGATCTCAACCGCCTCCGCAGAAAGGCCCTTGCGCCAACGATCGATCGGCCGGTTGCTCAGGCCACTGCCCCGCTCTCGGTTATTGAGGCTCGTTCCGTATTCGATGCCCGAAAGCTTGGTTTTCAGCACTTCTTCGGGGATTGCTGGCAAGTCCAGGAATGCGAACAGCCGCGGAATGATTTCAAACGGCCGCGACACCATGTCTTCGAAGCGAAAGAACACCGTCCTGTCCGGGTAACGGTTGGCGAAGCGGAGCTGCTTCTGCACTAAATTGCACCAATAGATCGAGCTCGCGATCACGTCCCGCGGTTCAATTTTCAGTTCTGTATCGGGGCGCGAGTCCGCAAGGCGCTTGGCGAGCGACGCGACGGAGCCGCGCGGATCGCGTACGACGAAGACGAAGCGAGCATGTGGAAAGTACTGAGGCAGCAACTCAACGCCCCAAAAGTCGTTGCCCTTGTCTAGCCAGGCCAGCTTTTTTTCCGAATTGCTTTTCAAGTCCGGATCGAGCGCGCGGACGAATGCATAGGTCTGGTACAGCTCGCGGAAATCTTTGCGATCAAGAACTTGGTTAAGGTACTTGATGTAAGCCTCCCTGCGCGGTGCGTCGAGCAAGTCCCGGACGACGTCATGGCGGACCGAATGAGGAAGCCAATAGATCACCCGCCACAGGCGCTCCTTGACGCGTTTGCGGTGCCGCCACGGATGATTCAGAAAATGCGTGGGTCCATCAAATGAGACCACGTTTTCGTGCAACGCGATCACGTCCTTGGTCACGGACGTCCCGCCGCGAGCTGAGCCGACAACATAGATCAGCCGCTTGAGTGCCTCGGGTGAAATTGACCCGATGCTATCGCGAAGCCGATTGGGCGATGTCACGGGTTCAGGCACACCCTTGAGAGAGGGAATTTCTTGAAGCGACTTTCGTGGTGTTTTGGCACGCTACCGCCATTAGGGTGCAATATGGAAAATGCACCCAGCCTCGACGCGCAAGAACTGGCTGCGACGGACAGGCCCGTCGCTCAGGCAAAAGCGGCGCCAGTGTTCATCAAATGAACAAGGCGGTCAAGCAATTGTTCACAGCGCGAACATTAGGGTTATTCGATCGCCCGACCCGCCAAACCCATTGATACCTCGAAGAAAATTCCAACTCAGGCCGGCATCACCGCGCTGATCGGCAATTGGACCACCACTTCGCGGCCCATCAGCGACAACAAAGCGACGACGCGGTCGGCATCGCGCTGGCTTTCGAAGATCGCCTCGTAGGCCGCGAACGGCCCGGCGTCGATCCGGATCCGGCTGCCGCGCTTGAGACCGAGATGGCGCGCCACGACCACGAAACCGTCGGCATCGCGCCGGCTCTCGATTTCGTTGATGACGGCCTCCGGCACCGGCACCGGCGTCTCGCCATTGCTCACCATGTCGATCACGCCGCGCGTCGAGCGGATGGCGCGCCAGCGCTGCTGGGAGGCGTCGAACGACACGAACAGATAGCGCGGGAACAGCGGCGCCGGCCCGACCGTCACGCGGCGCGCGTGGCTGCGCCGCTTGAGATAACGCGGCAGGAACACCTCGAAGCCCTGGCGGGCCAGGTGCTCCTTCGCCCGCTCTTCATTGCGCGGTTGCGTATAGATGGCATACCACTGCTTCATTCGGCGGCCCGTGGCGCGGGATCGGTCTCCAACGTTTTCGGTAACGAAATCCGCAACAGGCTGGGCGCAAGCGCCCGCTCGCTGCCGATGTCGGCGGCGATCGCGCGATAGACCGCCTCGGGCTTGACCAGATCGGTCACGATCACCGCATCGACCTGGCCGCATTCGGCGAGCGAAGAGACGACCGGCAGCCCGCAAAACGTCTCGCCGGCGCGCGCGGGCTCGATGGCGGCGACCACCTGAAGCGGAAATTCGAGCGCGCAGATCACGCCGACTTCGGCAAGATCGGAAACGCCGGCGAAGGCGATGCGTTTCCAGCCGAGATTTTCGCAATCGCGCATCAGCTCGGACATTTGCGTGCGCGCGCGCCGGAAGAACGTGAACGAGGCCGAAAAATACTGCCCCGCCAGCCGCGATTTTTCGACGAAACCCTGCGGCGTCAGGTAGTAGGCGTAGCGCCGGCGCGGCACCTGCTTGATCTTGATCAGGCCCTTGCGCACGCAGCGCTTCAAATAGGCGTTGGCCAGCCCGAGCGCGACGTCGAGCTCACTCGAAATGTTCCGCTGCGACGTGTTGGCGTCGCGCTCGACGACGGTGAGCACGCCGAGCAGGATTTCGTCGTGATTGCCGAAAGAATCGGGGTTTTTATCGTTATTTCGCGCGGTTCTGGCCACGGTTTACCCTGCTGAAGAGAAACCACTTGCGGTGTTCATAGCATGAACTTTATGCTACGTCACGCAGGTCGTCGAATAAAGTTAAGGCACTTCGGGCTGCGCCGCGTGGGCATTGTCCCGGACCGATTTCAAACCCTGCCGACCGCCAAGATGCCACTGACAGCAGACCCCGGTAGCGAAACCTCATGACAGCGCGCCCTAACGGACGATTTATTCTCGGAATTCACGACGGACACAATTGCGGCGCCACGCTGACTTACGACGGCACGATTGTCGCATCGATTTCAGAAGAACGAATCGTCCGCAAGAAAAATGCGGTCGGTTACCCGGAACATGCGATCGAGGCCGTGCTGCGGCTGGCCGGCATCGAGGCGAAGGAACTCGCCGAGGTCGTGTACGCCTCGCTGTTCATGCACGATCGCGAACATCTTGAAAATATTTCCACTTGGTATGCCGTCGGCGAAGCGGCACAAAAATCAGACGCCGATAACTTGAAGGAATACGCGTCGATTATTTTCGAGCGGCGTAAACGTGATCGGATTGAACAAGCTTCGAAGCATTTGGGTCTTGCGAAGGATCGGATCTTCTTTGTAGAGCATCATTTGGCTCATCTCGCCGCCACGTATTACACGGCGCCGTTCTCCAACGAGACCGATGAGGTTCTCGGGCTGACATGTGACGGTGCCGGTGACGGCATTTGTGCGACCGTATCCGTCTGTCGAAAAGACAAGATTGATCGCATCGCCGAAACGAAGCGCGACGCTTCACTGGGAAGATCTATTCACGCGTCACATTTCTCATGGGAATGACGCCGTGGGAACACGAATACAAGTTGATGGGGCTGCGCCTATGCGGATCCGGTTCATGCGGATCGCGCGGCTGACGCACTCAGACGCCTGCTGAAACTGTCGGACGACGGCTGGTTTCGCCCTGGCACGCACCTGTCGACGAATTACTGCTACGAATATCTGCAGCGCGCTTTTCGCGCGTGCGTTTTGATACAATTGCCGGACGCCCAGCTCTTTACCGAGGAAATGTTGATCGAATGGGTGCGATCCTGCATCCGAAAACCGGCATTCGCGACATCGTCTGCGGCGGCGGCGTCTTTATGAACGTGAAGGCGAACATGCTGCTCGCGCAATTGCCGGAGGTGCGGTCAATCTACATCATGCCGAGCGCGGCCGATGAATCGCTTTCATTGGCGCCTGCCTTTCTCGCCATTACACGAACGGCGCCGCCCGCGATTTCAGCACCAGCCGCCTCACGAATCTTATTTCGGCGGGATGGACGAAGAGCATGTTGAAAAAGCTGCCGTCGAAAATGCCCGCACAGCGCTGCGAATATCGGTCGATCAACCCGCTGACATGAATGAGACTGTCGCCGGCTCCTCGCCGACGGTGAGATCGTTGCCGTTTGCCGCGGCAGAATGGAGTGGGGCGCACGCGCACTGGGAAACCGAAGTATTCTCTCCGTGCTGCCGACCCGCGCCGGATCGGCGAAATCAACAACATGATCAAGATGCGCGATTTCTGGATGCCGTTCGCGCCGAGCATCAAGGCGGAATCCGCCGATCGCTATTTCGAGTCGAACAAGAACATCGAACCTGCTTATGACGTTCGCGTCCGCTGCTGCCCGCGGCTGCCGGCGACCTGACCGCCGCCGCGCATCCCAAGGATCAGACAATCCGTCCGCAAATGGTCAGAAAATCGGCGAACCCGAATTATCATGCCGTTCTCGACTCGTTCGAGCGGCGCACCGGACGCGGCGGCATCCTCAATACGTCTTTCAACCTGCATGGCGAGCCGATCGTCATGACGTCCGCGGACGCAATTCGCGTGTTGGCCAATTCCGGGCTGCGTCATCTCGCCTTGAACAAGCATCTGATTTCGAAGGTTTCTCAGTAAAATAGATGTGCGGTATCACCGGCCTCTTCCACCTGCACGGCAGCGCGCGCGAGCGCGATCCCGCCGCGGCGGCGCTGACGATGGCCGACACGCTCGCCCACCGCGGTCCCGACGGCCGCGATGCCTGGGGCGACGCGGAGGCCGGCATCGGGCTCGGCCATCGGCGGCTTGCCATCATCGACCTGACGCCGACCGGCGCGCAGCCGATGCATTCGGCCGACGGCCGCTACGTCATCAGCTACAACGGCGAAGTCTACAATTTCCGCGAACTGCGCCGCGAACTGGAAACGCGCGGGCTACGTATTCCGCGGCACCTCCGATACCGAGGTCATGCTGGCCGCGTTCAGCGAATGGGGCTGATGCCAGGCCGTGCAGCGCTTCGCCGGCATGTTCGCCTTCGCGGTGTTCGACCGGCAGAGCCGCACGCTGCATCTGGTGCGCGACCGGCTCGGCGTGAAGCCGCTCTATTGGACGGTGAGCGACGGCTGCCTGCTGTTCGGCTCCGAATTGCGCGCGCTGATGGCGCATCCGTCGTTTCGCAAGGACATCGACCGCGAAGCCGTCGCCGCCTTCCTGCGCTACAGCTACGTGCCGACGCCGGCGACCATCTTCCGCGGCGTTCACAAGCTGCCGCCGGGCTCAATCCTCAGCGTTGCCGCCGGCGGCGAGCCGGCGATCGAGCCGTACTGGCGCCTGAGCGAGGTCGTCGCGCAGCCGGTTCGCAGCGATATGAGCGCGGACGAGGCCGCCAGCGGCTTGAACGAGCTGCTCGGCTATGCCGTGCGTCAGCGCATGATCGCCGACGTTCCGCTCGGCGCATTTCTCTCCGGCGGCGTCGACTCCTCGACCATCGTGGCGCTGATGCAGGCCTCCTCGCAGCGGCCGGTGCGCACCTTCACCATCGGCTTTCGCGAAGCGGCCTACGATGAATCGCCTTACGCGCGCGCGATCGCACAGCGCCTGGGCACCGAGCACACCGAGGTCGTGCTCGACGAGAATGTCCGCGCTGGCGCTGGTCGGCAATATTGCCGACTGGTTCGACGAGCCGTTTGCCGATTCTTCGCAATTGCCGACTTATCTGGTGTCGCGCATGACGCGCCAGCACGTGACGGTCGCGCTCTCGGGCGACGGCGGCGACGAATTGTTCGGCGGCTATCCGAAATACGCCACGCTGGCCAAAACCTGGCGGCGCGTCGGCCACCTGCCGCGCGGCGTGCGCGCGCTGCTCGGCCGCGCGCTCAACGCCATGCCCGAACGGGCGCTCACGGCGGCGGCCGCGCGCACGCTCGATGCCGGCCGCGCCGAGCGCATCGGCGAAAAGACGCGCCGGCTGGCGGCCGCGCTGGCCGCGGGCGACGCCGACGCGGCGGCGGCGGCCATCGACGTCGTCGGCGCCGATCATTCGGGCCTGGTGCCGGGCGCGGCGGATCGCTGCACCCACACCGCCTGCCCGGCCTTGCCGCAGTCGCTGCCCGATCTCGTTTCGCGCATGCAGGCGCAGGATATGGCCGGCTACCTGCCGGACGACATTCTCACCAAGGTCGACCGCTGCTCGATGGCGGTTTCGCTTGAGTCGCGCGAGCCGCTGCTCGACCATCGCGTGGTCGAATTCATCTGGTCGCTGCCGGCTCTCGCTGCGCCGCGGCCGCGAACCGAAGGCGCTGCTGAAATCGGTGCTGGCGCGCTATCTGCCGCCGGCCATGGTCGACCGGCCCAAGCGCGGATTTTCCGTGCCGCTCGGCCAGTGGCTGACCGGACCGTTGCGCGACTGGGCCGAGGACTTGCTATCGCCGCACAAACTGGCCAAGGAAGGCCTGCTCGACGTTGGCGCGGTGCAGACGCTGTGGCAACGTCATCTGTCAAATCGCGAGCAGAACGCAACCGCGCTCTGGAATATTCTCATGTTACGGGCATGGTCGGAGCGGTGGCTCAAACTGTGATGCGGCGGGCGCAACGCGACACCAGACCGGCCGCGGCGCCTGCCCGCCTGCTCTATCTCGTTTCGGAAGACTGGTATTTCCTCTCGCACCGCCTGCCGATGGCGCGCGCGGCGCGCGAGGCCGGCTACGAGGTGCATGTCGCGACCCGCGTCGTCGACGGCGGCGCGGCGATCGCGCAAGAAGGCTTCACGCTGCATCCGCTGAATTGGCGGCGCGGCAGCACCAACCCGATCGATTTCATCGGCGCCGTGCGCCGAAGTGCGCGCCGTCTATCGCGCGCTCGACACCCGACCTCGTGCATCAGGTGGCGTTCTGGCCCTCGATCGTCGGATCGCTCGCCGCATTCGGCCTCGGCATGACGCGGCTGTCGGCACTCGCCGGCATGGGCTTCGCCTTCACCTCGAACGCGCCGAAGGCGCGCATGGTGCGCGCGCTGCTGCGGCCGTTTCTGCGTCATCTGCTGGGCGGGCGGCGCGCCGCCGTGCTGGTGCAAAATCCCGACGACCGCGCCGCAATGCTCGCCATCGGCATCGACCGCGCGACGCGTTTTCCTGATCCCCGGCTCGGGCGTCGATACCGAGCGATTGCGCCCGCTGCCGGAGCCGGCCGGACCCGTGACCATGGCCTATGTCGGGCGCCTGCTCGACGACAAGGGGCTGCGGACCTTGGTGTCGGCGCAGGCGCTGCTGGCGGCGCGCGGCGAGACCATACGGCTGCTGATCGCCGGCGAAACCGATCCCGCCAATCCGGCGTCAATCCCGGCACGCGAGATCGAAGCCTGGGGCAAGCGGCCGTCAATCGCCATGCTCGGGCATGTTCCCGACATCGCCAGCGTATGGGCGCAGGCGCATATCGCGGTGCTGCCGTCGCGGCGCGAGGGCTTGCCGCAGAGCCTGCTTGGAGGCCGCCGCCTGCGGCCGGCCGATCGTCGCAACCGACGTGACCGGCTGCCGCGAGATCGCGCGCGACGGATGTGAATGCGCTGCTGGTGCCAGTTGACGATGCGCAGGCGCTTGCCGATGCTGTGCAACGGTTAGCCCATGATCCCGTCATGCGGGCCAAATTCGGCGCGGCCGGGCGCGCTTTGGTCGAGCGCGAGTTTTCCGGCAGGCGGGTGGGCACCGACACGGTGGCCATGTACAGCGTGCTGCTGTCGCATTCGCATCTGTCTCAAGCGCGCCCGCCCAGATGATCACCGACCGGCGCCATGGCGTAGAAGTTCAAAAAGTCCTAGGCCTAACATTCGCGGTCAGGTCTTACTTTTCAAGACCCACATGAAATTCGGCGAAAAATTGTATTGTTCGAGTGACGGCAGACGCGACGCGATCTCGTTGATCGGGTGTTCGTATCTCGGCTCATGGCCTTCCATCTGCGCGAGCTTAGCGTAGACTACACGAGAGATGATGTAATAGAGGTTGCCGATATTTTCACACGACACCAGGTCGAATTCGTCGGCGACAAGCGCGTCGAGCGATCGCTGGGGGATGTAGAAATTGTGCCAGCGTATCTTGATGTCATGTAAACCGAATTGCGCCCGCAGTCCGTTTAAGTTCGCCAAGCCTTCCTGAGTGTTTTCGACGAGAACGAGCTGACCGCCGGGCTTGAGTACGGCCTTCATCCCCAAGATCGCCGATTTCTGCTGCTCCCAATCGCCTAGATTGATGATGCAGCGTTCCGATACGACATAATCGAACTTGCGGCCGTCCACCGCGTTACCGAGTTTCAGGACGTTCCCTTCCACGAAGGAGGCATTCTTCAGGCCGCGCTTGGCTCTTGCCTGGTTGGCATATTTGATCATCTCGGCCGCGTAGTCGACTCCCAGAAATTCCGAGTTTGGAAAAGCTTCGGCAAATTTCAAAGTCGAGTAACCGTTGCCGCATCCGACATCGAGAATCGTGCACTTGTCGCACAACTTCGCGGCGATGCGATCGATTTCCAGCGAGCGGTAGTGACGGTCGGGAGCCGTGGCAAGTTCGGACGCGTTGTGCTCCGACGCCATGTTCTCCCAGAACTCTTTGACTTTATCCGACATCAAAAAACTATAGGTTTACCGTTCTGCACTGTCCAGTCTGGATCGCCTGTTACAGCTCAAACGGCGAGTATGTTCGCTTGACGCGCGGTGTCGGTTAGACGACGTTGCCGTACAATGCGTCGCGCCATCGAGATGGGAACTCAGTTCATGAATGAAAAAAAATCAGAATCCTGGGCTGCCGAATGGGACGATCCCCGGCAAGGCAAGGCCTACGGTGACGTGTTCTATCAGCGCGCGGTCGGCGATCTACCCGAAATGGAATGCAGCAAAGCGGCCGCCAAGAAAATCGTAAATATCGCGCGGCCCGGGGATCGCATCGTAGATGTCGGCTGCGGCAGCGGCCACTACTTGAGGAGTTTGCTCGACCAGATCGAAACGCCGTTCGCATATCACGGGATCGACCGCACGCAATATTTTGTCGACTTGGCGCAGCGCGCGTTTGGGAACTGCAAAAGTGCTTCGTTCAGCATCGGCGATATCTTCAAGCTGGCGGAAGCGGATCAGAGTGCCGACATTGTGATGTGCAACAACGTCTTGTTGCACTTGCCATCGATCGCCGGTCCGCTTCACGAGCTTATCCGCATCGCGCGGCGGGCGGTACTAGTCCGCACACTGGTCGGGCCGACGTCTTACTCCATTCGCGACATTGGTCCGCAGCCCGACGGCAACGACTTCGACGATAACGGCGAGCCAACCGCTTTCCACTATCTAAACATCTATAGCGAGTCCTATGTTCGCCGTCTGCTCAAGCGCGAATCGCGTGTGCGCTCGGTGGTTTTCGAGCAGGACATGGACTACGACCCAAGCCGGATCGCCGACAGCCCAAATACCGCGGTGTGGGATGCGACGAGGACGGTAAACGGCATGCAAATAAGCGGCATGATCGTCATGCCCTACCATTGGATATTGATGAAACTCGGATAGCTCTCCGAGAACAGACATCAGAGTGGCGCCTGCTCGCCGCGGCCGAACGCTAACGGCCGCGTTTCGGATGCGGCTTTCCGCGAGCGGAGAACCGCGGCGCGAGCATTTCGACCGCGTTCTTCTTGCGGCCGGCGCCATTTGGTTGACGCTAATCGCGCTCGCCACTTCGCAGCTGTTCGGTCTGGTGAGTGTTATGTACTTTCTTTTCGTGTCAACATCTGGCGGAATGACTTTCCCTCAATTCCGAGCGCCCTCTTTAATGGATGAACACAATATTTTCGAGCAAAGCGGAGCGGGTAATTTCTCTTGGTTGGGATAATTTCGTGCATTTCCGGCAAGACAATCGTGTCCATTGGCGTCTGATCTACAAGAAACACGTTCTGGAACTCTTTCATCACGCGGGCGATGCCGGAGTTCGTGACGTGCTTCTTGCTGATCTGCCACGGATCCTTTGTACACACTGTAACCAGTTCGTAAGCTGGGAAATAATATGTGGTTTCGGGGTGCGCGTTGGTGAACATTTCAAGCGCGACGCGGATTGTCGCCTTTGACAGAGAATTGGCAACCACGACGTGTTTATCTATGTTGTAAGTCGCGCCGAGCGGCACAGGCGAAACGGTCGCAATGATCTTGGCCCTCGGGTTATATTTCTGGAAGAGCTCATGAACGCGTTCGAGTTGAACGAGGTTGTCCTGCACGGTCAAATTCTTGGCGTAAAGCAGCGTGCGGTCGCATTTCTTGCGCGGAACGCCGATCAAGGCCAGGCCGCTGTCCGCGAAGACCCAGGCTTCGCTCAGGCCGATCGTCATAATGAAAACTTCGCACTTCAAGAGCGCGCGTTTTAGGGCCTCATTGTGCTCCAAGAACTTGGCGATGAACTCCTCGTCATTGGTAGAATCGTTTACCTCGCGAAACGGCTCGGCATAAAACGGATCGCGGTGCAGCAGAATTTTCTCGGGCGTCCATTCGCCGAACCCGCGCTCGATCATCTGGCGCATCGACATCGCGTTGTAGACATTCCCGATGCTTGCGAAGTCCGTCGGCCACTTCCAACCCGGGTCGCGCTTGTTCTTAGGGGCGCGATTGGTCTTCATTTCGACCAAGTAGTTATAGCCCCAGTCCTGAAGTTGAAGCGCGATGTTCGCCGCGAAGCACGAGCCCGCGCTGATGATCGGCGTATCCTTGGTAATGAAGCGCGGCTTGTTGAGAACGATGCTCGCTTCGTAGATGTCTTCGTAATTCTCCCAGTTGGTCTGGAGAAGTTTGGGGTTGTTGGGCCAAAAGCGAGCTTTGTATTCGGCCGGATTTTTCGGGGAATAGATCGTGGTGTTGTATTCGCGCCGCGCTTCCAGCAAGTTGACCACCGGCACCAGCGCGGGAACCAGCTTGGCCTTTTCGGCAAAATCTTCGAAATTACGAACGCTGGACAATATCTGTTTGATCTGGTCAATGACGGCGCGGTCGAAACCATCGTTTGCCAGCGACTTCAGAAGCTTCGTGCGGAACCACTCATTCTCCCAGATATCAGGCTGATCGAAGGAGGGAACTTGTGAGAGACCTTTTGTGCAACGATTGTCATGGTTACCCCGTGGATCGGATAGACGCGCAATTATAGCGGCTTACATGGCGTCGCAACAAGTCGAGCATCAGAGACGTATAACGCATCAATCCGCGTTGGCCGCAGTGTGCGTTTGGTGACGATTTTGTATCAGGTCTCCAGATTCCTCCAACGAGCGGGTCCAGAGCTAGCAGTGGTTCCAGCGACCGCTACAGACTGCCGGCCGAGGCATCGCTCGTTAACCGCAATGGCCGGCAGCGCTATGCGCCCATGACTAACCGGTCGATTTCGTCCCGTGCCCGCGAGTTATCAAAAAGCAGCTTGCCGAGCTGCGACGGGCATTCGGCGTAGCAGTATTTCGACACGTATTGAATCTCCAGAATCACGCGCGGCTTCGTGCGAGTGCGGGCGCCGGCATGGATAAGACGGCAGGTGTCGAAAATGATGGCCGAACCGCGCGGCCCGCTGGCGTGCTGCAGATGTTCACCCCACGGCGGCGACTTCACCACCTCGTCCGGCAACAAGCCGTAATAGTGCTGTGTGTGCTCGACCAGTTGCTGAGTGACGTCGGCAGGCAGGATCATCGTCGCGCCATTGCCCTTGTCGACGTCGCTAATCGCAACGAAAATCTTCAACTGCCGCTTGTCGACGCGGTCGATATGGAATTTCTGGAACCCCTCAATGGCGTCATTCGGCATGACGACCTGAAGTGACAGGGAGCCGATGATCGGCACTTCACCAATATAGCTGGCGGCCATTTCGACCAGCGGTCTGCTGAGCGCGGCGTCCTGAATTTCCGGATAGCGCGACATGTCAATGGTGCCGGCACCGTCGGCTTTACCATTGACGTAGTCGCACATGATATATGAATAGGGAGTGTTGTTCGCGTGCCCGTCGGGGCGGATCTCCAAGAATTTCTCGTAGAGTGTTTGGCATACTGGCACGACGCGGTCGATGGCCTCGAATGTCCCCGGCGGAGCGATCTGGAATGCTTTTTCCTCTGAAAAAAAATCGGCGTAGCGCGACGTTTTCTTGATTTTGCGTGCGAGGGAGCGGCGCCGGAAGTACCCCGCGATATCGGCCGCAATCTTTACAGTCTTTATTGACGGGATGACATGGTATCCAACTTTGTGTGGGAGGAGCTTGCCCACGAAATAGATCGATGTTCTGCCGAACCCGCGCTGTCGAATTTTTCTATACGCTCTACTGGGATTGAGAACTGCGTTGACGACAGCCATGTCCAGTACCTTCCCTTTGGAAACGTTTAGCATAAATAATTATTTGGTGCCACCGTTCGTGACCAAGCGCCTGCCCCATTGACATGATCGCATGCTGCGCCGGTAGTTCGCCCAGCCCAAGCCAGCGTTCGCAGCCCTCGACCTGGCACACCAGGCACAAGGCATCGGTTCTGGACAAGCGAAATACCCCGACTTAGCCAAGGAACTGTTTCGAAACGAGCCAAGGTAATGCCTGACAATATTGCGCCTTTTAAGGCCGAAGAGCGCACTGGGCAAGTTGTCTTGCTCCCGAAAGAGAATGAAAAGAAAGACCACTTCCAATTTCAAAAACGCTGCTTGTACCCGTTGACGATGCGTAGGTCCTTGCAGATGCTGTGCAATGGCTCGCATGCGATCCGGCGCAGCGGGCCGCGCACTCGCCGGAACGCAATTTCTCCAGCAAATGAATCGGAGCTGAGACCGTCACCATGTACCGCAAGCTGCTCCCACCCGCGCATATCGCGTCATGACACCAACGCTCGCACACGTGTTCTTGCTGGCGGCAGCGGGGGCGATCGGCTGCGCCGTTCTCATCGTGTTACTGCGGCCACTTCTCGCCTGCTACGCCATGGCGCGGCCAAATGCACGGTCCTCACATGTTGCACCGACGCCGCAGGGCGGCGGCATTGCCGTGATTGCCGCAACCGTCCTTGTCGTTTCCGGTACGTTCCCGTTTGTGCCCGAGCTGTTCGGCGAGCCGCACCGGCTTGCGGTTACCTTCGCCGCCGCGCTTGGTCTGGCGATTGTCGGCATCACCGACGACGTGCGGCCGCTAGAGGCGCTGCCGCGCCTCATTCTGCAAGCCGTCGCCGTCGCGATGGTCATCGGGGCATTGCCTGAAACGCTGCGGATCGTTCCGCTCTTGCCGTGGTGGATCGAGCGCGCCGTTTTGCTGATCGCCGGCGTCTGGTTCGTCAATCTGGTGAACTTCATGGACGGCGCCGACTGGATGATGGTGGCCGAGATCGTGCCGATCACGAGCGCGCTCGCCGTCTTCGGGCTCATGGGCGAGCTGCCGCCCGAGGCGACAGCCGTCGACTACCCTGTGCGGCGCCATGCTCGGCTTTGCTCCGTTCAATCGGCCGGTGGCGCGCCTGTTTCTCGGCGACGTCGGCAGCCTGCCGATCGGGCTTTAGTGGGCTGGCTTCTTCTGGAGCTCGCCGGCCGCGGGCATCTCGCCGCCGCCCTCCTGCTGCCGCTCTATTTCCTCGCCGACTCGACCGTCACGCTAGTCAGGCGCGCCGCCAATAAGGAAATGCTCAGCCAAGCCCATCGCGACCACTACTACCAGCGCGCTCTCGACCGAGGGCGCGGCGTCTACCGCATTGTCGGACCGGTGCTGATCGTCAATGTTATCCTCGCCGGGCTCGCGGCCGCGAGCCTGCAAATTGGCGCCTTACGTCAATTGGCTTGTTTGCTTGCCGGTTTGCTAGTGGTCGCAGGCCTGCTTGCGGACCTCAATCGAAAGCCGGCCCAACGCTAGATTGCGCGTCGAAACGCCTGATCTTGCAGCCGGTCGGCGACCACGAGCCGCAGGTCGCGCAGCGACGTGCCCTGTGTGTTGAGAAATCTGGACAGCGACGTGCCGCGCTCGGTCGATATCATCTGGCGCAGATTGTAACGCGCCTTCAACTCGACCAGCTTGATCGTGCGATTGCCGGCGGGCGTCGTTCCGGCATCGGCTTCTAGAACGCTGCTCGAGTACTTCAATTGTTTGGTTCGGCGTCTCGTTGCTCAGCGATGGGAACAGTGCGAAAGTAAGCTTCGATGTCGCTTCCATCGTGGCGTCGGGGATAACTCCGAAGCCGCGCAACATCGTCGCCGATCGCCGCATCAAACGCCGGCTTGTAGTCGCGCAGTGCGATGACGCTGAACTGGATGTTGAGCTTCTCGAATTCATGGTTGAGCAGGCGCTGGAAGTTCGCGAAGTCGGCAAAATAGGCTTCGATGTCTTCGGCGCTGTTAAACCATTCAGCGGCCGAGCGGCGGTCGAATTCGCTGAAGAACTCGGCGAGCCCGGGCTGCTTGCCGCATTCCGCCTCCGAGAGCAGCTTTGTCAGCACGTCGACCGGGCTGATGTTATGCTGCAGACCGAGGCTGAGCAACGGCTTGTACACTTCGATATTCCAGCAGAACTCGACCAGGAAATGCAGCTTGCGCAAGTAAAAGATCTCGTCCTCGCTCATGCTGTCGGTCGATCGCAGGCTTTCTTCATATTCGAACGCTCTGATTTCCGTTCCGTCCGGTGTCCGGTAGATGCCGGCGTCGCCATGGATCAAACGATAGCGCGTGCGAAACTTGAACCGCTCGCGGGTTTGCGTTGAGTTTGTTTCCGCGCCCGCGAGCAGCCGCATATTGTGATTTAGAATAATATCGACACGGAGCTCGGTCAGGCTGCGCAAGCCCGTGGTGTGACTCGCCAGCGTTTCGCCGGGCAGCGGCACGATCATGTCAGAATAGGTGCGGCTGCCGATGCGGTGGAACTTCTTCTGATATTCGGCGTAGGTTTCGATCGAAATATTGTCGCGTTTGATGCGTTTGAGCACCTCGTTATCGAGGCTTTGCACCGCCATCACCGGCACAATCATGTCGCCCATGATCTCGCCGATGGCGAGATTGCGCTCGGTGACGTTCTTGGCGAGCCAGATGTGGCACTTGTCGGGACGGCCGCACTGGTCCTTGACCTTACGGATCGCCTTGCCGACCTCAATGTCGCGATCGAGGATGCCGAAATTGGCATCGCAGACGATCCAGTTGCGTGCTTCCGAACGCTCGCCGACATAGCGGATCTCCGCAAGCGCCTGATTGACGTCGAGACGTCGGACGAGATCCTTCGATGCCGAACCCCAAGCGCAGAAGGTGCAGCGGAACGGGCAGCCGCGGTTGGTTTCGAACAGCGGAATTATTCCGGCGGCGAGGAACTCGTCGAGATCGCCTGACAGATAAGGCGATGGAATGTTGTCGATGACCTTCTTGAGTTTGCGCTCCGAGGTGGCGTGGATCGTCTCGCCGTCGCGCCAAACAATGTTGCCGGGAAGCGCGCCCTTGTCCTTGCCGCCCTGCCGATGCCATTCGACCAACTCGACGAACGGTTCTTCGCCGCCGTCGATGATCAGATAATCGACATAGTCGTGTCGCTTGAGGAAGACGAGGCGGCGGTCGTTTTCCGGGTCGATATTCGGGCCGCCGGCGACGATCAGCGCGTTCGGAAAGGCCTTGTGGACGTAGCGGCCGATCTGGCGGTTGAGATTTTCGTTCCAGCCGTAGTTGGCAAAGCCGAAAATGTCAGGGTTTTCCGCGTGCGCGGCGGCGAGGAAGCGGTCGGGGTGCTTGAATAGCCTAATCTCGACTTGGTCGCCGAGTGCGCGATTGCAAAAGGCTTTTACATAGCCGATACCCAGCGGCACTGTCAGCGCGCTATCAGGAACCGATGCGGTATGCGCCAGATCGGCCAGGAAAATCTTTGTACGCCCACGCATGGCTCGGTTCTCCGCGCCGCCCAAACTACCTGTTTATTCGATCGTATGCAAAAAGCCTGCCGCGGTTGCGGCCCCAAATGACCCGTCGCCAGGCCAGGGTATTGGGATAAATTATGTGAGTGTCCTGTCGGGCTTGAGCGCAACGTGGTGTTCGCGCTAGATGGAAATTCACCTTTAGGCGTATTTTTTCGGGCCGCCTGGATGAGACGCATGCTGGGATGGTGTTCCACCAAGATCCAATGACGCTTGGACCCGCGCCCCGGCTAAGGCTTTACACGACGCCGCGTCTCTATGCGGATGTCGGCCGGTCGCTGCTCGCCCGCAAGGTGAATACCGGCAACGACGTGGCGGTGATCGAGCGCCGAATTGAGAAGCTCCTCGACGCCGAGCACGCGATTGCCATGCCGATGGCACGCGTCGGCATCTATGCGATGATCAAGCACACGATCGCGCCGGGGCAGAAGGTGATCCTCTCGCCCTACACGATCTCGGACGTCGTCAACATGGTGATCTGCGCCGGCGGCGTGCCGGTGTTCGCCGACATCGACCGCGAGAGTTGCAACGTCACGGCCGACGTCGATCGCCAAGTCGATCGACGCCGACACCGGCGCGGTGTTGGTGACCCACTTGCTACGGGCAGATCGCTCGACATGGATCGGATCGAGACGGTGTGCCAAGCGCACGGCGTGCCGCTGCTCGAGGACGCGGCGCAGGCCTTCGGCGCGCGCTAGGGCAACCGTGCGGTCGGCACCATCGGCGCGCCGGCGTTCTCAGCTTCGGCATGTACAAGAACATGAACTCATTCTATGGTGGAATGGTTGTTACCAACGATGCCGCGCTTGCCGGCGCGATCCGCGCCGAGATAGCGACCTGGCCCGCAGCCGACACCACCTACCTGACCAGAAAGGTTATTTCCGGACTTATTACGGACATCGCCACTTGGCCGCCGCTGTTCCGCGCTCTCACGTTCCGCCTGTTCCGCTGGGCATTTCTGAACAACGTCGATAGCATCAATGATCGGCTCAAAATCGATACCGACCCCAAAATCAAACGCCAATTGCCATCGGAATATCGCCAGCGCATGTCGCCGTTGCAGGCGCGCCTGATCATGGAGCAATTGGCCAATCTCGTAGCGCAGATCAATGCGCGCATCAGCGCCGCCAAGCTATATCATGAGGGCTTAAGGGATATTCCCGAACTGCTGGTGGCGCCGCTGAGGACCGACCGTGAGCACATCTATTGGTATTATCCAATTCAATACGCGGAGCGAGCCAAGCTCGTCGGCCATGTGATGCGGCAGGGGCGTGACATCACCATGAGCTATCATCGCAATTGCGCGAGCATGCCTTGCTTTTCGGACTACGTGCAGAATTGCCCCAACGCACAGGCAACCGCCGACAGCCTAATTTATTTGCCTACCTATCCACGCTATGGCGAGGAGGAGATTAAAAAGACAATTCGGGCGATTTGCTCGTATTTCGGACGCTGACAATGCAGGCCGCGGTGATCGGCAGCGGACCGGCCGGCATGGCGTGCGTTAAGGCTCTCATACGCGCCGGCCTCACTCCGACCCTGATCGATGTCGGTGATCGCCTGCCCGACGGCCAACAAGCAGCTGTCGGGCGGATGTCGGCGTTGCCCGCCGAGCAATGGGATGCCGCTGACCGCGCTCTGGTGACCGACAACCCGACGTTATTCGACCCCGATGTGCCCAAGAAGATGGTATTTGGCTCAGACTATTACTTCGGCGGCGACCGCGATTTCAGCCCGATCGACACCGTGTCGGGCATGCCCTCAGCCAGCTTCGCGCGCGGCGACTTTCGGTTGCCTGGGGCGCCGCATTGCTGCCGGTTCACCCCGACGATCTGCAGGATTGGCCGATCAAGGCACACGACCTTGAGGATTCTATCGCCGCGTGCTCGCGGACATTCCCTTGTCAGCTGAGGACGACGGGCTTTGCGCGGCATTTCCGATCTACAAACCATGTCCAAAGTCGTTGCCGCTTCCGCCGGATGTTGCGTCTTTTCTGCATGATCTGCGGCCGGCGGTCGGGGCAGCACCGTTTTTGTTTGGGCGTGCGCGATTGGCGGTGGATACCGAGCGCTGCCGGTTGTGCGGCTTATGCCTCTCAGGGTGCGTCTATGGCGCGATTTATTCGACCGAAGCCGATATTGCGCGCTTACAAACCAGTGGACGCCTTCAAAGCATTGAAGGCTGGGCGGTGATTGAACTGCGCGAGGATGCTACCGGCGTGATCGTCGAGATGCGCCATGCCGCGAGTGGAGAGCCGCGCCGCGAACGTTTCGATCGCGTCTTTGTGGCGGCCGGCGCTATTCAGTCGACGCGCATCGTTCTTGCCTCGCTGCAGCTGTTCGACCACAGCCTTATTCTCAAGGACAGCCAAAAGTTCATCATGCCAATGTTGCGTTTACGCCGTGTACCGATGAGCTGGCCGCGCGCGGTGACACTTGCAGGCGCCTTTATTGACTTCAAAGTTCCCGGCCTTTCCGGACATTGGGTGCACGGACAAGTCTCGGGCGTGAACGATTATGTGTTACGCCGGTTGAAGATCGATTCCGCCGCCCCATCGCTGCGCAGATCGGTTCTCGCACCGCTCTACGAACGCTTGCTAATTGCCTGGTGCGGGCTGCACTCCGACCTTTCATCCGGCATCACGCTCACGCTCACCCGCGCAATGCGGAGCGGACTGCCGGTGTTGCGGCTGCGGCCGCACTATCGGCCGGACGCAAAGCGCATCGTGCGGCGCGCCGCGCGCCACCTCGCGCGGAGGCTGCTGCCCTCGAACACGCTTGGCGTCACGCCGGCGCTCATTATGGGCAGGCCGGGCAGCGGAAACCATTACGGCGGCACGCTGCCAATGCGTCGGCATCCGCGCGAGCGGCTGGACACAGACGTTTTCGGCCGCATCGCGGAATGGCGACGTATCCATTTGGCGGACGGCGCGATATTGCCATCGATACCCGCCACAACGCTTGCACTGGTGCAGATGGCGAACGCCGACCGGATCGCCACCGCGGTGGCGACGGGAGCAGCGCCATGAGCGAAACTGCCGCCATCACGCGCAACCCTGACGACGAGACGCTCTGCGAAGCTGCTGCCCTGCATTGCAGGCTCTTGCCGGGTTCGGCCATCTCACAATTTGGTGAGGGTTTTGCGCGCTCATTCTATAGATACGCGGCTCGCTCGCAATCGGAGGTGGTATTAGCCGCGCGCGGTTCCGGCGCTGTCATCGCCGCGGCGGTCTTGAGTTTGCGGCCATACGACCTGCAGCGACGGCTTCTGCTTTACACGCCACTGCTGCCGCACATGGCGGCGCATCCGCTCGCGGCGCTACGTGTGTTGCGCGATCGATCTTTTGCGCGGATCGAAGGCGATTTTGATCCGACATTGCCCGAGGTGATCGCAATCTTCACAGCGCCGTCGCATCAAGGACGCGGCATCGGCGGGCAGCTGTTGCGCGCCGCCGAACAGGAGCTGTCCACGCGCGGGTTTTTGCGTTATGGCCTGCGCACGGAAGATGTTGCCCAAAATCGCGCGATCGACTTTTATGACAGGCAGGGCTTCACCATCGTTGGGCGTGGCGTCATGCCCACCGGCAGGTTTCGCATTATGACGCGGCAGATCGGCGGACGTGCCGAAGCCAAACGGAATGACTAAGACGATGTTGCGAGCCGACGTGCAAAAACGTGCCAACAGTCGCCGTGGACGACTTTATTACCCTCAGCTCGATGGCCTGCGTTTCTTCGCCTACCTATTCGTGCTTCTGAGCCATTATCCCGATCCCGGCGATTATTTCGACGGAGCGCCGGCAATAAGGCTGATCCTAAACAAGCTGCATGACTTCGGTTGGGTAGGCGTCGATCTCTTCCTCGTGCTGTCAAGCTTTCTGATTTTTTCACTGCTCATCGAGGAGCGAGCGCGCACGACAACGATCGCGATCCGCGCCTTCTATATACGCCGGGCGCTTCGCATTTGGCCGCTCTACTTTCCCTTTCTCATCATCGCTTTTTTAGCGCTGCCCTTCCTGCTGGCCAACTATACTCATCAGACAACCTACATGACGACGGTCGTGCAACAGCTGTTCCCGTTTCTCACGTTCACCGGCAACTTCTCCTACGCGCTGTTCTATCCGTCGGTATCGCCCTTGTTCGGACATCTGTGGACGGTGTGCCTGGAGGAACAGTTCTATATCTGGCCTCCGCTGCTCGCGTTCTTCTTTACCCTTAAGCTGAACGGACGCACGGTTGGCCTCGCGATCGCCCTCCTCGCGCTTGCTGGAATTTGGCGTTGGTACGTGGTCGCAAACGGCATTGCCTATCCGATGGTCTGGGTTAACCCGCTCTGCCGCTTGGATCCATTTGTGCTCGGTGCGTTGGCAGCCGTTTTGATCGCCGAGCGTCCGGACTGGTATCGCGCAAATCCCGCCCTATTCGGCTGGCTCTTGGTCGGCGCCGCGCTGGTATTGGGCGTGCTGGTCGCGGCCTTTCCGAACATCAACGAGTTGCAACACGCGATCTGGCAGCTGTTCCTGGTTGACCTGGCCGCCACATGCCTGGTGATGGCGACTTTTCCGCTGCGCGGCTTCACCAAGGCGTTGTCATGCCGGCCGCTGCCGTACCTCGGCAAGATCTCTTACGGGCTCTATGTTTTTCACACCGCGTCGGTCGGCCTGGTCCTCTACTTCAATCTGGAGCGGCAATTCGGCGCAACACCGTTGTCTTATTGTATCGGGCTCGCCGCCGTCCTTGCCGTCAACATTGCGGTCGCAGCTGCGTCCTATCGGCTCTACGAGGCGCCACTGCTGAAGCTCAAAGCGCGCTTCGAAGTCATCCATTCCCGGCCGGTGTGACGGTCCGCGGCTTACCGAGACGCGCGACGACCGCGCGAGCGGCCACGAAATAGACCGGGAATGTGGCCGCAAGCACAGGGATCGGCGCGAGCGCCGGCGGCACCGCGAATCGCTCAACCGCTATATGCAGCAAGATTAGATTGAACAGGAAATAGACCGTGCCGCAGACCATGTGGCCGAGCATCACGCGCGGATTGAGCCGGCTGGAAAACGCGACGCGGATGTTGAGCACCGCCGTGTAGATCACCCCAAACAAAAATGAAATGATATAGGCGGAGAGATAGCCGGTAATCTGCAACGCGATCAGGTAGACGGCGTAGGTCAATGCCGTATTCGAGGCGCCGATTAGGATGAACCATGTCAGCTCTTTGAGACGACGCCGGCTGGTGGTTTCTGGCAGCGTCATATCCTAGTCGGCCTTACGGCCGCTCGCCGACCAGGACATCTCATTAACGTGAACGAGCCGGATATTCTGTAAGCCGGCATTACGCATGAGCGCCTCGACAAATTCCCTCGGCCAATAATTAGCGAGTCGCGGAATCATCTGGTCGAATACGATGGCGCGCAAATGCCGAAAGGTCAGACGGCGCAGCAGCTTGTAATATTCGAGACGCGCGAGTCCAAGACGCAACATCAGCCAGAGCGCCGCGGCAGCATACATTGAAAGGTGGTAGACGAGCCGCAAGGGCATGCGGCTGAAGAAGATTCTGCGGATAGGATCGAAATAACGCGTAAGCCAGCCCATATTTTCGCGGCCGTACACCCAGATCAGCACCTGCCCTCCGGGTTTTGCGGCGCGCACCAGTTGCTGCATCGCCCGTTCCGGTTCCGCTAGGTGATGGACGACGCCGATCGAAAATACGATATCGAACGTGTTCTCCTCACGCACTTCGTAAATCGATTGATTGCGAATTTCGATGGCGCGATGGGCGGCGAGGTTCTTGCGCGCTGCGTCAAGTGAACGTTCATCGACATCGATGTCAACGCCGCCTGCTGCCCCCTCGATCATTGCCCAATGACTATTGCGGCCGATGCCGCAACCTGCGTCGAGAAAGCGAGCACCTTTCCATGCTTCACGTGGTAGTGCTGCGGTCCAGCGAAGAAACTGTTCGCGGTGTTCGGGCAGGATCTCGGAAAAAATCGCCCACGAATAGCCGAAGCGGTCTGGTGAACCGAGGGTTACGTCAGCACCACCCATTGGACGACCCTTCGCTACCGCCTCTAGTAATACCAAAGCAATGCGCCGACTATTTTCGCGCGTCGCGGCTCACACCTTAAGCACAATCGTAATCCGAATGGCAAACCGCCATTCCCTCTCAAAAGGCTGTCAGCGGGTCCGTCCAATTGAATTAAATAAGTGGCTTGCCTTGATCGGAGCAAGCCGGTGCCTGCTTCGGACGTGTGTTGTTGGAGGTCGGCGCATGGATTCGAGAATGAGAATTGTCCGTGCCAATTGTCGCCATCCCGTTCCGGGCATTCCGCCGATTGGCCGCGAACCGCCTGTCCGTGACCATCAGGGTTTGCTCACCTGGCCGTTCGTGTCGACGGGGGTGACGGTGTTGCCCTGCTGGCTGACAGGAGCAGCCGCCACCTGGGGGTGGGTTTGCTCCCATAGCCCGCGGGCGACCTCCAGCGGCTCGAGCTTTGGATTGGCCCACCAAGCGACCTCATCCCCAGTTTGATGCAGCTGGCGATGATGGCCGCGGCACAGAGGCAGCGTGACCGCGTCGCTGACTTTCATGCCGATGGCGCGGGGTTGAGCAAAGCGCAGATGGTGCGGGTCGCAGGGCTGCCCCCCGCAGATCAGGCAAGGCTGCGAAGCAACGAACTTCAGATGCGCCTAGTCACGCAGCCGCTTGGGTTCGGCGAGGGTGAGCGCTTCCTCCACCGCCGCGATAACCCGCTGCGCCGGCAATTCATCGAGACACACGCTGGAACTGTCGAGCCGCCGCTCGCAGCCTTCCGACTGGCACGGCATGCAGGGCAGCGGATTTTGCACCAGCCAGACATTGCCGCGGCGTTGCACGCTGGCGGCCGCTTGCCAGATCGTATCCAGCCCGCCCGCCGGCCACGGGCCCCACAGCCGCGGATCGGTCGGCCCGTAGAGCGCAACGGTCGGGCAGCCCGCGGCGGCGGCGAGATGAGTGACCGAGGTATCGGGCCCGACATAGACGCGCGCTTTCGCCAAGAGCGCGGCGAGTTGCGGCCAATCCAACTGGCCGTCGAAGCGCCGCACCGGCGGCCCGCCGGTCCAGATCTCGTCGAGGTAGCGCCGCTCGGCTTCGGCCGGACCGCCGGTCGCGATCACGGCCATCCCGCGTTCGCACAGCCGGCTGGCGAGCGCGCGCCAACCCGCCTTGCTCCATTGCTTGTAACGGAACATCGGCGCGGCGTGGATCACCGCGTAATCGCCGTCCGGCAGTCCGCTGGCGTCGCGCGGCCGCGGGCACACGACCGCCGGCGCGCGCGCGATGCCGAGCGCATCGGCCAGCCGCAACATTTCCTCGACGCGATGCACGCCGCTCTCGTAAGGAATGCTGCGATGAAGCAGCGCGCGCTTGAGGCGGCCGTTGCAGGTCGCCTCGACCGGCGCAACGCAGCGCCGCCCGGCCACGACGCCGAAAAAAGTCGGGCGGTCGCCGCACTGCGTCGACACGGCGAGGTCGTATTGGCGCCAAAGCCGCGCCGCCAGCGCCAGGCTCTGCGCCGCGCTCGGCCGCGCCGGCATCGCGACCGTGCCGTTGAGATCGGGATTACCCGCGAGAATGCCGGCGGTATCGGCAAACACCAAGGCGTCGATCACCGCCTGCGGCCATGCCAGCCGCAGGCTGGCGATCAGCGGCGTGGTCAGCAGCACGTCGCCCAGCCGGCGCAACGCGATGACCAGGATGTTCGGCTGCGGCGGCAGCTCGATGCGGCTCATGATCGTCTGGCGCGGCGCCTGCGCGCATCGCGCTCCGACTGAGCACCATGCCGCCGGCGACGCCGACGCCGATCACGTAAAGCCAGCCTTCGCGCGAAATCGAACAGGATACGAATTGAACAGCGAGCCCACGATATTCTGCACGACGACAAGAAGCCCGATCCAGGCCGCCAGCCCGCCGCCGCGGAACAACAGAAGATGCGCAATCCACATCGCCCAAAGCACCGCGGCGCCGATCAGGCCGAGCTGGATGGCCACCGCGAAGGTCTGATTGTGCGGATTGGTGGTCGCCGCCCGCGGCGCCGGTCTGCCCGGCGGCGAGTACTTGAACAGCTCATGATCGAGCCGGTGCCATGGCCGACAATCGGGGCTTCGCGATGAAGCGAAGCGACTTGTTCCGAACTCGATGCGTTCGCCGGACGCGTGTCGACATTGTTCGTTTCGTGCGGTGCGGTTCGTGCCAAACTTCGAGCTCATGCGATAACGCAATAGGGCGACGACGTCCACACCGCCGCCGCCACGACGGCGGCTGGCGACGATGGCGATCGGCAAAGCCCTTCGCAGCCAACCGCCAGACCGCCATAGACGAGAGCAGCACCGGCATAGACGACGAGCGCGGTGCGGCCGTCGCGACGTAAAAGATGTTCGCGAGCAAACGCACATCGCCACGCACGGCGCAGCGCGAGCCGCAGGGCCATCGGCGCGGCTCGGCGACATCGACGGCGAGATAGAGCAGCCCGACCACGCAGAGCGACAAATTCGACGCTTTGCTCGATGAGCTTTTCACCAGCGACGCCGTGCATCGGCGATCGCTGTCGGAGAGTGCGGCACGAAGTCGACCAGCGTCAGTCGCGATCAGCAGAACGATGCAGGCCACGAGAAAGCCGACGAAGACCCACAGGCCGCCGTCGGAGCGGCGAAATTGCGACAACAGCAGCGGGATCGACCAGCAGCTTGAAGAAGCAGTCGAGCCCATTCCAGCGCTCGAGCCAGCGACACGTCCGCCCAGGCCATAGCCCAGCACGCCAAGCATAAACAGCAGCACCGGCAACCCGCCCGCCGGCGTCACAAGCTCGCGCCGCACCTCGCCCCAATCGAGCGTCGGCAATAAGCGCGAGCAGCCACAGCACCAGCAGAATGCCGGTCGCCGAGGTCGACCACGGCAGCGACACCGCGACCGCGACCATCAGGCCATCGGCAAGGCGCGCGAGTTTCGCCCGATCGAAAGGCGCCATCCCGCTACCTCGCGTTTGCGGCCGGCGCCGCGGCTTGCATGGTGGACAGGCCGCGTTGCGCGCGGATCGCGTCGCCGGCGATGATGTCGGTGAGCTTGCGCTCGTTCTCCGGCAGCCGGGCGCGGTCGGCGTCCGCGTGCCACAGGTGCAGGACGCCGGTTGCGAACACGCCGTCCTTGCGCTTAACGCCGGCGCGCAGCAAACGCACGATGATGTCGGAATCCTCCTTGCCCCAGCCGCTGTAGGCGGCATCGAAGCCGTCGACACGGGCGAGATCGGATCGCCAGACCGCCAGATTGGCCGAGCGCGCGCCGCGCCAGGCGCGCCGGCGCAGCCGCCGCAGCGGTCCGAGCGGCAGTCGCAAGAGCGCCGCCAGGCGATTGATGCCGCCGCCCAGGCGTTGCGCGATCCAGGCCGCGAAGCTCCATGTCTCCGGCGACAGCGTCTCGCGCAACACTTTTGCCGTGAGTTCAGGCGACAGCAGGATGCGGTTGCCGGTGACGAACCAGCCGGGCTCGGCGAGCCGGCGATGGGTGGCGACAAAATCCGGCCGCACGATGCAATCTCCGTCCAGGAAAACGACATAACTGCCGCGCGAGGCCAGGATCGCGCGATTGCGGATTTCGGCGGCGCGAAAGCCGCGGTCCTCGTGCCAGACATGCGCGAGCCGGTGGCCGATCTTGGCCTTGCAGGCCTCGACCAGCTCCGCGGTCGCCGCCGTCGAGCCGTCGTCGGCCACCACCACCTCGAACTCCTGATCGGTCTGGCGCGCGAGCGAGCGCAGCACCGCCGCCAGCGCGTCTGCGCGGTTATAGGTGGTGACGATGACGGAAATGAGTTCAGTCACGGTCTCTGCACGCCGCGGCGAAGGGTCATCGCGGCTTTTCCCCGCTGCTGAGCACGAAAGGACGCAACGGCTTCATGATCGCAAGATTGAATACCGCGTTGTCGATGAAATTGTAGACCGGCAAGAACAGCCGCGTGCGGCGCGAAGCGACGTAGCGGTAGGCAAGACCGGCCAGATAATCCGTCTGCACGACAAAGCCCGCCTTGCGAAAGATCTCGGCGGTCCGCCGCGCCAGGATCGGCCGCTCGTTCTCGGTGACGCCGACCGAACTATAAAACGGCGACGACGGATCGCGATAGAGCCACATGAACGGGTTCATGCGGTTGGGATCGAAGGCGACGAAGCGGCCGCCGGGCTTGAGCACGCGAAAAACCTCGGCCGCCAGGCGGCGCTGATCGGGAAAATGGTGGATCAGCCCGCTCAGCAGCACGCCGTCAAATGCGCCGGCCTCGAACGGCAAATTTTCGGCGTCGCCCTCGTGGAAGTCGATGTCCGGAAATTTCCGCCGCGCTAGCGCGATCAGTTTGGAGGAAATGTCGAGGCCGCAGGCGGCAAACCCGCGCTGCTGCAACACCTCCGTGAAGGCGCCGGAGCCGCATCCGACGTCGAGCACGCGCGCGCCCGCTTTGCGGCCGCTCAGGCGCACAAAGGCGTCGATGATGCGTTCCTTGGCCGCCGGCTGGAACACGTCATAGTCGTCGGCCTCGGCGAAATGATCGAAGAACGCGACTTCCTTCGCCTTGTCCTGCGAGCCTGCGGTGGTCAGCACGTGATGCTCTTTTGAAAAACGGCGCCTTGCCGGCGGAATATCCTATGGCGCAGGCTTTAGCGGAAGTTGCCCGCGCCGACAAACCCCTAGGGCGCGGCCGGGCGCCAATGTTAACGTAAAGGCCTGAACAGGCGGCGGACCATGCAGAAAATATCAGCCTATATCCTCACTTATAACGAGGCGGCAAAGATCGAGGCGGCCGTTTCCAGCGTGCTGTGGGCCGACGAGGTGGTGGTGGTCGATTCCTTTTCCGCCGACCGCACCGCCGCGCTCGCCACGTCGTTGGGCGCCCGCGTGGTCGAGGTGCCGTTCAACGGCTTTGGCGAATTGCGCAACCGCGCCATCGAGACCTGCAAATACGACTGGATCTTCAGCCTGGACGCCGACGAGCGCTGCACGGCGGAGGTGCGCGACGAGATCATGGCGCTCATCGCGGCTGAGCCCGCGCACGACGTCTACTTGGTGCCGCGCCGCAGCTACATGATGGGCCGCTGGATCAAAGGCTCCGGCTGGTATCCGAATTTCCGCCAGCCGCAGCTCTTCCGCAAGGGGGCGATGCGCTACACGCTCGAGCCGGTGCATGAGGGCTACGAGAACCTGAGCGGCAAGCCGCTCGGCACCTTGCGCAACGCGATCTGGCAATTCCCCTTCCGCAATCTGGAAGAGGTCATCAAGAAGATGAACCGCTATTCCTCGCTCGGCGTGCCGAAACTTGCGGGCAAGCGCGTCTCGATGGCAAGCGCGCTCGGCCACGGCCTCTGGTCGTTCCTCAAGCACTACATCTTCAAGCTCGGCTTCATCGACGGCTGGGCCGGTTTCGTCATTGCGTTCGGAAATTTCGAGGGCACGTTCTACCGCTACGCCAAGCGCTACGAGGAGGCGCAAGCCTGGCAGCCGCCGAAGAGCGAGGCGCTCAAGCGCAAGCTCTCGCCATTATTTTCCGACGCAGCCGGCGCGACAAATTGCGCAAGACGCGGAACGGCAGCGCCAGATAATATTTGCGCAAGATTTCCCAGCGGTCGGCCATGCGGCAGCGCACGGGCGACTCGCGCGGCACGTACCAGCCGTTGTTGCCGAGCCGGCGGACGATGCGATAGCCGGCCGCGTTGAGATGGCGGTGCTCGGCCAAGGTGGCGACGTGATCCTCCAGCAGGATCAGGCGCGGGCGCCAGCGCGCGATGGTAAAGCCGCGCAGCACTTCGATCTCGTGACCTTCCACGTCGATCGACAGAAAATCGAAATGCGTGGGCGCGCCGGCCTCCTCGAGCACGCTGTCGAGCGTCTTGACCGGCACATTGATGACGGTTTCGGCGCCGCGCCCGGCGCCATGCGGCTGCGGTCGAGCGCCGACAGCGGCCCGGCCACGTGCAGCGGCAGCGCGCGCCCGGCGTTCTCCGGCGACGAGCAGGCGACCGCGAAACACCTTGGCGCTGCGGTTGGCGCGCAGAATGCCGGCGAGCGTCGGGCTGCGGCTCGATCAGCACGCCGGTCCAGCCGGCCTGCTCCAGGTGCCAGGTCTGCGACAGGTCGCGCGGGTCGTTGGCGCCGACCTCGACGAAATAGCCTTTGCGGCCGCCGAAAAAATCGACGATCAGCCGCATCTCATGATCGGGCGCGACGGCTGGCCACGTGTTTTGCCGCCTCAGCGCGGCTTAGGCGCGCGCTTGGACGCGCGATTGGGCGCGCGGCTGCGCTCGACCATGGCGCTGGTCGAATGGCCGGGCACCAGCTCGATCAGCACGACTTCGCCGCCCTGCGCCTCGACGATCTCGCGGCCGACCACCTGCTCGCGGCTGTAGTCGCCGCCCTTGACCAGCACCGTCGGCTTGACGTGCGCGATCAATTTTTCCGGCGTGTTCTCGTCGAACACCACCACCAGATCGACCGCTTCCAGCGCGGCCAGCAATTCGGCGCGCGCCTGCACATGTTGCACCGGGCGGCCCTGGCCCTTTCAGCCGCGTGACCGAGGCGTCGCCGTTGAAGCCCACCACCAGCCGGTCGCAGGCCGCGCGCGCGCCGGCCAGCAATTTGATGTGGCCCGGGTGCAGCAGGTCGAAGCAGCCATTGGTGAAGCCGACGCGCAGGCCCTGCCGCCGCCATTGGCGCGAGATGCTCGTCGAGCTGCGCTCCAATCGAACACGATCTTTTCCTCGGATGCGAGCGAAGCGGACGGCAGAATGCGCGCGCGCAGCTCGGCGAGCGACACCGCCGCGGTGCCGCGCTTGCCGACCACCACGGCGGCGGCGGCATTGGCCGCACGCATCGCCGATTGGAAGTCCGCGCGCATCGCCAGCATCACGGCGAGCACCGCCACCACCGTATCGCCGGCGCCGGACACATCGCGCACGCGCACCGCAAAGGCCGGCACATGGACGGTCGCGCCTTTGCTCACCAAGGTCATGCCCGCCTCGCTGCGGGTGACCAGCACCGCCTTGGCGCCGATCGCGCGCGCGAGCGCCGTCGCTGCGGACGCGACCTCCTTGTCGGTCGAAGCCGGGCTGTGCGTCGCGTCGGCCAACTCCTGCCGGTTCGGCGTGATCATGGTGGCGCCGCGATAACGGCTGTAATTGCGGCCTTTCGGATCGACGATCACCGGCTTGCCGGCCTTTTTCGCGGCCGCGATCACGGCGCGCACGAGGCGCGTGGTGAGCGTGCCTTTGGCGTAGTCCGACAGCACCACCGCGCCCGCTTTCTTGACCGCTTGCGTGGCATGGGCGATCAGCGCCGCCTCGGTCTTGCCGGCGACGGGCGCGGCCGCTTCCCAATCGGCGCGCAGCAGATGCGTCGAGAAATGCTCGGACACGAAGCGCACTTTGCGCGTCGTGTGGCGCGACTTGTCGACGACAAGCCGCGCATCGATGCGCCGCTGCTTGCGCAGGTCTTTCGCCAGCATGCGTCCGGCATCGTCGTCGCCGACCACGCCGACAAAAATGCAGCGGGCGCCGAGCGAGACGATATTGCGCGCGACGTTGCCGGCGCCGCCGATCATGGTTTCGCTGCGGCTGGCCGCCAGCACCGGCGCCGGCGCCTCCGGCGAGATGCGCGAGACCTCGCCATAGACGAACTCGTCGAGCATCAGATCGCCGACGCAGAGCACGGTCTGCTTGGACAGGTCGGAGAGGTGCTTGTCGAAGTCGAACATGGGTTATTTGTACCGATCCGCGCGGTCGAGATAGCCGGTGACGTATTGGCCGACGGCGCTCTCAAGCGGCGTGAAGTCCGCGTTATAGCCTGCGCGGCGCAGGTTCTCGATATTGCCCTGCGTGAAATACTGATATTGGCCGCGGATCGCCTCCGGCATGTCGATGTACTCGATATTGGGCGGGCGCTTGAGCGCCTTGAACATGGCGCCGATCATGTCGCGGAAGCTTTCGGCCTTGCCGGTGGCGACGTTGAAAATGCCGTTGACCGAGGTGGCGTCGAGCAGCCAGCGCAGCACGGCGACCGCGTCGTCGACATAGATGAAATCGCGGCGCTGGTCGCCGTCGGCGATGCCTGCTTTGTGCGATTTGAACAGTTTGACGGGTTTGCCGGCTTTGGCCACGTCGGACACTTTGGCCAGCACGCTCGTCATGTGACCCTTATGATATTCGTTCGGGCCATACACGTTGAAGAACTTCAGTCCCGCCCAATGCGGCGGCAGATTGTCCTTCTTGGCGTAGCGCTCGGCCACCGCGACATCGAACATATGCTTGCTCCAGCCGTACAGATTCATCGGCGCCAGCTCGCGCAGAGCCTCCGGCGACCAGTCGTCGGTAAAGCCGTGGCCGCCGTCGCCGTAAGTCGCGGCCGAGGAGGCGTAGATGAACGGCGTGCGGGTCTGCGTGCACCAGTCGAGCAGGCGCAGCGACAGGCGGAAATTGTTCTCCATCACCAGGTCGGCGTCGGTGGCGGTGGTGTCGGAGATCGCGCCCATGTGGATGACGGCGTCGAGCTTGCGGCCGTGCAGCCAATTCATCAGCTCGGCCGGCGGCACCAGGTCGGCCACCCGGCGCTTGGCGAGATTGCGCCATTTGGCGTCGTCATGGCCCAGCAGGTCGTTGACGACGACATCGGAGGCGCCCGCCTCGTTGAGGCTCGCGACCACGTTCGACCCGATGAAGCCGGCCCCGCCGGTGACCAGAAACATGATCTACCCCATTGCGCGCCTTCATTTGCCCCAGTCCGGGGACGGGCGCAAATGGCACCGCCCAATGCCACGCAAATGGCTCAGGAAAGGGTAAAAATCGTGGCTGGACAGGCTGTCACGATACAAGGTAACGGCTGCCAGGGCAGCCCAAAACCGGGCTAACGGGGCGGATATGAGCCAGGACGCAGACCAAGCCAGCGCGCCGGTCGTCATCGTCCCCTATGTCTGGATCGGCGATTTCGTACGCGTGCATTCGGTCGTGAAGCTCCTGCGCGCGCAAGACGCCGAGCGCGCGGTGGACATGGTCTCCAGCACGCTGTGCGCGCCCTTGGCCGACTACATGCCGGGCGTGCGGGCGGCGATCATCGCCGACATTCCACGCGGACGCCTCGGCCTGCGCCAGCAGCGCGCGCTCGCGCGCAAGCTGCGCGGCGGTCGATACGGGCAGGCGCTGGTGATGTCGCGCAAATGGAAGGCGGCGCTGGCGCCTTGGCTCGCCGGCATCCCGGTGCGCACCGGTTTTATCGGCGAGATGCGCACCGGCTTGCTCAACGACTTGCGCTACGGCGAGAGCGAGCTGCCGCGCATGATCGACCAGATGGGCGCGCTGGCGCTGCCGCCGGGTGCCATTCCGCCGAAGGAATGGCCGCTGCCCGAGTTGAACGTGCCGGCGCAAGAGGTCGAGCGCTGGCGCGCGGCGCGCAAGCTTACGGAGGACGCGCGGCCCATCGTCACGCTGTCGCCCGGCGCCGTCGGCGAAGGCAAGGCCTGGCCGGGCGGCCACTACGCCGAGCTCGCGGGCGCGCTCGCCAAGGACGGCGCATCGGTCTGGGTGCTGGGCGGGCCGAACGAGACGGCGATCGCCAAGCAGATCGCCGCGGCCGCCGGCAGCCGCGCGCGCGATCTCACCGGCAATGACCTGCGCACCGCGATCCTGGCGCTGGCGGCCGCCGACGTTTCCGTCACCAACGATTCCGGGCTGATGCATGTGTCGGCGGCGATCGGCACGCCGACCGTCGCCATTTTCGGCCCGACCAGCCCGTGGCATTGGCAGCCGCTCAATCCCGTCGCCGCCATCCTGGAGCCGCCCGGCGACCGGGACGCCGCCAAACGCGCGCGCAGCGAAGGCAACGACGCCGTGCGCCACCGCCGCACCGCCGACGTTTCGGTCGCGGCGGTGCGCGCAAGCCTGCGTGCCGTTCTGAAAAACGCCAAATCATGACCGGCGCCCGACCGGCAGCCTTCCTCGACCGCGACGGCGTCATCAATGCCGACGACGGCTATGTCGGCACGCGCGAGCGCTTCCGCTGGATCCCCGGCGCGGCCGCCGCCATCCGCAGGCTCAACGCCGCCGGCTATTGGGTGTTCGTCGTCTCCAACCAGTCGGGCGTTGCGCGCGGCAAGTTCACGCAAGCGCAGATGAACGAGCTCGACGGCTGGATGCGCGGCGAGCTGGCGGCGCATGGCGCCCGCATCGACGACGTGCGCTATTGCCCGTTCCACGCCGAAGCCGAAGTCGCCGCCTATCGCAAGGCGTCGGATTGGCGCAAGCCCGCGCCCGGCATGATCCTCGACCTGATGCAGCATTGGCCGGTCGACGCCAAGCGCAGCTTCCTGATCGGCGACCAGGAGATCGACATGCAGGCCGCCCACGCGGCCGGCATCGCAGGCTGCCTGTTCGGCGGCGGCGATCTTGCGGCCTTCGTCGAGAAATGCCTGGAAAACGCCGGAAAATCCTGACCTCGCGGCCGGCGTTAACGAATGACCCGCGCGGAACCTGACCGCGCGCCGTTTTCGTGCTATCAAGCGGGCCAATCGTCGAGGGAACATTAGGGCCAATGGCCAAGCCGCAGCCGAGCGCAACAGCCGACCACGCGCAGACCGTCATCGCTTCGGCCTTGCGCACGCTCGAACTCGAAGGCGGCGGCGTCGACGCGCTGGCGGCCGCGCTGCGTGGGCCTCTGGGCACAGCCTTCATCGCGGCCATCGACCTGATCCGCGCCGCGCAAGGCCGCGTGATCGTGACCGGCATGGGCAAGTCCGGCCATGTCGCGCGCAAGATCGCCTCCACTTTCGCCTCCACCGGCACGCCGGCGCTGTACGTGCATCCGGGCGAAGCCAGCCACGGCGACCTCGGCATGATCGCCAGCAACGACGTCATCATCGCGCTGTCCTGGTCGGGCGAGACGGCGGAGCTGAAGAACCTCACCGACTATTCGCGCCGCTTTCGCATCGGCCTCATCGCCATGACCGCCAGTGCCGACTCCACGCTCGCCAAGGCCGCCGACGTGGTGCTGGCCATGCCGCAGGCGCGCGAGGCCTGTCCGCACAATCTGGCGCCGACCACCTCCTCGCTCGTTCAGCTTGCGCTCGGCGACGCGCTGGCGATCGCGCTCCTGGAAAGCCGCGGCTTCACGGCGGCGCAATTCGGCCTGCTGCATCCCGGCGGCAAGCTCGGCACGCTGCTCAAGCAGGTGCGCGATCTCATGCATAGCGGATCGTCGATCCCGCTGCGGCCGCTCGGCACGCGCATGGCGGACGCCATCATCGAGATGACCACCAAAGGCTTCGGCTGCGTCGGCATCGTCGATGCGCGCGGCCAATTGGTCGGCATCATCACCGACGGCGACCTGCGCCGCCACATGCGCAACGACCTGCTCGATGCCAGCGTCGATGAGGTGATGACGCGCGGGCCGAAGACCGTGCGCCCCGACCAGCTTGATCAGCGAGACGCTGGAAATTCTCAATGCGACGAAAGTGACCGCGTTGTTCGCGGTCGATGCCGGCAAGCCGGTCGGCGTCATTCACGTGCACGACCTGCTGCGCGCCGGCGCGGCGTAGCAACAGTTCCGCTCATTCCCGCGCAACGGGAATCCAGCGCTACAAATACAACGCTTTCGCAATATCGCCTGGGTCGCCGCTTTCAGCGGGGACGAGCGGTCAAGGCAATATCTTCTCCACCGCGTCCCTCACCTCATCGACCGACGGCGACGCGCCGTCCGCGCCCAGCACCGCGAGCGGGCCTGAACCGACCGGGCCGGTCAGGCCGGGCTTGCTGCCGGCAAAGATCGCGACCAGCGGCACGCCGAGCGCGGCGGCCAGATGCATGAGCCCGGTGTCGACGCCGACCACGACTTGCGCGCCGGCGATCAGGCCGCGCGACCTGGTCGAGCGGCGCGCGCTCGGGCACACGCGCGCGCGGCAGTTGCGCGGCGATGCGCTCGGCGCGTAGCGCGCTCGGCCTCGCTGCCCCAGGGCAGCACAAGATCGAGCCCGCGCCCGCTCAGCGCAAGAGCCGAGCGCGATCCAGTTTTCTTCCGGCCATTCCTTCGACGGCGCGCGCGGTGGCGTGCAGCAGCACGGCGTAGCGCCCGCCGGCGCCTGCAAAACGCGCGCGCTCAAGCCCGAAATCGGGCGCGCCCTGCGGCGTGTAGCCGAGCGCCAGCCCGCTCAGCATGCGGTTGCGCGTCGACCGCGTGCAGATTGCGGCTGACGCGGTAGCGCTCGTCGTAGAACATCGCCGCCAGCGGTTCGCGGATGCTTGACGCGTCGTAGCCGTGGCGGCGCCCGTGCGCGATGCGGGCGATGACGCCGAGCGCAGCAGGCCCTGGCTGTCGACGATCTCGTCGTAGCGGCGCGCGCGGATGTCGCGCAGGCTGCGCGACGATTTCGGCCAGCGTCGCGGGCGCGTAAAGCGACTTGCGCCAGCGCCGCCAGGCGACCGGGATGACCTCGCCCACCGCCGGATGCAGCCGCACCAGCGGCGCGAAGGCCTCCTCCACCAGCCAGGCCAAGCGCGCGTCGGGACGGGCCCGCCGCGCCTCGGTCACCGCCGGCATGTGATGGATCACATCGCCGAGCGAAGAGGTCTTGATGAAAAGAATATCGGTCATGTCGCGCTTTGAGGCCTCATATACCGGGCGGGCGCCGCCGCCGCCATAACCATTCGTTAAGAATGCCGGCCTTAACCATGACCGCTCGCGGGCCGTCCTAACCAGTCGTTTGCAGGTTGCCCGTTAGAAGGCTTGCGACGCCAGTTAAAGGGCAGGTCATGACGATCCTGGTGACCGGCGGCGCCGGCTATATCGGCAGCCATATGGTGCACGCACTCGTCGACGCCGGCGAGCGCGTGGTCGTGCTCGACAATCTGTCGACCGGCTTCCGCTTCCTCATTCCGGGCACGGTGCCGTTCGTCGCCGGCTCGACCGGCGACCGCGCGCTGGTGAGCAAGACCATCCACCAGCACGGCGTCACCGCCATCATCCATTTCGCCGCCTCGATCGTGGTGCCGGAATCGCTCGCCGATCCGCTCGCCTATTACCGCAACAACACGATGAACACCTGCACTTTGCTCGACGTCGCCAACGAGACCGGCGTCAAGCAATTCATCTTTTCCTCGACCGCCGCCGTCTACGGCAATCCGCAAGCCGTGCCGGTGCGCGAGGACGCCCCGACGATGCCGATCTCGCCTTACGGCTCGTCGAAACTGATGTCGGAGATCATGCTGCACGACGCCGGCCGCGCCTATGGGCTTGCGCTTCGTGGTGCTGCGCTACTTCAACGTCGCGGGCGCCGATCCGAAGCTGCGCACCGGCCAATCGACGCCGGCGGCCACGCACCTGATCAAGGTCGCCTGCGAAGCCGCGCTCGGCAAGCGGCCGAAGATGGACGTCTTCGGCACCGACTATCCGACGCCGGACGGCACCTGCATGCGCGACTACATCCATGTCAGCGATCTGGCGCGCGCGCATTCGGCGGCGCTCGGCTATCTGCGCCGCGGCGGCGCCAGCGCGACCTTCAACTGCGGCTATGGCCGCGGCTCCTCGGTGCTCGAGGTGATCGACGTCGGTCAAGCGGGTGAGCCGGCGCGACTTCCCGGTCGAGCTGCGCGAGCGCCGCGCCGGCGATCCGGCCGCCTTGGTGGCCGACGTCGACCCGCATCCGCACGAGCGCTCGACTGGCGCCCGCAATTCGAGGACCTCGACACGATCGTGTCCCACGCGCTGGCCTGGGAGCAGCTTTTGGGCAAGCGCAAGAGCGCGGCGGCCTAACCGAAAGCGCGACCGGCGCCTTTCGCCGCCATATTAAGCACGTTTGGGCTTGAAAATTTCCTCGCGCGCGGGCATGGAAACGGCCGCCCCTGCGCGACCGCAAAACGTGCCATAATCGAGCCCGACAGAGGGCGAATGAACGAACACATCCTGCCAGCAGCCGACGACGCGCGTTACGGCACCATCGTCCTGGTTCGGCGCCTGCTCACCGAACAGGGCCTGCAGCATTGGCGCAAATACCTCGTCGCGTTCGTGCTTGATGGCGGTCGCCGCCGGTTGCACGGCGGCAAGCGCCTATCTGATCGGCACCGTCATCAACGAAGCCTATGTCAACCGGAATTTCCCCGGCATCGTCATTTTGGGCGGCGTGACGGTCGCGCTGTTCGCCAGCAAAGGGCTCGCGACCTACGGATTCAGCGTGATGCTGTCGCGCATCGGCAACCGCATCATCGCCGACAATCAGCGCGCGGTGTTCGCCAAGCTGCTCAATGAAGGCCTCGGCTTCTTCGCCGACCGGCATTCGACCGAATTCATCGCACGCCTGACCACCGGCGCCATGGCCGCGACGCAGATCATCAATCTGCTGGTCACCTCGGTCGGCCGCGATCTGCTGTCGCTGATCGGCCTCGTCGCCGTGATGGTGTGGCAGGACCCGTTGATGTCGTTCTTCAGCTTCGTGGTCGCGCCGCCGGCGTTCTTCGTGCTGCGCAAGCTGATCCGCCGCATCTATTCGATCGCGCGCAGCCAGTTCCACGGCAGCACCCGCATGGTCGAGACCTTGCAGGAGACCTTGCAGGGCATCCGCATCGTCAAGGCCTTCACGCTCGAAGACATCATGCGCGAGCGCTTCGACCGCAACGTCGCGGCGGTCGAGCACGAGGCCAACAAGATGGCGCGCGTGTCCAACCGCGCCAGCCCGCTTGATGGAGACGCTCGGCGGCTGCGCGATTGCGATCGCGCTGATCTATGCGGCTACCGCGTCGTGGAGACCGGCGCCACGCCCGGGCAGTTCTTCTCGTTCATCACCGCCTTCCTGCTGGCCTACGAGCCGGCCAAGCGGCTGGCGCGTCTCAATATCGAACTCAATAGCGGCCTGGTCGGCGTGCGCATCCTGTTCGAGATGATCGACGCGCCGCCGAGCGAGCCCAACGACGACCAACAAGCCGGAGCTTGCAGATCAAGACGCCCGCGCCTCGACTTCAAGGACGTGCATTTCGCCTATCGCAACGACGAGGCGGTGCTGCGCGGCATAAGCTTCATCGCGCGAAGCCGGCAAGCTGACCGCGCTGGTCGGGCCGTCCGGCGGCGGCAAATCGACGATCTTCAACCTGATCCTGCGTTTCTACGAATCGGAGCGCGGCAAGATCCTGATCGACGGGCAGGACATTACGCCAGGTGTCGCGCCGCTCGCTGCGCCAGCCAGATCGCCTATGTCGGACAGGACGTGTTCCTGTTCCGCGGCACGATCCGCGAGAACATCGCGTTCGGCAAGCCGGGCGCCAGCGAGGACGAGATCGTGGCCGCCGCCAAGGCCGCCTATGCGCACGATTTCATCATGTCGTTCCCGCGCGGCTACGATACGCCCGGTCGGCGAGCACGGGCTGCAATTGTCCGGCGGCCAGCGCCAGCGCATCGCGATCGCGCGCGCGCTGATCAAGAACGCGCCGCATCATCCTGCTCGACGAGGCCACCGCCGCGCTCGATTCCGAATCCGAACGGCAGGTGCGCGAGGCGATGGAGCATCTGCGCCGCGGCCGCACCACGCTCGCCATCGCCCACCGGCTGCACACCGTCTCGCACGCCGACCGCATCTACGTGATCGAGGACGGGCGCGGTCGTGGAATCCGGCCGCCACGACGAATTGCTGCGCAAGAGCGGCCGCTACGCCTCGTTCTACCGGCTGCAGCTCAAGGAGCAGGACAGCCGCCCGCCGATCGCGGCGGTGGCCTCCTCCTAAGACGTCATGGCCGGGCTTGTCCCGGGCATGACGGTGGAGAGGCAGACGGACCGTTGACGGCGGCGCGCTCCTCCTGATACGCGAAGGCGGTCTGCAGCCCGCCCCTCCCTCCAGCCAAGCCATCATCATGACCGACTACGTCATTCCGCCCGCCCCGCAAGCCGCGATCGCCGTCGCAGGCTCCGACCAAGGTTTTCCCGGTGCGCCGCATCTGGTGCGTCGGCCGCAATTACATCGAGCACATCCGCGAGATGGGCCAGGACGAGCGCGCGCCGCCGTTCTTCTTCGCCAAGCCCGCCGACGCCATCGTGCCGGACGGCGGCACGGTGCCCTACCCGTCGCTGACCAAGGACATGCATCACGAGGTCGAGCTGGTGGTCGCGCTCAAAAGCGGCGGCCGCAATATTCCGGTCGCCAAGGCCAACGACTGCATCTGGGGCTACGGCGTCGGCATCGATCTGACGCGCCGCGACCTGCAGATCGCCTCGCGCGACCTCAAGCGCCCGTGGGAGGTCGGCAAGGCCTTCGATCATTCCGCGCCCTGCGGCCCGCTGATGCCGGCGAGCAAGATCGGCCACCCGACCAAGGGCAAGATCACGCTCAAGGTGCAACGGCAAGATCCGCCAGGACGGCGATCTCAATCAGATGATCTGGAACGTGCCGGAGATCATCTCCAAGCTGTCGGAGATGGTCGCGCTCGAAGCCGGCGACATCATCATGACCGGCACGCCCGCGGGCGTCGCCGCCACCGTCGCCGGCGACAAGATCGAATGCGAGGTCGAGGGCGTCGGCAAGCTCACCGTCACCATCGGGCCGCCGCTGAAGTAGACCTCTCGCCGTCGCCCTTCGAGGCTCGCTTCGCATCGCTCCTCAGGATGACGGATTAAAGCCCCAGATAGGCCTGCCGCACGCGGTCGTCGGCCAGCAGCGTCGGCGCCGGTGCCGGACAGCGTGATGCGGCCGTTCTCCAGCACATAGGCGCGGCTCGCGAGCTTGAGCGAGACCGCGACGTTCTGCTCGACCAGCACGCAGGTCAGCCCGTCGCGGTTGAGGTCGCGGACGCGTTTGCAGCACGTTCTGCACGACCGCCGGCGCGAGACCGAGCGACGGCTCGTCGAACATCACCAGCTCCGGCGCGCCCATCAGGCAGCGGCCGATGGCGAGCATCTGCTGCTCGCCGCCCGACAGCGTGCCGGCGGCCTGCGCCCGGCGCTCGGCCAGCACCGGAAACAGCGCGAAGACCCTGTCCGAGATTGCTGCGCGCGCTCGCCGCGCGCCCGCGGCAGCATCGCGCCCATCTCGAGGTTCTCGGCGACCGTCAGCGACGGGAACACCTGCCGGCCCTCGGCCACCTGGCCGATGCCGAGATCGCAGACCCGGTGGCTCGGCCAGCCGGCGATGTCGTGGCCGCGAAACAGGATGCGCCCGCGCGCCGGCTTGTGCATGCCGGCGATGGTGCGGATCAGCGAGGTCTTGCCGGCGCCGTTGGCGCCGACGATGGCGACGATCGCGCCCTCCTCGACCTCGAGCGAGACGCCGTCGAGCGCCTGGGCGTCGCCGTAGAAGACGTCGAGGTTCTCGACCGCGAGCATCAGGCGACCGCCTCCGCGCCGAGATAGGACTGCGATCACCGCGCGGATCGCGCACCACCTCGCTCGGGCGTGCCCTCGGCGATCGCCGCGCCGTGATGCAGCACCAGGACGCGCGCCGCCAGCGCCATCACCGCGCGCATGACGTGCTCGATCAGCAGGATGGTGAGGCCGGTCTCGCGGTTGAGCTGCTTGAGGATCGCGACCATGCGGTCGGTCTCGGTCGGCCGCAGGCCCGCCATCACCTCGTCGAGCAGCAGCAGCTTCGGGTCGGTCGCGAGCGCGCGCGCGACTTCGAGCCGCTTGCGGTCCGGCAGCGTCAGCGCCGAGGCGCGCTGGGCGCGCTTGTCGTACAGATCGAGCTGGCGCAGCACCTCATGCGCGCGCGCGCGCGCGTCGCGCACGTGCCGGCGATGCAGCAGCGCGCCGACGATGACGTTGTCCTCGACGCGTCAGCGCCGGGAACGGCCGCACGATCTGGAAGGTGCGGCCGATGCCGCGCCGGCAGACCTGGTCGGGCGCCAGCCCGTCGATGCGCTCGCCGGCGAAAGCGATCGCTGCCGGCGTCGGGCGCGAACACGCCGGCGATCATGTTGAACAGCGTGGTCTTGCCGGCGCCGTTCGGCCCGATCACCGCGAAGATCGCGCCCTGCGGCACGTCGAAGCTGACCCGGTCGACCGCGCGCAGGCCGCGGAAGCGCTTGCTGACGCCGTCGACGTGCGAGCAGCGCGCTCATTTGCTTGCGCTCCGCTCGAGGCCGAGCCGCCGCGCGAGCGACGGCCAGACGCCGTCCGGCAGCACCATCGACCACCAGCAGCAGGCAGATGCCGTAGAACACCTGCTTGACGCCGGGCACGTCGACGCCGAGCGCGGCCAGCAGCGCCGGTCAGCGTCTTCGGCCAGCCCGGTCAGCAGGAAGGCGCCGAGGATCGGGCCGAACAGCGTGCCGATGCCGCCGATGATCGGCCCGAGGATGATCTCGATCGAGCGCGAGATGTGGAACACCTGCTCGGGAAACAGGTTGTTGTAGTAGAAGGCGAAGAACACGCCGGCGAACGACGGTCATGGCGGCCGAGATCACGACCGCGATCATCTTGTAGCGGAAGGTGTCGATGCCGAGCGCGCGCGCCGCCTCCTCGTCCTCGCGGATCGCCAGCCAGTAATAGCCGACGCGGCTGCGCAGCAGCGCGCGGCAGCAGCACGAAGGCGAGCGACCGTCAGCGGCCAGCATGACGTAGTAGAACATCACCGGCTGGCCGCGCAGATTCCAGAGATCGTTGTGGGTATATTGCGCGACCGGCAGGAACAGGCCGGCCGAGCCGCCGACCCAGCCGAAATGATCGAAGCCGATGCGGGCGAATTCGGCGAAGGCGATGGTCAGGATGGCGAAATAGACGCCGGCGACGCCGAAGCGGAACGCGAGAAAGCCGATGAACGGCGCCGGCCAGCCGCCGCGATCGGCATCGCCGCCAACAGCCCGAGCCACGGCCCGATGCCGAAATGCACGTAGAGCGCGGCCGCGGTATAGGCGCCGAGCCCGACATAGAGCGCGTGGCCGAGCGACAAGCTGGCCGGCAAAGCCCATCATGATGTTCCAGGCCTGGCCGACATAGGCGAAGTAGAGGATGAGGATCAGCACGGTGAGCAGGTAGTCGCTGGCGAACGAGCGGCGCGACGACCAGCACCGCCAGCAGCACGCCGAGCAGGACCAGCGCGCGGCGCGGCACGCCGTCGATCAGCCGCGCGATCATGCGCATCGCGCCTCTTGCCCAGGATGCCCTGCGGCCGGAACAGCAGCACCAGCACCAGGATGGCGAAGGCGAACATGCTCTTGGCCGACGGCGTGAACAGCAGCCCGGCCATCGCCTCGGTCACGCCGATCAGCACGCCGCCGAGCGAGCGCGCCCGGCATCGAGCCGAGGCCGCCGGTGATGACGATGACGAAGGCGAGCAGCGTATAGGCCGGCCCGAGCGCCGGCGTGACGTCGACGATCAGCAGCAGCATCGCAGCCGGCGGCGCCGACGCAGGCCGCGCCGAGGCCGAAGGTCAGCGCATAGAGCCGCTTGACGTCGAGCCCGACCACCAGCGCGCCGGTGTAGTTGTCGGCGCAGGCGCGGATCGCCTTGCCGAGTCGGCGTGAAGCGGAAGAAGCGCGAACAGCGCCGCCGCCACCACGATGCGCGGCGACGCCGGCATAGAGCTTGGTGGCGTCGACGATCAGCGGGCCGATCTGGAAGCTGTCGAAGGCGTAGGAGGTCTGCACGCTCTGCGCGTCCGGCCCGAACACGATCAGCAGCACGTTGACGATGATGATCGCGACCGCGACCAGCAGCATGAACTGGCTGTGCTCGGGCCGGGTGATGAACGGATTGATCAGGCCGGCCTGCAGCAGATAGCCGAACGCGAACAGCACCGCCGCGATCGGCACCAGCATCACCAGCGGATCGAGCTGGAAGGCGCGCGAACAGCACGACCGCGAGATACATGGCGATGGTCATCATCTCGCCGTGGGCGAAATTGACGACGCGCACGACGCCGAAGATCACCGACAGGCCGAGCGCCATCAGGCCGTAGACGAGGCCGGTCAAGAGGCCGCTGACGGCGACATTGAGATAGATTTCTGCCGGCACCGGTCGATCCTATGCAAGCAATGCTCCGGCCGCGACGCGGCCGGAGCAGTGCCTAGCATGCGGCGCGCTCAGCCGCGCTTGTCGTAGGGCTTCATCGGCCATTCCGCCTTGGCATTGGCCGCCGCCTTCGGCGCCACCGTCACCAGCTTGCCGCCGCGGTTCTGGATCGCCGAGTTCTTCAGCTTGTCGTTCTGGCCCTTGGCGTCGAACTGGATGCCGGGGCCGGGGCTGACATTGTCGGTGATGTTGGTCTTGCGGATCGCGTCGGCCAGCGCCTTCGGATCGGTCGAGCCCGCCCGCTTGTAGGCGTCGGCGGCGACCAGCAGCGCCTCGAAGGTGTAGACGTGGTTGGTGTTGAGGTTGACGCCGGGATGCGCCTTGGCGAGCGCCGCTTCGAGCTGCTTGCTGAGCTTCTTGTTCGGATCGTACCAGGGCACGAAGCTGAGCGGACCGTCGGACGAGCTTGCCGAGCGTCTTGAGATACTGGTCCTCGTACCAGCCCGGGCCCATGCTGAGGATCGCCATCGGCGACCAGCGCTGCTTGACCAGTTCGCGCGTCAGCAGGATGGCGTCGTTGAGGCGGCTCACCATCAGCAGCGCCTCGGCGCCGGTCGCCTTGGCCTTGGCGACTTCGACCGAGAGGTCGCGCGCCGCCGGATCGTAGGCGATCGTCTCGACGATCTTGTAGGGCATGTTGAACTTCGGCATCATCGCGCCGATGCCCTCCTTCATCGCGGTGCCGAAGGTGTCGTTGACGTGCATGAACACCACCGTCTTCGGCGCCGTGCCGGTCGACGTCGAACATTTCCTTCTGATTGGCGAAGGCGTCGCCCAGGATCATCGGCGCGGTCGGGAAGTTGCGGAACACGAACTTGTAGCCCTGCTCGGTGATCGGCGGGGCGGCGGCGATGTTGATGACGAAGGGAATGCCCTTCTGCTCGGCCACCTGCGCGATCGCGGTGCTCTGGCCGGAATCGAAGGCGCCGACCAGGAGCTGCGCGCCGTCGCCGATCAGCTTCTCGGCGCGCGAGCGCGCGACTTCGACGTTGGTCTCGGTGTCGGCATTCATGATCTGCAAGCTCGCGGCAGGCCGAGGTCCTTGAGGATGCCGGCCGGCGATGTCGACGCCGCGCTGGCAGTCCTGGCCGATGCCGGCCTGCACGCCGGAGCGCGGCAGCAGCACGCCGACCTTCAGCGGCGCGCCTTGCGCGCGCACGATGTTGAAGGGCGCGGTGCCGGCGACGATTGCGGCGCCGACGCCGGCGCTGAAGCTGCGGCGGGTGACGCGCGCGGATTTCGAGTGCGATTTGCGAGTTCATAGGCAAGTCCTCCCTTGAGCCGTTGACGGCCTTGCGCCGATGATGCCGGATTTGTTCCGGTCCTAACAAGCGCGAAAAGTCGAATAATGCGGCGGCCCCGTGCCGCCGCTCGCGGGCCGGGCCCTGGCTCCGGCGCCCTGTCAAGCCCGCGGCATATTGTTGACCTGGACAACAAAATTCGTCAACTGCAATATGTTTCCCCGATGCTTGCGAGATGCTTGCAAGCCAGGCCCGGTTCGGGCCCTGCCGCCACAAGGGCTGCCGCCATGCCTGCCAAAACGCGCGCCGTTGCGCTCCGCAAGACGCCGCAACTGCGGCGGGTCAGCCGGCCGGCCATCGCCCTCGGCGTGATCGACGAGCGGCTCGGCTATTTTATCCGCCGCCTCCAGGTGTGGATCTTCCAGGACTTCATCCGGCGGCTGTCCTCGCTCGACATCAGCCCGGCGCAGTTCTCGGTGCTGGCGGTGATCGCCGCCAATGTCGGGCTCTCGCAGGCCGAGCTATCGGCGACGCTGGGAATCGAGCGGGCGCGGCTGGTGCGGCTGCTGCACCGGCTGGAGAGCCGCGGGCTGACGCAGCGGCTGCCTTCCTCCGCCGACGGCCGCCGCCACGCGCTGCGGTTGACCCGCGAAGGCCAGCGCGTGCTGGCGCGGGCGAAGTCGCTCTCCGACCAGCATGAGGCAGGTCTGATCAAGCGGCTGGGAGCCGAGCGCTACACAATGCTGATGGAGACGATGCGGGAGTTCTAAGCGCCTTACGCGGCGAAAGCCTTCTCCACCGCCGCGGCGATGCGCAGCAGGCGGTGGTCCTGGCCGTTGCGCGCCACCAGCATGAGGCCGGCCGGCAGGCCGCCCTGGCGCGGCAGCGGCAGCGAAATGGCGCAGCAATCGAAGAAATTCCAGATCGAGGTATTGCGCAGCAACAGCGCATTGCGCCGGGCGAATTCCTCCGGCGCGGCCACTTCGGCGATGAGCGGCGCCACGATCGGCGTGGTCGGCATGGCCAGCACGTCGAGATCGGCAAGCCGCCCATCCATGGCCCGCGCCAGTTCGGCGCGCGCGCGCGTCATCTCGATGTAATCGGCGGCCGTGATCTTTTGCGCGCGCTCGAGCCGGACCCGTACATTCGGGTCGATGGCCTCGGCCCGGCGCGCCAGGCGGTCGCGGTGGATCGAGAAGGCTTCCGCCGGCAGCACGCCGCCTTTGCCATTGACCTCGGCCATGTCGTCGAGCAGCGCCAGCTTTTCCGCCGACAGGCGTGCGCCCGCCTTTTCCAGCCGGTCGAGCGCGGCGGGGAAAAGCTTGCCGACGCTGTCGTCGAGGCGGTCGAGCGGCAGACCTTGCGCGACGCCGACGCGCAGGTTCGCAAGCGGCGCCGGCTCGAGCGCGGCCGGCACTTCGCCCGCCATCACGGCGTCGGCATTGGCGCAATCCGCGACCGAACGCGCCATCGGCCCGATGGAGTCGAGCGTGTAGGACAGCGGAAAGGCGCCTTGCGTCGGCACGCGCTGGCGGCTCGGCTTGAAGCCGACGATGCCGCAAAGCGCGGCCGGGATGCGGGTCGAGCCGCCGGTATCCGAGCCGATGGCGATCTCGCACATGCCGTCGGCGACGGCCACCGCGCCGCCCGCGCTCGATCCGCCGGGAACGCGCGCGCGGTCGGCCGGATTGCCCGGCGTGCCGAAATGCGGATTGCAGCCGACGCCGGAATAAGCGAACTCGGTCATGTTGGTCTTGGCGATGATGACGCAGCCTGCCGCGCGCAGGCGCTGCACCACCGGCGCATCGCGCATCGCGGGCTTGCCCTCCTCGGCGACCAGCTTGGAGCCGGCGCGCGTTATTTCGCCGGCGACGTCGAACAGATCCTTGATGCTGACGATCGCGCCATCGAGGGGCCCGAGAGAAATGCCGGCCTTGGCGCGCGCGTCGGCCGCATCCGCGGCGGCGCGTGCCGCGTCGCGATAGACCGTGAGGCAGGCACGCGCCCCCTCGCCGCCGGGATCGTCGATGCGCGCGAGCGCGGCTTGCAGACGCTCGCCCGCGGTCATTTTCCGAGCCCGCCCTTTTGTTCGACGAAACGCGCGATCTCGTCGACGCCCTTGCCGTCGCGCAAATTGGTGAACACGAACGGGCCGCGCGCCCGCGCATCTTCCTGGCGTCGCGCTCCATCACTTCGAGCGAAGCCCCGACATAAGGCGCCAGATCGACCTTGTTGATCACCAGCAGGTCGGAGCGCGTGATGCCCGGCCCGCCCTTCGACGGAATCTTGTCGCCGGCGGCGACGTCGATGACGTAGATCGTCAGATCGGCAAGCTCCGGCGAGAACGTGGCGGCGAGATTGTCGCCGCCCGATTCGATCAGCACCAGATCGAGGTCGGGAAACTTGGCGCGCATCTCGGCGACCGCGGCGAGATTGATGGAGGCGTCCTCGCGGATGGCGGTGTGCGGGCAGCCGCCGGTTTCCACGCCGGCGATGCGCTCGGCGCAAGCGCGCCGGAGCGCACCAGATATTCGGCGTCCCACTTGGTGTAGATGTCGTTGGTGATGGCGGCGATCTCGAAACGCGTCGCGCAGCTTCTTGCAGAGCGCGTCCATCAGCGCGGTCTTGCCGGAGCCGACCGGACCGCCGATGCCGACGCGCAAGGGGCCGTGCGGATTGGGGTTCATTCTCAGCTCCTGAACAGCCGCGTGTACTGCGTCTCGTGCCGGGCGCCGGCGAGGTCGGCACGGAACGCGCGCTGAGCCGATGTCGTCGAGCGGCGTTGCCAGCGCGCGCTGCGCGGTTGCGGCGACGACGGGCTCGAGCGCCGCCAGCACGCGCTGGCCGTCGGTCTGGCCCAAGCGGAATGAGCCGCACGCCGGCCGAGACCCAATTGGCGGCGACGCGCCTGCAGGAAGGCCGCGAGCGCGTCGTTCAGCGCGATGCCGTGGCCGCCGGCCGCGACCGCGACCGCCACCGGATAGGCGACCGCGCCGTCCCAGGCGGCATTCAGGCGGTCGAGCGCCGCGCGTTGGCCAGGCCGCGCGCGTCGCCTCGATGAAGGCATTGCCTTGCGCGGTCGTCTCCAGATGGCGCTCCTTGGAGGGCGCCAGCGCCGCGGCAAGCTCGGCCACGGCGCGCAGCGCCTTGTCGTCGTCGTCGGCCGACGGCGCGATGGGCGTGCGACGAACAGCACCGCGTCGCAGAAGCCGCGAGCCCTCGCCGAGCATGACGGCGAGCCAGCCGCGCAGCGTCGCGGCGTCCGTGATGTCGCCGGCTTCGACCGCCCATTCGATGCCGCTGGAATAAGAGAAGGCGCCGACCGGATAGGCCGGCGACAGCCAGGCCATCAGGCGGTAGAGCGCCGGCGATGCCAACTCCTTCCGTTCGTTCCCGCGCAAGCGGGAACCCAGTCCTTTCTTGATGGCGTTGCCTGCGTCCCTGGGTCCCCGCTTGCGCGGGGACGAACGGTGTAACGACGCCGATCGTTTATTATTCGCCATGCTCATGCCCGTGATGATGCTCATGCGGCGCGGCCGGTTCCGGATCGAACGGCGCATCGAGCGGCGCCAGATGCGCGCCGAGGCCGCGCAGCATCTCCTCCAGCACGTGGTCGCGGCGGATGCGCAAGCGGTCGCCGACGATCTGCACGTCGGTGTGGCGGTTGCCGAGATGCCAGGCGAGCCGCACGGTGGCGAGCGGCGTATGGGCCGAAATCTCGATCAGCGGCTCGGCTTGGCCAGCCACCGGCCACGATGGCGCCGTCATCGAGCAGCAGACCGTCGCCGTCGCGCAGCGCCACGGGCTTTTCGAAATCGAGCAGGAATTCGGTGCCCTTCTCGCCGGTGAGCACGATGCGCCGGCGGGCGCGGTCGCCGGCGTCGAGCACGACGCGGTCGGCGGCGGCGCCTGCGTCCCAGTCGGCCGCCCGCTTGATCTGCGCTACCCGCAACATGCCACGCGTCTCGTCCACATTCTCGCCTTCACAGCCGCGCCGTCATTATGGCATGAAGGCCGCGCCAAAGGCACATCGCCGATTCGCCATGGAGCTTTCATGCAGCCGTTCCGCCTAGCGGTCATTTCGGCCCTTCTCATGCTCGCCCTCGCGCCGGCCCGCGCCGCGGAGCCGACCGGCCTCTGGCTCACCCAGAAAGGCGATGCCCGCATTCACGTCACCCGCTGCGGCAACGCCATGTGCGGCACGGTGGTCTGGATCAAGGACGCCATCGACGCCAGGACGGGAAGGCCGCCGCTCGACGAGCGCAACCCCGATCCAGCCAAGCGCAACCGCAGAATCGTCGGCATGCGCATTTTCGCGATGGCGCCGGACGGCCGGGGCAACTGGGCCGGCGGCATCTACAATTCCGACGACGGCCAGACCTATGCCGGCCAGCTGGCCTTGCGCGAGGGCGATGAGCTCGAAGTGCGCGGCTGCGCCGGCGCGCTGTGCGGCGCGGAATTCTGGCACAAGCTCGAGCCCTGAGACGTCAGAACAAGAAATACCGCTGCGCCATCGGCAGCACCTCGGCCGGCGCGCAGGTGAGCAGCTCGCCGTCGGCGCGCACCTCGTAGGTTTCCGGATCGACCTCGATGTCGGGCGTGGCGTCGTTGTGGATCATGTTCTTCTTGGAGATCGTGCGCGTGTTCTCGACCGCGACGAATTGCTTCTCGACGCCGAGCTTGTTGCGCAAGCTCGACCGCGCCGCCGCCTTCGACACGAACACCAGCGACGACGCGGTCAGCGCCTTGCCGAAGGCGCCGAACATCGGCCGGTAATGCACCGGCTGCGGCGTCGGGATCGAGGCGTTGGGATCGCCCATCAGCGCCGCGACGATCGAGCCGCCCTTGATGATCATGTCGGGCTTGACGCCGAAGAACGCCGGCGACCACAGCACCAGGTCGGCGAGCTTGCCCTTCTCGACCGAGCCGATGTGCTTCGACACGCCGTGCGCGATCGCCGGATTGATGGTGTATTTGGCGACGTAGCGCTTGACGCGCGCAGTTGTCGTTGTCGCCCTTCTCCTCCGGCAGCCGCCCGCGCTGCTTCTTCATCTTGTCGGCGGTCTGCCAGGTGCGGATGATGACCTCGCCGATGCGGCCCATGGCCTGGCTGTCCGACGACATCATCGAGAGCGCGCCGAGGTCGTGCAGGATGTCTTCCGCCGCGATGGTCTCCTTGCGGATGCGGCTTTCGGCAAACGCCAGATCCTCGGGGATCGACGGATCGAGATGGTGGCACACCATCAGCATGTCGAGATGCTCGTCGATGGTGTTGCTGGTGAACGGCCGCGTCGGATTGGTCGAGGACGGCAGCACGTTCTTCAGGCCCGCCACCTTGATGATGTCGGGCGCGTGGCCGCCGCCGGCGCCTTCGGTGTGGAAGGCATGAATGGTGCGGCCCTTGAAGGCCTTGATGGTGTCCTCGACGAAGCCGCTCTCGTTGAGCGTGTCGGTGTGGATCATCACCTGCACGTCGTAGTCGTCGGCGACCGACAGGCAGCAATCGATCGCCGCCGGCGTGGTGCCCCAGTCCTCGTGCAGCTTGAGCGCGCAGGCGCCGGCCTTGACCATTTCCTCCAGCGCCGCCGGGCGCGACGCATTGCCCTTGCCGGCAAAGCCGAGATTGACCGGGAAGGCGTCCGCCGCCTGGATCATGCGGCCGATGTGCCACGGGCCGGGCGTGCAGGTGGTGGCGTTGGTGCCGGCGGCCGGTCCGGTGCCGCCGCCGAGCATCGAGGTGATGCCCGACATCAGCGCGTCGTCGACCTGCTGCGGGCAGATGAAATGGATGTGGGTGTCGAAGCCGCCGGCGGTGAGGATTTTTCCTTCGCCGGCGATGATCTCGGTGCCGGGGCCGATGACGATGGTGACGCCCGGCTGGATGTCGGGATTGCCGGCCTTGCCGATGGCGGCGATGCGGCCGTCCTTCAGGCCGACGTCGGCTTTGACGATGCCCCAGTGATCGAGGATCAGCGCATTGGTGATGACGGTGTCGACGGCGCCCTGCGGTTGGTGACCTGCGATCTGGCCCATGCCGTCGCGGATCACCTTGCCGCCGCCGAATTTCACCTCCTCGCCGTAGGTGGTGAAATCCTTCTCGACCTCGATGATGAGATCGGTGTCGGCCAGCCGCACGCGGTCGCCGGTGGTGGGGCCGAACATGTCGGCATAAGCCGCGCGTTTCATTGTGATCGGCATATTTCATCCCCAGAGTTATCAACCGCAGATTTTTGACGCTTGCCAGTTCGGCTCACGCGGGTAGGCTTATCGACAGGTCATCCATCTCTGGCTCTGCTGGACACGGGTGAACCGCCATGACCGGAGCGGCCATGGGACGTGGGTGCAGCTTGCTGTATTCGTGGTCCATGACTGCCGGCCCTGGCTCTCAGTAACTGGTACCCGCACCGCGGGCTCACGCTCGCGACGGGAATGGATCCGAGAGCTTGTGACGGGTGGACGACGGTCCGCCCGTTATGGCTTTTGGGGGTCATCAAAGCTTCCCCATCACGTCCTGACGGAAACCATAGACGGTGCGCTTGCCGGCGAGCGCGACCAGCGTCACCTCGCGCGTCTGCCCCGGCTCGAAGCGCACCGCGGTGCCGGCCGCGATGTCGAGCCGCATGCCGCGCGCCTTCTTGCGCTCGAACTTGAGCGCCGGATTGGTCTCGAAGAAATGATAATGCGAGCCGACCTGGATCGGCCGGTCGCCGGTGTTGGAGACGGTGAGCGTCACCGTCTTGCGGCCGGCGTTGAGCTCGATGTCGCCGTCCTTGATGAACATTTCGCCGGGGATCATGGCGTCACCTCTCGCCGAATTTCGCGTAAGCCACCAGCGCGGCGGCGAGCACGAAGATGCCGCCGACCAGGAACGTGCCGAGGTCAGGCAGCATGCTCACGCCGTGCGGATGCTGATGCGGCACCAGCGACGGATGCGCCTGCGCCGCCGCCGCGGCCAGCGAAAACAGAAACGCGAGCAGTGTCTTCATCGCTTCACCTGATCGGCTCGTGCACGGTGACGAGCTTGGTGCCGTCGGGGAACGTCGCTTCGACCTGGATGTCGTGGATCATCTCGGGGATGCCCTCCATCACCTGCGCGCGGGTGAGCACGTGGGCGCCGGCCTCCATCAGCTGCGGCCACGGTCCTGCCGTCGCGCGCGCCTTCCAGGATGAAATCGGTGATCAGCGCCACCGCCTCCGGATGATTGAGCTTGACGCCGCGCTCGAGCCGCCGGCGCGCCACCATGGCGGCCATCGCGATCAGCAGCTTGTCTTTTTCGCGCGGGGTGAGGTTCATGGCATGCCTCAGTTGCAGCCAGAGCCGCGGCACGGCGCGCCGAGCGCCGCCAGCACCGCGATCAGATCGTGGCGCAAGCGTGGCGCCGTCGCGCGCGCACAGCCGCGCCAGCGCGATGCCGTTCCAGGCCGAGATGCCGACTTCGCCGCGCGAAGTTCGAGCGCGCGCACGGCGCGATGCGTCGCCGTCGTCGCCGGGCGCGATCAGCACGGTGGCGACCGCAATGCCGCCGCCCGCCACCGCGCGGCCGGCCAAGCTTCTCGGCGATCGCGCCGTCGAGCCGCGCTGCGTCGGCGAAGATCAGCCGGCCGTCGCGGCGCACCCGCCAGCGGTCGGCGAAGCGGCCTTCGCGCATCGTCTCGCCCATGGCGGCGCGGCCGAACACCACCGCCTCGGCCATGAGGAGCGAGGCGCCCTCGGCCAGATCGATCTCGATGCGGCGCGAAAGCCGCGCGCGATCGAACAGAATCGTCTCCTGCGGCAGCCAGGCAAGCTGCGCCGCCGGCCTGCACGGCGAGCGCGACCTCCATGTCCGCGTCCGGCCCGGTCGAGCGGTAGATCTTCTCCGCCGCCGCGGTGCCGACCACCAGCCGCGCGCCCTCGCCCACCGTCATGTCGATCGCGAAGCGGTCGCCGCCGGCCATGCCGCCGCCGGTGTTGACGATCACCGCCTCCAGCGCCTCGCCGTCGCATTGGGAAAGCGCACGCGCAGCGAGCCGCTTTCCTGCACGCGGGCGCGCCGCGTGACGCCGCCCGCGCGCCGCCACCGTCAGCGCGATGCGCCCGCTGCGCGCGGTTGGCGGCGAAGATGTCGCTGCTCACGCTCGGCAACCGCCACTGACACGCTACTCGCCTCCCCCGCCTGACGCGAAAAGTCTAGGCCGCGGCCGGATCAAATCGCCAGCGCGCGCTTGAGCGCGCCTTCGTCCATGGTGGCCTTGCTGCACGAATAGACGATCGCGCCGCGGTCCATCACCACGAGATCGTCGCCGAGCTCCTGCGCGAAGTCGAGATATTGCTCGACCAGCACGATCGCCATTTCCTTCAGGCCGCGCAGATAGGCGATGGCGCGGCCGATATCCTTGATGATCGAGGGCTGGATGCCCTCGGTCGGCTCGTCGAGCAGCAGCAGCCGCGGCCGCATCACCAGCGCGCGGCCGATGGCCAGTTGCTGCTGCTGGCCGCCGGACAGGTCGCCGCCGCGCCGCCGGAGCATGCTGCTGAGCACCGGAAACAGCGAGAACACGTCGTCCGGCACGTCGCGCTCGTCGCGCGGCAGCGGCGCAAAACCGGTCTCCAGGTTTTCCTCGACCGTGAGCAGCGGGAAGATCTCGCGCCCCTGCGGCACATAGGCGATGCCGCGGCGCGCGCGCTCGACGGTCGACAGCGTCGTGATGTCGGCGCCGTCGAAGGCGATCGAGCCGGCGCTGACCGCGTGCTGGCCGACCAGCGCGCGCAGCAGGCTGGTCTTGCCGACGCCGTTGCGGCCGAGCACGCAGGTGACCTTGCCGGGCTCGGCCTTGAGCGAGACGCCGCGCAGCGCCTGCGCCGCGCCGTAGTGCAGATCGATGGCTTGCTCACTTCGAGCATCGTCACCGCCCCAGATACACTTCGACCACGCGCTCGTTCTCCGACACCTGGTCGATCGTGCCTTCCGCCAGCACCGAGCCTTCGTGCAGGCACGTCACCTTGACGCCGAGCTCGCGCACGAATGTCATGTCGTGCTCGACCACGACCACGGTCTTGGTCGCGGTTGATCTCCTTGAGCAGTTCGGCGGTCTGCTGCGTCTCGGCGTCGGTCATGCCGGCGACCGGCTCGTCGACCAGCAGCAGCTTCGGCTCCTGCGCCAGCAGCATGCCGATCTCCAGCCACTGCTTCTGCCCGTGCGACAGGCTGCCGGCCACGCGCGCGCGCAGCGGCGTCGAGGCGGATGGTGTCGAGAATGCCGTCGATGCGGCGCCTCCTGCGGCGCCGAGCTCTCCCAGAACAGCGTCGCGCGCACGCGCCGGTCGTTCTTGAGCGCCAGCAGCAGATTGTCCTCGACCGTGTGCATGTCGAACACGGTCGGCTTCTGGAACTTGCGGCCGATGCCGAGCTCGGCGATCTGCGTCTCGTCGAGCTTGGACAGGTCGTAGGTGCCCTCCTGGAAAAAGACGTCGCCCTCGTCGGGCCGCGTCTTGCCGGTGACCACGTCCATCATGGTGGTCTTGCCGGCGCCGTTGGGGCCGATGATGGCGCGCATCTCGCCCGGCTCGATCACGAAGGACAGTTTGTTGAGCGCCTGGAAGCCGTCGAACGAGACGGTGACGCCGTCGAGATAGAGCAGCGCGGTGGTGGTGTGTCTGTCGATTCGTCCATGGCGTCCCCTACTCCGCCGCGCGCGGCGCCGCGCCGGGCGGCGGCGCTGTCGATGTCGGTGCCCTGCTCGGCCGCCGCCGATCTGGCGTCGGCGCGCAGGCCGAGGCCGTATTGCAGCGTGCCGACGATGCCGCGCGGCAGCAGCAGCGTCACCGCGATGAACAGCCCGCCGAGCACGAACAGCCAATAGGGCGCCAGGAAGCCGGAGGTGAAATAGGTCTTGGCGTAGTTGACCAGGAACGCGCCGAGCACCGCGCCGGTGAGCGTGCCGCGGCCGCCGACCGCGACCCAGATCACCGCCTCGATCGAATTGCCCGGCGCGAATTCGCTCGGATTGATGATGCCGACCTGCGGCACGTAGAGCGCGCCGGCGACGCCCGCCATGCAGGCCGACAGCGTGAACACGAACAGCTTGTAGTTCTCGACCCGGTAGCCGAGGAAGCGCGTGCGCGATTCGGCGTCGCGGATCGCGATCAGCACCTTGCCGAATTTCGAGGTCACGACGGCGCGGCAGATCAGGAAGCCGAGCGCGAGCGCGATGCAGGAGATCACGAACAGCGCAGCGCGCGTTGCCTCCGCCTGCACGTTGAAGCCGAGGATGTCCTTGAAGTCGGTCAGGCCGTTATTGCCGCCGAAGCCGAAATTGTTGCGGAAGAAGCCGAGCATCAGCGCGTAGGTCAGCGCCTGCGTGATGATCGAGAGATAGACGCCGGTGACGCGGCGAGCGGAACGCGAACCAGCCGAACACGAAGGCGAGCAGGCCCGGCACCAGCACGATCATCAGCACCGCATAGGCGAAGTGCTGGAAGCCGTACCAATAGACCGGCAGTTCCGGCCAGTTCAGGAACACCATGAAGTCGGGCAGGATCGGATTGGCATAGACGCCGCGGGTGCCGATCTGCCGCATCAGATACATGCCCATGGCGTAGCCGCCGAGCGCGAAGAAGGCGCCGTGGCCGAGCGAGAGGATGCCGGCATAGCCCCAGATCAGGTCGATCGAGAGCGCGAGCAGCGCGTAGCAGATGTATTTGCCGAACAGCGCCACCAGATAGGTCGAGACGTGGAACGCCGAGCCCGCCGGCACCATGAGATTGAGCACCGGAATGGCGACGGCGAAGGCGCCGAGCAGCACCAGGAAGATAGCGCGGCGCCGGTCGATCAGCGCGGGTGAGCGGGAAGGCGCTCATCACGCCTCCACCGCCCGGCCCTTGAGCGCGAACATGCCGCGCGGGCGCTTCTGGATGAACAGGATGATCAGCACCAGGATGGCGATCTTGCCGAGCACGGCGCCGGCGAAGGGCTCGAGGAACTTGTTGGCGATGCCGAGCGCAAAGGCGCCGACCAGCGTGCCCCACAGGTTGCCGACGCCGCCGAACACCACCACCATGAAACTAGTCGATGATGTAGCCCTGCCCCAGATTCGGGCTGACATTGTCGATCTGCGACAGCGCGACGCCGGCAATGCCGGCGATGCCGGAGCCGAGCCCGAAGGTGAGCGCGTCGATGCGCGCGGTGCGGATGCCCATGGCGGCGGCCATGGCGCGGTTCTGCGTCACCGCGCGCATTTCCAGGCCGAGCCGCGTGAAGCGCAGCATGGCGAGCAGCGCCACGAACACCATCAGCGTGAAGACGATGATCCACAGCCGGTTATAGGTGATGGTGATGCCGCCGAGGTCGAAGGCGCCGCTCATCCAGGACGGATTGCCGACTTCCTGGTTGGTCGGCCCGAAGATGGTGCGCACCGCCTGCTGCAGGATCAGCGACAGGCCCCAGGTGGCGAGCAGCGTCTCCAGCGGGCGGCCGTAGAGGAAGCGGATGATGCTGCGCTCGATCGGCGATGCCGACGGCGCCCGAGACCAGGAAGGCGAGCGGAATGGCGATCAGCAGCGAATAGTCGAACAGCGCCGGCTGGTAGGCGCGGATCAGCTCCTGCACCACGAAGGTCGTGTAGGCGCCGAGCATCACCATCTCGCCATGCGCCATGTTGATGACGCCCATGACGCCGAAGGTGATGGCGAGCCCGATCGCCGCCAGCAGCAGCACCGAGCCGAGCGAGAGCCCGTACCAGGCGTTCTGCACCGCGTTCCAGATGGCGAGCGTGCTCTGGATCTTGGCGATGGCGGCCTCCGCCGCCTTGTGGACCGCGGGCGCCTCGCGCGCCGGCAGGCCCTGGAGCAGGCCGAGCGCGTCCTGGTCGCCGCGGGCGCCGATCACCGCGATGGCCGCGATCTTGTCGTCCGGCTTGGCTTCGGCGAGGTGAGGATGACGGCGGCGCGCGCTTCGGCAAGCGCCTTCTTCACGCGCGCATCGGTTTCCTTGGCGAGCGCGGCTTGCAGCGTCGGCAACGCGCTCTGCTCGCGCGAGTGGAACACGGCCTGCGCGGCGTCATAACGGCGGTTGGGATCGGCCGCCATCAGCGTGAGGCCGCCGAGCGCGGCGCTGATCTTGTTGCGCAGCCGGTTGTTGACGATGACGGTGTCGATGTCGGCCGGCGCATCGCCGGCGATCGGCTGGCCGGTCGGCGGCGTCGAAAAGCTTGCCGTCCTTGGTCTTGATGTAGACCTTTTTCTGCTCGGCGCTGAACATGCAGCCGCGCGTCCTGCAGCGCTTCGAGCAGGCCGGCGGCCGCCGGATTGCCGCTGGCGGCGACCTTGTCGATCGCCTCGCCGGTGTCGCTGAGCGTGCCTTCGGTGAAGCCCGGCAGCGCGTCTTCGTAAGGCCCGGCTTGCGCGCTCACCGCAGCGGCAAACAGCAAGCCGACGGCGAATACGAGCGCCAGCGCGCGATCGCAGAAGCTACGCATTGCAGTCAATCCCCGGCAAGGGTGGCTTTGGGAGGCGGCGAGCGCCGCCGCCTCCCGTCATAAGAGGTCAGGCGATCAGGAGCCCTGCCCGCCGCACTTCTTGGTGACCTTGTTGTAGTTGCCGCACTTGAGCGTGACCCAATCGGACTCCAGGTCCTTCGAGCCCGGCAGATAGTCCGACCAGGCATCGCCCGGCACCAGGCCCTTGCTCTTCCACACCACGTCGAACTGGCCGTCGCCGCGGATTTCGCCGACGAAGACCGGCTTGGTGATGTGATGGTTGGGCAGCATCGTCGACATGCCGCCGGTCAGGTTCGGCGCCTCGATGCCGGGCAGCGCGTCGATCACCTTGTCGGCGTCGGTCGACTTCACCTTCTCGACCGCCTTCACCCACATGTTGAAGCCGATGTACGTGCGCTTCCATCGGGTCGTTGGTGGTGCGCTTCGGATTCTTGGTGAAGGCGTGCCACTCCTTGATGAAGGCGGCATTGGCCGGCGTCTTGATCGACTCGAAGTAGTTCCAGGCGGCGAGATGGCCGACCAGCGGCTTGGTGTCGAGACCGGCGAGTTCTTCTTCGCCGACCGAGAACGCCACCACCGGGATGTCGGTGGCCTTGATGCCCTGGTTGCCGAGCTCCTTGTAGAACGGAACGTTGGCGTCACCGTTGATGGTGGACACCACCGCGGTCTTCTTGCCGGCCGAGCCGAACTTCTTGATGTCCGACACGATGGTCTGCCAGTCGCTATGACCGAACGGCGTGTAGTTGATCATGATGTCTTCTTGCTTGACGCCTTTCTGCTTGAGATAGGCCTCGAGGATCTTGTTGGTGGTGCGCGGATAGACGTAGTCGGTGCCCGCCAGCACCCAGCGCTTCACGTTGCCGCCGTCCTTGCTCATCAGGTAGTCGACGGCGGGGATGGCCTGCTGGTTGGGCGCGGCGCCGGTGTAGAACACGTTGCGCTCGCTCTCCTCGCCCTCGTACTGGACGGGATAGAACAGGATCGAGTTGAGCTCCTTGAACACCGGCAGCACGGACTTGCGCGACACCGAGGTCCAGCAGCCGAACACGACCGCCACCTTGTCCTTGGAGATCAGCTCGCGCGCCTTCTCGGCGAACAGCGGCCAGTTCGACGCCGGGTCGACCACCACGGCCTCGAGCTTCTTGCCGAGCAGACCACCCTTCTTGTTCTGCTCGTCGATGAGCATGAGCATCACGTCCTTCAGCGTGGTTTCGCTGATGGCCATGGTGCCGGAGAGCGAATGGAGAATGCCGATCTTGATGGTGTCCTCGGCCTTGGCGCCATGCACGGCGCCGGTTGCCGAAAACGCCAATCCCGCGGCGGCCGAGAGCCACCAGCGGGCATTCGGTCGCTTGGCGACCGCCTGCGTTGATTTGAACATGAGCGAAACCCCTGCGTTTGACGCGCGTCGTGTCCCAGCGACTTTCCGCGCCATGAGCAATTCGCAAGCCCTGTGCCAAGGCCGCTTTGCACCGCTAAGGCATTGGCGGAGTGAGGTGTTCTTGGCATCGCCTGTGGATTGCCCATTTCGCGGGCAAGCTGCCCTGCTCAAAATTTAGGCAGGCTGCTTGAGATTCTCTCAGGCCCTACCAAAGCTCATCGACCGTGAGCTTGCGCGGGATCAGGCGCTGCTGGACCGCGTAGGAGATCAGCAGTTCCAGGCAAGGCCTGTTGGCCTCGCGCCCAAACGGCGAGGTGTCGATCGGGCCGGCCTTGCCGGCCGCCGCCTTGCCGCCGCCTTGCCGGCTTCCAGCAGGCGGTAGAGCTCGGCCACGGCCTGCGGGTTCGTGCGCGCCAAATCGTCCGTCACCACCACCATGTGATTGACCGGCACCAGGCCGTGCTGGCCGTACCAGCGCTGCGCGGCGGCGTCCGGATCGGGGATCACGCTTTGCAGGCGCGCATCCTCGGGCAGCGCCGCCCCGTAGATCGCGGCATCGAGTTCGCCGGCCAGCAGCATTTGCGTGATGTCCGCGCCCGGCTTGGCGCGCATCACCCCGGGCGGGTCTTTGGCCTCGGCCACATGGGCATCCTCGAAGGTGACCCATTGCACGGCGCTCAGATCGATCCCGTAGTCGTTCTGCAGAATGCCGCGGATCCAGACGCCGGTGGTCTGGCTGTAGGCGCGCACGCCGATGCGCTTGCCGGGCAGGTCGGCGGGCGTCATCTGTCCGCGTTCGCTATTGTAGCGCACGGTGCCGTGCTGGAAGCGCGACAGCATGGCCGCCGGCAAAAGCTTCAGGCCCTTGCCGTAGGCCTTGGCCTGGATGGCCGTGACCAGCGCCATCTCGCTGGCGTCAAAGGCGTGCTCGCGCACCATCGGCATGAAGGCCTTGTACATCGGCTTGACCTCGACGAAGTCGAGCGTGAGCCAGGGCGAGGTGATCTCGCCGCGCTTGAGCGGCAGCGTGTGGGGATAGTCGCCGATGGCGATGCGCAACGTGGTGGGGGCGGGCATTCGGTATCGCTTCGTCATGCGCCGGCCTTGTGCCGGGCATCCACGCCTTATTACTGTGCAGGGCGTATAAGACGTGGATGGCCGGGACAAGCCCGGCCATGACATTGTGGCTAGGGAGTTGCCATGGCCGAGCAAAAAACCGGGCTCGTGATCACCGCCCATCCCGGCGATTTCGTCTGGCGCAGCGGTGGCGCCATCGCGCTGCACGCCAAGCGCGGCATCAAGATGAAAATCGTCTGTCTCTCCTATGGCGAGCGCGGCGAAAGCCAGTTCGCCTGGAAGGAGGCCGGCGCCACGCTTGCGACGGTCAAGGCCGGCCGCAAGGACGAGGCGATGCGGGCCGCCAAGCTGCTGGGCGCCGAAATCGAATTCTTCGACGCCGGCGACTACCCGCTCAAGCTCACCGAAAAGCACTTCGACCGCATGGTGGATATCTACCGCGAGACCAATCCCGCTTTCGTGCTCACCCACGCGCTGGAAGACCCGTACAATTTCGATCACCCCAACGCCGCGCATTTCGCCCAGGAGACGCGCGTGGTGGCGCAGGCCATGGGCCACAAGCCGGGCGCCAAGTACAAATATTCCGCCCCGCCGGTCTATCTGTTCGAGCCGCACCAGCCGGAAATGTGCAACTTCAAGCCCGATCTCATTCTCAAGATCGACGAGGTGTGGGAGCAGAAATACAAGGCCTTCCAGATCCTCGCCGCGCAAAAGCACCTGTGGGCCTATTACGAGCGCGTCGCGCTTAATCGCGGCATGCAAGGGTCGCGCAACACCGGCGTGCCGATGACCTATGGCGAGGCTTACCAGACGCTGTTCCCGCGCGTCGCAGAAACGCTCGGCTGAGTTCGGAGGAAACAAAATGAAACCCGTCGTCGTCCGCACTATCAAACGCGCCGACCCCAACGCCATCGGCACGCTCGCCGGGGCCGGCGTCGCCACCGCGCACGAGGCGCTCGGCCGCTCCGGCCTGATGAAGCCCTATATGCGGCCGATCTATGCGGGCGCCTCGATCGGCGGGCCGGCGGTCACCGTGCTGGCGCAGCCCGGCGACAACTGGATGATCCACGTCGCGGTCGAGCAGTGCCAGAAGGGCGACGTGCTGGTGGTCGGCTGCACCGCCGACAATAGCGACGGCATGTTCGGCGAATTGCTGGCGACCGCCTTGCGCGCGCGCGGCGTCATCGGCCTCGTCATCGACGCCGGCTGCCGCGACGTGAAGCCGCTCACCGAGATGGGCTTTCCGGTGTGGTCGAAGGCGATCTCGGCCAAGGGCACGGTCAAATCCACGCTCGGCGCGGTCAACATTCCGGTGGTGTGCGCGGGCGTCAACGTCGAGCCGGGCGACGTGGTGGTGGCCGACGACGACGGCGTGGTGGTGATCCCGAGGCGGCTTGCGGTCGAGACCGCGCAGAAGGCGCAAAAGCGCAAGGACGACGAGGACGGCAAGCGCAAAGCTCTGGAAGCCGGCACGCTCACCCTCGACATGTACAAGATGCGCGAGGGCTTGCAGAAAGCGGGTCTGCGTTACGTCGACAAGCCGGAAGACGTATAAACGAGAGCGCTGCTTGGGTTCAGCCGCATCGCGGGCCACCTTGTGGCGGACAGGACAGCGTGATGATCCGCAGCAGCGAGCGCATTCTCACCACCCATGTCGGCAGCCTGCCGCGGCCGCACGACCTGCTCGACATGATGAAGGCGAAGTTGTCGGGCGCCTCTTACGACGCGCGGGCCTATGATGCGCGCGTGCGCCAGGCCGTCGCCGACTGCGTGCGCCGCCAAGCCGAATGCGGGCTCGACGTGTTGACCGACGGCGAGATGTCGAAGCCGGGCTTTTTCGTCTACGTCAACGAACGCCTGCAAGGTTTCGAGCCGCGCCCGGGCAAGGGGCCGCCGCTGTTTGCCGCCGAGCGCGCGGCGTTCCCGGACTATTACGAGGAGTATTTCAAGCGCGCCATGATGGGCGGCGGCGTGGCGCCGGTTGCGCCGATGTTTTGCGTCGGTCCGGTGCGGTATCGCGGGGAAGACGCGTTGCGCAAGGATCTCGACAATCTCAAGGCCGCGCTCGGCGCGGTGCGGCACGTCGAAGCCTTCCTGCCGGCGGTGGCGCCGAGCGGCGTCGGCCAGAACGACTTCTACAGCAGCGACGAGGACTATTTGTTCGCGGTCGCCGACGCGCTCGCCACCGAATACCGCGCCATCGTCGCGGCCGGCTTCCTGGTGCAGATCGACGATCCGTTCCTGGCCGACGTGTTCGCCGAGCCGGCCCTTAACGACAAGCAGAAGAGCAAGAAGGCGCAGACTTACGTCGATGCGCTCAACCACGCGCTGGCCGGCATTCCGCCGGAGCGGGTGCGCTACCACACCTGCTACGGCATCAACGAAGGTCCGCGCATCCACGAGGCCGCGTTGTCCGATGTCGTCGGCCACATGCTCAAGATCGAAGCCGGGGCCTATTCCTTCGAGGCGGCCAATTGCCGGCACGAGCACGAATATCATCTGTGGGAGACGGTGAAGCTGCCCGAGGGCAAGATCGTCATTCCCGGCGTCATCACGCACGCCAGCAACATCGTCGAGCATCCCGAGCTGATCGCCGAGCGGATTACGCGTTTCGCCAATCTGGTCGGCCGCGAGAACGTCATGCCGGCGGCCGACTGCGGGTTTTCCTCGCAAGCCAGCTACAAGACCGAGGTGCACCCGAGCGTGATCTGGGAAAAGTTCAAGGCGCTGGCCGAGGGCGCCCGCATCGCCAGCGCGCGGCTGTGGCCTTGACGGCGCGGATGGTTGCGCGCGGCCGCGTGCGATGGTCAGCGGTTGGCGTTGCTCCAGGGCGCGATGCGGCGCCCGAACCACTTCAGCAGCGTGGTGAGCGAGACCCCCAGAACCATCAGCACGATCACCGGCACGAAGGTCTTGTCCATCTCGAAATTATTGGCGTAGCGCGTGATCATGAACCCGAGGCCCGTGATCGTGGTGTAGAACTCCGCGATGATCATGCCGATGAGCCCGCGGCCGATCGCGAGCCGGATGCCGGCGATGATGTAGGGCACCGCGAACGGCAGCAGCACGTCCTGCCACGTCCGCCATTCGCTCGAGCGGAACGATTGCGCGACCTCGAGCATGTTCTTGTCGCATTCGCGCACGCCCTGATAGGTGTTGATCAGGACGGGAAACACCGCGAACAAGAACACCACGATGATCTTGGCTTTCAGATAAATGCCGAACCACAACACCAGCAGCGGCACCACCGCCACCAGCGGCGTCGCGTAGAGCGCGTTGATCGGCAGATCGAGCGCCCAGTCGAGCCAGCGAATGCGCGCCATCGCGATGCCGAGCGGAATGCCGACGGCGATGGCGATGACCAGGCCGTAGACCATCACCTCCAGGCTTTGCGCCAGGAAGTACGGCAGTTCGCCGGACGCGGTCGTCGTATAGAAGGCGGCGGCGATCTTGGTGGGATAGGTGAAAAAGATCGGGCTGATGAACGGTCCGACGATCTGCCAGACGATCAGGATCAATGCGAGAAAGCCATAGCGGAACGTCGCCCTGCTTTCCCACCACGGCCCCGTGCTGTCTGGTATGGCGGCCGTTGGTGACGCGGCTGGCAGCCGGCCGGCATGAACCTCGTTGGCGACGCTCATCGCATTGGCTCCCGGGCGTTTCGCCCTATCGCGCTAGGCCGCGAGCGGACGCCGCCGTCAGCCGGCAGCGCCCGCCCCGCGATTCTGTCAGACCCTTGCCCTTAGAACGCCGCGGACGGGCAAACGGGTCCCTTCCATTCGCCGAGTTCCTTAATCGCTTTTTCGGCGAAAGTCTTGTCGACGATCTGGTCGTAGGTCGGCGTCTTGCCCTTCTCGATATTGCCGACCTTGGTCATCAGATTGGCGGTGAAGTTGACGCGCTCCGGCGACAGCCCGGTATTGGCATTCCAGATGCAGTTCTTGACCAGGAAGTCGTAGGTCTCCGCGATGATCTTTTCCGGATAGCCGGTGTGCTTGACCAGGATCGGCAGCACCTTGGCCCGGTCGGTGTACATGATGCGCGTGGCCTCGATATTGGCCTTGACGAAACCGTCCAGCGCCTTCGACTTGTTCTTGATGGTCTCCTCGGTCACGTCGAGGAAGTTATAGACCGTCTTCGGCTGCAGGTCCCACATGCGCGCGATGGCGTGCAGGCTCGGCACCTTCTCCTTGGCCAGCATTTCCTGCTCGACATGCAGGATGGCGGTGTCGACCTGGTCGGCGACCAGCGCCGGCACGTCTTCGGTGGCGATGCAGACGAAGTGGACGTCCTTGGGATCGATCTTGGCGGCGCGCAGCACGTTCTTGCTCAGGATGTCGGCGAAGCCGCCGGGCTGCTGAATGCCGATGCGCTTGCCCTTGAGGTCGGCCATGGTCTTGACGTTGTCGCGCACCACCATGGAGGCTTCGAACTTGTCGGTGTTGGCGAGGATCGCCTTGACCTTCGCGCCCTTGGAAACGCCGACGGCGGTCGAGCGCCGCCGGCGCCATGGCGACGTCGATATTGCCCGACAGCATCGCGCGATAGACCTTGACGCCGCCGTCGAGCGCGACGATATCGACATCGACGCCGTATTTCTTGTAGAGCCCGAGATCCTTGGCGACGATCACCGGCATGTGCACGATGTTGGGCGGCGTGGTCGGCATGCCGACCACCAGCTTGTTGGCTTGTGCGTGGGCCGCGCCCGGCAGCACCAGCGCGGCGGCGGCGAACGCCGCCAGCGTCGTCAAGAGTTTGCGCATTTTCATCCTCCCTGAATTTTTTGGTCGTTTTCGGCTTTTCGTGCGCCCAAGTGCGGGTCGAGTGGGATTTTGCCCCATCCATGCGGTAAAAACAACGAAGCCGGGCCCGAAGTCCGGACGAAGTCCGGCCTGTGCCCGCCAATTCGGCTTTGACCGCGCCTGCCCGGCATGGCTAGCTGCCGCGTCATTCAGCCACCATTACGGCTGCAACCATGCCCAAATTCGTCATCGACTTCGGCAGTCTCGGCCGGCCGCCGGCGCCCGACGGCCGGCTCGACGGGCCGGCCTTTCACCGCAACCACGAGCCGATCTGGTCGGCGATTGTCCCATTCCTCGGTACACAGCAAGGCGACGTGCTCGAGCTCGGCAGCGGCACCGGCCAGCACGCGGCCGAATTCGCCCGGCGCGCGCCGCAGCTCACCTGGTGGCCGAGCGACATCTATGCCGGCGCATCTCGCCAGCATCGAGGCCTGGCGGCGGCAGGCGGCGCTCGCCAATCTGCGTCGCGCCGCAGCGCATCGATCTCAACGATGCCGCCTGGACCTGGACCGGCGATGGCGGAACCGATAGCGCATTGACCGCCATGCTCTGCATCAACATGCTGCACATCGCGCCCTGGCGCGTGTCGCAAAACCTCATGGCCGGCGCCGGACGGCTGCTGCGGCCGGGCGGGCGACTGTTCATCTACGGCCCGTTCAAGCGCGACGGCGCCCACACGGCGCCGAGCAATGCCGCCTTCGACGCCACGCTCAGGGCGGAGAACCCGGACTGGGGCGTGCGCGACGTCGGACGATTTGAACGCGCTCGCGAGGCGTGCCGGCTTTCGCCGGCCGAAATCTCGCCGATGCCGGCCAATAATCTGGTGCTGGCGTTCGCGCGCGCGCAACGGCAGAATTGAATAGACCACGAGCAAAGGACGCGCATGCAGAGCGAACCGATCCTCGACATCGCCCATCTCGGCCATGTCGAAATGCTCACGCCCAAATTCGAGGAGAGCCGGCAAGTTCTTCATCGACGTGATGGGCATGACCCAGAGCGGCGAGAAAGGCGACAGCGTTTTCTTGCGCGGCTGGGACGACTACGAGCGCTATTCGCTCAAGCTCACCGCCTCGAAGACCTCCGGCATGGCGCATGTCGCCTTCCGCACGCGCTCGCCGCAGGCGCTGGAGCGGCGCGCGGCGGCGCTGAAAGGCTCCGGCTTCGACGTCGGCTGGACCGACGGCGATCTCGGCCACGGCAAGACGTTTCGTCTGCAAGGATCCCGACGGCCACGTGATCGAGCTTTATTACGAGACCGAATGGTACGAAGCCGCCGCCCGACAAGAAGCCGGCGCTGAAGAACCAGGCGCAGCGCTATCCGGCGCGCGGCTGCAATGTGCGGCGCATCGACCACTTCAATGGCCTGGCGGTCGACATCAAGGCCAACCGCGAATTCTTCGAGAACTATCTCGGCTTCCGGCTGACCGAGCAGATCGTGCTCGACGACGGCAGCGAAGCCGGCATGTGGATGACCGCCACCAACAAGTCCTACGACTTCGCCTATACGCGCGATCACACCGGCACCAAAGGCCGCTTCCACCACGTCACTTACGCGCTCGATTCGCGCGAGGACGTGCTGCGCGCCGCCGACATGTTCCTGGAGAACGGCGTGTTCATCGAGACCGGGCCGCACAAGCACGCCATCCAGCAGACCTTCTTTCTTTACGTCTACGAGCCGGGCGGCAACCGCGTGGAAGTCTCCTGCGCCGGCGCGCGGCTGGTGCTGGCGCCGGACTGGAAGCCGATCCGCTGGACCGAAGCCGAGCGCAAGAAAGGCCAGGCCTGGGGCTTGCAGACCATCAAGTCGTTCCACACCCATGGCACGCCGCCGGTGCCGGGGGTGCCGGAGTCTTGAAGCAATGACGAGTGACGCTGTCATGCAGGCCGACCAGGGGTTGGTCGCCGCGCTCGCGCGCGGTGACGCGAAAGCGGTCGCAAGCCTGCTCGACGATCGGTTCAACTGGATCGACGGTTCGGGCCGCGTGCTGACCAAGGACCAGGTCGGCGGGATGAAACCGCTGCTCGGCGACGAAAAAGGCCTCAAGCCCATCGTGCATCGTTACGGCGACGTCGTCTCCGTGGTGGTCGAAGGCGACAAGAACTATCTGCTGCGCATTTGGGGTCAGCGCGCGGCCGGCTGGCGGCTGCTGGTCTATCACGAGGTGTCGCAGGACGTGCCGGTGTTCGGGCACGGGCCCGGCCGCAAGGAATGGGACAATCCTTGCTTCACTTTGCCCTACGATCCGAAAAACCAGGACGAGCGCGATTGTCTTGCTGCGTGGCAGGCGCTGGAAATCGCGGTCATGCGTCATTTGCCCGACGAATGGGTGAAATACGTCGCCGACGAGTTCTCGCTCTATGCCGCCACGCGCCAGCACAGCAAGGCCGGACGCGTCGCCGTGATCGCGGAGCAGCGCAAGACCAACGCCAACTCCGCGCCTTCGCCGCTGGTGTGGAACGAGATGATCTGTTTCCCCGATGCGATCGTGATGCGCTGCGAGCACCAGCCGTTCCACGGCAAGGCGACGCGCGTCTCCCGCGTTTTCACCAAGCGCAACGGCCAATGGCTGATGGCGGTCAGCTTCCAGACCTCGCGGCAAGACGCAGCCGTGAAAACCATTTAGGATTTGGCCATGACCCTTCGCAACACGCCGCGCGTCTCCTTCATTGGTTTCGGCGAGGCCGGCCAGGCGATCGCCGCCGGCCTGCGCGAGAGCGGCATCGAGCGCGTCGCCGCCTGGGATATTCTGTTTCCGCACAGCGCCGGGGCGCCGCTGAAGGCCGCCGGCGAAAAATCCGGCGTGCGGCTTGCCGCCTCCGCGCAAGACGCGGTGCGCGACAGCGACATGATCGTCTCGGCGGTGACGGCGGCATCCAGTCTCGAGGCCGCGCGCTCGGTCGCGCCGCATCTCACAGGCAATCCTTATTATCTCGACATCAATTCGGTTTCGCCCGGCCGCAAAAAGGAAACCGCGGCGCTGCTGGGCGCGCGCGCGCGCTATGTCGACGTGGCGGTGGTGGCGGCGATCCATCCCAAGCGCCACCGCACGCCGCTCTTGATCGCCGGCCCGCACGCGCAGGCCGTGGCGCCGCTGCTGCGCGAGATGGAGATGCAGCTTGACGTGGTCGGCGACGCGCTCGGCGCCGCCGCCGCGATCAAGATGATCCGCTCCGTCATGATCAAGGGCATCGAGGCGCTCACGCTCGAATGCTTCCTGGCGGCGAGCCGAGCCGGCGTGCTGGACGAGGTGACGGCCTCGCTCAAGAACAATTATCCCGGCCTCGATTGGGCGCAGCTCAGCGAATACAACCTGGAGCGCATGGCAAGCCATGGCGAGCGGCGGGCGGCCGAGATGGAGGAATCCGCGGCCACCTTGCGCGAGCTCGGCCTCGATCCGCTGATGGTGGATGCGACGGTCAAGCGTCAGCGCGAAATGGGCGCCGTGGGCAAGGACGAAACGGTGCGCCAGACGCTGGATAAAGGCCGCGCCGCCATGCTGGCCGCGATCGGCGCCGCCCAGAATCGCAAGCAATAGCCGGTTTTCTGAACGCATGTTCAGACTACCCGCGGCGCGCCTTGCGTAAATTTCTTGTAACTTGCCTGTGCTGCCCTCTACTATCGCCACGTCTCACAATGCTGGGAGGAAACGATGAAGCTGAAGACAATCGCCTATGCCGCGCTGATCGTCGCCGGCGCTTTCGCCCTCGGGCTCGGCTCGGCCACGACCGGACAAGCCAAAGGCAAGAAGAAAGCGGCCGCGCCGCCGCCGCAGCCGATGGTGTGCCTTTATGAAGCTCCAGGAGCGGTTTGCGGATCGCTGAGGGGCCACAAGTTCACCTACGCGAATACTTGCTCCGCCTATAAAGACGGCGCCACGATCGTGTCGAAGGGGGCATGCTCGGCGAAAAAAGCGCACAAGGCCAAGAAGGCAAGAAGGCCAAGAAGGCCGAGAAGGCAATGAAGAAGCCGGCGAAGAAAGCGGCCGCGAAAAAGAAGATGTAAGCCGATCGATTGCGCGAATGTGGAACGGGCCGCTGCCAGGCAGCGGCCCGTTTGCATTGGGGACGACGCCTCGCGTTACTTGCGCGGCGGAATCTGGATGAGCTCGCTGAGCTGTTCCTTGGTCAGCGGCTTTTCGAGGAATTTCAGCTTCACCGCGTCACGCACCGCGCCGTCGAGATCGGCCAAGTTGTCGGTCTGCAACGCGGCTTTCGGCTGGATACTTCTCCATCGATTCCTTGAGCAGCGTCGACCGGCTGGTGCATCTTCGCCGAATACATCTCGACCGCCTTGGGATCGGAATACATCCAGTCGACCGCCTCGCGATAGGCCTGCATGAAGCGCATGATCGCGTCGTGCTTGGTCTTGAGCGCGTCGGCGTTGACGATCAGCGTGCGCACGGTCTGCCCGCGCAGCGAGGGCACGTCGCTGCCGTGCGCGACGATGCGGATCTTGCCTTCCTTGATCTCCTGCAGCCCGAACGGCGGCGCCGCCCAGCCGATGTCGATCTGGCCCGACATGGTCGCGGTCAACGTGCCGGCCGGGCTGCCGGTCGCCGTCGGCTTGGCCTTGCAGCCGAGCTCGCTGCACGAAGGCGACCACGATGTTGTTCGAGCTCGAGCCGTTGGTCGAATAGGCGATGGTGTTCTCCGGCTTCGCGTCCTTCAGGCTTTTGATCGGCGAATCCGCTTTCACGTACCAGTAAAGGTCGCCGGTGCCGGTGAACATCGGCGCCAGGATGCGCACCGGCGCGCCTTTCGAGAAGGCGCGCATCACGCCGGCGACGCCGACGCCGGCGCCGATATCGGCGGAGCCGGAGATGACCGGCCTGGATGGTTTCGCCGGCGCCGCGGGTGCCGACCGTCTTCAGCACCAGGCCGTGCTTCTTGAAGATGCCGGCGTCCTGGCCGAGCGTCGGCGCCTGGTTCTCCCAATTGTTGATCTGCCCGATCGCGATCTTGAGCTGATCCTCGGCCGATGCCGCGCCGGCGGCAAGCGCCAGCGGAACGGCAAGCCCGATTGCCGCCGCCAAATGTTTGAATGTCGTCATTGATGCTCCTCCCATATTATTATTGGACGCAGGTACCGGAATTGGGCCGTATTCAACACCGAAGGCTGCCCACTGGGGAAGCCCAAAACGTCACCGCCGCCTAACCTTGGCGCGTTTACGCGGCGTCGGTGCGCTTTTTTGCCGCTTTCGCTTTGGCCGCCACAGGCATCCCGCCGGCTTTGGCCACCCGCATCGACCAGTATTCCCACGAGCGCGTGAGCCCGGTGGTCTTGGTGCTGATCGCGCCGGCCAGCTCGGTTTCGCCCGGCGAAAGCGGGGTAATGCCGCCGATGGTCATGGCGCGCACCTGGTACTCGGCATTGCGCGCGGCATAGATCGAGCGGAACACGCAATCGCGCACGCCGGTGCCGGCGACGGTGACGCCGTGCCGGCTCATCAGCACCATCCAGTGGCGTCCGAGCGCGCGGGCAAGCGAGGCGCCCTCCTCCGGCTTGACCACCAGCATGTTGGTGTCGCCGAACTCGTCATGCTGGTCCCAGAACGGCGGCTTGCTGCCGCCGATCGCGCCGAGATGGAAGATCGGCACATAGTCGGTGCCGGTGGCGAGCAGCGGCATGAAGGCCGGCGAATGGTGGTGGCACACCGACATCACCTCGGGCCGCGCCTTGTAGATTTCGCCGTGGATCACCCGTTCGGAATATTGCCCGACGCCGGGCTCGCGCAATCGGCTGCGACTCGAGGTCGTATTCGATGAAGTCGTCGGGGCTCACCAGCTCGGGCGCGCGCGAGCGCGACAGGAGATAGCGGCCGGGATTGTCGGGATGGCGCATGCTGACATGACCGAAGGCGTCGATCACGCCCTCGTTGGCGACGATCCGGTTGGCGAGTGAGAGCTCAAGGCGGAATTCGGCAAGGCTTGGGCACTGAGGTATCCTCTTTGAGCATGGTTGGCTGGGTGTCCCGCATTATAGGCAGGGTCCGCGCGCCGAAACAGCAGCCCTGCCGCTTGACATAAAGCGGCCATCGGCGAGGCTTCAGCCCGCCATGCCCGCACCCGCCCAGATCGTCATCGACGGCGTCAGCCACGTCTACCGCCCGCCGCGCGGGCGCGAGGTGCTGGCGCTCGACGAGGTCTCGCTCGAGGTCGCCAACCGCGAATTCGTCGCGCTGCTCGGGCCGTCCGGCTGCGGCAAGTCGACGCTGCTCTATCTGATCGGCGGCTTTCTGCCGGTCGAAACCGGCAGCGATCCGCGTCGACGGCAAGCCGGTCGCCGGGCCCGGCCCCGACCGCGGCATCGTGTTCCAGCACTTCGCGCTGTTTCCCTGGAAGACGGTGCGCGGCAACATCCTCTACGGGCTCGAACGGCAGGGCATGCCGAAAGAGGAGCGCGAAGAAGCGCGCGACCGATTTCATCGATCTGGTCGGCCTGCACGGCTTCGAGGACAGCTACCCCTCGCAACTGTCCGGCGGCATGAAGCAGCGCACCGCGATCGCGCGCACGCTCGCCTTCGATCCGAAGATCCTGCTGATGGACGAGCCGTTCGGCGCGCTCGACGCGCAGACCCGCGGCCTGATGCAGAGCGAGCTGCTGCGCATCTGGCAGCGCACGCCGAAGACCGTGATCTTCGTCACCCACGACGTGCAGGAGGCGGTCTATCTCGCCGACCGGGTGGCGGTGATGTCGGCGCGGCCGGGCCGCATCAAGACCATCGTCGACACCAAGTTCGACAAGAACGACCGCCAACATCTTCAAGGACAAGGCCTTCGTCGAGAAGGTCGACGAGATCTGGAACCTGGTGCGCGAGGAAGCGATCAAGGCGCAAGGGCGCGCGCGCCATGAAACACGTTCATCCGCTATCTGCCGCTGCTGCTGCTGGCGATCGCGCTGGGAGGCTGGCGGCGCGGCTGGAGCTGGTGTCGACCACGGCGCTGCCGCCGCTGTCGCGACGTGATCGCCTCCTGGTTCGACATGATCAAGGACGGCGAACTGCTCAGCAACGGCGCCGTCCTCGCTCTACCGCGCCGGCGCCGGCCTGGCGCTGGCGATCGTCGTCGGCGCCGCGCTCGGCATCGTCATGGCCTGGTGGAAGCCGGTGAACGTGCTGCTCGCGCCGCTGGTCGAGATTTTCTATCCGCTGCCGAAATCGGCGCTGATCCCGGTGACCGTGATCTGGCTCGGCTTCGGCGACGGCTCGAAAATCCTGCTGATCTTCCTCGGCTGCATGCTGCCGGTGACGATCGGCGCCTTCAACGGCGCGCGCTCGAGCGAACAGGTGCTGGTCTGGTCGGCGCGCAGCATGGGCGCGAGCCGCCTGCGCATGCTGTGGGACGTGGTGCTGCCGAGCGCCATGCCGGAACTGCTCAACGGCATCCGCACCGCGCTCGCGCTCTCCTTCATCCTGCTGGTGACGTCGGAACTGATCGTGGCGCAGAGGGGCTTCGGCTATCTGATCGGCTTCCTCGGCGCCAACGGCTCCTACGACGCGATGTACGCGGTGGTGCTGACGGTGGCCTTCCTCGGCTTCGCCGCCGACCGCGTCTATCTGGCGATCACCAAACGGGTGCTGGCATGGCGCGAGTAGACGACGAAGCCGCGCGGATAGGCCGGATCGGGCCGGAGCCCTTGGCAATGCGGCTCGCGCAGCTTGCGCTCTCGGGCTTTGCCCGCGTGTTCTCCATTCTGCTGCTGCTGGTGGCCTGGGAAGCGCTGGCGCGCAGCGGCGTCGTTCACGCCATTTCCAGCTGCCGGCGCTGAGCGCCGTGCTCGAGCGCATCTGGAGCGACGCGCGTCGTCGGGCGATCTGCTGCGATCAACACCGGCCTCACGCTCTACCGCGCGCTGGCCGGCTTTCTGATCTGCGCCGTCGGCGGCATCGTCCTCGGCATGGCGATGTCGCGCAGCGTGATCGCCAACTGGTTCTTCGATCCGATCGTCTCGGTCGGCTTTCCGATGCCGAAGATCGCCTTCCTGCCGGTGGTGATCCTGTGGCTCGGCGTCTACGACGTCTCCAAGATCACCATCATCGTCGTCGACGCCATCTTCCCGGTCATCACCGCCACCGTCATCGCCATCCAGGGCGTCGAGCGCGAATTGATCTGGTCGGCGCGCAACATGGGCGCCGAGCGAGCGCGAGCTGCTGTGGCAGATCGTGCTGCCGGCGGCGCTGCCCGCAGATCATGACCGGCTTGCAGGTGGCGCTGCCGCTCGTCGCTGATCGTGGCGGTCGTGGCCGAGATGCTGATGGGCGGCTACGGGCTCGGCGGCGCCATGATGACGGCCTCGCGCTTCGCCAATTCGCCCGGCGTGTTCGCCGGCATCGTCGAGATCGCGGTGGTCGGCTATGTGCCTGGTCAAGGCGATGGCGCTGATCCGCCGGCGGCTGCTGATCTGGCACCAGGAAGCGAGCGCGCCGAGCACGGCGTAAGCGCCGGTGCCGCACCCGCCATGCGGTACAAGCCAAAACCGCCCGAGGCTTGCCAAACCTGGTTGCAGCCCCGACAATCTTGCTTATTCGCGATGCGACGCTTGTCTTAAGCCGACGAACAAGCCGGCGAAACCTGGGAGGATACGATGCGCCTACTGAAACTCGCGCTGGCCGGCGCTATGCGCGCTCGGCCTGACCGCCGCAGCCGCCAAGGCGGAGCCGGTGAAGATTCGCATGTCCTGGGTGGCGCCGCTCGCCAACTGGGCGTCGATCCTTCTCGAGAAGAAGGACCTGATGCAGCATCTGGGCAAGTCCTACACGCTCGAGACCACCCATTTCGCCGGCACGCCGCCGCAGATCACAGCGCTCGCCAATAACGAGCTGGAAGTCGCCAGCCTCGCCTATTCTTCGTTCCCTATTGCCATCGACAACGCCGGCCTCGAGCGACCTGCACGTGATCGCCGACGAATTCCAGGACGGCGTTCCCGGCTACTACACCGACAAATATTGGGTCCGCAAGGATTCACGGCATCAACAAGGTCGAGGACCTCAAGGGCAAGGTGATCGGCACCAACGGCGGCGGCAGCGCCGTCGACGTCGCGGTCCGCGCCATGCTGCGCAAGCACGGCCTCGAGCCCAACCGCGACTACACCCTGCTCGAAGGCCCGCTGCCCGCCATGCCGGCGATGCTCTTGGAAAAGAAGGCCGATCTCATCCCGGCCGTGCTGCCTTTCGCGCTCAATCCGAAGCTGCGCGCGGAGGGCAAGCCCCTGTTCGACCAAGCGGACGCGATCGGCAAGACCGACATGATCATCATGTGTGCGCGCAAGTCGTTCATCAAGACGCATCGCGCCGCCATGGTCGATTTCATGGAGGATATGCTGACGGTCGTGCACTGGTATCTCGACCCGAAGAACCACGACGAGGCGGCCACAGATCGCGTCAAAGATCACCAAGGCACCGCCCGAGCGCTTCGGCTGGCTGTTCACCAAGAACGACAATTATCGCGATCCCAACATGATGCCGGATCTCGCAGCGCTTCAGAGCAATGTCGACACCGTGAAGGATCTCGGCTTCATCAAGACCCGCGTCGACATCAGCAAGCACTCGGACCTTAGTCTGCTGAAGGAAGCGGCCGCGCGATTGAAAAAATAATCGCGTAACATTCGCGGAAGAATTAATTAAAATTTTCGCGATCGTCTACATCTTGCGACGAAGACCCCGGCGCCAAACGCCGGGGTCTATTTGTTGAGGACGTAGCGTTGCGGCAACAAATTGGAACAGACCGGCAATGCCAAACGTTTCTCTCTTTACAATGATGGTTAACGGCTAAAAGATACGTCGGCGAGAAAACTTAGATGGTTAACGGGGCGTTGAAAAATGAAACATGTGTACAAGGCGTTCTACGGTGCCCTGCTTGTCCTCGGGCTGGCGGGCGTTAATCCGGTTCCGGCTTTCGCGGGCGATCATTGGGACTCCGTCTGTAACTGCCGGCGCCCGGATTCGGAATATAACACGCGGCGTGAAGTGCGTGCGCCGGCGCGCGTGATCAATCACGAGCGCGTCGTCAATCAAACCCGCGTCGTGCGCGGCAACACGAGGCTGATCCAGGAAAACCGCCTGGTCGTGCACGTGCAGCCGGTGATCAACCGCGAAGTGGTCGTGCATCGCACGAACACGATCGTGCGCGACGTCGAGCTGCATCGCGTCAACACCACCAACAAATTCCGTGAGGAAAATGGTGGTACTCAAGTGGTCAACCGCACAGTGTCGGGCGAAGTTCGTCACGTGCTCGAGCACCGCGAAGTGCGCGGCGTCAACTGCAACTGCGGTCCCGAAGGCGGAAGCCGCTACGAAGGCGGACGCCGCTACGGTGGCGAAGTCGTCTCCTACCGCGACTAGACGCAGCGACGCGTAGAGCTTTTCAACCGCCTCGCCGGGCATAGACCGGCGGGGCGGATTTTTTTATCGCCGGCGATGCGACGTTCAGCTGCGCCGGATCGGTCTGGCGCCCATGAAATCGCGCTTGCCCACCTCGACGCCGCAACGGCGCGCCACCGCGTAGGCGGCGGTCAGATGGAAATAGAAATTCGGCAGCACGAAATGATTGAGATAGTCGCTGCCGCTCATGTGGCCCTTGCCCGGCCCGAGCGGAAAGGTGACCTCGCGTTCGGCTGAGGCGTCGATCGCCTTGCCGTCGAGCGTCTTGAGATACGCCACGGTCTTGGCCAGCCGCTCCTTGAGCTGCTCGATCGTCGTTTCGTTGTCCTCGAATTTCGGCGGCTCGACGCCGGCAAGCCGCGCGGCGCCGTTCTTGGCGTGATCGCAGGCCACCTGCACCTGGCGGGCGAGCGTGAACATGTCGGGCGCCAGCCGCCAATTGAGCAGCACGGACGGCTCGATCTTCTTTGCCGCCGCATAGGCGGCCGTCTTGTCGAGCACGCCTCCCAGCGCGTTGAGGCCGGCCTCGAACACCGGTACGCAAGCCTGAGACAGACTGAATGGCATGGCAAACCCCTGGGCAATGGCGGCCGGCTTGACGCCAGCGCGCCGACAATGCCCTGTGGAGCCGCCACGCTGCAACTTACCAGGGCATAAAAACGTCTGCCGCCGGGCACGCGCAAGACGCGAGGATCTGCCGCCCGTGCATCGGCGACGCAGACTTGACCTGTTATGTTATAATGTTACATTGCGGACAACTTTTGCATTACGGCGGTCAGGTGGCATGGTGTTGCAGTCTGTTGCATTGCGCGTGGCCGCTGTCGCCACGTTGATGGGCGTTATTGCTGCATCGGCGCAGGCGCAAGTCGCCCTGCCCGAAATCAGGGTCACCGCGCCGAGCCCGATTGTGCGCCCGGCACCGTCGCGCGATGTAACCACCTCGGAGGCGCCGCCGGCGGAATTGCAGGGCACCCTGCCGGTCGTCACCGATCAATTCGCTACCGTGACCGTGGTCCCGAACGCCGAGTTGCGCCGCAATGGCGCGGCCACCCTCGGCGACTTGCTGTTCGACAAGCCCGGCATCACCGGATCGAGCTTCGCGCCGGGCGCCTCCAGCCGGCCGATCATCCGCGGGCTCGACGTCAATCGGGTGCGCATCCAGGAAGACGGCATCGGCGCCAACGGCGCCTCCGACCTGGGCGAGGATCATTTCGTGCCGGTCGATCCGCTGACGACGAACCAGGTCGAGGTCATCCGCGGACCGGCCACCTTGCGGTTCGGCTCGCAGGCGATCGGCGGCGTGGTCGAAAGCAATAACAACCGCGTCCCGACATTCATCCCGCCCCGCGGGTTCAGCGCCGAACTGCGCGGGGCCGGAACCTCGGTCAACAACGGGCTCGATGGCGCGGTGCTGCTCGACGCCGGCGCCGGAAATTTTGCGGTTCACGGCGATGCCTTCGGCCGCAAGGCCGATGATTATCGCGTTCCGCACTATCCCTATCTGAACGATGCCTCAGGCGCGCCAAATGCGACGCAATCCGGAAACTTCAACGGCCGGCAGCCGAACTCGTCGCTGCATACCAATGGCAAGTCGGCAGGCGCTTCATACATCTTCAACGAGGGCTACTTCGGGGTCGCGGTGGTGCAAAACGACGCGCTCTATCACATCCCCGGCATCGACGGCGAAGACCACATGACGCGCATCGACGCGCATCAGACCAAGATATTGAGCAAGGGCGAATGGCGCGCCCCGAACCCGATGATCGACGCGATCCGCTTCTGGGGCGGCATTACCGACTACAAGCACAACGAAATAGGGCTGGCCGACGATACCGATCTTTCCAGCGACGGCATCCGGCAAACCTTCACCAACAAGGAGCAAGAGGGGCGCGTGGAAGCGCAGCTTGCGCCATTCAACCTGCGCTTTGCCACGCTCACCACCGCAATCGGCGTGCAGGGCGGTCACCAGAAACTGACCGCGCCGAGCCCGGATAATGATGGGCTGTGGGACCCCAACGACAATCAGCGCATCGCGGGCTACATGTTCAATGAGTTCAAATTCAGCGACATGACCAAGGCGCAAGTTGCCGGGCGCATCGAGCAAGTCAATCTTTACGGCATCGGACGCAGTTTCGACCTGGCGGGAACGATGACGTCGATGCCGGCGTCTCCGAGTTACACGCCGAAAAGCGCCAGCGTCGGCCTGATCCAGAATTTTGCCTGGGACCTCGTCGGCAGCGTCACCGCACAATATGTCCAGCGCGCCCCGAAGCCCGCCGAATTGTTCTCCGGCGGCGGTCACGACGCGACCGTGACGTTCGACAAGGGCAACCCCGATCTCAAGATCGAAGCGGCGAAATCGATCGAGGTAGGCCTGCGGCGGGCAAATGGCCCGTTCCGTTTCGAGGCGACGGCTTACTACACCAGGTTCGACGGCTTCATTTATCGGCGGCTGACCGGCAACACCTGCGATGGCGATACCCACGTCTGCGGACCGGGTGCCGGTGATCTCAACGAAGCGCTCTACTCGCAGGCCGATGCCACCTTCCGCGGCGGCGAGTTCCAAAGTCAGTGGGACATCCTGCCGCTCGGCAGCGGCATGTTCGGCATCGAGGATCAGTTCGACGTCGTGCGGGCGACGTTCAGCGACGGCAGCAACGTGCCGCGCATTCCGCCGGTCCGCGTCGGCGGCGGGCTCTACTGGCGCGACGCGCAATGGCTCGCCCGCGTCAAACTGCTGCACGCCTTCGCGCAAAACGATATTGCTGCCATTGCGGAGACGCCGACGCCCGGCTATGACGATTTGCGCGCGGAACTCAGTTATCAATGGAAACCGGCAAAGCCGGCGTCCGGCGACCTCACCGAGGTCTCGTTCGGCATCAGCGGCAGCAATCTGCTCAACCGGGACATCCGCAACAGCGTCTCCTATTCGAAGGATGAAGTCCTGATGCCTGGCGCCAACGTGCGGCTGTTCACCACAGTGAAATACTAGCTATGATCGGCAAGTCCACAGTTCGATGAAGTGCCGCATGCCGCCTCGTGTCCGCCTCATTCCAGCCGCGTTGCTCGCCGCCCTGGTGCTTGGGCCCGCGCTCGCCGGTGCCCAAACGCCCGCACCCGGCGCACCGCCGGCAATCATGTTCGAATTGCCGCGCGATCTGTCGCCCTGGGGCATGTTCATGGCGGCCGATATCGTGGTCAAAGCCGTGATGGTCGGGCTTGGTCTTGGCGTCGCTGCTGACCTGGACCATCTGGTTCGCCAAGGCGATCGAGCTGATGAGCGCGCGCCGCAGCTTGCGGGCGGCGATCGCAGCGCTCGGCCAGGCGCGCAGCTGGGACGAGGCCGCCGGCGCCATGCTGGGGCGCGCCGACAGCGCAGGCGCGCTGGTGCGCGCGGCCGAGGAAGAACTGCGGCTTTCGGGCGAGGCGCGCGCGGGCGTCAAGGAGCGCATCGCCTCGCGGCTCGAGCGGATCGAAGCCGCCAGCGGGCGCGCCATGATCCGCGGCACCGGCATTCTCGCCACCGTCGGCGCCACCGCGCCCTTCGTCGGACTGTTCGGCACGGTGTGGGGCATCATGAACAGCTTCATCGGCATCTCGAAACAGCACACCACCAATTTGGCGGTGGTGGCGCCCGGCATCGCCGAAGCGCTGCTGGCGACCGCGCTCGGGCTGGTGGCGGCTATCCCTGCGGTGGTGATGTACAACATGTTCTCGCGCTGGATCGCCGGCTACCGCGCGCTGCATGCCGACGCTGCGGCCGAGATCATGCGGCTGATCAGCCGCGATCTCGACCGCGGCGCCTTCGATCGCCGTCCGGCGGAGCGCCGCCGCACCGCGGCCGCCGCCGAGTAACCGCCATGAGCGTGCGTCTCGACCACGGCGACGACGATCTTAGCGAGCTGCACGAGATCAACGTCACGCCGTTCATCGACGTGATACTGGTGCTGCTGATCATCTTCATGATCGCGGCGCCGCTGGCGACGGTGGATGTTTCGGTCAATCTGCCGGCCGCCAATGCCGAGCCGCAGTCCGCGCCCCGACAAGCCGCTGTTCCTGACGCTGAAGGCGGACTTGAGCGTGAGCCTCGACAATGACGCGGTGAACCGCGCCGCGCTCGCCGATGCGCTCGACCGGGCGACCGGCGGCGACAAGCAGCAGCGCGTCTTCCTGCGCGCCGACAAGACGGTCCCCTACGGCGACCTGATGAGCCTGATGAACGAGCTGCGCAGCGCCGGCTACCTGCACGTGGCGCTGGTGGGCCTCGAAGCGGACAAGCTCGCGCCATGAACGGGGACCGCCGCTTCGCCGATGCCGCGCGCTGGGGCGTTTGCTTCGCACTCGCGCTGTGTTTCCACGCCGCCGGCGCGGCGGCGCTGGCTGGCGCATTGGACCGACGCTGCCGATCTGGTGGCGAACGCGCCGGTCATCACGATCGAGCTCGCGCCCTGCCGGTGGCGCCGCAAACGCGGCCGAGCGAATTGCCGCCCGGGCCCGAGCAGACCGAGGCCGCGCCCGCGCCTGAGCCGCAAATGGAAAAACCGGCTGAAAAAGTCGCGATCGAACCGGCGCCGGCGAAAGACGGCCGAGCTTTCGGTGACGCCGCCGCCGAAGCCGGCGGCAAAACCGATAGAAAAGAAGCCCGAGCACAGGCAGGCGAGCCTCGCCAGCGCGCCCAGCACCGCCGAACGCATGGCCGAGCGCGCCGCGGCACCGGCGCCGGGCGCCGTCTCGCCCAATCCCAACGCGCTGCCGAACTGGAAATCGGCGCTGGTCGCCCAGCTCGAACGCTACAAGCGCTATCCGGCCGAAGCGCAGGCGCGCGGCGAGCACGGCGTCGCGCAGCTCGCCTTCAGCGTCGACCGCAGCGGCGGCGTGCACGACGCGCGCATCGTGCACAGCTCAGGCTCGGCGCTGCTCGACCGCGACGACGCTGGCCTGGTCGCAGCGCGCGCAGCCGCTGCCGCCGCCGCCGCCGGAAATTCGCGGCGCGCAGCATCGCGATCGTGGTGCCGATCCGCTACAACATCCGCTGAAGCGGCGAATTCAGCGCGGCGGCGAGTTCATTAAACTTTTAACGGATTAACCATGGCGAGAAGCAGCGCGCCTCTTACGCACGGCTTTACTTGCAGTGATGCCCCCGGATTGGAAAGGATAGCCGGGCACGCAATTTGGGAGCTCGCACGGCGCGCGTTAACCCGGGCGGGGTCCGAGAAAAAAATGACGGGGGTCCCGTTCAGGCGGCGACGGGATTTTTGGGAACAGGCGAAACATGAAGCGATCGATCGCAGTGATGATCTCTTGTGCTTTCGCGCTCGGCATGGCGGCGCCCGCTCATGCCACCGGAGCGAAGCCCGCCGACCGTTTTGCCAATACCGAGCCGCTCGAGCCGATCACGCGCAGCCGCAGCGACGCGATCGAAGCGGCAGCGCAGGTGCCGGGCGCTGCCAGCCTCCTGCTCGAGGCGCTGCGCTGGCGCGGCCGCACCGCGCAAGCCAGATCGGCCTGCCGACCAAGCTGTGGTGCGCCGATTTCATGAATTTCGTGCTGCGCCGCGCCGGCGGCAAAGGCACGCAATCGCGCGCGGCGCGCTCGTTCCTGCAATACGGCAAGAAACTCGACGGCCCGCGCGTCGGCGCCATCGCGATCCTCTACCGCAAGGGCCCCAACAGCGGCCATGTCGGCGTCGTGCGCGGCACCGACGGCCAGGGCAATCCGATCATCGTGTCCGGCAATCACGGGCCGACGGTGCGCCAGTCGGTCTATCCGAAGAGCCGCGTCCTGGCCTATGTCATGCCGCCGCAATACGTGCTCGACGACATGGCGGCGGCCGCGCGCGCGGCGGCGGCGCAGGCGGCCGAGACAGGCAAGTAATCGCGTAAGCCGCGCTCGGTCCTGCCGTCGCCGGTAAGCTTAACGCGCCGGCGCTAAACGCGCGGCCCGGGTTAATGTTAACCCGGGCTAATCCCCGAAATACCGCCGCGACGCGTTAAATTTGCCGCCAATTCGCAGAGAGAACGCGACGAGGCGGCATGAGCTGGGGAGCGCGACGCTTCATCATCATCGGCCTGACGGCTGCATCGATTGCATCGATTGCCGCGTCCGCCGCGTTTGCCGCCCCCCTCACCCGCGAAACAGATCAAGCTGTGCAATGGCAAGCAGGATGAGTCGCCCGACGTCCGCATCGCCAACTGCGCAGCGGTTATCGAAAAATCGCGCGCGAAAAAGCAGAAGGCCGACGCCTACGCCGAACGCGGCAAGGCCTATCGCGCCAAGGGCGACGCCGATAGCGCGGCCGCCGATTTCGACAAGGCGATCAAGCTCGACCCGAAGAACGGCGAGGCCTATTTCAACCGCGGCCTCGCCTTCCGCGACCGCGGCGATGCCGAGCGCGCCGCGCGAGATCTCGAAGAGGCGGTCAAATTCGACAAGCATAATTCGGTCGCGCTCAGCACGCTCAGCCACATCTATTACGACAAGCGCGACTACGACCGCGCCATCTCCAGCCTGAACCTGGCGATCCAGCCTCAATCCGAACTACGCGCTGGCGTTCTACAATCGCGGCATGGCCTATCGCGCCAAGGGCGAGCCCGACCGCGCCATTCCCGACTACGACCGCGCCATCAAGCTCAACCCGAACGACGCGGTCGCCTATGAAAGCCGCGGCCTCGCCTACCGCGACATCCGCGATTACGAGCACGCCATCTCGGATTTCGACCAGGCGATCAAGCTCAATCCGAAATACATCCTGGCGCTCAACGACCGCGGCATCGCCTATGCCGCGCGCGGCGACACCGACCGCGCGATCAAGGATTTCGACGAGGCGATCCTGATCGATCCGCGCGACGCCTTCGGCTACAACAACCGCGGGCTCGCCTACCGCAATCGCGGCGAGATCGACCGCGCGATCAAGGATTACGACCAGGCCATCCTGCTCAATGCAAACTATGTGCTGGCCTACTACAATCGCGGCAACGCCTATTACGACAAGCGCGACTACGACCGCGCCATCAAGAACTACGATCAGGCGATCGCGCTCGACGGCAGCTATGCGCTTGCCTATTACGACCGCGGCGTCGCCTATTTCGCGAAGCACGACTTCGATCAGGCGCTGCGCGACCTCAGCCAGGCGATCAAGCTCGATCCCAAGGACGCGCTCTCGCGCTATAACCGCGGCGTCGCCTTCGCCGCGCGCGGCGAGACCGACCGTGCGATCGCCGATTTCGACCAGGCGATCAAGCTCGATCCGAAGAACGCGCTCGCCTTCTACAATCGCGGCCTGGCGCTGCGCCACAAGGGCGACGACGACCGCGCCATCGCCGATTTCAGCCAGGCCATCCGCTTCGACCCGAAGAACGCCAATGCCTATTACAATCGCGGGCTGGCCTATCGCGGGCACGGCGACATCGACCGCGCCATCGCCGATTACGACCAGGCGATCCGGCTCGATCCCAAGAACGCCGACGCCTATTACGAGCGCGGCCACGCGCTTTACGGCAAGCGCGACTATGATCGCGCCATCGCCGACCTCAACCAGGCGATCAACATCAAGCCCGACTATACCGCCGCCTTCGACGTGCGCGGGCTCGCCTATAACGCCAAGGGCAACGGCGACCGCGCCATCGCCGATTTCGATCAGGCAATCCGCATCGATCCGAAAAACGCCGCCGCCTTGAGCAACCGCGGCGATGCCTACCGCAAGAAGCGCGAGTTCGAGCGCGCGGTCGCCGACTTCGACGCGGCGATCAAGGCGAACCCGAACTATGCCGGCGCCTATTACAGCCGCGGCCTCGCCTATCAGGACAAGCGCGATTACCAGAAGCGCGGTCGCCGATTTCGCGCTGGCCATCAAGATCGATCCCAAGAACGCCGCCGCCTTCAACGCGCGCGGCTTTGCTTATCTGCGCCTGAACGACGACGACCGCGCCTTCCAGGACTTCGACCAGGCGGTCAAGCTCAATGCCGAACTTCAGCGCGGCCTATTACAACCGCGGCATGGCGCATTACGAGCGCCGCGAGTTCGACCGCGCCATCGCCGACTTGAGCCAGGCGATCCGGCTGGACCCGCGCGACGCGGCTTCCGCCCACGGCCGCGGCCTCGCCTACCGCGACCGCGGCGACTACGACCGCGCCATCGCCGATTTCGACCAGGCGCTGCGCCTCAATCCAAAATTCACCGCCGGCTATGTCGACCGCGGCAACGCCTATCAGCAAAAAGGCGACTACGACCGCGCCGTCCACGATTACGACGCCGCGATCAAGCTCGATCCGAAATTCGCCGCCGCCTTCACCGAGCGCGGCAACACCTATGCCGCGCGCGGGCAAGCTTCGACCGCGCGCTGCAGGACTTCGAGCAGGCGATCAAGTTCAATCCGACCTATGCCGGCGTGTTCAACAGCCGCGCCACTGCTCTATGAGCGCAAGGGCGACATGACCCACGCGCTCGCCGATCTCGACCAGGCGATCAAGCTCGATCCCGATTTCGCCGTCGCGCTCAACAACCGCGGCACCATCTATCAGCGCAAGGGCGATATCGACCGCGCCATCGCCGACTTCGACCGCGCGATCAAGGCCAACCCGCGCTACGACGTCGCGCTCAACAGCCGCGGCATGGCCTACAAGAGCAAGGGCAAGCTCGAAGCGCGCGGTGAAGGATTTCGACCAGGCCATCGCATCAATCCAGGCTTTGTGCTGGCGCTGTTCAACCGCGGCGAGACGCTGGAGACGATCGGCTATCACGACCGCGCCATCCGCGACCTCGATCAGGTCGATCAAGCTCAATCCGGCCAACGCGCCGGCTTTCGACGCGCGCGGCCAGGCCTGGAACAACAAGCGCGAATACGACCGCGCCATCGCCGATTTCAGCCAGGCGCATCAAGCTCAACGGCAAGCTCGCCGCCGCCTACAACAACCGCGGCATCGCCTATCGCGCCAAAGGCGACAACGACCGCGCCATCGCCGATTTCAGCATGGCCGCGCAGCATCGACCCGAGCTATGCGCTCGCCTTCTCGAACCGCGGCAACGCCTATTTCGACAAGCACGAATACGACCGCGCCATCGGCGATCTCAACCAGGCGATCAAGCTCAACCCGAACTACGTGCGCGCCTATTACGACCGCGGCATCGCCTACGGCACCAAGGGCGACACCGACCACGCCATCGCCGATTTCGACCACGCGCTCAAGCTCGATCCGCAGAATGCCATCGCGCTCAACAATCGCGGCCTCGCCTATGCGCAACAAGGGCAAGGCACGAGCCGCGCCATCGCCGATTTCAGCGAGGCGATCAAGCTCAACCAGAACTACGCGTTCGCCTACTACAATCGCGGCGACGCCTATTTCGACCAGGGCGACTACGACCGCGCCATCGCCGACTTCAACCAGGCGATCAAGCTCGACGCCAAGGATCCGTTCGCCTTGCACGACCGCGGCGTCGCCTTCTACGAGAAGCACGACTATCGATCACGCGATCGCCGACTTCGAGGCCACGATCAAGATCAACCCGAACTACACCGTCGCGGCGCGGCCGCGCGGCGACGGATGCGCGCGCCCAGCGCGGCTTCGACCGCGACACCGGCGAGGCCGCCCAGACGATCCAGGTGAGCCCGATCTTCGCGCTCGCCTACAACGACCGCGGCATCGACCTTCGCCTCCAAAAACGATTTCGACTCGCGCTATCGCGGACTTCGACCGCGCGATCAAGATCAATCCGAACTTCGTCCGCGGCCTATTACAATCGCGGCAACGCCTATTTCCAGCAAGCACGACTACGACCGCGCCATCGCCAATTTCGACTCCGCGATCCGGCTCAATCCGAAGGACGCCATGGCCTATTACGACCGCGGCGTGGCGCGCTACGAGCACGAGGACTACGACCACGCCATCGCCGATTTCGATCAGGCGGTCAGGCTCGATCCGAAGAACGCCGGCGCCTTCTACAATCGCGGCATCGCCTACCACGAGCAGCGCGACTACGACCGCGCCGTCGACGATTTCAGCCAGGCCATCAAGCTCAATCCCAAGCTCGCTGTGGCCTTCAGCGCGCGCGGCAACTTCGCTCGCCGGCCACGGCGAATACGACAAGGCGATCGCCGACCTGACGCAGGCGATCAAGCTCGATCGCGAGCAGGCCATGCGCCTATAACGACCGCGGCATCGCCTATGGGCTCAAGGGCGAGCCCGATCGCGCCATCGCCGATTTCGACCAGGCGGCCGCGCTCGACCCGAAATATGCGCCGACCTTCAACAACCGCGCCATCGCCTACGCCGCCAAGCGCCAGCTCGACCGCGCGATCGCGGACTACGACCAGGCGATCAAGCTCAACGGCAATTACGCCATCGCCTTCTACAATCGCGGCAACGCCAAATACGACAAGGGCGACTACGCGCACGCCATCGCCGACTACGACAGCGCGATCAAGCTCAATCCGGCCGACACGCTGGCCTTCAACAATCGCGGCAATGCCTATGCCAACCGGCGCGATTTCGACCGCGCCATCGCCGACTTGAGCCAGGCGATCCGCTTCAATCCAAGCTACGCGCAGGCCTATAACGACCGCGGCGTCGCCTATGCCGCCCAGCGGCGACACCGACCGCGCGCTCGCCGATTTCGAGCAGGCGGTCAAGTTCGCACCGCAGCAACAGCATCGCCTACTACAACCGCGGCCTCGCCTATCGCGACAAGCACGACATCGACCGCGCGATCGCGAATTTCGACGAGGCCATCAAGATCAATCCGAGCTATGCGGCCGCCTATTACAACCGCGGCAATGCGCTCGAGTTCAAAGCGCGACTATGACCGCGCCATCACCGACTTCGATCAGGCCATCAAGCTCGAACCCGACTTCGCGATGGCCTATTACGACCGCGCGCTCAGCTACGGCGCCAAGGGCGACACCGACCGCGCCATCGCCGACCTCGACGAGGCGATCAAGCTCGACCCCAAGGACGCGCTCGCCTTCTACAACCGCGGCATCGCCTACCGCATCAAGGGCGACGGTCGAGCGCGCCATCGCCGACTTCGGCGAGGCGGTCAAGCTCGATGCCCGCTTCGCGCTCGGCTTCTATCAGCGCGGCAACGCCTATTACGAGAAGCGCGATCTCGACCGCGCCATTGCCGATTTCAGCGCGGCGATCCGCTTCAACGGCGGCTACGAGCTCGCCTATTACACGCGCGGCCTCGCCTACCGCGACAAGCGCGACTACGACCGCGCCATCGCCGATTTTGCCCAGGTGATCCGGCTCGATTCCAAGGACGCCGCCGCCTATGACAATCGCGGCCTCGCCTACCGCATGAAAGGCGACCTCGAGCGCGCCATCGCCGACTTCAGCCAGGCCGTGCGACTCGATCCCAAATCGTCGGCGGCGCTCAACGACCGCGGCACCACCTACGGCATGCGCGGCGATACCGAGCGCGCCATCGCCGACTTCGACGCGGCGATCAAGCTCGACGCCACGAACGCGGTCGCGTTCAACAATCGCGGCTTCGCCCAGCACAACAAGGGCGACACCGACCGCGCCATCGTCGATTTCAGCGAAGCGCTCAAGCTCAAGCCCGACTACGTGGCGGCGCTTTACAACCGCGCCAGCGCCTATCTCGACAAGCGCGACCCCGACCACGCGCTCAAGGATTTCAACGCGGCGATCAAGCTCAATACCAATTTCGCGGCGGCCTATAACGGCCGCGGCATGGCTTACGACGCCAAGAACCAGTTCGACCTGGCGATCGCGGACTACAGCCAGACCATCAAGCTCGATCCGAAGAACGCGCGCGCCTACAACAACCGCGGCTTCGCCTATCGCAACCGCGGCGATTTCGACCGCGCCATTGCCGACTACAATGCCGGCGCTCGGCGCTCGATCCGAAATATGCGCTGGCGCTCTATAACCGTGCCATCGCCTATTACGACAAGCGCGACTTCGAGAACGCCACGCGCGACATGAACGAGGCGATCAAGCTCAACCCGAATTTCCAGACCGCGTTCCGCGACCGCGGCACCGCCTATGCCGACCGGCGCGACTACGACGAGGCCATCGCGGCGACCGAAACGCCCAAGGCAAAGCCTGCCTTTGCGGTGACCTTCAACTATCACAGCAGCTACGAGAACCGGCGCGAGGGCGACCGCATCATCCAGGACGCCAATCCGCCGATCCGCAACAATCAGTACAACGCCTATGCCTACACGCCGGACACTTTCCCGCCGGCGAGCCCGCCGCTGCTGGCGCCGCCCGAGCCCGTCAAGGTTTCGGCGCCGGCGCCCGCGCCGACGGTGCCCGCCGCCGCGCCGAAGAGCGTGAGCGTGCCAATGCCGGAGCCGCGGCCGGACGCCAATCCGCAGCCACGACGGCGGGCGCCGCCGCGGCCCGCGCATCGCAGGGAACCGTCCGATCGCTTTTCGCTAATCCGGCGCTGAACCCGCCGTGCGGCGCGTTCAGCCGTGGCGCAGTGCGGGCGTAACGGCTTGCGTGGCGCGATGTTCGCCGGCAATGCGCCCGAGCACGACCAAAAGCGGCCCCGGCAAGGCGGCTTTCGCCAGCAGCGACGGCAGCTCGCGGATCGGGCCTGCGACCACCGCCTGATCGGGCCTGGTGGCGCGCGCTATGGCGAGCGCCGGGGTTTGCGGATCGAGCCCCTCTTCCAGCGCGCGCGCAACCAGCGCGGAAAGCGTCTTGGCTGGCATGTAGATCGCGCTGGTGGTCGCCGGATCGGCAAGGCTACGCCAGTCGATATCGGCCGGCACACCGCCGTCCTTGGCATGGCCGGTGACGTATTGCAGGCGGCGGGCATATTTGCGGTCGGTGAGCGGCAGGCCGAGCCTGGCGGCCGCGCCTTGCGCCGCGGTGATGCCGGGCACCACCTCGACCGCGATATCGGCTGCCCGGCAGGCGGCAATCTCCTCGCCGGCACGTGCGAAGATCAGCGGATCGCCGCCCTTGAGGCGGACCACGCGCTTGCCCTGGCGCGCAAGCGACACCATCAGCGCGTTGATGTCGTCTTGCTTGCAGGACGGCCCGAAGCCGGTCTTGCCGACCAGCATTTTCTTGGCCTCGCGGCGGGCAAAATCGAGCACCTCGCGCGATACCAGATCGTCGAACAGGATCACATCGGCCGATTGCAACGCGCGCACCGCGCGCAACGTCAGCAGCTCGGCATCGCCCGGGCCGGCGCCGACCAAAGTGACCGAGCCGTTTTCGACCGACCCGCTCTGTCCCGCCACGTCGGCGACGAAACGTACGTAGTCGTCCTGGCTGGGCTCGCTGCCGGGATTGCGCACCGCGTGCGCGGTGAACAGTTGCCAGAACTTGCGCCGGCCGGCAAACGACAGCCCCGAGGCCTGCAGCGCGCCGCGCCAGCGCGCCGCGGCGGCCGCCCAATCGGCAAAGCCCTTGGGCAGCAGCGCTTCCAGCTTGGCGCGGACGGCTTGCGCGAACACGGGCGCGGCGCCATCGGTGGAAATGCCGATGACCAAGGGCGAGCGATTGACGATGGCGCCGAAGGAAAAATCGCAGAAAGCCGGTTTGTCGATCACATTGACCGGGACGCCGGCCGTACGCGCGGCAGTCGGAAAATTCCTTCGCCTGGCCGTCGTCCTCGAACGCGCCGATGGCAACCGCGGCGCCCGCAAGATCTCCGGCCGTCCAAGCGCGGCTGTGCAGCACGATCTCCCCGCGCGGCGGATCGGCGGCCAGCTGGATGCAGCTCGTCGCAGACCTCGGGCGCGTAGACATCGACGCGCGCGCCCGCGGCCGACAGCAGTTCCGCCTTCCAGGCCGCGGCTTGGCCGCCGCCGGCGAGCAGCGCGCGCTTGCCTTCGAGCGCAAGAAACACCGGCAGCCGCGCCAGCGGCTGCATGCGGCCGCTGGTTGCTTCGCTCGGTGCACGGGCGACAGTTTCCATAGAAGCTCCTAGTAGACGTCGGCCTGGTAGCGGTCGTTCTTCTTCAACTCGGCAACGTAGCGCGCCGCGTCCTCCGGACTGCGTTTGCCGTGCACGGCAACCACGTCGATCAGGGCGCGCTCGACGTCCTTGGCCATGCGCAGCGCGTCGCCGCAGACATAGATGTGTGCGCCCCGCTCGAGCCAGGCCCACAGATCGCGGCCGTCGTCGCGCATGCGGTGTTGCACATAGATTTTTTCGTCGCCGTCGCGCGACCAGGCGAGCGTCAGCCGCGTCAGATGACCGGCCGCGCGCATCGCCTTGAGCTCGTCCTCATAGAAGAAATCGAAATCGCTGCGCTGGTGACCGAAATAGAGCCAGTTGGGGCCCGGCGCCTTGGTCGCGATGCGCTCCTGTAAGAACGCGCGGAACGGCGCGATGCCGGTGCCCGGCCCGATCATGATGATCGGCTTATTGGGATCGGCGGGCAGCGCGAAATGCTGCGCCTTCTGCACATAGACGCGGATTTTGTCGCCGATCTCGACGCGGCCGGCGAGGAAGGTCGAGGCAACGCCGAGCCGCAGGCGGTCATTCACGCGGTAACGCACCGCGTCGACCGTGAGCGAGACGCGACCGGGATGGGTCTTCAGCGACGACGAGATCGAATAGACGCGCGGCTGCAAGGCATCGAGCGATTCGATGAAGGCCTCCGGGTCGGGCCGTATGCCGGGGAATTTCTGCAAGGCGGCGAGCACGTCGAGCGTGCCTGCGTCGCCGTCGGGATCGCGGCCTTCGGCCAATGCCTTCGCCTTCTGCCGGCGCTCGCCGCCGGTGAGAAACGAGATGAGCTGGAACAGCATGTCGGGCGCGGGCGACAGCGACACGCCGTCGGTGAGCACGTCGCGCAACGTGCGCCCGCCGATCGGGAAATCGGGCGGCGCATCGAGCGCTTCGATCACCGCCTCGACCAGTGCCGGATCGTTGGCGGGAAACATCCCGAAAGAGTCGCCGACGACATAATCGAGGCCGCATTCGGCGAGATCGAATTCAATATGCCAGGTCTCCTTTTCGGAGCCAGGCTTGTTGAGGCGGTAGCGCGAGATGAGCGTCGCCGTCGACCGGATTGTCGCGCGAGCGCCCGGGCGCCGACAGCGGGGCAGCCGCGGGCTCAGGCGCAGCGTCACCCTTGGGCGCGCCGGTCTCGAACTCCTGATAGAGCTGCTTGAGCATGCGGGCGGTGTCCTTGCCGCCCGGCACGCACAGGTTCAGCCGCTTTTCCTTTTTGGCGAACACTGCATCGGCGTAGTCCTTGCAGTTGTAGCCGCATTGGCTGCAGTCCTGCTGCGCCATCGCCGCCATCATGCGGCGCGGCAGCGGGCGGCCTTCGGCGAGTTTCATGCGGTCGGGAAGCGGCATGGCCGGATCGTGCCAGGGCGCACCGTCGTCGGTTTCCACCGGCGCCGCGGCCGGCGCATCGATGAGGCCGGGCAAAAGCTTCGCCACATCGTCCCTAGACAGCGGCGTCACGCCGCCTTCCAGCCCGAACAGGCCGGCGAACAGTCCGTTGAGCCAGGTGCGCTGCTCCGGCGTGAACGGCGCGTTCTCCGGCAGGAAGGACGGGATCGGCGGCCGCGGGGTGATGCTCATGCGGCCTCCCTGCGCCATGCGTCTTGAGCGCGTCGATCTCGTGGCGGCGGGCAAAGTCGATGAAGCTTTCATCTTTCGACGCACGATGCGCGAGATAGGCCTTGAGGATGCGCTCGACGGTTTGCGGGGCGTCCTGCGCCTTGACGTCGCGATAGATCTCGCGCCCGAGCGCGGCGTACGGTCCGAAGCCGCCGCCGATCAGCACGTGATAGCCCTCGACCGGATCGTCCTCCTCGGTCTCCTGCACCTTGCAGGCGAGCAGGCCGATTTCGGACACGAAATGCTGCGCGCAGGAATGATGGCAGCCGGTGAGATGGATGTTGACCGGCGTGTCGAGCGCGACGCGCGTCTCGCACCAGCGCGCGATCTCTTCGGCGTGACGCTTGGTATCGGAGGCGGCAAACTTGCAGCCGGTATTGCCGGTGCAGGCGACGAGGCCGGCACGGATGGCATTGGCTTCGATCGCCAGTCCGAGCGCCTCGATCTTTTCCTGCGCGGCTTTCAGGTTTTTGCGTCGGCACGCCCGAGATCAGCAGGTTTTGCCAGACCGTGAGCCGGATATCGCCGTCGCCCAGTCGCGTGCGCGATGTCGGCTAAGCCCCGCATCTGCGCGACCGTCATGCGGCCGACCGGCACCACGACGCCGATCCAGTGCAGACCGTCCTGCTTCTGCGCGTGGATGCCGATATGGGCGGTGCGCGAAAACGGCGGCCGCGGCGCAAGCGCGCCGGGCACGGCGCGGTCGAGCTTGCGGCCGAGCTTTTCCTCCATGAGCCCGAGGAATTTCTCGACGCCCATCTTGTCGAGCACGTATTTGAGCCGCGCCTTGGTGCGGTCGGTGCGGTCGCCGTGATCGATGAACACGCGCACCACCGCGTCGGCGACCAGCGTCGCCTCGGCCGGCTTCACCAGCACGCCGGTGTCGCCGGCAAAGCTGTGGTGGCCGGTGAGACCGCCGAGGCAGAGCCGGAACCAGACGCCGGGCGCGAGCCCGAAGCCGTCCTTCACCGCACCGCCTGGAAGCCGATGTCGTTGGTGTCTTCCAGCACCGGGATGATGCCGGCGCCGTCGAAGGCGACGTTGAACTTGCGCGGCAGGCCGTAGAGCGAGCGGTCGTTGAGAATGTGGAAATGCCACTCGCGCGCATAAGGCCGCGTGTCGATCAGTTCCTGGCGGGTCGATGCCGGCGGTCGGCGTGCCGGTGACGTTGCGGATATTGTCGGCGCCGGAGCCGCGCGAGCACAGCCCCAGGTCCTGCACCGCCTCGATCATGGCGACCGCGTTCTTGGCTTCGATTTCGCGGATTTGCAGATTGGCGCGCGTCGTCACATGCGCATAGCCGCCGCCATAACGCTCGGCGAGATCGGCAACGCCGGCGAATTGCGCCGCCTTGAGAATGCCGTTCGGCATGCGCAGCCGGCACATGTAGGAATTCTGGTTCGGCGCCACATAGAACAGGCCGAAGAAGCGCCAGCGGAAATTATCCGGCGGCTTCGGATATTCGTTCTTGGCGGCATGCGCCTTCAGCCGCTCGTAGGTGTCGAACGGATGCTCGTCGCGCTTGAACTTCTCCGGGTCCGACAGCTTGCCGCCGGCCGCGAGCACGCGGTCCTGCGCCTTGCGCGCGGCGGCATCGGGGCCGATCGGTTCGGGCGCGGCCGCCGGCGCGGCGGCGCCGGCCATGCCTTTGGCGGTTTTTGCGATCTGCAGGCCGGCGACGAACCCTTCCAGATAACGCTTCTGTTCGGATTCAAAGTCGCCTGTTGCTGTTTCGACGCCTGATCGCTGTCCGGCTTCAGTCGTCATACCTTCGGCACCTGCATGACACCCTCCGGCGCACAATCAGCAACGACCGTGCCAACATGTAACAATTTGATATTGTATGTTTTTTTCGAATTTTCGAATGCCACTGCACGTAAATTAGCCGCTGGCGGCAAAATTTTGTGCAGTGCAATGAATGGAGCCCGGCGGTGCGCGCACGCCGATCGGTCGCGGACGCCGGCGTCAACGCGCAACACAAGCGTTTTTCTTCACTGAAAGCGCGGAGCGAGCGCGACGGCGTCGCGGGGACTCCGCAGTTGGCATGTCTATTGCTCAGCACGGGATTGAGGACTGCAACGAACGCAAAAAGGAGGTCTCGTGTCTTATCTCGTCCCTTCGGAATTCGTCACCAAAATGGTCGACGCCGGCGAATCGAAAATCTTCATGTCGACCCGAGACACGATCGTGCGCGCCTACATGGCCGGCGCCATTCTGGCCTTGGCCGCCTGGTTCGCGATCACGATCAACGTGCAGACCGGCCAGCCGCTCGTCGGCGCGATTCTGTTCCCGGTCGGATTTTGCATGCTGTCCCTCTTGGGCTTCGATCTGCTGACCGGTGTATTCGTCCTGACGCCCTTGGCCTGGCTCGACAAGCGGCCGGGCGTGACGATCAGCGGCATTTTGCGGAACTGGGGCCTGGTTTTTGTCGGCAACTTTGCCGGCGCTCTCACGACGGCCTTTTTGATGGCGTTCGTGACGACGTTCGGCTTCACGCAGGCGCCCGACAAGGTCGGCACCGTGATCGGAAACATCGGCGAAGCCCGAACGCTGGGCTACGCGGCGCATGGTGCGGCCGGCATGGCGACGTTGTTCTTGCGCGGCGCCCTGTGCAACTGGATGGTCTCGACCGGCGTCGTCGGCGCCATGATATCGACGACGGTGCCCGGCAAGGTCATCGCGATGTGGATGCCGATCTTGGTATTCTTCTACATGGTGTTCGAGCATTCGGTCGTGAACATGTTCCTGTTCCCGGCGGGCTTGATGCTCCATGCCCCCTTCTCGATCATGGACTATTTCATCTGGAACGAGATTCCGACCGTGCTCGGCAACCTGGTCGGCGGCCTCGCCTTCACCGGCCTGACGCTCTACGCCACCCACGTGAGGACCGCTCCCAAGCGCGCCGCCCTCAAGCGCGTCGCCTAAGGGGATTTGCTATCGTAGAGCCTCAACCCACCCGGGTTGAGGCTCTTTTCTTTGGTCCCCCATGCCAAGCCAACTCGCGATATCGATCGGGCAGCATTCCGACAAGGGCCGCAAGGAGACCAATCAGGATTTTCACGGCGCATTGATCCCGGAAGAGCCGTTGCTGGGCCTGAAAGGCATCGCCATCGTCCTGGCGGATGGGATCAGCAGCAGCGACGTCAGCGCGGTCGCCAGCGAGTCGGCCGTCAAAAGTTTTCTGACGGATTATTACTGCACGCCGGAGTCATGGTCGGTCAAAACATCGGCGCAGCGCGTGATAGCGGCGACAAATTCCTGGCTGCACGCGCAAACCCGGCAAAGCCAGCACCTCTACGACAACGACCGCGGCTATGTGTGCACGCTCAGCGCCATGGTCATCAAGTCGACAACCGCGCACATTTTTCATATCGGCGACGCCCGCATCTACCGCGTCGCCGGCCATGCGCCTCGAGCAGCTCACCGAGGATCACCGCATCGTCATTTCATCCGCAGCAGAGCTATCTGGGCCGCGCCCTGGGGGTCAATCCGCAGGTCGAGATCGATTATCGGACGCTCAAGGTCGAAAAAGGCGATCTGTTTCTGCTGGCGACCGACGGTGTCTACGAGCATGTCAGCGGCCGCTTTATCGCCGAAACGATCGGCGGCAGCAGCGGGCGAACTGGACAGCGCCGCCAGAACCATTGTCGAAGAGGCGCAGCGGCAGGGCAGCCCGGACAACCTGACCGTCCAGATCGTCCGAATCGACGACTTGCCGGATAGCGAGGGTAACGAAATCGTCAGGCAGGCGCCTGGAGTTGCCGTGCCCTCCGCTGCTGGAAGCGCGAATGGTGCTGGACGGCTATCAAATCGTCAGGGAAATCCACGGCAGCAGCCGAAGCCACATCTACCTGGCCGTCGATACCGCAGATGGCGGCGCTGGTTACCCTCAAGACTCCGTCGATCGACTTGCGCGACGATCCGGCCTACCTGCAACGATTCATGATGGAAGAATGGGTCGCCCGGCGCATCAACAGCGCTCACGTTTTAAAGCCCCGCATCCAATCACGAACGCGAAATTACCTGTATGTCGTAACGGAGTTTGTCGACGGCCAGACTTTGACTCAGTGGATGATCGACAATCCAAAACCGAGCCTGGAAAACGTGCGCGGAATTGTCGAGCAAATTGCCAAAGGCCTGCAAGCATTCCATCGGATGGAGATGCTGCATCAGGACCTCAGGCCGGACAACATCATGATCGACCGGACCGGCACCGCGAAGATCATTGATTTTGGCGCAACCAGAATTTCCGGCATCGCCGACGATACATCGTCCAACAGCCACAACGATATTCTGGGGACGGTGCAATACACGGCGCCGGAATACTTTCTGGGCGAACACGCATCGACGCGTTCCGATATATTCTCGCTCGGGGTGATTACATATCAGATGCTGACCGGACGGCTGCCTTACGGCGCGCAGGCGGCGAAAACCAGAACGCGATCACAACAGAAAAAACTGAGATACAAGTCCGCACTCGACGACAATCGCGATATTCCCGCGTGGATCGACGGCGCGCTCAAGAAAGCCGTGCATCCGGATCCAATTCAGCGCTATGACGAACTATCCGAGTTTATGTTCGATCTGCGCCATCCCAACAAGAACAATATCCAATCGTCGCCGAAGCCGTTCATGCAGCGCAACCCGCTGTTGTTTTGGCAATGCCTCGCCGGCGTTCTCGCAATTGTTATATTGATTTTGCTTTATAGCCAGTACGTCAACCACTGACACATTCGGCCGCGCGGTCAACTGGCCGCGCTGACACGTCTTGCGTCGCAGCGGGGCGAGCACCCACGTGTGCGTGGAAATCGCGGCCGTTATCGGTTGCCGCGACGAAGCCAGCGCGGATGGTGAAATCGCCGAAGCGTTCGCCCTTTTGGCGCCCCGAAGCATAAGCGGCAAAATCGGATCGAGCGCGGCGACGATTGCAGCGTGATCCTCCATAGAAACTTGTTCTGGCGAATCGCAATAACTACTGGGAATATAAGGAGATACGTCCTGCCCTTGGCCCATTCGAATGAAACAATTTCCCTGTTCGGCCGCCCACGGGAGAACGCGCAAACCTGTGGAATTGCCGCTCGCGCGCGCCCGCCACGCGCGCGATCCGTCTAGATTGCGGCGGCCATGACCTCCCATGCCTACCGCAACGCGCTGCGGGCGCTGCTGACGCCGGCCGAGCACCGCGTGTTCGCGCGTCTCGACACGCCGCAGAAAATCCAGACCTTCATCGAAAAGCTGCCGCCCAATTTCGAGCTCAAGGGCGAAACCTATATGTCGCCGCGCCGGGCACTGAAGGCGCGCACCGTCGCATTGCGCGGAAGCGGCCATCCTCGCCGTCGCCGCCTTGGCCTATCACGGCCGGCCGGCCTGGCTGATGGATATCCGCGCGCTGCCGAGCGATCAGGATCACATCGTGACGCTGTTCAAGGAACGCGGCCTGTGGGGCGCGATCAGCAAAACCAACCACGCCGTGCTGCGCTGGCGCGATCCGATTTATCGCTCACCGCGCGAGCTGGCGATGACCTACGCGCATGAATACAATCTGGATTTCGGAAAGAAATCGATGCTGGCCTATTCGCGGCCGTTTTCGTTGACGCGCATCGCGCCCAAGCGCTGGGTCATCGCTGACGAGGATCTCGACTGGCTGATGGACGCGCTCGACAATTCGCCGCATCTGCCGGTGGCGCCGAAACACGCGCTGCGGCGGCGGCGACACTCGACCCGCGTCGAGCTGAAGTCGCAGGACGTGACCGAACATCCGGTTCCGCGCTCGCGCCGCGTCGCCAAAACGAAATGACGAAATAGTGTATGGTGGAGGCGGCAAGGCCGGAGGCAGCGCGTGGCGTCATTCATTTTCCGCAGGCAGTTGACCGTCGAATGGGGTCAGTGCGACCCGGCCGGCATCATGTTCAATAGCCGCTTCTTCGAGATGTTCGACATCAGCACCTGGATGCTGTTCGAAGCCGCCCTCGGCGTGACGGCGCATGAGCTGGCGGCGACCTTTGGCATCATCGGCATTCCGCTGGTGGACGCGCGCGCCAATTTCCTCAAACCGGCCAAATTCGGCGATGTGGCCGAGATCGCCTCGCGGGTGAGCGAGTTCCGCCGCTCCAGCTTCGACGTCGAGCACCGCCTGTCGATCGATGGACAGATCGCGGTCGAGGGCATGGAAACCCGGGTCTGGGCGGTGCGCAGCAAGCACGATCCGGAAAAGATCCAGCGCCATCGCCATTCCGGCCGAAGTCATTGCCAAATTTGGGTAATTTGTCGCCGGCCGCGGCCATCCGTTCCAGCCATTCCCGGGAATGGGCCTGGAGGGGCGCACGCGGCTAGTGTGTCGTACATTCGAAATCGAATAAGAAGCGAGCGCGATTCGAACAATTCGCGCCAGAGGGAAGAAACGTTTGGCCCGCTTGCTTGAGTTCACGCTCAACGGGCGTGACCGCGCCGACGCGGTCGCGGACAATATCCTGTTGCTCGATTACCTGCGCGAACGCGTCGGGCTGACCGGCACCAAGACCGGCTGCGACGGCGGCGAATGCGGCGCCTGCACCGTGCTGATCGACGACAAACCGGCGCTTTCCTGTCTGACTTTGGCCGCGACCGTGCAGGGCAAGCGCGTCGACACCATCGAGTCGCTCGGTCACGACGGCCAATTGTCGGCGGTGCAGCGCGGCTTCCACGAGAAGCTCGGCTCGCAATGCGGCTACTGCACGCCCGGTTTCATCATGGCCTCGGCCGGGCTGCTGCGGAGAAATCCCAAACCGAGCGACGCGGAAATCCTCGACGCGCTCGGCAGCAATATCTGCCGCTGCACCGGCTACGTGAAAATCATCGAAGCGGTGAAATACGCCGCGGCTCTGAATGCACAAGGCGTGGCGCCGTGAACAAACCGGTCCCGGCGCACAACATCGGCGGCTACGTGCCGATGATCGACGGCCCGGAGAAAGTCTCCGGCCGCGCCAAGTACACCGCCGACATTGTGCAGCCGGGCCAGCTCGCCGGCCGCATCTATCGCAGCCCTTATTCGCATGCCGAAATCGTGTCGGTCGATATGTCGGAAGCGCTCAAGCTGCCGGGCGTCAAAGCGGTGGTCACCGGCGCCGACTGCGACAAGGGCTTCGGCGTGCTGCCGATCGCGCGCAGCGAGTATCCGCTGGCGCGCGACAAGGTCCGCTATCGCGGCGAGCCGGTGGCGGCCGTGGCGGCGGTGGACGACGCCACCGCGCGCGAAGCGATCCGCCGCATCAAGTTTACCGTGCGCGAACTGCCGGGCTATTACACCTCGAAAGCCGCGCTGGCGCCCGACGCCGTGCAACTGCACGAGAAGAAGCCCGGCAATATCGAGCGCGACGTGCTGTTCGAGCTCGGCAGCGTCGAACAAGGCTTTGCCGAGGCCGACCTGGTGCGCGAGGGCACCTATAACTGCGCCGAGGTCTGCCAGAACCAGATGGAAATGCACGCGGCGATCGCCGAATACGACGCGTTACGCGAGCGCATGACCGTGCATGCCTCCACGCAGGTGCCCTACTACGTGCACCTGATGCTGGCGCAGATCCTCGGCATGGAGATGTCGCGCATCCGCGTGATCAAGCCGCATGTCGGCGGCGGCTTCGGCTGCCGCACCGAGACGCTGGCGATCGAATTGATCGCCGCCTTGCTCGCCCGCAAGGCCAACGGCACGGTGCGGCTGGTGACGACGCGCGAGGAAACCTTCATCACCCATCGCGGAAGGCCGGAAACCGACATCAAGCTCAAGATCGGCATGCGCAAGGACGGCCGCATCACCGCGGTCGAATGCGACTGCGACCAGCGCGGCGGCGCGCATTCCGGCTACGGCGTGGTGACGATCCTCTATGCCGGCTCGATGCTCTACGCCATCTACGATCTGCACAACGTCAAATATGTCGGGCGCCGCGTGCTGACGAACACGCCGCCCTGCGGCGCCTTCCGCGGCCACGGCACCGTCGATATCCGTTTCGCCTTCGAGAGCCTCATCGACGAGATGGCGGCGGAGCTTGGGCTCGATCCGTTCGCGGTGCGGCGCGCGAATTTCCTCACCGCTCCCACGTTCACCGACAACGACTTGATGGTGAACAGCTACGGCCTGCCGGAATGCCTCGACTGGGTCGAGCGCGAGAGCGGCTGGAAAACGCGCAAGGGCAACCTGCCCAAGGGCAAAGGCCAAGGTCTTAAAGGCTTTGGCATGGCCTGCTCGCATTACATCAGCGGCGCCTCCAAGCCGGTGAACTGGACCGGCGAGCCGCACGCCACGGTCAAGATCAAGCTCGATTTCGACGGCTCGATCGTGGTGCTGTCGGGCGCCGCCGATATCGGGCAAGGCTCGACCACCATCCTGGCGCAGACCGTGGCCGAAGTGCTCGGCCTCGATCTTTCCCGCGTGCGCGTGGTCACCGGCGACAGCGAGGTGGTGCCGAAGGACAACGGCTCCTATTCGTCGCGCGTCACCTTCATGGTCGGCAATGCCGCGCTCGACGCCGCGCGCAATCTGAAGAGCCTGCTCACCGCCGCCGCCGCGCGCAAGCTGGAGGCGCGGCCGGAGGACATCGAATGCCTCGGCGAGGTCTATCGCGCCGGCGCGCAGGACAAGGGCGCGACCTTCGACGAGGTGGTGACCGAGGCGCTGAAGGACTAGCGGCACCATCACCGTCACCGGCAATTACTCGACCATTCCGGAATCGCACGGCGGCAAGAAATATCGCGGCGCCGCCATCGGCGGCACCATGGGCTATTCCTATTCGGCGCAGGTGGTGGAAGTGACCGTCGACGAGGAGACCGGCGTCGTCACCGTCGACAAGGTCTGGGTCGCGCATGACTGCGGCAAGGCGCTCAACCGCCTCACGGTCGAGGGCCAGGTGCAGGGCTCGGTCTGGATGGGCATGGGCCAGGCCATGAGCGAGGAAGCCGCCTATCACGACGGCCTGATGCTCACCGCCAACATGCTCGATTACCGCGTGCCGACCATCCAGGATTCGCCGCCGATCGAGGTCGGCATCGTCGAGAGCAATCGATCCGCACGGGCCGTTCGGCGCCAAGGAGGCCGGCGAAGGCTCGCTCGCGGCCTTCCTGCCGGCGCTCACCAACGCCATCGCCGACGCCATCGGCATCCGCTTCAACGACCTGCCGGTGACGCCCGACCGCGTGTTCGAGGCGATCGAGAAGCGCAAGCGGGCGATCGAGAAGAAGGCGGGCGGCTGATGGACGCCCTGCCCGAATTCCGCGTGCTCAATCCCGACAACGCTCGACGAGGTCATCGCGGCGCGCGCTGCGCACCCGGGGAGCATGCCGCTCGGCGGCGGCACCGATCTGGTCGTGAATATCAGGCGCGGCATCGTGGCGCCGCCGGTGCTGATCGACATGAATCGCGTGGCGGAGCTGCACGCGATCAAGGCCGACGAGAAAACGCTCGAGATCGGCGCCTCGGTGCGGCTGAGCGAGCTCGCCGCGCATCCGGCCGTCGTCGACGCATTATCCGGTGGTGGCGCAGGCGGCCGCGCACATCGCCGGCCCGACCCACCGCAACATGGGCACGGTCGGCGGCAATCTCTGTCTCGACACCCGCTGCATTTTCTACAATCAGAGCGAATGGTGGCGCGACGCCAATAACCATTGCCTGAAGACCACCGGCACCATCTGCCATGTGGCGCCGAAAAGCCGCGGCGTGTGCTTTGCGACCTTCTCCGGCGATCTCGCGCCGGCGCTTGCTCACGCTTCGACGCCGAGGTGGACATCGCCGGCCCGCAACGGCAAGCGCACCATTCCGCTCGAGAAACTCTATATCGGCTTTGCGCGTCAGGACGTGCCGGTCACCGAGACGCACGGCGACGGCAAGTTCTATCTGTCGCTGCGGCCGGGCGAGATCGTCACCGCGGTGCGCGCGAAGAACACGCCCGGCCTGCGCTCGGCCTACGACAAGATCCGCATCCGCCGCTCGATCGAATATCCGGTGGCTGGCGTCGCGGTCGCGCTCACGCGCGAAGGCGACAGGCTCGACCGACCTGCGCATCGCCTTCACCGGCACCAATCCGCGCCCGGTGCTGCTCGCCGGCACCACCGAGCTGTGCGGCGGGCCGCTCGACGAGCGCGTCATCAAGGGCCTCGACGCGCTGGTGCGCGACCAGATCATGCCGATGAAGACCACGTTCACGCCCGGCCATTACCGCCGGCGCGTCGCCGGCGTGCTGGCGCGGCGGCTGTCGATGCGACTGTTCGAAGAGCTGAGCGGGCAAACCGGGGAGCGACGTGCTGGACGATTTCACCGAACGCCGCCCCTACAACGCCGTCACCGATTTCGTCGACGCCAATGTGGCGCGCGGCTTGAGCGGCAAGATCGCGTTCATCGATCCCGACCGCTCGCTCACCTACGGCGAGCTGCAGGCGCGCAGCGTCCGCTTCGCCAATGCTCTGCGCGCGCTCGGCATTCGGCAGGAGCAGCGCGTCGCGCTGCTGCTGCACGACACCGTCGACTATCCGGTGGCGTTCTGGGGCACGATCCGCGCCGGCTGCGATCGCGATCCCGCTCAATACTTTCCTCAATGTCGCGCAATACGCCTATATCCTGGCCGACTCGCCGCGCCACCGCGCTGATCGCCGGAGCGCCGCTGGCGCAGGCGATCTGGCCCGATGATCGAGCAGCTGCCGCATCTCGAAACCGTCATCCTGGTCGGCGCCATCGAAGACGACATGGCAAACTTTCCCGGCCGCAAGGTGCACCTGTTCGAGGACGTGATCGCCAAGGCCGACGCAACGCCGTTCACCGCCGACACGCTGTCCGACGAAGTGGCGTTCTGGCTCTATACCTCCGGCTCGACCGGCGACCCCAAGGGCGTCAAGCACGTCCATTCCAGCCTGATGGCGACCGCGAAACTGTTCGGCCAAGGCGTGCTCGGCATCACCGAGAACGACGTGGTGCATTCCGCTGCGAAACTGTTCTTCGCCTACGGCTCGGCAACGCCATGACGTTTCCGCTGTCGGTCGGCGCCACCGTCCGCGCTGTGGCCCTACCGGCCGACGCCGGAGAGCGTGTTCGAGATGATGCGCAAGCACCGGCCGACCATCTTCTACGGCGTGCCGTCGCTCTACACCGCGCTGCTCGCGCATCCGCAGATCGGCAAAGGCGCCGGCTCCGACCGTCTGCGCATCTGTGTCTCGGCCGGCGAGGCGCTGCCCGCGCATATCGGCGAGCGCTGGCGCGAGATCGTCGGCGTCGACGTGCTTGACGGGCTCGGCTCGACCGAATTGTTGCAGACGTTCCTGAGCAACCGGCCGGGCGACATTCGTTACGGCTCGACCGGCAAGCCGGTGCCCGGCTACGAGGCGCGCATCGTCGACGAGCAGGGGCGCGAGCTCGGCAACGAGCGAGATCGGCGAACTGATCGTGCGCGGGCCGTCGGCCGGCGAAGGCTACTGGAACCAGCGCGCCAAAAGCCGCCGCACCTTCGCCGGCGAATGGACCTATACCGGCGACAAATACCGCCGCGACGCCGATGGCTATTATTATTACTGCGGGCGCACCGACGACATGTTCAAGGTCAGCGGCATGTGGGTGTCGCCGTTCGACGTCGAGGCGGCGCTGGCCTCGCACGAGGCGGTGCTGGAAGCCGCCGTCATCGGCAAGCAGGATGCCGACGGGCTGATCAAGCCGAAGGCCTTCATCGTGCTCGAAGAACGGCTACGCCGCCGACGACAGCCTGTTCGAAACGCTCAAGCTCCACGTCAAGGAGAACGCCGGCGCCTGGAAATATCCGCGCTGGATCGAGCTGCGCACGGATTTGCCGCGCACCGCCACCGGCAAGATCCAGCGCTTCAAGCTGCGCGAGGAAGATCGCGCGGCGCGCTAGCGCGCCGGTCAGGCGTCCGCGATCTTCACGTATTCGAAGTCGCCCGGCTTGTTGTCGATGCCGACCTTCGGCGGTGCGATCCAGCTCGCGAATTTTGCCGGTTCGAATTGCGGCTGCATCAGGCTCTCGATGAATTCGCTGTCGCTGTCCGACGGCAGGAATTCACTGCGGCGTTTCTCCCATTCCGCCTCGCTCAAGAGATGTTGCCGTTCACATCCGCCTTGATGCGAGGCGAATTCGCCGATGTGGCGGTGGAACGCGACGTGCGGCAGCTTGATCTCGAATGGAATGCCAATTTCGGCGATCACCTTGTTCCAGCGGCCGACGCCGATATTGCAGTCGACGACGTAATCGTCGCGCAGCCGCATGTTGAGCGCGGACAGCGCCGGCGCATCCTCGTTCTGGATCTTGCCGTCGATCAGGCGCAGCACCGGATAGGTGCCGTTCTCGAGCTGGTGGTCGTCCTTGAGCCGGTCCTCGCGGTAGCGGCCCTTCAGGCCGGCATGGAACGCATTCGCTGCATTGGTCGAAATCTCGTTGCCGAACAGATCGAGCGTCAGCGAGAAATGCAGGTTGGCCTTTTTCTGGATGGTCGGCAGGTCGATGACGCCGAGCTTGCGCACCGTCTCGATCTTATTGGGATCGCTGATGCCGGCCTCCTTCATCGCCTCGCAGGTGCGCTGGACGACGCGGGTGACGCCGGTCTCGCCCACGAACATATGATGGGCTTCCTCGGTCAGCATGAAGCGGCAGGTGCGCGAGAGCGGATCGAAGCCCGATTGCGCCAGCGCCTCGAGCTGCATCTTGCCGTCGCGGTCGGTGAAATAGGTGAACATGAAGAACGACAGCCAGTCCGGCGTCTTCTCGTTGAAGGCGCCCAGCATGCGCGGCGTGTCGGCATCGCCGGAGCGGCGCTGCAACAGGGCTTCCGCCTCCTCGCGGCCGTCGGTGCCGAAATATTTCTGCAGCAGGTAGACCATCGCCCACAGATGGCGGCCCTCCTCCACGTTGACCTGGAACAGGTTACGCATGTCGTAGAGCGAGGGCGCGGTCTTGCCGAGATGGCGCTGCTGCTCGACCGAGGCCGGCTCGGTGTCGCCCTGGATCACGATCAGGCGGCGCAGCATGGCGCGGTATTCGCCCGGCACTTCCTGCCAGGCGTCCTCGCCCTTGTGCATGCCGAAGGGAATCTTGCGGCCGTCATGCTGCGGCGCCAGCAGCACGCCCCAGCGGTATTCCGGCATGCGCACGTAGTCGAACTTGGCCCAGCCCTTGGGATCGACGCTGATCGCGGTGCGCAGATACACGAGCGATTCCTGGAAGCCTTCCGGCCCCATGTCGTTCCACCAGTCGATGTAGCCGGGATGCCATTTCTCCAGCGCGCGCTTGACGCGCAGGTCCTGGCCGAGCCCGACGTTGTTGGGGATCAAGCCGTCGTAGTCGACCTGCGCGATATTCATGGTCACACCCTTTCCTTATTGAACGTCGGCGAGACGCCGCTGCCGTAGAGCTTGAGCGCGCCCTGCTCGCCGATCGCGTTCGGCCGCTGGAAGATCCAGTTCTGCCAGGCGGTCAAACGTCCGAAGATCTTGGTTTCCATCGTCTCCGGGCCGGCGAAGCGAAGGTTCGCCTCCATGCCGGTCATGGCGTCGGGCGAGAAGCTCGTGCGCTCCTCCAGCATGACGCGCAGTTCGTCGTCCCAGTCGAAGTCCTCATAGGCCACGGTGACGAGGCCAAGCTCGGCGGCCTCCTCGCCTTCGATTGCCGCGGCCGATCTTGTCTTTACGCGTCTCAACTTGGTCGGGCTCGCCGAGGAAGCGCGTTTGCAGGCGCGTGAGCCCATTGCCCATCGGATAGAAGCCGAAATTGGCCTGCACCCAGCGTGATCGCCGCGGCTTTCCGGTTGTCGCCCTCGCGCGTGCCGATCAGCATCAGCGAGCGGTCGGCGGCAAAGGCCAACTCGGCCAGCGTGCCGGCAAAGCATGAGCCCGGTTCGATCAGCGCGATGAAGCTCTTGGGCGTCACGTCGACGCGCTTGAGCACGCGCTTCAAGTAGTGGCGGATCTCGCGCATCAGCCAGTCGCCATTGGCCTTGGCGAGAAAGTCGTCGTGCTCGAGCACGGCTTGCGCATTGCCGTCGGTGCGGAACAACACCACGCCGATGGCCGCCTCGTTGGTGCGCAGATGCAGGATGGCGTCTTCCAGTTCGCGCGCCACGGTGAGCGGCCAGAACTTGGCGCCGAGCTCATGCGCGGCCTCGACCGAGGCCGGAACGCTTTCGGACGGTCCGCGCACGGTGACGGTGGCAAGCCCGCGCTCGCGGTCGATCTCGACGTCGACGTGTGAATAGGCGACGCGGTCGCCCTCGATCTTGCGCTCGAGCGGCGTCAGCGCGATGCCCTTGGCGTCTTTCGGGCGGTCGGAGCGCGCGGCGATTTCGTGCGCGCGCGCGGCCACCGCATCTTTCCATTTCGAATTCGGCACCACTTCGTCGACCAGCCGCCATTCGACCGCCTTGGCTGCCGCGGATGCCCTCTTCGATCGAGCAGAACACGTCGGCGCGGTCGCGCCGCACTTTGCGCTTGTCGGTGACGCGGGTGAGCCCGCCGGTGCCGGGCAGCACGGCGAGCAGCGGCGTCTCCGGCAGCGCCACCGCCGAGCGGCGGTCGTCCACCAGCATGATGTGGTCGGCGGCGAGCGCCAGCTCGTAGCCGCCGCCGGCGGCATTGCCGTTGATGGCGCAGATATAGATCTGCTTGGAATTGTCGCAGGCGTCCTCGATGGCGAGCCGCGTCTCGTTGGTGAACTTGCAGAAGTTCACCTTGGCGCCGTGCGTCGATTTGCCGAGCATGCGGATATTGGCGCCGGCGCAGAACACATTGTCCTTGCCGGACTTGATGACGACGGCGCGCACTTCCGGGTGCTCGAAGCGCAGCCGCTGCACCGCGTCGTTCAATTCGATATCGACGCCGAGATCGTAGGAATTGAGCTTGAGCTCGTAGTCGCCGAGCCCGCCGGCCTGGTCGACGTCCATGATCAGGTAGGCGACGTCGCCGTCGTACTCGATGCGCCAGTGACGATAGCGCGATGGGTCGGTCTGGTAGTCGATCATGTCGCTGCATGAAGCTGCCGGCCGCCGCGGGAACTGCCCGGGCCTTGCCTCCCCTGCTATGCATTATTTTGCATGCGATAACATCTCTTCCGCCTCGGCACAACAGGGTTAAATGTAAATATTGCCCCGTGGTTGCGAAACTGGCTATTGCCTTAGCATTATAATGCATGTTAGCCGAGAGGGCATGAAACCGGCCCACGCCAAGCCGCTTCCCGTCCGCGACAGCGACGCCTATTTGCGCCGCCTGGGCGAGCGCGTGCGCATGCTGCGCAACCAGCGCGGCATGTCGCGCAAGGCGCTGGCCCAGCACGCGAAAGTGTCGGAGCGCTATCTCGCCCAACTCGAGGCCGGCCTGGGCAATTGCTCGATCGTGCTGCTGCGCCGAATCGCGCGCGCCATCGGCCTGCCGGTCACCCAACTGGTGCACGAAGGCGCCGAGCCGCCGCTCGACATGGTGTTGTTGTCACAATTTCTCGAACGGCTGTCGCCGCCCGCGCTTGAGCGAGGCGCGCGATCTGCTGCTGCGGCATTTCGGCGAGCCGTCCGAGGACCTGCGCCGCCGGCGCATCGCGCTGATTGGGCTGCGCGGCGGCGGTAAATCGACGCTCGGCCGTCTGCTGGCCGACCAGCTCGACGTGCCCTTCATCGAGCTCGACCGCGAGATCGAGCGGCGCAGCGGCACGTCTTTGAGCGAAATCTTCGACATGTTCGGCCAGGAGACCTTCCGGCGCGCCGAACGCGAGGCCCTGGAAGAGCGTCCTGCGCCAGCACCGGCATTTTGTGATCGCCACCAGCGGCAGGATCGTGACCGATCCGGGCACCCTGGAACTTTTGTTGTCGTCGTGCTTCACAGTGTGGGTGCGCGCGGAACCGGAAGAGCATATGAAGCGGGTGATGGAGCAGGGCGACATGCGGCCGATGGCCAACAGCGCCCGCGCCATGGAAGACTTGATCGCCATTCTTAAAAGCCGCGAGCCGCTCTACGCCAAGGCGGAAACAGCCCTCAACACCACCGGCAAGACGCCCGAGCAGAATTTGGCCGAGCTCTTGCGCGCCATTCCGGCCGCCGAACCCCGCATCGCCCGCCAGCCGGCATGACAATCGCAAGAGGAGCCGGCAGTAGCCGGACATAAAGAATGAGCGACACGATCAAGACCGATGTTGTGATCATCGGCGCCGGGCCGGTCGGCCTGTTCGCGGTGTTCGAGCTCGGCCTGCTCGACATCAAGGCGCATCTCGATCGACATCCTCGACAAGGTCGGCGGGCAATGCGCCGAGCTTTATCCGGAAAAGCCGATCTACGACATTCCCGGCATCCCCTACATCACCGGCCACGGCCTCACCGACGCGCTGATGCAGCAGATCAAGCCGTTCGCGCCGACCTTCCACCTCGGCGAGATGGTGACGATCGCTGGAAAAGATCGGCGACCCACTGTTCCGTCTGCGCACCGACGCCGGCAAGACCTTCGAGGCCAAATGCGTGGTCGATCGCGGCCGGCGGCGGCTCGTTCCAGCCCAAGCGGCCGCCGATCCAACGGCATCGAGCCTTACGAGGAAAAGTCGGTATTCTACGCCGTGCGCAAGATGGAGACTTTCCGCGGCAAGCGGCTGCTGATCGTCGGCGGCGGCGACTCGGCGCTCGACTGGACGCTCAATCTGCAGCCGATCGCCAAGCGGCTGACGCTGGTGCACCGGCGCGACGAATTCCGCGGCGCGCCCGACAGCGTCAACAAGATGCGCGCGCTGGTGGCCGCCGGCGAGCATGGACCTCAAGATCGGCCAGGTGACGGCGCTGGAAGGCGACGACGGCCAGCTCGCCGCCGGCTCGATCAAGGGCAATGACGCCGTCGACCGCATCGAATGCGACGCCATGCTGCCGTTCTTCGGCCTCACCATGAAGCTCGGCCCGGTGGCGGACTGGGGCATCAAGATGGACGACGAACTGATCCCCGTCGACACCGGCACGTTCGAGACCAATATCCCCGGCCTGTTCGCGGTCGGCGACATCAATACCTATCCGGGCAAGCTCAAGCTCATCCTGTCCGGCTTCCACGAGGCGGCGCTGATGGCGCAGAAGGCCTACCACTACGTCTATCCGGAGAAAAAACTGGTGTTCCAATACACCACGTCGTCCACCAGTCTGCAGAAGAAACTCGGTGTCGCCTGAGCGAAGTGCAAGAAATCTCCCCACCCGCCCGCGCCAACAAAGAAAAAATGCCGAAGATCACCTTCATCGAACACGACGGCACGGTGCACACGGTCGAGGCCGAAATCGGCTCGACCGTGATGGAGACCGCGCTGAAGAACGACGTCGCCAGCATCGTCGCCGAATGCGGCGGCGCATGCACCTGCGCCACCTGCCTGGTGCATGTCGACGAGAAGTGGAGCCCGGTGGTCGGCCCGCCTTCGGCCGGAAGAAGAAGACATGCTCGACTTCGCCTTCGAGGTGAAGCCGACCTCGCGGCTGTCCTGCCAGATCAAGGTGACGGAAGCGCTCGACGGCCTGATCGTGCACACGCCGTCCTATCAGGGCCGCTGAGCCCGCCACGCTTCCCAGCCCTTCTTCCTTTTTGCCCTGCCGTGCTAAGAGCGCGGGCAAAGGCCGCAACGGGGGAAGCTTCATGGATCTCGGCATCAAGGGCCGCCGCGCCATCGTCACCGGCGGATCGAGCGGCATCGGCTTCGAAACCGCGCGCCAGTTTCTGGAAGAAGGCGTGCGCGTGCTGATCACCGGCCGCAACGAGAAGAAGCTCGACGCCGCGCGCGACGATCTCGCCAAGCGCACCGGCGGCGAAGTGCACGCGCTCGTCGCCGACATGACGAAGGAACCCGACATCGCCAAGATGGTCGAGACCGCCAAGCAGAAGCTGGGCGGCGTCGACATCCTGGTCAACAATGCCGGCACCATGTATTCGGGCCGCTTCGCCGCGCTCAAAGACGACGAGATGAAGACCCAGCTCGAGACCAAGCTGTTCGGCTTCCTGCGCGCCATCCGCGCGGTCTATCCGATGATGAAGGCGCAGAAATGGGGCCGCATCGTCAACACCATCGGCGGCGCCGGCAAGGAGCCCGACCCGTATATGTTCGGCAGCGGCATGACCAACTCGGCGCTGCTCAACCTGACCAAGTCGCTGTCGACCGAGTTCGGCGAGGACAACGTGCTGGTCAACGCCATCTGTCCGGGCTGGGTCGACACCAATCTGTGGCGCATGAACGCGCAAGGCTTGCAGAAGGAACTGAGCGTCAAGAGCGAGGACGAGGCGCGCAAGCTCGCCGCCAAGAAGAACGCGCTCGGCCGCATGGGCAAGCCGGAAGAACTCGCCAACGCCACCGTGTTCCTGTGCTCGGAACGGGCGAGCTACATCACCGGCGTTGTCGCTCAACCTCGACGGCGGGCGGCTGAAGGGGTTGTGGTGACCGCAGCGGCAGCGGCCACGCTGCGCACTCTTGCGCCCGCCTCGTACCAGCCGCGGCTGCCGTTCACGATCTTCACCACCGACAGCATGACCGGCACCTCGATCAACACGCCGACCACGGTCGCCAGCGCCGCACCCGAGTTGAAGCCGAACAGGCTGATGGCGGCGGCAACGGCCAGTTCGAAGAAATTGCTGGCGCCGATCAGCGCGGACGGAGCGGCGACGCAATGCGCCTCGCCGGCGGCGCGATTGAGCAGGTAGGCGAGCCCGGCGTTGAAATAGACCTGGATCAGGATCGGCACCGCCAGCATCGCGATGATCAGCGGCTGCGCGAGGATCTGTTCGCCCTGGAAACCGAACAGCAGCACCAGCGTGGCGAGCAGCGCCACCAGCGAGACCGGCTGCAGCGTCGACAACAGGCCCTTGAGCGCCGCGTCTCCCCCGCCCGCCAGTACGCTGCGCCGCACGATCTGCGCGATGATCACCGGCACGACGATGTAAAGCACGACCGAGAGCAGCAACGTTTCCCACGGCACGGTGATCGCCGACAGGCCGAGCAGCAGGCCCACGATCGGCGCGAAGGCGAACACCATGATCAGGTCGTTGAGCGCGACCTGGCTCAGCGTGAAATGCGGCTCGCCGTGCGACAGGTTGCTCCAGACGAACACCATCGCCGTGCAGGGCGCCGCCGCCAGCAGAATGAGGCCGGCGATGTAGCTGTTGATCTGGTCGGCCGGGAGATAGGGCCGGAACAGCCAGCCGATGAAGAGCCAGCCGAGGAACGCCATCGAGAACGGCTTCACCGCCCAGTTGATGAACAGCGTGACGCCGATGCCGCGCCAGTGCTCCTTGACCCGCGCCAAGGCCGCAAAGTCGATCTTCACCAGCATCGGAATGATCATCAGCCAGATCAGCACGGCCACCGGCAGGTTGACCTTGGCGATCTCCGCCGCACCGATGACATGGAAGACCGCCGGAAAGGCGTGCCCGAGCGCGATCCCGACAACGATGCAAAGCGCGACCCAAAGCGTGAGATAGCGTTCGAACGTGGACATGGCCGGAACTGCTTACCCCTCGCTTATTCGGCGGCCGTGACCGGCGCCGCATCCTTGCTCTTGCCGATCTCGTCGATGCGCTTTTGCAGGCTCAGGCGGTCGAGCTTGGCGAGCGGCAGGCTGACGAAAATATTGATGCGGTTGGTGAGCATGCGCAGCGTGTCGGCGAAGGCGAAGCGGATTTCGGCTTCGGTGCCGGCCGCCGCGGCCGGATCGGGCACGCCCCAATGCGCGGTCATCGGCTGGCCCGGCCAGAGCGGGCAGGCCTCGCCGGCGGCGTTGTCGCAGACCGTGAAGACGAAATCGAGCTTGGGCGAGTCGGCCTGCGCGAATTCCAGCCAGCTTTTCGAGCGCAGCTTGCTCACGTCGAAATGCAGCTTGCGCAGCAGGTCGAGCGTATAGGGATGCACTTTGCCCTTGGGCTGGCTGCCGGCCGAGAAGGCGCGGAAATGCCCCTGCCCTGCGCGGTTGAGCAGCACCTCCGCCATCACCGAGCGCGCCGAATTGCCGGTGCAGAGGAACAGCACGTTGTAGCATTTGCCCGCCTCGCTCACGATCAGTTCTCCCGCTTTTTCGGTTTTTCGTTGGGCGCGCAGCCGCAGGCGCGGATCGCGTCCTGCAGATCGCAAAGCTCAGGGTTTCCGCCGCAGCAATCGTTGACCAGAAAGCCGACCAGCCGGCGGATGCCCTCGACGTCGGCGCGATAGACGATGGAGCGGCCCTCGCGCTGCCCCCGCACCAGGCCGGAGCGCGCCAGCACGCTGAGATGCGAGGACAGCGTGTTGTGCGGGCAGCCGATCTTGTCGGCGATGGTTCCCGCGGCGATGCCGTCCGGCTCGGCGCCCATGAGCAGCCGGAAGATGGCGAGCCGGCTTGGCTGGCCGAGCGCGGCCAGCACCGCGAGCGCGTGCGGCGCCGACATTTTGCCGCCGCGCGGCGCCGGGCCGATATGGCCGACCACCGCCAAAGCCGCTTTTCGCTCGGACATTACGGCGTCCCCGATATGTCGATAGTTCTCGACATATCGTCACATAGCGGCTTTCCAGCCGCCTGGCAACCGGCACTGGCGAGGCCTTCTCCAAAGACCGCGACTTCGCCGCCTGGCTGGGTCTGCTCCCCAAACAGACGTCGACAGGAGACCGTACGATCCTCGGCAAGCTATCACGGCACAATCTCGCATGTGCCGGTCACTAAATAGGTCAACGAATACGCCCTGAATGTCGCTGGTTGCTGACCGCTGCCGAGGTGCAGTCGGATGAAATCGGTTGTCGCATTTGCAGCGGTTTTATTGCGTCGAAAGGAGTAACTCGGGAACAAGACGTAATCGCCGGAGACACCGGCCTTTTGGACGGTCCTCTTGTCCAGCGTCCCGGTGCCCGGAAAGGTTATATCGCCACTTTGCACGTCGACGACAACTCGCCAAAATTCTTTGATTTTTATTTTCACACCCGGATCATCCTTATCAAGGGTACCATCGGCTTCGATACCAACAGCATCCTTTGCAGTGCATCGGTAAGTCGTACTCGCATCATTCCGACCGAAAGCCGCCCCCAAATTCAACGTCAGCATTGCGAATAGAACGAGCGCACACACGACAGAAATCGGCTGCGATGAGAATTTGTCCACGTTTAATTGCCTCCTGACTTAGAGCCAGATGGGTGCTTCACGATTGAAGAGCGGCTACAGGCTCAGTCTCAAGCCGGCCGTCGCGCAGCCGGTAGATGTGGTCGAAGCGGTCGAGCACCATCTCGTCGTGGGTGACGACGACGATGGCGGCGTCCTGCTCGACCGCGATACGTCGCAACAGGTCCATGACGGTGCGGGCGCGCGCGGAATCGAGCGGCGCGGTCGGCTCGTCCGCCAGGATGATGCGCGGGTGGTTGGCGAGCGCGCGCGCAATCGCGACGCGCTGGGCTTCGCCGCCCGACAGTTGCGCCGGCATCGCATGCTTGCGGTGGCCGACGCCGAGATAATTGAGCAGCTCGATCGCGCGCGTGCGCGCCGCGGCGGCGGCGTAGCCGGCCAAGTTGAGCACCACGGCGACGTTGTCGGTGCCGTCGAGAAACGGCAGCAAATTGGGGTATTGGAAGATGAAGCCGACCTTGTCGAGCCGCAGCCGGCGCAAATCGGCGCGCAGCCAGCGGCCGTCATAGACCACCTCGCCGTCGAGGGTGAGCCGCCCGCTGCTCGGCTCCAGGATGCAGGCGATGCAGTTGAGCAGCGTGGTCTTGCCCGACCCGCTCGGCCCCATCAGCCCGACAACTTGTCCGGGGAAAACCTCCATATCGATGTCAATCAGGGCATCCACTCGCGCGGTCCCAGCGCCGAAATGCTTGGACAGCCTTTCGACACGCACCACCGCCTGCCTGACAGTCTCGGCCATCGCCCTATCCTGAACTTGCGAGCGCTTCCGCCGGGTCGATCTTGAGCGCGAGCCGAATGCCGAGGGTGCTGGCGGCCAGGCAAATGCCGACCGTGATGGCGAAGACGACCGCGACGCTGGTCGGATCGAGCACCAGCCGGCGCGGGAAATAGGGCTGGAACACGAGCACGAGCGCGAGGCCGGCGAAATAGCCGAAGATTCCCATCGACAGCGCCTGCTGCACGATGAGGCCGACGATGGTGCGGTCGGGCGCGCCGACGAATTTGAGCGTGGCGATCGAGCGCACCTTGTCCATGGTCAGCGTATAAACGATCAACGCGATGATGACCGCCGAGACGATGATCAGCAGAATCATGATCAGACGCTGCTGGTTGCGCGCTTTCTCGATGACGAACTTGCTCAGCAAGGTCTCCTGTTGATCTTGCGTCAGCGTGGTGAGGTGCTTCCAGCGCGCGAGCGCGGCGGCGACTTCCTCGATCGGGACATTGGGCGATACCTTGGCGATGACGGCGTTGATCTGGTCGTTGGATTGCAAGGCGCCGCCGCGCGCCTGCTCACGCCGCGAGGCCGGAGGCGCCAGCTCGAATTGCAAACCTTGCGCGTCGCGCAGAGTGATGTAGCCGACGGGATCGCCCGACGCGGTGATCTCTTTGTTCATCAGGCCGACGACCGTGAATCTGTGCCCGTGCGTGCCGAGCGGCACTTCCTGGCCGAGCTTAAGGCCGGCGGAGCGGTCGACGATCATCTCATAATGGTCGCGCAGGATTTCGCGGCCGGCCAGCAGTTTGTGGGGGCCGCCGGGCCGCCCCGGCTCGAAGCCGATGAGGAACAGCCGCAGCGGCTTGCCGTTGAGCTCGGTCTGCACCGATTGATAGGTCACAGAGCCGGCGCGTTCGACGCCATAGACGCGGCTGACCAGTTCGCGCGTGTCGCCGGGAATGCGCGAGGATTCCGCGAACGGGCCGTTGGTGCCGGCCTCCACCACCCAGAGATCGGCATTGGCCGCCCGCGCCTGCCGCAGCGCGTCGTCGATCAATCCGCCATAGACGCCGGTGATCACGATCACGATGCCGAGCAGCAGGCTCAATCCGAAATTGGTCAGCACGAAGCGCAGCAGATTGTGCTTGATGTCGCGATAGGCGAGATTCATCGCTTCGGCTCGCTGGCGATCTTGCTGTCGATCTCGCTGTCGATTTTGGCCGCGCGGCCGGCGCGCAAGCCGCTGCGCAATTGCGTAACCACCATGGCATTGGCCGGCACGCCGCCGCTGATTTCATAACGGCCGTCGAGCAGCCGGTGTCCGAGTGTCACCTCGTGCTGTTGCAGGTGTCCATTCTCGACCGTCCACACCGTTCCGTGATCTTTGCCGAGCCCGGTGATCGCCGCTTCCGGCACCAGCAAGGCCTGCGGCAGCCGCACGGTCGTGATGTAAACTTCCGCCTGCTCGCCGAGATTGGCATAGTCCGGGATACGATCGAAGGTAATCTCCACCTTGCGCTCTTCGTTGACGCGGTCGCTCTCGGGCTCGATGCGGGCAACCTGCCCGTGCAGGCGTTGGTTCGGACGGGAGCGTGAGACGATTTCGGCCGGTTCGCCCACCTTGATCTCGCCGGCTTTGCTCTCGTCGATATAGGCCAGCACCCAGATCGATTTCGGATCGATGAGCGTGAACACCGGCTGTCCCGCGCTCAGCGCCGAGCCGAGTTCCTTCAGACGCGCGGTCACCATGGCGTCGTAGGGAGCCACGAGGGTATGAAAATCCAACGTGGCAGTTTGCAGTTCCTGTTGCGCCTTGGCGTCGCTGATCGCGGCCTTCGCCACCAGAACATCGCTGTTCGCCAGGTTCAAATCCGCAAGCGTTGTGGCTTCGGTCGACTTGCGCGGTCTCGGACGCTTCAACCGAGGCCGCGTTGGTCTTAACGAGCTGTTGTTGGCGTTCGCTGATTCGCTTTGCATTGCCATAGCTGGCGGTGGTCTTTGCCACGCTCGCGCTGGCTCTTTGCAGATTGGCCTCGGCCTGTTGCACCGACGCTTTCGCCCGAGCAACTTGCGCAGCCTGCTCGCGTTCGTCGAGGCGCGCGAGAACCGCGCCCTTGGCGAGGCGATCGCCGACATCGGCGCGAAGATCGACCAGGACGCCGGCAATCTTAAACCCGACCTGCGATGTGACCCGCGCCTCCACGGTTCCGAGCCCAAAGACCTGCACGGCCACGTTGGCGGCAGAATGCGAAACCACCACCTTGACCGGGCTGACGAACCGCGCCCAGGCGCCAATTGCGGCCGCTACGACGAGGACAATCAGCCCCGCCAGCAAAAAGAAGCGCCGGCGATTTCTCGCACGCGCGGCCTGAACGCCCTCATCGCCAGGCGGGGCGTTCGTCGGCTTTGCAATGTCGAGCATGGCCCGAACCTCCGGTCGATACGTGAGGCGGAGTTGGCCAAATACACTCTGCGCGGGAAGCGCGCACTGACATAGATCAAACGGCGGCGGCGAGCCCCAGAATGGCGCGCGCTTCCTTTGGGCTGGCGGCATGGCGGCCGTATTGGCCGCACAGGTCGCGCAGCCGGCCGACCAGTTCGGCATTGCTTTTGGCGAGGCGGTCGCGGTCGAACTTGATGTTATCCTCCAGCCCGGTGCGCAGGTGACCGCCGAGTTCGAGCGTCCATTGGTTGATCTCGAACTGGTGGCGGCCGATGCCGGCGGCAGCCCAGGTGGCGCCCGGCATGATGTCGTTGAGCTCCGAGACCAGGAACTCCAGCACCTTGCGCCGCACCGGCAGCGCGTTGACGATGCCCATCACGAATTGCACGTGCAGCGGCTTCTTGATCAGCCCGCGCTCGGCCAGATCGCGCGCGTTGTAGAGCATGGCGAGATCGAAGACTTCGATCTCCGGCTTGACGTTGAACTCCAGCATCGTGCGCGCGAGGCCTTCCACCAAGTCGGGCGCGTTCTCGTAGATACGGTTGGCAAAATTGACCGAGCCGGTGGCGAGCGATGCCATGTCCGGCCCGAGTTTGAGCGCGCTGCCGCGTTCTTCCTGCTGGCGGCCGCGGCCGCCGGTGGAGAACTGGATGATCATGCCCGGGCAGTGCGTCTTCACGCCCTCCTGCACCAGCGCAAACAGCGCCGGATCGGAGGACGGGCTTTCATCCTTGTTGCGCACATGGATGTGCACCAGCGCGGCGCCGGCCTCAAAGGCCTCGTGCGTGGATTCGATCTGCTCGGCCGGCGTCACCGGCACGGCGGGGTTCTGCGCCTTGCGCGGCTGCGCGCCGGTAATGGCAACGGTAATGATGGCGGGCTGTCGTCATTGTGGCTCCGTAACTGCCGCGATTTCGGCCAGCAGCGTGTCCGTCACTGTAACACCCTCGCGGGCGGCTTTCTCGCGCGCCGCAAGGCGCCGCGCGCCCGGCAGCCGCGCGCCCGGCTGCGCCTCGATCGCGGCGGCGAGCGCGGCGAAATGATCGAGCGTGCCGCCGAAGGCCGACGGGTCGAACGCGATCAGCAATTGCCCGGTGCCCGGCGGCGGACCTTCGGCGTCGAGGAACGACGAGGCATCGGCGGCGAAATTCGACGCCGGTCAGGCCGGCCGCCAGCATTTCCACCATCAGCGCCAGCGCCGTGCCTTTGGCGTCGCCGAGCGGCAGCATGGTGCCGGCAAGCGCGGCCGTTGCGATCGGTGGTCGGCTTGCCCTGCGCATCGAGCGCCCAGCCTCGGGGAATGGTCTCGCCCTTCTGCTTGGCCACGAGGATGTTGCCGCGCGCGCACCTTCGACAGCGACAGATCGACGACGATCGGCGGCCTGCCCGGCAGCGGACAGGCAAACGCAATCGGATTGGTGCCGAACACGGCCTTGGCGCCACCCCAGGGCGCGATCGCGCCCGGCGTGTTGGCGAACATCAGCGCGAGCAAGCCCTGCGTCCGCCAGCCGCTCGACCGGATGACCGACGACGCCGCAATGATGCGAGCGCGTGATCGCCGCCGCGGCGATGCCGTGATGACGCGCGGCAGCGGGCAGCGCCGGCGAGCGCCAAGTCGATCGCCGGATAGGCAAAGCCGTTCCCGGCGTCGATCACGATCGCGGCCGCGGGCGCGGCGCCATTCGAGCGCGGGCTTGGCGAAGCCGTCGACCTTGCCGGCCTTCGCCTGCGCCGCATAGGTCGGCACGCGCGACGAGGCCGTGTCCTTAGGCCGTCGGCCTCCGCGCCGACCAGCGCGCGCGCGACGCTTCGCCGCATTGCCGGCACCGGTGCGGCAGCGCGTAAGCGTCGCCACCACCAGCGCCTCGGCCTGCGCCAGCGTCAATGTCGGCATCACGCTAGGCGCTGCGGTACAGCTTGGTCAGCACGAATTCGCGGTGACCGAGCGCCTCGGCGGCGGTCAGCCGGCCGTTGGCGGTGCGCAGGATCATGTCGATCAGCGCGTCGCCGGCCTGCGGGATCGTCATGCTCGCGGCGCAGGATGCCGGAGACGTCGAGATCGATGTGCTCGGACATGGTGCGCACGGTGCGCGGATTGCCGGAAATCTTGATCACCGGCACGATCGGATTGCCGATGACGTTGCCCTGGCCGGTCGGGAAGCGTGTGCACCACGTAGCCGGCCGCCGCCATCAGCGTCACGCATTCGGCCGCCGCCGAGGAGGTGTCCATGTAATAGAGGCCGGGGCCCTTGCGCGGCGCTTCGGCCGGCTCCAGCACGTCGATGTATTGGCACTTGCGGCCGATCTTCTCGAGATTGCCGAGCGCCTTTTCCTCGATGGTGGTCAGGCCGCCGGCGATGTTGCCCTTGGTCGGCTGCGAGTCGGACAGATCGTCGGTCTTGTGCGCCTCGATGACGTCGTCCTCGTAGGCCTGCCAGACCTTCATCCATTTCTCGCCGATCTCCGGGCTTGACCGCGCGCGCCTTGGCGATGATGCTCGGCGCCGGTGATCTCGGAGGTCTCGCCGAACACGCCGTAGATGCCCTTGCGGGATCAGCTTGTCGTACATGTTGCCGACGGTCGGGCAGGACGCGAGGCCCGTGGTGGTGTCGCTCTCGCCGCATTTGGTCGAGACCCACAGCTCGGAAATGTCGCATTCCTCGCGCTGCAGCTCGGACGCCCATTGCAGGTAGTCCTTGGCGACGCGGGACGCCTTCGCGATCGTCATCGATGTCGCCGTGTGCCCTCGATGCCGAAGCCGGTGACCGGCTTGCCGGTCTTGGCGATGCCGTCGACGACGCGCTTGGTCCAGCCGTCCTCGATGCCGATGACGACGACGGCGGCGACATTGGGGTTGGCGCCGGTGCCGATCAGGTGCGGAAAAACAGGTCGAGGTCCTCGCCGAACTGCAGCCGGCCATAGGCGTGCGGCAGCGCGAGCGTGCCCTTGATGTTGTTGGCGACCGCCTCGCAGGCGGCGTTGGACAGGTCGTCGAGCGGCAGGATGACGACATGGTTGCGCACGCCGACGCGGCCGTTCTCGCGCCGCCAGCCCATGAATTTCAAATTCGATTTGCCGCGTTTGGCCGAAGTCTTCGCCATGTCACCACCGCTTGGTCTTGAGATTGTGCACGTGCACGTGCTCGCCCTTGGCGATATCGGCCACCGCCTTGCCGATGTCCTGGCCGTATTTCCAGACCGTGTCGCCCTTCTTGATGTCGGTCAGCGCGATCTTGTGGCCGATCGGAATGTCCATGCTTGGACTTCAGCTTGCAAGGACGAATTGTCGGCGGTGATCACGCCCAGACATGTCGCGTGCCGGCTTTCAGGCCTTCGACCACGACCACGCCGACCGTGTCCTTCTTGTTGTGCACCAGAAATTGCGGAGTGCCCATGGGCCGTCACCTCCATTTTCTTGCTGGCGTCATCTATAGGATGTGTTCAGTCGAGATGAAAGCCCTGGGCGCGCACGAAGCCGCCGAAATCCGCGCGCAGCGGCTCCGCGTATTGCCGCGCCTTGTCCTCGGACCAGCCGTAGAAATCGCGCCCGGCCAAAGCGCGCCACATCGCGCTGGTTGCGGTAGGGACGCAAGGCGGCGCGCCGATGGTCGTAGACGTCGACCTGCGCGGCCAAATCGCCCTCATCGAAACGCTCTTCGTGCAGCGTCGTCGCAAGCGACAATCGTGGCGAAATACCGCCTTCTTCCGCCGGCCAGCCGACGCACATGCCGGCGATCGGAACGACCTTGTCCGGCAGCGCCAGCAGATCGCTGACCGCGCGGGCATGATCGCGGATCACGCTGATCGGGCAGCAGCCGAGGCCGACCGCATCGGCCGCGCGCAAGAAAGTGGCGAGCACGATGGCGGCGTCGACCGTGGCATTGAAGAACAGGTCGAGATGGTCGTTGGGAAACGGCTTGCCGCGCATTTGCGCGATGCGCGGCAGGCGGCGGCCGTTGGCGAGGAAGACCAGGAACACCGGCGCCTCGCGCAGCCACGGCATCGCCGGCAGCAGATCGGCAATCGCGGCGCGCCTGTCATTTTCCCGCACAATGAGAATGTCGCCCTGCTGCAGATCGCTCTTGGACGGCGCGCTCAACGCGCAGGCACACACGAGGCGCAGCAGGTCCTGCGGAACTGTCGCGGTCGAGAAAGCGCCGGCACACGCGGCGGGCGGAAATCCGGGCCAATTCGTCGAGACCCGGCAGGCTTTCATCCACGACGAGGCGCTCCCCGAAGCGCTCGAACAGCGCATTCTGGATGGTTTCCACGGCGTCCGGCATCGGCGGCTCCTTGACCAAAATGATTGTTGCCACGCTAGCGTAAAGTGACCACGATGGGTGAAGCTCAAAAAGCGAAAACGAGCGCCCAAGACGGAGGGACATAATGAGAATAAGTCACCGGAATCTATTGCGCTGTTCGATACTGGCCGCGGCCGTCACGTTTGCCGTTTCGGCCACCAGCGCCAACGCCGAACCGCGCACCGTGCGCATCGCGGAGCAGTTCGGCATCTCATACCTGCCGCTGACGATCATGGCGGACAAGCATCTTGTGGAGTCGGAAGGCAAGAAGCTCGGGCTCGACCTGAAAACCGAATGGACGCACTTCTCCAACGGCGCCGCGATGAACAACGCGCTGCTGTCGGGCAACCTCGACATCGCCTCCGGCGGCGTCGGCCCGCTGGTCACGGCCTGGGCCCGCACCAAGGGCAAGCAGGACATCAAGGGCCTGTGCGCGCTCAACTCGATGCCGCTCTACCTCAACACCTCAGATCCGAAGGTCAAGACCATCAAGGATTTCACCGACAAGGACAAGATCGCCCTGCCGGCGGTGCGCGTGTCGATGCAGGCGGTGATCCTGCAAATGGCGGCGCTTAAAGTTTTCGGACCGGGACAGGAGCACAAGCTCGATCCGCTGACCGTTTCGCTCAGCCATCCCGACGGGCTTGCCCAGTTGTTGAGCTTCAAGTCGGAGATCACCGGGCACTTCACCTCGGCGCCCTTCATGTACCAGGAGCTGGCCAATCCGAAAGTGCATCGTGTGCTCAACAGCTACGACGTGTTCGGCGGACCGCACACCTTCAACGTGGTCTGGGCGATGGGCAATTTCTACAAGGAGAATCCCAAGATCGTGCAGGCCTTCCTGTCGGCGCTCGATATCGCCATCAAGGAAATCCACGCCGACCCGGCCGGCTCCGCCGCGCTGTGGGTGCGCGTCAATCATTCCAAGCTGCCGGTGGCGGAAGCCGAGCGCATCATCACGCTGCCGGAAAACACTTTCACCACGACGCCGCAGAAAGTGATGGTGGTGGCGAACTACATGGCGGACGCCAAGATGGTGCCGATCCGGCCGACGAGCTGGAAGGACATGTTCATCGACGCCATCCACAACCTGCCGGGCAGCTGACGGGACCCGGCTGATGACGTCCGTGCTGCTCGAGGTGAGCGGGGTAACGCTCCAGTACAAGACACCGCGCCACCTGGTGACGGCGACGCATCAGGTCGACTTCGCCGTCCACCAGAGCGACCGCTACGTGATCCTGGGGCCTTCAGGGTGCGGCAAGTCCACGCTGCTGAAGGCGGTCGGGGGATTCATGGCGCCGGTCGAAGGCACGATCCGCATCCGCGGGCGCGAGGTCGAGGCGCCGGGACCGGACCGCATGATGGTGTTCCAGGAATTCGAGCAATTGATGCCCTGGAAGACCGTTTTCCAGAACGTGATCTTCCCCATGAAAGTGACGCGGAAATTTTCCTCGGCCGAGTCGGTGGAGCGGGCCAACGCGGTGATCGAGAAGGTCAAGCTCACCCAGTTCCGCGACATCTATCCGCACATGCTGTCGGGCGGCATGAAGATGCGCGTTGCGATTGCGCGCGCCATGGCGCTCGAGCCGGATATCCTGCTGATGGACGAGCCGTTCGCCGCGCTCGACGCGCTCACCCGGCGTGCCATGCAGCAGGACTTGCTGTCGCTGTGGGATCAATTGCGCTTCACCGTGCTGTTCGTCACCCATTCGATCGAGGAGGCGATCCTCATCGGCTCGCGCATTCTGGTGCTGTCGCCGCATCCGGGCCGCGTGCGCGCCGAGCTCGAAGCCGCCCGCTTCAACTTCGACAATATCGACCAGCCTGAATTCGGCGCGATGTCGAAACGCATTCACCGCTTGCTGTTCGGCGACGAGACGGTGCGCGGCGCCGGCCACGAGAAAGTCAGCGCATGAGCCTCACCCCGCAAGATACGCGGGGACGCGGCGCCGAGCGCCCGGAATTCGAGCGCCAGCTCGTCGATTCCGGCGCCATCGGCGACGTCGAGCGGCCGCTCAGCCTGACCGAACGGCTGAGGCAGAACGAGACGGTGCAGCGACTCAATATTCTCGTCGCGCTGATCGTGATTTGGCAGGTCTACGCATACTGGCTCGACGATAATCTGCTGTTCCCCAGCTTCACCGAAACCGCGCGCATGTTCTGGGACGACATGCGAAGCGGCCTGCTACTCAACCGCACCATCACGTCGATGCAGACGCTGGCGCATCGGCTATGGCTGCGGCCTGGCGATCGCGACGGTGTTCACGACCTTCGCGGTCATCAGCCAGATCGGCACGCGCATCCTCTCGACCTTGACCGCCATGTTCAATCCGCTGCCGGCGATCGCGCTTTTGCCGATGGCGCTCATCTGGTTCGGGCTGGGCACCCCGTCGCTGGTGTTCGTGATCATCCATTCGGTGCTGTGGGCGGTGTCGCTCAACACCCTGAGCGGCTTCCGCGCCGTGCCGGAAACGCTGCGCATGAGCGGGCGCAATGTCGGCTTGAAGGGCGCCCGCTACGTCGCGCTCATATTGATCCCGGCCGCGTTCCCCTCGATCCTCTCCGGCCTGAAGATCGGCTGGGCCTTCGCCTGGCGCACGCTGGTCGCCGCGGAGCTGGTGTTCGGCGTCTCGTCGCGCTCCGGCGGCATCGGCTGGTACATCTTCGAGGCGCGCAACGATCTCGACACCGCGCGCGTGTTCTCCGGGCTGCTCATGGTCATCATCATCGGCCTGCTGATCGAGTTGGTGATCTTCCGCACCATCGAGAACCGCACCGTCAACGCCTGGGGCATGCAGCGATGAGCGACGTGCTCGGCGTCGATATCTGGCGCGGCACCGAGCAAGGCGCCTTCCAGGCCTTTGCCATTGCGCGCCGCGCGCACCAGACCGTGCTCGACGTGGTCAGCGAAATCCAGCGCGAGCACGACGCTACCCTCTCCTACCGCTTCGCCTGCCGCGTCGGCATGTGCGGCTCCTGCGCCATGGTGGTGAACGGGCGGCCGCGCTGGACCTGCCGCACGCGCGTGAGCGAGGTGGTCGCGGACGGCGGGCGCCTGCAACTCGAGCCGCTGCGCAACTTCACGATCGTCAAGGACCTGGCGGTCGAGATGACGCAGTTTTTCGACAAGTGGAAAGATGCCAAGGGCTATTTCGAGCCGGGCGCCGCGCCCGCGCAGGATTTCGCCGTGGTGGCGCCGGAAACGCAAGGAGCGGCAGGCCGCCGACGCCGGCATCGAATGCATCGGCTGCGGCGTGTGCTATTCGGCCTGCGATGTCGTGGCCTGGGACAAGGATTATCTCGGGCCGGCCGCGCTCAATCGCGCCTGGACGCTGGTCAATGACGTGCGCGACCGCGGGCAGCGCGGCGCGGCTCGACGCCGTTTCCGGCAGCTCCGGCTGCCAGGCCTGCCACACGCATATGAGCTGCACGAACTTCTGTCCGCAGGCGATCGCGCCGACTTACGCCATCGCCGGTCTCAAGCGCGCCGTGCTCAAGCGCACATTGCGGGGCGCGCGCTGATGCCGATTTTGCTCCTGGCGCAGCGGGCAACCGCTTTCGTGCTGGCCTGCGCGGTCAGCGCGCATCTCGCCACTATTCTCTACGCGGTGCGCGGCGGGTTGACCGCCGCCGATATTTTGGCGCGCACCCACGGCAATGTCGGCTTCGCATCGTTCTATGCGCTGTTCGTGGTCGCGGTCGCAATCCACGCGCCGATCGGCCTGCGCAACGTCCTGCGCGAATGGACGGCGCTGGCGCGGGCGTTCGCTCGATGTCGCGCTGGCGCTGTTTGCAGCTCTTGCTGCTCGTGCTCGGCCTGCGCGCCGTCTTTGCGGTGTTCGCATCATGATGCGCGCATCGCACAGGCAACGCGGCTTCTTCGCGGCCATGCTGCATCGCCTCTCCGGCATCGCGCTCGCCGATTTTTCTGCCGCTGCATTTCCTTGCGCTCGCAACCGCGCTCAACGGCGCCGCCTCGCTCGACTCGTTCCTTGCCATCACGCGCCAGCCGCTGGTCGCCGTCCTCGAATGGGCGATCGTGGTCGCGCTGGCGCTGCACATGACGCTCGGCCTGCGCGTGCTGGCGGTCGAGTTCTTCGACTTCCGCGAAAAAACGCTTGTGGCGCTTTCGGTTTGTCTCGCCGCGGTGTTCGCGGTCGGCTTCATCTTCGCGCTCAACCTGAGCTGAGCGATGATCCTCGGACTGCCGCTCGACACGCTCGCCTTCCTCTGGGTCGGCGCATTCGTCGGCGGCATCGCCGCCGGCGGCAGCGGCTTCGCCTTCGGCTTGGCGGCCTCTTCGATCTGGCTGCACCGCATCGACCCGCTGCATTCGGCGATCCTGATCACCGGCTGCGGCGTGCTGCTGCATCTCACCACCATCTGGCCGCAGCGCCGCCATATCGACGTTGCCCGCCTTTGGCCTTTGGTCGCCGGCGGCGTGCTCGGCATCCCGATCGGCGTGCGGCTGCTGGTCTATACCGACGCCAACGTGATGAAGACCGCGCTCGGCGTCTTCCTGCTGGTGTTTGGAACTTATGCGCTGCTGGCGCCGCGCCTGCACACGGTGACTGCCGGCGGCCGCCTGGCCGACGCCGGCATCGGCTTCCTCGGCGGGATTCTCGGCGGCATCGGCGGCTATTCCGGCGTGCTGCCCACGATCTGGACGCAATTGCGCGGCTGGCCGAAGGAAATCGCCCGCGCCGTCTACCAGCCATACGTCATCATCGTCCAGGCCATCGCGCTGGCGGGCATCCTATGGGTGACTTTGGACCGCGCCGGGCTGATAATGCTGGTCGCGGTGTTGCCGCCGCTCCTGTTCGGCACCTGGATCGGCTGGCAGCTTTACGGCCGCATGAACGACCTGCGCTTTCGCCAGGCGCTTGCCGTGCTGCTGATCGCCTCGGGCGCGACGCTGGTGCTTTAGGACATACGCCATGCAGCTCGATATCAAGGAAGTCGAGGAGCTCGCCAAGACGCTCTACATCCGCGCGCTCAAGCTGCTGCCGCGCGACATCAAGCAGGGCTTCGAGCGGCTGATGCGCGAGGAAACCGACGCCACCGGCAAGACCATCCTCGGCACCATGGTCGAGAACATCGCGGTCGCCGAGCGCACCAACAACCTGCTCTGCCAGGACACCGGCATTCCGATCTACAACGTCACCATCGGCCGCAACGTCGAGTTCGACGGCGCGGCGATGAAGGAGGCGATCCGCCGCGGCTGCGCGCGCGCCACCAAGGAGCATCCGCTGCGCTCCTCGGTGGTGCATCCGATCACGCGCAAGAACGAGCAGACCTCGTGCGGCGTCGGCGTGCCGATCATCAATGTCGATTTCGACGACGCGCGAGGAGACCGTCGAGATCGAGATGATCCCGAAAGGCTCGGGCTCGGAGAACGGCTCGTTCCTGCAAATGCTGATCCCGGCCGACGGCGTCGCCGCGGTCAAGCGCTTCGTCATCGACAAGGTGATCGAATGCGGCGGCCGCGTCTGCCCGCCGACCATCGTCGGCGTCGGCATCGGCGGCACCTCGGACCTGTGCATGCATCTCGCCAAGATCGCGGCGACGCGCCCGCTCGGCACCGCCTGCGCCGATCCGGAAGGCGCCAAGATCGAGGCGCAACTGAGCGAGGCGGTGAACGAGCTCGGCATCGGGCCGCAGGGCCTGGGCGGGCGCGCGACCGCGTTCCGCGTGCATGTCGAGGTCGGCCGCCACCCACATCACCATGAATCCGGTGGCGGTGAACATCCAATGCCATTCGGCGCGCCGCGCCACGCGCCATCATCACGCCCGGCGGCATCGCCTTCGAGTGAGACGCCATGACCCATCACGTGCTCGACATGCCGATCACCGACGCGCAGGCGCGCGCGCTCAAGGTCGGCGACACCGTCACGCTGGAGAAGACGCTGTTCGGCATTCGCGACGCCACGCTGATCGCCATGTTCGACCGCGGCCGCGCCACCCGCTTCGATCTCAAGGGCCACGCCGTCATCCACACCGCGCCCAATGTGCGCAAGGTCGATCCGCGGCCCGGACAATTCCTGCGGCTACGAGCCGCTCTGCATCGGCACCACGACGTCGATGCGCATGGAGCGCTTCACCCGGCCGCTGATGGAACAAGAACGGCGTGCAAGCTGATCATCGGCAAAGGCGGCATGGGGCCGGCGACGCTCGACGCGTTCAAGGAATTCGGCGGCGCCTATCTCGCCGTGGTCGGCGGCGCCGCCGCGCTGGAGACCACCTGGATCGAGGCGATCGAGGACGTCGACATGGACGACCTGCATCCCGAGTGCCTGTGGAAATTCCGCATCAAGGGCTTCGGCCCGCTGCTGGTGACCATGGATTCGCACGGCGGCTCGCTGCACGCGCAGGTGAACGCGGAAGCCGCGTCGCGGCGCGGCGGCGGTGCTCGCCAGCATCGGCAGCGCGTGAAGACCGTGCAGACGCTCGACAACCGACATTCTGATCCTCGGCGCCGGCGGCGCCGGGCTGTTCGCCGCGCTGCACGCCAAGAAGGCCAATCCCGATCTCGACGTCACCATCGCGGTCAAGGGCCTGCTCGGCAAATGCGGCTGCACCCGCATGGTGCAGGGCGGCTACAACGTCGCGCTGTCGCCCGGCGACTCGGTCGAGCGCCATTTCATGGACACGATCGAGGGCGGCGGCTGGCTCAACGATCAGGATCTCGCCTGGCTGCTGGTGGAGACCGCGCCCAAGCGCATCCGCGAACTGGAAACCGAGCTCGGCTGCTTCTTCGACCGCAATCCCGACGGCACCGTGCACCAGAAGGCCTTCGCCGGGCAGACCTTCGACCGCACCGTGCACAAAGGCGACCTGACCGGCATCGAGATCATCAACCGCCTGGCCGAGCAGGTCTGGCGGCGCGACGTGCAGCGGCTGGAGGACCACCGCGCGCTCGATCTCATCCCGGCCGCCGACGGCTCCGGACTTGCCGGCGTGCTGATGCTCGACATGCGCACGGGCGAGCCGCTGCTGGTGCGCGCGCGCGCGACGCTGCTGGCGACCGGCGGCGGGCCGACCATGTACCGCTATCACACGCCGTCCGGCGACAAATCCTGCGACGGGCTGGCCATGGCGCTGCGCGCCGGGCTGCCGCTGCGCGACATCGAGATGGTGCAGTTCCACCCGACCGGGCTGCTCGCCGGCGAAGGCACGCGCATGACCGGCACGGTGCTGGAAGAAGGCTTGCGCGGCTCCGGCGGCTATCTCACCGACGCGCACGGGCGAGCGCTTCATGTTCGACTACGATCCGCGCGGCGAGCGCGCCACGCGCGACATCGTCAGCCGCTCGATCATGGACCGCATCCGCAAAGGCCACGCCAGCCCGCATGGCGGCGTCTATATCGAGATGGGCCATCTCGGGCGCCGAGCGCGTGCGGCGCGAGTTCAAGGGCATGGTCGAGCGCTGCGCCGATTGCGGCTTCGATCTCGCCGCCGGCCGCGTCGAGGTGATCCCGACCGCGCATTACATGATGGGCGGCGTCGTGTTCGCAGCCGACTGCACGACCGACGATGCCGCGGCCTCTACGCGGCCGGCGAGGACACCGGCGGCGTGCACGGCGCCAACCGGCTCGGCGGCAACGGCGTCGCCAATTCCACCGTGTTCGGCGGCATCGCCGGCGACGTGATGGGCGCGCGCGTCAAGCGCAGCGGCGCCCTGCCCGAGCCCGACCGCGCACGCGATCGAGGCCGCCCGCGCGCGCGCCTTCGCGCCGTTCGGCCGCAAGCCGGCGGCGATCTGCCGGCGATGCGCGAGCGGCTCTACAACATCATGTGGAACGACGTCGGCATCTTGCGCAGCGCCGACACGCTGGCGCGCGGCGCGGCGGCGCTCGATACGCTGGCGCGCGACATTGCCGGAATGCGGCGTGGCCGATGACAGCCGGCGCTACAATCTGACCTGGATGGACCGGCTCAATCTGGAAAACCTGACGCTGGTCAGCCGCGCCATCTGCCGCCGCCGCCGATTTCCGCCGCGACAGCCGCGGCGCGCATTTCCGCGAGGATTTTCCGCAGAGCTCCGATCTCGCCGCTTCGGCCTATACCAGCGTGCGGTTGGCCGGCGACCGTCCGCAGGTGACGAGCGCGCCGGTCGCTTTCACGCGCGTGCGCCCGGGCGAGAGCCTGTTGCGGCCGGCGGCTGCCGAATAGGCGTATTGCGCATCTGACCACACTTGGCGCGTGTATGTGCGGCGTGTATACTAACTGCGTGATCATTCACGCGGTGAATGGACGATGATTCCCGATCTCGATCTTGTCTCTGCTCAGGACCTTCGCGGCCATCGTCGACGAAGGCGGCCTGACCGCCGCCGGCAAGATGGTCGGCCGCACCCAGCCTGCCGTCACCCACCAGCTGCGGCGGCTGGAGCGGCTGGTCGGCCGCAAGCTGCTGGTGGTCGGCCGCCGCAACGTCACGTTGACGCATGACGGCGAGGTTCTGCTGCGATACGCCCGCAGCATTCTGCGCCTCAACGACGAGGCGCGCGCTCGCATCTCGGAGCCCGATATCGAGGGCCGCGTCATCTTCGGCGTGCCCGACCTTTACGCCACGCTGCTGCCCGACATCCTGCGCAGCTACGGCCACGCCTATCCGCGCGTCGAAGTCGAATTGCACTTCACCCGCAGCGTCCATCTTTATGCCGCGCTCAAGCGCAAGGAAGTCGATCTCGCGCTGGTGACGCGGCTGCCGGACGTCGAAGGCGGCCGTTTCGTCGGCCAGCAGGCGCTGGTCTGGGTGTCGAGCGCGCAGAGCCACCCCGAGACGCTCGATCCGCTGCCGCTGGCGCTGCTGCCGGTCGGCGCCATCTCGCGCAATATCGCGCTCGCGGAGCTCGAGAAATTCGGCAGGGCCTGGCGCATCGTCTCGGTCAGCGACAGTATTACCGGCTTGCACGCCGCCGTGGTCGCGGGGCTGGCGGTCACCGTCCTGCCGGAATGCGCCGTGGTCCCCGGCATGCGCGCGCTGCGGGCGAGCGACCGCGTGCCGATGCTGCGCGCCGTCGACCTGCTCATTCAGCACCGCGCCGGCCCGATCTCGGCGGCCGCCGCGAATTTCGCCGAGTTCATCGCACATCGGCTCGCCGCCTCGCCCGGGCTGCAGCCGCGCCGCGTGCCCAAGCGCAAGGCAAGAGGCTAGTCCTGAGGCTAGTCCTGCGCGTGCAACTCGGCTTCGCGGTAGGCAGCGGTTTCGAAACGCGCGCGGATGAGCGCGACGGCGACCGTTCCGGCGGCCAGCGCCAGGAACAGCGCGCTGATCGGGCGCGTGAGGAAGATCGTCCAATCATTGTGGTAGCTGAACATCGTGGTCATGAAATGCCGCTCGGCGATCGGCCCCAAAATGACGCCGAGCACCAGCGGCGCCACCGGAAAATCGAAACGCCGCATGACGTAGCCGAGCACGCCGAAGCCCGCCATCAGCCAGACGTCCGACATGTCGGAGCGCAATGAATAGGCGCCGAGCACGGTGAAGACGATGATCATCGCGGCGATGATCGCCTCCGGCATCTGCAAAATCTTCACGTAAAGCCGCACGCTGAAATAGGTCAGCGCCAGCATGATGACGAGCGCGATGTATTGCGTGGCGAAAATTGCATAGACCAGATCGTTGGCGGTGGTGAAGATATTGGGGCCCGGCTGAATGCCCTTGATCAGGAAGGCGCCGAGAATGACGGCGGTGGCGCCGCTGCCCGGGATGCCGAGCGTCAAGCAGCGGCACGAAGGCGCCGCCGACCGTGGCATTGGCGGCGGCATTGGGCGCCGCGAGTCCTTCCGGAATGCCGGTGCCCAAAAGCTTGCGCCGCCGGCAGAACAGCTTTTCCACGCCGTAGGACACGAAGGCGCCGACCGTCGCGCCGGCCCCCGGGATCACGCCGATCACCATGCCGGTCGCGGTCGCGCGCGTGAGCGTCGGCCACAGCCGCAGCAGCTCGCGCAACGCCGGCAGCCGCGCGGCGATGCCTTCGCGTCCGCTGATATTGGCCGTGGGATAGCCTTGCGACAGCCGCTCGAGCACCTCGGCCATGGCATAGACGCCCATCATGACGATCTGGAAGTCGATGCCGTCGCGCAGAGATCGAGGAGCCGAAGGTAAAGCGCTCCTGGCCGTAGATGTCGTCAAGCCCGACCGTGCCGATCAGCAGCCCGATCACCAGCGAGATCAGCGCCAGCCGCAGCGAGCCGGCGCCGAGCGCGGTCACGCTGGCCAGGCCGAACACGACGATGGAAAAGAACTCGGCCGAGGAGAATTCCAGCGCCACCCGCGCGAAGGGCTCGGACAGAAACGTCAAGACGATGGTGCCGGCCAGCCCGCCGAACACGGCGGAAAATGCCGCGATCCCGAGCGCCTTGCCGGCCTTGCCGGCGCGCGCCATGGGATAGCCGTCCCACAGCGAGGGCACGCTGTCGGGATCGCCCGGAATGTTGAACAAGATGGCGGTGATGGTGCCGCCAAAGGCGCCGCCGACATAGGCCGACGTCAACAAAATGAGCGCCGGGATCGCCGCCATCTTGTAGGTGAGCGGCAGCATCAGGATCAGCACCATGATGCCGGTGATGCCGGGCAAGACGCCGGCGATCATGCCGACGGCGACGCCGGCGATCGCCAGCAGCAGATAGGGCGGATAAAGGACTTGCAGAAATCCGCCGCCGAGATGCGCCAGGACGTCCATCAGAATATCCCCAGCAGCCGGTAGAGCGCGACGTTCATTTCGACGAAGGGTCCGGCCCCGAGCGGCAGCGAGATATAGACGACCTGCACGAACAGATAGAGCAGCACGATCGTGCTCAGAACCGCGATCGAGGCGAGCACGCCCATGTTGCGGTAGCCGCCCAAGGCGGCAAAGCCGGCGAGGAAAATCGCGGTCGCCAGCGCAAAGCCGATCAGCGTCATGGCGAGCGCATAGCCCGCCACGGCGAGCGTGCCGATGACGACCAGCCGCAGATTTTCGCGCGGCCGCGCTTGCGCCGGCGCTTGCGGCGGCGCGCGCGTCTTGCGCAGCTGCACGACGAAATCGAGCGCGCTCAAGGCAAGCAGCGCGCCGAGCCACAGCTGCGGCCAGAAATTCGGCCCAAGCTCGCCCGCCGCGCTGCGGAAATGACCTTGCGCGTTCAGCACCAGCAGAAGCACAAGCGCGGCGATGAACAGCAGCAGCGACCAGGCGGCGCGGCCCTTGCCTGCGAGGAATTCAAGTGCGGCGTGAGTCATGCGCAACGCTAGCGCTCCCGCCCCTGCACGGCCAGTCGTGCTTGGCCGCACGCGATCAGTGAATGTCGTATTCTTTGAAATATTTCGTCAGGCTGTCGGTTTCTTCCGCCAGAAACGTCTTGAATTCGCCGGCCGGCATATAGCTGTCGCTGGCCAGCAGTTGCTGCTTGGCGAAATCCTTCATTGTGGGCGTCTTGGTGATGGCGCCGAACGCATCCGACAAGACCTTGATGACCGGCTCCGGCGTGCCCGCCTTGGCGATGACGCCGCGATATTCCGGCAGGAAGATCTCGAAGCCTTTCTCGCGCGAGCAGGCCACGTCGGGAAATTCCGGCAGCCGCGTCTCGTTGAACACCAGCACCGGCCGCATCTTCTTGGCGTCGATGAACTGGTGCACGTCGCCGGCCTGTTCGTAGAGAATGTCGGCGTGATCGCCCAGGATCGATGAGTAGCGCTGGCCGGGCGAGGTGAAGGGAACGATGGTGGTCTTGAAGCCCTTGCGCGCCATGAAGGTGAGCGTGACGTCGTCCAGGCTGCCTTTGCCGAGGATGGCGGTCTTCAAGGCATCGGGCTTGGCTTTCACGGCCTTCTCGAGATCGTCGAAAGTCTTGTACGGGCTGTCCTGCTTGACGAACAAAAACGAGGGAATTTTCTCCAGCCGCGCGATCGGCGCCAGATCGGCGAGCTTCCAGGCCGCGCGCCCGGAGGCGACCAGAGCGTTCATGCTGGCGACGTAAAGGCCGATGGTGTAGCCGTCGGTGCGCCCGGCCAGCAATTTGGCCATGGCGACCGCGCCCACCGCGCCCTGCACGTTGAGCACCGGGAACGGCGTTTTCAGCTCCGTCTCGAGCAGCGGCGAGGTAAAGCGCGCCAGTTGATCGACGCCGCTGCCGGGCCCCGACGGCGCGATGTAATCGATCGGCCTGCTCGGATATTTGCCCTGCGCTAAGGCGGGCGTGGCGGAAAAGCCCGCAGCCAGGCAGGTGGCGGACAGACTCTGCAATATCTCGCGGCGATTCAGCGCGTTATCGAGCAGACCCGGGCGGTTCATGGCACAACTCCCTTTCGCTGCGCGCGATATTATCCCAGCAGCGCCCACGCTGCTAGGTTGCATTTAATGGGGTGCACTACCTAGGCCGCCTGGCGCGCGGTGCTCGGCAGGATCGCGGTCAGCACGTCGATGATCGGCAGCCGCTCGCAGCCGGCGACGATCTCGCTGATGTCATTGGCCCGGCGCTCGCCGATGACCGGATCGACCAGCATGTGCCACTTGTCCTGCAATTCGCGGGCTGATCGGATTGCCCGGCTCGCCCTTCGGCAACGTGACGGTCGCGCTCAGACGCTTGCCGGAGCGGCACACGACCTCGACGCGGGCGCCTAGGCTGGCGGCGCCGAACTGCGCATCCTCGTGCATGAAAACGCGCGCGCTCAAGTCCATCACCTTGGGGTTGCTCCAGGCGGTCTTGAAATCGGCCACGCTGACGCGCGGGTGGCCGAGCACGAAGGCGGCGGCGACGCCGTAGGGCGTCGAGAAGCCGCGCGCGTCCATCAGCGATTTCGGCTGACGCTCGGAGGTCTGCCGCACCGCCAGGCTTGCCGCATAGACGTCGATATGGTCGACGTCGGCGGGCTTGACGCCGGTGCGCTGCACGATTTCGGCGATGGCGTCGATCGCGCTATGCGCCCAGCGGCAGGCGGCGTGCGGCTTGTAGCCGACTTCCAGGATTCGATAGTCCGTCCCCAGCCCGCGGGTGAGTTCGTCGAGATGCAGCTCGTCGGTGAAGGCGCGGCCGAAGCCCTCCGCGCTTTCGATAATGTTGATCGGTCCGGTGAAGCCCTCGCGCACCAGCTGCGCCGCCAGGATGCCGTTATAGACCGCCTTGCCGACGTTGAGCTGCTTGATCATCGACGGGTAATTCTGGAACGCCATCAGCCCTGAGGCCTGCGTGCCGGCGACGCCGAAAGCGTTCGCCAGCTTGCGGCCGTTAAAGCCGATGAGCTTGCCGGCCGAGGCCGCCGCGCCGAACACGCCGACGGTGCCAGTCGAGTGATAGCCGCGCGTGCGGTGGCCGGGGTTCACCGCCAAGCCGACGCGGATCGTCGTCTCGTAGCCGGCGACGATGGCGGCGATGAATTTCTTGCCGTCGGCGGCGGTAGCCTCGCCCGTCGCCATCGAGGCCGGGATGATGACCGAGCCGGTCTTGGTCAAGGCGCCGTGGTGGGCATCGTCCATCTCGACGCTGTGCGCGGAGACGCCGTTGATGAAGCCGGCATGCGCGGCCGGCAGCATCTTGGACGTCGCCACCGCCGAGGCTTCGCCTTCGCCGCCCTGGCGCGTGAGCACGCGCGCGAGGATCTGCGCCGGCTCTTCGAGCGAGCCGCTGATGATGTTGCCAAGATTGTCGAGCAACAGCTCCTTCACTTTGGCGACGACCGCGTTCGGCAGATCGGCATAGTCGAGCGCGGCCATCTCGTCGGCCAGCACCTGCGTGGTCGCCGGCCGTTTCGCCGTGGTCTTGTCAAGCATCCGCCGCTCCTGTCGCGATCGTTTGCCGCCGAGGCGGTATTTTTGGCGCGCCGTCAGGCCGGCCCCAGCAGGCTCGCCACTCGCGCTAGGGTAGCGTTGGCGCCTTGCATACTGAAAATAAATTGTGAGCATCGTTACCATTCACGGTCTGAATGATGGAACGCGGCCGGTTTTCGGCCACGGCGCGGCGCTGACGGTAACCGCGTCCGGCTTGGCAGCCCGCGCGAGCGGCGGCGCAAAACGGGCGCGCCCGCCGCCTGCGGCGGATTGCCCCGGAACGCGCGGCGGCCTGCGACGTTAACCCCAATGAACCGCTCATAGATTGGAGGATCGCTATGAAATCGAAATGTGTCATGGCCGCCGCCGTGCTGGGCGCCGGCCTCTTGCTTGCGTCGGCGCCCGCCAATGCGCAATGGCGTCACCACAACCGCGGCTGGGGCTGGGGTGCCGGCGCAGCCGGCTTTGCCGCCGGCGCCTTGCTCGGCAGCGCACTGGCCCCGCGGCCGTATTATTATTACGGGCCGCCGGTCTATGCCTATCAGCCCGGCTATTCCGGTGACGCCGAGGGCTATTGCCTGCGGCGTTTCCGCTCCTACGACCCGCGCAGCGGCACCTATATGGGCTACGATGGACGCCGCCACCCCTGTCCGTGACCGAACGCGGCCCTAGCGTCTCCGCTCCGGCGCCGTTTTGGCCGGCATCGTCGGCGCGATGCCGGCGGTGGCGGCCGTGTTGCTGAAATAGCGCTGGAAATGGCGGTGTATGAGCTTTTCCGGCGGCCCGACGCCGCCAGTAACTAATCTGCGTACAGCCCATGGCAGTTATCGATCCCGAACGTCATAATACGGGGTATTACGACGTGAGCCGGGGGCGTACGTATTCATGGCTTTGGTTGACGAGTTGATCGACTGGACGGCTTTGCTTTTTCTTGCGGGCGCGGCCGCCGGCTGCCTCTACCTGATTTTCGCCTGCGTGGCGGTGCTGCGCTTCGGCCGCGGCCACGGCGCCGGACATCCATTGGCGCCCGTCCCGGCCACCGTGCTGATGCCGCTATGCGGCCACGAACCCGACCTCTATCACCGGCTGCGCGCGCTGTGCGAGCAGGACTATGCCGCGCCGGTGCAGATCCTGTGCGCCATCCAGGACCCCGACGATCCGGCGATCGCGGAGGTGGAGAGAGTTGCCGCCGATCTGCCGCAGGCGACAATCGAATGGTCGATCGATCCGCGGCTGCATGGCCGCAATCTGAAAATGTCGAACCTGCTGAACGCGATCGGCCACGTGCGCCATGACACGCTGGTGATGATCGACAGCGACATCGTGGTCGGCCCCGGTTACCTGGCGCACGTCGTGGGCGAGTTGCAACGGCCGAATGTCGGCGCCGTCACCTGCCTCTATTACGGCGTCGCCAGCGGCGGGCTGTGGACCAAGCTGTCCGCGATGAGCACCAATCTGCAATTCCTGCCGAGCGTGTTCGTGGGGCTCGGCGCGCGCCTTGCGCAACCCTGCTTCGGCTCGACCATCGCGCTCACGCGGCAGACGCTCGAGCGGATCGGCGGCCTTCACCGTTTCGCCGATCATCTGTGGGACGATTACGCCATCGGCCAGGCCGTGCGTGAGACCGGGCTGGAGGTGGCGGTGTCCTCGCTCGTGGTCGGCCATGTCTGCGCCGAAAGCACGGGACGCGAATACTTCGCCTATCAGCTGCGCAACGCGCGCACGATCGCCAGCATCAACCCGGTCGGCTATCTCGGCACTGTCATTATGTATCCCTTCGCACTGGCGCTGCTGGCATTGTTGTTCGGCGGCGGCGAGGCCGCGGCCGCGCTGGCGATTGTCGCGCTGTCGTGCCGCTTCGTGCTCGGCGATTGCATGCGACAGAGGTTCGGCGTGAACTCGAGTTCCTGGCTGTTGCCGGTCCACGATCTCGCCGCTTTCGCGGTCTACGTCGCGAGCTTCTTCGGCGGCACGATCGTCTGGCGCGGCCATCGCTACCGGCTGCAGCCCGACGGCACGCTGCTGCAAGCGTCTCAGTAAGGAGCGCCGCATGCGCACGCTTTTCCTGCAAGCGCCATCCTATGACGGCTTCGACGGCGGCGCCGGCGCGCGCTACCAGGCGCGGCGCGAAATCAAATCTTATTGGTACCCGACCTGGCTCGCGCAGCTCGCCGCCATGGTGCCGGGCTCAAAGCTGATCGACGCCGCGCCGCACGGCATCGGCCCCGACGAGGTCGTCACCGAGGCGACGCAATACGATCTCGCGGTGCTGCACTCGTCGACGCCGACCTTCGCCTCCGACGTCAAGAACGCCGAGCGGCTCAAATCGGCCAAGCCCGGGATCAAGGTCGGCCTGGTCGGCGCCAATATCGCCATCGATCCGCGCGCCAGCCTGGCAAAAGCCGAGGCGATCGATTTCGTCACCGGCAAGGATTACGACTTCACCATCCGCGACGTCGCCGAAGGCCGCGACTGGAAGACAATCGCCGGGCTGATCTATCGCGACAAGAACGGCGCCATCCAGCAGAACGACGCGCGGCCCATGCTGGAAAACATGGACGAGCTGCCGTTCGTGACGCCGGTCTATAAGCGCGACCTGCGGATCGAGAACTACTTCATCGGCTATCTCAAGCACCCTTACATCTCGTTCTACACCGGGCGCGGCTGCAAATCGCACTGCACCTTCTGCCTGTGGCCGCAGACCATCGGCGGCCACAAATACCGCACGCGCAGCGTCGAAAACGTGGTCGAGGAAATTGCCTGGGCCAAGCGCGCGATGCCGCAGGTCAGGGAATTTTTCTTCGACGACGACACCTTCACCGACGACCTGCCGCGCGCCGAATCAATCGCGCGCGCGCTCGGCAAAATGGGCGTCACCTGGTCGTGCAACGCCAAGGCCAACGTGCCGCGCGCGAGCCTCAAGGTCATGCGCGACAACGGACTGCGTCTGCTGCTGGTCGGCTACGAGACCGGCAACCAGCAGATCCTCTACAACATCAAGAAGGGCATGCGCATCGACGTGGCGCGGCGTTTCACCAAAGATTGCCACGAATTGGGCATCACCATCCACGGCACCTTCATCATGGGCCTGCCGGGCGAGACGCGCGAGACCATTCAGGAAACGATCAGCTTCGCCAAGGACATCAACCCGCACACGCTGCAGGTGTCGCTGGCGGCGCCCTATCCGGGCACGTTCCTGCACAAGCAGGCGCTGGAGAACGGCTGGCTCGACAGCAACCACGCCGAGCTGATCGACGACCATGGCGTGCAGGTGGCGCCGCTGCATTATCCGCATTTGAGCCACACGGAAATTTTTCACTCGGTCGAGGAGTTCTACACGCGCTTTTATTTTCGCGCGCCCAAGATCGCCGCCATCGTCTCGGAAATGGCGCGCAGCCCGGAAATGCTCAAGCGCCGGATGCGCGAGGCGGTCGAGTTCTTCGGCTTTCTGCGCGAGCGGCGCGGCGTGCAGTTCTGATTAAAGCCTTCCGGCCTGCCTGAACCAATCGATGGCGTCCTTGATGCCATCGGCATAAGGCCGCGCGCGGTAGCCCAATTCACGCTCGGCCTTGGCGGTGGTGAAGAACATGCGGTTCTTCGACATGCGCAATCCGTCCACCGTGATGAACGGCTCGCGCCCGGTGCGGCGCGCCAGCGCTTCCGCCACGACCGCGACCGGGTACACCGCCGCGCGCGGGATTTTCACACGCGGCGGCTTGCGGCCCGCCTGGCGCGCGACGACGCCGAGAATGTCGGACAGCGAGGCATTCTGCCCGCCGAGAATATAGCGCTCGCCGATGCGCCCGCGCTCGAGCGCGGCAAGATGACCTTCGGCGACGTCGTCGACGTGCACCATGTTGAGCCCGGTATCGACGAAAGCCGGCACGCGGCCGGCCGCCGCCTCGACGATCAGCCGGCCGGTCGGCGTCGGCTTGACGTCGCGCGGCCCGACCGGCGTCGAGGGATTGACAATCACCACCGGCAATCCGCGCGCCGCCATCTCCGTGACCACGCGCTCGGCCAGAAGCTTGCTGAGCTTGTAGGCGCCGATCGCGTGACTTTCATCCAGATTGATCGTCTCGTCGAAGATCTCGCCGCTCGGCCCGGTCTTCAGCGTCGCCACGCTCGAGGTGTAGACGATGCGCTCGACGCCGGCGCGCTGCGCCTCTTGCATGACGATGCGGGTGCCGGCCACGTTATTCTCGATGATCTCGGAGGGATCGCGCGCCCACAGCCGGTAATCGGCCGCCACGTGAAAGACAAAGCGCACGCCGGCCATCGCCTGGCGCACCGAGGCTGCGTCGCGCAGATCGCCGGTGACGAATTCCAGGCCGAGACCGGCGAGATGCGCGCGCGGGCTGCCGCCGCGCACCAGCGCGCGCACGGCAAGGCCGCGTTCGGCGAGCTTGCGCGCAACGGCCGAACCGACGAAGCCGCTGGCGCCGGTGACGAGCGCTTTTCCGGTGAAATCCATGAGACGCCTTGTATTGCGTCGCCCCGTGATGGCCAATATTGAAATCTTATAGTGCGGCCTGCGGTTTTTCCGACGACAGGGGGCCGCGGCACGCGCGGGATTGTCTAGAAATGCTTGAAATCATTGCGTTATTTGTCCTGGCCGTGTGGCTTTATCTGCTGGCGGCGCGTGGGCGTTTTTGGCTCGGCCGCGCGCGCGAGGAGCGCCTGGGCGTGCCCGTGCCCTGCGGCATGGCCGGCGGTGGTGGCGGTGATCCCGGCGCGGGACGAAGCAGCCACGATTGGCCAGACCGTGCAGTCACTGCTCGGGCAGGACTACCCCGGCCTCGCGCTCATCGTCGTCGACGACGGCAGCACGGATGGTACGGCACGACGCGGCAGCCGAGCGCCGCCGGCCGATCGGCGCGCCCGACCGTCTCACGGTGCTGCGCGGCCAGCCGCTGGCGCCCGGCTGGACCGGCAAGGTCTGGGCGCAGAAACAAGGCGTCGATGCGGCGCGATCGCGCGCGCCGAAGTATCTGCTGCTGACCGACGCCGACATCGTCTATGAGGCGGGCGCGCTCAAGCGGCTGGTCAGCCGCGCGCAGAGCGGCCGCACTGTGCTGACCTCGCTGATGGTCAAACTGCGCTGCGAGAGCCTCGCCGAGCGCTGCCTCATCCCCGCCTTCGTGTTCTTTTTTCAGATGCTCTACCCGTTCGCCTGGGTCAACCGCGCAGAATACGCAACCGCCGCGGCGGCCGGCGGCTGCATGCTGGTGCACAATGACGCGCTCGAAGAGTCGGGCGGCATCGACGGCATTCGCGGCGCACTGATCGACGATTGCGCGCTGGCGCGCCAGCTCAAGGCGGAAGGCCCGATCTGGCTCGGCCTGACCGAGGCCGTGCGCAGCATCCGCAGCTATGACAGCTTCGGGCCGATCCGCGCCATGATCACGCGCTCGGCCTATGCCGAGCTCAAGTATTCGCCGCTGCGTCTGCTCGGCGCGACCTTGGGCATGGCTGTGACTTTTCTCGCCGGCCCGCTGCTCGCGCTGTTTGCCTCCGGCACGGCGGCGCTCGCGGGCGCGGCCGCCTGGCTGATGATGGCCTTGGCCTTGCAGCCGACGCTCAAGCTTTACCGTCTCAGTCCGCTCTGGGGTTTGGCTTTGCCGCTCATCGCGCTCGCCTACATGACATGGACGATCGAGTCGGCGCTGCAATACGCGCGCGGAGAAGGCGGCCGCTGGAAAGGCCGCATCCAGGCGGCGGCGCGAGGCGCACGATGACGCTTGCCGCCGACCTGCGCAGCGGCAAAGGCCACCGGGGCGAAAACTTTCCCGTCGCCTCGCTGCTTATTGCCGCGCGCCACCGCAAGCCGATCAGGGCGTTCTACGACTTCGTGCGCACGGCCGACGACGTGGCCGATCATCCCTCGTTGCCGCCAGCCGACAAGCTCAAGCTGCTCGACAGCCTGGAGGCGACGCTGCTGGGCAAAAGCGACGCCGAGCCGGAAGGCGTCGCATTGCGTGAGGTGCTGGCCGAGCGGCGGCTGGACCCGCAGCACGCGCAGGATTTGCTCAATGCGTTTCGCATGGATGTCAGCAAGCTGCGCTACCGCGACTGGGGCGAGCTGATGAATTACTGCCGCTACTCCGCCATGCCGGTCGGGCGCTTCGTGCTCGACGTGCATGGCGAAGACCGCGCGATCTGGCCGGCGAACGACGCGCTTTGCGCGGCGCTGCAAATCATCAATCATGTGCAGGACTGCGGCGCCGATTACCGCAATCTCGACCGCGTCTATCTGCCGCTCGACCTGCTGGCGCGGCATGGCGCGGCGGTCGAGCATCTCAAAGCGTCCGCCGCCTCGCCGCAATTGCGCGCCACGCTCGACGATATCTGCGGACGGCTCGACGCGCTGCTCGACCAGAGCAAGGGATTCGCCGGCGACATCAAGGATCGCGGGCTGAGCCTGGAAGTATCGGTGATCCAACGGCTGGCCGAAAAGCTGACGGGCATCTTGCACGCGCACGATCCGCTGTCGGAGCGCGTGCATCTCGGCAAGCTGCAAGTTGCCGGCGTCGCCGTGCGCGGCCTGGTGCAGGGCGCCTCGCGCCGCCTCGGCGGCCGCAACGGCGCAGCCCCCTCTATCGACGGCGCCAGCGCGGCGGCCGCCGCCTCGGGCAGCTCGTTCTATGCCGCCATGCGCATTTTGCCGCGCGCGCAGCGCCAGGCGATGTACGACGTCTACGCCTTCTGCCGCGCGGTCGACGACATCGCCGACGAGGCCGGCGACCGCGGCGAGCGCTCGGCGCGGCTGGCGCAATGGCGCCGCGACATCGACGCGATCTATGCCGGCGCGCCGCCGGCGCGGCTTACCAGCCTGGCGCAGGCGGTGCGCGCCTTCGACCTGCAGCGCAAGGATTTCCTGGCCGTCATCGACGGCATGGACATGGACGTGCGCGCCGATATCCGCGCGCCCGATCTCGCCACGCTCGATCTTTATTGCGACCGCGTCGCCAGCGCCGTCGGGCGGCTTTCCGTGCGCATCTTCGGCATGGGGCAAGAAGACGGCATGACCCTCGCACACGAGCTCGGCCGCGCCCTGCAGCTCACCAATACGCTGCGCGATCTGGACGAGGACGCCGGCATCGGCCGGCTCTATCTGCCGCGCGAGTTTCTGGCGCGCGAAGGCATCACGAGCGACGACCCGCACGCGGTGTTGGCGCATCCCGCGCTTGGCCGCGCCTGCGCCGCGGTGGCCGAGCGCGCCGCCGGCCATTTCGAGCGGGCCGACGCGATCATGGCCAAAGCCCCGCGCGCCGTGGTGCGCGCGCCGCGCATCATGGGCGAAGCCTATAAGCGCATTCTGGCGCGCCTGATCGCGCGCGGCTGGAGCGCGCCGCGCTCAGCCGTCAAGCTCGGCAAGCGCCAGATCGTGCAGATCCTGATCCGCAGTTTCCTCGCATGACGGCGCGCGCGGTCCACGTCATCGGCGCCGGCCTTGCGGGGCTTTCCGCCGCCCTGCGGCTGGCGCAAGCGGGCCAGCGCGCGGTCCTGCACGAGGCAGGCAGCCAGGCCGGCGGGCGCTGCCGCTCCTACCACGATGCCGCGCTCAATATGATGATCGACAACGGCAACCACGTGATCCTGTCGGGCAACCGCTCGGCGCTCGCCTATCTCGCTTTGATCGGGGCGACCGACCGCATGCGCGGGCCGGACGAGGCCGATTTCAATTTCGTCGACCTTGCGACCAAGGAGCGCTGGCAGCTGCGGTTGGGCGACGGTGTGCTGCCGTGGTGGATCTTCGACGATACCCGCCGCGTGCCCAATACGCGCGCGCGCGATTATCTGGTGCTGGCGCGCCTGCTGTGGCGGCCGGGCCAGAAAAGCGTCGGCGAGCTCATCGACTGCTCGGGCGCGCTCTATGAGCGCCTGCTGGAGCCGTTTTTGCTGGCGACGCTGAACAACGAGCCGGCGCTCGCCTCGGCGCGGCTTGCCGCCACGCTGCTGCGCGAGACCATCGCCGCCGGCGGCCGCACCTGCCGGGCGCTGATCGCGATGGACGGCCTGTCATCCGCCTTCGTCGATCCGGCGCTCGCCTGGTTGAAGGCGCGCGGCGCCGACGTGCAGTTCGGCCACGAGTTGCACGCCATCAACTTGCACAACGGGCACGCCGACAGCCTCGACTTCGGCAATGACACCGTCCACCTCGGGACTGAGGATGCCGTCATTCTCGCGGTGCCGCCGAATTTCGCCGCCCGCCTGCTGCCGGGCCTCACCACGCCGGACGAATTCCACGCCATCGCCAACGTGCATTTCCGCGTCGACGGCGCCAACATTGCCGGCCATGACCGGCGTGGTGCACGCCATGACGCAATGGATTTTTTCGTATCCCGGCCGCCTGTCGGTGACCATCAGCAATGCCGACGCGCTGATGGCGATGCCGCGCGAGGAGCTGGCGCGCAAGGTCTGGACCGAAGTCGCCGCCGTTGCCGGCCTGCCCGAGGAGCTGCCGCCGTGGCAGGTCGTGCGCGAGCGCCGCGCAACCATCGCCACCGATCCGCGGCAGGAGAGTTTGCGCCCGGGCGCGCAAACGGCGTGGGACAACGTTTTCCTGGCCGGCGACTGGACCGCGACCTCCTTGCCGCCGACCATCGAAAGCGCCATCCGTTCGGGCGAGCGCGCCGCCGCGCTGGCGAATAGCCAATGACCGACACGACCTTTAGCCCGCAGCCACGACACACTCGACCGCCGCATCGACGCCGCGGCCGCCGCGTTGCGCGCGAGCCAGCGCGCCGACGGCCATTGGGTGTTCGAGCTGGAGGCCGACGCCACCATCCCGGCCGAATATGTGCTGCTCACCCATTATCTCGGCGAAGAGCCGGACCTCGAGCTCGAGACGCAAGATCGCCGTCTATCTGCGCAGCCGGCAGCAGCGCCGACGGCGGCTGGCCGCTGTTTCACGGCGGCGCCTTCGATATCAGCGCCAGCGTGAAGGCCTATTTCGCGCTCAAGATGATCGGCGACGAGCCCGCACGCCGCGCACATGCGCACGGCGCGCGAGGCGATCCTGCGCGCGCGGCGGCGCGGCGCCAAGTCAACGTCTTCACCCGCATCGCTGCTGGCGCTCTACGGCATCTTGCCGTGGCGCAGCGTTCCCGTTGATGCCGGTCGAGATCATGCTGCTGCCGGACTGGTTCTTCTTCCACCTGTCGAAGATTTCCTATTGGGGCCGCACCGTGCTGGTGCCGCTGCTGGTGCTGCAGGCGCTCAAGCCGCGCGCGCGCAACAAGCGCGGCGTGCACGATCGACGAGCTGTTCGTCGACGCCGCCGGAAGAGACCAGGCGCAACGCCAAGGCGCCGCATCAGAACCGGCTGTGGTACGAGGTCTTCCGCGCGCTCGACATGGTGCTGCAACTCGCCGAGCCGGCCTTTCCGCGCGCAACGCGCAAGCGCGCGATCGACACGGCGGTCGCCTTCGTGACCGAGCGGCTGAACGGCGAGGACGGGCTGGGCGCGATTTTCCCGGCCATGGCCAATTCGGTGATGATGTTCGACGCGCTCGGCGTTGCCGCCCGACGATGCCGAGCGCGCCATCGCGCGCAAGTCGATCGACAAGCTGCTCGTCGTCAAAGCGAGCGAGGCCTATTGCCAGCCCTGCGTCTCGCCGGTGTGGGACACCGCGCTCGCCGTCCATGCGCTGCTCGAGGCCGGCGGCGCAGGCGACGCGCGCCAGCGCGCAAGCGCGGGCTCGACTGGCTGCTGCCGCTGCAGGTGCTCGACGTGAAAGGCGACTGGGCGTTCAAGCGCCCGCAGGTGCGGCCGGGCGGCTGGGCCTTCCAATACGCCAATCCGCATTACCCCGATCTCGACGACACCGCCGTGATCGTCGTCGGCATGGCGCGCGGCGCAGGGTCGGCGCCGCGCGACTTCGACGCGGCGATCGCCCGCGCGCGCGAATGGATCGAAGGCCTGCAATCGAGCGACGGCGGCTGGGGCGCCTTCGACGCCGACAACACCCATGAGTTCCTCAACAACATCCCGTTCGCCGACCACGGCGCGCTGCTCGACCCGCCCTCGCCGGATCTCACCGCGCGCTGCGTGTCGATGCTGGCGCAGCTCGGCGCCACGCCCGGACCATCGCCGGCCATGCGGGCGCGGCATCGACTACCTGCGCCGCACGCAACTGCGCGACGGCTCCTGGTTCGGCCGCTGGGGCGTCAATTACATCTACGGCACCTGGTCGGCGCTGTGCGCGCTCAACGCCGCCGGCCTCGGCCCCGATTCGCCGGAAATGCGGCGCGCCGCGGCCTGGCTGATCTCAATCCAGGCCGAGGATGGCGGCTGGGGCGAGGATGGCGGCAGCTATAGGCTCGATTACCGCGGCCACGCGCGCGCCCCCAGCACGCCCTCGCAGACCGCCTGGGCGCTGCTCGGCCTGATGGCGGCCGGCGAGGCCGGCCATCCGGCCGTCGCGCGCGGCATCGAATACCTGCTCGCCACGCAGGAACGCCGACGGTTTGTGGAGCGAGCGCGATTACACCGGGACCGGCTTTCCGCGCGTCTTCTACCTGCGCTACCATGGCTATCCGAAATACTTTCCGCTGTGGGCGCTGGCGCGATTCCGAAATCTCAAAAACACCAACAGCCGCAAGGTCGCGTTCGGCCTGTAGCCGCGCGCGCGCGATTCGTCGTGGTCGCGGTCGGCCTCGAATTCGAGGCACGGCTGGCGCGCGCCGCCGGCGCGCGCAAAACGTCTGCTGCGCGCCCGGCATCCGCGATGACCGACGCGCTGGCGGCCGCCATCGGCCCCGGCTGCGCCGGCGTGCTCAGCTTCGGCATCGCCGGCGGGCTCGACCCGAAACTGCGCGCCGGCGCGGCCATCGTCGCCTCCTCGGTGATCGGCCGACGGCCGCACGATCGCGACCGACGCGCGCTGGACGCAAATCTTGCTGAACTCGCATCCGCGACGCGATGCATCGCGCCGTTGCTCGGCGTCGATGCGCCGGTGACGCGAACCGTCCGACAAGCAGCGACTTGTTCCGCCAGCACCGGCGCCGCCGCGCGTCGATATGGAATCGCACATCGCAGCTCGACTTGCCGCCGACACGGCCTGCCCTTCGCCGCGTTTCGCGTGGTCGCCGACGCGGCCCATCGCACGCGTGCCGCGCGCGGCGCTGCACGGCATGCGCGCCGACGGTTCGCTCGATGCGCTTGCCGTGCTGCGCGCGATGCTGCGCGCTCCGGCGGAGATCGCCGGCTTGCTCGCGCTCGCGCGCCACACCGCTGGTGGCGCGGCAGACGCTAGCGCGCGCCCGCCACGGCCTTGGCCGTGGCTTCGGCCTTGCCGATCTCGCCTAGCTTCTTCTCGACGTGGTTGGCGAAGACGTATTGCGCCGGCCGCTGCTTGTCGAGCGCGATCTCCGGCGCCATCGGCTTCTCGGTCTCGACGCCGCGCAGCGCGACGCCGAGCGCCTTGAGCGGATGGCGCACGGCGTCCATCACCGCGGTCGCCTCGTAGCCGCAATGCACCATGCAGTCGGCGCATTTCTCGTAATTGCCGGTGCCGTAGGTGTCCCAGTCGGTTTCTTCCATCAGCTCCTTGAAGGTGCGCACGTAGCCTTCGCCCAGCAGGTAGCAGGGCCGCTGCCAGCCGAACACGTTGCGCGTCGGGTTGCCCCAGGGCGTGCAGTGGTATTCCTGATTGCCGGCGAGGAAGTCGAGGAACAGGCTCGACTGGTTGAACGACCAGTTTTGCGTGCCTTGGCCGCGGCGGAAGATGTCGCGGAACAGCTGCTTGGTGCGCGTGCGGTTGAGGAAATGCTCCTGGTCGGGCGCGCGCTCATAGGCGTAGCCGGGCGACACCGTGATGCCGTCGATGCCGAAGCCCTTCACGCTGTCGAAGAAGCTCGCCACCCGCTCGGGGTCGGCATTGTCGAACAGCGTGCAGTTCATGCTGACGCGGAAGCCGCGCGCCTTCGCCTTGCGCACGGCGGCGACCGCCTTGTCGTAGACGCCGTCCTCGCAGACCGAGTGGTCGTGCATGTTCGCGGTCGCCGTCGAGATGCACCGACCAGACGAAGATACGGGCTGGGCTTGTATTGGTCGAGCTTCTTCTCCATCAGCAGCGCGTTGGTGCAGACGATAGACGAATTTCTTGCGCGCGATGATGCCCTCGACGATCTTCGGGCATTTCGCTGTGGATGCAGCGGCTCGCCGCCGGCGATCGAGACCACCGGCGCGCCGCATTCGTCGACCGCGTGCCAGGCACTCCTCGACGCTCAGGCGCTGGTTCAGGATCTTGTCCGGGTAGTCGATCTTGCCGCAGCCGGCGCAGGCCAGATTGCAGCGGAACAACGGCTCGAGCATGAGCACCAGCGGGTAGCGCTTGCGCCCGGCCAGATGCTGGCGGACGACATAGCCGCCGACGTAAAGCTTTTGCAGCAACGGAATGGCCATCTCAGTCGGTATCCCTATTGACGATCATTGGCGAAATCGAGGCAGGCGGCCCGGTTCCCTACGATCTGACGATGCCCCCGTCAATCGAACTTCACGCTCCGCCTTAGACCGCCGCCAGCTTGAGCGCCTTCGGCATCCGTCAGCGCCGGCGGAAGCTTGAACTCGATATCCTCGATGCGCCCCGCCATGGTCGAGATGTCCACCGTGGCCGAGCGCGGCCAGCGCGTCGATCACGTTTTCGACCAAAGTCTCCGGAGCGGAGGCCCCGGCGGTGATCCCGACCACCTTGGCGTCACGCAGCCATTCCGCCTTCAATTCGGACCCGTCGGCGATCAGGTAACTGGGGATGCCGGAATCGGTGCCGATTTCGCGCAGGCGGTTGGAATTGGAACTAGTTGCTGGCGCCCACCACCAGCAGCACGTCGACGAGCTTGCACAGGTCGCGCACCGCGCTTTGCCGGTTTTGCGTCGCATAGCAGATATCGCGCGTGTCCGGGCCGACCACGTCGGAGAATTTTCGCCTCCAGCGCCGCGATGATGCCGCGGGTGTCGTCCACGCTCAGCGTCGTCTGCGTGACATAGGCGACCGGCGTGTCGGGCGGGATCGCGAGCTTTTCGACGTCGGCCTCGGTCTGCACCAGGTGGACCGGCACCGCGATGCGGCCCTTGGTGCCCTCGACCTCCGGATGCCCGGCGTGGCCGATCAGGATGAGCTGGCGGGCGTCGCGCACATAGCGGTTGGCCTGGTTATGCACCTTGCTGACCAGCGGACAGGTGGCGTCGATGACGTTGAGGCCGCGCCGCTCGGCCTCTTCCTCGACCGCGCGGGCCACGCCATGCGCGCTGAAGATGGTGACGGCGCCGGAGGGCACTTCCGACAATTCCTCGACGAACAGCGCGCCCTTGGCTTTGAGGCTGTCGACCACGTGCCGGTTATGGACGATTTCGTGGCGGACATAGACCGGCGGCCCGAAGGTCTGCAGCGCCCGCTCGACGATTTCGATCGCCCGCACGACGCCGGCGCAAAATCCCCGTGGCTGAGCCAAGATCACTCGCATGACAGTCTTAACCGGCCCAAACCGGCAGAGTTCCATTCCGGCAGGGGCTATATCTGGGCTGTCCCGGGACCGAAAGCAAGTTCCGCGGGCCCGTTTTCGAACTCATCCAAGCCCCAAATGCCCGGCTATCCACGAATTGTTCGGCGCCCGGCCGCCGCGAGACGGCGCCGCAGGTGCGGGTCAAGCCGGCGCCGGGACGTCGCGCAGGCGGGCGCTGATGGCGTCGAGCAGCAGGCCGTAGGCCCGGTCGACGATGTCGTCGACGCTGGGGGTGCGGGCGAACATGGCGCGGGCTTTGTCGCCGATTTCCGCCCGCGTCGGCAGATGCGGCAGATGGGCATTGGCCAGCACTTCCACCGCCTGATGCTGCGCGGCCGCCAGCCGCTGCTGCAGCGCCGAGAGCGTGGCCCCTTCAAGCGCGGACGCCACCGCGGCCGCGATGCGATCCGAATTGAAGCTCGCCGCCAATTGCCGCGCCGCCCGCTCGATCACCCGCGAGCCCAGCCGCTGCTCGTTGCGCAGCACCGCCACCGGCGGCGTCTTGAGGTCCCAGACCACGCCGATCCAGGACAGCAGCGTCAGCAAATAGAAGGTCGGGTCGTATTCCCACCAGTAGAAGCCCTGCCGCACGCTGCTCTGGCAGGCGTGATGGTTGTTGTGCCAGCCCTCGCCCATGGTGAAAATCGCCAGCAGCCAGTTGTTGCGGGAATCGTCGCCGGTGACATAGCGCTTGCTGCCGCGCACATGCGCCAGCGAATTGATGCAGAAGGTGCCGTGGAAAACGAGGCACGTGCTCCAGAAAAAGCCGACGACCAGGCCCGGCCAGCCGGCAATCAGGTAGCACAGCACGGCGAGCGCATAAGCCGGCCAGCGCTCATGGCGATGCAGCCACATCAATTCGGGATAGCGCGCGAAGTCGTCGACCTTGACCATGTCGAAGGTGTCGTGCCGGCGCGCGAAGATCCAGCCCATATGGCTGTAGATGAAGCCGGTGTGGCGCGGCGAATGGACGTCGTCCTCGGTATCGGAATGGAGGTGATGGTGGCGGTGCTTGGCCGCCCACCACAGCACGCTCTTCTGCAACGTGCTTTGGCACACGAAAGCGAGGATAAATTGGAAGACGCGGCTGGTCGCATAGGCGCGATGGGAGAAGTAGCGGTGATAGCCGGCGCCGATCGCGAAAATGCGGCCCCAATACAGCACCACGCCCAAAATGACGGCTTGCCAGGTCACGCCGGTCCAGATGGCGGCGAAACAGGCAAGATGCACCAGCACGAAGGGGATCGCTGACGGATAGACGATGTCGCTGTGCTCGTCAGCCTGCGCGCGCGGCTTCGGCAAGGTCGTCATCATCGCCGATCTCGATGTTTGGGGTAGCGCTGGCGGGGGCCCCCGATGCCCCAACTCAACGGACGTCCCGAATAAGCCCGATGCCGGCCGTTGCGCAAGGGCAATAGGCGGATAATGGGGCAATATGGCGACCGGGGACCGGCCAACGCCGGGGGGCAAGCTTCCGATCGTTGACGGCTTGCCAAGGCGCGGGGGTTGGCGCGGCTTGGCCCGGGTTGGCGCGGCTGGCGCGCCCTGCCAGCCCCTACTACCGGACAAGGCGATTTTCTTGGATACTCTGCGGCGGCTGCGCAGCCGCCCTATTGAACCCTTGGGGGTCTAGGGACGACCAAGATCGGGAGGTTCCGCATGAGCCCAATTGCACAACGCCTATGCCGGCTCGCCGTCGCCGCCGCGATGATGCTGTGCGCCGCCACGCTATCGGCCACGGCCGAGGGCGGGCCGTTTTCGGGGCTGGAGGGACAATGGTCGGGCGCCGGCCATATCAAACTGAGCGACGGCACCCAGGAGCGCATCCGCTGCCGCGCCTCCTACGTCGTCGGCAACGGCGGCACGATGCTGCAACAAGCCCTGCGCTGCGCCAGCGACAGCTACAATTTCGAATTGCGCAGCGACGTCGAAAGTCACGGCAGCCAGATATCCGGCAGCTGGAACGAGCTGACCCGCGGCATTGGCGGAACCGTGGGCGGGCATGGCCGGCGCGGACATATCGACGTCGCCATCGACAGTCCGAACTTCAGTGCCAGCCTGACATTGTCGTCGCACGGCAACCACCAATCCGTCACCATCCGCTCGCACGGCACCGCGTTCGCCGGCGCCACCGTCTCGCTGCGGCGGAGCGGCCGGACCGTCAGCGACGACCGCTAGCGCCCGTCGCAGCGCGCAGGCGGCGGGCAATAATCCGCAGCAGCGTGATCGTGGGCCGCAGGATCGTCAGGTCGGCGGCGAGCGCCGACAGCATGGCGAGCGCGCTCAGCCATCCGAACAGGCGCAGCGACGGCAGGTCGGACAAGACCGTCACCGCCAGCCCGCAAGCCAGCACCACCGAGGTCAGAATCAGCGGCGGGCCCATCAGCACGGTGGCGCGTTCGACCGCAGTGCCGGGCGCATCGTCCGGGTTTTCCTCGCGACGCATGCGGTTGAGGAAGTGGATGGTGGCGCTCAACCCCAGTCCGAACGACACGATCAGCGCCACGATGCTGGCGAACTGCAGGCCCTTGCCGAGCAGCCAAAGCACCGAGCCGGCCACGAAAATCGGGAATATGCCGGGCATGATGCTGGCGAGCATGATGATGAACGAGCGGAACGCCAGGCCGATGAAGCCGGCCACGAATACGATTTCGATGGTGAGACCCTGGTTCAATCGTTCGATCATGCGCGCGCTGTTGCGCGCGGCGAGGACGGAAAGACCGGTCACCGAAATCTTGAAAGCCGGATGACGCGCGCGCACCGCGTCAAGCGAGCGGTCGAGCTCGTTGACCGCCGGCAGGAGCCGGCTGGAGTCGATGTCGGGCACGCGGCCCTGCACGATCGCGGCGTCGTGCTGCGGGGCGATGAAACGGTCGATGATCTGCTTGGGCAGGATTTCGACGTATCGCTTCAGCACCGCAACGTCGGAGCTGCCGGCCCTTTCCACCAGCCAGCGCTGCAAGGTGGCGAGCGACCAGACATTGCCGACACCGGACTGCTTCTCCACCGCCGTGTGCACGTCGTCGATGGTGGCCAGCGTCGGCGCATCGTAGAGCCCGGCGCCGGCCGGAAACTGGATCAGCACGTCGACCGGATTTGCGCCGTGCAGCTCGGAGTCGATCAGCCTGCCGGCCTGCACCGGCTCTTCGCGGTCGGGAAGCTGATCGGCGAGCCGGTAGCGCGCCGGCAGCTGCGCATAGACGACGCCCAGACCCGCCACCAAAATGACGGCGATGGCGCTGTAAAGCACCGGCCTGTTCACCATTTTGACGGCGATCCAGGCGCAAAAGACGCGCAGCCAGTTCACCGCGCGGTCGGCGGTCGCCGCCGGCTCGGTGGGGCCGGCCTCCGCGCGCACCAGCAGCAGGCCAAGCTGCGGCACCAACATGAGCACCGCGGCGAGCGCGATCACCGTGGCCAGCAGGCCGGCCTGGCCAAAGCTGCGAATGAGATCGGACTCGGAGAATTGCAGCGCGACAAACGACAAGGCCGCGGTCGCGTGGGTGAGCACGCAGGCCGGACCGACGACCAGGATCGCCTGGCGGAACGCCTCGCGCTTGCTTTGGCCGCGCAGAATGTGCTCGCGCGCGGCGAAAGTGAGCTGCATCGAATCGGAAAAGCTGATCACCATGATGAGCGGCGTCATCACGTTGAGGAACATATTGAGCCGGAAGCCGAGCCAGCCCAGCGCGCCGAGCGCGAGTACGATGGCAATCAGCGGCGGGCCGGCGGCGACCACCATGAACGAGACGCGCCGGAAGAATATGATGGCGATGAAGCATCCGATGGCGAAACCGACCGTGTTATAAATGAGCCGGTCACGCTGCACGGCGTTGCGCAGCTCGAGTTGGATCACCGGCACGCCGGTCAATCGCGCTTGCAGCCCCGAGCCGGCGAGGTCGTCGTCGATGGTCTTGCGGATGTCGCCGACCACGGTGGTCAAGGCGTTGCTGCGGACCGCCGACGGCTCGAGCGCGAGAACCACCAGCGCCAACTGGCCGTCGGCGGACAGCAGCTTGCCCTTGATGATCTCGTTCGATCTGACGCGCTCGACCAACTGCTCGTAGTCGGCGCCCTCCGGCAGTTCCTCGGGAAACAGCGCCGCCGGCAGATTGCCGGCCTGCGGCGGCTGGCGCGCCGAGAACAGCGAAATCAGCCCGCGCACGCCGTCGATCAATTGCAGATCGGTGACGGCGTCGCGCAGCTTGGCGAGCTCGTCGCGCCCCAGCAGGTTGCGGCCGGTGACCGCGATCAAGACGTCGAACTCGCTCGAGGGGAAACGGCGCGTCACGTATTCGTAGGTGTGGAATTGCGGCGTGTCGGACCGGAACAGCTGGCTCAACGAGTCGTCGATCCTGATGCGCGCGATGCCGACGGCGGCGGCAATCGAGAGCACCAGCAAGACGGCGGTCACCAGGTAGGGGTAGCGCAGCGAAATGAGCCCGATGCGCTCGATTCCGAATGCGAGCTTGTAGCCTTTTCCGTCGGCCTTCATCCCACCCTGCCCCAGCTTCGACGCCCGCTTCAATTGATACTCAACCCGACGATCGGAAAGCAAATCTAACGCCTGAGGCCGGCTTCCGCGGGAAGACCGATACGCCAGTCGATTATTCTAGCACAGCCAATCGGAAAATCATGACGCCATGACCGGCAACTGACCGGCAACTTGGCAGGCAAGGCAAGGCTCGCGGCCGGGCGATTGACCGTTCCGGCGTGTGCGGACTGCGACGGCGCCGCCCGCCACGGGGCCGGGCACGATTGCATCGCCGCAGAAAATTGGCGCAGAGGCTATTTGGCCTGGCGCGGCGTCCCCATGAGCGCGGGCTGAAACAGCACCGCCGCGGCCAAGGTGCACACCAGCGACAGCGCCATCAATTTGCCCATGCTGGATGTGCCGGGATGTTTCGACAGCCACAGGCTCCCGAACGCCGTCGCCGTGGTCAGCGCGCTCCAGATGACCGCCCGCGTCAGGCTCGATTGCAGAAGGCCGGCCTGCCCCGCGCGCCAGGCCATGATGTAATAGATCTTGAATGCGACGCCGACGCCCAAGAGCAGCGGCAAGGCGATGATATTCGCGAAGTTGAGCGGCATGCCGATCAAGACGCAGATTTCAAGGGTCACCATGCCGGCGAGCAGCAGCGGGACCAATGTCAGCAGCACATCGCCGAACCGGCGCAGCACGAGCCAAAGAATGAGCGCGATCGACAGCAAGGCATAGATGCCCGCTTCGATGAAGGCCCTGACCACGGTGTCGCCCGCCTTGAGAATCGAGATCGGCCCGCCCACCGCCTCCGGGTAAACGCCAAGCACGGCGCGCGCGAAGTTGCGCAAGATCTCCGTGTTGTTGGTATTGCCTTTGGGCGATGCTTGCGCACGCGCCTTGCCGTCGGCGGCGACCCATTGGCTCTTGAGATCCGGCGGAAGATTATCGGGCGTTACCGTCTGGGCTTGCAGGGCATTGCGCAATGCAGCCAACTCGATCCGCAACGGAACGACAAAAGTCGACTGCGCCTTTTCACGCATCGGCGCGCCGGCATCCGCGAGCCGCACCAAATCGGCGGCGAGGCGCCGCGCCGCGTCGGGTCCGCTGCCTTTTGCGGCGGCGGCAAACCGGTTCAATTGAGCGGCGCCCGCGCGCACGGCCGCGATATTTTCCGCGTCGCTGGGCGGGCTACCGGACGGCTCGCGCGCAAACATCGGCCCGATCTGGCGGTCGAGCGCCTTGATCAGCGCGAGCTTTTCCTGCTGGTCGCCCGGGACGAAGCTTTGCAGGGTGGTCACCTGCTCAACCTGCGGCAGCTTGCGCAAGCGCTCGGCCGCGGCCTCGGCCTTGTCTACGGACGGCGTGACGACGCTGATTGAATTGGTTCCGGTGCGCGGGTCGCCGCGCAGCTCGAGAAAAGTCGACACCAATTCGACGGCGGTGCTGCGCAAGTGGATCGGATCGAAATCGAAGGTGAGAAAATACAACAGCGGCGACCCCGCCAACGCGACCGCCACGGTACCGACGACGACCGCCACCCGGTATTTCTGCAACGCCCGATCGACCGGCGCCAAAAAACGGTAGCCGACCGGCTCCGGTTCGCCGGGCAGATTCATGATCGTCAGCAAAGCGGGCAGCAGCGTGATGCTGGTGCCGTAAGCGATCAGCATACCCATCCCGGCGATTTGACCGAGCTCGGAGACGCCGCGGTAGTCGGTCGGCAGAAACGATAAAAAGCCGGTCGCGACCGCCGCCGCCGCGAGCGTGAGCGGCACGCCGATTTTTCGCGCCGCGCTGGCAAGCGCCGGTCGAAGCTGCACGATATCGTGCCGCTCGGCGCGGTAGCGAACCGAAAACTGGATGGCAAAATCGACGCCCAAGCCGACAAACAAGACGGCAAAGGCGACCGAAATCATATTCAATGCATGCACCAGCAGCAGACCAAGCGCCCCGGTCACGGTCAGGCCGACGAGCAGATTGATGAAAACCGCCGCTATGATGCGGCCCGATTTCAACGCCAGCCACAGGATGACGAGCACAACGACAATCATGCCAATTGCGTTGGTCAGGGCGCCCTCCTGCACGGTGGCGAATTCCTGATCGCCCATCGGGACCGAACCGGTCAGCCGGACGCGGGCCTGATAGCGGCCGGCAAGATCAAGATCCGCGGCGTCCTGCCGAATAGCGGTGCTCGACACCCGCCCGGCCTCGAGCGCGGAAAAATCCAAAATCGGCTGAACCTCGATGAAATGCCGCAGGTCCTCGGGCGTCGCCGGTTTGCCGTTCAGCATCTCCTGCCATGAGAAGACTGCCGGACGGCCGGCAAGCACGCTGTCCAATGTATCCGCGGCCATGCTCAAGGGCCGCGCATAATCGTCGAGCTTGGTCATGCCATATTGCACGCCCACCAGAGCGAGCGAGAGCGCGCGCGTGAGCCCGCGCAGGCTCGGGTCCTTGGCCAGCGTGTCGATGAGCGGCCCGGCCCGGCCCAGGCCCTTGGTCACGCGCGCCACCTCGGCGGCCGGCTGAAACAGCAATGCGTGGCGGGCAAAGAACGCGCTGCCGCTCAGGTCGTTCACGGAACGAAAGAATTTCGGCTGCGACTGCAGCCGCTTGGCGAGCACCTGTGCAGCGGCCGAGACCAGCTCGGGCGACGGCGCGTTGAGGACAATCAAGGTCGAGTGGAAGTGGCCGGAAAAATCCTGCTCGAATTTCACCTCGCGTTGCCGAAAATCGAGATTGGGCGAGATGAGCAGGTTGATGTCGGTCGTGATGGCGAAATGCGTGGCCAGATAAGCGCCCGACGCGAGCGCGGCGCATAGACTGAAAACGACAATTTGCCAGGGGAATCGGGTGCAGAACCGAACAATTCGGGTAACCGTGTGGGCTAGCATGAGGATGCCTTCGAGCCGGTTTCAGGCCGCCGCGGTTTTGTGCAGCACGAATGCACCGTTAACGCCATCGGGAACCTCTTGTTCGCAAAATAAGGCGGCATTCTGATGCCGCCGTAACCCTTGATCGACTCGACTTTCGTTCAGTTTGGCACAGATCGGCGGGTTTGGAACTTGCGGGCGCGCGGTCCGTTATGCCTACAGGCGCAGGACCCGACGCGCGCCAGCGAAAAAGCCGCGGGTCGAGGGGAGACTGGCCATGCGTCGACAAATGCTCGTTTTTCCCGTCGTCATGCTGGCTGTATTGGCGCCGGTTGCGGGGCCGGCGAACGCGCAGTTTGCGCTGTCGCCGCGCGGTATCTTGCGGGCGGTAACGCGACCATTGCACGGTTTTCTCGGTCACTTCCATCGCCACAGCGCGCGCCACAGCCGCCCCAACGAAGCGCACGAGGCAAGCGCCAACCCGGCTCCCGAACAAGATCAGACCAAGCGTGCCGAGATTGAAAAGCCGGCGGGCCAGACCGGTTCGCGCCAAAACGCGCGCCCGGGTAACCCCTACGATGCGCTCCTTGGTTACACATTCTGGCCCAACGAGTACGACCGGGATTTCAACCGCTACGGCTTCGGCACCATCGCAACGGCGATTGCCGGCCCATCGATGGCTGCGCCGAGCATCGTCGGGCGCCGCGGGCATGCAAAACTTGCCACCACCGGGCGGGGTGCCGGACCGGTCACCTCCGCCAGCAACGATTTGCTGCCGCAATGCGACATGGCAGACACCGCGACCAGCGACTGGCTGACCGGCGCGATCAACCGCGCGTTGCGCCCCGATGCCACGCAATTGCGCGCCTATGACACGCTGCGGGGTCGGTTGATCGAGGGCGGCAAGGCCATCAATACCCGCTGCCATGCGGCCGAACCGGATTCGCCGACAGCGAGGCTTGCCGCGCTCGAGCAGCGCCTTTGGGCGCTGCACGACGCCGGCCAGCTGGTCCGCCCCGCGCTCAAGGCCTTCTACGACACGCTGAGCGATCAGCAGAAGGCCGAGTTCATCACCGTCACCACCGAGCCGGCAGCGCCTGAGAGCGGCAAGGTCGCCAAGGCCGCGATGGCGCCGATGGGACAACGATACCAGGCCTGCGCGGCGCAAAGCGCCGGCGAGACCGACCGCCTGATCGCCGAAATCGAGAACAAGCTGCGGCCCGGCCGCGTGCAGCAGGCCGGCTTGGAAGAATTGCGCAACAAATCCGTGCAGATGGAAAAGCTGCTGATGGCGTCCTGCGCGCGACCGATACCGAATGACCCTTTGGCCAGGCTGGACGCCGCGGACGAGCGGCTGGTCGCCATGAATTTCGCCGCGTCAACCCTGGAAATGGCGCTCAACAATTTCTACGCGTCGCTCGACAGCGGGCAGAAGGCGCGCTTTCGAGTCGCTCGGACATGAGCGTTCAGATTGAGCGAGGCATGCCGCACGGTCATCGACCATTATGACAAGCCGCGCGAGACGACCGGCGCCGGCAATTCGGCGTCGCGCTCATCAACGACGGCCGGCTTTTCCGCCGGCGTGATCGAGCAGCGCGATCAACCCCTTCAACAGCGCGGTCGGCGACGGCGGGCAACCGCGAATGTGCAGATCGACCGGGATGGCGTCTTTGACGCCGCCGGCCACGGCATAGCTGCCGGCAAAGATGCCGCCATCCACCGCGCAGTCGCCGACGGCAACGACCCATTTCGGATCGGGCGTGGCGTTGTAGGTGCGCAGCAAGGCCTCGCGCATGTTCTTGGTCACCGGCCCGGTCACCAGCAAGACGTCGGCATGACGCGGCGAGGCGACGAAGCGCAGGCCGAAGCGCTCGAGATCGTAGAACGCGTTGGCAAGCGCGTGGATTTCCAATTCGCAGCCGTTGCAGGAACCGGCGTCAACTTCGCGGATGGAGAGCGAACGCCCGAGCTTGGCGCGCGCGGCGCGGTTGACGCTCTTGCGCCAGCTCGGCGAGCGCCGCTTTGTCGGGCGCCGGCGGCGCTTCCGTGAGCGGCCGTCGCGTGAGGCTTTCGAACAGCGTGCGGCGCATGACTAAAGATCGTGTCCCGAGTAGGAGCAGTTGAACGATTTGTTGCAGAGCGGGAAGTCGGCGACGATGTTGCCCTCGATCGGCGGTCTCCAGCAGCGGCCATTGAAACCAGGATGCGTCGCGCAGATGGCAGCGCGCGACGCGGCCCTTGCCGTCGAGCCGCAGCCAGACCAGCACGTCGCCGCGGAACGCCTCGACGATCCCCAAGCCTTCGCAAATCCGCGCATTCGATTTGACCGGCACCTTCGTCTTGCCCGTCCGGCAGGCGATCGAGAATCTGCTCGATCAGCGCCAGGCTCTGCTCGACCTCGCGAATGCGAATCCAGATTCGGGCATTGACGTCGCCCGCCTCCAGCACCGGCACCTCGAATGTGAGCGCGTCATAGGGCGCGTAGCCACGGATTGCGGCGGGCATCGAAGCCGCGTCCCGAGGCGCGGCCGACATAGCCGCCGGCGCCGAACTGGCGCACGTAGTCGCCCCGCACGATGCCGGTGGTGACGGTGCGGTCCTGCAGCGAGGCGGTGTTGTCGTAGAGCTCGATCAGGCGCGGGAAAACCGCGCGGACTTCGGCCAGCAGCGCGCGCAAATTCGCCGCGCCGGCGGGCGCGATGTCGCGCGCGAGCCCGCCGGGCACGATGACGTCCATCATCAGCCGATGCCCGAAGCAGGCCTCGGCGCGTCCGCAAGGTGCGCTCGCGCAGGATGCTGGTTTGCGCATGCATGAGCGCGAACGATGCGTCGTTGCAGATGGCGCCGATGTCGCCGAAATGGTTGGCCAGCCGCTCCAGCTCCGCCATCAGCGCGCGCAGATAGGCCGCGCGCGCCGGCACTTTGACCTGCAAGGCGGATTCGGCGGCCAGCGCGAAGGCATAGGAATAGGCGACCGCGCTGTCGCCGGAGACAGCGGCAGGCGAGCTTGGCGGCGCGTTCGAGCGGCGCGCCCGCCATCAGGCCCTCGATGCCCTTGTGCACATAGCCGAGGCGCTGCTCCAGGCGCACCACGTGCTCGCCATTGGCGGTGAAGCGGAAGTGGCCCGGCTCGATGATGCCGGCATGCACGGGACCGACCGGGATCTGGTGCAGGCCCTCGCCTTCCACCGGCAGGAACGCATAGGCGCGCTGGCTTTTGCGCGGGTTTCTGCTTGCCGAGCGGATGGCGGACGTCCCAGAAGCCGAGATCGAGCCAGGGCCGCGTGTCGGGCGCAGCGGTCGCGGCCGAGCCCCCACAGATCGTGGATGGCGCGTTCCAGCCGGATGGCGGCCGGGTGTCTTGCGCCGACGCTGGGATATTTGCCGTCCTTGCACAGATAGCTCACGACCGCGATGTCGCCGGCGCGCTCATCGAGCAGCGCCATGTGCACATGCGGCGCGTCGCCCCACAGCGACGAGCAGCGTGCAGCGCCCGCCCGCCAACAGCTCGATCGCTTTCTTCCAGCCCGCGTCGGCAACCGTGACGCGCGGCCAGGGCCGGTGCGCCGGGGCCGCCTGACTGTGCTTGATGCTGTCGATCAGGGCCATGGCGTTATCCCAGCAGCTTGGCGACGTTCTCGAAGCCGGTGACCAGCGCCGGCGGCATATAGAGGCCGGCGGTGAACACGATGGCAAGATGGGCAAACATCGGCACATAGGAAGCCTGCGCCGGCGCGGTCGGCCCGCGCGCTTCGCCGAACGCAATGGTGTTGAGCCGCAGGAACAGGCCGCCGAGCGCCGACCAGAATGCCGAAAACGAGAATGGTCGCCAGCCACGGCTGGCGCGCGAAGGTCGAGCTGATGACAAGAAACTCGCTCATGAAAATGCCGAGCGGCGGCAGGCCGGCAATCGCGATGACGCCGAGCACCAGGCCCCAGCCGAGGACGGGATTGGTCACGGTCAGTCCGCCCATGTCGGCGATTTTCTGCGTGCCTTTCACCTGCGCGATATGACCGACCGCGAAGAAGATCGCCGATTTGGTCAGCGAGTGCATGGTCATGTGCAGCAGCCCGGCGAAATTGGCGAGCGGGCCGCCCATGCCGAAGGCGAACACGATGATGCCCATGTGCTCGATCGAGGAATAGGCGAACATGCGCTTGATGTCGCGCCGCCGGTACAGCATGAAGGCCGCGAACAGGCAGGAGATCAGCCCCATGGTCACCATCAGCGGCCCGGGCGCGATCGCCGCCGGATTGAGCGCCAGCAGCATCTTGAAGCGCAGCAGCGCGTAGAGCGCGACGTTGAGCAGCAGGCCGGACAGCACCGCCGAGATCGGCGTCGGGCCTTCCGCGTGCGCGTCGGGCAGCCAGGCATGCAGCGGCGCCAAGCCCACCTTGGTGCCGTAGCCGAGCAGCAGGAACACGAAGGCGACGTTGAGCAGCGCCGGGTCGAACTGCGCCGCGTTGCGTCACCAGCACGGTCCACACCATGGCGTCGAGGCCTTCGCCGATCACCGGCCGCGCCGCCATGTAGACGAGGATGGTGCCGAACAGCGCCAGCGCGATGCCGACGCTGCCGAGAATGAAATATTTCCAGGCGGCTTCCAGCGCCTCGTGCGTGCGGTAGATGCCGACCATCAGCACGGTGGTGAGCGTCGCCATCTCGATCGCCACCCACATCAGCCCGATATTGTTGGCGACCAGCGCCAGGTTCATGGCGAACATCAGCACCTGGTACATGGCGTGGTAGAAGCGCACGGAGCGCGGCGTCAGCCGGCCGATCTCGATCTCGTGGCCGATATAGCTGGCGCTGAACACGCTGGTGGTGAAGCCGACGAAGGTGGTCAGCACGATGAAGACCTTGTTGAGGTCGTCGACCAGCAAATAAGGCCCGGTTGCCGGCTGCACGACGAACAGCGATAGCCGCGGTCAGGAACGTCGCCAGCGCCGCCAGCACGTTGAGCCGCGCGGTCGCCCGATAGCCGGGCAGCGCGGCGAGCAGCGCCGCGGCAATCGCCGGGATCAGCAGAACGCCGGTGAGCGCGTCGAGCCTCATTGCCGCTCTCCCCGGAAGCGGTCGAGCGCCTGCACGTCGACGGTGTCGAAGCGCTCGCGAATGCGGAACAGGAAGATGCCGATCACGATGAAGGCGATCAGCACCGAGAAGGCGACGCGAAATCTCGACCACCAGCGGCATGCCCTTGGCGCCGGTCGCCGCCAGCACCAGGCCGTTCTCCAGCGACATGAAGCCGATCACCTGGCTCACGGCATTGCGCCGCGTCACCATCATCAACAGGCCGAGCAGCACCACCGACAGCGCAAACGCAAGATCCTCGCGCGCCAGCGGATCGGCCTCCGCCGTCACCCGCAGCATCACCACCATCGACAGCGCCACCAGCCCCATGCCGAGCAGCATGGCCGGACCGACGCCGACCACGGTCTCGATCTCGCGGTGGATGCCGAGCTCGACGATGATCCGGTGCAAAACGATCGGAATGACGATGGCCTTGAAGATCAGCGCGATGCCGGCGGTGACGTAGAGATGCGGCGCGTCCTGGACGAGCGCCTGCCAGGCGACCGACGCCGCCAGCACCAGAGCGTGCAGCGCGTAGACGTTGAGCAGCGCGTAGAGCCGGTCCTGATAGAGCTGCATGAAGCTCACCAGCACCAGCGAGCCGGCGAGCATGTGAGCGATATCGAACGTGAGGCTGTGCATGGTGCTCACAGGCTCCCTGACACGAACAGCAGCAGGATGGCGAGCAGGCCGAGCATCAGCGCGGCGCCGAGATATTGCGGCACCCGGAACACGCGCATCTTGGCGATGGCGGTTTCGAAGACCGCGAGCAGCACGCCGCCGGTCGCCAGCTTGCCGATATAGATGGCGACGCCGATGACGAGCGCGGGCGCACTGGCGTCGTGCGCGGCGATGCCCCAGGGCGCGAACAGGCAGCCGATGAGCGAGATATAAAGCAGAAGCTTGAGCTCGGACGACAGATCGATCAGCGCCAGATGGCGGCCGGAATATTCCAGCACCATGGCCTCGTGCACCATGGTGAGCTCCAAGTGCGTCGCCGGGTTGTCGATCGGGATGCGGGCATTCTCGGCCATCGCCACCATGATCAGCGCGAGCAATGCCAGGCCGAGCGAGACGCGCAAGCCCACGGCGGACGAGAGCATGAAGGCGGCCATGGTGGAGAGCTGCGTGGAGCCCGCGACCAGCGCCAGCGTGAACACGATCATCAGCATGGCGGGCTCGGCGAGCGAGGCGATCATCACCTCGCGGCTGGAGCCGATGCCGCCGAAAGCCGTGCCGACGTCGAGGCCGGCGAGCGCCAGGAAGAAGCGCGCGCTGCCGAGCAAGCGCGATGATGGCGATCAGGTCGGCCGACCACGAGAACAACAAGCCGCCGCGGAAGGTCGGCACCAATGACGCCGCCACCCAGGTGCCGGCGAACACGATGTAGGGAATGACGCGGAACAGCCAGGAGGCGCTTTGCGCCAGCACCACGTCCTTGCGCATCAATCGAATGAGGTCGCGATAGGGCTGCAAGAGCGGCGGGCCCTGCCGGCGCAGCAGCCGCGCCTTCACCTTGCGCACGAAGCCGGTGAGCAGCGGCGAGGCCAGCAGCACCAGCAGCATCTGCGCGCCTTGGAAGGCATAGTCGCGGATCATTGCCATATCGCCAGCACCATGAGGAGGAGCACCAGCGCCGCGAATACCAGCGTGAGATAGCGGCGGATGGTGAGGAATTGCAGGACATTGAGCCGGTCGGCGGCGATGCCGATGAAGCCGGCGATCGGCGCGTAAAGCGCCTCCCAGATCAAATCGCGCAGATCGACGGTCAACCGCGCCGGCGCGGTCGAGCCCGGCGGCGGCATCTCGCCGATCTCGCGCGCGCGAAAGACGGTGGCGCCGTAAACGCGGCGGATCGGCTGGGCAAAGCTCGACGCGGTATATTGCGTCGCCGGGCTTGCGTCGGGATAGCCGCAATCCCAGGCCGGCGCGCGCCGCAGGCGGTCGGAGGCCAGCCGATGGATGGCGAAAGCGGCGATCGAGCCGGACAGCACGACGAAGACGAAGACCAGCAGCCCGTTATAGGAGCTGCGGCTTTCCGCGATCGGGACGATGGTGAGCCAGGCGAGGCCGGATTGGTGCGGCATGCTCACGCCCACCAGCGCATTGGCAACCGGCGCCAGCGCGTCGATGAACAGGCCGGGCAGCACGCCCGCGATCAGGCAAAGCGCGGCCAGCACATACATGGCGGCAAGCGAAAAGTTGTCGGTCTCCTGCGCCTTGGCCGCCGCCGGCGTGCGCGCGCGGCCAAGGAAGCTCACGCCGAAAGCCTTGACGAAACAGGCCGCCGCCAACGCCGCCGACAGCGCCAGCAGCGCACCGACCGCCGGCACCAGGAATTTCAGGCCCCAGGACGGCAGATGCGGGCTGAGCAGGATGGCCTGGAAGGTGAGCCATTCCGACGCGAAACCGTTAAGCGGCGGCAGCGCCGAAATCGCCACGCAGCCGACCAGGAACACGAATGCGGTCTGCGGCATGCGGTGGATCAGCCCGCCGAGATGCTCCATGTCGCGTTCACCGGTGGCGTTGAGCACGGAGCCGGCGCCGAAGAACAACAGGCTCTTGAAGACCGAATGATTGAACACGTGAAACAGCCCGGCGGTGAGCGCCAGCGCCGCCGCGAGCGGCATGCCGTAGGCCTTGAAGGCAAGCGCGAGGCCGAGCCCGATATAGATGATCCCGATGTTTTCCACGGTGTGATAGGCGAGCAGGCGCTTCAAGTCGTGCTGCATCAGCGCGTAGAGCACGCCCATCACCGCGGTGATGCCGCCGACGGCGAGCACCACCATGCTCCACCACCAGTCGGGCGGTCCAAGCAGGTCGAACACGATGCGAACGAGGCCGTAGACCGCGACCTTGGTCATCACGCCGCTCATCAGCGCGGACACATGGCTGGGCGCGGCCGGGTGCGCGAGCGGCAGCCAGGCATGCAAGGGCACGATGCCCGCTTTCGAGCCGGCGCCGACGACCACCAGGATCAGCACCAGCGCGGCGAGCCCGGCGGTTGGATGCGCGGCGCGCATGGCGTCGAAGGCGTAGTTGCCGCTCGGGGCCGGCGAGCAGGCCGAAGGCGAGCAGCAGCGCCAGCGTGCCGAAACTCGCCATCAGCAGGTAGATATAGCCCGCCCGCACGTTCTCGCGGTCCTGGTGGTGCGCGATCACCAGCGCCCACGACGTGAGCGACATGAACTCCCATGACACCAGGAAGCTGAAGGCGTCGTTGGCCAGCACGACCAGATTCATGGCGGCGAGGTAAGCGGGGTAGAACGGCAGCACGCGCTCAGGCTGCTCTTCGTGGCGGCCATAGCCGAGCGCGAACAGGCTCGCTGCCGCGCCGCCGAGATTGACCACGACCAGGAAGAAGGCCGCGAGCGCATCGAGGCGGAAATGCGCGCCCAGCCAAGGCAGCCCGAGCGGCAATGTGACGGTTGAGATGACGGCCGGGTGCGCGAACAGGCTTGTCAGCGCGATCGCCAGCAGCGCCACGTTGACCAGGAAGCTCGCGCCATAGATGACGTTGCTGGCAAAGCGCGAGCCGGAGAGCGCGACGGCGGCGGGCGCAAGCGCCAGCAGCACCGCCACGCCGTAAAGCACGGAAACGGCCGTCATGATCCGGCCGCTCCCTTGAGCCGCACCCCGCGGCCGCCGGCGCTCGAGGCCGCGCCCTCACCGATCAGCTCGATGCCGTCGGCGGCGAACGCGTCGACCAGCTTCATCAGCGAGTCGACGTTGCCGCGAACGACGCCGTCGCTGGCTTCCATGCGTTGGACCGTTGGCAGCGAGAGCCCCGCGCGCTGCGCCAATTCGCGCTGGTCGATGCCGAGCAAGGCGCGCGCGGCCCGGATCTGGGCGGACGTAATCATGGGACTAGCATCGTGTCGTGAATCGTTGATTCTGATATTTGAGCCAGCCATAATAACTTGTCAAGCATCAGATAAGATATATTAAACATCATTTGATCTGTCGGCCCAGCGCGCGCTCCGCGGCGCTACCGGCGCTCACGCCCGATAAAATTTCCGCACGGCGCGTAGTGCATTCGAGCCGGTCTGCTCAAGGAAATTCTTGTAGGCCTTGAGCACGTAATTGTCGTCCGGCAACGGCCGCAGCGCGCGCCAAGGCGTCGCCAGCACGGCGTCAAAGCCAAGCGGCACCGCCATCGTCAGAAAAGCGCATTCGAGCGAAAGCTTGAGATCGGAGCCGTCCGCCGCTTTCGGCGGCAACTGCTGGCCGATATTGGTGAGCCCGCCCATGATGTGGATGCCGCGCAGGTCGGGATCGTTGCGGATCGTGTGCACCGCCGACAACGTGGCGCGGTGCAGGCCGGTGGTGTCGGCAACGGCCGCGCTCACCGAAATGTCGATGAAGATGTCGTCCATCGCCAGGCCGTAGTCCTTTTGCAGCCGCAGCGCCGCGCGCCGCGCCGTCGAGGCGAACTCCTCCGGCGTCTTGTTGGCCTTGGCGACGCCGTCCTCGACCCGCTCGGAGGCCATGACGATGACCTGGAACGGGCCGAGCGTCCGGAAGAGGTCCATGATCTCCCAGCGCTGCTCGGTGATCGAATTGATCAAAGGCGGCGCGCCGCCGGCGCGCGCGCGGTCGTAAGTCTTCAGGCACACGTCCTGCAGTTTGACATCGGTATAGTCGAAACAGAGCGGCACCGTCACCGCCGCCTGGATGGCGCGGATCGTCTCGGCGAGATAGCCATGGTCGCCGACCGCGCGCGGGCCGATGGTGACGTCGAGGTAGCGCGCGCCGTTTTCCACCTGCCGCACGGCCAGCGCCTGGATGCCGGCGATGTCGTGGGCCTCGACCAGCACGCGCGTGGGCTTGAAGCCCGGATTGATGCGGTCGCCGATGACGATGAGGTCAAAGCCGTTCTTATCTGTCACGATGCTCTCCGCGCCTGCGGCTTCGTCTTGAAGCCGATATTGTTCAAGAAGGCTTTCTGAAAACCGCTGCGCGTGCTGAGCTCGACATAATGGCAGCGCTCGGCGAGCTCGCGCGCCCGCGCGCGGGCCTGCCGCGACGCCAGCATCTGCCGCACGCCGACGCCGGCCGCGTTGCCGACTTGCGCGAAGCGGTCGAGCGGCAAGTCCGGCAGCAAGCCGACCGTAATCGCGCTCGCGATATCGATATAGGCGCCGAACGCCCCGGCGATGATGACGCGCGCGATGTCGCCCTCGCTGAGCCCGGCCTCGTTCAGCAGCAGCTCGACGCCGGTCTGGATCGCGGCTTTCGCCAGTTGCACCGCGCGCACGTCGTTCTGATTGAATTGCACGCCCGGCGCCAGCACCACGGCACGCAGACCCTCGGTCTCCTGGACGGCAGGCGGCGCACCGGCGAGGCGGCCACGCTCGTCGAGCAGGCCGGCCGCGCGCAGCGCCGCGATGGTGTCGAGCACGCCGGAACCGCAGATCCCGACCGGCCGGTGCTTGCCGATCACCGCGACCTTGATGGCGCCGTCGACAAATGTCACCCGCTCGATCGCGCCTTCCGCCGCGCGCATGCCGCAGGATATGTGCCCGCCTTCCAGTGCCGGGCCGGACGGGCAAGAGGTGCTCATGATCTCGCCGCGATGGATCAGGGAGATTTCGGTGTTGGTGCCGATATCCATGACGATGCTGGTCGTTGCCGCGCTCCATTGCGGCTCGGTGGCCAGCAGCGCCGCCACGTGGTCGCCGCCGACGAAGCCGCCGATATTGGCGGCGAAATGGACATAGGCGCCCGGCGCTGCGGCAAACCCAAGCTCGCGCGCCTTGATGTCGAGCGCTTCGCGCAACGCCGCGACAAACGGCGCCCGCCCCAATTGGCGCACCGGCAGGCCGAGCAGCAGATGATGCATCGCCGTATTGCCGCAGATCGCGATGTCGACGATGTCGCGGGTGGCGGCCCCGACGGCGCCGCATAGATCGTGCATCAGCGCGTTGATCGCGGTGACCGCGGCATCGCGCAGCTCATGCGCCGCGGCGGTGCCGCCGATGGCGTGGTTCATGCGGCTGATGACATCGGCGCCATAGGAGCCTTGCGGGTTCTCGATGCCGAGGCTGGCGATGCGCGCCCCGCTCGCCAGGTCGACCAGAAACCCGGCGATGTTGGTGGTGCCGAGATCGACCGCGAGCCCGAGCGTGCGGCTGTTGGGCGCGGCGAAATCGATCGCTTCGCGCTCGCGCATGCGCACGCGCACCGACCAGTTGTTGTCGCGCAAGACCGCCGGCAGTTGCCGGGCCGCCGCGAGATCGAGCGTGACGGAGGGCTGCGGTAGCGCCAGCGCCACCCGGTCGGCGTCGGCCCGCATGTCGGACAGCGTTGCCGCAGGGACGCTGACGTCGTGGTTCAGCACGGCCGGATCGAGCGGCAAGGTCTCGGCCTGCATCGCCGGCCTCGACGTTTGCCCGCACGATCGGCGCCAAAGACCGCTCGGCCACTTCGATCGTGCAATCGCCGCGCGCGACGAGCTGGCAGGCGCGCAGCCAGCGCGGCCGCCGCCTCGTTGTTTCCTGCGCCGCGATAATATGTCCGTTGCTGTGGCGCACCTCGCCCTGCGTCACCAGCACCGAGCAGGTGCCGCAGGTGCCGCGTCCGCCGCAGGCGCCGACGATGCGCACGCCGTTGCGGCGCGCGCATTGGAAGATCGTCTCGCCCGGCTGCGTATCGATGCAGCGGTCGAGCTGCGGAAACGAAAGCGCGTGCGGCGGCTCGGGAGCGATATGCGAGGTGTCCTGCAAGAGACCGCTCCTTGAGCCCGCGCGCTGAAAGCCTCAGGCGGCCGCCGGTTGCGCCGGGCAATTGGCCACCCGGCATTTGCTGCGCGACGGACAATCGTCGCAGCGCGACCAATGCGCCGGCGGCAGGTCGATGCCGACGCCGAGCACCATGGATATCGATTTGAGCGGAGTCAGCGCATGGCCGCGGTTCACATTGACGCCGATCGAGGCGGCATCGGCGAGCCGCAGCACCACGGCCCTGTGCCTGCAAGGCAAGACCCGGATCGCCCGGCCGCAATTCGCCCGCCATGGTCAATTTCTGCGCCCGCGCCGCTGCCCACATGCGGTCCTGCGCATGACGGGTGGCGGCAAGCAGCAACTGATTGCCGATGTCGTCAAGCGCGAGCGCGAGCGAATAACATTTTTCGGCGAACAGGGATGTGACCCGCCGCTCCAGCGCCGGCCCGAGCGTGACCACGCCGCAGGCAAGCCCGGTCAATTCGCCCGCTTCCGGCAGCAGCCGCGGCGCATAGAGAGTCTCCCCATCGACGTGCAGGATATCCGCCGCCGCAGCGTCAAGCTCGGCGATGCGGAAGCTGAAGGCGGGGGCGATCAGCGTCTCGCGCTCGATCAAGTCGATCGCTTCGCGGTGGAAGCGCTCGCGCGCCGCGAACGCGCCGTGCGTGGCCGATTCCGTGCGCACCTGGCGCAGCAGGCTGAGGCTTCGGATCTCGGGCATGGCGGGCGTTCCCTCAGCTCGAATATTTGCGCGCCGCCGCGTACATCGCGCGCGCATTCTCGACCGGCGTCTCGTCCGGCAGCCCGAAGGCGGCGTCGAGGATGAGCTTGCCGCCCTTGTGGAAGACATTGTCCGCGAGATGGCGAACGGCCGCGTCGACCTCCTCCGGCCGGCCCGTGGTCAGCAGCGACGGCGAGATATTGCCGCGCAGGGCCACCACGTCACCCAGCACTTCGAAGGCGCGCACCATATCGGTGCGTTCGAACCAATAGATGCACTTGCCCGGAGGAATGTCGCGGATCACCTCCAGCCGCTTGGTGCAGTCCGCCTCCCACAGCGGCATCGGGATGATGCCGACTTCGATGAGGTTGACCATCAACTTGCGGAACGAGGGCCACCAGAAGGTCTCGAATTGTTTCGGTGACATGAACCCGTCCGGCCCCCAGTGGATGGGGAAGAACACGATCGGGTGCTGCGAGGCCTTCGACCAGGCGATGGTCTGCCGGGTCAGGAACTTGCAGGCCTTGTCCAACAGTTCCAGCAGCTTGTCCTTGTTGCGGTAGAGGTCCTTCATGGTGCCGGTGGCGCCGCGGAAATAGTCCGCGACCAGGTCGTAGGGCGCGACCGACGTGCTGATATGCGAGGTGGGAAACCCGAGCGCGGCCATGTGTTGAGTGAAAGCCATGTGCTGCTCGGCGAAGCGGTCGACTTCCTCGGCGGCCTTGAGTATGCGCTCGAACGCCGCGCGCAGCTTCGGCCGGCCGAAGCCGCGGATGCCGCCGATCAGGCGGAAATAATGCAGGCCGGGCAGATCCGGGAATTCCTCGAAGCCCTCGAATATGCCGCAGACCCGCGGCAGATATTTGCGCAGGTAGAAGCCGGTCGGGTCGTCGATGAATTCCTCGTACTCGTCCGCCTTCATGTATTCGCGGTCGAGATACTGGTAGGGCTGGTTGTCGCCGACGCCGTGGCCCGGCCAGATCAACTGCTTGTAGTCGACCGCATCGAGCACCGGGCCGGCCGCGACGTTGAGCAGCAGCGGATTATGCACGTCCGGCTCGAGCTCGATCAGCGCGCGCTCGCCGAGTTCCTTCGCCTTGTCGTAATCGTACATCAGCTGGCGATGGCTGATGCCGCCGAACTTGGCCAGCCAGAAGGTGCAGAACAGCGCGGTCGGCATGCGGTCCGGCTGCTTGAGATTGACGCAGTCCATGATGCGTTGCCAGCGCGCGTCATAGGCGGTCTTGGCGGCGGGCGTTTGCACGTCAGGCGGAGGCGCGCTCATGCGGGCACTCCCATCCAATTCTTGCACAGCGTGACCGCATCGACGGCGTTGGTGCCGAAGGCGTCGGCGCCGGTGTAGTTGAGCACCGCCTCGTCGACCTGGCCGCCGCCGATCATGATCTTGATGCGCTCGCGCATGCCGGCGTTCTGCATCGCCTCGATCGTCTCTTTCATCGAGTCGAAGGCCAGCGTCAGGAAGCCGGACAGTCCGACCACGTCGGGGCCGTAATCGGCGATCGCCTCAAGGAAGGTTTTGACCGGCACGTCGACGCCGATGTCCTTGACCTCGAAGCCGTTGATGTCGAGCATGAAGGTGACGATGTTCTTGCCGATATCGTGCAGGTCGCCGTGCACGGTGCCGATCAGCACCTTGGCAAGCTTTTTCGGCTCGCCGCCGGGTCCCTGCTTGATCAGCGGCTTGGCGATGGCGCCGATGTTTTCCAGCATTTCGCCCGCCAACACGAGTTCGGGCAGGAAATACTCGCCCTTCTCGAAACGCTTGCCGACGATGTCCATGGCGTTGCGGCACAGCTCGAGCACGCGCAGCGGATTGGCGCCTTCCTCCAGCAGCATGCGCTTGGCGAGCGCGAACGCCTCGTCTTCCCGCATGTCGGCGAGCCATTCGACCAGGTCTTGTTCCTGCTTGTCGGCGTCACTCATGCGGATGCTCCTGGCAATCGACGCTTACAAGCATCTATGACTCGGCGTCAGTGTCGATCGGCTTTTCGTTTGGAATACAGTCGGTTAAGTAGCAGGACCGAAGCCGTCGTTTCATTGACTTTGGTCAATAGGCGAATGCCGCGCGCGGGCATCGCCCACCCGTGCCCACTGGGCTGAAGGACGCAGATTTGCTGCGCGACGCGTTATTCGTTTGAGGGTCAGAATTCCCAGCCGATGACGAGCCGGTCGAGCGAATAGGCGCCGCCGCCGTGCACGAGAAAGATATAGCGCCGCGACCGTCCACATCAGCGTGTATTCGAGCCCGAGCTGGTTCCAGAAATATTTGCCGACGCGCCAGCGCTCGATATTCGAAACCAGCAGGAAGAGCACGATCGGCACGGCCACGAGGCGCGTGAACAGGCCGAGCGCAAGCAGCGGCCCGCCGACGAGCTGCGTCACGGAAATCGCCGCCGCCCAGACTTTGCCCGGGCGATAGCCCTGCCGGTCCAGGTAATCGGCGAGCATGCCGATATTGCGCAGCGGTTGTCCGGTATTGCCGAAGAATCCGAACGTCATGCGCAACCCGTGCGGCACCAGCGCGAGCCCCACGACGGCGCGCAAAAGCGCCTCCGCCGCGGGCGCAAACGTTTGATAGAGCGCTCCAAGCTGAGGAAAGACGAGCGCGGTCGAAGGGTCAGGCAATTTATAACCTGATGTCGTCGAGACTGACGCTGGCGCCGAGCCGCGCGGTCACCGTCTTCTTTGTCCGGCCGGAGGATATTTCCACGACGTATTCGCCGCGAGTTCTCGTCAAGCCGGTCGAATTTGAAATCGCCGTAATTGTCGGTCTTGGTTTGCGCGACCACGGCGCCGTCCTTGAGCAGGCGCACGGCCGCGCCTTCCACGCAATCGATCACGCCCTTCGCCTTGGCCGAAACCGAGCCGGCGATGAAGCATTTCGCATAGCGCCACAAATTCTTGTAATAGACGCGCGGCCTGGTGCCGAGCTCCGGCTTGATGACTTCGAGCCCCTGCTCGCCCGCGAGCTTGGCCATTTCGTCATCCGCCACGCAGACCGCGCGCATGGCGCCGGTCGGACACGACTGCTGCCCGCGCGTCTGCTTCCAGCCCTGATCGATGAGATGGGCGTCGAAGGTCCAGGCCTGCGGCAGCGCAAGCTCCTCGTTCCACCAGATGTGGCCGTAAGGACAGGCCTCGACCAGATCCTTGCGCCCCTTCGCCTTGACCGGATCGATGAGCACGATGCCGTCGTCGCGCTTGCGGATGGCGCCGCCGCTTTTGGCGACGCAAGGCGCGTTGTCGCAGTGATTGCACATCGTCGGCACATAGGCGATGTCGATCATCGGCAGCTGGCCGCGTTCCTTCTGCAGGATGTCGATCCACTTGTGGCCGTGCTTGGGCATCGGCGCCGAATAGCCGGGAAACTCGTTGCCGACATATTCGTCCATGGCCGCGAGCGTGCACAAATTGCAATTCGTGCATTCGGCGACGTCGATGATCATGTTCCATTTGTTCATGACAATGCCCTCGCCTACTTCGCCGGCACCAGTTGCGGCGCCTTGGACTTGCCGCGCACGGCTTCCTTGCGTTTGCCCATTTTGGCAAAGGTTTCCGAGACATGCTCGCGCCGGCCATCCCACGGCTCGACCTGCACCAGCGCATTGGCGCCGGCCAGCGAGTGCGTGGTCTTGGTTTGCGTGCGTTCGGGCGTGAGCAAATTGAGCACGCCGCCGCGGTCGACCGATTTGCCGGGCTCGCCCATCGGATCGTAGATCGCCGAGGATTCGTAGCCGTGGCAGACGCCGCGCGGCAGGCGCTGGGTCGGCAGCGCGGCGCAGATCACGGCGCCGCGGTCGTTATAGACCTTGACCAGATCGTGTTTCTTGATGCCGCGCTCGGCGGCGTCCTCCGCGTTCAAGCGGATGATCCAGTAATAGTAGCCGTCGACATTGACCCGGTGATCCTCGATGTTGAGCAGGAACGAATCCTTGCCGTCACCCTGGGTGTGGTAGGAATATTTCGAGTGCGGCGTGAGCATCTGCAGCGGGTATCGCTCGAACAGCTCGCCCGAATGCGCCCCCTCCCATGATGGCACGTATTTGACGATCGGCGGCCGCTCGGGGTCGGGAAATCGCTTCAGGCTGTTGCATTCGAATTCGAGCTTGCCGGACTGCGTCTGCAGCCCGCGCAAATATTCCCCGTTGTAATCGGACGGCAGCGGCTGCGCCTCCGGCACGTCCTTCTTGCGGTTCTCCCAGAACCAGCGGAACGACACCGGCGCGCGCAGGTGCTCCTTCTCCGCCGGCACGACGTAGTAGCCGCGCTTGATGAACTTCTTCCAGGACATCACCTTCGGCAGGTCGGAGGCATCGAAATGCCGCTTGACCCAGTCGATCTCGTTGCAGCCCTCGTTGAAGTAGTTGGCGAGGCCGAGCCGTTTGCAGATTTCGGTGAAGATCCAGTAGTCGGTCTTCGATTCGCCAAGCGGCTTGATCGCCGGCGCCTGGAAGATGATGACGCGGTGATTGAGCTGCTGCTGGCCGTGGTGCCCATAGCCGCCGAGCCCGGCCCATTCGCTGATGTCGACGCGCTCGAAATTGGTGCAGGCCGGCAGGATCACGTCGGCGAATTTCGCCTCGCCCTCGAACCAGATCGACTGGTTGACCACGAATTCGAGATTTTCCGACTGATACATCCGCACGTGGCGGTTGGTGTTGTTCATGGTCGCGATCATCGAGCCGCCGTACTTGTAGAGCATGCGCACCGGCGCATGGCCGGGCGCCGGGTAGCTGAATTTGGCGAACTGGTGCTCGATCGACTTGCCGATCCACGGCCAGCCTTCCGCCTTGCCGTCGGCGATCGCTTCCGGCATGCAAATGCGCGGGATGCGTTGCGCAGTTCGAGTTCATGGTCGGCAGTTGCGGCATGCGCTGATAGAGCTCGACCGGCATCGAGGTGTTTTCGAGATCGCCCGACATGCCGCCGTCGGCGTAGCCGGGGAAATAGAAATTGAAGTCGATCGGCGCAGCCCCATTGCAGGTTGCCCATGTTGATGCCGGGCTTGCCCAGGCCCTGCATCGAGGCGAGGCACACCATGGTGCGCGCCCATTGGATGCCGGTCTGATTGCGGCAGGCGCCGCCGTGGCCGTTGCCCCAGCCGCCGGGCGCCAGATAGACGCGCTTTTTGCCCCACTCGCGGGCCAGCGCGCGCACGTCCTTGGCCGCAACGCCGGTTTCCTTCTCCTGCCATTCCGGCGTTTTCGGGATGCCGTCTTCTTCGCCCAACAGATACGCCTTCCAGACGTCGAAGCCGACGGTGTGAGTCTTGACGTAGTCCTTGTCGTAGAGACCTTCCTTGATCCAGACATAGGCGATCGCCATGGCCATGGCGGGCGAGGTGGTCGGCTTGGGCGCGAACCATTTGCCGGGCAGGAATTGCGCCGAGGCGTTGAAGTAGGGATCGATGTGGACGAGTTTGATCCCGAGTTTGGGATTTTTCAGCCACTGCCGGCGCACGGTGCCTTCCTGCGCGCCGTACGATCCTGACGTGCTTTCGGGATCGGCGGCCCAGAACACGATCATCTCGCAATTCTGCAGGCAATCCTCGACGGTGCCGTAGGTCTCCGACTGGCCGACGCGCAGCGTGTAGCCCCAGTGGTGCACCGCACCCCAGTACCAGCCTTCCCATGAGTCGGGATTGTGGTGAACACGCGTCATGCCGACCGCATTGGCGAACCGGTAGAGCGCCGACAGGTAGTAGCCGATATTGCCCCAGGTGTGATGCGAGCCGTGCGAGGTCGCAATCGCGCCCGGCCCGTAGTCGCGCTTCATGCGTTTGATCTCGCCGGCGACGAGGTCGAGCGCCTCGTCCCACGAGATGCGGACATATTTCGACTTGCCGCGGTTCTGCGGGTTGCGCTTGCCCTTGGGGTCGAAATCGACGCGCTTCATCGGATAGAGCAGACGATCGGGCGAATAGACGATGGATTTGGCGTTCTGCCCGTGCGGCGCGAGCGTCGTCTTGCGCGGCGGCGTGAACTTCATGCCGCGCGCTGCGATCGTCCAGGGCTGCGGATCGGTCTCGTCAAAATCGATCGGCGTCATGCGCACGATCTTGTCGTCCTTGACGGTGATGAAAACCGGCCCGCCATTGGTCATGTTGCAATAGCGCATCGAGCCGTCCGGCATCGGCGTGCCGAAGTTCCAGTGCGCGGTCTGCATCGCCATCAGGGTCTGGGCGAACCAGTTGGTCAGGTCCTCCGGCCCGTCGACCGTGAGCACGAAATCCTTCTGCGCATTGATCTGGTTGAGCCAATTGATCGGCGGCGTCAGCAGGGACGCGCCGGTCGCGGCGTTCTTGAAGGACAGCGTGATATCGGGCTTGGCATGCTGGCCGGCACGCGAGCGGATTTTGCCATTGCGGAGCTCGATCCAGCGGCCGGTGCCCTCGTCGCGCGCCTTGATCTGCGCCACCAGATTGCGCTCCTTGAGCCGCGCCGCGAACTGCGGAGAGCGCCAGGCCACGAACCTGAGCAGGAGCGTCAGCGCGAACAGAATGAGCGAAAATTTCGCTTTCAAGAACATCGTGCGTTTCCTTGCCCCGATCGATGCGTGTCGCGACCGCCGTCCGGCCTCTTAAAGGGACGCAACGGCGGTCAGGCGGCGATTATAAGACTTTTGGCCGCGCGTTCACACGCTTAGATTAGCGCCCTCAATTTCCCTGGAACACCGGCTTCTGCTTGGCGACGAAAGCCTCATAGGCGCGCTCGTAGTCTTTCGTCTGCATGCAGATCGCCTGCGCCTGCGCCTCGGCTTCGATCGCCTCGTCGACGCCCATGTTCCATTCCTGATGCAGGCACTTCTTGGTCATGGCATTGGCGAAGGTCGGGCCGTCCGACAATTGCTTGGCCAGCGCTTGCGCGTCGGCGAGCACGTTGTCCGGCTCGCTCAACTTGTTATAGAAGCCCCAGCGCTCGGCCTCGGTGCCGTCCATGGCGCGGCCGGTGTAAAACAGTTCCGCGGCGCGGCCGTGGCCGATGATGCGCGGCAGGATGGCGCAAGCGCCCATATCCGCACCGGCAAGGCCGACGCGCACGAACAGGAAGGCGACCTTGCTGCGTGCCGTGCCGACGCGCAAATCCGACGCCATGGCGATGATCGCGCCCGCCCCGGCACAGATGCCGTCAATCGAGGCAACGATCGGCTGCGGACAGGCGCGCATCTCCTTGACGAGCTGACCGGTCATGCGCGTGAACGCAAGCAGACCCGCCATGTCATCCTTGCGCTGCATCTCGACCAGCGGGCCGATGATCTCGTGCACGTCGCCGCCGGAGCAGAAGTTGCCGCCGGCGCCGGTGATGACGACGTTCTTGATGTCTTCGGCATATTGAAGGTTGCGGAACAAGTCGCGCAACTCGGCATAGGATTCCAGCGTCAGCGGATTCTTCCGTTCCGGCCGGTTCAAGGTGATGGTCGCCACCTTGCCGTCGACCGTCCAGAGGAAATGTTTCGGCTTGAAAGTGGAAAAATCGAGCCCGACGGGACGAAAGCGCGCCGCGGTTTCGGCGGTGGTGGCGGCCTTCGCCATTGCAACTGCAGTCATGATGACCTCCATGAAAACATGTGAACGTTAACCTGCGAAAGTGAGCCCGCCGCTCACGCTCATCACCTGGCCGGTGACGTATGCGGATTGCGGGCTGGCGAAGAACAGAACGGCATCGGCGATTTCCTCCGGCTTGGCGAAGCGGCGGAATGGGATCGCCTTGAGGAAGGCCTCGCGCAATTTCTCGGAGCGGGTGGCGAGCATCGGCGTATCGGTCGGCCCGGGGCAGACGCAATTGACGTTGATCGAGTAGCGGGCGACCTCGCGCGCGAGCGACTTGGTGAAGGCGATCAGGCCGCCCTTGGCGCCGGCGTAAACCGTCTCGCCGCCGCTGCCGACGCGGCCGGCGTCGCTGGCGATATTGACGATCTTGCCGCCGTTGGCGGCGATCATCGGCGGCAGCAGCGCCTGGGTCAGATGCGCGGGTCCGGCGAGGTTGATGGCGATCACGCGGTTAATGAACTCCGGCGAATTCTGCATATAGGGCTGGATATCACCCCAGCCGGCGGCGTTCACCAGGATATCGATGCGCGGATATTTGGTCAGCACCTCGGCGGCGCCGGCGCGGATGGAATCGGAATTCCCCATGTCGATGGCGGCAAAATCGACCTTCAGATTGGCGCCGGCGGCTTCTTTCTTCAATGCCTCGCCGGCGGCGGCGTTGACGTCGGCACAGATCACCGTCGCGCCCTGGCGGGCAAATGCCAGCACCGTGGCCTTGCCGATGCCGGAGGCCCCGCCGGTGACCAGTGCAATCTTGCCGTCAAATGTCATCATACTGCCCCTTTTTTCATCGGTTTCGAAGTCTCGGCCGTACCCGCAAGAAATGCGTCGACGCGCTGGCGCGTCTCTGGATCGTTCAGCAGCAGCCGAGTAAATTCCAACTCGTCGGTAAATCCGCCGCGGTCTTTTGGCACGGCCGCCGCGATGCACGTCTTGCTGGCGGCGAGCGCGGCGGCCGGCAGCCGGGCGATGGCGCCGGCAATCTCGGCAGCGCGCTGCGCGAGCTCGGCACGCGGCGCCGTCCAGTGGACCAAGCCAAGCTGGCTGGCAGCCGCGCCGTCGACGATTTCGGCGCCGAGGATAAGACGGGACGCGATTGCGGGGCCGCACAGCCGCGTGAGACGTTGCGTACCGCCGGCGCCGGGGATCAATCCGAGCCGGACCTCCGGCAACCCGAGTTTGGCTTCGGCCGCCGCGATCCGCAGATCGCAGGCCAGCGCCAATTCGAACCCGCCGCCCATCGCCGCGCCGCCGATCTCGGCAAGCGTCACCTGCGGCAGCTGCTCGATCCGCGCATAAAGCCGCTGGATGCCCGCGACGTAAGAATACATGCGGTCGGCGCCATCCGGCGCATCCATGCGCGCACGGACTTCCTTGAGATCGGCGCCCGCACAAAACACCTTCTGATCCGAGCGAATATGCAAGACGGTGCAGCGGGGACCCTTGGCCAATTGGTCAAGCTTGGCATCGAAGGCCGCCACCCATTCTTCGCTGATGGCGTTCACCGGAGGACGGCTCAACGTCAGCGTGGTCACAGCGTCTTTGTTGCTGACCTGGAACATTTCAGTGTTGCTTCTCTTGCTGCGCTTCGGCGACGATGGCGCGGGCGATGACCAGCCGCTGGATGTCATTGGTGCCTTCGTAGATCTTGCTCACCCGCACGGCCCGGTAAATTCGCTCCACGCCGTAGTCGGTCATGTAGCCGGCGCCGCCCATCGTCTGCATGGCGTCGGAACAGATGGCTTCGGCCGCTTCGGTGGCAAACAGTTTCGCCATCGATGCCTGTTTGAGACAGGGCATTCCTTGACTGCGCAAGGCGGCGGCGTGAAGCACGAGCTGATGCGCGGCTTCGAGCTGGGTCGCCATATCGGCAAGCCGAAAAGCGACGGCTTGATGCTCGATGATCGTCTTGCCGAAGCTTTCGCGCTCTTGCGCGTAGCCGAGCGCAATCTCATGGGCCGCGCGCGCCATGCCGACGGCTTGGGCGGCGATGCCGATGCGTCCGCCTTCCAGATTGGCAAGCGCAATACGGTAGCCTTGGCCCTCGGCGCCGAGCCGGTTCTCGGCCGCCACGCTGAGGTCCTCGAAGCGCACTTCGCAGGTATCGGACGCGTGCTGTCCCATCTTGCTCTCGACGCGGCCGACGCGATAGCCGGATTGTTTTGTTTCGACGATGAAGCAACTGATGCCCCGCTTCCCGAGCGTGAAGTCGGTCGCGGCAAAGACCAGGGCAACGTCGGCGTTCTTGCCCGACGTGACGAATTGCTTCGTGCCATTGAGAATATAGCTTCCGCGCCGGCGCTCCGCGCGCGTCCGGATCGCACCGGCGTCCGAGCCGCTTTGCGGTTCGCTGAGGCAGAAAGCGCTCAATAACTCGCCGCGGGCCATCGGCCGCAGGTATTTTTCCTTCTGGGTCGGCGATCCGTATTCGACCAGCGGCATGCAGCCGACCGAGTTATGGCCGCTCATGATGGTCGAAACCGCTCCGTCGCCGGCCGCGATTTCCTCCAGCGCGAGCGCATAGCCGACGTAGTCGGAGCCCGCCCCGTCCCATTCCGGCGGCACCGTCATGCCCATGAAACCGAGCCGGCCCAGCTCGCGCAGCGCCGCCTGTGGAAATACCGACTCGCTGTCCCATTCGGCCGAATGGGGCAGCAAGGAGCGCTGCGCGAATTCGCGCGCGACCTCCCGAACTTGTTCCTGCTCTTCGGTCAGCAGCATGGATTCTACTCTGCCGCCTGGCGTCGCGCGGTTTCGCGCGCCTTCATGACTTCCCGCGCCACGATCAGCTTCTGCACTTCGGTGGCGCCTTCGTAGATGCGCAGCGCGCGAATTTCACGATACAGCGCCTCGACCTTGACGCCGACACGCACGCCATTGCCGCCGAAAATCTGCACGGCGCGATCGATCACGCGTTGCGCCATCTCGGTCGCAAAGGCCTTGGCGGTCGAGGCCTCGCGCGTGATGCGCGCCGCCCCGCGGTCCTTCTCCCAGGCCGCGCGGTAAATCAGCAACGCCGCGGCGTCGATATCGATGGCGCTTTCCGCGATCGCGGCCTGCGTGAGCTGCAGATCCGCCAGCGGCGCCCCGAACATTTTGCGCGTTGCGGCGCGATCTGTCATTTCATCGAATGCGCGGCGTGCCAGCCCGAGCGCCGCGGCGGCAACCGTGGATCGGAAGATATCGAGCGTCGCCATCGCGACCTTGAAGCCCTCGCCCGGGCCACCGAGCCGGTTTGCCAGCGGCACGCGGCAGCCGGTGAAGCGAATCGTGGCGAGCGGATGCGGCGCGATGACATCGATCCGGCCGGCGATCTCAAGTCCGGGTGTGTCGGCATCGACGATGAAACTGGACAGGCCCTTGGCGCCAGGCGCCTCGCCGGTTCGTGCGAAAACGACATAATGGTCGGCAATCCCGCCATTGGAGATCCAAGTCTTGATGCCATCGATGCGGACATGCGCCGGCCCGTCCTTGGTCGCGGTCGTTGCCAGCGCGCCGACGTCGGATCCCGCCTCCGGTTCCGACAGCGCAAAGGCCGCGATATGAACGCCGTCGCGCACCGGCGGCAGATATTTGGCCTTGGTCTCATCGCCGCCGAAGAGCGATATCGAGCCGGTCCCCAGTCCCTGCATGGCGAAGGCAAAATCAGCGAGGCTGTCATACCAACTGAGAATTTCACGCGCGGCGCAGATCGTGCGGACGTCGAGTTTTTCCGAAAGCCCGCCGTAGGCCGCCGGCACGACAGCCCGCAGCCAGCCCGCCTTGCCCAAGGCGCGAACGAGCTCGCGGCAGGACTTATCGACGTTGGCGTGATCGATATATTGGCCGGTCTCTTTGTCAGCCCAATTCGCCAGCGCCGGGCCAAATTGGCGGTGGCTTTCGCTGAAGAACGGCCAGGCAAGATGCGACAGCGGCGGCATCAGCGCTCTCCGCCCTTTGCACTCAGTTCTTTGTCGCGCAGCAGGTAGCGCTGGATTTTTCCGGTCGCAGTCTTGGGCAGACTGTCGACAAATTCAATCCAACGGGGATATTTCCAAGGGCCGATCGCACGCTTCACATGCACCTTGAGTTCGTCATAGAGCGCCCGGCTGGCATCGTTTTCCCGCCGGTCCCTGAGCACAACGAACGCCTTCGGCTTGAGGATGCCGTTGTCGTCTTCGGCCGGCACGACCGCCGCCTCGAGCACCTTGGGATGGCTGATCAAGGCGTCCTCGACCTCGAATGGCGAAACCCAGATGCCGCTGACCTTGAACATGTCGTCGGTGCGGCCGCAGTAGGTGTATACGCCGTCCTTGCGCCGTAAATATTTGTCGCCGGTGCGGGTCCAATCGCCGACAAAGGTATGGCGCGATTTTTCGCGCTGGTTCCAGTAGCCGGCCGCAGAGGACTCGCCGCGTACCAGAAGTTCTCCGATTTCATCGTCGGCCACGTCGTTGTCGGCTTCGTCAACCAGCCTGAGGTCGTAGCCGTCCACCGCAACGCCCGACGTGCCATACTCGACGGCATTGGGAAGATTGGTCAGAAAAAGATGCCCCATTTCGGTTGAGCCGACGCCGTTGACAATGTCGATGCCGAATCGCTCCTTCCAAGCTTGGCCGACATGGGCGGGCAATGGCTCGCCGGCCGAAAAGCAGATTCGGATCCGGCTCGATATGTTTTCATGTTTGCATTCCGGATCAGCGAGCATGGCCGCATAAAGCGTCGGCACGGCGAAAAACATCGTCGGCTGATAGCTGCGCAGCATCTCGAACACGGTCTGCGTCGTCGGCCGTTCCGGATAGAGCACCGAGGTCGCGCCGACCGACATCGGGCACAACATCGAGTTGCCGAGGCCATAGGCGAAGAACAGCTTCGGCGCGGAGAAGATAATGTCATCTTCGCGGATGCCGATACGCTCCTGCCCCGAGGTGCGCGCAATGTTCATCGGAGTCGAATGCACATGCATCGTCCCCTTCGGCATTCCGGTCGTGCCGGACGAATAGAGCCAATAGGCGACCTCATCGGCACAGGTTCTGGCCGGCGCCGAGCCCTCGTTTTCAGCCGCCAGCAGCGTGTCGAGCCGCGGTACCGTCGTTGGTCCTCCACCAACGACGACGATTGCCTTGAGGTTTGGCAGTTCGCTCGCCGCTTCCTGAATCGCCGGAAGCAATGCGGCCGACACAAATACCGCCTTGGCGCGCGAATCTTCGAAAAGGTAGCGATACTGATCAACCGTCAGACGCGTATTGACCAGAACCGGAACGATGCCGGCCCGGATGGCGCCCCAGAACAGCACCGGAAAATCGACCGTGTCGAGCAGAACCAGCGCGATTCTGTTTTCCGGTTCGATGCCCATGCGCGCCAGCATGGGACCGATGCGCGCCGCGGTGTCGCGCAGTTCGCCATAAGTCAGGTTACGCGACGGATCGATGAACGCGACCTTCTCGCCCCGTCCCTCTGCGACGTTGCGATCCACGAAATCGACAGCGGCATTATAGTCGCCAACGTCGGTCATTCCTGCGATTTACCCTCTAATTTTGCGGGTCATCTTGCGGCTGTATGGTGGTCATTGAACGATCTCACTTGCCCTGGGCGAGAATGATTCTCGCATCCACCGCCAGGCAGCCGTCGTCGAGCGCCAGGCAGGGGTTGAGGTCCACTTCGTCGATCTGCGGATGCTCCTCCAGCAACCTGCCGAGCGAGACCAGCATGGCGCCGATGGCGTCGATATTGAGTTTCTTGCGGCCGCGCACGCCGGCGACGATCTGCGGCGGCAGCATGTCATGGATGAGCGCGCGCGCCTGTTCGATGCCAAACGGCGCCAAGCGGAAGCCGACGCGCTTGAGCACCTCAACATAGATGCCGCCGAGGCCAAACATCACCACCGGCCCGAACAGCTTGTCGCGCACCGCGCCCAGCACCAGTTCGGTCGCCGCCGGCATCATCTTCTGCACCAGCACGCTCGGCTTGGCTATTCCCGGTGCCGCTTTGCGGACGTTGTCGATGAGCTGCGCATAGGATTTTTCCAGCGCACTGTCGGAACCGATGCCGAGCATGACGCCGCCAATGTCGGATTTGTGCAAGATCTGCGCCGACACCACTTTGATCACGACCGGGTAGCCGATTTCCCTGGCCGCCGCCAAGGCGCCTTCCGGCGATTCGACCGTTTTGAACGGCGGCACCGCGATGTCGTACTGCCGGCACACGGCATAGGCTTCCGGTTCGAGCAGACCGATGCGCCCCGCTTTGGCAGCGGCGGCGATCAGTTGCGCCGCCGGTCCTACCGTGGCGGCGACTTTTGTTTTTTCGTCGCCTTGCGCGGCCGACGCTCGCATGGCGTTGTAATTCGCCAGATTGGCCGCGACGCGCGCGACCGTGTCGGGGTAATCGAATGTCGGCAGGCCGGCGCCTTCCAAGCCACGGCGCAACTCGTCGGCAAAGTCGCCGAAGGTGATGACATTGAGCAACGGCTTCGGCGATCTGCCTTGCGACTGGAACGCGCCGGCGACCTCCTTGGCGAGCAGCGGTTGATCGAGGAAGGCGCTGGGCGCCAGAATCTGGATCACCATGTCGACGTTGGGGTCCTTGAACAGGATCTGCAGCACTTGATTGTGCAAGTGCTCGAAATGCGCGGCGGTGAGGTCGATATAACCGGGGGGATGACCGATATTGGCGGCAGGCGACAGGATCGCCTTCAACGCCGCGCAGGTTTCATCGGTAAACGACGCCATCTTGATGCCGGGCAATTCGGAGATTTCGTCGATGCACATCGTTCCCGGCCCGCCCATGTGGGTGAGTACGGCGACGCGATTGCCCTTCGGCACCGGCTGGATCGAGAACGCGCGCAGCGTGTCGTAGAACTCCGCGACGCTACGCACGCGTATCAATCCGAATTGGCGAAATGCGCCTTCATAGATCGCCTCGGCGCCGGCGATCGCACCGGTGTGCGAGAGCGCTGCGGTCGAACCCAACGCGCTGCGGCCGCTTTTGAGCACCACCACAGGCTTGACGGCGGCGGCTTCACGGGCCGCCTGGAAAAAGCCGCGCGGATCGGACAAGCCTTCGAGGTAGATGCCGATGACGCGGGTCGAACTCGTCATCCTTCAAGTAGGCGAGCAGTTCGGCCATCTGAACGTCGGCCATATTGCCCATGGAGACATATTTATTCAGGCCGACCCGGCCGGTCGTCCCCGAAGCAAACAGAAATGAATTGCCGAAGGCACCGCTCTGCGTAAGCACGCCGATGCCGCCGTGCGGATAGGTGCCGATATCGAAATTGGTATTGAAACCGCTCACCGTATCCATGACGCCGACGCAGTTCGGGCCGATCAGCCGTATCGACGCGGACCGCAGAATGTCGATCAGATCCGTTTGCCGTTGCCTGGCATCGGGGGCATCGATCTCGCCGAAGCCCGCCGACATGCAGATCGCGCCCTTGACGTCATTGAAGCGGCTCTTGCGCTCGACCAGCTCTTTGGCGACCTGCACGGTCAGCTCGGCCGCCACCATCAGAATGCACAGATCGACCGGCTCGGGGATATCGCGCACGCTTTTGTAGCAAGGCAGTCCCAGGATGCCCTTTTCGCGCGGATTGACCGGATACAATTTTCCTTTGTAGCCCATGGAGATCATGTGGCGCAGCGCGGTGTTGCCCGGCTTCTTTGGGTCCGATGAGGCGCCCACCACGGCGACGCTCTTCGGATTGAAAAACACGCTCAGCGCGGAAATGTCTTGCGCGGCTTTGTCCGGTTCGTTGCCTGCACGTGCCTTTAGCATCAACATTCCCGTCTCCAATTATCGACGGCGTCGAGCAGAACACGATCCACAAAATCGACCGCGGCGATATCGTCGCGAAGCGCCATCATCAGCCGGGCCCAAAAATGATTATGGTTGAAATTTACCCCGTACCCGCATTGAGTTGCCTTGATTTTTGTCATGGAAACACGCCGCCAAACGGCGCATTTTTTGCCTAATGCGCGCACCCGGACCACCGCCGAAAAAACGCCTGCTGAGATTGAAACTGAACGGCCGATGGCGCGAAGACGCCGTGGCCGAGCGGGAGTTGCTCGTCGATTATTTGCGCGAGGTTGCCCATCTCACCGGCGTGAAAACCGGCTGCGACGGCGGCGAGTGCGGCGCGTGCACGGTCCTGGTCGACGGCGAAGCGGTCCCCTCCTGCATCACACTCGCGGTGCGCTGCGAAGGCCGTCACGTCGAAACGATTGAAAGCCTGGCAACGCAGGGCCGGCTCAGCCGCTTGCAACGCGCCTTCCACGAGAAGCTCGGAACGCAGTGCGGCTTCTGCACCCCGGGAATGATCATGGCGGCTGAGGCTCTGTTGCGGCGCAATCCAACGCCGAGCGACGAGGACATTCGCACCGCATTGTCCGGCAACCTCTGTCGTTGCACAGGCTACGTGAAGATCATCGAATCCGTGCATGCGGCGGCGGGTTCGGCATCATGACGACAGCTCCGGATCAGGTGAGCGTTAAGAAGCGTCCGGGCGTCCCGCTCATCGACGGCATCGACAAAGTGACCGGCAAGGCCCGCTATACGGCCGATCTCGACCACGGCGACGCGCTGGTCGGACGCATCTTCCGCAGCCCGGTCAGCCACGCCGACATCGTCCGGCTCGACGTCAGCAAGGCCCGGGCGCTGGACGGCGTAATCGCGGTCGTCACCGGCGACGACTGTGCGCACACCTACGGCGTGCTGCCGATCGCCATGAACGAATATCCGCTGGCGCGCGGCCGCGTGCGTTATCGCGGCGAGCCGGTCGCGGCGGTGGCGGCAATCGACGCGGATACGGCCGAGCGCGCGCTCGAACTGATCGAATTCAAGGCGGCGGAACTCCCCGCCTACTATTCGTCCGAGACCGCGCGCGCGCCGGGCGCCGTGCTGCTGCACGACAATAAGCCCGGCAATATCGAGCGCGACGTGCATAACGAGTTCGGCGACGTCGGCCAAGGCTTTGCCGCGGCCGACTTGGTGCGCGAGGAGCGGTTCAACTGCGCCGAGATCAACCACGCGCAGATCGAGCCGCACGCGAGCCTTGCCGAATACGATCCGGCGACCAACCGTCTTACGATGCAGTCCGTGTCGCAGGTCGGCTATTACCTGCACCTCATGCTGGCGCAATGCCTGGAAATGGATTCTTCCCGCATCCGCGTGATCAAGCCTTTTATCGGCGGCGGATTCGGCGCCCGCGTCGAAACCTTGAATTTCGAGATCATCGCCGCGTTGCTCGCCCGCGCCAGCGCCGGCAAGGTGATGATGCAGCTCACCCGCGAGGAAACCTTCATCACCCATCGTGCCCGTCCGCAGACCGATATCCGGTTGAAACTCGGCATGCGCAAGGATGGGCGCATGACGGCATGCGAATGCGAGGTGGTGCAGCGCGGCGGGGCTTACGCCGGTTACGGCATCATCACCATTCTCTATGCCGGAGCGTTGTTGCAGGGCATCTACGATATTCCCGCGGTCAAATACGACGGATACCGTGTCTACGCCAATCTGCCGCCGTGCGGTGCCATGCGCGGACATGGTTCGGTCGACATGCGTCACGCGTTCGAATGTCTCGTCGACCGCATGGCGCGCGAGCTTAAGCTCGATCCCTTCGCCGTGCGCCGCGCCAATTTGTTGCACGCGCCGATGCGCACCATGAACGACCTCACCGTGAACAGCTACGGCCTCGCCGAATGCCTCGACAAGGTCGAGCGGGCAAGCGGCTGGCATGAGCGCATCGGCAGAATGCCGCCCGGCAAAGGCCTCGGCATGGCCTGTTCGCATTACGTCAGCGGCGCCGCCAAGCCGATCCACCGGACCGGCGAGCCGCACGCGGTGGTCAACCTCAAGCTGGACTTCGATGGCGGCGTGACGGCACTGACCGGCGCCGCCGATATCGGCCAAGGGTCCTCCACCATGGTGGCGATCGCCGTGGCCGAGACAATGGACATCTCGCTCGACCGCATTCGCGTCGTCGCCGCCGATACCGCGGTCACGCCCAAGGACAACGGCGCCTACTCCTCGCGCATCACCTTCATGGTGGGCAACGCCGCGATCGACGCCGCCAAGAAGCTCAAGGCGGTGCTCGTTGCCGCCGCTGCCCGCAAGCTCGAGGCGCGTCCGGAAGACGTCGAGTGCTCCGGTGAGGTGTTCCGCGTCGGCACCGGCAAGCAATCGAGCCTGCCGTTCGCCGACGTGGTGGCCGCGGCGCTGGTCGACGAGGGCGCGATCACCGTCAAGGGCACCTTCACGACCCCGCCCGAGGCGCAGGGTGGCAAGCACCGTGGCGGCGCGGTCGGCTCGACCATGGGATTTAGCTACGCCGCCCAAGTTGTCGAGGTCAGCGTCGATGATGTCTCGGGCTTGGTCACCGTCGACAAGGTCTGGGCGGCACTCGACTGCGGCCACGCCATCAACCCGTTGGCGGTCGAAGGGCAGGTTCAAGGATCGGTCTGGATGGGCATGGGACAAGCGATGTGCGAGGAGACCCGTTACCTCGACGGCTTGCCGGCGCATGCAAGCCTGCTTGAATACCGCATGCCGACCATTGCCGAATCCCCGCCGATCGACGTTCAGATCGTCGAAAGCCACGACCCTTACGGGCCGTTCGGCGCCAAGGAAGCAAGCGAAGGCGCACTGGCCGGCTTTCCGCCCGCTTTGGTCAACGCGATCGCCAATGCCATCGGCATCGACCTCAACGAATTGCCGGTGACGCCCGACCGGGTCATGGAAGCGCTCATCCAGCGCCGACGGCAGGCGAGGCTCGCAAGCACCGTGAAGGCCGCATCATGAGCGCGTCCTTGGCCGAGTTCCACCTTGTCCAGCCGAGCACCGTCAAGGAGGCGGTTGCGGCGCGCCTGCGGCATCCGGGCAGCCGCTTCGTCGCGGGCGGAACCGATCTCGTCGTCAACATGCGGCGCGGCATCGTCAGCCCGGATTTGCTTGTCGATCTTTCCGGCATCGACGAACTGAGCGAGATCGCAACCGATGACACGCGGCCTGACAATCGGCGCCGGCGTGAGCCTCGCCGCGCTTGCCCGCAACCCGGAAATCGGCGGCCGCTACCGCGCGCTTGCGCAAGCAGCCGAAGCGATCGCGGGACCCGGCCACCGCACCATGGGAACCGTCGGCGGCAATTTGTGTCTGGATACGCGCTGCATCTACTACAATCAGAGCGAATGGTGGCGCAGCGCAAATGCCTATTGCCTGAAAGCGCGCGGCGATGTTTGCCATGTCGCCCCGCAGGGGCAGCGCTGCCACGCCGCCTTTTCCGGCGACCTCGCGCCGGCTTTGCTCGTTTTGGGCGCCGAACTCGATATCGCCGGCGCGCAAGGGCAGCGCCGGATCCCGCTGAGCGAGCTCTATGTCGAAGACGGCAAAGCCCATCTCGCTTTGGCCGACGGCGAACTCATTGTGGCCGTGCACGTCCCATCGAACCCACCGCCCTCGGCCTATGCCAAGGCCCGCACACGCGGCGCCATCGACTTTCCGTTGGCGGGCGTGGCCGTTGCCCTCGCCTCGACCGGTTCGAAAGTCGGCTCGCTCCGCATCGCGCTGACCGGCACGAATTCACGGCCGTTCCTTCTTGCCGGCACCGACGTCTTTGTCGGCCGGCCAATCGACGAAAAATTGCTGCAGGAGATCGACCGGCTGGTGCAGAAGCAGGTGCAGCCGATGCGGACCACGCTTGCGTCGGCAAATTATCGCCGGCTGGCGGCCGCCGGGCTGGCGCGGCGTCTGACCGCTCAACTGCTCGCCGAAAGCGCGGCTTGATCCCGATCCGGATCAGGGCTGCGGAATAACGGCCGTCGCTTCCAGTTCGATCTTCGCCGGCGCGTCGAGAAGATCGGCGACAAAAACCATGGTCATCGCGGGATAATGATTGCCCATCAGCGCTTTCCAAATGCGCCCGAGCTCTCGCCGGCCCGCGCGATAAGCGGGCTTGTCGATGCAATATCCGGTCAGTCTGCAAATGTCGCTCGGTCCGCCGCCCGCCTGCGCGAGAATGGCGAGGATATTCTTGAGCGCCTGCTCGAATTGCGGAACCAGGTCTTCGCTTTGGAAATGCTGCTCGGCATCCCAGCCGACCTGGCCGGCGATAAACACAATGCGGCCCGCCGGCACGCTGATCCCGTTCGCATAACCGATCGGCGGCGACCAACCTGGCGGGTGAAGAAACTGAATGGCCACCGGACGATCCCCGTCGCGTGTCAACGGACCAACCGCAAGGTGCCGCGCACCGCGCTGCGATCGTCGGCAGCGAGCGCACGCAGCTTGGCGACGTCCCTGACGACGACGTGCGAAGCCTCGACCATGACGCCGATGGTTCGCAACCGCGCGAAGGCGCGCGACAACGACTCTGGCGTCAAGCCGAGCTGGCCGGCTATCAGCACCTTGTCGTAAGGCAACGCCACCGCGCATTGGCCCTGCTCGGCCAGTGACAACGATGCGAGAAACTCGGCGACCCGCTGCACGCCGCTTTGCGCCTTGAGTTGCTCGACCTGCTGCACGAGCTGATGCATATGCTGCGAGACCGAGGCGATCATCGCCAATGCGATATCGGGACTCTGGCGGATGCAGCGAACGATATGATCGGCCGGAATGCGCCCGACGCGCGCATCACTGACGGCTTCGGCCGTGGCGATGTATCGGTTTCCGGTGAAGGCAACCGCTTCCGCGAAACTCTGGCCTTTGGTCATGATATCGATGACCGTTTCATCGCCGGATGGCGTGCTGCGATAAAGTTTGATCCATCCGTCGATGACGATGAAAAACGACGTCGCCGGCTCTTCCTGGCGCACAATCAATTCGTGCGGCCGCAGCATGATGGCGGTCGCGGGCGCAATAATGTGCGCGACCGTCTCCGTCTTCAGTCCGCGGAAAACCGCGATGCGGGAAATGATTTGAAGATCGCCGGCCGTCAATTTTGAAGCCATGGACAGAACCTTAGATCGAGACAGCTTCACTCAAGGGGCCAATCGGCTTGCCCGCTTTGATCCTGATCAATGATTGCACGCTCTTGGCCAACTTCTTTGGCCAACGTCTCATGTTGCAGTGCACTCAATTCGATTGGTGTGCCCACCCCGCGATGGGGTCGGGCCCACCAAGCGTCCTTGCGGCCTAAATAAGCTCTTGTTTCGCGGGCCGCAGACGTCGTTGATTGCGCCGGTGCAACGGTGCGGCTTTCGAATGCGCGCCGCCGGCGCCGCGGCGCTCCACCAATTTGCGCATCGTCGCGATCGTAATCGAGCCGAGGGTTGCCCGGGCGATGTCGTCGATTTCGCCGAGCACTTCGCCGAGCGCTTGGCTCTCGGGCGTTGCGTCGGAGCCGCCCGCGTCCTGCTCGACGGTGCTCGATTCCTCGAAAAGCTGGACCACGTCCAGCAGCGTCGTTCGCCGTGCATTGCCGGCAAACTGATAGCCGCCGCCGACGCCGCGGACCGAACGTACGAGGCCGGCACGGCCCATGACATGCATGACCTTGGCCAGGTGATGATTAGAAATACCGTATTTCTCGCCAATGTCGGCGACGGAAAGCTGGCGGTCTTCGCGCGCGGCCAACTCCAGCACGGCGAAGATCGCAAGCCGGGTCGAAATCTGCAGTTTCATGACGGCGTCATCCGCATGTAATCGTGTTCAATCGAGATGCTTCTCAAGCTGGATGTAGGGCCCAGCCATCATTCCTTCGCTGCGGAAAAACAAGTGAGGAAGACGTGCATCCCGCGCCACCATCGTGCGCATCTTGTCGACGCCCGCTTTCTTGAATTCGGCGGCGATCGCCGCGAATAATGCGGTTCCGACGTTGCGCAAGCGGATTTCCGGCTCAACCGACAGCGCAAATACCCAGCCGCATGGCGTCGAGCCGAATTCCCAGGCGCGAATCTCGCCGATGATAAAACCGGCCACGCGCGGCTCCGCCCGCTCCGTGCCAGTCTCGGCAACCAGAAAGATGCGTTCGTGCAGCCGCCGCTTGCCGTAGCGGAGAAAGACGTCGTTCCAGTAATCGGCCTTGGCGAGTTTGGTGACCCGGGCGTCGAGCGCGATGATCTGCGCCATGTCGGCGGCCTGCACGCGGCGCACCCGCATGGCTGCATCGGTCTTTTTTGCTCGCGCCATTTTTTTGTCGCCGATGCGTTGACGGCCATTCGTCAACGCATACGCTAGCCCATAATTAGGCATTGTGGTACCGATTTGTTCTGCACGCCCGGTTGCTAAGCGTGCATCATCGTGACCTGCGCTCGGCCGGCGAGCACGGCCCGCGCGACTGCTCAGATATCGCGCGACCGCTCAGATATATTGTCCGCAATCGACGCGCAGCACTTCGCCGGTAATCGACCGGGCGGCATCCGACAGCAGGAACAGCACGGCGTTGCTGATGTCCTGCGGGTCGGCGAGCTCGGGGAGCGCGGCTTCTGCCACCGCGCGCGCCAGAATTTCCTCCGGCAACACGCGCGCCATATCGGTCATAACCATGCCGGGTGCCACCGCATTCACGGTGATGCCTTTCTTGCCTAATTCGCGCGCCGCCGTTTTGGTGAGCCCGATCAAACCGGCCTTGGCCGCCGCGTAGTTGGCCTGGCCGAATTTGCCGCGCAAGCCGTTGATCGACGTGATGTTGACGATGCGGCCAAATCCTTGCTCCACCATCGCCGGCGCAACGGCGCGGATCATGTTGAACGCGCCGGTGAGATTGACATTGAGCACCGCCGCCCAATCGGCATCGCTCATTTTCACAATCGAGCGATCGCGGGTAATGCCGGCGTTGTTGACGAGAAGGGTCGGCGCCTGGGGCAAGTCCGCTATGGCCGCGCGCACGGCGTTGCTGTCGACGATATCGACGGTCACAAAGCGATGCGGAAAGCGCTCGCGGTGTTCCGGCTCGCCGACATCGAAGACGGTGACGTCCGCGCCCGCCTCGCCGAGCGAATCGGCAATCGCCCGGCCGATACCACGGCTGCCGCCGGTGACGACGGCGCGGTGCTCGCGAAAATCAAAGCGCGGCTGGCAGGCAAGTTTCGATTTAACGAGCATCGATGGAACCTCTCATACAAGCGCCCGCTCGAAACACAATTGTTGCGAGGGCAGGAAGCCGCTGCGATCGAGATAGGCGATCAGATCGCGGTCTCGCCAGTCGACTTCGGTGCGCACTTTCTCGACGCGCAGCGTGCCGAGGTTGGCCAGCAGTTGCGACACCAAAGCGCGGCCGACGCCTCTGTTCTGGTAATCCGGATGAACACCGATCGTGTCAATGACCGCCGTGGTTTCGACCCGGCCAAATTCACCGAGATCGACCCGCGCCATGATGAAACCGACCGGCACGCTATCGAGTTCGGCAACCAGCGAGACGCGCACGTCCGACTCGGTCAACGCATCGATCAACATGCGCTTGAAATATTCCGCCCGGTCGCGGCCCGTGATGCGGCGATCGATCGCCACCAAAGCGTGCAGATCGCCTTCGGTCATCGAACGCACGGGAATCCGGTCGCGCGCGAGCGGGCCGAAATCCGCAGCCGGCGGCCCGCCATAATTGATCTCGGCGGCATCGCCCACGTGTCGCGGGATTGTGATGCCGGTGCTTTTAGGCATGACTGTCGCTCCGTGTCTTTTTCGTCAGTCGTCTTCGCTTGGCTCTGACAGCGGCGTCAGAACGGACCGCTCCAGCACCAGGCGCGGCGCCAGGCCGAAGCCGGAACCGTCGAAAAACCGCAGCAAGGGATGATTGGTCCAGTCGGCTTGCGATTGCAGCGACTGCACGCCCTTCTCACGCATGAGCTTGTTGAGCCCGTCCATCAAAGCCCGGCCAACGCCGTGCTCGCGGCTGTCATGGTCGACGCCAACCGCATCGAGCATGGCGATGGCCTGCTCGCGACCGAATTCCCCGCGCAGGATGCGGGCGAAGGCGAAACCGACCAGCGCGCCGTTGCGGACCACGCCGACATGCACGAAATCCTCCGGATGCTGCTTGGCGTGGGCCAGCCGCTTCTCGAAAAAGCGGCGGCGCGGTTCACCCACGTGCGCCGAATCGATGGCGATGACGCGATCGAGATCGGCGGGGCGTAACGGGCGGATTTTGTTGTCGACAGTCGCGGCGGCAGTGCTCATGCAAAAGCCTCACATATGCTCGACGTATTTCTCGTAAAGCTGCGTTTCCTTTTCGGGATCCATCATGTCGTCCAGCAGCGGCAGCAGCGCCATGTCTTCTTTGCGGGCGTGCGGCACCAGACTATCGTACAGGTCCTGTCCGAGCCGACGGAATTCGGCCCAGCGCGCCGCGTCGAAGCCCTGCACGCGGACATCGCCGATGAGCTTGACCAGCGCGGCGCCGATCGGGCGGATAATGCCGTGCTCGTAAGTCAGATGAGCGCCGATGCCCTGATTGCCTGCTTCGCCGAGATAGGAGAACAGCTCGGCCTCTTCAAAGGCGAAATGACGCTCCACCTCACCCGGCAGTTCGGCAGCAAGATCGCTCAAAAGCTTGGCCACCATCGGGTCTTTCGCGTCGGGAGCGCTATCTCGGTTCTTCGCAATGGTCTGCACCAGCCGCTCCAGCAAAGCGATTACGGCGGCGTGTTCCTCGTGCAGCTTCTGGCAAACGCGGTTTTGGAAGTTCATGGCTCAACCGTGCAGCTGCTGGTATTTGGCGAGCAGGTCATCCTGCGATTCTTCCCAATCCGGATTTACCGAGATGCAGGCCGCCGGACAGACCAGCTTGCATTGCGGCTCGTCCTCGGCGCCCACGCATTCGGTGCATTTCAGCGGATCGATGACGTACATCGGATTACCGGCGGTGATGGCCTTGTTCGGGCACACCGGCTCACAGGCGTCGCAGGCGGTGCAGGCGTCGGTGATTATCAGGGCCATAGTGTCATCTCCTTAACTGGTCATGCCGCCTTCGGCACGCGGTTGGTGGCGGCAAGCTTTTCGAACCGGAACGCGCCCCACAGCGCGGCGCCGATTGCTCCGGCATACATCGAATCGGGATGGCTGCGGACCGCGACCTTCATGTCCTTGATGTGCGAGATGTCCTCTTCGAGCGCAGCGACCAGTCCCTTGTCGAGGGCGAGCCCGCCGGTCACCATCACCGCGCCATCGACCACGCCGATCGATTTCAGCAGTTTGGACAGCCGCGCCGCCATCGAAAGGTGGATGCCCTTGAGGATATTTTGCGTCGAAATGCCGCGTGAAACCATGTTGATCACGTCGGTTTCCGCGAGCACGGCGCAAATGCTGCTCACCACCTCGGGATTGTCGCCTTGCCGCGACAACGATCCGATTTCCTCCTGCGCGATACCGAGGTAGCGCGCGATGTTTTCGAGGAATTGCCCCGAGCCCGAAGCGCACTGGCTGGTCATCTTGTAGCTGAGCACCTTGCCGCGCCCGTCGATCAGGATCGCCCGGCCGTGCAGCGCGCCGATGTCGAGCGCCGCCCGCGATTCCGGATCGAGATAAATGGCGCCGCGCGCATGGGTCGTCATCGAGTAGAAATGGCCGGTATGGAACGGGACGCTTTCGCCTTCGCCGGTGGTGGCAACGTAGTTGACGTCTTCGGGGCGAAGTTTTGCGTCGTCCAGCACGGCATCATAGGCGACGCGGGCCAGCTCCATGGGATCGCGTTGCCGGATACGCATCACGTAGCGCGACAGCCAGGTTTCCTCGCCGTTCTCGACCTTGAACAGCACTGCCTTGATGGTGCTGGTGCCGATGTCGATTCCCGCGGTGATGGTCATTGTTCGCTCCCGTCCGCCTGCCCCGAATGCGCCCGCCGTGCAAATTCCGCCGCGCCCAGCGCCCCGGTATAGATCGAGTCCGGGTTGATGTTGATGGTGACGTCGCCGTAATTTTCCTTGATCACCTTCCTCAACTCGCGCACCGCAGCCTCGTTCTTGGCCACGCCGCCGGTAAAGGTAAACTCATTGGTCACGCCGCCCGAGCGCGAGATGATGGAGATCGCGCGCAGGATGATGGCGCGATGCAGCCCGGCCAGAATATCCTCGCGCTTTTCCCCGAGCGAAAGCCGGTCGCGCAGCTCGGCGCCGGCGAACACCGTGCAGGTCGAGTTGATGCGCGCCGGCTTATCCGACTTCATGGCCATCGGGCCCAATTCATGCAGGCCCATGTTCATTTCGTCGGCAATATAGCCGAGGTAGCGCCCGCAACCCGCCGCGCAGCGGTCGTTCATCTGAAAGTTCGCAACGATGCCATGCTCATCGATCTGAATGCCCTTGGTGTCCTGACCGCCGATGTCGAGCACGGTGCGCGTCTGCGGATACATCAAATGAGCGCCGAGGCCGTGGCACAGGATCTCCGAGCGGATATGCTCCTTGGAGAACGGCAGCGTCACCCGGCCGTAGCCGGTGCCGACGAGGTAGGTTTCCTCCAAATCGACCGCAAGCGCAGCCTCGATCATCTTCTGGATGTCGGCCGCCGCCGATTTAACCGAATCGTCCGTTTTCAACACGCGCCCGAGCGCGCGGCGGAATTTATCGCTCAATTCGCCCGCCGGCGGCCGGTTCTCCACCTCGATGATCGACTTGTCGTAGACATTGAGCAGCAGGTCGTAAGGCAGGTTGGCAGCGCGCGCGACCTCTTCGGCGTGGGCGTGGTAGCGCGAACCCGCGATATCGCGGAAGAAGTCCGATTTGCGTTTGGCGCCGGGGGCATAAAGCTCGGGCGCCTCCTCGCGCAGGCGCCGGAACACCTCGCTGAGCGAATCCTTCACGCCGGACTCCACCTTGGCGAAACGTTCGCCTTGAATCTGGCCGGCGCAGGTCTGCTCGAGATCGTCGAGCTGTTCGAGGAACTGCTCAAGGCGAAAGGCCCGCTCGAGCGTGCCGAGGAACATGTCGAGATCGATCTCGGCGTGGGCGTCGGTGAGCGCCCGGCGAAACAGCGTGAACTGCCCGTCGACGCGCGCTTCCTGGCTCGCCACGCGCGCCGCCGTCGCGTAATTCGAGCGCGAATTGGTGATGCCGTGGCCGATCACTTTGCGGTCCTCGTCGAGGAGGACAGCCTTGGTCGTCGTCGAACCCAGGTCGATGCCGACGAAAGTCTTCATGCTCTTCTCCTCAAGCCGCCGCGTCCACGCCGGCACGTTTCTGATCGACCATCTGGAAATAGCTCTCCAGACGGTTCTTGATGTTGGCCGCCGAGAAATAGCGCGGATCGACCAGGTCGGATTCCACGAACGCGGCCGGCTTGCCGGTGCGCTTTTCGACCTCGCGCATCATCAGCAGCTGTCCGGCCGAGAAGCTGTTGCAGCTCTTGATCGAGTTGATCAAAAGCCCGTCCGCCTCGTATTCGTTGATGTAGTTGACCAGCATGTCGATGCGCATCGGCAGGCTGCGGTTGGTGTAAACGCCGAGACAATATTCGGCCAGCGTCTCCAGCGGATGTTTCGAATCGTGGCGGAAGCCGAAATCGTAGACGCCGCCGACCTTGGTGTAGCTCGACGCGACGACGACCGCGCCTTCGTCGTAGAACATCTTCCAGAACTGGCGGAAGCTGGTGTAGTTGGGCGGTCCCTCGACCACCAGCCGGTATTTCTCCTTGCCCATGTCGCCATCGGGCGTGACCGGACCGAGGCCCGCGGCTTGGCGGGCTTCGACCTCCTCGCGCAGGAACTTGTAGTAATCGACCGCGTCCTGGGTGCCGCGAAACGCGCCGAAGATCGGTCCGATGTAATAGATGCCGCCGAAATAAGCATCGATCGGAGACGGTTTGGACTTGGCGCTTTGCAGCACGCGGACCAGATCGTCTTCGGCCTTGCTCGACTTTTTCAGGTATTCGCGCAGCCGGTCGATGTCGAACTTGACCCCGGACACGCGCTCGAGCGTGGGGATGACCTCATCCTTGAGCTGTTTCACCATGTAGTCGATCATGTTCTTGGTGACCTTGCCGTCGCCCATGTAGGGCGTGTGCAACATGATCGTCTCGCACTTGTACTGCTCGCGCAGCAGCTCGAACCACTTCATGAAGGTGAAGCAGCCGGTATACGAGAGCAGCAGCACGTCGGGATTGGGAAATTTCTTGCCGTTGGGCGCGAGGTTGCCCTTGGCCATCATGCCGATGTCCGACTTCACATAGGTGCAGACGTCCTCGGAATGACCGATCTTTTCCGCCTCCAGCACGTAGCTGCCGCTGATGCGGCGCAGCCCGTTCTGGATGGCATTGACCTCCGGCAGATTGTTCAGGAGGTCGAAGCACATGAGCAGTTCATTGAGATTGCCGGGCACGAAAGTGGCGGCGACTTTGTCGCCGGTCTCGGGCGCACTGGTCAGCCGGTCGTAATGCGCGGCCATCATATCCTTCTGCTTCATCATGGAAGCGTCCTTGACGGCCTCCTTCGCCTTCGCCGGCGCCCGGGAGGTGACAATCTTGGTCTGCGTTGTCATGCGGCGCTCCACAGTTTGATTGAATTGGCGAAGGTGCCGGCCTGTTCGCGGATCGGCTGCATCTGGCCGGAATTCTCGGCGTATTTGAACGCAATGTAAGGGATGCCGGCTTCCTTGAGCACGTGCTGCAGCATCGGCCGCTCAAGCAGTGCCGGATCGCAGAAGCTCGGCGCCGCGAAGATCACGCCTTCCGCCGCAGTCCGCTTGACCGCACGGACGAGGTGCTGGCCCTTTTCCTTCTGATTGGGTTCGTACTTGGCCGCCGTCGACTCGGAATGATGCAGGAAAGCATCCGAAAGGTTCCGCAGCGGATCGCCTTCGATCGCGACGTCGCCGGTGAGCCAGCGGGTGACCAGCAGGAGATCGTCGTCCACCACGTAGCAGCCGGACAATTCGAGCGACTTGATCAAATTGAGCGGCGGCTGCTCGCAGAACATGCCGGTCAGCACGACGCGGCAATTGTCGCGCATCGGCCGCTCCTCGGCGCGTGCCGCGGCAAGATAATCGCGCAGCATGACGGTATGCTCCTCGACCGGGAGCACGAGGCCGGCCCGTATCATCAGATAGACTTCCGCCGCGGGCGCCTGCCACGGTTTCTCCGCCCTGAAGGTCGTAGAGATCGCGCACCAAGCGGCGGTTCTCGTTGTAGACCTCGATCGAGTGGCGGAGCTCCTCGTCGGTGATCGGCTTGCCGCGCAGCTCGCCGAGATCGTGGCGCAGTTCGGCCAGCTCGTTGACGTAGAAATTTCCTCCAATGTCGTCTCGGTAGTTCTGCGGCACGTCGAAATAATGCGAATAGACGTGCGGGAACATCATCTTCCACATGCCCGACAGATTGCGGATCACGTCGCAGATCGACGGGAACAGCATGCCGTCGACGAAATCGATGCGGCCGGACACGCCCAGCTCGATGGTCGAGCGCGGAATGCGGCAGATATAGCTCTGATAATAGGCGTCGCCGTGGATGACCTCGAGCTGGTCGCCGCCGCCGACGATACCGAGCGGCAGCATGTCGGCGGCGTGAATGATTTCGCGCGGCACGTAGATCGGCATGTAGCCGATCACTTTCCGGCCGGGCTTTGCGGCTTTCCATTCGCGCGCGGTGGTGAAGGATAGATCGTCAAACAGCGCGTTGGCGCGGGCGACGATGTCGGCGGTAGCCGAAGGGTTCAACGGTGTTGCCATTGCGGCGCCTTTTTCGCGATGAATGCTTGCAGACCTGCCACCGCGTCGTGGGTGGCCATGAGCTCGTCGAGATAAAGCCGCTCGACGGCGTGGATTTTGTCCTTGACGCGCGCGACGTAATCGAGCCGCGCCGCCTTGACGGCGTGGCGCAAGGAGCTCGCGCTTTTCGGCTTCAGATGCTCCTCGAAATAAGCGACCGCGGCATGCTCGGGATCGGCCGCCACGTCATGCGCGATGCCGAAGGTCGCGGCTTCGGCACCGGTGATGCTGCGGCCGGACACCAGGAGATCGAATGCGCGCGATGGGCCGACGACTTCCGGCAACAGGCAGGAGGCGGCCGGTGCGAACACGCCGAGCTTCATCTCGGGCTGGCCGAGACTGGCATCCGGCGCGACAAACATGAGATGACCGGCAAGCGCCAGTTCCAGCCCGCCGCCAAGGCATTGACCGCGCACCGCCACCAGCAGCGGCACCGGCGAGTCGACCATGCGCAAGATCAGGCGATGCAGCCCGGCCAGCATGGCGGCGCATTGATCCGGCAGATGTTCCTCGACGCTTGCACCAAAACTGAAATGCGGCCCCTCGGCATCCAGAACCACCGCGCCGAGTTCGTTGTTGCCAAGATGCTCCGCCAGCGCCTGGTCGAGCGCCGCAATCATGGCGGCATCGACAAGGTTCGCCTTTGGCCGGTTCAGCCGCAGCCGCAGCAGCCGGCCTTCCGCCTCGGACCAGATTTTGAGCGGTGACGACACAACCATTACCTCGCCCGCGGCATGATGCTTTCGGTGAGCTCGTCGCTCCACCGCGTGTTGTCGGCGAGCGCGCGGCGCAGCGCCACGAAATCGACTTCCCGCCCGGTCTCGCGCGTGCCTTCGTTGAAGGCGCGGAAACCGGCGCGTCCTTCCGTCATCATGTTGAGCGCCAGCCAATCGCGCGCGTTTTCCTTGTTGGCATTCCATGCGTTGAGCTTCGGCTTGCGCAATTCCTCGACCGTCTTGGTCGTGCATTCGGGGAAGGTGTAGAGCAGCTTGGTGCACAGCGCCTCGACCCGCTCGTCGAGCAGGCTGAGATCGATGGTGCCGCGCTTGAGCAGCGCCTGGCCTTCGGCCGCCGCCGCGCCGGTCTTGGGCTCGCCGTGCACGATGCGGCCGTACTCGTCGAGGTAACGGTCGGTGATAATGGTCGGATTGGCGACGAACTTGCCGTCGACTTTCAGCGCCGGCACGAGTTCGCTGACGATGCCGAGACGGTAGGCCTTGTGCGCCGAGAACGGCTCGCACAGCAGGCCGGAAACCATCGCCTGCTCGCAGCCGATCATATAGGGCAGGAAGTCGGTCGCGCCGCCGATCGGGGCCGAGCCGTGCTTGGGCCCGGCCTGCCCGAAGCGGGCGAGGTCTTGCGCAATCGAGAAGTCGCAGGCCATGCCGATTTCCTGGCCGCCGCCGACGCGCATGCCGTTCACGCGGCAGATCACCGGCTTGTCGCAGCCGATGATGGCCGAGACCATGTCGTTGAACAGCCGCATATAGCCGCGGTATTCCTGCGGATTGCCGGCGTAATACTCGGCATATTCCTTGGTGTTGCCGCCGGTGCAGAACGCCTTGTCGCCGACGCCGGTGAACACCACGGCAACGACGTCGCGCGCCGTGCTGGCGGCACGAAAAGCCAAGATGGTCGCCTTCACCATATCGGTCGTGTAGGAATTGAATTGGCTGGGGTTGTCGAGCGTGATCCAGGCATTGAACAGCCCGGCCACCGGCTTGCCATCGGTGCCCTTCACCGGACGCTTCTCGTAATGCACGCTCTTTGAAACGGCCTCACGCGCGCCATCGGGAACCAGATTATGATCCTTGGCGGCTGAATCTTGCATGGCGATGACGCGGGCTGCTTCGCTGGTCATGAGATGCTCCTGACTACGCGGGAACGAGAACGGCGCGGCGCTTGAGCGCGCCGGCATGAACCGCCTCGAATATTTGATTGATTTCGCTGAGCGGATGCTTCTCGACGAACGGCGTGACCTTGACGCGGCCGTTCAGCACAAGCTCCAAGGCATCCGGATAGAGCTCAGGCGGGCATCCCCAGTTTCCGATCGCCCGCGCGTGATACGCCATCAGGTTCGACAGCCGCACTTCGACCTTGTCCATGGTGAAGCCGACGACGCAGAGCGTCGCGCCGTGGTTGAGCAGGCTGAAGGCCGTTTCCTGGCCGGCGCGGGTGCCGGAGCATTCAAAGATGATCCATTCGGTCTGACGCAGACCGTGCTCCTTGGCAAAGGCTTGGATCGCCGTCTTGATGTCGCGCGTCGTCATTTTTTTCGAATTCAGCGTGAGCGAGGCGCCCTGCCCCGTAATGGCGGCGAGCTTCTCATCGTTCACGTCGATCGCGATAACGATGCCGCCCAAGGCGGCGGCGATCTGGGCGGCATAGCCGCCGACGCCGCCGACGCCATTGACGACGACGAGATCGCCTTTCGTGACGCCGGCCTGCACGACCGCCTGGTAGGGCGTGGTGACGGCATCGGCCACCACGGAAAGATCGGCGAGGTCGATTCCGACGGCCGCCAGACGGTGTTCATCGACAACGCACAGTCCGCGCGACGGCACGACGATATGCGTGGCAAAGCCGCCGTGAATATCGTTGCCCGGCATTTTCTGGTTGGGGCAGATCGTCGCCTTGCCGCGCCGGCAGGCGTCGCATTGGCCGCATGGGATCACCGCGGGAACGATAACGGCGCGGTCGGTGTACCAAAGCGCATCGGTGCCGGTATCGACGACGTGACCGCTGATCTCATGGCCGAGCGTCAGCGGCAATTCATGCTTGGTGCGCACGCCATCGTAATAATAGCCGAGATCGGTATGGCAGACCCCGCAGCCGGCGATTTCGACCAGGACTTCATCGGGGCCCAGGGGCCCAATTTCGAATTCCATGGGAACAATCGGCTTGCCTGCGCCCGTCATCATCCAACGCACCGGCTTTACGCTCATCGCTCTGCCCTCCGGCTTGGCCGCCGAGCCCCATCGCCGGGCTTGCAGGCGGCCTTATTTTTATTAATGGTTCAGCAACCGCGGGCCTGCCTTGACCTGTGTCAAGGAAAAGCAAAAAAACGCATTCTAGTACTTAAATACAGACTGGGCCGGGCCGCCGAGCCGCGGAAGTAGGCTTAAAACAAGGGGCATTGAGCATGGGCGCTTCGCCGAGCATTTCGATTGCGGTCGTTGGCAGCGGCGGCGCCGGGGCTTTGACCACCGGAAACTCCCTGCTGGAGACCGCCTGCGCCGCCGGTTGGTATGGGCTATTTACGCGCACCATGGGCCCTCAGATCCGCGGCGGCGAGGCGGCCGCCCTGCTTCGGCTGGCGGTCGATCCGGTCGAATCTCTGCCCGACCAATTTGACCTTCTGATCGGCATCGACTGGCTGAACGCCCACCGTTTCGGCGCCGAAATCAAGATCGGACCGGACGCCCTGGTGATCAGCGACCCGCGCGGCGGCGATCAGCCGCCGATGGTGGCCCAATCCGGCGCGCGGGTCGTCGAAATCCCCATGAAGGACATGGCCAAGACCATTCCCGACGGGCGCCCCAACATGATCGCGCTCGGCATCGCCGGCAAGCTGCTCGGACCTGTCCGTCGAGCAGGTGTTGGCACCGATCGAAATACGCCTGGCGGACAAAGGACCGGCGGCCATCGAGGCCAGCCAAGCCGGAATCAAGGCCGGTTTTGCCGTGGCGGCGTCGATCGACTTCAAGAAGCAGCTCGCCCCGCCGAAGCCGAGCACGGCCCGGCGGTGGCTGCTGTCGGGCAACGAGGCGACAGCCATCGGCGCCATTCGCGGCGGCGTTCGCTTTGCGGCGGCCTATCCGATCACGCCGGCGACGGAAGTGCTCGAATGGCTCGCGCCCAATCTCGCCAAAGTCGGCGGGGTGCTGCTGCAGGCCGAAGACGAGCTTGCCGCGATCAACATGATCATCGGCTCATCCTTCGGCGGCACGCCGGCGCTGACCGCAACCTCCGGCCCCGGCCTTTCGCTGATGATCGAGGCGCTTGGCCTTGCCACCTCCGCGGAAATTCCGATCGTGGTCGTGGACGTGATGCGCGGCGGACCCTCGACCGGCATCCCCACCAAGTCCGAGCAGGCCGACCTGAATATCGCCATCTACGGCATGCACGGCGACGCCCCGCATCTGGTGCTGGCGCCGCAATCGGTCGGCGACTGCGTGTTCACGACGCAATGGGCGACCTATCTCGCGGAAACGCTGCAAGCCCCGGCCATCGTCCTATCCGACCAGTTCATGGGCCAGTCACGGGCCGCCATCGAACGGCCCGCCGACGTCGCCTTCATCGGGACACGGAGCGTCGCCACTGAATTTGCCGGCGGTTACAAGCGTCACGCCATGGCGGCCAACGGCGTGTCGCCGATGGCCATTCCGGGAACGCGCGGCGGCCAATACACCGCCGACGGCCTCACCCATACCGAGCGCGCGACCCCGACCAGCGGCGCCGGCGACCATCTCGCCCAGCTCGACAAGCGGCGCGACAAGCTCGACCACTTCAACTTCGGCGACCATTGGGCAAGCGTTGAAGGCACCGGCGATCTCGCGGTCATCACCTGGGGATCGCTCACCGGCGCCGCGCGCGAAGCGGTGGCACGCTTGGCCGCCGAAGGCATCGACGCCCGCATGGTCGCGCCGCGCCTGCTGGCGCCGGTCCGGCCGGACCAGATGGCGGCCGCTCTTGCAGGCGTCAAACGCATCCTGGTGGTCGAGCAGACGCATGGCGGCCAGTTCCACAAATATCTGCGCGCCCACTACGACCTGCCGGCACCGGTGCGCCTATTCAGCCGGCCGGGGCCGCTGCCGATCACCGGCACTGAAATCTACCGTGCGATCGCGGATTGGAGATAACCATGTCGAGCGTCGAGAAGCGTCAAGCCTATAAGCAGGCGGACTACAAATCCGACGTCAAGCCGATCTGGTGTCCCGGCTGCGGCGATTATCACGTGCTGATGTCGTTCGGCCGCGCCTTTGCGCAATTGGGCCTGCCGCCCGAGCAAATCGCGGTCATTTCCGGCATCGGCTGTTCGTCGCGCATTCCCGCCTACACCAATTGCTACGGCTTTCACGGCGTGCACGGCCGCTCGCTCGCGCTGGCTGCCGGGCTGAAGGTGACGCGTCCCGATCTGACGGTCGTGGTCGCCAGCGGCGACGGCGACGGCTACTCGATCGGCGGCAACCACTTCCTGCACGCCTGCCGGCGCAACGTCGACATGACCTACGTCGTCATGGACAATCACATCTACGGCATGACGAAAGGCCAGCCCTCGCCGACGACGGAGCCGGAGTTCGATACGGCGCTGGCGCCGGGCGGCACGCGCGTGCGGCCGTTCCACCCGCTCGTGGTGGCGCTCGCCTCCGGCGCGAACTTCATCGCCCGTTGCTTCTCGGGCGATCCCAATGCAACCGCCGACGTGCTGGTGGAGGCCATCAAGCATCCCGGTTTCTCGTTCGTCGAAATCTTGAGCCCGTGCGTGACCTTCCGGCCCGACGAAAAGGCCTGGAAAGACCTGGTGCATGCGGCCCCGGTCGCGGCCACCGGCGATGCCGGCAAGGCGGCGCGCCGCATCATGACCGACGACGGTTTCAACATCGGCATTCTCTACCGCGGCACTCGCACGCCCTATCACCCCGCGGTAGCTCCAACCAATATCGATCTGTCGGAGCTGGAGAAGGACTTCGAGCTATGAGCAAAACTTCGGACAACCCAAAGGTCGCCAACCTCAACGACCTGCTGGCGGTCGCCTATCAGATCGAGATTGACGCGGTCGACCGCTACAAACTGCTGGCCGATCAGATGGAGACCCACAACAATGCGGAACTGGTCAAGGTCTTCCGGGATCTCGCCCGCGCCGAAGGCATCCATGGCGAGGAAATCCGCCGTCTCGCCGGCGATTTCGACGTCGCCGAACATGCGCGCAAGATCGCCAGGTTCGAACGCAGCGAAAGCCCGGAAGAGGCCGACCTCGGCGGGGCGCACTACCTGATGACGCCCTGGCACGCCTTGCAGCTCTCGCTCAAAGGCGAAGAGCGCGCGCTCGCCTATTTCACCTCGATCGTGGAGACGGCAAAGGACGCCAAGGTCAAGGCCATGGCGGCGCGAGCTGATGGAGGAAGAGGCCGAGCACGTCCAGCTCGTGCACCGCCTGCTGCAACGCTATCCCAAGCCGAGCGCGAACTGGGCCGACGATCTCGATCCGCCGGTCTCGCAGGAATAAGGCGAGCGGCGCAGGCGCGCCGCGCGCAAAACCTCACACCGTCAATTGGCCTTCTTGCGCCGGTCGACCACGCGCACGGCCTTGCCCTGCGAGCGCGGCACTTCGCCCGGCGCCTTCAGCACCACGTTGCAGGTCACGCCGATCAGCGATTTGATGTGGTGCGTGATCTCCTCGGCCTTGCGCTTGCGGTCGCCGCTGAAATCGGGTTCCGGCTCGATCTCCACCGTCATGGCGTCGAGCGCGCCGTCGCGGGTGAGGATGATCTGGTAGTGCGGCGCGAGACCCGGGAAGCCGACCAGCACCGCTTCCACCTGCGAGGGATAGACGTTGACGCCGCGGATGATGAGCATGTCGTCGTTGCGGCCGGTCACGCGCATGATGCGGACATGGGTGCGGCCGCAGGCGCAGGGCTCGTTCGACATTTTCGTGATGTCGCGCGTGCGGTAGCGGATCATCGGCAGCGCTTCCTTGGTGAGCGTGGTGATGACCAGCTCGCCGGTCGACCCCATGGGCAGCGGCTGTTGCGTTTCCGGATCGATGGTCTCGAACAGGAAATGGTCCTCCCAGCCGTGCAGGCCGGATTGCACGCCGGCGCACTCGCAGGCGACGCCTGGCCCCATGATCTCGGACAGACCGTAGACGTCGACCGCCTTGAGCCCGAGCCGCGCCTCGAGATCGCGGCGCATGGCGTCGCTCCACGGCTCCGCCCCGAATAGGCCGACTCTGAGTGACGACTTGGCAAGGTCGACGCCCATTTTCTGCGCGATCTCGGCCATGTTGAGCGCGTAAGACGGCGTGGCGCACAGCACGGCGGGCTTGAAGTCGTTGATCAGCGTGATCTGGCGCTCGGTGCCGCCACCCGACACCGGCACGACCGTGCAGCCGAGCCGCTCGGCGCCGTAATGCGCGCCCAGCCCGCCGGTGAACAGGCCGTACCCGTAGGCATTGTGCACGATGTCGCCCGGCATTGTGCCGGCGCAGGCAAAGCAGCGCGCCATCAGGTCCGACCAGACATCGAGGTCGCCTTTGGTGTAGCCGACCACGGTCGGCTTGCCGGTCGTGCCCGAGGAGGCATGCACGCGCAGCAGCTGATCGCGCGGCACCGCGAACATGCCGAACGGGTAATTGTCGCGCAGGTCGCTCTTCAGCGTGAACGGGAAACGGACGATGTCGGACAGCGACTTGAAATCGGACGGCTTGACGCCGGCGGCCTCGAACTTCTTGCGGTAATGCGGGACGGTGTAGGCGCGCTCCAGCGTCTGCTTCAGGCGCGCCGTCTGCAAGGCCGTGAGCGCCTCGCGCGGCATGGTTTCGGCATCGGGGTCGAACATGAAGACGCTTCGGTCCTTGGTGGCTGCTTGTGTCGGCATGATTTTCCCCTTGCTCTTATCGATTTTACGTCATCGACCAGCCCGGCTTGACCGCCCCGCCGGCATGGCCGGAGCCGCGCACGGGCGTATGCGTCAGCGCGAAGCCCTGGTTGAAGCTGGCGCGCGTCACCAGGATGAATTTCAACGACGGAGCCGGCGGCCATGATGCTGAGCCCGGCGACGGCGAACAGCGGCGCGGCCGCGGCCTTCGCCGCGAAGGCGACCACGATCAAGGCCACCGGCAGAACGAGGCCCGCCACGAGGAACCACGGCTTATAGGCATCAAACACCGCCAGCGCGCGGGTCGGCGCGCCTTCGGCCTTGAGCGCGGCCAGATAGGTCCGCCAGGCCACAGGCGCGCAGCAGCGCCAGCGCCACGGCGGCCACAGCCAGCGCATCGGCAAGCGACGTCAGCGCCGGCATTTGCGCGACGGCGGCAAGCAACAGGCCGCAGCCTTCGGCAAAGCCGGTCACCAGGATCAGCGGCACCACCCAGTTCGCCCGCCAGGCCGGGATGCCCTTGGCCGCCTGCAGGATCATCGCCTGGCAGAACAGGAAGCCGACGGCGAGCACGGCCGCGACGGTCAGCAGCGCGGAGTTGGCGAACCAGAGCGCCAGCGCCGCCAGCGGGAACATGACGGCCGCGATCCAGGCCTCGCGCGTCATCCACGAGCGGCGCGGCTGGCGCAGCACGTGGAGCGCACGCAGCGGCTTGCCGATCTTCAGCATCAGCAGCGACAGGCCGAGCGCCATGATCGCCAGCGCCAGCCAGCCGAGCGGCAGGACTTCGGGGAAGCGCAGCCCGACCATCGCGGTCGAAGATGAAGAGGCCGCTGCCCATGCCGCCGCAGATGAAATTGCTGGACGCCTTCCAGTCCCAGTGCTGCTGCAGCGTGGGCTCGACCCCGCGCGTGCGCATCTCGCCGGCGGCGGCGGAAGACGCGACGGCCGTATTCGCCGGCGTGTCTGCGTCGTTCGCCTTGCCGTAGACGTAATGGAAGCCGGGATCGGTGCCGAGCTCCTCATGCATGCGGAAGCTTTTCTGCTCTTTGAGCAGCCGCGAGACATTGCTGTTCGGGTCGTCGAGATCGCCGAAATGCAAGGCGTCGGCGATGCAGGCATTCACGCAGGCCGGCGACGCGCGCGGGTCCACGCCCGGCGTCAGGCCGTTCTCCAGGCCAAAATCGATGCGGTCGGAGCAGAAGGTGCATTTCTGCGCCACGCCGACGCGGTCGAGCTCGGCGCGCTCGACCTCGTTCTGCATGGCCGCGTCATAGGCGTAATGCGGCTCCTTCACCAGGAAGCGCGCCTGATAGGGGCAGGCCACCTCGCAATAGGCGCAGCCGATGCAGATGTCGTAATCGATGGTGACGATGCCGTCGGCGCGCTGGCGCGTCGCGGTCGAGGGACAGACATGCATGCAGGGCGGATCGGCGCAATGCTGGCAGCCGACCGGCACGAAGATGCGGGCAACGTTGGGATAGCTGCCTGCCTCGATGTCGAGCACCTTGCGCCACTGCACCGCCGGCGAGGTGGCGTTGGAATGCTTGCAGGCCGCCGTGCAAGTCTGACAGCCGACGCAACGTTCGAGATCGGCGATCATGCCCCAGCGCGTCATGACTTGGCCCCGGTGACCTGGCCTCCAGCCGCGTGATCTTGACCTTGACCAGATCGGCGCTCGAGCCGGTCGCGTCGGTCAGATCGAGCAGCATCGGCATCAGCGCATTCATGCTGGGGGCATGGAAATCCTTGGCGTAGGGCGTCATCCAGTGATCGAACTGGCCGATCATCAAAAGCGTGTCGGGGCGGATGCCCTCGCACAGCATGACGTGGCCCTTGGTTTCATTGAGCGGCGAGCGAACCTCGACGAGATCGCCGTCGGCGATGCCGAGCCGGCTGGCGGCTTCATGGTTCATCACGACATTGCCGTGGCCGGCGACGTTTTCGGCGACTTCCTTGATGATCTGGATGCCGACATTGCCGCCCCAGGAGTACTGCATGCTGCGGGCGGTGATCAGCCAGAACGGATAATCGGCGATGCGCACCGAATAGTGCTTGGCGAGCGCGACTTCCCACAGCGCGTTGAGATCGTGCCAGACCGGAAACGGCTCGTATTCGGCGAGCTGCTTGTCCCACCAATGGATATCGTGCTCGTGCAAACGGTGGCCGAGCTCCTTGCCGATGCGGAACAGCTGCTCCTGGTAAGGCTGCTCGAAGCGCAATTTCTCTTTCACGAGCTTTGGATAGAGATACCATTGCAGGCGCGGGAACGGCTTGACGCGGAAGCCGTGCTCGCGGAACCAATCGAGCCCCTGCGATTCGACACCGTCGGTGATCTCGGCGCTGGCGGCGCGGCAACTGGCGTCCCAGATCGCCTCGACGTCGTGTACTTTATCCGGGGCCAGCGCGAAGTCGTAATTCTTGCCGCTGAGCTTGACGCCGGCGGCGCCGCGGTTGATCGCCGCGTTATAGGCCTCGAGCAGGCCGGTGCGGTTGGCGAGCTCGGTCGCGATCCAGGTGAAGTCCATCGCCTCGCCTTGCGGCGGCACCGCCGGCGCGCGCAGCGCGAAGCCCTGGTAGTCCCAGAATTGCTCGACATATTTCGTGCCGCCGATGCGCAAGAGCTGCAGCCCCTCGAGATCGGTGCAATCCGGCAGCAGCACGTCGGCCACATGGTTGGTCTCGTCGTGCGTATAGGCAAAGCAGACGGTGAACGGGAACTTCGCCATCGCGCTTTCGACGGATTTGGTGTCCCAGAACGAAATTGCCGGGTTGGTGCGATAGACGAACCAGACATCGGGCGGCGTCGCCACCGGCAGCTTGTCGAAGTTCTCGCCCTGCATCATCCAGGCCAAGTGCGTGGGCCCGAGCGCCTGGCTCCAGGCTGAAATCGGCCACCAGCGGCACCAGTGTGCGGTGCGCGCTGCGCGCCGCCGGGCGCGAAATCCACTCGCTTTTGCTGGTCGGATTCATCGGATATTTCATGAACCCGTCGGGACCCGCCTTGACGCTCGACCAGCGGTTATCGGCCGGCCGGTTGAGTCTGACCGTCGTGCCGAGCGTCGAGCCGGGCACTTCGAGCGCGCCGACCAGACAGCCGATCAGCGTGCGCGCCCAGCAGCATTCGTAACCGCCCCAGCCATTGTTGACGGTCTTGCCGAGCGAAATCGACACCGGCCGCAGCGGCAGCGTCTCGCCCTCGATGTCGATCGTTTCACCGACACGCGCATGGTCGAGAAACTCGTTGGCGATGCGGCGGATGGTGGCGGCCGGGACGTCGCAGATCGGCGCCGCCCACTCCGGCGAATAGTTTTTCACATGCGCCAGCAGCCGCGTGAAGGCGGTGCTGACGTTCACGGCCTTGTGCGGCGTGATTTCGTCATCGGCGCCGACTTCGATGCCGTCGATTGTGAATGAGCCTGTCGAGCGCCGGTTCGATGCCGGGCGTATCGAACGGCACCGCCTTGCCGCTCGCAGCATCCATCAGCAGCGGCTTGCGCGTTGACGGATCGCGCATGAAGAAGCCGTTGGGCCCGACCAGATAAGGCGAAGACGTGCGGTGCTTGAGGAAGGGCAGATCGAGTCGCTCGCGCGCGTTCTCGTGCAGGAAAACGTGGATCATCGCGAACATAAACGCCGAATCGGTTTTCGGCTTGATCGGTATCCATTCCGCCGAACAGGCGCCGGTCACGGACAGATGCGGTTCGATCTGCACCCGCTTCATGCCGCGCTTGCGCGCGTCGGCATGGCGCTTGACGCCGCACACCCCGCCGGAGGCCTCGACATTGGCGCCGAAGGAAATCAGGTATTCGCACAGCGGCGTGTCGGGCGCGACCGTAAAGCCGCGATGCCACAGCTCGCCATAGAGATGCTCGGAGTGATAGCACTTCACGCCCTGGCCCGAGCCGAAGCTCATGTCGACCGGCCCCCACGCCGCCAGGAACGCGGGCAGCGTTCCCATGTACGCGGTCGGCGTGCCGCCGCCGCCGAAGCTGGCGGCGACGCGCGGATAGCCGGTCTCGTCGGTGAGGCCGGCCGCGCGCGCCGCATTGAGCTTGTCGGCGACGAGCGATAGCGCCTCCTCCCAGGAGATGCGCACGAAACCCGGATCTTCGTGGCGGCCCTTTTTCGGGTTCGTCCGCTTCATCGGATAAAGAACGCGGCTCGGGTTATAGGATTTCTGCACCAGGCCAAAGGCCTTCACGCACACCTTGCCGCCGGCCGGATGGATTTTCGCCGCGTCGAAGTTCGGAGTGATTTCGGTCGCGACGCCGTCTTCGACGCGCACCTTCATGAGGTCCGGCCCAGCGACGCACTGGTAGCAATAGGTCGAGACGGTTCGTTCGGTGTGCGTGGGTTTACCCGGCATATCGGTTTATCCGGACTTGGCGCCGGCAAGCTTGGCCGCTTTCGCTTTCAGCCGCTCGACGGTCTTATTGACGTCTACCACGAAACGGCCGTGGCTGCCGGTGCTGATGAGGTCGAGATCGTCCTTGGCCGAGATCTCGAACACCACCTTGCGCCCCTCGACCGCGCTGACGGTGGCGGTGATCTCGACCGTCATCCCGAGCAGCGTCGGCGCCAGATGCTTGATCGAAACGTCGGTCCCGACCAAGTCTTCGCCGGCATCGCCGTGGTCGAGCAGAAGCTGCCGGCAGGTCATTTCGATATCGCGCACCAGATAGGGCGTGCCGTAGACGCGCCCCTCCTCGCCCATGAATCCGATTGTCCGGTCACGATCGACTTCAATGCGGTTGACCCGCGATACACCCGGACGAAGGCTTTGCTTCATTACCATTCTCCTTGCCATGCGAAGCTACAATTAACTACCGGTTCCCTCAACTTGACCTCCCAAGCCGTCTAAACGCCCAAATAGGCTTCCTGCACCCGGCGATCGGCCTGGATCTCGGCGGCGGGTCCGCTCAACGTCACGCGGCCGGTCTCCAGCACGTAGGCGCGGTCGGCGATCGCAAGCGCAGCGCGCGCATTCTGCTCCACCAGAAGGATCGTCAGATCGTCATCCTTGAGCGCGCGGATCACCGTGAAAACGTGGTCGACCAAGTTGGGCGCAAGACCCATCGACGGTTCGTCGAGCAGGAGGAGCCGCGGCTTTGCCATCAAAGCGCGCCCGATCGCGAGCATCTGCTGTTGGCCGCCGGAAAGCGCCCCGGCCGGCAGCTCCAACATCGCGTCAAGCATCGGGAACAGAGCGCAGACCCGCGCAAGCGCCGGTTCCAGCTCCGCGTCGCGGCGCGACCAGGCGCCCAGCCGCAGATTGTCTTTCACCGATAACGGCTCGAAAAGTTGCCGGCCTTCCGGCACCTGCGAGATGCCGGACGCCACCCGCGCATGCGCAGACAACGTCTCGATCGGCTGGCCTGCGAACCGTATCGCGCCACCCGTGATCGGCTGCACGCCGGAAATGGCGTGCATCAGTGTCGTCTTGCCGGCCCCATTGGCGCCGATCAGCGTGACGATCTCGCCGGCTTCGACATGCAGCGTGACGCCATGCAGAACCTCGATGCGGCCGTACGCGCTTTTGACGTTCTCAATTGAAAGCACGAATCGCCTCCTGCGAACCGTGGATACCCAAATAGGCTTGGATCACATCCGCGTTGCAGCGGACCTGTTCGGGAGTGCCCTCGGTCAGCGTCCGCCCGTTGGCGAGCACGTGAACGCGGTCCGAGATGTTCATCACCAGCCGCATGTCGTGCTCGACCAACACGACCGTCACCCCGTCCTTCGCGATGGAACGGATAACGCGGTCGATATCCTGGGTTTCGACCGGATTGCAGCCGGCGGCCGGCTCATCGAGCAGCAGCACCGACGGCTCGCTGGCCAGCGCACGCGCGATTTCCAGGCGCTTGAGCACGCCGTAGGCGAGCGAGCCCGCCGGCCGCTCGCCGATATCGGCAAGCCCGACGCGGTCAAGCGCCGCGCGCGCGGCTTGGCGTGTTGCCTCGTTCTGGCGCGCGACCGACGGCCAATGCAGCAAATCCGCCAGCGTCCCGGTGTGCTCATGACGGTGACGGCCGACCATCACGTTTTTCAGCGCCGACATGCGCAAAAAAATCTGCAGGTTCTGAAAGGTCCGCGACAGGCCCCGCCGCGCAAGCTGGTAGGGCGCAAACCCGGTTACCGTTTCACCGGCGAGCCGGATGCTGCCGTCGTTCGGCAAATAGATGCCCGAAATGAGATTAAACAGCGTGGTCTTGCCGGAACCGTTCGGCCCGATGATCGAAAACACCTGACCCGATGGAACGGAGATCGTGACCCCGTCGATGGCCCGCACGCCGCCGAATGTGATGGCAAGCCGTTCAATTTCCAGGATCATCATTTGCGCGTTCCTGCGAGCGCCGCTGTCAGCGACGGCACGATGCCCTGGCGTAAGAAGATCATGAAGACCATGACGATCAACCCGAGCAGGACCTGCTCGTATTCGTGGAAGACGGTGAGCGCCTGCGGCAGCACCACAAGCACGGCCGCCCCCACCAGCGAGCCCATGATCGATCCCATGCCTCCCAGCACGACCATGGCGACCAGTTCGATCGAGCGCAGGAAGCCCGCCCCATCCGGAGTGGCGAGGCCGTCGAACAGCGCCAGATAAGACCCGGCCACCGAGGCATAGATGGCGGAGATGACGAAGATCGTGAGCTTCTTGCTCGCCACATCGATGCCGAGCACCAGCGACGCGATCTCACTGTCATGAATGGCTTGCAGCGCGCGACCGGTCGGGCTCTCGATCAAATTGTTCGCCAGCACAAATCCGCCGACAAAGGTCGCGCCGCCGATCCAATACCAGGCGGCCGACCCATGCACGCGCCAGTCGAAAAGCTTCAGCGTCGGGACGATCATGCCGTCCGGACCGCCGGTCCATTCCGCTTCGTTGGTGAGCACGATGGCGACGAGCAGACCGAATCCGAGCGTGGCGACGGCGAGATAATGTCCCTTGAGCCTGAGGATCGGCCGGCCCACCACGAAGGAGACCGCGCCCGACAAAATTGCCCCTGCGAAAATGCACAGCCAGGACGGCACGCCGAGATGCGTCGGCCCGATGGCGACGGCATAGGCGCCGATCCCCATGAAACCGGCGTGACCGAGGCTGACTTGACCGGCATAGCCCATGAGCAGATTGAGCCCCACCACCGCCAGCCCGAAGATGAAGACCAGCGCGCCGATCCGGTAGTAGTAGGCCGAGGGAAAAAACAGCGGCGGCACAAGAACGATCACCACGACCAAGATCGCCGGGAGCCACCGCGTTTCGAGCAGCGCCCGCACGGTCACACCCGCTCGATTTTGGCGCGGCCGAAAATGCCCTGCGGCATGACGACGAGGACGACGAGGATGATGAGGAAGGCGACCGCATCCTTGTAGCTCGACGAGATATATCCCGCGCTCATCGACCTCGATCATGCCAATCAGAAGACCGCCGACCACGGCGCCGAGCGCGCTGCCGATGCCGCCCAGCATGGCGGCCGCGAATCCCTTCAGCGCCAGCAATGTCCCGGCATCGTAACTGGTCAACGCGATCGGCGTGATGAGAATGCCGGCGATCGCGCCTATGGCGGCTGAAACCGCAAACGAGAATTCGACGATGCGGCGGGTATCGATGCCGACCAGGCGCGCCGCCAGCCGGTTGGACGCCGTCGCAATCACCGCCTTGCCGAGCAAGGTTCGGTCGACGAACAGCCAAAGCAAAATCACGATGATCGTGGCGCCCGCCAGCACGACAAGACTTTGCGGCAATATGGCCGCGCCGCCGAAGTGGATCGGATCGGAGCCGAACAGCGGCGGCAGGCTATGGAAGCGTCTTGTCGAAAACGATCTGCGCCACGCCGCGCAGGAAGATCGATGCGCCGATCGTGATCATGATGAGCACCACCGGGCTCGCCCCGCGTGCCGGCTCGATGGCAAAACGATGCAGAGCCAGTCCGACGCCGGTCGTCACGACGATGGCGATGAGCGCGGCCAGCGGCAGCGGAACGCCGGCAAGCGACATGAAAACGGTCGTCATGCCGCCCAGCATGACGAATTCGCCCTGGGCGAAATTGATGATGTCCGACGCGTTGTAGATCAGCGTGAAGCCGAGGGCGACGAGCGCGTAGATGGCGCCTACGGTCAGCCCCGAGAAGACAAATTGCAGCAACTCGGCCATCGCGTCGAAGGCCTCGTATGGCTTGAGTGCAATGCGGCAGGATCGAAGGGGCAGGCTCTTGCGAGCCTGCCCGATCGTCATCTCAGGTGCCGGGCACCAGCGTCCAGTCGCCGCCCTTGATTTCCAGCATGTGGAACGCCGACGACAGGTTAAGGCCGAGGTGGTCGCTGGGCGACATATTCACGACGCCATCGGCTCCGATATAGCCCTTTGTCTTTTCAATCTCGTCGCGCACCTTGGCCGGGTCGGCGCTCTTGGCGCGTTTCATGGCGTCAACCAGGATCATCAGAGCATCATAGGCGTGACCGCCGAAGGTGGACACCGCCTGCCCGGTCTTCTTCTGATATTCGCGCGAATAGTTCACGACGACCGGCTTCTGCGGATCGTTGGCCGGAAGCTTTTCGGCGATCAGCAGGACGCGCCGGGCAGCCGCACGCCTTCGGCCGCAGCGCCGGCGAGCGAGATGAACTGCTTGGAGCAGACGCCGTGGCTCTGGTAGAGCGGCACCTTGATGCCGAGCTGGCGATAGTTGCGCGTGACGATCGCGGGGCCTTGACCGAAGCCCGGATTGACCACGGCCTGCACGCCGACCGTGTTCTTGATCTTGGTGAGCTGCGCGGTCATGTCGCTGTCGCGCGGCCCGTAGGTTTCTTCGACGACGATCGTGATGCCCGCCTTGCCGGCGACCTTGTGGCATTCCGCGCTCATCGACTTGCCGAAGGCGTCGGTGCCGGAGATCAGCGCCACGTGGGTGAGCTTGCGAGCGTTAAGTTCGGCGAAGATCTTCTCGCAGGCCATGGTGTCGGTGTGCCGGGGTCTTGAACACCCATTTGCGCACCGGCTCGATGATCTGAACGGCGCCGGCGAGCGAGATGAACGGGATGTGGGCCTCTTCGAACACCGGCATCATCGCCAGCGTCGAGCCGGTGGTGCTGCCGCCGATGATGGCGACGATCTTGTCTTGTTCGACCAGGCGGGTGGCGAAGGTGCGCGCATTGTTGGAATTGGCAGCGTCGTCGTAGACGATCAGCTGCAGTTGTCTGGCCGTTCACGCCGCCCTTGGCATTGATATCGGCGACGTACATTTCCAACGTTTTCTTTTCCGGATCGCCGAGAAACGACGCCGGGCCGGTGACCGACAGGACGGAGCCGATTTTGATTTGAGCGGATGCCTGGTAGCTGCCCACAAGCAGACCAACTAGGCCCAGAATAGCAGTCGCGGTAAGTCGTGATGTCCTCATGGGGACCCCCCTATATTGAGCGTTGATTAGCTAAAGCATATAGCAGAATGGCCAAAATCTAGACTTGACCGAATTCAAGGCATGCGCGGCGCTAGGCAGCGATTTCGCGCCAAAATAGGCGTTACGGACGCGCGGCGGTCACATTAGCTCGCCGCCCGCGACGACGATGCTCTGCCCGGTGACCGATGCCGAAGACGGCAGGCAGAGCCAGCCGACCGCCTCCGCAACCTCTTGCGGGGTCACCAGACGTCCCTGCGGATTGTGCGCAGTCAATTCATGCAAGGCCTGCTCGCGTGTCCGCCCGGTCTTGGCCACGATATTGCCGACCGCCTCGGCGACAATGTCGGTATCCGTGTAGCCAGGGCACACCGCGTTCACCGTCACGCCGGTGCGGGCCAATTCGCGCGAAAGCGCACGCGTCAAGCCGATCAGCCCGTGCTTTGCCGCGCAATAGGCCGCGACATAGGCGTATCCGGTAAGACCGGCCGTGGACGCGATGTTGACGATTCGGCCATAGTCGCCCTTCGCCATCACGGCGACCACCTCCCGAATGCACAGGAATGCGCCGGTCAGATTGACCTCCATCAGCTGCTGCCATTTCGCCAGATCGGTCTTGGCGATTGGCGCCGCTGCCGCAATGCCGGCGTTGTTGACAAGGATTTGCGGCGGCCCAAAGCGATCGGCCGCGCGGGCGAAAGCGGCGGAAACCTGCTCGGGCCGGGCAATGTCGACGGCGATCGCCTGCGCCTTGCCGCCGGCGATGTTGGCAAGCGCGGCCGCCTGCTCTTGCAGGAGCCTCTCGTTACGGCTCATCAGCGTCAGATCGGCGCCGAGCCGCGCCAACGTCGAGGCGATTGCAACGCCGATGCCGCGCGACGCGCCGGTGACGATCGCATGCTTGCCGCGCAGGACAAAATCGTTGCCGAGGCGCGATGGCGAACCGTCAATGGGACTCGCATAAAACCAACAGTATCGTGTCAGATCATCGTGTTCCTTGATCAAGCTCAAGAGCCGGCGAGGCGAAAGCGCTTTAGAAACAGCGGTGATTTTGGAAAGAAAGCACGATGGATATGGCGCAATATCTCGCAGCGGGGATCTTCATCGATAGCGATGCGCCGGCGGTCATCGCGTTCGCACAGCAGACCGTGGCGGGGACACCCGACAAGCGCGCCGCCGCGTTGCGCCTCTATTCCACCATTCGCGACGCCATCCTCTACGACCCCTATCTCAATTTCGCCGACCCCGCCAATTATCGGGCGAGTTCGGTGCTGGCCGCCGGACGCGCTTTCTGCATCGGCAAGGCGACGCTATTGGCCGCATGCGCGCGCGTGATCGGGGTCCCCGCGCGCGTCGGCTTTGCCGATGTGCGCAACCACCTGACGTCGCGCCGGCTGTACGACATGATCAAAACCGACACCTTCATGTGGCATTCCTACACGGAGCTTTATCTCGACGGACGCTGGGCGAAAGCGACGCCCGCGTTCGATCGCGCGCTGTGCGAGCGGGCCGGCATCAAGCCGCTCGAATTCGACGGCAAAACGGATTCGCTATTCCAACCCTTCGATCAGGCCGGTCGCCGCCACATGGAATACCTGAAGGACCGCGGTTCATTTGCCGATGTCCCGTTCGAGACCATCAGGGCCGATTTCATCAAATTCTATCCGGGCCTGATGAGCGGCCATGGCCTGGCCGGCGATTTCCAGTCGGAAGCCGTCGCCCAGGCGATGGGCCGCCCGCAATCCGAGCAAGACGCGGGATAATCACTTCACCAGTTTTTTGCCGGTGATGCGCTCCAAATTCTTGTAGAAAATCTTGTCGCTGGTTTCCTTGTCGAGCTTGAGCGACTCGAGAATGCGCAAGGTTTCGCGCGGGAACATCGTTCCGTTCTCGGGGTCGAATGGGCAGTCGGAGGCAAACACGATCTTGTCCACGGGGAAGAACTCCAGGCCGCATTTGGTCGCCGGCGTCGCCCCGAAGACCGCCGTATCGGCATAAAAGTCCTGCTTGAAATAGTCGAGCGGACGCTTCTTGAGACTCTTGCGCAGCGCAACATAGTCTTCGTCGGTCGTGCGCGAGCCAAGCACGTCCCAGCCCGGACCGATGCGGCCTTCGAGCATCGGCACGATGCCGGCGAAATGATGCGTGATGATCTTCAGGTTGGGATGATTGTCCATGATCTTGGAGAACACCAGGCGCGCCATCGCGGTGGCGGTCTCGTAGGACCAGCCGAACGTCCACCAGATCTCGTACAACGACTTCTTCTCGTCGATGTAATCCGGCATGCCGGCGCCGCGCGCCGGGTGCAGCCAGACCGGCTTGCCGAGCTCGTTCATCTTTTTCCAGAACGGCAGATATTGCGGCCGGTCGATCGGCTTGCCGGCGACGTTGGTATAAATCTGCACGCCGAGCGCACCGAGCTGATTGATCGCGCGCTCGGCCTCGGCAACGCCGGCGTCGGGCGCATCGAGCGAGATCTGCGCCACCCAGCCGGGGAAATGATCGCGCTCCTTGGCGCACAATTCCGCGAAGCCGTCATTGAGGATGCGGATGAATTCGTCGATCTGTTGCGGATCCTTGGCGAAGGTTTCAATCGGCGGCTGCGGGTAGGACAGGATCTGCGCGTAGTCCTTGTGGCCGTCGACGATCTTCTTGCGGACATCGAGATCGTGCAGCGCCGGGATCGCGCGCACGCGCTTGCCCATGTCCTTGTATTGGCCGGCCACGTCGAGCAGCTTGTCGAAGAATTTCTTCGGGAAAAAGTGCGTATAGGCGTCGATCCGCATAGCGTCCTCGTCCAGGCAGGGGGATTTATTGCGCGCCAGTTTTTTTGCTGGCGGCCGCGGGGGCGTCGGCGGGCGCCACCTTACACAACAGCGCACGCAACTGATAGGTCCCCATCGCCAGGTCGTAGGGCGGCTGGTTGTTGGTCAGGACATTGGCGTTCGATGTCCAGACGCCGTATTCCGGGCCCGGCTGTTCGGGGAACCACCAGCCGTGCTGGACGTGGATCACGCGCGGGTCGATGCCGTCGGTCAGCTTGGCCTTTTGCCGTATCCGGCCGCGCAGCGTTTCGATCCACATCCACGCCCCGTTGACGATCCCGAAACGCGCCGCCGTCTCGGGGTGGATTTCGGCAATGGGATCGCGCTGCGCCTTGCGCAACTTGGCGAGCTGGCGGTGCTCCGAATTGAAGAAGAATGAGATTCGCCCGCCGGTCGTCAGCACCAATGGAAAGCGCGCCGCGACCTTGGGCGTGCGCAGCGGACTTTCCGGCGGCTCCTCGTAGTAGGGCAACGGCGCATAGCCAAGCTGCTCGAACCGCGTGGCATAGAGCTCGATCTTTCCGGTCGGCGTCTTGAAGCCGCCGTCCCGGTATTTCCGGTACTTGAACGGCAGCTTGATGAAGCCCTTCTGCTTGAGCTCGTCGAAGGTGATGTTGAGCCCGCCGGCGGCGAGCTGGGCATCGAGCACGTCTTTGACCGGTTCGGTGCCGACGGGCAGCTTCATGCGCCGCGCCAGCGCCACGAAGATTTCCTCGTCCGATTTGCATTCCCCGATCTGCACCGCCTTCTGCTGGGCGAGCACCACGTTGGCGGCGACCGTCGGCAGACCAACGATCTCGTCGAGCTCAGGCCAAGACGCCGCCGGCAGCACGATGTCGGCAAGCTCGGCCGTCGGCGTCATGAACAGGTCGGCGCAAACCATGAAGTCGAGGCGCATGAGCGCGTCGTAGACGTCGGATGTATTGGCGTAGGTCGTGAGCGTGTTGTTGCCGAAAACCAGGAAGGCCTTCACCGGGTACGGCTCGCCATCGCGCATCGCGCGCAGCAGCGTCGGGATATGCGCGGCCGGCAGGTCGGCGCCCTCCCCGCCCAGCAGCTTGAAGCGCTTGCCGCCGAGCCGCTTGGCATTGGCTTCCGGCGTGAGGTTCTCGATCAGGCTCGGGAAACGACCGAGCCCATGCATGCCGAACACCCAGCCGCCCGGCACGTCGATATTGCCGGTGAGCGCCGGCAGCATCGACACCGCGCGGATGGTCTGGATGCACTTCGGCGTGTGCTCGATGGCGCAGCCCCACTCCATCATCGCGGGCTTGGTTCGCGCGAACAGGCGTGCGGCGGCGCGGATCTTGTCGGCGCCGACCCAGGTAATCGGCGCCGCCCATTCCGGCGTGTATTTCTTCACATGCGCGGCAAGTTCGGCAAAGCCGTGCGTCCACTGCGCGACGAAGGGCTCGATCGTAAAGCTGCTCTCCGATGATGACGTTGAGCATGGCCAGCGCGAGCGCGTCGTCGGCGCCCGGCCTGATCTGCAGCCAGATGTCCGCCTTCTCGGCGAGCGCCGTTCGTCGCGGATCGACCACGATGATCTTCGGATTGTGTTCGAGCGCTTCCAGCACGTTGAAACGCGTTTCGCCGTCGGGCCCCGACAGCACCGGATTATGGCCCCAATAAAGGATGCAGGCCGGCGGCACCTCGCCGGTGTAATCGCAGACCGGAAAATCGCCGAACGTCAGGATCGAGGTGTTCACCCGCGGGTGGAAGCATTGTGCGAAGCCCGGCTCGCACCAGTTCGGCGTGCCGAGCGCATGGCCGAAGCGCGATACCCAGCGGATGTGATGGCGGCCGGTACCGGTGCCGAGCGCGATGGCCTCCGGTCCATGCCGTTCTCGAATGGCGAGCAGACGCTCTGAAATCTCATCGAGCGCATCGTCCCAAGAGATGCGCTGCCACTCGCCGGACTGACGCTTGCCCTTGCGGCGAAGCGGATATTTGAGCCGGTCCGGGTGGTAGACGAGGTCGGTCGTCACGGTGCCGATCGGGCACAGCCGGCCGTGGTTGAGCGGCGAGTCGCGGTCGCCCTCGACCTTCAGCAGCACGCCGTCTTTCACGTGCAGCAATACACCGCAGCCGCCGTGGCAACTGCGGCATACGCTTTTGAGGACGGTTGCGGGCCGTTGCCCACTCTCCAGCGCCGGCGGCTGATGGACGTTCATGCGAGCGACTCGAAATTGGCCGGATAGCGTGCTATGGCGGCGTTGCAAACTAGCCACGAAAGCTGGGCTTTAGGCTTGATTTGCATCAAGGAAATGGCGCGATTGGCGGCCTTAAGTGACGCTGCGGAATTCGTATCGCGGATCGGGCTGGGTGAACACGTCGATTGTCATCGGCATATCGTATCTTACGCACCGCCGGGGCCGAATTCGCGGACGACTTCGCAACGTCAATTTGAGAACCCGCACTGGCACGCATGGCGCGAGGTTGCGGCCGGTAAATCGGGCAGCGCAATGAAAAGAAATTCAATCAACTAGGAGGAAGACCGAAATGCGATCCAAGTTCATAACTGGCGCGATTGCGTCGCTTGCCGTCGGCGCGTTTGCCGTGGGCGGGGCATTTGCGCAGGACGCCGTGAAGATCGGCCTCGTCGTGGCAATGACCGGGCAACAGGCTTCGACCGGAAAGCAGATCAAGGCGGCTGTCGACCTCTACATGAAGCAGCACGGCGATACGGTCGCCGGCAAGAAGATCCAGGTCATCCTGCGCGATTCGGGAAGCGTGCCGGACAATACCAAACGGCTGACGCAGGAATTGATCGTCAACGATCATGTCAACGTCATCGCCGGTTTTGAGATCACGCCGGCCGCGCTGGTGGTCGCCCCCCTCGCCACCGAAGCGAAGGTGGTGGAGGTCGTCATGGCGGCGGGCACCTCGATTATCACCATGAAGTCGCCCTACATCGTGCGCACCAGCTTCACCGTGCCGCAGTCATGCGTCATCGTCGCCGATTGGGCGGCGAAGAATAAGATCAAGAAAGTCGTCACCATCGTCTCCGACTATGCGCCGGGCTTCGACGCGGAAAAATCCTTCACCGAACGCTTCAAGGCGGCCGGCGGAACGGTTGCCGAAGCGATCAGGGTGCCGCTTGCCAATCCGGATTTCGCGCCGTTCCTGCAGCGCGCCGCCGACGCCAAGCCGGACGCCATCTTCATCTTCGTGCCGTCCGGCCAGGGCGGCACCTTCATGAAGCAATTCGCCGAGCGCGGTCTGGACAAGGCCGGCATCAAGCTGATCGGCCCGGGCGACGTCACGGATGACGACCTGCTGCCCGGCATGGGCGACGCCGCGATTGGAACGGTCACCGCCCATTTCTATTCCGCCGATCATCCTTCGGCGATGAACAAGGCCTATGTCGCCGCCTTCGAGAAAGCCAACCACTTCCGCCCGAACTTCATGTCGGTCGGCGGCTACGACGGCATGCACCTCATCTACGCGGCGCTGAAGAAGACCGGCGGCAAGGCCGACGGCGATTCGCTGATCGCGGCGATGAAGGGCATGAAATGGGAAAGCCCGCGCGGACCGATCGAGATCGATCCCGAGACTCGCGACATCATCCAGAACGTCTATATGCGCAAGGTCGAGAAGAAGAACGGGCAACTCTACAATGTCGAGTTCCAGACCTTTAAGGCCGTCAAGGACCCGGTGAAGGCGGCGATGAAGAAATAGTCGTAGGTTCTGCAGCGCGCGGCGGCGGATAAGCTGCCGCGCGCACTCTTTATCGAACGGCGGCGCCAACATGCTAACAATTCTGTTCGATGGAATTGCCTATGGCATGCTGCTGTTCGTGCTCGCGTGCGGGCTGGCGGTGACGCTTGGCTTGATGAACTTCGTCAATCTCGCGCACGGCTCCTTCGCCATGGCGGGCGGCTATATCACCGTCGTGCTGGTGAACAATCTCGGCGTTCCGTTTTTCGCCTCTCTGCCGATTGCCTTTCTGGCGAGCGCCATCATCGGATTTGTCTTCGAGCGCACGCTTTATGTGCATCTCTACCGCAAGAGCCACCTCGACCAGGTCTTGTTCACCATCGGCCTTGTGTTCATGTCGGTGGCGGCGGTCGATTATGTCATGGGCTCCAGCCAGGTGTTCGTGCGGATTCCCAGCATCTTGCAGGGCAAGTTCGACGTTTTCGGCGTCAGCATCGGCCGCTACCGCCTCCTGATCATCGTCATTTGCGGGGTGCTGACGATCGCGCTGCAATCCATCCTCGCCTATACGCGCTTTGGCAGCCGCCTGCGCGCGGCGGTCGACGACAGCCGGGTGGCGCGCGGGCTGGGCATCAACGTCAACTGGGTTTTCTCACTCACCTTCGCCTTCGGCTCGGGGCTGGCCGGTCTCGGCGGCGCGCTCGGCGCCGAGATATTGGGTCTCGATCCGACCTTCCCGCTCAAATTCATGATCTATTTCCTGATCGTGGTGACGGTCGGCGGCACATCGAGCATCACCGGCCCGTTCCTTGCCTCGCTTCTGCTCGGCATCAGCGACGTCGCCGGCAAGTACTACGTCCCGACTTTGGGAGCCTTCGTCATCTACACCATCATGATCGTCGTGCTGATCTGGCGCCCGCAGGGCTTGTTCGCCCGCGCGGCGTCGCGCTGAGACGGGCGCCATGGCTCCCTCGACTTATGCCGTGCGCGCCGCCACCGAGTGGCTGGCCGCCCGCGCACGCTGGCAGCCGCTCGAAATCGCGTTCTGGATTGCCGCCTTCGCCGCGATCTACCTGCTGCCGGGCCGTCATCTCATTTTGACCGAAATCGCCTGGCTCGGCCTGTTCGCGCTTTCGCTCGATTTGATCCTCGGCTACGCCGGCATCATCTCGCTCGGTCATGCCGCTTTCTTCGGATTCGGCGCCTATACCGCCGCGCTGCTTGCCAAGCATGGAATCATCGACGAACCGGTGCTGGCCCTGCTGGTGGCCGGATGCGCGGCGACGGCGCTCGGTTTCGTCACCAGCTTCCTGGTGTTGCGCGGCTCCGACCTGACGCGTCTGATGGTGACGCTCGGCGTCGCGCTCGTGCTGCGCGAATTGGCGAACCGATTCGGCTGGCTCACCGGCGGCGCCGACGGCTTGCAGGGCGTCACCATCAAGCCGGTCCTCGGGATTTTCCGTTTCGATATGTTCGGTCACACCGGTTACGCCTATAGCCTGACCGTGCTGTTCATCCTTTTCCTGGTCGCGCGGCGCCTGGTGAATTCACCCTTTGGCCTTTCGCTGCGCTCGGTGAAAGGCAATCCGCTGCGCTCATCGGCGATCGGCATCTCGGTCGACGCCCGCCTGGTCGCGATTTACAGCATTGCCGCCGGCTATGCCGGCATCGCCGGCGCGCTGCTGGCGCAAACGACGGCTTTCGCCTCGCTCGAAATGTTCTCGTTCGATCGCTCGGCCGATCTCTTGCTGGTGCTGATCATCGGAGGCGCCGGCTATCTCTACGGCGGCCTGATCGGCGCGATCATTTTCAAGTTCATGCAGGACTACCTGTCGGTGCTGACCCCGCAGTATTGGCCGTTTTGGATCGGCCTCGTTCTGGTGGTGATCGTGTTGGTCGGCCGTGACCGCATCACCTCGTGGACCGCGCCGATTCGCTCGCTCAGCGCGCGCCTGAGTTGGCGGGGCCTGGTGCGCCGCATCGCCGCCGCGTTCCCCGAAAGGCCGCGGCCATGAGCGTGATTCTGGAAACGATCAGGTTGGCGAAACGGTTCAACGGCATTATCGCGTCCGACAATGTTTCGCTGCAGATCAAGAAAGGCGCCCGTCACGCATTGATCGGACCGAACGGCGCCGGCAAGACCACGCTGATCAATCTGCTCACGGGCGTGCTGCGCTCGACCAGCGGCCAGATCATGCTCGACGGCAAAGACATCGGCGAGTTGCCGACCTACAAGCGGGTGCAGCTTGGCATCGTTCGCACGTTCCAGATCAATCAGCTGTTCAGCGACCTGACGCCGCTCGAGACCATCGGGCTGGCGGTCTCCGAACGGCGCGGGCAAGGCCTCGACTGGTGGCGGGTTGTCGGCAGCCGATCCGACCTGGTGACCGAGGTGGTCGAAATCCTCGAGCGCTTTCATCTCACCGACGTCATCGACAAGCGCACCGCGGAGCTGCCCTACGGCAAACAACGGCTGTTGGAGATCGCGGTCGCGATCGCCTGTCGTCCGCGTGTGCTGCTGCTCGATGAGCCGGCAGCTGGCGTGCCCGAGGACGAGCGGCACGAAATCCTGTCCGCCGTCGCGGCATTGCCGAGCGACGTCAGCATCTTGCTGATCGAGCACGACATGGACATCGTGTTCTCGTTCGCCGACCGCATTTCGGTGCTTGTCAACGGCGCGCTGTTCGTCGAAGGCACGCCCGAAGAGGTCGCCCGCGATCCCAAAGTCAAGGCCGTCTATCTCGGCGAGGAGCCGGTCGATGCCTGAGCTGCTGAATGTCGAACGGCTGACCGCCGGTTACGGCGAAGCGATCGTGCTGACGGATGTCAGCTTCACGATCGCCGAAGGCCAGGCGCTGGCCTTGCTCGGCCGCAACGGCATGGGCAAGACCACGCTGGTCAATTCGATTATCGGCGTCACGCGCCACATCGCCGGCACCATCAGTCTCGACGGCCGCGACATAACCGCATTGCGTCCGGATCAACGGGCGCATGCCGGCATCGCGTGGGTGCCGCAGGAGCGCAATATTTTCCGCTCGCTGACGGTCGAAGAGAACATGACCGCGGTCGAGCAGCCGGGCTTATGGACGCTCGCCAAGGTCTATACGCTGTTCCCGCGCCTTGCCGAGCGCCGAAACAATCTTGGCGACGAGCTTTCCGGCGGCGAGCAGCAGATGCTCGCGATTGCCCGCGCGCTCGTGCTCAATCCGCGCATTTTGCTGCTCGATGAGCCGCTTGAAGGATTGGCGCCGATCCTCATCGAGGAACTCCTGACCGCCTTGCGCAAGATCATTCGTGAGGAAGGCCTGTCGGCCATTCTGGTCGAGCACAATGCGCAAAAAAGCCTGGCCGTGACGGACCTGGCGATCGTCATCGAACGCGGAAACATTGTTTATCGCGGCGACAGCGCCGTGCTCAAGGCCGACCGTGCGCTGCTGGAAAAGTATGTCGGCGTCACCGATGCGAATGGCGATAATCGCCGCACACATCGTGGCGCAAACGTCCGCTAGCCGCCGGCCGTCAAGGTCCGTCTGATTTTCCGGATGAGTGGTGGGCGCACAAGGACTCGAACCTTGGACCCGCTGATTAAGAGTCTGATCGTTTTGGCCAGAAATCAATGACTTGATTTCAAACTGCATCGATCGGGCGCCATTACAAAACAATCGGTTACCGGTGAAGTACAAACCGCCCAAAGCGCTCGACAACTCATGCCCGCTCCTACGATGAAAGCGGATATCTGCGAGCGGCGGCTTGTCCGCGTGCAGCGCGGTAAAAATGACTCGCTTCGGTCGACCGAATCGGTCGATACACCCGCTGCGCGAGCGTTACGCCGAGCCTTGTTACCTGCCTGAACGGCGGGCAACAGCTCTGGTACGGCGGCGGGGTATGTGAATCCGCGCCAGTAGCGTTGAGTTTGTCAGTAGTAGCGGCGACCTTGTGCCCCCCAGGCCTTGGTCGCCGCTTTGTTTACGTGATCCGCGCAGAAAAGGAATCCCCTACTTCGGCTTTCTTTTTGCCAGCGACACAAACATTGTTGGCGACCGACACCGTAATAGGAGGCATTGCTGGCGTTCGCTGGATCTCGCGCATGTCCCCATGGTGCACGGTGGCCAGCTGACCATTGTCCCACGCGATCGTGACCGCATCCCAGCTAATTTCGGTGTTACTGCCGCCGTCAGTCGCATCGCCGCGCCAATAGACGCGGCTGCCCGTCTTGAGGCTTTGAGATTCGGCAGAAGTCATTGATCTCTCTTCACTATGCCTTCATATCGTCAGTTGAGTTTTAATTTTGACTATGCGTTCGGCTTTTCGTTGCCCACGGAAAATGACGCGACCTGCTCTTCTTTCCAGTGATCGCCTGCAAAATTGTGATTGGACACGACCTTCTTAAAGGCGCAACCTAATATTGACCGAGACGTCAGCGCAAGGCGTTCGGCTTTCAATCCAACCTTTCAATCGGGGCCTGTTTGGGCGCCCCGTTCCTCGTTCCGAAGCACATCGGGCGAAAGGAAATCATATGCGTACCCTCGTCGAGCCGCCGCCTTCGTCACGCTGCGACCTCTGTGGGGGCGAGTTGCGACTCAAGCAAATTGAGTCAGCCAATCGCACCCTCGATTTGGAAAACGAGATATTCGTCTGCGTAACGTGCGGCCGTGAGCAGTCGTGTATCGTGAGCCATAATCACAACGTGCGCCATGTGCCGGACCCCAAGGCGGCCTAGCCAAACGAAACCGCTTTCCGCTTCCTGGCCGTCCATTGGCGTTACTTTCGGGGTGCCGCGTTGCCGGCACATCATCCGAGTGTCACTCGGACATGATGGGTTTTGCCGTCATCCACCAGCGTGATGTGCATCGCACCGTGAGGCAGCACTTGGTCATCGAGTTCCAAGCGGGCAATGCCGCGACAAACCCCGGCATGATTTTCAACCGAAACCTCGTACTGAGTTTTGTTGTGCCGATACACGATTTCAAAATCCCGCCACGCTTTGGGCACGCAAGGATCGAGCCGTAATGTGTTGCCCTCGATGCTGAATCCTAAAATCGATTCGAGACCTGCACGGTACATCCATCCGGCCGAGCCCGTGTACCATGTCCAGCCGCCGCGTCCGACGTGCGGTGGAACCGAATAGACGTCGGCGCACACCACATACGGCTCGACCTTGTAGCGCTGAGCGGCGGCCCAGGTGTGAGCGTGGTTGATCGGATTGAGCATCGCCATCAGCTCGGCGGCCTTGTCGCCATCGCCGAGTTTGGCGAAAGCTTGCACCGACCAGACAGCCGCATGCGTATATTGGCCGCCGTTCTCGCGGATGCCGGGCGGATAGCCCTTGATATAACCCGGCTCCAGCGGGGTCTTATCGAACGGCGGCGTGAACAGCAGAGCCAGTCCGTTCTCGCGCGAGATGAGGTTCTCGTCGACCGCGGCCATGGCGCGCTTTGCGCGCGCCGGTTCTGCCGCGCCGGAGATCACTCCCCAGGATTGAGCAATCGAGTCGATGCGGCATTCGTTGTTCGATGCCGAGCCAAACGGCGTTCCATCGTCAAAATACCCGCGGCGATACCAGTCGCCATCCCAGCCATCCTGCTCAAGAGCGGCGCGTAGCGAAACAGCGTGCTGCCGCCAGGTTGCCGCGCGCTCGTGTTGACCTCGCTGCTCCGCAAATGCGGCGAAGCTCGCAATGGTGGCGTAAAGAAACCAACCCAGCCATATGCTTTCGCCCTGCCCGCCCACGCCAACCCGGTTCAAGCCGTCGTTCCAGTCTCCGCCGCCGATCAGCGGCAGCCCGTGCCGCCCGGACGCCAGGCTTCGATCGATCCCGCGCGCGCAGTGTTCGAATAAAGTGGCCTTCTCATCCGCAGGCATTGGCTGAAAAAAGGCATCGTGCTCATGGGGCGCCAGTGCCATTCCATCGAGAAAGGCAATCTGCTCGTCGAGGACGGCAAGATCGCCGGTTGCCGTCACATATTGAGCGGCAGCATAGCCCAACCAGAGCAGATCATCGGAAACGCGGGTGCGAATGCCTTTGCCTGACGATGGCAACCACCAATGCTGGACATCGCCCTCGGGAAACTGTCGGGCCGCCGCGCGCAGGAGATGCTCGCGCGTCAGTGCGGGCTTCGCCACGCAGAGCGCCATGCCATCTTGCAGTTGATCGCGGAAGCCATAGGCGCCGCTTGCCTGATAAAATCCCGACCGCGCCCACAATCGACAGACGATCGTTTGATACAAAAGCCAGCTGTTGAGCAGAATATCCATTGCGCGATCAGGCGTCCGCACTTGGACGGCTCCCAGTGCCTGATCCCAATATTCGGTCACGTCGCGGAAAATCTGGTCGAGATTGGCCGCGCGATACCGCATGACCAAAGATTTGGCCTCCGCTTCCGTCGCCGCGTCGCCCAGCAAGAATGTAATTTCTATTTCGCCGTTGATTGGAATCTCGATTGTGGTTTGCAGCGCGCCGCATGGATCGAGGCCGGCGCCAACCCGGTTCGACAGCGGCTTGCGATCGGCGAGCGCCGCCGGCAAGGCCAAAGTGCCGTTGCGGCCAATGAACTCCGTGCGATCACCGGACCATGACTGTTGCCGGCCGGACAAATCGGCGAAGGCGACACGGGAACCGAACTCCATGCGCCACGGATTTCGCGCCAGCAACGCATCGGTTTCGGGATCGACCGCCGTGACGATATAGGGCGCGCCGACATCACGCGAAGGTCCGAGGACCCACTCCACATAGGCGGTGACCGACAGCCGCCGGCGGCGGCCCGAAACATTCTTGATCTTCAGTCTGGAAATTTTGACGGGATCTCCGGGAGCGACAAATTGCAGCAGGTCGAGCGAAATTCCGTGCGACACATGCTCAAACCGACTGTAACCTTGGCCATGTCTGGCCATGTATCGGGAGGCGTCGTTGCGGATGGGAAGAGCGGTCGGCGTCCAGACATCTCCACTGTCCTGGTCGCGCACATAGATGACTTCGCCGGAACTGTCGCTGACCGGATCGTTCGACCGGGGAGTGAGTTGGTTTTCGCGGCTGTTCACCGACCACGTGTAGCCGCTGCCCTCGGCGGAGACCTGGAAGCCGAACGAGGGATTGGCGATCACGTTCACCCAAGGAGCGGGCGTCGTTTGATCCCCGTCGAGGATGGTAACGTACTCGCGTCCATCCTTATCGAACCCGCCGATGCCGTTGAAAAACTCGAGTGGCGGCGGCGCGGCAAACTCAGGCGGGCTCGCGCTCCGTGGCTTCAAATGCGGCGGTTCGGCCGCCGGTGCGACTTCTTGCAGACGCTTGACTTGCTCGGCCAGGCTGCCGCGTCGGCTCACGACCACCACGCGCGCAACTGTCTGCAGAAGGTTGCGTACATCGGCTGATAACAGATCGGCGCGCAGCAGAAACACGGACCCCGGGGCGCTATCCTTATCGGGCGGCGACCGTGCCAGGCTCACCCGAACGACCAACTCCAAAGCCGAGTGCAGATCCTGAACATACGAAGTGCTTCTCTCATTGACGATCACCAGGTCCACTGCGAGCTGTTTCATCCGCCAGTATTGGTGGGCGCGAATTAACTGGCGAACGGTCTCCAGATGTTCGACCTCATCGATACGGCACAGCACGATCGGCAAGTCCCCGGAGATGCCGTGCGCCCAGAGAGCCGATGGTCCGAGCTCATTCCGTTTCAAGATTTCAGCCGACGGCCGCAACGTCTGGTCCGAGTACACCACCCGATTGGCTAACCGCTGGAACAGGTGCGCCTCATCCGATGTTATTCCGAGGTGATGAAGCTGGACCTGTGCTTGAGTCCAGGCCAACGTGGCTGCACGTTCGAACGCCGCAACGTCATGATGCTTGTCGGCCAAGCCGATAATTTCGTCGCGCGAACGGGCGATAAGGGTCCAAAATGAAACCCGGACCGTCGCGCCGGGCGGGATGCGGACACGCCGACGAATGCTGAAGATCGGATCGAGCACGGTTCCGACCGTGTTTGAAAGCGGCCGGCCGCTGCTGATGGAAACCGGCGAGCCTACTCCGTTGCCGCGCCCCAGAAAGCGCGCCCGGTCGGTCTCGAATTGCAGATCGCCGGCGGATTCGCCCTCCAATATGGCCAGATGAGCGGCCCACACCTCCGGTTCGTCGGGCGCCCGCCTTCGCCGGGTCGCCAAAAGCGCACCGAGTTCAGGCACGAATTCCGTTTGTACAAAAAGCTTGGAAAATGCCGGATGCGCCGCGTCGTCGCTCGCAGGCGCCAAGACGACCTCCGAATAAGAGGTCAGCTCGATATCGCGCGTGCGCGCGCCAAGATTTGTGACCGACACGCGTCTGACGTCTCCGTCATCCTCCGGCGACACGACGATATCGAGAGTTGTCGTCAGGGTTCCATCGCGCCTTTTGAATTCGGCGCGATCCTCGGAAAACGTCACCTCGTAATTGTCGGGACGGGTGCCGCTCGGTTGGTAACCCGCCGACCACACGGTGCCGTTTTCGATATCGCGCAAATAGATATATGACCCCCAAGGATCGCGGGTGACGTCTTCGCGCCAACGCGACACCGCAAGATTTTTCCAGCGACTGAAGCCCGAACCGGCGGCCGTGATCATGACGCCGTAGCGGCCATTCGAAAGAACGTGGGTCCGAGGAATAAGATCGTGCGGCGATTGAAATCGGCGCAACATGGGCGGCACGAGTTCACGCACCTTCGTCGTCTGATTCACTTCCTCAGCGCGCACCCATTTGACAGTGACGTCGCGCGGCGGCCTTTCCTGCAACAAAAGTTCTGTCGCCTGAACGATCGGATTGGCGTGAAAGCGTGCCCGCATAATCCCGCCGCGAAGCGTGTTATCGATAGCGACCAGACTCATTGCTTGATGGTGCGCCATATAGGCGCGCACGATGGCAACGCTTTTGCCTTCCGGAATCCGTCCCGGCGTGTAGTCCAACGCCTCATACCAGCCATAGCGGCCGCCGCCGCCGACTTCGGCCAGGCGGGAGAAATTACGCACCGCGGCGACCGGGTCGACCATTGACGCAAGCGCCGTCGCGTAAGGCGCAACGACAAGGCTCTCGCTGAGCCCTCGCTTTAATCCCAGTCCGGGGACGCCGAAATTGGAGTATTGATAGGTCATCTCGATGTCGCGGAAGTTATACGCGGACTCGGAAATTCCCCACGGCACGCCAAGCTGAGCGCCGTACTCTATCTGTCGGCTCACGATGAGCCGCGCCGTCTGATGCAACAGGCTCCCTTCCGGCTCGCGCATCACCAGCTCCGGCATCAGGTACTCGAACATTGATCCGGACCACGAGATCAGCGCCGAGCCGCGGTCGATCGGAGTGACCGCGCGCCCCAATTTGAACCAATGTTTCGGTGCGATATCCCCTTTGGCGATCGCGATAAAGCTTGCCAAGCGCGCCTCGGACGCAAGCAGATCGTAGCAGCTTGGATCCAGCACGCCCTCGGCAGACTGATATCCGATGGAGAGCAACTGCCTTGCCGGGTCCAACAGAAAACCGAATTGCATCTCGTCGAACATCTTTCGAGCGAGATCGTCGAGACTTTCAATTCGTCGAATGAGAGCTTGCGCACGCTCTGCCGATTGCTCCAACGCCGCGATGAGACGGCCATTGTCGGCGGCAGCCGCAACGGCGCCGCTCGGCACGAGACCGGCCGTTTGTTGACGCAGCTTTTCAACCAATGCCTGACTGCGATCCGGCAGATCGAACAAAGTCGGCGCAGACAGCGATGCGGCAGCGTCATCGGTGAGCTGCATCCATGGGAGCAATTCATCGACATCGCGCAGATGGTGCCGGACGCTCGCGCCAACTGCATCTGTCCAAGTCACGAGATCTGCTCTGGCTTCAACGTCGCTGTCGCCGTCCTGGTCAGGAGCCCGTGCAAGTTCAGAAAGCTCATCGGCCTGTTGCTTGAGGGTCGACAATCGAGCGACAAGATCCGCCGACGATTCAACAGGCAATTCCAGCGAAGTCGTAAGCGAAACAAGCGCTGTTTGCAGCCGCTTATGATCGAGCTCCGATATGCGGCCGCCGCTGCGCAGCGCGTCGAGAGAGTTTTGCGCGAGTTTTACGGCATCCGCGATCCCGGCAAGCGGCTCCGGGCCGATCACCGGCGCCGCAATCATCTCGCGGCAAGCGCTGCGCAGAACAATCAGATGCCCGGCCAGATTGCCGCTGTCGACCGACGACACGTATTTTGGCTCAAGCGGACGAAGATCTTGCGTGTTGTACCAATTGAAGAAATGACCGCGAAATCGCTCCAGCCGGTTCATCGTCCGAAGGGTATCTTCCAATCGGTCGACGGTTGACGTGAGCCCAATCCAGCCAAAATCGCGTGCGGCCAGCACCGAGAGAAGGTAAAGGCCTAAATTCGTTGGCGAGGTACGGTGGGCGATGACGGGCTGGGGGTCCTCCTGAAAATTATCCGGAGGAAGCATATGATCCTCCGCCGTAACGAATGTTTCAAAGAAGCGCCAGGTACGCCGCGCGGTAAGGCGCAGGCTTATCGCCTCGGCGGCCGACAGCGCGATCTGATCGGGTCGTGGCGCCCGGCTGACCCACCATGCTATCGCCGGTGAAAGCATCCAAGCGCCGAGCAGCGGCGCCGCGAACAACCAAGTCTCGTGATCGGCAAAGGCGATGATAGCTGCCGCGCATGCAGCCAGAACGACGGCGCCGGCCATCCGCCGATAGAAGCCGCCGAGTGTGAGCTCCCGATTGGAGCTTGCCGCTGCCGCGGTCACCCATTGCAGCAATTGCTTGCGCCGATACAGCCTGGACAACGTCCGGATGATTGCATCGCACATCAGCCACGCCTGATCGGCGAGCAGCGCCACTTGCAGCCCGATCTGCGATAAGGCGATTCTCAGATCGAGGCGAAACGCGCGGAAGTGGCTGCCGGTCGTAATTCCGGAGCGACGCGGAATCACACGCGTGACGAGAGGCAGGACGGCGGTCAGCAGGAATGGAAGAAAGACGAATCCTGTCCAGATAAAAGCGGCCGTTGCTGGCAGCAGGACCCAACCGGCCACGAGGGCGAGAACGCTCGCCGGGGCCGATAGTGTGCGGCGAAGGTTATCCGCGAGTTTCCAGCGGCCGAGCAAAGGAATGCTCGTTCCAACGCCGGCGGAGACCGGCCCCCTGCCGATGACCCAAGGAAGCAATTGCCAGTCGCCGCGTGCCCAGCGGTGCTGGCGGGATGCGGCAACATCGTAACGCGACGGAAAATCTTCGAAGACTTCGACGTCCGACACCAGCCCGGCGCGGGCAAAAATCCCCTCCAGCAAATCGTGACTGAGCACGCTGCTTTCCGCAATTCGGCCTGCGAGAGCGGCCTCGAAGGCATCCACGTCGTAGATACCCTTGCCGCTGTAAGATCCTTCTTCGAAGAGATCCTGATAAACGTCGGAAACGGCTGCCGCGTATGGGTCGATGCCGGTCGGGCTGGAAAACACGCGCTGGAAGACCGAGCCGTCTCGCGCCGTGGGAAGCGATGGCGTCACCCGCGGCTGCAGCACGCCATAGCCTTCGACGACGCGGCGAGAAACAAGGTCGAATTTTGGACGATTGAGCGGGTGCGCCATTTTTCCGATCAGGCGCTTTGCAGCTCCTATGGGAAGCCGCGTGTCCGTGTCCAGGGTAATGACGTAGCGAACGCCTTTCGGGACCGGCGGCAACTCGCCGCCCACAGCCAGGAACGTGGTGTCCGTAGCACCACGAAGCAGCCGATTCAGCTCATGCAGTTTTCCGCGCTTGCGCTCCCATCCGATCCATTTGCCTTGGCCCTCGTTCCAGACTCGCCGCCGATGCAGGAGAAAGAAGCGCGCGCCATCCGATGCAGGCCCATATTTGACATTGAGGCGGTCAATTCCCTCAATAGCCGCGCCCAAAAGCTCCTCGTCTCCCGCCGCGTTCTCGGTCGCCGAGTCCGTCCAGTCTGAAAGCAGTGCAAACCGAATATCGCCGTCCGGGCTCGCGAGATGGTGGATTTCCAATCGCTCGATGAGCTGTTCGATTGCGGCATCGGTTGTGAGCAGCGTCGGCACGACGACGATGGTGCGGAACTCATTCGCAACGCCTTCGCGAAGCTCAAGTCCGGGCAGCACGGCGGGGCCGACCCGATCCGTGACTGCGCGATTCACCAGCGTGATTGCGGCATCGATGGAAATAAGGAGCCCTAGAAACGCCAATGGCAGGAAAACCCATCCTTCGGTGGTGGCCGGCCCGACCGCCAGCAATGCCAAGGCGAGAATTGCCCCCGCAGCGAACCCGACGGCGAGCAGATAGCCTGAAATCCCAACCTCCGCGTTGGCGCGGACAAGCCAATCCGTCAGCGGAGCGCGAAAGCCAAGTTTTTTTTCGAACGCGCGCCGGCCTTGCCCGATCAAGGAATAGCCGGGATCGCGCGAGCGCGGATCCGGCTCCTCCGATGCGGCTTGCTGGTCAGCGGCCGCGCGCTTTGCAATGAGGATGACAGCTCGGGCGACATCGATTTCCGAGTGAGCCGACCCACGCGCAAGTTGTTCGACCGCGCGGCGATATCTGTCGCGCGTGGGAAAATCCATATTGGCGAAATCACTGCCTGTCCGTAGCGTCTCATCAACCAGACTGACGCCTTCGAAAAACTCCGCCCAGTCGAGCTCGGAGATAAGCCGCATGCTGGTGACGATGTTGCGGATGGTGACGTTCGCCGCACCCTGCCTGCGGTGTTCTTCGCGCACGAGTTCGTCGGCGTTTGTGCCCTGTGACCTCAGGCGGTCGTCCAGCCACACAAGCGCCGGCGTGGTCGTCGGATCTTCGTCGCGCAGCCGCTGGAGAAGCTGAACTGCAAAGGATCTCGTCAGTGGCGTATTTGCAAACTGGAGCAGTTCCGCAGCGAGCTCGGAACCTCCAATTTTCCTACTGAGCAGACGATCCGCCAAACCATCGGCGGCGTCACGCGATGTCTGACTGTCGATGATGAGATCGGCCAAACGCCGCAGATTCTCCACCAGCACGACGCGAATTGTGATCGCGAGAGCCCAGAGTTCGCCGATTGTCAGCGGCTGAACGCGCTGATAGGCCAACACGAAGCGTCGAAGCATCTCCGCTTCAAAACGACTGTCGGTATGCGCCACGAACGCCCAAGCTACCTCGAAAATACGCGGATACCCCTTAAATGGGCCTTCTGCGAGTTTTGGAAGTTGGCGATAATATTTGGGCGGAAGATTGATTCGGATTTCACGGATCTGATCTTCGGCAAGATGAAAATTATCGATCAGCCATTCGGCCGCCGGCGTTATGGCGCGTTTGTCCTGAATTGCGGCTGCGATGACACGATAGGCGTTAAGAAGGGCAATATCGTTTTCGCGAACACGCTTTGCAAGAAGTTGGCCCCGCTCCGGCTGCGAACTGACAGACTGAGCCGCAGCCAAGCTGTCTGCGTGCTGCTCAAGACGTTCGACGCTGAACAGTTCCTCGCGGATCGCTTCCGCGCCGACCCAAAATGGAACCAAAGACGCCTTGGAAGAGGTTCGCGCGAACGGCCCGTTCAAATGTACCTCACTCTCGAAGTCGGTCGGCATCGCGCCGGGCAGACCGGCGCCGGATCGAGGGCAGCGCCCGCCGGTCGGATGTCATTTGTCCGCAAATTAAGGTCCGCTTCGTCTGCATCGCGACCACAGCCCGCGCAATATCCGCCGCGCCTCCGTCGGCACACGGGCATAGAGCGGCGTCGGCAAACGGCAACATCAAATGGGCAACCTGGGGCGTGCGGGGCGAACAACAGTTGTACGGCCTATATGCTGCGATATAAGCACTTTCACAGCGAATACATCGTCGGTTCGCACCTCAGTTCAATGTGAGCAATTCTATACAGCTGGACGGCCATGATCGGCTCATGCTGGAAGATCGAGAGACCGCTAAGGCGCTGCGGGCCATATGCAAAACGTGTTCAAGTAGTATATGGGAACTATTGTTCGGCTGAATGAGTGCTGATCGTCATAAATATAAGTCTCGGAAATTATCAGTTCGCGCATTGATATTTCGCGAAACGCACAGATTAACTGGCGACCCTCGGCAAGGCAGGTAATGCCACGCCCCAATGCTACCCCCGCTACGCACAATCTGCCGGCGGCAAGCGCTACCCCGAAATGGGTCATCGCCAGCGCTATGTATTTCCACCAAGTTTTTTCGGGAAAGTGGTGGGCGCAGCAGGACTCGAACCTGCGACCCGCTGATTAAGAGTCAGCTGCTCTACCAACTGAGCTATGCGCCCGGATTGCCCAGCTCATGTAAGCGGGCCCGGTCCCTTAGCAAAGGGTGTCCTGCCTGTCCAGCCGCGACACCCGCCAAGTCACGGAGCACAAAAGAAAAAAGCCGCCGGGCGAACCCGGCGGCTTCTCGAACGGCGGCGCCGGCGTCAGGGAGACCGCGGCCCGCCGCCTGCTACCGATTTACTGCTGCGGCTGCGCGCCGCCTTCGGCCGGGCCGCGATGATGACGCACGCCGTCATGCCCGCGCCAATGATGACGCCCTTGCCGGTCGCCGAATTGCCGCACATTCGAGCCGCGCCAGCACGGTGAAGCGGTGCTTCTGCGCGTCGTCCAGGCTCTGATAGAGCGGGCCTGCCGCGTCGGCGAGCTTGCCGAGCGCGGCGCCGCGCTCCTGCATCGCCTTGGCGCGCAGGCTCAGGCGCTCGACCGGATCGGTCGGGCGATTGGCGCTGGCGCGCGCGGCGAACCACTCGGAACGCTGCTTGGCGAGATCGCGCAGCGCGCTTTCCACACCCGGCCAATTCTTCTCCTGCTCGGGCGTGAGCTTGAGGCCGGCGTGAACCGCGGCGATGCGCGCGTCGCCGAACGCGCTGATGTCGGCGGCATTCGGCCGCCAGCGTTGCGCGTGGTCACGGACGTTGGTGCCCTGCTCCGCGTAGGCGAGCGAAGCACCGGCAAGCGCGAGCACGGTCGTGCCGGCGAGAACTGTCTTCCACATGGTAGTTACCTCCAATGGCATGTCTGATGCGGCCGATCTTGGAGCGCGGCCTTGCCTTATCAAGTTAAAGTTTGGACAGAGATTAACCGCGCGCAATGTAGATGTACGCGCGTTCAGCAAATAACATCGTTAAGAATGTCGACCCCGCCGCAGGAAATCGCCGTCTCGTTCGTTGCGCGCTACTGGATGGCTTTGCCGAACAGCAAATTCGGCAGGTAGGTCGAGATTTCCGGGATGTAGGTCACGACCACCAGGAAGCCGAGCAGGATCATCAGCCAGCCCATGGAGGCGCGCACCACGCTCATGAGCGGCATGCCCGTTATTCCGGAGGCGACAAACAGGTTCAGCCCGACCGGCGGCGTCACCAGCCCGATCTCCATGTTGACGACATAGACGATGCCGAGATGGATCGGATCGATGCCGAGCTTGACGGCAGTCGGGAACAGGATCGGCGCTGTGATCAGCACGATCGCCGAGGGGTCCATGAAGTTGCCGGCCACCAGCAGGATGATGTTGACGATGAGCAGGAAGTGCCACGGCGCCATATTCGCCTCGGTGACCATCCTGGCGATGCTCTGCGGAATCTGCGCCGTGGTCAGCACGTGGCCGAACAGAAAGGCGTTGGCGATGATGAACATCAGCATCACCGATACGCGGCCGGAATCGAGCAGCACGCGCGGCACGTCGCTGATGTGCAGGTCGCGATAGATGAACACCGCCGCGACGAAGCCATAGACCGCCGCCACCGCGGCCGCTTCGGTCGGCGTGAATACGCCGCCGTAGATGCCGCCCATCACGATGAAGATCAGCAGAAGCCCCCACAAAGCATTGCGGAACAGGGCGAAGCGCTCCGCCATCGGTACCTTCGGCTGCCGCGGCAGATCCTTGATGCGGGCGGCAACGTAAATCGCGATCATGAGACAGCTGCCGAGCATGATGCCGGGAATGACACCCGCCATGAACAGCCGCCCGACCGAGGTTTCGGTCGCCGCTCCGTAAATGACCATCACGATCGACGGCGGAATGAGAATGCCGAGCGTGCCGGCGTTGACGATCACGCCGGTGGCAAAGGACTGCGTGTAGCCGGCGCGCACCATGCCGGCGATCACGATCGAGCCGACCGCCACCACGGTCGCGGGCGAGGAGCCCGACACCGCGGCAAACAGCATGCAGGCGAGCACCGAGGCGATGGCGAGGCCGCCCGGCAGATGACCGACCGCGGCATTGGCGAAATTGATCATGCGCCGTGCCACCCCGCCGGTGGTGAGGAAGTTCGCCGCCAGGATGAAGAACGGGATGGCCAGCAAGGTGAACTGGTCCATCGTCTGGAAAAATTTGAGCGCCAGCGACGCCATGCTGTCGTGCTGGAAGAAAAGGATGGTCAGCACCGACGACAGGCCGAGCGCCATCGCGATCGGCATGCCGATGCCCAGCATCACCAGCATGGAGATGAACAGGAAGACGGTGTTCATCGCTGCACCGTCGTGGCGTCCGGCGGGACATCGTGAGCGACATCGTGCAGCACTTCCTGCGCCTCGTCGGCAAGCTCATAGCCTTGCGAGCGCCCGGTCACGATGCGCCAGCCCATCTCGAGCAGCCGGATTACGAGCAGGCCAAAGCCGATCGGCAGGCAGATGCTCAGCACCCAGGTCTTAATCGGGATGTCTTCGGCTTCGACATTGATAATCATCATGCGTTTGATGTATTCGATCGAGCCGTAGAACATCAGGCTGGCGTAAAGCAGCGCGAGCAGCAGCACGACAATGCCGATCGACGCGGCGCGCGTTCGGCGGCAGCAGCCGCACGGCCGCATCGACGCCGATATGAGCATGCACGCGCACGCAGTAGGAAATTCCGATCATCACCAGCCACGCAAACAAATAGGTCGTGGCCTCGAGCTGCCAGATCAGCCCGTAGTTAAATCCATAGCGCAGGACCACCTGCACAAATGACAGCAAAGTCATCGCGCCGAGAATGAAGGCGATCAGGCCTTCCTCGACGCGGTGCACCGCCTCCCGCAGCGACACCGGATTCCCCCTCGCCTGGTCTTGTTATGAGCGGCGGCCGCGGTTTTAAGCCGCGGCCGCCGTAACGTTCAGTTCGTCTTCGGATTGTTCGAGGCCACGGCGGCGTCGACGATGTCCTTGCCGATATGGGCTCGAACTTGGTCCACACCGGATGCATGGCCTTCACCCAGGCGGCGTGCTGTTCGGGCGTCAGCTCATGGATCTTGGTCACGCCGGAGGCTTGCGATCTTCTTCTTCGCCTCGATGTTGAGCTTGCTCGGCGATCTTGTTGTTGGCTTCGGTCGCCTCGGCCAGGGCCTTGGTCAGCCCGGCGCGGATATCGGCCGGCAGGCCGGTCCACCACTTGTTGTTGACCAGCACCATGTAGTCGATCACGCGGTCGTTCGATTCAACGAAGTCCTTCTGAACCTCGTAGAACTTCTGCGAAAAGATGTTCGACCAGGTGTTCTCCTGGGCGTTCACCGTTCCGGTCTGCAGCGCCTGATAGACTTCCGAGAAGGCGAGCTTCTGCACGTTGGCGCCGATGACTTCATAGCTTGCCTGGATGATGTCGGACTGCTGGATGCGGAACTTGAGGCCTTTGGCGTCCGACGGCAGCAGCAACGGCTTGTTGGCGGACATCTGCGCCAGACCGTTGTGCCAATAGGCGAGGCCGAGATAGTTGCGGTTCTCCATCGAGTGCAACAGGCTCTGGCCGACCTTGCTCTGCTCGAAGCGGTCGACCGCGTCCATGTCCTTGAACATGAACGGCAGGTCGAACACCTGGATTTTCTTCGTGTACTTGTCGAATTTGGCGAGCGAGGTGGCGATGAACTGCACGTCGCCGAGGGCGAGCGCTTCCATCTCCTTGGCGTCGCCGTAGAGCTGCGAGTTCGGATAGACCTCGACCTTCACCTTGCCGGGCAGCAGCCGCTCGGCCGCTTCCTTGAACTTGAGCGCCGCCTGCCCTTTCGGGGTTTTTTCGGCGACCACGTGGCTGAATTTGATGACCATCGGCTCGGCATTGACCGTAGCCGGCACCGCAAAAACGGCAGCCGCAGCCGCCGCGAGAATCCACTTACGCATGGACGTACTTCCTCCGAGTTGAGACGAGTAACCGGCGTTTGTCTTGATTTTTCAGCCGGTTACGTTGAGTTCAGGATGGCACGAGGCCGGTTTCCCGGCAAGTGGCGCCATAGCCAGCACCGACTGCGGTCAGCGTCAAGGAGGAAAAATGGCGCACGCCTAGCTGCCATGCGCTCAATTGAGCGCGGCCAGCACCGGCCCCAGGCCCATTTCCTGCGCCAGGACCATGGCTCCCTGCTTCTGATCGTCGCGCAGCGCGGCGATCAGCGGACGGGCCGCAACCGCCAGCCGCCTGACGGCCGCCGCATTGAGCACGACCGACACCACCCGGTGGCTGATCCGCCGCACCAGCCCGGCCGATTCCGTCCTGCGCCTGGCGGCGCGCGATGTCGCGCAAGGCGGCCTCGACCGGCGGCCAATAGGCGCTCTTGCTGCGGCGTGAGCTGGAGCACGCGTCTTGACGCGCGCGATATCGACCGCCGCCGTCAGTTGCGTAGAAACGCCGGCGCGCTCATCGGCGAAAGATTCAGATGTCGCGGACGAACATACCGATCGCCGCGAGCGCGAGCGCGCCCGCCAATATGATCTGCTTCATTTTCCGAAGGTCCCCGAATCGTTCTTTGCGTTGACCGGCACATAGCCGGCAATTTCGCCGCGAGCGGGGCGAATTGCGGATAAATTGTGATTTTTTCGGTTCCACTGGAACAAAATGCAGAAATGAAATGCCGCGCCCCTTGCGAGGCGCGGCATTTGCAACTCGTTAACGAATTCAACCGACGTCGGTCGAGTGAATCCGGTGCTCGATGCCCGGCATCCTGTTGCGCTTGCTGATGAGCTTGTTGAGCGCGCCGAGATAGGCCTTGGCGGACGCCACCAGCGTGTCGGGATCGGCGCCGCGCGCGGTGAACGAGCGGCCATCCTCCGCCAGCCGCACCGAGACTTCGGCCTGCGCGTCGGTGCCCTCGGTCACCGCGTGCACCTGGTAGAGCTCGAGCTTGGCCTCGTGCGGCACCAGCGCATGGATCGCGTTGAAGATCGCGTCGACCGGGCCGTTGCCGGTCGATTGCGTGGTGATGTGCTTGCCGTCGATGTCGAGGGTGAGCGTCGCCGACTGCGGGCCCATGCGTGCCGGCGATCACCGTCAGCGAGACGATCTTGATGCGGTCGTGCGCGGTGGCGATCTCCTCGTCCACCAGCGCCTCGATGTCCTCGTCGTAGATCTGCTTCTTGCGGTCGGCCAGCGCCTTGAAGCGCACGAAGGCGTCCTCGAGCTGGTTGCCGGCCAACTGGTAGCCGAGTTCTTCCAGCTTGTGCACGAAGGCGTGCCGCCCCGAATGCTTGCCCATGACCAGCGAGGTCTGCTTCACGCCGACCGACTCCGGCGTCATGATCTCGTAGGTCTGCGCGTTCTTGAGCATGCCGTCCTGATGGATGCCGCTCTCATGCGCGAAGGCGTTCCGCCCGACGATCGCCTTGTTGTATTGCACCGGGAACGAGGTCGCCGCCGAGACGAGCTTGGATGCGCGCGTGAGCATGGTGGCGTCGATCGCCGGTCCAGAACGGCAGCACGTCGTTGCGCGTCTTGATCGCCATCACGACTTCTTCCAGCGCGGCATTGCCGGCGCGTTCGCCGATGCCGTTGATGGTGCATTCGATCTGGCGCGCGCCCGCCTTCACGCCGGCGAGCGAATTGGCCACCGCCATGCCGAGATCGTTATGGCAATGGACGGAGAAGCGCGCCTTGTCGGAATTCGGCACGCGCTCGCGCAGCATCTTGAAGAGCGCGAAATACTCCTCCGGCACCGTGTAGCCGACGGTGTCGGGGATGTTGATGGTGGTGGCGCCGGCATTGATGGCGGCCTCCACGCAGCGGCAGAGGAAATCGTGCTCGGTGCGGGTGGCGTCCTCGGCCGACCATTCGACGTCGTCGGTGTGGCCGCGCGCGCGCGTCACCTGCCCGATCACCATCTCGTAGACCTCGTGCGGCTCCTTCTGCAGCTTGTATTTCATGTGCACCGGCGAGGTGGAGATGAAGGTGTGGATGCGCTTGCGCTTGGCCGGCTTGATCGCCTCGGCGCAGCGGTCGATGTCCTTGAAGCGCGGCGCGCGAGAGCCCGCAGATCACCGAATTCTTGGAACGCTTGGCGATCTCGTTGACGGCGGCGAAGTCGCCTTCCGAGGCGATCGGGAAGCCGGCCTCGATGATGTCGACGCCCATGTCGTCGAGCAGTTCGGCGACCTCGAGCTTCTCCTCGTGGGTCATGGTCGCGCCCGGGCATTGCTCGCCGTCGCGCAACGTCGTGTCGAATATGACGACGCGGTCCTTGTCGGACGGGGTCTTGGCAGTCATGGCAGTCGATCCTTCTCTGGAATGCGCCCTCGGGGCGCTCTAATGGGGTGCTGTCTCCGTCATCCCCCGAGTGCCCAGGCGGAAATGCCCAGCCGGCCCTCAGGGGCGGATAAGGAGAAGGAGCGAGCCCAGAATGAGGGTGGCCGCGGGCGCGGCCGCTGCGGCCGCCCGCTCGATCGCGCCGATATGATTGCGCGTCGTCATGGCTCTCAAATCACCCTCATGGTCTGCGGTTGAGAGTCGCGGAACAAGGTAAAGTCCGCGTTAACCGCCGATCGGACGCCCCGCTTCTAGCGGAAAGCGCCTGCGCAAATCAAGCGGACCGATAGGTCAGCATTGTTGTCTGGTCATCGGCCCCCGGCTGCACAGCTGCTCGACGAGGAGCGTTTCCTGACGCGCAATCTCGCGGACGACGCGGCCTATTGCAGTCACGTCCGCTATCGCCTCAGTCCCGGCATCTGGCGAGCGGCGCTACGACTTCTCCGCCTTCAGCGCCTTTTCCGCCTTCCTCAACTCCTTGAGCATCTTGCCCTCGATCTTCGGGTAATTGAGATCGAGCGACTGCAGTTCCTGCACCAGGGCCGCCGCCACCACGATGCGGGTGAACCATTTATGGTCGGCCGGCACCACGAACCACGGCGCTTCCGGCGTGCTGGTATGGCGGATCATGTCCTCGAAGGCCGTCATGTATTTCGTCCAGAGCTTGCGCTCCGCCACGTCGTTCATGGAGAACTTCCAGCGCTTGGCCGGCTCATCGATGCGGTCGAGAAAACGCTTGCGCTGCTCCTCCTTCGACACGTTGAGGAAGAATTTCAAGACCAGCGTGCCATTGCGGGCGAGGTGACGCTCGAAAGCGCGGATATCGTCGAAACGTTGCTTGCCAGATGTCCTTGCCGACGAGTCGCTTCGGCAGCTTTTGGTGCTCCAGCAATTCCTTGTGCACGCGCACGGTCAGCACCTCTTCGTAGTGCGACCGGTTGAAAATGCCGATGCGGCCGTTGGTCGGCAGGCGTTGCGCCACGCGCCAGAGAAAATCGTGCTGCAGCTCCTCCGCGCTCGGCTGCTTGAAGGAATGCACTTCGACGCCCTGCGGATTGAGACCGGTCATGACGTGCTTGATGATGCTGTCCTTGCCGGCGGCATCCATCGCCTGCAATACGATCAGCACCGACCAGCGGTCTTCGGCGTAGAGACGCTGCTGCAATTCGGTCAGCCGCTCGATGCCTTCGGCGAGCATGACTTGGCGTCGTGCTTGTCGACGGTCAGCCCGTAGCATTCGGCCGGATCGTAGTCGGACATTCGAAACTTATCCGGATTGTCGATGCGAAAGCGCTTGGCAATATGGTAGAGCTTCATGGTGTGATCTCCGCGCGCCGCGAGCTTATCGTACGCCATAATGCTGCGCCAGAAAGGCGGTCACGAAGCGCGGCATCGCCGGGTCGAAATCCTGCGCGCCCGCGCACAATGCGGATATCCGACAATTCCGGCTGCTTTTCGCGCTTGCAGATGCGCGAGCATGCGCGCGCGCAAGGCTTCGGCCGTTCTCGTCGACCCGCACCAGCTTGATCTGCGCGATCAGGTTGCCATCGACCACACATGTCCAGCCCGGCGCCGGCAATGTGTCGCCCGGCGCGAGGCCGGTCTCTTCCTCGAGTTCGCGCCGCGACGCTGCGCGTCGAGGTCGACCTTACCATCCGACAACGTCGTCGGGATCGGGCGTGCCGCAGGGAAAATAGATCTGCCCGGCGTGGAAGGTTTGCCGGCCCATGACGCCGAGCAGAAAGGCTCCATCGCCCGCCTGCACCGCCGCCGCGCCGAAGCAATCATGCACGCCGGCCGGCGGCCGCCCCCAGGCGCGTCCAGGCGGCAAAGCTCGCATAATCGGTTTCGAGATAGTCGCCGCGAAACACGCCGTCGCGCACGACTTGGGCGTGCAGCAGCAGCACGCGGCCGTTCCATATCGCCGGCTTTTCGCGCTGGAGCGCGCCAAAATAAGCGTCGATTTCCGCCCGCCGCTCGATGGCGAAGGCCCAGGGCTTGGGCGCGAAAGTCAGCTCCAGCCGGTCGACGCGGATCAGCGCGGGCTCGGCCGTCATGCCGTGAGTTCTTCCGCCACGAACGATTGCGTCGGCTTGACCAGTTCGTCCTGCGCGGCGATGAGCTGGATCTCGCGGCGCGCCCGCTTCCACGGTCTTGACCAGCACGCCGAAAATGGCGGAGGCCGCGCGCGACAGCGCCACGTCGATTTTGCCTTCGCGCAGGTAATGCGCGAAGAACAGCGCGGCGATGGCGTCGCCCGCCCCGTTCACCACCAGCGGCAGCAGCGGCGTGCGCAGGCGGAAGCAGCTTTTCCCGTTCGATGCGAGCAGATCGATGGCTTTTTCCGGCGTTTCCTCGCGTGCGCAGCGACGTCACCATGATCACGCCGGGCCCGAGATCGTGCACCGCTTTGACGGCATCGCGTGCTTGCGCAAGCGTCTTGCTGTCGCGGCCGCTCAAATAATCAAGCTCGAAATGGTTGGGCGTGATGACCTCGGCCGCCGGCACCGCCTTTTGCTTCATGAATTCCGGAATGCCGTCGCGCAACGAAGATGCCCCGGCCGACGTCGCCGATCACCGGGTCGCAGCAATATTTCGCGGCCGGATTGGCGCGCTTGACCGTCGCCACCGCGTCGAGAATGGCGGCGCCGATATCGGCCGCGCCGATATAGCCGGACAGCACGCCGTCGCATTCGCCAAGCACGTCGCGCTTGCTCGATGCCGCCGACCACCTCGCGGATCATGCCGGCGTCGAACACCCGGCCCTGCCATTGACCATAGCCGGTGTGGTTGGAGAACTGCACCGTGTGGATCGGCCACACCTCCACGCCGATGCGCTGCAGCGGAAACACCGCGGCGGAATTGCCGACATGGCCGTAGGCGACGTGCGACTGGATGGAGAGGAGATTCATGGCTGCTACAATAACAGACACGGCGGGGAAAGTTCCCGCCGTGCCGCGTCCGTCGCAATTCAAGACGCGATAAGGCCTACTTCATCCCCATCTTCTTGTTGGCCGCGTCGACGAACTTGTTGGTGTAGGTCTTCGACAGGTCGATATTGGCGTTCTTCACCTCCGGCGAGGACTGGCTGAACACCGCGAGCACGGCTTCGGCGCCCTTCGGGTCCATGCGGCCGGTGTCGGAATACATCGGCATCGTGTTCTTGAGCGCGGCGATATAGAGCTCCTTGTTCTTGGCGACCATTCCGGCGGCATCTTGGCGATGATCTCCTCCGGCCGAATGCGAGTGGATCCACTTCAGCGTGGAGACGATCGCGGTGGTCATCGCCTGCGCTTCCTTCTCGTGGCTGGCGATCCACTCGGCCTTGGTGTAGAGCGCGCCGCCCGGATACTCGCCGCCGAACACGGCGAGCGTGTCTTTCTCGCGTGCGCGTGTCGCTCAGGATTTTCAGGTCCTTGTACTTGCCTGGCGAGCATGGTCACCGCCGGGTCGAGCATGACGGCGGCGTCGATCTGGCCCTGCTCCATGGCGGCAACCGCGGTGGCGCCGAGGCCGACGCCGATCACCGCCGACCGAGTTCGGATCGACGCCGTTCTTGCTCAGCAGATATTTGAGGAAGAAGTCGGTGGACGAGCCGGGCGCGCTGACGCCGACTTTCTTGCCGGCGAGGTCCTTGACCGATTTGATTTCGGCCGTGTGCTTGGGCGAGACCACCAGCACGAGGCCGGGGATAGCGGTCATAGACCACGAAGGCCTGCAGATGCTGGCCCTTGGCGGCGAGATTGACGCAGTGGTCGAAATAGCCGGACACCACGTCGGCGCTGCCGCCGATCACGGCCTTGAGCGACTGCGAGCCGCCCTTGAAGTGCGACGATTTCGACGTCGACGCCGGCCTTTTTGAACTCGCCGAGCTGCTCGGCCAGCATGGTCGGCAGATAGCACAGGCACGAGGCGCCGCCGATGGCGAGCGTCACCTTGGATTGCGCGAGCGCGAGGCCGCTCGACAGCAACAGCGCGGCGGCCGTGGCGGCAAGCCGGCGGAAAATCGTTCCCGACATGAAGTCCTCCCTGTTGGTCGCGGCCTTTCAGCAGGCCGTTCGGCGGCCACGATAAGCCAGCGCCGCGGGATTGCCTAGGGCCGGCTATCGCTCGCCACCGGCCGCCACACCAGCAGCCGCTTCTCGACCAGCGTGACGATCGTATCGATCACGATCACGAAGGCCGCCAGCACGAACATGCCGGCGAACACGCCGGCGACGTCGAACACGCCTTCCGCCTGCTGGATCAGGTAGCCGAGCCCCGCCGCGGAGCCGAGATATTCGCCCACCACGGCGCCGACCACGGCAAAGCCGACCGACGTATGCAGCGAGGAGAACATCCAGGACAGCGCCGAGGGCCAATAGACGTGGCGCATCAGTTGCCGCTCGTTCATGCCGAGCATGCGCGCATTGGCCAGCACCGTGGGGCTGACTTCCTTGACGCCCTGATAGACGTTGAAGAACACGATGAAGAACACCAGCGTGACGCCGAGCGCCACCTTCGACCAGATGCCGAGGCCGAGCCAGAGCGTGAAGATCGGCGCCAGCACCACGCGCGGCAGCGCGTTGACCATCTTCACGTAAGGATCGAACACCGCGGCGATGCGCGGCTGGCGCGCGAACCAGAAGCCGACCAGCACGCCGCCGATCGAGCCGATGACGAAGGCGAGCATCGCCTCGTCCAGCGTGACCCAGAGATGCTTCCAGATCACGCCGCTCGACGAACCAGTCGACGATCTGCGCGGCGACGTCGACCGGGTTGGAGAAGAAGAACGGCGGCAGCACCATGTAGCCGAAGATCGGATAGGTCGAGAGCACATACCACAGCACGAGCCCGATCACGGCGACCAGCACTTGCATGACGATGAGTTGCGCGCGCGATTTCATGCGGCGCCCTCCGCCTAGCGCGTAGCCCTTGATCACTTCGGCCTTCAGCGTGTGCCAGATGTCGCGGTGCAGTTCGTGGAACGCGTGGTCGAGCTTGACCTCGCCGATGTCGCGCGGGCGCGCCAGCGGCACGCGCCAGTCGCCGATGATGCGCGCGCGCCGGTCCCGCCGACATGATCACCACGCGGTCGGACAGCGCGATCGCTTCCTCGAGATCGTGGGTGACGAACAACACCGCCTTGCGGTCGGCGCTCCACAGATCGAGCAGCAGATTGCCCATGATCTGCCGCGTCTGCGCGTCGAGCGGGCCGAACGGCTCGTCCATCAGCAGGATCTTCGGATCGCGGATCAGCACCTGCGCGAGGCCGACGCGCTTGCGCTGGCCGCCGGAGAGCATGTGCGGATAGCGGTCGCCGAAGCTGGCCAAGCCCACGCGCTTGAGCCAGTCCTGCGCGCGCGGGCGCGCTTCGCTCGCTGGCATGCCGGCGGTCTCCAGGCCGATGGCGACATTCTCCAGCGCGGTCTTCCAGGGAAACAGCGCGTCGGCCTGGAACAGATAGCCGGCCTGGCGGTTGAGCGCGGCAAGCGGCGTGCCGAAAATATCGACCGTGCCCGCCGACGGCGGCATCAGCCCGGCGGCGATGTTCAGAAGCGTCGACTTGCCGCAGCCGGTCGGACCCACAATGGCGACGAATTCGCCGTCGGCGACGTGAAGCGTCGCGCGCTCGACCGCCGTATAGCTGCCGCCGCCGGCGAGGCGAAACGCCACCGCTACGTCGCCGAGCGCGACCGCGGCTGCGCGCGCGCCATTGCCGCCCGGTCGCGCTGTCGCGTCCGCTCCGCCATGCGTTCCGTCGCCCGTCGCACGCTTCTTGACGCGCAAAGCTATGCCGGGCATCCTGCCGGCTTGCAAAGCCCGCGGGCCGCTCACAGTCCCTTGATCAGGCCGGCGTCGATCAGCAGCCGGTTGAAGCGGCGCGCCTCGGCGCCGCCGGCGCAGCCGTAGAACAGCCCGTGGCAGCGCTGCAGGATCTTCTTCTGCTCGGCGAAGGACGGATCGAGCGGCAGGCCGGCCGCCTCCTGCACGACCAGCGGCAGATAGGGCGCGTCGAGCGTGTCGAGCGCCGACGACAGGTCGACCGGCTTGAAATTGATGGCGTCGATCGCGTAGTAGGTGGTGAAATAGCGCGGATCGTAGCTCGTCGATGCCGGTCGCGCGATCTCGGCATTCGTCGAGCGCCGGGCTCGATGATGTCGTCGGCGAAATCCGGCTGATGATCGCCGAAGCGCACGATCAGGAACGACTCGTCGGGGAAGTCGCGCTTGAGCCGCGCGAGAAGCGCCGGCATAGTCGCGCGCGCTCATGCGCCTGCCGCCGCAGATATTCGTCGACGTCGGGCGCGGTTGCCGAGATCGCGCCAGTCCGGCGTCAGGTCGGGCGCGAAGCGGAAGTCCCACGGGAAATGATTGGCGGCGAGTATAGACGAACAGGAACAGCGGCCCGCTGCCGCGCTCGCGCTCGATCATGCTGCGCGCGCCTGGTCGTAGATAGAAGCGTCGGGCTCGACGCCGCTGGCGCCGCAGTCGCTTGCTGGTCGAGAAAGCGCTGCGATGCCGGTCGTGGTCTGGAAACTGCGCGCGCTCAGGAAGGCGCCGTAGCGCCGGATAGAGCGTGAAGGTCTTGTAGCCGCAGCGGCGCAGCGCGTGCGGCAGGCCGCGCTCGACGCGGCCGGCGGCGATGCGCGTGACGAAATAGGCGAAGCGCCCGAACGAGCGCGCCGACAGGCCGGTCAGCACGTTGTATTCGGTGTACCAGCTCGGGCCGCCGGCGCCTTCGACGATGAAGCGAGCGCTGCCTTGCCGTCGAAGGAGTGGAAATGGCGGCCGTAGCCGGCCGGCACCTTGATGCCGGGCGCCACTGCGGATGTCGAAGCTCGAATTCGTCGAGCACCATGATGATGTGCGGCGGCTTGGCGGCCGGCCTGCAGGCGCCTGCGGCGGCGAGCGTGAATTTGCCGGCAACGTCGGCGTCGGACTCCATGTAGCCGCGCGTCGTGTAGGCCACGATCGCATCGACGCCGGAGCGACGAATTTGGAGACATAGTCGTCGCCAGAGAAGGCCTCGTACGGGTCGCATCGGATCCGCGATCGACAGCGCCGACGAGCCCGGCAAGGCAGAGCGTGCGCACCGGCGAACGCGACGCGCGACGCGGACGCGGAAGGGATCGAGCCACCAGAGCAGCGCGAGCGTCGGAATTGCGACCAGCGCAGCTGCAGGACCACCCGGCGCAAGAGATCGGGATAGATCGTCAGCAGGAACGCGACGGTGTCGGCGTCGATGATCATCAGGTCGACGAAATTGACCGTCATCATCAGCATGTCGTATTTGAACTGCGACAGCAGGATCAGCGTGACGATCATCGCCAGCGACATCAGCGCCGCGGCCGCCGGCCGGCGCAGCAGAGCCAGCCAGAAGAAATTCAAGAGGCCCCAGGCGAGCAGGAAGGTGACCTTGCGCTCCAGGTCGGCCTCGGTCGCGAGCCATGATGGCGAGCGCGGCCGGGTGCAAAAGGCGCTATGGCAGAGCAGACCGCAAGGTCGCGGCGCGAAAGGCCGCTCGGCTGGCGAAACGATTGAGTATTGCAGACGCAACGCGGCGGCATGGTCACACGACGGCTCGGCCTGGTGTGACCACCCGAACTCTAGCCACCAGTCCCACAGCCCCGCCGTCATATGACTGTAATCAAATTGTCATTGCAAGTTGCCCGCGGGTGCCGCCGGCGCGATTTTCCTTTGTCCCTCAAAAGGATAGGCAAGATAGTCGAGGATAAATCGCGGTTTCCGGGCAGGCCGCACGCGTGCCATCATCGCGCAGATGACCATCGACGCCCGCTTCGCCGACGCTCTCGCGCGGCTGCCGGATTATCTCGGCAGCCATGTGCTGGCGAGCATCACGGCGCTGGCGCTGGGCCATCCCGCCTATGACGCCATTGTGCTGATCGCGCCCAAGCGCGCGAGCGATGCAGGCTCGTCGGATGCGCTGCACGCCGCTGATCGGCGCCATCGATGTCGCAACGATGCGCGAGGCAAACTTACGCGCCTCCGGCGGCGACGTGCTGCCCGGCGCGGTAGCGACGTGGATGTCGGGATCACATCAAGCGCTAGCTAGGGCTCGACGGCGCGCTCGAGCTCTTCGGCGCGCTGGCGCGTCAAGGTCAACATGCATTCGCCGCCCTCGATGCGGGCGATGGTGCCTTCACCGAGCTCGTAATAATCGCAATCGATGTCCCGGAACGTCAGCCAGGCTTGCTGCGACGTCTGCAATTGCCTGCCTTGCCGGCCCTTTGCCCGCTCAATCGCTATTTTGTAGGCGGCGGCCAATCGCGTTTCCAACAGCGCAAGTTTTGCCTTCTGGCACGTGACGATTTCGTAGGTGTTGCCGCTGCAGCCTTTCTCCGCGTCGTCCGCAAATGCGGACGCGGCCGCCCCGAGCAGGACGGCCGCGCCTATGAGAATTATCCAGCGCATTAGTTCTTCGAGCGATCCACCAGCGCCCGCTGCTTGATCCACGGCATCATCTCGCGCAGCTTGGCGCCGACCTGCTCGATCGGATGCTCGGCGAGCTTGGCGCGCGTCGCCTTGAACGAGGTCTGGTTGACCTTGTTCTCCAGCATCCAGTCCTGGGTGAAGCGGCCGGACTGGATATCGGCCAGGATGCGCTTCATCTCGGCGCGCGTCTCCTGCGTGATGACGCGCGGGCCGGAGACGTATTCGCCGTATTCGGCGGTGTTCGAGACCGAGTAGTTCATGTTGGCGATGCCGCCTTCGTAGATCAGGTCGACGATCAGCTTCACCTCGTGCACGCACTCGAAATAGGCCATCTCGGGCGCGTAGCCGGCCTCGACCAGCGTCTCGTAGCCGGCCTTCATCAGCTCGACCAGGCCGCCGCACAGCACGGCCTGCTCGCCGAACAGGTCGGTCTCGCATTCCTCCTTGAACGTGGTCTCGATGATGCCGGCGCGGCCGCCGCCGATCGCCGCCCCGTAGGACAAGCACGAGATCGTGCGCGTTGCCGGAGGCGTCCTTGTGGATCGCCAGCAGGCAGGGCACGCCGGCGCCGCGCTGATATTCCGAGCGCACGGTGTGGCCGGGGCCCTTGGGCGCGATCATCATCACGTCGAGGTCGGCGCGCGGCTCGATCAGGTTGAAATGCACGTTGAGCCCGTGCGCGAACATCAGCGCCGCGCCCTGCTTCATGTTGCTTGACGAGGTGGTCGCGGTAGATGTCGGCCTGCAATTCGTCCGGCGTCAGCATCATCATGACGTCGGCCCATTTGGCGGCCTCGGCGACCTCCATGACCTTGAACTTCTCGGCCTCGGCCTTCTTCACGCCGCTGCGAGGTCTTGCGCAGCGCGACCGCGACGTCCTTGACGCCGGAATCGCGCAGGTTGAGCGCGTGGGCGTGGCCCTGGCTGCCATAGCCGATGATGGCGACCTTCTTGCCCTTGATCAGGTTCAGGTCGGCGTCGCGATCGTAATAAACACGCATGATACTGAACCCCTGACTTCGGCTTCCTGGCGTCATGGCCGGGCTCGTCCCGGCCATCCACGCTGCTTCTATGCGGTGTCGATAGCAAGACGTGGATGCCCGGCACAAGGCCGGGCATGACGAAATCTATCGGCCGCCATCCCCTCCGGCCCGCGCGCGATCGCCACGATGCCGGTGCGCGCGACCTCGACCAGGCCGAGCGGCAGCATCAGCGCGACGAACTGCTCGATCTTGTCGCTCGCGCCGGTGATCTCGAACACGAAGCTCTCGGTGGTGGCGTCGATCACGCGCGCGCGGAAGGCGTCGGCCAGCCGCAGCGCCTCGACCCGCTGCTCGCCCTTGCCGCGCACCTTGACCATGGCCAGCTCGCGCTCGATCGCGTGCCGGCGACGCGTCATGTCGACGACGCGGTGCACCGGCACCAGCCGCTCGAGCTGGTTCTTGATCTGCTCGATCACCATCGGCGTGCCGCGGGTGACGATGGTGATGCGCGACAGATGCTTCTGCGTGCTCGGTCTCCGACACCGTCAGCGACTCGATGTTGTAGCCGCGGCCGGAGAACAGGCCGATGACGCGCGCCAGCACGCCCGGCTCGTTGTCGACCAGCACCGACGAGCGTGTGCGTTTCCGCCTTCTGCGCCGTCGGCGCCGCCGGATAATGACTTGTGCGATGCGGAGCGTTCATCACACCATCACCTTGCCTTCCTCGGTCGATCGCGCTCTTCGACGCTGACGCCGGCGTCGCCCAGCATCATCTCGTTATGCGCGCGGCCCGACGGGATCATCGGGAAGCAGTTCTCGTTCTGATCGACCACGCAGTCGAAGATCACCGGCTTGTCGACGTCGATCATCTCCTTGATCGCGTCGTCGAGATCGCCCGGCTTCTCGCAGCGGATGCCGACGCGCGTGATAGGCCTCGGCCAGCTTGACGAAATCCGGCAGCGCCTCCGAATAGCTCTCCGCATAGCGCCCGCCGTGCAGCAGTTCCTGCCACTGCCGCACCATGCCCATGTACTGGTTGTTGAGGATGAAGATCTTGATCGGCAGCCGGTACTGCACCGCGGTCGACATTTCCTGCATGGTCATCAGCACCGAGGCCTCGCCGGCGATGTCGATGACCAGCGATTTCGGATGCGCCAGCTGCACGCCGACCGCGGCCGGCAGGCCGTAGCCCATGGTGCCGAGCCCGCCCGAGGTCATCCAGCGGTTCGGCTCCTCGAAGTGGTAGAACTGCGCCGCCCACATCTGGTGCTGGCCGACCTCGGTGGTGATGTAGGTGTCGCGGTCCTTGGTCAGCTCGTAGAGCCGCTGGATGGCGTATTGCGGCTTGATGACCTCGTTCGAGCTTCGGTAGGCGAGCGACTTGCGCGCGCGCCACTTGTCGATCTGCTTCCACCACGTCGCCAGCGCCTTCTTGTCGGCATTGCGCGCCTCGGCGCGCCACAGCCGCACCATGTCCTCGAGCACATGCGCGCAGTCGCCGACGATCGGCACGTCGACCTTGACGTTCTTGTTGATCGAGGACGGATCGATATCGACGTGGATCTTCTTCGAGCCGGGCGAGAAGGCGTCGAGCCGGCCGGTGATGCGGTCGTCGAAGCGCGCGCCGATGCAGATCATCACATCGCAATCGTGCATCGCCAAGTTGGCTTCGCAGGTGCCGTGCATGCCGAGCATGCCGAGCCATTGCGGATCGGCGGCCGGAAAGGCGCCGAGCCCCATCAGCGTCGAGGTGATCGGGAAGCCGGTGAGCTTGACCAGCTCGCGCAGCAGGTCGCTCGCCGCCTTGCCGGAATTGATGACGCCGCCGCCGGTGTAGAACAGCGGCCGCTTGGCGCCGCGCCATCAGCTCGATCGCCTGCCTTGATCTTGTCGAGGTCGCCCTTGACCTTCGGCTGGTAGCCCTGTGTGCGGGAACTCCTTCGGCTTGGAATAGATGCCCTTGGCGAACTGGATGTCCTTCGGGATGTCGACCACGACCGGGCCCGGCCGGCCGCTCGCGGCGATGTGGAACGCCTCGTGCAGCACGCGCGGCAGGTCCTCGATGCGCTTCACCAGATAATTGTGCTTGGTGCACGGCCGCGTGATGCCGACCGTGTCGCATTCCTGGAAGGCGTCGTTGCCGATCAGATGCGTCGGCACCTGCCCGGTGATGCAGACGATCGGGATCGAATCCATCAGCGCATCGGTGAGGCCGGTCACGGCATTGGTGGCGCCCGGGCCCGAGGTGACCAGCACGCAGCCGACCTTGCCGGTCGAGCGCGCATAGCCTTCGGCCGCGTGCACCGCGCCCTGCTCGTGGCGCACCAGGATGTGCTGCACCTTGTCCTGCTGGAAGATGGCGTCGTAGATCGGCAGCACCGCGCCGCCCGGATAGCCGAACAGGTGCTTCACGCCCTGATCGGCGAGCGCCTCGATCACCATTTCGGCGCCGGTCATTTCCCGTGTCATGCTCGTCGTCCTTTTCTCTCGCCGTCGCTCCGCCAATAAAAAAGGCCCGCAAGGGCCATGTCCGGACGCTTCCCTCGAGGAGCCCTGTCAGGGCTGCCGCGGTGGCGTCCGAACCTTTACCACTACGATCCGTGAGTAATAATATTGCGCAACATCGTGTTCGTCCGTACTTTCATTGCGCGGATTTATAGGTCCGGTCCGGCCCTCGGTCAAGCGTCTTTTTGAACCTTAGCGCGACACCGAACTGGCTTTCGAGCGCCTTTTCGGCCGCTTCCGCCGCGGCCCCAGGGCCAATCCTTCATCTGGTTGCGGAACCAGGTGAGCTGGCGCTTGGCGTAGCGGCGGGTGTCCATGATGGCGCCGGCCGCCGCCTCGTCCAGCGAGATCTCGCCGTCGAGATGGCGGATCAGCCAGGGCACGCCATGCGCCTTCATCGCCGGCAGCAACGGATCGAGTTGCCGCGCGGCGAGCGCCCGCACCTCCTCCAGCGCGCCGGCTTGCCAGCATCGCGGCAAAGCGCGTCTCGATGCGCGCGACCAGCTCCTCGCGCTCGGTCAGTGATGAACACCTTCGCGCACGCTCGGCATCGATCAGCGCCGGCATGCCCTCGCGGTGCCAGTCCGACAGCGAGCGCCCGGTCGCCAGCACCACTTCCAGCGCGCGCGCGATGCGCGAGCGGTCGTTCGGCATCAGCCGGCTGGCGGTCTGCGGATCGCGTCGAGCAAGTTCGGCATACAGCGGCCGCACGCCCTCGCTTTGCAAGCGCGCCGCGCACCTGCTGCGCGCACATCCGCCGGGATCGGCGGCACGGCGGCGAGCCCCGCGGTCAGCGCCTTGAAATAGAGCCCGGTGCCGCCGACCAGGATCGGCACGCGGCCCTCGCGCGCGAGCTTCGCCGAGCACCTCGGCCGACGTCGCGCAGCCATTGCCCGATCGAATAGTTCGTCGCCGCGTCGACATGGCCGTAGAGCCGGTGCGGCACGCGCGCTTCTTCCTCCGGCGTCGGCCGCGCGGTGATGATGCGCAGATCGCGATAGACCTGCATGGAATCGGCGTTGACGATCGACGCCGCCGAGCTGCTCGGCCAGCGCGAGCGCCAGCGCCGACTTGCCGCTGGCGGTCGGCCCTGCGATCAGGATGGCATCGGCTTTGCGCATCGTGCTGCGGCCGGCGGCTAGTTCAGCCGGTTCGACGGGGGCTGCGCCGCAGTTTCCTCAACCAGCGCGGCGATCGGGCTGGCCTGATGATGCGTCATCCGCCACGCGCCATCGACACGCTCGAACAAGTTGGTCGTGGCCAGCGCCGCCCCGCCGACGAATTCCACGCACAGCACGCGCGCCTCGCCGCCGTTGATCATCACCGTTTCGTTGCGCGGCTCGATGCGATCCTGGTTCGGATTGCTGAAAATCTGGCGGTAGGATTCCAGGATCGACTGCCGGCCAATCAAAGCGGGCCAACCCGGGTGAATGCAGGACACGTTGTCCTGCGCCCAGACCCGGCCCATGGCGGCGAAATCGCCGATGGCGAAAGCATGGTAATAGGCCGCATTGGCGGCCAAAACTGCATCGTCCTCGCTCATGTCATTTGAGGTGCAGCAATTGCCGGCCGAAATCAATCGGCAAAATAGCATTGGCCGTCCGCAGCGGCGCCGGCTTGCCGCTCGCCGCCGGGGCTGCAATAAGCACCGCCATTCCCTGCGACCCGGAGACAGCCTTGCCGCTCATTCAGCCTTTCCGCGCTTTGCGTCCCGCGCCCGGGCGCGCCGCCGAGGTGCTGGCGCCGCCCTATGACGTGCTCTCGAGCGCGGAGGCGCGCGCGCGCGCCAAGGGCAAGCCGTGGAGCTTCCTGCAATCTCCAAGCCGGAGATCGACCTCGATCCGGCGATCAATCCTTACGACCAGGCGGTCTACGCCAAGGCGGCGGAGAACCTCAAGCGCATGGTCGCGGCCGGCGTGCTGATGCGCGACGCCACGCCCTGCTATTACGTCTACCGGCTCACCTGGCGCGGCCACACGCAGACCGGGCTCGCCTGCGTCGCCTCGCTCGCCGACTACGCCACCAACCGCATCCGCAAGCACGAGCTGACCACGCCGGTGAAGGAAGACGACCGCGTGCGCCAGATCGAGGCGGTCAACGCGCAGACCGGCCCGGTGATGATCGGCTATCCGAACGCACCGGCGATCGACGCGCATGCTGGCGAAAGCCGCCACCGGCCAAGCCCGACGGTCGACGTCACCGCCGACGACGGCGTGCGCCATCAGCTCTGGGTGGTCAGCGACGACGCGGCCATCGACGCGCTCACCCGCGCCTTCGACGCGCTGCCCGCCATCTACATCGCCGACGGCCATCACCGTTCGGCGGCGGCCGCGCGCGTCGCGGCGCGCGCGCAAGGGCGACGGCTCGCACAGCTATTTCCTGTCGGTGCTGTTCCCCGAACACGAGATGACCATCCTCGACTACAATCGCGTGGTGAAGGATCTGAACGGCCGCAGCGCCCGAGCAGTTCCTCGCCGAGCTGCGCAAGAGCTTCACGGTCACCGCGTCGGACCAGCCGGTCCGGCCGGCCGCATCGAACGAATACGGCATGTATCTCGCCGGCCGCTGGTACCAGCTCACGCTGCGCCCCGATCTCATCCCGAGACGATCCGATCGGCCGGCTGCCGATCACGCTGCTGACGCGCAACGTGATCGAGCCGCTGCTCGGCATCACCGATCCGCGCACCGACAAGCGCATCGATTTCGTCGGCGGCGCGCGCGGGCTGGAGGGACTTGAAGCGCGCGTGCGATCCGGCGAGATGGCGGTCGCCTTCGCGCTCTATCCGACGCAGATGGCCGACCTGATGGCGGTGGCCGACGCCGGCGGCATCATGCCGCCGAAATCGACCTGGTTCGAGCCCAAGCTCGCCGACGGCATGGTCAATCACGTGCTGGATTGAGATCCGCATAGGCGAGCGACCCGGCCATCCGCAAGCATGCCGCGCCTAGACGTGATGCCCGGCATCAGGCCGGCTGACGCCGGCCCTGACGACGTGCGGATCGTTACTGCAGGCTCAGCGCCACGAAAGCTGGGATCGCCGTCGGGCGATGACCACCAGCAGCACCGCCGCCTTCTTGCCGTCCTTCTTGAGCTTGTCGATGCGCTGCTGCAAGTCGGCCGCGCTGGCGACCGGCTGCTGCTGCACCTCGGCGATCACCATGCCGGGCGCCAGATGCTTCTCGGCCGCCGGCGAATTCGGATCGACCCGGTGATCACCACGCCCTTCACCTTGTCCTTGATCTTGTGCTGCTTGCGCAGATCGTCGGTCAGGTTGGCGAGGTCGAGGCCGAGCGCCTTCTTCACCACCGGCTTCTCGTCCGGCGCGGTCGTCCTTCTTCGGGGTCAGCGCCGCCTGCTTCTCGGCGTCCTCGAGCCGGCCGAGCTTGACCGTCTTGGTCTCTTCCTTGCCCTTGCGGATGATCGATCACCGTCGACGTCCTTGCCGACCGGCGTGTCGGCGACGATGCGCGGCAGGTCGCGCATTTCCTTGATGTCCTTGCCGTCGAACTTGACGATCACGTCGCCCGGCTCGATGCCGGCGGGCTTCGCCGGGCCCTTGTCGTCGATGCCGGCGACCAGCGCGCCGCGCGCCGGCTTGACGCTGAGGCTCTCGGCGATCTCGTCGGTCACCTGCTGGATGCGCACGCCGAGCCAGCCGCGCCGCACTTCCTTGAACTCGCGCAGCTGGTCGATCACCGGCACCACGGTCTTCGAGGGCACCGCAAAGCCGATGCCGATCGAGCCGCCCGACGGCGAGATGATCGCGGTGTTGACGCCGATCACCTCGCCGTCGAGGTTGAACAGCGGGCCGCCCGAATTGCCGCGGTTGATGGCGGCGTCGGTCTGGATGTAGTTGTCGTAGGGTCCCGACTTGATGTCGCGGTTGCGCGCCGAGACGATGCCGGCGGTCACCGTGCCGCCGAGGCTGAACGGATTGCCGATCGCGATCACCCATTCGCCCAGCCGCAGCTTGTCGCTAGTCGCCGAACTTCACCGCCTTGAGCGGCTTGGTCGGCTTGACCTTGAGCAGCGCGAGATCGGTCTTGGTGTCGCGGCCGAGCACCTCGGCCTTGAGCGTGGTGCCGTCGTTGAGGATGACGGTGATCTCGTCGGCGTCGGCGATGACGTGGTTGTTGGTGACCACGAGGCCGGACGCATCGATGATGAAGCCGGAGCCGAGCGAATTGACGCGGCGCGGCGGTCGGCGCGTCGTCGCCGTTCTGGCCGCGGCGGTTCTTGAAGAACTCCTCGAAGAATTCCTCGAACGGCGAGCCCGGCGGCAATTGCGGCATCGCGCTGCTGCTCATGTCCACCGTCTGCGTGGTCGAGATGTTGACGACGGCGTCGATCACCTGCTCGGCGACGTCGGCGATGGCTTCCGGCCCGCGCGCCCCGGCGGGCGCCGGCACCATCGGCCAAGCGATTGCGCTGATAAGCAAAATCGCCGCGGCCGGGCGGCGGACATGCCTCGTCATGCGAGAAAAAAGTGCGCCCATGGGCGTCGGTTCTCCTGGAGAAGCGGGATTGGCGCGAGACTGCTCCGGTCTTCGGGGCGATTCAAGGGCGATCAGCAATCCGACGTCAGTTATCAGTAATCGGATAAGGCAATTCCTCGCGATTCTTCGGCTTCCGATTACTGAACGCCGATTACTGTCCCCTGCACCAACCAGACCACGATGACGCCGATCAGCGCCGAGCCGATGCCCGATCGCGCGCAAGGTCGTCTCCGGGGTTTCCAGCACGCTCGTCATCGCCCGCTTGGCCTGCACCGGAAAGGCGGCGAACACCAGACCCTCGATGACGAACACCAGTCCGAGCGCGGCCAGGAAGTCGGACATCGCCGCCGCGCTGCCGGTTAGCGCGACGCCGACGGCGCGCCGGGCGCACGCGGCGCGGCCGGACCGGCAGACGGCGCCGCAGAATGGCTGTCGCCCTTGCCGCTCGGGCCGTCGAAGTAGCGGAAGAAGCTGGAATCCGGCTTGAGCAACAACCGCGTGTCGGCCGGCTTGAGGCCGGCTTCGTAGGCCTGCATCGAGCGATAGAACGCGAAGAAGTCGGGGTCCTGGCCGAAGGCCTCGGCGAAGATCTCGGTTGCGGGTGGCGTCGCCCTCGCCGCGGATCTGCTCGGACTTGTAGGTGGCGTCCGCCACCAGCACGGTCACCTCGCGGTCGGCCTTGCGCGCGGATTTCCTGCGCCCGCTGAGCGCCCTGCGCGCGGAACTCGGCCGCCTCGCGCTGGCGCTCGGTCTGCATGCGCTGATAGACCGCCTGGCTGTTCTGCTCCGGCAGGTCGGCGCGCCGGATGCGCACGTCGACCACCTGGATGCCGTAGTTGCGGCCTCGTGGTCGATCAGCTCGCGGATGCGCGCCATCAGCTCGGCGCGCTCGTCGCGCACCACCTGGATGAACGTCGCCTCGCCGAGCACGCGGCGCAGCGCCGAATTGAGCAGGATGGTGAGCTGCGAATTGGCGCCGACTTTCGAGCCGAGCGTCTGGTAGAAGCGCAGCGGGTCCTTGATGCGGTAGCGCGCGAAGGCGTCGACCACCAGCCGCTTCTGGTCGGAGGCGATCACTTCCTGCGCCGGCGCCTCCAGATCGAGGATGCGCTTGTCGATATCGATCACGCTGTCGATGAACGGCACCTTGACGTGCAGGCCCGGCTCGGTGACCACGCGCACCGGCTTGCCGAGCCGCACCACCAGCGCCTGCTGGGTCTGATAGACGGTGAACAGCGCGCTATAGGCGACGATCAGCGCGGCGAACGACGAGGACGGCGACGACGCCGCCGATGACATTGAGTTTCATCGCTGGCCTCCCGTCGCGGGCTGGCCGTGCGATGGCGGCGTAGCGCCGAGTTCATTGAGCGGCAGATACGGCACCACGCCCTGCGCGCCCTGATTGGTATCCAGGATGATCTTGTCGGTGCCGCCGAGCACGCGCTCCATGGTCTCCAGATACATGCGCTCGCGGGTGACCTCGGGCGCCTTCTTGTACTGCGTCGTAGATCTTCAGGAAGCGCGAGGTCTGGCCGGTGGCCTCGGCCACGGTCTGCGACTTGTAGGCTTCCGCGGCCTGGGTGATCTTGGCCACATGGCCGCGCGCTTCCGGCACCACCCGGTTGGCGTAGGTCTGCGCCTCGTTGACCGCGCGCTCGAGGTCGGCGCGCGCGGCCTGCACGTCGCGGAAGGCGTCGATCACCTGCGTGCGGCGGATCGACCTTCTGCAACTGCACCTGCGTGACCAGGATGCCGGCGCCGTAATGGTCGAGCGTCTTCTGCATCAGCTCCTGCACCGCAGCTTCGATGGTCTGGCGCGCGCCGGTCAGGATCGGCTGAATATCGGAGCGGCCGATCACCTCGCGCATGGCGCTTTCGGCCACCGCCTTCACCGTGCCTTCCGGGTTCTGGATGTTGAACAGATAGTCGCCGACGCCGGCCGGCTTGACCTTCCACAGCACCGAGAAATCGACGTCGACGATGTTCTCGTCGCCGGTCAGCATCAGGCTTTCCTCCGGCACGTCGCGCGTGGCGGAACGGCGGCTGTCCTCGACCAGGCGCATGCCGATGTCGATCTTGTTGACGCGCAGCGCCTTGGGCGTGAGCACGGTCTCGATCGGATACGGCAGATGATAGTTCAGTCCGGGCTGCACCTCGCGCACGACCTTGCCGAAGCGCAGCACCACGCCGAGTTCGTCCGGCTCGACCTTGAAGAAGCCGGAAACACCCCACAGCGCGATCGCCGCCAGCGCGAGCAGCGCGAAGCCCTTGCCGCCCAGATTGCCGCCCGGCAGCACGCGGCGCAGCTTGTCCTGGCCGCGGCGGAGCATTTCCTCGAGATCCGGCGGTGTTGGGTCCCGACGATTGCGGTCCGGAGCCCCAGGGGCCCTTGCCGCCCGAGCCCCAAGGGCCGCCACCGCCGCCACCCTGATTAGTCCATGGCATGGAATTGATCTCCCGGCGCCGGCGCTTGAGCCCGGCAGCCTTATGTTGGGATGGGTTATAGGGGACACCAGTGGGGGTTACAACGCGCCCTCATGCCGCGTCTTTACGTGCCCGCAGGCAATGATCCGCGCATCAATGTGGCGATGCCGAGGCGGCCGCGCCAGTGCCGCCCGCGTCAAATTCGTCGCGTCTTAACGCACGCGTTCGTAGGTCAATATCGTGAAATCGGCCTCGTCGTGCGGGCCGCGCGCGTGCTGCTCGCGCCTGACCTCGCGCCACGCTTGCGGGTCGATTGGCGGAAAATAAGAGTCGCCCGCGGGCGAGGCATGCACGCGGGTGATCTCCAGCCGGTCGGCAATGTCCATGACCGCTTCGAAAACATCGCTGCCGCCGATCACCATGATCTCGTCGACGCCGCGCTTGTCGGCGTCCTCGCGCGCATAGGCGAAGGCGGCGTCGAGACTGGTGGCGAGGATCGCGTCCGGCGCGACCAGCCCGAAATCGCGCGTGAGCACGATGTTGGTGCGGTCCTTGAGCGCCTTGCCGATCGAGCTGTAGGTCTTGCGTCCCATGATCACCGGCTTGCCGATGGTCAGGCGGCGGAAGTGCTGCAAGTCGGACTTCAGCCGCCAGGGCAGCTGCCGCCCTGACGGCCGATGACGCCATTTTCGCCGATGGCGGCGACCAGCACGACGGTTTTGCCGGCTTTCATGACGAGGCTCCCTGGCGGGCGAAGGCCGCGAGCGCATCCCCGCTCAGCCGGCAGATGCGCCACTCCTCCATCACTTGCGCGCCGATCGACTTGTAGAACGCGATGGATGGCGCGTTCCAGCCGAGCACCGCCCATTCGAAACGCGCGTAGCCCTGCTCGACGCAGCGGCGCGCCAGGCGGGCCATGAGCGCCTTGCCGATGCCGCGCTTGCGGAAAGCGGCCTTAACGAAAATATCCTCCACATAGATGCCCGCACGCCCGCGGAAGGTCGAGTAATTGAGGAACCAGACCGCAAAGCCCGCCGGCTCGCCACTCCATTCCGCGATGTCGCAGTAGAGCCGCGGCTGCGCGCCGAAAAGCGCGGCCGCGATCGCGTCTTCCGTGGCATCGACGTCCGCGGACAATTTCTCGTAGTCGGCGAGCTCGCGCACCAGAGCGAAAATGAGCGCGCCGTCGGCCGGCCGCGCCGCGCGGATCGCGAGGCTCACACCGCCACCTCCGCCTTGATGTGCGGATGCGGGTCGTAGTTCTCGATTTTGAAATCCTCGTAGCGGAATGCGAAAATATCCTTCACCGCCGGATTGATCCGCATCACCGGCAGCGCGCGCGGCGCGCGCGACAACTGCAGCTGCGCCTGCTCGAGATGATTGAGATAAAGATGCGCGTCGCCGAAGGTGTGGATGAACTCGCCGGCTTTCAGGCCGGTCACCTGCGCCACCATCAGCGTCAGCAGCGCGTAGGAGGCGATGTTGAACGGCACGCCGAGGAACACGTCGGCCGAGCGCTGATAGAGCTGGCACGACAGTTTGCCGTCGGCGACATAGAACTGGAACAGGCAATGGCAGGGCGGCAGCGCCATCTTGTCGACGTCGGCCGGATTCCAGGCGGTGACGATCAGCCGGCGCGAATCCGGATTGCGGCGGATCATGTCGATGACATGGCTGATCTGGTCGATGGTCTTGCCGTCCTGCGCCGGCCATGAGCGCCATTGCTGGCCGTAGACCGGCCCGAGTTCGCCGCGCTCGTCGGCCCATTCGTCCCAGATGCGCACGCCGTGCTCGTTCAGATATTTGACGTTGGTGTCGCCGGCCAGGAACCAGAGCAGCTCGTAGACGATCGATTTGACGTGCAGCTTCTTGGTGGTGATGAGCGGGAAGCCGGCATCGAGCGTCAAAGCGCATCTGATGGCCGAACACCGAGAGCGTGCCGGTGCCGGTGCGGTCGCGCTTCTCCGCGCCGTCGGCGAGGATGCGTTCCATCAGCTCGAGATATTGGCGCATGGCGGCTCTTGGCTTCCCTGAGTCGGAAGATGGGCAAGTTTAGCGCCATCGGCAACCGCGCGGGAGGCGCTTATCAACGGCCTCCCATATCCTCTCCCCCACGAATTCTGGTGACTTGGTGGGGGCTTGCCCGCCGAATTGAAAGCGAAGGCGGCTCGCGGGCGGGGCATCGTTCTCCATGGAACTAATCCCGGCGATCCGACGTTATCACCGCGATCATTTATACCGTTTATACCCATCCTAATTCGGCATTCGCTTGCATCTTGGGGAAAGTCAGTGCCCGGTCTGAGCACATATTTTGTCGCCGGCTTCGCGCTAGCGACAATTTTTTTCGTCGGTCCGGCCGGCACCTCAATTGCTGCACAGCAATGGCAAGGGGAATCCGGGATCGCGGCGGTCCAAACCGCCAACGACGGAAAAAAGACGACGAGCGGCGAGGTGTTTAATCCCGAAATCATGACCGCGGCGCATCGTTCGCTGCCATTCGGAACAATGGTGCGTGTGACAAATACCCAGAACGGTCGTTCGACGGTGGTGCGGATCAACGACCGCGGACCATTCACGCGCGGACGGGTCATCGATGTCACGCCGGCCGCCGCCCGCGCCCTGGGATTCTCCGGTCTCACACAGGTGAAACTTTCAATCGCCGCCCCTTAACGGCTAACCAGAGGAACCCGTCATGTATATGTCTACTGAAAGCCTGCTTGTCATCTTGTTGATTGGCGCTATCGCCGGCTGGCTGGCCGGCCAAATCGTGCAAGGGACGGGCTTTGGTTTGGTTGGCGACATTATTATCGGAATCGTCGGCGCCTTTATCGCCAGTTGGCTATTTCCCCGGCTCGGTATTCATCTTGGTGTCGGCATTGTTGCCGCGATCATTGCTGCCACCATTGGCGCCATACTGCTGCTCGTCATCGTGAGGCTGATCCGGCGAGGCGGGCGTTGGTAGGCTGTCCGTCGGGGAACTGTAACGGCCTCCGCGCGTTCCCCTGGGCGCCCCTATGAGGCACACCAAACGAGGTATCAGCGGATGCGCGTCTTACTTGGAATTATTGTTGGAGTCTTTCTGACGGTTGGATTCGCCTACCTGTACGACGCGTCGACAACGCGTCCTGCGGAACCGACGTCTAAGACCAGCCTCGAGCAGCGGCCGATGGTGAACTGGGACGTTGTCAACGGCAACTGGCATGGCTGGTCCTCAAGCGTGCGCAACACCTGGCATAAGTTGGCGGCACGCTAAGCTTAGACGCGAATACATCCGCGCCTGCGCTTTTGGACGCAGGGCCGGCGCCACTGTCGGAAGTTTGCCGATAAATTACAAACTCATTGGCGCTTGGGCGCTTGGGCGCTTGCGCTCAAATCGCGGAGAAGATCCGCCCGACGAGCCACGTCGCGATCGCCCAGCCTGCGCCCGTGAAGAAGCCTACGCAGAACCAGACGCCGATCTGGTAGAGGTCGATTTTGGACGGCATGTCATAGTCTCCCTGTCGTGGCTTGTATCTGTCGTACAGGCAGAACTATACCCCCATCCCAGCGCAGCACGAGTCCAAGTCGGTTTACGTATCCAAGTCGGTTTACGTATTCGAAAGTTACACATAGCCAATTCCAGCGGGTCTTCGCCCTCGGGCCGCGCATGAGCCCCGCTCGGTGGCCTGCAAACAGTGATAGAACGCATGTCATGGGATTTCTGGCCGGCATATGCCTGCGGATTTAACATCCGGCCACGCGGAATCGACAAGGGGAACGACCATGCCCATCGCCTTCGACCTGCATCTGCTCGCCCGCGTGCTGCTCACTTTGGCGACCGCCGGCTATGCCTTTGCCACCGTGCTCGCCGACTTCAACAAGACCCACGCCACCAATCCGAAATGGACGCCGCATGCGCGCTTCCACGTGGTCTGGCAGATTTCCAGCTATGTCGGCTTCGGCGTCCTGGCGCTGGCGCTGATCTGGTGGCCTGGCCCCGTCGCCATCGAGCGGCTCTATCTCGTCGCCATCATGGCGGCGATCGTCTACGCGGCGTTCTTCATCGCCGTCTTCGCCATGCCGGTCTATGGCGGCGGCGCTTATGACAGCAACGGCTACCGGCCGTTCGCGGCGCCGCTGCCGATCATCGCGCGTAAATGGGACGTCAACATCACGATCTTTTGCGTGCAGGTGATCGTGCTCGTTGCCGGAACCGTGTCGCTGATCGCGGCGAGCTGACGGTTTACCGCTTCGTTACGCGCGCCCGCACGCGCAATTTACGTCGGGCGGCGCCAGACTTAACGCATCGTCCGCCGCGCGCGCGGCTACAAGAGCCTGCGTTCCGCATGCCGCGGAGCGGAGGTTTGTCATGATCTCCATTCTCTCAGGCTTCGTCGTAACGGGAGCCGGCGCCGCCGGTCTGTGGTTTGCCATGCCGAGGAACGGTAGCGCGCAATGGTTCACCAAGGCGCCAGTGCTCGATTGGCTGATCCCGACGGCGATCGTGGCCGCGCTTGCCGTCGGCATGGCCTTGGTGGTTTCCGGCCTCGCCGGCTGATCGGCGCGCGATATTTATTCTGATTTTACGCCGGCGGCCGGAGACTTTACGCCGCTGATGCGGCTGCGCGCCTACAACGTCCTTCGTTGCAAGATAGCAGCGAGGGTCGCTCCCATGCTTTACCGTTCTGTCCGGCGCCGTCCTGGTCGGCGCCAGCGGCACCGGGCTCTGGTATTTCCTGCCGCGCAACGGCCAGGTTCATCCGCTCGTCAAGATGCCGTTTCTGGATTCGATGGTCACCATCGTCATCATGACGCTGCTGGTCGTCGGGCTCGGCTTGGTGCTCGACGGCGCCTTCGGCTAAGCGCGCTATTCGACGAATACCTCGTCGCGCCGCTTGCGGATCATCGGCAGCACCGCGAGCACCAGCAGCAAGGCCGCGGCCGCAATCAACCCGGCCGAGATCGGCCGCGTCAGGACCACCGTGGCGTCGCCGCGCGCCAGCACCATGGCGCGGCGCAAATTTTTCTCCATCAGCGGTCCCAGCACGAAGGCCAACACCGGCGGCGCCGGCTCGAAGTCGTGCTTGGTCAGCCGATAGCCGAACAGCCCGACACAGAACGCAGTCATCGCGGCGGCCGCGCTGATGCTTTGCAGCCAGCGCATTTCGGTCGAGCCGATGATTGAAATCATGAAGGCGCAGAAGGTGGAGGCCACCAGCCCGAGCGGCGGGATCGTCAAGGGAATGACGATTGTCTGCAGGCCGATGCCCTGCATCATGACGGCAAAGGCCAAGATCGCCACGAGCACGAAGGCCGCTCCGCGCACCGCGAAGCGCTCGATCGGCGGCCGGTCGAACGGCAGGCCGCTCGCCGCCACGCCCGCGCCGAAATCCGTCGGCCTTTCAATTATTTAGGCGTCTCCCCCGCGGTATTTTTTTATAGTCTTTTGAGTTCCGATATTGACCGCAAGTGCGCCAGCATATCTAGATACTGGCAGGGACTTGGTCGTTTTTCACAAAGTCAAAAAAGTGCGCAGCCTTTTCCGCCTCCAGCGCGATTACTATGCGGGCGCACTGATGATGCTGCTAGGGCTGATCACCGCCCACGAAGGCAGCACATACCCAATCGGCACTCTGTTTCAGATGGGCCCGGGCTATTTTCCGCTCGCGCTCGGCGTGCTGCTGATCTTTCTCGGCATCCTGATCGCCGGCACCGCCAGCAGCGGACCCAACGCCGAGGAGGACGTCATTCCGCTGCGCCATGAGTGGCGCGGCTGGGCCTGCATCATCGCCGGCCCGGCGCTGTTCATCTTGCTCGGCCACTATGGCGGCATGCTGCCGGCGATCTTCGCCTGCGTCTTCGTCTCCGCGCTCGGCGACCGCAAAAGCACGCTCAAGAGCACGACCGTCCTCGCCGCCGGCGTGACCGTTTTCGGCGTGCTGCTGTTCCATTACCTCTTGAAGTTGCCGATGCCGATGTTGAGCTGGGGCACCTGGTCGTGATCGAATCCGCATTGACCGGTCTCTGGTACGGTTTCGGCGTCGCCTTCGAGCCGCACAATTTGATGTTCTGCTTCCTCGGCGTGCTGGTCGGCAACATGGTCGGCGTGCTGCCGGGTCTCGGGCCGGTCGCCACCATCTCGATCCTGCTGCCGCTGACCTTCGGCATGAAGCCGGTGGCGGCGATCCTAATGCTGGCCGGCGTGTTCTACGGCTCGCAATATGGCGGCGCCATCTGCTCGATCCTGCTCAACCTGCCCTGCCACGCCCCGCACGCGGTCACGTGTCTCGACGGCTACCCGCTCACCAAGCAGGGCCGCGGCGGTGCCGCGCTCGGCATCACCGTGATCAGTTCGTTCGTCGGCGCCAGTTGGGGCATCACCGAGATGATCTTCCTGGCGCCGGTGCTGGTCAGCGTCGCCATGAAATTCGGCCCGTCCGAAGTGTGCTCGCTGATGCTGCTCGGCCTGCTCGCCGGCTCCACGCTTGGCGCGCGGCTCGGCGCTCAAGGGCGTGGCCATGACCGTGCTCGGTTTGATCATTGGCATCGTCGGCGCCGATATCGAGACCGGCATGCCGCGCCTGACTTTCGGCATGCTCGAACTCTATGACGGCGTCGAAATCGTGGCGCTGGCGCTCGGCCTGTTCGGCATCGCCGAATTCCTCAAGAGCGTCAATCTGGAGATCAAGTTCGACGACAAATACGCCAAGGTCAGGCTGCGCGACATGCGCCCCTCCCGGGATGAGATGCGACGGGCATTCCCGGCGATGATCCGCGGCACCTTCATCGGCAGCCTGTGCGCGCTCATTCCCGGCACCGGGCCGGTCATCGCCTCGTTTGTTTCTTACGCCGCCGAAAAGAAAATCTCGCGCACGCCCGAGAAGTTCGGTACCGGCATGATCGAAGGCGTCGCCTGTCCCGAAGCCTCCACCCATTCTTCGGTGCAGGGCGACTTCATCCCGACCATGAGCCTCGGCATTCCCGGCGACGCCGTGATGGCGCTCATCCTCGGTGCGCTGATGATCCAGGGCATCGTGCCCGGCCCGCAGCTCATCAGCGAGCACCCGGATATTTTCTGGGGCCTGATCGCCAGCTTCTGGATCGGCAACATCATCCTGGTGGTGCTCAACGTGCCGATGATCGGGCTGTGGGTGAAGCTCTTGGCAGTGCCCTACAAGTATCTCTATCCGAGCGCGCTGTTCTTCATCTGCATCGGCGTCTACGGCGCCAACAACGATATGTTCCAGGTGGGGCTCACGCTCGGCATCGGCATTTTCGGGTATATCCTCCTGCTGCTCGGCTTCCATCCGGCGCCGATCCTGCTCGGCTTTGTGCTGGGCCCGCGGTTCGAGGAGAATTTCCGCCGCGCCATGCTGATCTCGCGCGGCGACATCTTCGTGTTCGTCAAGCATCCGATCAGCGCGTTTTTCGTCGGGCTGTCGGCGCTGCTGATCCTGGTGCAGATCGTTCTCTGGCTGCGGAACTCGAAATGGGCGATGCGAATCCCGCGAATGCCCGCTACGCCGTCCGAAGCCGACCTGTAGCGGCAGCCGGCTCGCAAGCCCTGTTCGCCCGCATGCAAGGGAGCGAAGGGGACATCGCGATGCAGAACGCTCTCATGGCGCTCTCATGACGCGTCTCGTCGCCAGCATCGCGCTCGGCATGGGACTGATCTGGAAAATCGCGCCCTAGCGTTCAGGAGCGCAACACCGGAGCGGCGTGAGCGGCGGGCGCGGCGCGGGATTCTTCCGCCGGCTGCTCGCGCGCGTCCACCTTGGCCGCCGCGTCGACGATCGAACTGCCGCATTGCGGGCAGCTCCAGCCGACCTCGGAATGCACCATCGCCGCCCGGCAGATGGGACAGGACCGCAATGGTTTCAACTCGCGCATTCGACATTGATGCGCGCGCCGCCCGCGTGCGGCAATTCAGGGCTAGTCCTATCCGTATTGTTCCTTAACCCCGGCCGGCCGCGCGTTCGGCATTGCTGGTGCCGGCGATGCCTGCGGGCGCCGAGGTGAAGCGGCGCAAGACGCCGGCTAAAGCCGCCGGTTAAAGCCGCCGCCTAAACCAGTCCGGCGAATCCCAGCACGCCCGCCACCGCGAAGATCCACAGCGGATTGGCGCGCGTCCAGAACGCGGTCGCGGCGGTGGCGGCGGTAATCAGCCCGGCATAGACATTGTGGTCGGATGCCCGCGCCAGCACGAAGGCGGAAGCCCCGATCAGCCCGAGCGACACCGGCACCAGCCCGGCCTGCACCGCCATGCGCCAGCGTGCGTCCTTGAAGCGGTCCCAGGTGCGCGCGACGAAATAGGCCAGCACGCAGGTCGGCCCGCACATCGCCGTGATCGCCACCGCTGCTCCGCTCAATCCCGCCACGTGATAGCCGATCAGCGCCACGATGATGACATTCGGCCCCGGCGACAGCTGCGAGATCGCGAACATGTCGGTGAACTGCTTGTCGTTCATCCAATGCATGACCTCGACCGCGACGCGGTGCATTTCCGGGATCGCCGCGTTGGCGCCGCCGACCGCAAACAGCGACAGCACCGCGAACAGCTTCGCCAGCGCGATCAGCGGATTGTCGTTCATGGCGTCACTTCCGGAACCAGGCGAGCACGATGCTGAACGGCGCCAGCCCGAGGAACACGTAAGGCAGCGGCCAGCCCATGATGGCGACGCCGACGAAGGCGAGGATCGCGATCACCGGCCCCGAGTTCCAGCGCTTGAGGAACATCGGCGCCGCCATCTTGGCGATCACCGCGATCAGCAGGCCGGCCGCCGCCGCGGCGATGCCGGCAAGGATGTGGCCGAGCGTGGCGATGTCGCCGTAGCGCTCATAAAGGACCGCCAGCACCGTCACGATCACCAGCGGCGGCCCGAGCAGGCCGAGCAGCGCGACCGCGGCGCCGGGCGCGCCGCCGAAGCGCGAGCCGAACACCACCGAGAAATTGATGGTGTTCGGGCCCGGCAGGAACTGCGACAGCGCGAAGGTCTCGTTGAACTCCTCGTTGGTCATCCAGCGCTTGCGCTCGACGATCATGCGCCGCGACCAGGGCAGCGCGCCGCCGAAACCGGAGAGCGAGACCTGCGTGAAGGCGCGCAGCAATTCGAGCAGCGTTGGGCGGACGGGCGTGGGCGCGGGCGGCGGCGGTACGGGAGAATCGGCCATTTGCGGTCGAGAATAGCAACGCTGCCGGACACGGCTAGCGGGGGAGCGCCCGGCTTAACGCAGCAGCACCAGCCCGCCGCAGAGCAGAACCGCGAACACGAGCTGCACCTGCGCGCTGCGCGCCAGGATGGCGTTGAAGCCCTGCCCGCGCGGCTCGCGCGCAAAGCGCGCGATCAGCACCAGCGCCGCCGGCAACGCGATCAGCGCCGGCCAGACGTGCCCGCGCGGCAAGTCGCGCGCCAAGAACGGCAGCAGCGCGAAGGGCAGCAGCATCAGCGCGCCGTAGAGCCAATGCGTCGCGCGCGCGCCGATCGCCATCGGCAGCGTCAGCCGCCCCGCGCGCGCGTCGGCTTCGAGATCGCGGTGATTGTTGACCAGCAGCACGGCGGCCGCGAACAGGCCCATGGCGAGGCCGCCGGCGAGCGCGGCGGCGCTCAAGTGCAAAGTGCAGAGCCAATAAGTGCCGCCCACCGCGCCGAAGCCGAAGAAGGCGACGACGAAGATTTCGCCGAACGGCGAATAGGCGATCGGGCGCGGCCCGCCGGTATAGGCCCAGCCCGCGGCGATCGAAGCCAGCCCCAGCAGCAAAATCGGCCAGCCGCCGACCGCCACCAGATAAAGCCCGACGGCGGCCGCGAGCGCAAAGCAAAGAAGAGCGCCGTGCTTGACCGCGGCGGCGCTCAAAAGCCCGGCGGCGGTGGCGCGCACCGGCCCGACGCGGTCCGCGCCGTCGCCGCCGCGCTCGGCGTCGGCCGCGTCGTTGTGCAGATTGGTGCCGATCTGGATGAGCATGCTGCCGGCGAGCGCCGCCGCCACCGCAGCCCAGGCGACCTTGCCCTCGCCCGCCCAGGCGAGCGCCGCCCCCACCGCCACCGGCGCCACCGACAGGCTGAGCGTGGCCGGCCGCACGGCCAGAAGCCAGGCGGAGGGACTTATTGCAATCGGCGCTGCGGTCGAAGGCATGGCGAGCGGACAATAATCGCCCGCGCGCCAAGCCGAAAGCAGGCAGTCGGCGGCGCAGCCCGTCTTGAATCGGCCGCCAGAACACGCCAACTCGAAGGCGCGGCTTTCACGTCCGCGAGGTCGAAGCCCATGTCCGCGATGAGCCTGCTGTTGAACGTGCTGTGGGTCGTGTTCGGCGGCCTGTACATGGCGCTCGCCTGGCTGATTGCCGCGCTGATCATGGCGATCACCATCATCGGCATTCCCTGGGCGCGCGCCGCGCTCACCATCGCGCTCTACACGTTGCTGCCGTTCGGCCACACCGTGATCGACCGGCCGGCCGGCCTCGGCCGCGGGCCGCTCGGACTGCTCGGCAATCTGATCTGGCTGCTGCTGGCCGGCTGGTGGCTCGCGCTCGGCCATCTGATCACGGCGATCTGCCTCGCCATCACGATCATCGGCCTGCCCTTCGCCTGGGCGCACCTGAAGCTCGCCGGCTTAGCGCTCTGGCCGATCGGCAAGGAGATCGTCGCCGCCTGAGGCCGCGGCTCAGCCGATCAGCCGAGGAGCCGCGCGGCCCAGGCCATGAAGGCGCCGAGCTGGTCGGGATTGACCAGGAAATAGAGAACGAGCGCCAGCGGCGCGAGCAAAAGAAGCCAATCACGCATCGGCGACTCCGGCGAATGCGCATTATTGCGAACGCGCATCATTATGAACTGGCCGCCGCGCCGCCTCCGGTTAAACCCGGGCGGATGGCAAACGCCGTGTTATCGAGCGGGCGAAAACTTTTTTAGATTTGGCGGCAAACGCTGCCGATGTCCGCTTCGGAGCGGAAATCAGCCCACATTCTTTGCCGATCGATCCGCCAAACCCAATCAATCGGCGGCTACCAAATCCAAACGCGCGATCGACAAATGACCTCAGGCCTGAACGCGGCAGCGGCCCGCCATCGCTCATCGCTGCCGTCCCGACCCCTTAAAGCGCGGCGAAATATCGTCGTCACTTGACATAAGTCATTGGAGAAGGGGCGCACCGTCCTCGATCATTAAAACTCTAAGAATCTTGGTGCTGCCAGCGGATACCCACGGCAATGCCCAAGCATGCGCAGCGACTTATTCTTTTGGTTGTTGCATTCGCCGTCATCGCGGTCACGGCACGATATTTTCTTGTCGACAAGTCCTTCTATGAATACGGCCACTATCGCGGCAACGCGGTGGCGGAAATTGCCCACGACAAACCCAAATTCCAAGGCACGGAATTTTGCAAGTCCTGCCACGCCGCGCAATTTACCCAATGGTCCAAAGGTGTCCACGACAGTGCCAAGATCGGCAAAGTCGTGAAATGCGAAGTCTGCCACGGGCCCGGCGGCGGCCGGGATCCCGAAAAAAACTATATCAATGCCACAACCGGACCGATCCATCCGAAAAACCTGAAGCTTGTCGTTCCGAACGACACCAGGGCGCTTTGCACGCTGTGCCACGAAAAGATGCCGGGCCGGCCGGTGCAACAAGCGCAGATCGTGGTCGAGGATCACGCCGGAACGCTCCAGTGCACCGTCTGCCACAATCCGCATTCACCGCGCACTTTCGTTGGCGCCCTTATCGCTCCGGCGCATCCGGGCAACGCCGCGGCAGGCAAGAGCAAGACCGAAGCTTGCGCCGGTTGTCATGGCAATGCGGGCGTCAGCGTCGGCCTTCCCGGTCCCACGCTTGCCGGACAGAGCGAGGCTTACCTGGTTGAGGCGCTCACGGCCTACAAAACCGGCAAGCGCAACAATGAGCTGATGAAGGCCATGGTCGCCAATTTGGCCGATGGCGATCTCGCGAATGTTGCCGCCTATTATGCCGGCCTCAAATGCGACGTCGGCCCGATTGCCGCCGACCAGGCCGCGGCCGCGCGCACGGCCGGCGCGTCGGTATGCACGAACTGCCACGGGGCAAACGGCATCAGCGCCGATCGCGCCGCGCCAAATCTTGTCGGGCTATCGAAGGATTATCTCGCCGCTGCTTTGAAATCCTACGCCAGCGGGGCGCGATCGCACGTGGTCATGTACGTCATCGCCAACGCCACGAACGATGCCGCGGTGGAGAAAATAGCGACCTACTACGCCCGTGCCACTTGCAAGTGAACCAGCGCGGAACCGCGGGTTCCGCCAGGAGGGCATTCGAAATGGATGACAAGGAGCCGCTCGGGGAACGCCAGGCTGCGCGCCGTTCATTTCTCGGATGCCTCGGCGCCACGGTTGCCGCAGGTGCCGCCGCGGCGGCGACCGGCGCCATGCTGCCCACGGAAACGCAAGCCGCGGCGAGCGCGGCTCCCGCTCCGGCGATCCCCGGCTACGACTGGAACAAGCACCAATGGGCGTTCGGTGTCGATGCCACGAAATGCATCGGCTGCCTGCGTTGCGTCGAAGCCTGCAAGGCGGAAAACGACGTCGCCCCTGACGCGCATCACTTCCGCACCTGGGTCGAGCGCTATGTCCAACTGGACGGCGACGAGAACGCACGCATCGATAGCCAAGCCGACCCCGTCAACATCGCGGCGTCCGGTTCCGAAGGACAGTATCGATTCGCCAACCGCTACAAGGATGAGAAGGTCGACAAAGCCTTCTTCGTTCCCAAGCTGTGCAACCACTGCACCCATCCGGCCTGCGTGCAGGTGTGCCCCACCGGCGCGACATTCAAGACCGAGGACGGCGTGGTCGTGATCGACCATACCTATTGCATCGGCTGCCAATACTGCGTGCAGGCTTGCCCGTACGGTGCGCGCTTCTTCAACGAGGCGTTAAAAGTCACCGACAAGTGCACCTGGTGCTATCACCGCATCACCAAGGGATTGCTGCCGGCCTGCGTCGAAGTCTGTCCGGTCGGCGCGCGCGTCTTCGGCGACCGCAACGACAAGCAGAGCCCGATCAGCCAGTTCATCAAGAACAACCGGGTCGAGGTCCTTAGACCTGAAACCGGCAACGCCCCGAACGTCTTCTATGTCGGCATCGATAAAGAGGTGAGCTGATGGAACCGCTTTTCGCCGCCGCGCCGTACACCGGCTACGTCTATCCCAACGAGACGGTTTTCCCGTGGGGCGTGCTGATCGTCGTCTATCCCTATCTCACCGGGCTGGTGGCCGGCGCGTTCACGGTTTCGAGCCTGTATCAGGTCTTCGGCCTGAAGCAGCTTCGCCCAGTCGCGCATCTCGCATTGGTGACGTCGCTGTGCTGCATGATCTTCGTGCCGACGCCGCTGCTGTTGCATCTCGGTCATGCCGAGCGGGCGTTCAACGCCGTGTTCACGCCGCATTGGAGCTCGGCGATGGCCATGTTCGGCTATTTCGCCGGCTTCTACATCATCCTGCTGGTCATAGAGACCTGGTTCGTGTTCCGGCCCTACATGGTGCAGCAGGCGCAAAGCCGGAAAGACCTGTTGGGCCGCCTCTACCACGTGGCCTGCCTCGGCTCGCATGACCTGTCCGAGAAGGCGATGCGCTTCGACAGCAAATGCATCTTTGCCTTGGCCATCGTCGGTATTCCCGGCGCGCACGGCCTGCACGGCTATGTCGGATTCCTGTTCGGCTCGCTCAAATCGCGCGAATGGTGGTCGTCCGATCTCATGCCGGTCATCTTCCTGTTTTCGGCCATCATCTCCGGCGTCGCGCTTTTGATCGTCATCTATATCGTGTCCTGCAAGCTGCGCCGGGTCGCCGTCGACATCCCTTGCGTGAAAGGGATGGGCTACACGCTGTGGGGTTTCGTCATGTTCACCCTGCTGCTGGAAGGCGTGGAATTCGGCGCCATGATGTACAAGGGCCGCGAAGGCATCGACATGATCGTCTTGTTCGTGACGACCCGCCTGGTTATTCCGTTCTTCCTGCTGCAGTTCACCATCGGCGCGGTGACGCCGATCCTCATCCTGTCCTACATGTTCTGGCGCGGCACGACGGGACGCGCGCTGGTGCTCGGAATTCTGATCAGCGCGCTGTTGGTGATGTTCAACGTGATCATGATGCGCTTCAACGTGGTCATCGGCGGACAAGAAATCTCGAAAACCGGCAAGGGCTTGCTGACATTCCCGTGGGAGTTCTTCAGCAGAGAAGGCGTGTTGGCCGCGACCGGGGTGCTCATCGCACCGTTCATCCTTTTATTGGTGGTGGTCCGACTGCTGCCGCCTTGGGAAGACGCAATCGATCACGAGGAAAAGGCGCTGGCGTGAAGCCGGCGGGGTCAAGCGAGAGTTGGGAGGAAATGCCATCAAATGGCGGGTTAACCGCCTCGAAGCACTAGCTTTCCGCAGCGGAAATGCTCAAGGAGTGTGTGATGTCAATGGATGGCGACTATCAATCGAAAGACGCAACTTACGACTCGATAAACACGAAACTGATCGTTGGTGTCGCGCTGGTTGCGGTCTTGATCGCCGGGATCTGGATATTGTCTTTGGGATTCTAAGGACTTTGGCCGAACCCGGCGCGTCCGCAGTTTTTTGCTGAGGCAACCTCACTCGGCAGGGGCCTCTGGGGAAAGAGGTTGTTGGTCGCGTCCAAAAACTTTTTTCTCTAACCGATATCCATTTTCGAAATCGTCTTGGCGCGCTGGCATAGCCTGACGCGGCTCCCCCAGCGAACAGCCGCACTTCGCAAGCCGACACGATCGGCGGCATTCGCGAAAGCGTCACCGCTAACCGTTCGCCGGCGACAAAGCGCGCCCGCGCGCGTGGGTCATGCAAAACCCACGCGCGGTGCTCGGCATTCGCTCGATCGGTAAAACTCGGCGCGGAAGAGGATCCGCCTTAACGCCCGATCATTTACTTGAACTTGTGGCCGTTTGCTTCGTATTGCTTGCCCTTGGCATTGCGCGGGCCGCCGCCGGCCGGATTGACGTGGCAATAGCCGCAAGCCTTGCCTTCCTTGGCAGCGTATGCGGGCAGCGCCTGGGCTTTTTGAGGAGCCGCAAAAAGCACCGCCGCGGTAATGAGCCCTGCGATCAATGCGCCTATTCCGGTAAAGATGGTCACATTCAATGCGGTCACCTTGGTCGAATTGTTAGCATTCCTCATCGGCTGCTCCGCTGGTCTGAGGCCGCCATGGCGGCATACGCTGGGCATTATCCACCAAGATTTCGGTTGAGTCCCTTGACGGAAGTCAACCCGGAGCACCGGCGCGCCGGTTCGTTGTCGATCGCGCCGCGCTGGTCATGTCCTACCGGCCGGACTAAGACCTTTCCAGATTTGGCGGCAAACGCCATGGAGCAGGCCATGCACTCTTATTCGATCGAGGATTTCCGCCACTCCCACGTCTTCCTGGGCGGCGCGCATGAGCGCAATGAGCGCAAGACCTGGGGCGTGATCGCGATTTGCACGGCGATGATGGTGGCCGAGATCGCCGGCGGCTTCTGGTTCGGATCGGTCGCGCTGATCGCCGACGGCCTGCACATGTCGACGCATGCCGGCGCGCTGCTGATCGCCGCTCTGGCCTACACCTTTTCGCGGCGCTACGCGCACGATGCGCGGCTGGCATTCGGCACCGGCAAGCTCGGCGACCTCGCCGCTTTCTCCAGCGCGATCGCGCTCGCCATGATCGCGCTGCTGATCGGCTATGAGAGCCTCGAGCGCTTTTTCGCGCCGGTGCCGGTCGCGTTCAACCAGGCGATCCCGATCGCGGTGGTCGGGCTCGGCGTCAATCTGCTGAGCGCGTTTCTGCTGCGCGACGACCACCATCATCACGGCCACGTGCACGAACACGAGCACGAGCACGCGCAGCACCACGATCATGACCACGAGCGCATGGCGCACATTCACGCCGACCACAATCTGCGCGCGGCCTTCGCGCATGTCATGGCGGATGCTGCGGTGTCGGTGCTTGTCATTATCGGCCTCGTGCTCGGCCGCCAATTCGGCTGGCTGTTCATGGATCCGCTGATGGGGCTGATCGCCACCGTGGTCATCCTGAGCTGGTCATGGACGCTGGTGCGCTCGGCCGGCGCGATCCTGCTCGACGCCTGTCCCGATCCGGCTCTTGTGCGCAGAATCGCGGCGCGGCTCGAGCAGAAAGGCGACCGCGTTTCCGATCTGCATCTCTGGCGCGTCGGCCCCGGCCATCTGGCCGCCATCGTGTCGCTGGTGTCGGACGATCCGCATGCGCCCGGCCACTACAAGAAGCGGCTGGCCGGACTGCCGGGCCTGTCGCACGTGACGGTGGAAGTGGAGCGCTGCCCGGGCGCGCATCCGCACGGGTAGCGCAAGCAGCCCTGCGCCGGGTGCATGGCGGCGCGAGCATCGCATCGCTCGATCGATGCTCGGGGGCTCCTCACCTGCGAGCATCGGCCCTTCTACGAGCATGAACGGGGCCGCCATGCGCCTTGCGCATCCGCAAGTGCAGCAAAATCAGGCCCCGCAGGCTAGGAAAAGTTTCCCGTGAAACGCAGTTGCCGCTCTTTCTTTGGTAACCTTCCAGCCCTATATTCACGGGTGCCGGGGCAACCCGGCTATGGCGATAAACGTGCGTCGTAATAAACCTTTCGGACCCGGGGGCAGTACCCGGCGGCTCCACCCAAGCCCAGCGCGGCTGGGCTTCGGCGGGGCCGAAATAGGATCGACGAGGGCGTAAAGGACGGACTTTTGCTCGGCATGGTTCCGCCGTTATCGGGCCATTTCATAGTTGCAAACGACAACTATGCTCCGGTTGCTCTGGCCGCGTAAGCGGCTCGACTAACCAAGCCTACAAGCCCTAGCCGTCTTAGCAGCGGTTAGGCGGGGTTCGGAGGCACCTGGCAACAGAAGCCTCCACTTCATTCTAATTGTGACAATGTGGTTTTTGCGCCCCCGCCGGGATAGCTTTCGGCGCCAATCGCGTTAGGATTCGCGCGAAACCCCGAATATCAGCATGGCCGACCAAATCCGCTACGATCTCCTGACCCAGCAGGCGCTGCGCGGCGTGGTGCGCAGCGTGCTCGTCGACGCCGTCAAAAAGGGCCTGCCGGGCGAGCACCATTTCTACATCACCTTCGACACCAAGGCCGATGGCGTGCGCATTTCCGAGCGGCTGCTCGGGCAATATCCGGAGGAGATGACCATCATCCTCCAGCACCAGTTCTGGGATTTGAAAGTCGGCGACGACGAGTTCGAGGTCGCCCTGTCGTTCGGCGGCATTCCGGAAAAGCTCACGGTGCCGTTCGAGGCGATCAACGGTTTCTTCGACCCGTCGGTGCAGTTCGGCCTGCAATTCGAGGAAGTTATCGAGGGCGAGCAAGCCCAGCCGGCGCCGACGCTGATGCAGGACAAGGCCGCCGGCAAAAAGCCGCGCCCCGCCCCCGCCGTGAAACCGGCGATCGCCGCTGCAGGCAAGGCGGCGGTGCCGGAGCCAGCGCCCGACAAGCCCGCCGGCGGCGGCGAAGTTGTCCGCCTCGACCGTTTCCGCAAAAAGTAGATGGCAAATGCGCGCAAAGCCCGCGCCAAATCACGCGGCAAAACCCGCAACAAGTCCCGCATCGAAAGCGACGCCTTCGGGGAACTCGCGATCCCCGCCGACAAGCTCTGGGGCGCGCAGACCCAGCGCTCGCTGCACAATTTCCGCATCGGCTCGGAGCGCATGCCGATCGAGATCGTGCACGCGCTCGGTCTGGTCAAACGGGCGGCGGCCGAGGTCAACCGCGATCTTGGCAGCCTCGACCGCAGGCGCGCCGCCGCCATCGTCGCGGTAGCGCAGGACATCGCCGCCGGCAGGCTGGATGCGCATTTCCCGCTGCTGGTCTGGCAGACCGGTTCCGGCACCCAGACCAACATGAACGTCAACGAAGTGATCGCAAATGCCGCCAATCTGGCGCTCGGCGGCGTGTTGGGCTCGAAAAAGCCGGTGCATCCCAACGATCACGTCAATATGAGCCAGTCGTCCAACGACTCGATCCCGACCGCCATGCATATCGCGGCGGCGATGGCGATTTCGGCGCATCTGCTGCCGGCGCTGAAGGCTTTGCAGGCCGCGCTCGACAAGAAGGCCAGGGAATTCGCCAAAATCATCAAGATCGGCCGCACGCATCTGATGGACGCGACGCCGGTCACCTTGGGTCAGGAATTTTCCGGCTATGCCGCGCAGGTCAAATCCGCGGCGGCGCGGCTCGCGCTATCGCAGCGCGAGCTTTATCCGCTGGCGCAAGGCGGCACCGCGGTCGGCACCGGGCTCAATTCCAAGCCGCGGTTCGCCAAGGCCTTCGCCAAACGCATCGCCAACTTGACCAAAATGCCGTTCGTCAGCGCGCCCAACAAGTTCGAGCACATGGCCGCGCCACGACGCTTATGTCTTCGTGCACGGCGCCATCAACGCCGCCGCCGCCGCGCTGTTCAAAATCGCCAACGATATCCGCCTGCTCGGCTCCGGCCCGCGCTCGGGTCTGGGCGAATTAATCCTGCCGTCGAACGAACTCGGCTCTTCGATCATGCCGGGCAAGACCAATCCGACGCAGAGCGAGGCGCTCACCATGGTCTGCGCCCGGGTGTTCGGCAATCACACCACCATTACCGTCGCCGGCAGCCAGGGCCATTTCGAACTCAACGTGTTCAAGCCGGTGCTGGCCTATTGCATGATGCAATCGATCGGCCTCTTGGCCGACGCCGCCCAATCGTTCACCGACAATTGTGTCGTTGGAATCAAGGCCAATGAGGCGCGTATCGCTGAGTTGATGCAGCGCTCGCTGATGTTGGTGACCGCGCTCGCCCCCAAGATCGGTTACGACAAGGCGTCACAAGTGGCCAAAGCCGCGCACGCCAACGGCACCACGCTGCGCGAGGAAGCCATGCGGCTTGGTTATGTCTCAGGGCCCGAATTCGACCGGCTGGTGCGGCCGGAGAAAATGGTCAAACCCCGCTGATAACGGCAACAATTACAGTCCCCATAACGCAAATATGATCGAACTAATTCGTCAACTAATCATTCATATCAACTAACCGTGTATTGAAACCAAGCCGCCGATTCCCGCAGAATATTGCGGTCGTATCGTCGTTCGATGCAAATGCGGCAACAGCGCGCCTTTTGAGGCTGCGCGTGGACGGCGATCCGCGAGGAGGCAACGTGTATCCGACGGCCGTCGAGGCTCGGCATGGCTGAGTTCGTCAACCTACGCACCGTCCGCAAGCGCGCCAAGCGGCGCGCGGACGAACAGCGCGCCGCGGACAGCCGCCTGGCGCACGGTCAGCCCAAATCGCAGCGCAAGCTGCAAGCCGCGCAACGGGAAAAGGCCAAGCAGACTCTCGATCGGCATCGGATCGACAAAGGAGACGGCCGATGAATTCGCCGGTTGTTAAACACTCGATCGTGATTGCCGGTCACAAGACGAGCGTCAGCCTGGAAGACGCATTCTGGCAAGGATTGAAAGAGATCGCCGACGAACGGGACGTGACGCTTTCCGACTTGGTGGCCACTATCGATACCGGCCGCTACCAAGGCAATCTGTCGTCCGCAATCCGCCTGTTCGTTCTCGACCATTACCGCACGCGCGCCGGCGGGGCCCATCCGCGCGCGACGCCGGGCAGCGTGGGCGCGGCCGCTTCAGCGCTGCGGGCCGGCCGCTGAGGCTTCCGGTTGCGCTGCGCCGCCCGGCGCCGGCAAAGGCGCAATCACAACCGGCGGCGGCAAGGCGGGCGCGCGCTTGGGAGCAAGGTTTAGCGGCGCGGCTGGCGCTTCGTTCTTCGGCGCGGCCGTTCGCTGGCGGCTGATCGGCGCGGGCGCGGGTTTACCAGGCGCCATCTCACTTTTCGGCCGAGGCAACGGCGCCTGCGGCGGCGGCGCCTGTTCGATTGCGCGCAATTGCTTCGTCTGGTTTTCGATCGCCCGCAGAGTGAGCCAGCCGGTCAGCGCCGAGACGTCGAGCGTGCGCTCCGGCGCCGTCAGCGGGCCCTTCAGCGCCATGAAAATGTCGGGCCGCGAGCCGGCCCGCTCGCCCGCTCCCGACAGCACCAGCCGTCCATCGATCGTGCCGCCGGTGAGATCGAGATTGCCGGCGACCGACAATTGCGCCTCGTTGCTGTCGGCGCTGAACTTGGCGAGCCGCACTTGCCCGGCGCTGACGGCCAGATCGCCTTGCGCGCGTTTGACCGCGAGACGCCCGCTCTGCAGCGCCTTGCTCACCACGTCGGAGATGCGCGCCGCATCGATCGCCAGCCCCTGATCGACGGCATGGGTGACGGCATCGAAGGCGCGCGGATCGAGCCCGGCGAATTGCGCGTCGCTGAGCGTGAAATGTCCCGAACCGTGCAGCGAGCCGATCAGCGCGACCGGGCTTAGCCCTGCGCCTTCCGCCTCGCCCGACAGCGCGAGCGTCCCGGTCACCGGCGGCCGCGCACCCGCAGGCAAGCAGCGCACTCACGTCGGCGCCGGCGAGCGCGAACTTGCCGCGCGCGTGCAGGCCGTCCTCGGCGGCATGAAACGACAGGCTGCCGGTCAGACGTCCGCCGGCAACATCGCCGGTCATGCCGTCGAGCGAAATTTCTTGCCGGCCAAAGTTCAAGGTCGCGCCGAATTCGCGCGCGGCGAGCTGCGGCAGCACGTCCAAGCTGCGCGTCTTGAATGCGATGCGGCCGGCATAGTCGCCGAATATGCCAGCCGTAAAGGGCTCGTCCGACCAGTGCCACACAGCGCTTTTGCTCTCGGCCGGCGCCGGCATGCCGATGGCCGCCGCGATTACGCCAGCGCCATCGACACGGTCTGCGTCGATCTCGCCTCGCAGGCGATGCGGCGTTGCGAGCGTCAGCCCGAGCTTTCCGCGCAAGGCGGTGCCGGCGACGGTGGCCTCGATGTCGTCCAGCGCAAGATCCTTGCCGGCGAGCGCGATGCGGCCCGCGAAGGTGATTGGCAGCGCGGCCTGACCGGCGCCGGCGCCGCGCAAAGGCGCGATGTCGGCGTGCACGACCGCCGCGCGCAGGGTGGCGGACGGATTGTCGGCGAACAGGCTCGCGCTGCCGGTCGCGTTTGCCTGCAGACCGCCGGCCTTCAGCGCCGCACTGACGCGCAGCGCGCCGCGCATCGGGCCGCTGGCATCGAAGGTCAGCGCGCCCGGGCCGGAATCCGCGGCCACGATGCGATCGAGTCCGAGCATGGCCACCAGCAGCTTGCCGTCGTCGGCGCTGAGCTTGCCGGCAAGCTGCACGTCGCCGGCCTTGAGCGCAATCAGATCGCCGCTGGTCTCGCCGGTGAGCGCGAGCCGCACTTTGCCGAGGTTGCCCTCGACAGCGAGCTTGGCGCGGGCCGGCGGCGAAGCGCCTTGCATCGTCAATTCGGCGTGCAACTTGGCCGGCGCCATGACCGGCGCGCCGGCGCGAAGCACCAGCGCCACTTTCGGCGCAAAGCGCGACAGCAGCGCTACCACCGGCGTCATGTCCGGCGCATCGAGATCGACGTGCATGCTGCCCTGCGGCGACGGCGCGGTGGCGATGCGGCCGCTCGCCGAAAAGGCGGCGCCGCCAAGATCGGCGACCGAGAGCCGGTCGATCTGCAATCCGCCGGCGTCCACTTTCAGCCGCGCGCTCAAGTCGCGCGCATCAAGGCCGGCGACGGTGGCATGGCCGATATCGGCGGCGATCGTCATATCGTGCGGGCGTGCGATATCGGAGCCGGCGAGCAGCGCGTTGCCGAAGCCAAGCGCGGCGTCGATATCGAGCTCGGGCGCCTTGAGCGCGGCATCGAGCCGCGCCGGGTGGCTGCCGGCGGCGAAGACATAGGCGAAGTTGCCGGTAATCGCTTTGCGGTCGAATTCGGCGGTCAGGCGCTCGACCGCGATCTTGTCGCTGCCAAGCGTGAGCTCGCCGCGCAGGCTCATTGGCCGCAGGTCGCCCTGCCCCGCGGCCGGATGGCCCTCCAGCCACGCGGTCAATGCTTTCGCATCGTTGGTCTTGAGCTCGGCCGGACCGGCGAAGGCGACGCGCTCGTCGTCGACCGCGAGATGGCCGCTCAGGCGCACCTGCGTGAAGCCGGGCGCGCGAAATTCGAAGCGGTCGAGATTCCATCCCTTGGCGTCGGTGCTGATGTCGCCGCGCAGATTCTGCACCGCGTCGCCGCCGAGCGTGGCCTGGTCGATGCCGATGCCGATCTGGATCGGGATTTTGGGGCGGAAGGCGCCGGCGGCCAATTGCGCGAGCTTGCGAATGGCGGCGGCCGGCGGCAGCCGGCTGCCGTCGCCCCCGGCCAGCGCGCGATCGAGATCGATCTGGCCGCCCGACAGCACGCCGTCGAAGCGCGGATGCTTGCCGAACTTGAAATCCGCCACGCCGGTCAGCTTGAAGCCCTTGTCCGGCGAGCCGTATTGGAATTCGAACTTCTGCATCAGCGCCGACGCCGCCGTCGCCTTGATCTTGCCGCTCAGGCGCCAGGGCTGGCTCAACGTGTCGGCGCCGCGCGCGGCGATGCCGACCGGCCGCGTCAGGCTCAAGCTTCCCTCGAAACGCGGCGCACCGGCGGCGAACGAGAGCGCGCCGTCCGCCTCGGCGCTGAGCGGATGACTGACCGGATCGACATTGACACGAAGCTTGAGCTTGCCGTCGTCGCCGTAGCGGCCGGCGGCGAGCCGAAACGGATAGAGTTCGCCGCCGACGCTTGCCGCGCCCTCGCCCTTGAGCGGGCCGAGCAGCGAGCGCGCCTCGCCGTTGAACCAGAGATGATCGAGCGTGACGCTGCTCTCATTGGCGGCGTCGCTGAGCGTCAGTCTGCCGTCCTCGATGCTGAGGCGGTCGATGGTGAGCGCATCGGGGTCAAAGCCGATCGCCAAATTGGGCACTTGCAGATGTCCCGCGGCGTCGAGACCGATCTTTAATTGCGGCCCGGCCAAATGCATTTCGGACGCCCGCCAGTCGCCGCGCATCAGCGGGCCAAGCGCGAATTCGAAGCCGAGCGAGCGGGCGCGGATCTTTTCGTCGCCGGCGCGGCCGATCTCGATGTCGTGCAGCGTGAGCTGCGGCGACGGCAGCAGGCGCGCGTCGATCGCGCCGGTGACGCGCACGTCGAGGCCGACGAGCCGCGTCGCCTCCGCCTCGAACAGCGCGCGATAGCCGCCCCAATCGACCAGCAACGGACCGACCAGCGCCGCTACCAGCGCCAGAATGATCGCGATCGCCAGTCCAAGCAAAGTTGTCTGCAACGCCAACTCCAGCGCCGACAGGCGTCATGGGTGCGCCCGCGCGCGCTCAAGGTTTTAAATGTAGGCGATTTTTGGCCGCTCTTGTCGGCAAATCTATGTCGGTGGGCCGCCCCGGACGCCTCAGCCGAGGGCGACGATCTTGCCCGGATTCATGATGTTTTGCGGGTCGAGCGCGCGCTTGATCGCGGCCATGGCGGCGAGCGCGGCCGGCCCATGCTCGGCCAGCAGATATTTCATCTTGCCCTGCCCCACGCCGTGCTCACCGGTGCAGGTTCCATCCATGGCAATCGCCAGTTCCGCCAGCCGCTCCATCAGCAGCTTGGCGCGGCCGACCTCGTCGGCGTCGGACATGTCGACCAGCAGGCTCAAGTGGAAATTGCCGTCGCCGACATGGCCGAGGATGGGCGCCACCAGCTTGAGCTCGGCGATTTCGCGCTGGGCCGCGGTGACGCATTCGGCCAGCCGCGAGATCGGCACGCAGACGTCGGTGGCGAAGGCCTGCGGCGCCCGGGCGCAAGCGGCGCGCGGCATGATAGCCGTCGTGGCGCGCCTGCCAGAGCCGGCTGCGGTCTTCCGCCTTGGTCGCCCATTCGAACGGTCCGCCGCCGAGATCGCCGACGATCTCACCGAAGCGCTGCGACTGCTCGGCGACACTTGCATCGGTACCGTGGAACTCGACGAACAGCGTCGGCATTTCGGGCAGCGTGAGCTTGGAATAGGCGTTGACCGCCTTGATCTGCAACGCGTCGAGCAATTCGATGCGCGCGATCGGGATGCCCGACTGGATGGTCAGGATGGTGGCCTTGCAGGCGGCATCGACCGAGGGGAACGGACAGACGCCGGAGGCGATGGCTTCCGGGATGCCGGCGAGCTTGAGGGTGAGTTCGGTGATGATGCCGAGCGTGCCTTCGGAGCCGACCATCAGCCGGGTGAGGTCGTAGCCGGCAGCGGATTTCTTGGCGCGCCGCGAGGTGGTCATCAGCGCGCCGTCCGCCATCACCACTTTCATCGCCACCACGTTGTCCTTCATGGTGCCGTAGCGCACCGCATTGGTTCCGGAGGCGCGCGTCGCCGCCATGCCGCCGAGCGAGGCGTCGGCGCCGGGATCGATCGGAAAGAATAGGCCGCTGTCGCGCAGATGCTCGTTGAGCGCCTTGCGGGTGACGCCCGGCTCGATCACGCAATCGAGATCCTCGGAGTGCACGGCGAGTACCTTGTTCATGTCGCGGAAGTCGACCGATACGCCGCCGAATGGCGCGTTGATGTGGCCTTCCAGCGAGGTGCCGGTTCCGAAGGCGATGACCGGAACGCCGCGCGCGGCGCAGATGCGCACGATGCGCTGCACGTCCTCGGTCGTTTGCGGAAACACCACCGCGTCGGGCGGCTGGTTCGGCACCCAGGTGAGCGTGTTGCCGTGCTGCTCGCGCACGGCGAACGCGGTGACCAGCCGGTTGCCGAAGGCTGCGGCGAGGTCCGCGATCGCCTGCTGGATGGCGGCCGGGTTGCGGCGTTTTTGGTCGGCGGCGGCTTCAGCCAAGGCCATGCGGGGCGTCCTCTGCTGGGTCCGATGGGATGAGCCGGACGTTAGCAGAGGATCAGCCAGGGGTGAAAGGTGACGGTGGCGCCTTGCAAAGCGCCCTCGATTCACCGACGGGCTTCGACCGGCGGCCCTTGCCGCGACTTGCCCGAGCCCTTGCCCATGAACGGCACGATCATCGCCACCCGCTGGCGATAGCGCCGATAGTCGTCACCAAAGACCGACGACGAGGTCGCGCTCTTCGAGCGCAATGCCAACGAAGATGTAGGCTGTCGTCACGGCCGCGAACAGCAAATGTCCGGCGGTCATCAGACGGCGTCGCCCAGAAGGCGATGATGAACCCGAGATAGATCGGATGGCGCACCAGCTTGTAGAACAACGGTGTCCGGAAACGCGGCTGCCGGCATCGGCTTGCCGGTGAGGTTGTTGGCGACTTGGTGCAGGCCGAACAGCTCGAAATGATTGATCAGGAACGTGGAGAGCAAGCACGATGCTCCAGCCGAGCGCTTCCAGCGCCATCAGCGCCATGGCGGCGGTCGAGATTGTTGACCTGCCAGATCACCGGCCGGGATCGGCCGCCACTGCCAAAGCAGCAGAGACGAGCGCGAGCGTTGCGGCCAGCACAAAGGTGCTGCGCTCGACCGCGGGCGAAACGATCCTGGTCCACCAGCGCTTGAAACCGGCGCGCGCCATGACGCTGTGCTGGATGGCGAACACCGACATCAGCAGCAGGTCGATCACCAGCGCGGCGACGAGCGGCGTCGGCGTGCCGTCGTTGATCGTTTTCGGCACAACGACACCGGCGACGAAGCCGATGGCATAGAGGAAGGTCGCGAAGAACAGGAAATAGACAACAACTCCGTACAGGAAACCCAATAGACGTCCCATGGTCGTATCCTTGTCTTGAGGCCGGACGCAAGCCGCCGGCTGCGCCATGGGGACAGAATGAGCGGAGGCCGAGGGAAAAGCTTTGACTGGCGCTTGATTTACCCGTGAGAACGTCTTGATTATTCGTCCAGAGAGGCGCCCTGTCGCGGCGAGCGGAGATAAATTTGCTATATCGCTTCGAGGCTTACGCGCTCGACCCAGGGACACGCGAACTCAAGCGCGGGGCCGAACTGATTGCGCTCGAGCCGCAAGTGTTCGATCTGTTGGTCTTTCTGATCGAAAACCGCGACCGCGTGGTCAGCAAAGACGACCTCATCGCCTCCGTGTGGAGCGGCCGCGTCGTTTCGGATTCAACCCTGGACAGCCGCATCAATGCTGCACGCAAAGCGTTCGCCGATAGCGGTAAGCAGCAGCGCCTGATTCGGACGATCGCCCGCAAAGGGTTTCGGTTCGTCGGCGAGCTGCGCAACGAAACCCGCGCCGCGCATAGCGAACCTAACGTTCTGCCCGCTCAGAGCATCGACCGCCCGCTGCCGCTCATTGCCGATCGGCCGTCGATCGCCGTGCTGCCCTTCATCAACATGAGCGGCGATCCCGAGCAGGACTATTTCTCCGACGGCATCAGTGAGGACATCATCACCGCGCTGTCGAAGCTGCGCTGGTTCTTGGTGATCGCGCGCAACTCATCCTTCATCTACAAGGGCAAGCCGGCTCACATGAAGGAGATCGGCGCCGATCTTGGCGTCGGCTACGTGGTGGAAGGCAGCGTGCGCAAATCCGGCGATCGGGTGCGCATCACCGCCCAGCTCAACGACGTCGCCACCGGCAGCCATGTCTGGGCAGAGCGCTACGACCGCAGTCTCGCCGACGTGTTTGCCGTGCAGGACGAGATCACCGAGGCGATCGTGGCGGCGATCGAGCCGCAGCTCTACGCGGCGGAGAATTTCCGTGCTCAGCGCAAGCCGCCCGGTAGCCTCGACGCCTGGGATCTGGTGATGCGCGCGCTGTCGCATTTTTGGCGCGTGACTCGGCAGGACAACGTCGTCGCGCAGGCCCTGCTCGAAAAGGCGATCAGTATCGACCCTAATTACGGCCAGGCCCTGGGCGTACTTGCTAATAGCTACATGTTCAGCGCGCACATGGGCTGGGCTGATATGATTGTTGCGGCGCCGATCGCGGAACGCGCCGCGCTCGCTGCTGTACAAGCAGATAGCGAAGACCCATGGGCGCACCTTGCGCTCGGCCATGTTTACATGTTGGCACGCCGGTTCGACGACGCGCTCGCCGAATATGAGCTTGCCTTGCGGCTCAACCCGAACTTCGCACTAGCTCAGGCTTATTACGGGCTGGCACTGGCCTACAACGGCCGCTGGCAAGAGGCCGATGAAGCGGTACGCCGCGCCATCAGGCTGAGCCCCCGCGACCCTTATACGGCGGTCTATTACGGCATCGCAGCCTATACACAATTTGTCGGCCGCAATTACCAGGAGGCTATCAAACTTGCACGCGAGGCACTTCGTCAGCGCAACGACTTCGTCGGTGCCCATCGCGTGCTCACCGCCGCGGCCGGCATGGCCGGTCAGATGGAGCTGGCCAAAAGCGCGTTGCAGGAATTGCGCCGCGCACAACCGAACGTTTCACTCGCATGGATCGCGGCCAACATGCCGATCCGGCATGAGGCCGAGCGCGAGCACTATCTGGAAGGCTTCCGCAAGGCCGGGCTGGAATAGATTACGCCAAGCAGATCAGCGCCGCTGCCGGTGGACGATCAAAATCGGCTGGCGTAGGTTCCCGGCGTCCCGTCTTGCTTAAATCGTGGAGTTCGCCATGGCCGGTCCTGTCATCGCAGTCACCGAGAACATTTTTCCGACCCTCGACCCGGCCAAGGCCGCGCTGGCGCGGCTCAATCCGACCTTGCGCATGGCGAAAAGCACCAGCGCCGACGACATCCTGGCGGTCGCGCGCGACGCCGACGCCATTTTGGTGACCTATGCCAAGCTGACGCGCGAATTGATCATGCAGCTCACCCGCTGCAAGGCGATCGGCCGTTTCGGTCTGGGCGTCGACAATATCGATCTGCCGGCGGCCAAGGAGAAAGGCATCGCCGTCAATTACGTCCCCGACTACTGCATCCGCGAGGTGTCGGACCATGCCATGGCGCTGCTGCTGGCGCTGATCCGCAAGATCCCGTTCTCCAACAAACTGGTGCAGAGCGGCCGCTGGGAAATGCCGGCGGTGGTGCCGATCCGGCGCATCGAGGGCACGGTGCTGGGGCTGCTGGGCTTCGGCAATATTCCGCGGCTGATCGCGCCCAAGGCGCAAGCCTTCGGCATCAAGGTGATCGCCTTCGATCCTTACGCCAAGCCGGAGCTGTTCAAGTCGGCAGGCGTCGAAAGCGTCGATTTCGACACGCTGCTCAAGCGTTCCGACTACATCTCGGTGCACGCACCGCTGACGCCGCAGACGCGCGGCCTGATGAACGCCGAAGCCTTCGGCAAGATGAAGAAAGGCGCCTTTATCGTGAATACCGCGCGCGGGCCGCTGATCGACGAGGCGGCATTGATCGCCGCGCTCGACAGCGGACAATTGGGCGGCGCCGGGCTCGACGTGGTCGCGGTCGAGCCGCTGGCCAAGGACTCTCCCCTGCTCGGCCGCGACAATGTTATCGTCACGCCGCACACCGCCTTCTATTCGATCGAGGCGCTGGAGGAATTGCAGAGCAAATGCGCCTCCGACGTGGCGCGCGTGCTCAGCGGCGAGAAAGCGGTCTATCCGATTTCGGCGTGACGTCGATGGACGCGCCCTTCGTCTCCGCGCTGATGCGGGTTGAGCCGGCCTGGATCGATTACAACGGCCATCTCAACGTCGCCTATTATAATGTGCTGTTCGACCGCGCGGTCGATGAAGTCTACGAACTCATCGGCCTTGGGCCGGCCTATCTCGACCGCTACAAGCACTCGACCATGGTCGCCGAAGCACATGTGCGCTACCTGCGGGAATTGCGCCAAACCGATCCGGTGCGCGTGACGGTGCAGCTCCTCGGCTACGACACCAAGCGCATCCACTTCTTCGAGCAGTTGCTGCACGCCGACGAAGGCTGGGTCTCGGCTACGTCCGAAACCATGACCTTGCACGTCGACATGACGGCGAAGAAAGTCGCGCCATTTCCGCAAACCGTCATGCGCTTGCTGGCGGCGATGCAGGCCGCGCACGCGCACTTGCCGTGGCCGGAGGGCGCCGGGCGAAGCATCAAGATGCCGGGGAAGGGCTGAGGCGCGGCAACAATAGAGACATATTATATGCTTTGTACAGATTATATGCTTTGGGCGGAAAAGCGGACATGCCGAGACCGCATGACGATTTCTGCTTATGTCCTTGATCTAAATCAATTCTTGCTTTGCTCCGTAAAAAAGAAAAAGTGGATACGCGTAGACTATCAATATTGATATTAACGCGCTGGCTTGCTTCAATTGAAAGGGGCGTCCTGAGGAGTTGAGGGGCGTTATGTTTCGGGCGGATAGTGAGTATTATCTTTCGTCGAGGTTTAATCGTTTAATATCCCAAAAATGCGGCGCAGTGCCGACGTTTTTTGGTGTGATGCTAACTGCGGCGACGATAGCAGGCTCAGCCATCGGCCTGAGCCAACCCGCGCAAGCACTACCGAGTTTCGCGCGCCAGACGGGCCAGCCCTGCGGCACCTGCCATACCGATTACCCAGGACTTACGCCGTACGGGCGCCTTTTCAAGCTGAACGGATATACGACGGGCGGCGGCAAGTTCCGCACGACGCTTTTTCCATCGCAATTCGACCCAAGGAATGCGTTGGCCGCTTACGCGAAGAAAACCGATGGGAAAAACGACTCCACTTTGAGCGGCCAGTCGGACATGAGCAATGTCTGGGTGCCGCCGATCTCGGTGATGGAAGTCTACGGCTACACGCATACGCAAAAAGACCAGCCGATGCTGTCGCCTTATCATGCGAACGACAACGCCAACAATGTGCAACTCAGCTTTTTCTACGGCGGCGCCATCACCGATCATATCGGCCTGTTCTCGCAGACCACATATGGCAACGCACCACCCGGCGGGTCCGCGATAGACCCGACGACGGCCCTCGCGGTGCCTCCTACCGATCCCTGCTGGAACTGCGAATGGGCGTGGGACAACACGGACCTGCGCTACGCCAACACCGGCATGCTGGGGCCCTGGAGCCTCATCTACGGCATCACCGCCAACAACAATCCGACCGTGCAGGACCCTTGGAACACGGTGCCGGCTTGGAGCTTTCCTTACATGGGGTCGAACGTTGCGGCGCCTGGACCCTCGACCGCGACGCAGATCGATGGCGCCTATTCGGGATACGTAGGGGGCGTCGGCGGCTACGCGTTCATCGATAATCTGGTCTATTTGGAACTGACTGCCTACCGGACGCTCGATTACAAGACACTCCCCAAATTGGGACTTGATCCGTTCGGTATGCCGGGACCATTCGCGGGCTGGGCGCCCTATTGGCGGATCGCGGTGGAACCGCATTGGGGCAGACATTGGCTTGAGTTCGGTGCTTTTGGCATTTTCGAAAAAGTCCGTCCATGGGATCCAAACGCTGCCGCCACCAACGCTTTGGGCATTCAAGTCCCGCTCCCTCAGACATTGCAGCAAACCGACAAGTACACCGATGTCGCCTTCGATACCCAGTACCAATACCAGGGCGACAATTACTGGATCACGTTGCGGGGCACCTATATCCACGAAATTCAAAAACTCGATGCCACCTTCAACAACCCCGCCGGCCCTGGATCCACCAATCCAACCAACACGTTGAATACGCTGAGAGCGTATGCGTCGCTGGCCTATGGCAATGACAATCAAATCGTTCTCAGCGGGCAGTATTTCGACACGCGGGGAAGCTCGGATGCGTTTTTGTACGCCGGCCTGGCCAGCTGCCAGGCTCCGGATACAACCTGCAAGCCGGACAGCAACGGCTACGTTGCCGAGATCGCCTACATTCCGTTCATCGGCAGCACTTCGCCGATTTGGCCGTGGGCCAACATGCGTCTCGGGGTGCAATACACCTATTACAACAAGGTCGACGGCACCACGTTGAACGCCCACGACAACAACACGCTGTTCGCTTACGTCTGGGTTGCGATGTAGCCGGAGGCGTTTCAACGCGACCAGTAGAGGTCGTGCATCGAGAGTTGCGATAGTGCGGGAGCGCTTCAAGGTGAAGAGACAATGGCTCTAACACGCAATGAAGCCTGCGGCTGCCGGACGTTCGACCGCGTCGGCTTACGGTTGGCCGTGCCGGGAGCAATCCTTGTCATCGCGTTGTCCGCGATGGGCCAAGCGTATGGCGCCGACAACACGGCCGCCGTTTCGCCGCAAGCCTTGCGCGCCAAATTGAACTATTGCGAAGTCTGCCACGGCGCGGAGGCGCGCGGCTTCATCGGCTATTACCCCATACCGCGGCTCGCCGGACAACAAGTCGAGTACATCGAGAACGAGTTAAAGGGCTTTGTCGAGCACAAGCGCGTGAATACGGCATCACCGACAGCCAACAAATGTCATGTTCAACGTGGGCCATGTCCTGAGCCCGGCGATGATAAACGCCCTTGCCACGAATTTTCACGACCTCAATCCCAAACCCCTTGGGGGCGCTCCAAAGGAACTCGTAGCCACCGGAAAGAAAATCTTTGACGAGGGAATTCCCGGCACCAATGTTCCTGCATGCGGGTCCTGCCACGGTGCAGACGCTAAAGGCAACGGGCAAATTCCCCGCATTGCAGGTCAGCTTTATCCTTACGTCGTCAGCCAATTAACGAACTGGAGCAAGGAGCGGACGGAGGAAAACTCGAACATCATGGCGCCGATTGCGCACGGATTGACCGAGCCACAAATCAAAGCGGTCGCGGCCTATATCAGTGATCTGGAGTAAGTTCTTTCATTTGGTCAAATCATGACGATCATCAGGTCAACCAAGGGGTTCTCTGGAAAAGACTGCAGTCAGGAACTGCAGCCAGCGTCACGGAATATCGGAGCTGCCGGATTATGAAAGTCATCAGCTTGCAATTTGCATTGCCATTGGCGCTCCTGGCGATTGCTTTCTCGGTGACGTGCCCCGCAGCGGCCAGAGACAGCGCCGCTGTTTCCAAAGCCGCCGTTGAAGCCAAGATAAGCTACTGCAAAGACTGCCACGGGCTGTCGGCGCAAGGGTATCGTGGATTTTATCCAATACCGCGATTGGCGGGACAACAGCCCGTATACTTGGAGAATCAGTTACGGGCCTTTGTCGAGCGCAGGCGCCCGAATCCCATCATGTCCAACGTGGCGCATGTCCTGAAGCCGGCGATGATAACGGCTCTCACCGCGAAATTCAGCAGTCTCCATCCCAGGCCCATCGGCGGCGCTCCTCAGCGCCACGTGGCCGCGGGAAGACAAATCTTTCAGAATGGCGTGCCCGATATGGATATCGCGGCTTGCGCCGCCTGTCATGGCCCGGACGCAAGCGGTCACGAGCAAATTCCGCGCTTGGCCGGTCAACTCTATCCCTACATCATCAAGGAGCTGACGAACTGGAGCAATGAGCGGGGCCAAATTCCCGGAAAGCCAGACACGTCGGCCATCATGGGGCCGGTTGCGCACAGCTTGAACAGGCAGCAAGTCGAAGCCGTGGCGGAATATCTCAGTTCTCTGAAGTAACTCCTTCTGTGGGGCGGCACCGCTGACGAAAGGCAGAAAGCGTGGAATTCGGATCATGAAGCTCACCAAGGCAATAATAGCGGTCCTGGCAATTATTATTTCCTTTGCCGTACCTTCGTTGGCGAGTCACGCAGAGAGCCTTGCTGTCCGGAATTGCACGTGGTGCCATGGCGCGTCGGCGCAAGGCTACGCGCCCGCGCCACAATTGGCCGGACAGCAATCCCAATACATTGAGAATCAGCTCAAGAGTTTTGGCTACCACAAGCGAGACAATCCATTTTCAAAAATGTACATGTGGAGCGCCGCGGCGAACCTCAATCGTCAAACGGCGCATGATTTGGCATTTTATTTTTCGACGCTACCCGCAAGGGCCGCCAACGACGGAAATGAGGCGCTCGTAGCGACGGGAAGAACGATTTATCAAGAGGGAATGCCGGATTCCAATATTGTAGCCTGCATTGCTTGTCATGGCCCGAGTGCTCAGGGCGTTCGGGAAATTCCCCGCTTGGGCGGGCTGTCGTACTCGTATTTGCAAAGCAGACTTGAGCAGTGGCAGGAAGGATACGATACCTCTGCAAGGCATCCGATGCCTCATGTCGCAAGCAAATTGTCTGCTGATCAAATTGCGGCGCTGGCGTCGTATCTCAGTTTTATGGAGCACTAGACGGCAAATCCGACGCGGGGGCGCGTTTTCGTTAAAAAGGAGACTCCGACGATGGCTGACCAACCGAAAGGCTCAATGGCCAAAGTATCTCGACGTTCGGTGCTGCTGCAGGGAGCGGTGTGTGCCACGGGTGTCGCGACAATTCTCGTCACCAACATAGATTCTGCAAAGGCGGCCAAGTTGCCACAAAAATCGGTTGGATACCGACCAACGCCGAACGGCGATCGTGAATGCAGCAACTGCAAGCTATTTGTGGCGCCGGATGAATGCGAGAAAGTGGACGGCAAAGTAAGTCCGCAAGGATATTGCGTGCTTTGGCAAAAAAAGGCCTAGATGATGAGACCGGGTCGCGGGCAGAAGCAGCAAACTCAGGCCTGTGACCTATTCCTTCCGGACGAGCCAAGAGTGAGCTTGGCATCGTCAACCTGACGGGAGCGGGCCCAGCCCGCGTGTATTGCGGACTACACCGACCGCATCCGAATCCAAAGCGGACATTTTTTTGCGCAACCTGGGCCGGCGGGCGGACTCGCTATCTAGTCGATCCGCCCGCCGGAAAACCTTCGCCCCGGCACGGTGAGGAAATAGCCGACCGCCTGCCCGCCGTCGGCGCCGAGCACGCTGCCGGTCGTGTAGCGCGACTCCTCGCAGGCGAGGAACACCGCCGGCCCGGCAATGTCTTCGCCCGAGCCGACGCGGCCCATGGGCACGCCCTTGCGCCGGCCCTCGTAGATGTCCGGATCGGCATACATCGCCTCGGTGCCGGGCGTGCGGATGTAGCCGGGCGTGATGGCGTTGGCGCGGATGCCGTAGGGCGCCCACTCCATCGCCTGCAATTTCGTCAGCATGATCAGCCCGGCTTTCACCACGCAATAGGCGCCGGCCCAGTTGTAGGGGAAGAGGCCCGCGATCGAGGCAATATTCACGATGACGCCGGACTTCTGCGCGATCATGTGTTTCGCGCAGGCCTGGCTCATCAGGAACGCGCCCTTCAGGCCGATGTTCATGGTGGTGTCCCAGGCGGCTTCCGGCAGCTCCTCGAGTTTGCCCGGCACGATCTTCATCGCGTTGTTCACCACGATGTCGATACGTCCGTACTTGCCTTGATCGATCGTCTCGACCAGGCGCGCGATGTCGGCCGACTTGGCGACGTCGGCGACGACGGCGAGGCTCTTGCTGCCGAGCGCTGCGGCATCCTTCGCGGTCGCCTCGGCGGTGGCCGGATCGACGTCGTTGATGACGACATGGGCGCCCTCGCGGGCATAGGCCAGCGCGATATCGCGGCCGATGCCGCGGCCGCCGCCGGTGACGATGCGCCACCTTGTCCTTGAGTCGCACGGGATTCCCCCTGAATTGTTGCTGAAAAGGCGCGAAATTCGCACGCTAAAGGCGGCGCGGAACAGGCGGACAAGGCCGCGGCCGCGCCCCTCGAATTTGCGGCGCACGGATGCCATCTTTGGCCTAGAAGAACGAATCAAATGGCCGAACCCAAGCGACATCCCGTTCCATCGCGTCCCGCAACCTGTTCCCGGCGGCATCGCCGCGCGCGCCCTGGGCGCGCGGCCGACGCCCTATCTGGCCGACCTCAACCCGGAGCAGCGCGAGGCGGTGGAGACGCTGGACGGGCCCGGTGCTGGTGCTGGCCGGCGCCGGAACCGGCAAGACGCGCGTGCTGACCACGCGCATCGCGCACATCCTCAACCTCGGCCGCGCCCGGCCCGGCGATATCCTGGCGGTCACCTTCACCAACAAGGCGGCGCGCGAGATGAAGCTCCGCGTCGGCCAGATGGTCGGGCAAATCGTCGAGGGCATGCCGTGGCTCGGCACCTTCCACTCGATCGGGGTGAAGATCCTGCGCCGCCACGCCGAGCTGGTCGGCCTGAAGAGCAACTTCACCATCCTCGATGTCGACGACCAGATCCGCGCTGATCAAGCAGCTGTTCGAGGCGGAGAATCTCGACGATAAACGCTGGCCGGCGCGCGTGTTCGCCATGATCCTCGACGGCTGGAAAAACCGCGGGCTCACGCCCGAGCAGGTTCCCGCCGGCGAAGCGGCCAGCTTCGCCAACGGCAAGGGCAAGAAGCTCTACGTCGCCTATCAGGAGCGGCTGAAGACGCTCAACGCCGCCGACTTCGGCGACCTGCTGCTGGAGTGCATCCGCCTGTTCCGGCAGCATCCGGACGTGCTGCGGACATTATCAGGCAGCGGTTCAAATACATTCTGGTGGACGAGTATCAGGACACCAACGTGGCGCAGTATTTGTGGCTGAAGTTGTTGTCGCAGACGACGAGTGTCGCCGAGCACGGGCCTCACCCTTCGAGACGCATCGCTTCGCGATGCTCCTCAGGGTGAGGGCGATAGGTGGTGCCGCTGGCGAAGTCCCCGTCCCTCATCCTGAGGAGCGAGCCGGCAAAGCCCGAGCGTCTCGAAGGATGAGGCCGAGGCAGCAGCCACGCGCACCCGAAAAACATCTGCTGCGTCGGCGATGACGACCAGTCGATCTATGGCTGGCGCGGCGCGGAGGTCGATAACATTCTGCGCTTCGACCATGATTTTCCGGGCGCCAAGGTCATCCGGCTGGAGCGAAATTACCGCAGCACCGGCCACATCCTCGCCGCGGCCTCGCATCTGATCGCCCACAACGAAGGCCGGCTCGGCAAGACGCTGCGCACCGAGGACGTGCTGGGCGAGAAGGTGCACCGTCACCGGCGCCTGGGACTCGGAGGAAGAAGCGCGCGACATCGGCGAGAAGATCGAGGCACTGCAGCGCGAGGCGCGCGAGCAAGGCCTCGACCATCCGCTCGACGAGATCGCCATTCTGGTGCGCGCCTCGTTCCAGATGCGCGAATTCGAAGACCGCTTCATCCAGCTCGGCCTGCCCTATCGCGTCATCGGCGGGCCGCGCTTCTACGAGCGCGCCGAAATCCGCGACGCGCTGGCCTACTTGCGCGTGATCGCGCAGCCGGCCGACGATCTCGCCTTCGAGCGCATCGTCAACGTGCCCAAGCGCGGCCTCGGCGACGCCGCGCTGCAGATGCTGCACGACTTCGCGCGCAAGAAGCGCATTCCGCTGACCGAAGCGGCCGCCCTGCTTTCCTCGACCGACGAGATGAAGCCAAAGCCGCGCAGCGTCGCTGCGCGACCTGATGGCGAGCTTCGAGCGCTGGCGCGACATGCGCGACAAGATCCGCACACGGAGCTGGCCGAAATCGTGCTCGATGAGATCGCGGCTACACCGGCGATGTGGCAGGCCGACAAGAGCGCCGACGCCGCCGGCCGCCTGGAGAACCTGAAGGAGCTGGTGCGCTCGATGGAGGAATTCGAGAACCTGGCCGGCTTCCTCGAGCACATCTCGCTGGTGATGGAGCGCGAGACCGGCGCAGGCGAGCAGGCCGTCAACATCATGACGCTGCATTCGGCCAAGGGGCTGGAATTCGACACCGTGATCCTGCCCGGCTGGGAGGAAGGCCTGTTCCCGCATCAACGCTCGCTCGACGAGAGCGGCCGCGCCGGGCTGGAGGAGGAGCGCCGCCTGGCGCATGTCGGGCTCACGCGCGCGCGCAAGCGCGCCAAGATCTATTTCGCCACCAACCGGCGCATCCACGGCCTGTGGACCTCGACCATGCCGTCGCGCTTTCTCGACGAGCTGCCGGAGGCGCATGTCGAGGTGACGGAGGCGGCGGGCGGCGCCGGCGGCTTCGGCATGTCGGGCTATGGCCCCTCGCGCTTCGACGAGATGGGCTCCTTCGGCTCCAACTACACCACGCCGGGCTGGCAGCGCGCGCAGGCGCGCAAAGGGCGCGGGCGGTTTCTCGCGAGGACGGCCAGCCGCGCTATGTGCCGGATGGCGTGTTTGACGAGGACGCGGACGACGACGGCGAGGCGGACGCCTCGTCACCTCCCCCTGAGGGGGAGAGGTCGGCCGCGCAAAGCGCGGCCGGGATGGCGGGTCGAAAGCAAGCGCGCTCGCCGCTGACCATCGAAGGCGAACTGGTCGCCAAATCCACCGGCACCACGTCATCCTTCGCCGTCGGCGAGCGCGTGTTTCACCAGAAATTCGGCAACGGCAACGTGACCGCCGTGGACGGCAACAAGCTCACCATCCGCTTCGACAAGGCGGGCGAAAAGCGCGTGGTGGATAGTTTTGTGGAGAGGGTGTGAGGGGCTTTACCGAGCTATTAGAGGCGATCAACTTGAAGCATCACGCTTAGGCAGCGGACGCCAATTCTGACGCCCAGTTTTCAAGATGGAGCAATCGGTGTCGCCTGTGCAAGCGCTCAATTCGCTCAATGCAATACTGAGCGTCCACTTCAAGCATTCTTGTCAGCTTAGTCACGACACGTCGAGCGCATGAGTTCTGCGCTAATCTGCTTGACGTTACGCTTGCAGCGATCGCATATCGGTCTCGACTCGACTTCTGCGGACTTCTTGCCGATGCGAGTGATTGGCCCACGATGTTCTTCGCTCCGTAACTTAAGCGCGCGACAAGAAACTAACTGCAATTATGCAGGCATGACAGGCTGCCGCGGAATTGTCGCTCGGAATCGTAGCTGGACGACGCTTCTGAAAGGCAGGCGAAGTCAACAGCTTCTGACGAAATTATCGTGCAAAGTCCAAATCGCTCACAGCTCGACTGCATCGGAAAGTGGTCGGCGCCTGCGAATCTCTAACATCGTCGGTAGATCTAGAGGCACACCGCGACAGACCGTTGCGATCGCATTGACCATGCAAGCGACATGCATGATCGAATCGACGATTGCAGCAACAATTTGCGCTCGCTGCAGCGATGCTTGCAATGACGCGCGTCAGCAAAGCTTGGACGTAGGAGCGATTGGCTATATCGTTCGAAGGTTACGCGGCATTGCAAGCCTTCGCGCTACATCTGGACGAAAGCTTCGTGAACCGCGCCCTCACTTCTTCTCCAACACACACGCTGCCCCCTCTGCCCCACCACCCGCTGCACCGCGTGGGCAAAGCGCGCCAAGAGCCAGGGCAGCGTCACCTCCAGCCGCACGCGCGCCCTCATAGACGTCGATCAAGCCGTGCGCGTGCTGGCCGAGCGCGGCGGCCGCAAAGCTCAGGCGGTCGCCCTCCCAGCTGTCGTTGTCGATGCGGATCAGGTGCGCGAACTCGCTCTTGGCGCGGCCGAGGCCCGCCTTGATGCGGGACAGCGCCTCGTCCTTGCCGAGGCGGTGGGGAATGACGACGACCAGCGGCTCGGTCATGCGGGTGATATGGCGATGGGGCGGCGCGCGGGAAGATGGGCGATTGGCTGCGTCCCGCGGACGCGGCGCAGCACGCGCCAAAGCGCGTGTCGCGCGCTTCGACGCGCTATGGCGGGTGTGCGCCGCGATCCGGCGCTCGGCGAACGGGTCCCGGCTGCGCGCATCACTCGACTGCGCTGCGCCCGGACACGGCGCCTCGTCCGGGGAACGCGCTCGAGGGCGCTACTTCGCCTCGCTCAGGATCTTGGCGCAGGCTTCGGCGACGCCGTTGTTGGGCGCCTTGCTGCCGGGGAACGTCGCCCAGCCGCCCTTTTCCACGAAGTCGTCGCGGTGCCAGCTATCGGTCGCGTTCAGCGCCACCGTGGTCGCCTTGACGTCGGCGGCCTGGCGGAATCGTTGTCGACGCAGATCGGCGTCAGCGCGGCGATCACCGCGGCGTCGACGGCGACGCTCGGCGCGCCGCTCGACATTGCTTTGCATCTCGCCAGCCGGCAAAGCCGAAGCCGATCGCGCATGGTCAGCACGCTGCCGGCGATGGCGCCCTGGATCAGCCGCGATCGCGCGACTGGCCGAGCAGCGCAAGATGGAAGTTGCATGCGATGATCCTTTCGTCCGAAGCGGGTTCGGAACGAGGGCAACGGACACCCGGATGGGCTCCGGTCGAGAGTTGGCGTCGAGGGCCCGGCCGCTTTGCGCTGGTGGCTCGGTCGGCGGCAAAGGTGCGCCTTATTGCGGGCAAAGTCGATGGCGGCGGCCGCTGGGTGCGCCGCGGCCCGGCATGGCGAATTGCCGCCTTCCGCCCGCCCGCCACGGTGCTATGCTCGGCCCGTTCGCCGCTGGAGGATTTCGTGATGCGCCGTCTCCCCGGCTTGCTCGCCGCGCTTGCCGCCTGCGCGGCGCTCAGCCACGCGCAGCCGGCGCGCGCCAATCTGCTCATCACCGTCGACAAGACCGCCCAGCAGATGACCGTCACGGTCGACGGCGACCCGCGCTACGTCTGGCCGGTGTCGACCGGGCGCGAGGGCTACAACACGCCGGGCGGCCAGTACCAGCCGTTCCGCATGGAGCGCGACCATTTCAGCCGCGAATGGGACGACGCGCCGATGCCCTATTCGATCTTCTTCACCCAGAAGGGCCACGCCATCCACGGCACCAATCACAAGATCGACGGCAGCCCTGAGTCGCACGGCTGCGTGCGGCTGTCGACGGCGCACGCCGCCATCCTGTGGGGGCTGGTGAAGGAGCATAAGATGGCCAACACCCGCGTCGAGCTGATCGGGCGCATCCCCAGCCGCAACGAGCTGTTGGCGCGGCGCGAGCTCGGCACTGCGCCCGACAGCGCCGATCGCGGCGACATCGCCAACGATCCGGCCAACGATCCCGCCGACAATCCCGATGTCACCGGCGATCTGCCGCCGCCGCAGCAGCAGGCCGGCGGCTGGCACGAATACCGCGAGGGCGGCCGCGTCTATTACTACCGCGACGGGCCGGAGGAAGTGCGCCGCATCGAGCGCCCCGTGCGCCGCTATTACCGGCGCTACCGCTACGGCGGCTTCCCGTTCTGGTGAGGCGCAGCGATTTCCGATGATCCGCAAGCTCAGCCGCGGCAAGTGGCGGCTCTATTCGCGCAAAAAGAACCCGAGGACCGGCAAGCGGCGCAATCTCGGCACCTTCGCCAGCAAGACGGCCGCCCTGCAGCACGAGCGCGCGATCCAGTATTTCAAACGGCACTGATTAGCCGTGGTGCGCGACGCCGAGCGCCGCCTCGCCGCGCTCGAGGATCAGCGGCACGATCAGATCCTCCTCGTCGTCGAGATGGCGGATCAGGCCCTTGAGCAGCGCGCCGCTGGCCGCCGCGTAATCGTCGCCGCGGCGGCGTAACGTCTCGGCCTCGCCCGTGAGCGCGCGCAAGCAGCGCATTGGCGGTCTCGGCGGTGGCCGCCATGTCGGCATGGATGGCGTGGTGGTCGCCTTCCAGCACGTCGAAGCCGCGCGCCAGGCGCGCATCGGCGGCGCGGAAGATCGGGAAGTAATGATGGTCCTCGATCTGATGGTGGACGCCGAGCTGCGACAGCAAAAATTGCAGCCGCGGCACGAACAGTTGCGGGAATTGCCGCCGGCGGCAGCCGCCCCGTCACGGAACTGGGTCTCGATCTCGCGGATCATGGCGGTGAGCTCGCGAAACATGTCGTGCCGCGACAGCCAGAAGCGCGCCATCTCGCCCAGATTGGCGTGGCTTTGCCATTGCTCGCGCGGATAGCGCGCCAGCAGCACGCGCAGGTCGTCGGGCCAGCCGCTGCGGCGGGCGAGCGCAAGGGTTTCGGAATCGCCAATGCTGGCGGGTTCGATGCTCATGACGCCCTAGATAGCCATTGCCAGCCGTTTCACCAAACGCTGTAAATGGCGCATGCCGAGCACTCGTTGCCCGCCTGACTTGCGATGAGCCGACGTCACGCCGCCTGGCGAGCGCCATCGACGAAAGCCTCGGTGACGGCGACCTGGTCTGCGCCGCCTTCGAGGGCGACGGCGGGCAATGGCAGCTGGCCATCCATTTTCGCGAGGCGCCGGACGAAGGCGCCATCCGATCGCTGGTCGCGAGCCTCGCCAGTGCGGCGGCGGCGCAGGCGCTCACTTTCGAGCAGGTCGGCGATGCCGATTGGGTGGCGCAAAGTCTGGCCGGCCTGAAGCCGGTGCGCGCCGGCCGTTTCGTCGTGCATGGCGCGCACGACCGCGCGCGCCTGCCCGCCAATGCGATCGCCATCGAGATCGAGGCCGCGCTTGGCCTTCGGCACCGGCCATCACGGCACCACGCGCGGCTGTTTGCTGGCGCTCGACGCGCTGGCCAAGCGGCGGCCGCGCGCGCCACGTGCTCGACATCGGCACCGGCTCGGGCGTGCTGGCAATCGCGGCGGCGAAGATTTTCCGCACAAATGTCATCGCCTCCGACATCGATCCTGTTGCGGTTCATGCTGCGCGCGCCAATGCGTGCAGCAACCGCGCCGCGCCCATGATCACGGCGGTGCGCGCGGCCGGCACCGACGCCCGCGCCATTGCGCAGCACGCGCCCTACGATCTGATCTTCGCCAACATTCTGCTCGGCCCGATCCTACGGCTGGCGGTGCCGATCAGGCGCCTCAGCGGCCCGGGCGCCACCATCGTGCTGTCGGGCCTGCTGCCGGCGCATGCCAACGCGGCGCTCGCGATCTATCGCGCGCAGGGCCTGATGCTCGAGCGCCGCATCGCGCTCGACGGCTGGGTGACACTGGTATTACGAAAATGAAACCGCCCCGGGCGGGGATGCCCGGGGCGGCTTCGCAGGCGAATGCTGCCGATCACCAGCCGCCGAACGGCATATCCTTCGAGCCAGCCTTGACCAGCCGATTGCCGCGTTCGTCCAGGCTGTAAGGCAACAGTTGGATGTGCCTCTCGATCTCGCGGCGCGCCTGCTGCATGCGCGCTTCGATCAGCGCATCCATGACTCGCGCGAACCAGCTTTTTTGCGGCGACGCCTTCGCGGCGGTTTTTCCGGCGGCCTTGGCCGGAACGCGGGCAACGCCATAAGTGACGGCAACCATGTTTTGTCTCCTTCTCGAAAATCGAGATTGAGCGAACGTCGGGGATTCGTCGCTCACTACTGCGATGCAACATAGTCTATCCCGCAACTGCGAACATCCCATGACAATGCATGAAAGCCCTGCCCTGCAGGCATGAAACGATTAATCAACAAGTGAGTTAGAAGGCATCAATGCGGCGAATGTGTGCATTGCACAAAATTGAGTCAAACGACCGGTTTGTTGCCGCAGGAGGCGCCAGCGCGATGCAAATTTTCCACGCCATTGCCTCTGCGCACGACACCGCTGCACGGCCGTTAAGGCTGCTGCCTCGCCCGGCGCGTGGCGCATGCCTGCATTGCTCCGCCGGGCAAGCGCGCTAGAGTGCCTGCGCATGTTCGAAGCCCGCTTCCAGTCGTTCGACGATTCGAACGAGCCCGCGCAAAGCGCCGCCCGCGTCGCGAGCTTGCGCGCCGAGCTTGCGCGCCGCGGGCTCGACGGTTTCGTGGTGCCGCGCGCCGACCGCCAGCAGAATGAATATTTGCCGGCGAGCGAGCAGCGCCTGGCCTGGCTCACCGGCTTCAACGGATCGGCCGGGCTCGCGATCGTGCTCGCCGAGCGCGCCGTGCTGTTCGTGGACGGCCGCTATACCGCGCAGGCGGCGAGCCAAGTCGACGGTGCGATCTTTTCGATCGAGCATCTGGTGGACAATCCGCCGGAGCAATGGCTCGAGCAGAATCTGAAAAGCGGCGGCACGCTCGGCTACGATCCCTGGCTGCACACCACCGAAAGCGCCGAAAAGCTGAAGAAGGCCTGTGCCGCAGCCGGCGCTGAATTGGTCGCCGTCGAGAGCAATCCAATCGACGCACTGTGGAAGGATCGCCCGCTCCCGCCAACCGGCAAAGTGGCGATCCGCGCCGTTGCGCTCGCCGGCGAAAGCGCGTCCGACAAGCTCAAGCGCATCCAGGCGGAGCTTGCCAAGCTGCGCGCCGATGCGCTGGTGGTGTCAAACCCGCAAAACGTCGCCTGGGCGTTCAATATCCGCGGCGCCGACGTGGCGCATGTGCCGTTGGCGCTTGCCTTCGCGCTGCATTGCCGCGCGAGGGCCGGCCGGCGCTCTATATCGCGAGCGGCAAGCTCGACAGCCAAGTCCGGCACGCGCTCGAGGACTTCGCCGACGTGCGCGCGCCCGACGCGCTCGCGACGGATCTCGCCGCCCTCAAGGGCAAGACCGTGCGGCTCGATCAGGCGAGCGCGGCCGACGCGCTCACCCGCTTGCTCAGCGAGCACGGCGGCAAGCCGGTGCGCGGCCCCGATCCGATCGCGCTGATGAAGGCGGTGAAGAACCATGCCGAGATCGCAGGCCAGCGCGCCGCGCACCAGCGCGACGGCGCGGCGCTGACGCGTTTCCTGGCCTGGCTGGCGCGCGAGGCGCCCAAGGGCAAGGTGACCGAAATCGACGCGGTCAAGGCGCTGGAAAGCTTCCGCCGCGACACCGGGCTGCTCAAGGACGTCTCGTTCCCGACCATCGCCGGCTCAGGCCCGAACGCGGCAATCGTGCACTACCGCGTGACCAACGCCAGCAACCGGCGCATCGGCATGAACGAGCTGTTCCTGGTCGATTCCGGCGCGCAATACGAGGACGGCACCACCGACGTCACCCGCACGGTCGTCGTCGGCACGCCCAGCGCCGAAATGCGCGACCGCTTCACGCGCGTGCTCAAGGGCCACATCGCCATCGCCACCGCGATCTTTCCGGAGACCACCAGCGGCGCCCAGCTCGACCCGCTGGCGCGCACCGCGCTGTGGCAGGCCGGGCTCGATTTCGATCATGGCACCGGCCACGGCGTCGGCAGCTATCTGTCGGTGCACGAGGGGCCGGCGAGCATCTCCAAGCTCGGCAGCGTGGCGCTGCGCCGCGGCATGATCCTGTCGAACGAGCCGGGCTACTACAAGACCGCCGCCTACGGCATCCGCACCGAGAACCTGGTGCTGGTGATCGCGGCGCCGGAGCCGACGGGCGCCGAAAAGCCGCTCAATGCGTTTGAGACGCTGACGCTGGCGCCGATCGACCGGGCGCTGATCGACGCCGACGCTGCTCACGCGACAAGGAGCGGCACTGGCTCGACAGTTACCACGAGCGCGTGCGCGAGGTGATCGGGCCGCTGGTGGACGCGCCAACGCGCAAGTGGCTGGAGGCGGCGACAAGGCCGCTCGATTCGGCAAGCGCAAGCCAGCCCGCCGCGCGTCCCCGCGCAAGCGCAAAGCGATGCGCGTCCGCAAGCGGCGGTAACGTCCGGTTTCCCCGCTTGCGCGGGGGCGAGCGGCCAACCCATGCACGACATGCAAATCGAGACGAAGCCGAGCGCCACGCCCTGGCGGCTGCTGGCATTGCTGATGGCGATGACCGCCATCGGACCGGCGACGCTCAACATCGTCGTGCCGGCGCTGCCCGGCCTGGTGGAGCGGCTGGCAACCGACGCCGGCACGGTGCAGCTCACGCTTTCGCTCTATCTTTTGAGTCTGGCGTCGGCGCAGCTTCTGCTCGGGCCGCTGTCCGACCGCTTCGGCCGGCGCCCGGTGGTGCTGGCGGGCCTGGCGCTGGCGATGACCGCCTCGCTCGCGGCCATTGCCGCCACCTCGATCGACGCCCTGATCGTCGCGCGCGTGGTGCAGGCGGTCGGCGCCTCGACCGGCATCGTGATGGGCCGCGCCATCATCCGCGACCTCTACAAGCGCGACCGCGCCGCCAGCATGATCGGCCTGGTCACCACCGCCATGGTGATCGCGCCCATGATCGCGCCGCTGATCGGCGGCATCCTCGACACCGCTTTCGGCTGGGAGGCGATCTTCCTGTTCATCGCGGTCTTCGCCGGCGCGGTGCTGGTGTGGGCGGCGCTGGTGCTGCCGGAGACGCGGCCGGCGAGCGTGGCGGGCGCGCCGGCGATGCTGTTGCGGGATTGGGGCGCGCTGCTCACCGACGCGAAGTTCCACGGCTATGTGCTGGCCGGCGCGCTCGGCTCGGCGCCGTTCTTCACCTTCCTCGGCGGCGCCCCCTATGTGGTGGTGACGCTGATGGGCCGCACTTCGGCCGAATTCGGGCTGTGGTTCGCGGTCAGCTCGTTCGGCTATATGAGCGGCAACTTCGCCACCTCGCGCCTATCGCAGCGCTTCGGCGTCGACGCCATGATCGTCGCCGGGGTGGCGTTCGAGCTGATCGGCGCGGGCTTCACCGCCTTGCTGGTGGCGACCATGCCGCAGGCCGGACCGGCCATCATTTTCCTGCCGCAGTTCGTGATCTCCTTCGGCAACGGGTTGCTGCTGCCGAACGCCATTGCCGGCGCGGTCAGCATTCGCCCGCAAGCGGCCGGCACCGCGGCCGGCATGACCGGCTTTGCGCAGATGGCGATCGGCGCGGCGGCGACGCAAACGGTGTCGATGCTGCTGGCGGGCGCGGGCAGCGCAATGCCGATGGCCTTGATGATGCTTGCCGTGGTGCTGGCGACCGGCGTCGCGTTCTTCGCGCTGGTGCTGCGCAGGTCAGCCGGCGATGAGCTTCAGCCACTCGTCCTCGGTCAGCACCTTGACGCCGAGCTTCTTGGCCTCGGTGAGCTTGGAGCCGGCGCCGGGACCGGCGACCACGTAATCGGTCTTCTTCGACACCGAGCCGGCGGCCTTGGCGCCGAGCCGCTCGGCGGTGGCCTTGGCCTCCTCGCGCGTCATCTTTTCCAGCGAGCCGGTGAACACCACGGTCTTGCCGGCGACTTTCGAGTCGGTCTTCGGCTGCTCGACATCGAGGATCTTGTCCATCTGCTTCACGAGCCGCTCGACGATGCTCTCGATTATGGTTTTCGCCGAAATAGGTCTTGATGCTCTCGATCACGGTGTCGCCGATCTGGTCGAGCGCATCCATCTCGGCGATGGTCTCTTCGTCGCCCTTGGCGACCTTCAGGCAGGCATCGTGGAAGGCCTTCCAGGAGCCGTAGCCGCGCGCCAGCGCGCGCGCCGTGGTCTCGCCGACATGGCGCATGCCGAGCGCGTAGATGAAGCGGTCGAGCGCAATCGCGCGGCGCTGGTCGATTGACGCTGAACAGGTTGCGCACCGAGGTCTCGCCGTAGCCTTCTTCCTCCTCGAGCTTGATCTTTTTGTTGCGCGCTTCCAGCGTGAAGATATCGGCCGGCTCGCGCACCCATTCTTTCTCGAAGAACAGCTCGATCTGCTTTTCGCCCAGGCCCTCGATGTCGAAGGCGCCGCGCGAGCAGAACAGCTTCAAATGCTCGATCTTCTGGAACGGGCAGGCGAACTCGCCGGTGCAGCGCAGCCGCGCGCCCTCCTCGCCGGTCGCCGTCGTCTCGCGCACGATGTCGGTGTGCAGATAGCACGGGCATTTCTTCGGGAAATGATAGGGCTTGGCGTTTTTCGGGCGCTTGTCGAGCACGACATCGACGACTTGCGGAATGACGTCGCCGGCGCGCTGGATGATGACGGTGTCGCCGATGCGGATGTCGCGGCCCTCGCGCAACGGCTCGCCGTCGCCGCCGATGCCCTTGATGTAGTCCTCGTTGTGCAGCGTGACGTTCTGCACGATGACGCCGCCGACGCCGACCGGCTCGAGCTTGCCGACCGGCGTCAGCGACCCGGTGCGGCCGACCTGAATTTCGATGTCGTTGAGGACGGTCACGGCCCGCTCGGCCGGAAACTTGTGCGCGATCGCCCAGCGCGGCGAGCGCGAGACGAAGCCGAGCCGCTCCTGCCAATCGAGCCGGTCGACCTTGTAGACGACGCCGTCGATGTCGTAGTCGAGCTCGGCGCGCCGCTCCTCGATCTGGCGGTGGAAGGCGAGCAGTTCCTCGGTCGAGTGGCAGAGCTTGGTGAGCGGGTTGGTCTTGAAGCCGCAGGTCTCGAACCACCGGATCATGCCGGTCTGCGTTTCGGCCGGCATCGCGCTCATCTCGCCCCAGGCGTAGGCGAAAAAGCCGAGCGGGCGCGAGGCGGTAATGCTCGGGTCCTTCTGGCGCAAGCGAGCCGGCGGCGGTATTGCGCGGATTGACGTAAAGCTCGCCGCCCGCCGCTTTCTGCCGCTCGTTCAGTTCAAGGAACGCCTGCTTGGTCATGTAGACCTCGCCGCGCACCTCGCACGACCGGCGGCACGTGCCTGCCCTTGAGCTGATGCGGCACGTCCTTGAGCGTGCGGATATTGGCGGTGACGTCCTCGCCCTCGGCGCCGTCGCCGCGGGTGGCGGCGGTGATAAGCCGGCCATCCTCGTAACGCAGCGACATCGACAGCCCGTCGATCTTCGGCTCGGCGGTGAAGGCGATCTTTTCATCCTCGCCCAGTTTCAGGAAGCGGCGGATGCGGGCGACGAAATCGACGACGTCCTGCTCGGCCATCGCATTGTCGAGCGAGAGCATCGGCACGGCGTGGCGCACTTTCTTGAAGCGCCCGGTGGGCGCGACGCCGACCTTGAGCGAGAGCGATTCCAGCGTGCGCAGATCGGGGAAGCGCTCCTCGATCGCGGTGTAGCGCGCGCGCAAGGCGTCGTATTCGGCGTCCGTAATGGTCGGCCGGTCCTGCTGGTAATAGCGCCGGTCGTGCTCGGAGATTTCCACCGTCAGCCGCGCGTGTTCCGCCCGCTGCCTGCCTGGCGGTGAGCAAATCGACCGGCGTTTTATCGGTTTTGACTTTGGCCATGCGCCGCGAATGCCTGGAAAGACGTGGATGCCCGGCACAAGTCCGGCGCTTGTCTCACGCGCCAAATTACCCGAATGTGCGGCTTATGTTGATCCATCCGCGCGGCAAGGACCGCCTTTATCATCTCGGCCCGTTTCCGCTTGAAGCGCTGCGCCGCGACGACGGCCGTGACCGCGCACGAGGCGCAACGCCCGCCGCTGGCGGGCACGGCCGGCGCGGCGCCGGCAAGGGCCGCTGGCGCGCGCCGCCGAGCACTACCGCGAGCTGTTCGCCAAATTCGCCGACGGCCCGGTGGCGCCGAAGCGGGCGCCGGTGCCGGACGATCCGGCGCGCCGCGCGGTCGACATCAAGGGCGCCGCCTATTTCCTCGACGCCGCCCAGGCGGGCATTTGCCGCATGCCGGACAACGGCTGGCTCGCCGGCACCGATCGTCCGCAACACGCCTTCGCGGCCGTCATCCTGGTCGAGCGCCCGCGCCTGCCGGAGCCGGACACTCTGGCGCAGCGACTGGATTGCGCCGGCACGCGCCACGATCGCCGACATGCGCGCGGCCGAGATCGCGCGTCTGCGTCGCCGGCCATATCCGCGCACATGGGGCTTTGCCGCGCGCGCGCATTTCGCCGGCGACAGCCTGCTCGACGCTGAGCGGCTGGCGGTGCTCGCCGGCCTCGCGGTGCGCGAGCGACGGACGGGTCGCGCAATCCCTATCTCGGCACCGATTTCTCCGCTCGCCGTGGTCATCGACCGACTACGCGCTCGCCACCGACGCGCCGCTGCACGCCGAGCGCGCTGCAGCGCCAAAGGCCTCGCCTACTGGTGGGGCATCAACGGCGCGCAGTCGGGCCGCGAGCGCAACCGCCAGAGCGCAGCGCGCGACGCCATCTCAGCGCGCTATCCGATGGAGCAGGTCAAACGCGTCGAGCGTCCGACCACGCTCATCCTCGACGACGAGGTGCCGCGGGTGCCCAAACGCGCCGCCTTCTTCCAGCGCGCGCTGCACGGCGACCTCGGCGACAAGGCCAAGACCGAACGCACGCGCTTTGCGTTCAAGACGCCGCTGTCGTCTTCAGCTGCTGCAGGTGATCCGCTCGCTGGTGCCGTTCCAGGACGGCGAGCCGTGCGCCGGCCGACGATCGCACGGCGCATCGCGATCCGGCCGCCAATGCCCGCGCCATCAAGTCGCTGTCCTATGCGCTCGGCGCCGACCTGACCGGCATCTGCGAACGTCCCGCGCTATGCCTGGTTCTCGCACAAGGAGGACGGCAGCGAGATCAAGCCCTATCACCGCTACCGCCGTGGTGATGCTGATCGACCAGGGCTACGACACCATGGAGGGGGCGAGCGGCGACGACTGGATCTCCGGCGCGCAGTCGATGCGCGCCTATCTGCGCGGCGCGGTGATCGCCGGCATCATGGCGGAGATTGCTGCGCGCACTCGGCTTTCCGGCGCGCTCGCAGACCAATGCCGACAGCGACGTGCTGCACATCCCGCTCATTCTGTGGGCCGGGCCTCGGCGAACTCAGCCGCATCGGCGAACTGGTGCTCAACCCCTTCGTCGGGCCGCGCTTCAAGTCGGTGGTGCTGACCACCGACTTTCCGCTCGCAGGCCGACCGGCCGATCGATTTCGGCCTGCAAACTTTCTGCGGCAACTGCCTGAAATGCGCGCGCGAATGCCCCTGCGACGCCATTCCGTTCGGCGACAAGGTGATGTTCAACGGCTACGAGATGTGGAAGCCGGACGTCGAGCGCTGCACGCGCTATCGCCTCACCAATGCGCGCGGCTCGGCCTGCGGGCGCTGCATGAAGACCTGCCCGATCAACAAGGTGATCGACGCCGACGGCGCGCTTGCTCACGCGCATCGCGAGTTGGTTCGGCGTCAATGCGCATGTGGCTGAAGCCGCTGATGGTGCCGATCGCCACCTGGTTCGACGACTGGATCGGCAACGGCAGGCGCAACCCGTGCGAAAAAATGGTGGTTCGACCACGAGATCGTCGGCGGCGTCACGGTCGACGCGCCAAGGCCACCAACGAGCGCGACATCGATCCGGCGCGCAAGGTCGACGCGGCGACGCAGAAAATGGCCTATTACCACGCCAATATGATGCCGCCGCCGAACGATCCCGCGCCGCATGTCGTCGACCGCAAGGCGGCGATGGCGGCAAGGCCGTGCTGGAGACGCCCGGACGAGGCGCGGCAGCGCGGCACAAGCGCGCGGCGGCGCCATGCCGGCGCATTATGCGCCGCACGCCACCGGCCGGCGTCATGCGAAGACGCGGCGCGCGGCGGCCAAGAGCCCGTATGAATGATCGCTAACTCGCCGCCTTGATCAACCGCTCGGCCGCGGCGCGGGCCTCGTTGGTGATCTCGGCGCCGGCCAGCATGCGGGCGATCTCTTCCCGCCTTTTCTCGGCCGCCAGCTCGATGACGCGGGTGGCGACGCGGCGGCCCTTCTCGAGCGCGTCCTTGCTGATGAGATAGTGCCGGTCGGCGCGCGCCGCCACCTGCGGGGCATGCGTCACCGCCAGCACCTGCACGCCGCCCGCGAGCTTGGCCAGCCGCACGCCGATGGCGTCGGCCACCGCGCCGCCCACGCCGGTGTCGATCTCGTCGAACACCAGCGTCGGCGCCGAGCCGCGGTCGGCCAGCACCACTTTCAGCGCCAGCAGGAAGCGCGCCAGCTCGCCGCCGGAGGCGACCTTCATCAGCGGCCCCGGCCGCGTGCCGGGATTGGTCTGCACCCAGAACTCGACCCGGTCGATGCCGTTCGGGCCGGCCGAGGCCGCATCGCTGTCGATCTGGGTGGAGAATTTCGCGCGCTCGAGCTTGAGCGGCTTGAGCTCGCCATTGACCGCCTTGTCGAGCGCGGCGGCGGCGCTGGCGCGCGCTTTGGACAGCGCGTCGGCCGCGGCACGGTAATCGGCTTGCGCCGCGCTCGCCGCCGCCTCCAGCGCGTTTAAGCCTCTCCTCGCCGGCGTCGATCAAGCGCGATATCGGATTTGTAGCGGGCGGCGAGCGCCGCCAACTCGTCCACCGGCGCGTTGTATTTGCGCCCGGCCGCGCGCAGGGCGAACAGCCGCTCCTCGATGCGCTCGAGCTCGGCCGGATCGAAATCGGCGGCGCGCAGCGCGGCTTCGAGATGGCCGCGGGTATCTTCCAGTCCGCCGAGCGCGGCATCGAGCGCCTTCACGACCGGCTCGATCAGTTGCGGCGCTTGCGGCTGGCGCCGCTCCAGCCGGCGGATCACGCCGGCCAATGCCGGCACGCTCGAATTGGCGCCGGCGATGACGTCATGCGCGTCGCGCAAATCCTCCGCCACCTTCTCGGCCTGCATCATGGCGGTGCGCCGCTCGGCCAATGTGGTCTCTTCGCCGGCCTGCGGGCTCAACGTGCCGAGCTCCTCGACGGCGTGGCGCAACCACTCGCTTTCGCGCTGGGCGCGCGCGACCTCGCCGCGGTGGCTGGCTGCTTCCGCTTCGGCGGCACGGCGCGCGTCCCATAGCGCCTCGACCCGGCCGGCATCGGCTTCCAGCCCACCGAAGGCGTCGAGCAGGCGGCGATGGGTGGCGGCATCGGTGAGCGCACGCTCGTCGTGCTGGCCGTGGATCTCGACCAGCGCCTCGCCCAACTGCTTCATCGCCTGCACGCTGACCGGCTGGTCGTTGACGAAGGCGCGGGTGCGGCCGTCGGCGAACTGCACGCGCCGCAGGATCAAGTCATCCTCGGCCGGGATGTCGTCGGCCTTGAGGATGGCGCGGGCCGGATGATTGCGGGCCACCTCGAAGACGGCGGTGACCTGGCCCTGCTCCACGCCCTGCCGCACCAGCGTCTGGTCGCCGCGGGCGCCCAGAGCGAGCGCAAAGGCGTCGAGCAGGATCGACTTGCCGGCGCCGGTCTCGCCGGTGAGCACGGCAAGCCCTTCGGCGAAATCGATATCGAGCCGGTCGATCAGGACAATGTCGCGGATCGAAAGTCGGGAGAGCATTGAATTGCGCCGTGTCCTATCGGTCGTCATGCCCGGCCTTGTGCCGGGCATCCACGCCTTTCCGGATTCGCCATCATCAAAGACGTGGATGGCCGGGACAAGGCTCGGCCATGACGCCATGGGCGACTCGTGACGCCTTGCGAGACGACGGGTCAGCCGTCAGCCGTAATCGTCTTCTTGAAGTTCGCGAAAGCCTTGCTGATCCAGGAACCCTTGTTCTCGCACGGCTCGACGCCGCCGGTCTTCACCAGCGTGTAGGCGTGCTTGTACCAGACACTGTCGGGGAAATTGTGCCCGAGCACGGCGGCCGCGGTCTGCGCCTCACTGGTGATGCCGAGCGACATATAGGCTTCCGTCAGGCGTTCCAGCGCCTCCTCGACGTGGCGCGTGGTCTGATATTTGGTGACCACAACTTTGAAGCGGTTGATGGCGCCGGTGTAATCCTTCTTTTCCAGGTAATAGCGGCCGACCTGCATTTCCTTGCCGGCCATCTGGTCGCGCGCGACTTCGATCTTCTGCTTGGCGCTACCGGCGTATTCGCTGGTGGGGAATTTGCGGATCACTTCCTCGAGCGCGGCGAGCGCCTTTTCGGTGCGCGTCTGGTCGCGGGTGATGTCCGGGATCTCGTCGTAATAGGACGCGCCGATCAAATATTGCGCGTAAGCGGCGTCCGCGCTGCCCGGATGCAGCGTGATGTAGCGCTTGGCGCCGGCCACGCAATCGTCGTAGTCGCCGGCCGTGTAATAGGCATATGACGACATGATCAACGACTTGCGCGCCCATTCCGAATAGGGGTGCTGGCGGTCGACCTCCTCGAACTTCTTGGCCGCTTGCTTGGCGTCATTCTTCTGGTTGAGGAGGTAGAGGCCCTCGTTGTAGAGCCGGTCCGCCGGTTCGTCGGGCGCGACGTCGTTCTTGTTGAAAAAATCGAAACTGCTGCAGGCGCCGAGACTTGCCGCCAGCAGCACCATCGACAGACCGCGCGCAAAGCGCCGCCGCCCGGCGCGGCCCGGCACCGAGGCGGGCCGCCTCAAAGACGGCACGACCATGGGCGCGCTGTCCCTCGCGGCGCAATGCTGCTGCACGGAATTCTCAGGCCACAAGCTCATGCGCGCGTTCGTGTCCGCTCCCCCCGGGGCGGAACGCCCCTCGATCCGCGACGGTGTAAACGAAAAAACGCGGCTCCGCCAAGCGATTAAGCTGACATTCGGCCCGCATTAAGGCGAAGGTTAAGCCCGAAATCTCAGGTTTTTCAGGCTACTTCCGGCCCAAAGGCCGGGGCCACCAGGCCGGCGGCGACGTGCGCCTGGCCGCGTGAGCGGCGCACCGGCTCGGCCGCCTCGATCACCCGCCAGGCGGTCGGATCGGCCATCAGGGCGGACAGGACCGCGTGATTGAGCTTGTGGCCGCCGCGCACGGTGCGGTAGGCGGCAAGCAAGGGCTGGCCGGCCAGCGCCAGATCGCCGACGGCGTCGAGCACCTTGTGGCGCACGAATTCGTCGGCAAAGCGCAGGCCATCCGGATTGAGCACGCGGTCGTCGGTGACCACCAGCGTGTTCTCGAACGAAGCGCCGAGCGCGTAGCCGGCGCTCCACAGCTTGGCGACGTCGCGCATGAAGCCGAAGGTCCGCGCGCGCGCGATCTCGCGGCGGAACGTGTCCGGCTCGACATCAAGCGCGAGCGCCTGCTTGCCGATCAGCGGGTGCTCGAATTCGATCTCGGCCTCGACCCGGAAGCCGTGCTCATAGGGGCGCAATTCGCCGAACGCGCCATTCTTGGCGACGCGCACCGGCTTGATGACTTCGATATAGCGGCGCGGAAGCGCGCGGGTGGTGAGGCCTGCCTGGTCGATCGCATCGACGAAGGGCCCGGCGCTGCCGTCCATGATCGGGACTTCCGGTCCGTCGATCTCGACCACCACGTTGTCGACATTGAGCCCGCGCAGCGCGGCCAACAGATGCTCGGCGGTCGAACAGAGCGGACCTGCGGCATCGCCAAGAACGGTGGCAAATTCGGTGGCGGTGACGGCGCGCACGTCGGCGCGAATCTCGCGCTCGATCGAGCCGTCGGCGGCAACGCGCTGGAATACGATACCGGCGTCGTCGTCGGCCGGATGCATTGTGAGCGTGACCGGACGGCCGGAATGAACACCGATGCCGGAGAGGGCAATCTGATCGCGCAGCGTTGTCTGCTTAGCGCCCTTCATCCACCCGCTTCCGCCAGCCTGCAAGCAAGCCGCGCGGTCCCCTTCTCAGGCCCCAGCCGGGCCATATTTCAGCCTTCAACTCAGGGACTACCCGCAGTTCTGGAAGGCAGCCCCCAGGGACGGAAAAGTCCCTTTCACGGCTGAAACTTAGGCCAGGTGGCAGGCCCTCTCCAACTCACCAATTCTTACCGACTGTTACTCTTTTTTGCCGCAATTACCGAACGGAACCCGGCCAATCATGGGGTTTACCTTACCGGCAAAGCCTTAAGACCTACAGTCAGGAGCGCGCCAAGGCTGGCAGGGCCGTGGAATCGCGCGGCAGCTCAATACCTTAACGGCAGGCCCAAAACGGACGGCCCCGCTCCATGGTCTGGAACGGGGCCGCGCCGGAATTTACGGCTCGTCAATTGGCCTGTCGACGCAGGAAGGCCGGAATATCGAGTTGATCGTCATCGCCCGGGTTATGCACAGGCGCCGGGCGCCCATGGGGATCGAGCCCCTGCGGTGCCGAGCGGCGGGCATATTCGGACACGGGCGGCGCCGGCCGGCCTTCCGGCTGGCGCGCCGTCGGCCGCAGCGGCCGCTCGAATTGCGGCACAGCTTGCGCGGTGCGCGGGGCCTGCGGCGTCTCGGGCTCCTCGCCGCGCCGACCGAGCCCGACCGAGGCCAGCCGCTGCATCAGCGACAGGCGGCGCTTCTCCGGGTGGTCGTCGGCAATCTCGCCGCGCTGCGCCTTGATCTCGTTCTGCGCCGGCAGCGGCAGTTCGTCGATACGCGGCATGCGCGGCGCGACACGCTCGGGTGGCGGCGGAATGAAGGTCTTCGGCGTCGCCAGCTCAGGCGGCGCGATTTCGGCCGGCGCGCTCGAACAAGCGACGGCTTCATCGGCATCGGACGGATCGAGACATCCTCGACGCGGAGGCGGCAGGATGGCGGCGGCAACCGCGGCATGCGCGGCGGCATGGGCCTCGGCTTCCGACATCGCGGCCGCGGGCGGCCACCGGTGTCGGCGGCCGTTCGCGCTCGACGCGGTCGGCGATGCGGCGGCTGTCGTTGCGCAGCTTGCCGGCAAGCTCCTTGAGCGCGTTTTCCGCCTGCGCCGGCTGGTTCTGCCTGATGGCGGCATGGTCGATGCCGGTCGCCACCACCGAGACGCGGATGATGCCTTCCAGGCCTTCGTCGAAGGTGGCGCCAACGATGATGTTGGCATCTTGGTCGACTTCCTCGCGGATGCGGGTGGCGGCCTCGTCCACTTCGTACAGCGTCAAGTCCTTGCCGCCGGTAATCGAGATCAGCAGGCCCCTGGCGCCCTTCATGGAGGCGTCGTCGATCAGCGGATTGGCGATCGCGGCCTCCGCGGCGGTGAGCGCGCGCTTCTCGCCGGTCGCCTCGCCGGTGCCCATCATCGCCTTGCCCATTTCACGCATGACCGCGCGCACGTCGGCGAAGTCGAGATTGATCAGGCCTTCCTTGACCATCAGGTCGGTGATGCAGGCGACGCCCGAATAGAGCACCTGGTCGGCCATGGCGAAGGCGTCGGCGAAGGTGGTCTTCTCATTGGCCACCCGGAACAGGTTCTGGTTCGGGATGATCAGCAGCGTATCGACCACTTTCTGCAATTCCACGATGCCGGCTTCGGCAAAGCGCATGCGGCGGGCGCCCTCGAACTGGAACGGCTTGGTGATGACGCCGACCGTGAGGATGCCGAGATCGCGCGCGACTTTGGCGACGATGGGGGCGGCGCCCGTGCCGGTGCCGCCACCCATGCCGGCGGTGACGAACACCATGTGCGCGCCGGTCAAGTGATCGCGGATTTCGTCGATCACCTCTTCGGCCGCGGCGCGCCCGACCTCGGGCTGCGAGCCGGCGCCGAGACCCTCGGTCACCTGCGCGCCCATCTGGATGATGCGCTCGGCCTTCGACATGGTCAGCGCCTGCGCGTCGGTGTTGGCGACGACGAAGTCGACGCCCTGCAGGCCGGCCGTGATCATGTTGTTGACCGCGTTGCCGCCGGCGCCGCCGACGCCGAACACGGTAATGCGCGGCTTCATCTCGCGAATGTCTGGAATCTTCAGATTGATCGTCATGAGGTTGCCTCTTTATTGCACGGGCAGCTACGACGCCGCCGAACACGGCCGGTCCGCCACCGGCCGGTGCGTTAAACTGGTGATGCGGGTCAGAAGCTTTCGCGCAGCCATTGTCCGACCCGTGCCATGTAACCGCCCGTTCCTGTCATCAATTGCCGCGTTCGCCGCGGTTCGAAGTGTTCAAGATGTGCCGCCTGCGGGTAGACCAGCAGGCCCGCCGCCACCGCGAAAGCCGATCCCTTGGCCGCATCGGGCAGCCCGGCGATGCCGAGCGGGCGGCCGATGCGCACCGGCCGCTTGAGAATGCGCGACGCCAGATCCGCGATGCCGACCAGCTGGCTGGCGCCGCCGGTCAAGACCACGCGCCCGCGCGGCTCGGCCGCGAAGGGCGAGGCCGCCAGCCGGTCGCGCACCATTTCCAGAATTTCCTCGACGCGCGGCTTGATGATGCGCACCAGCGCCGCCCGCGAGACGAATTGCGGCGGCTCGCGCTCGTCATCCCCGACCGGAGGTACCGTGATCATGTCGCGCTCATCGGATCCACCCGTCAAAACACTGCCATAAATCGCTTTGATTCGCTCAGCATCCGCGATTCGGGTGTTCAGGCCGCGGGCGACATCCATGGTCACGTGCGCCCCGCCGAGGGCAAAACCGTCGGCATGGACAAAACGGCCGCCGGAAAACACGGCCAATGTGGTCGTTCCGGCGCCCAAATCGATGGTTGCAGCACCCAAATCGGACTCGTCATCGGCGAGCACGGCCAGCGCGGCGACGTAGGGCGAGGCAACCATGGCCTCGACCGAGAGGTGGCTGCGCTCGACCGCCAGCATCAGATTGCGCACGGTCGCCACCTCGGCGGTGACCATGTGCATGTCGACGCCGAAGCGGGCGCCCAGCATGCCGCGCGGCTCGCGGATGCCGGCGGCGGCATCGAGGGCATAACCGATCGGCAATGAATGAAGCACGGCGCGGCCGTCGCGCACCGAATGGCGGCTGGCCGCCGCCAGCACGCGCGCGATCTCGCCGTCGGTGACGACGCCATTGGCGAGCTCGATGCCGGCGACGAAGCGCTCGCTGCCGAGCCGGCCGCCGGATAGCGATACCACCACGGATTCAAGCTGCACCCCGGCCATGCTTTCGGCGGTGTCGATGGCCTGGCGGATCATCTCTTCGGCCTCGACCAGATCGACCACCGAGCCCGCTTTCATGCCGCTCGCCGCGGTATGGGCAAAGCCGAGGATGCGCACGCCGTGGCTGCGGCGGCGCAGCACGTCGTGGCGGCGCTACCGGCTCCAGCCGCGCGATCAGGCAGACGATCTTGCTGGTGCCGACGTCGAGGGCTGCGACCACGGCGGAGCGGCGCGGCGACACCGGTTTCATCTTGGGGGTGAGGCTGAAGCGGAGCACGTTCACGCCTCGCCTCCTTTGCCATGCTTCTTCTTGGCCTTCTCGGCCGCCTTGAGCGCGTCTTCGCGCGCGGCGGCGGCGGCATCCGACAGCCGCACGGTGATGCGGTCGGGCAGCCGCAGATCGACGGTCAGGATGTCGCGCGACAGAATTTGCTTGCTGCGGACGAGCTCGGCCAAAGCCTGCAAGGCGCGCTCAGGCGCATCCTCCGGCAGCAGCACTTCGATGCCGCCCTTCAGATGCAGAGTCCAGCGCCGGTCGGCCACCAGCACCGAGGCTTCGACGTTGCGCGCGATATCCGGATAGCGCTTGACGATGGTCAGGAAATCCCGGCCGGCGTGCTCGGCGCCCTGGCCCACCACCAGCGGCAGGCCGGCAAAGCGCGGCGGCACGTAGCGCTCCAGCACGGTGCCGTCGGTGGCGATCAGCGAGATCGCACCGGCCTCTTGCCAAAGCGCGAAGGCTTCGCGCTCCTTGATGCCGATGCGCAGGCGGCCGGGATAGAGCTTGAGCACGCTGGCGTCGGCGATCCACGGATTGGTCATCAGCCGCGCGCGCGTGCCGGCGGCGTCGAGGAACAGCAGCGAGGAGCGGCCGGTGATGCCGGCGAGCGTGAGAATATTCTCGCGGCTCACCTCATGCTGGCCGGCGAGCGCGATCTCGGAAATGCGGAAGCCCGCGCTATTGGCGGCGGTGTCGCAGATGTCCTGCACCTGCGCGACGATCGTTTCGTAATGCCCGCCTTTGACCACGCCGTAGCAGGTGGAAGCCAGCAGCAGCAAAGCGGCGGCGCTGGCGCCCAAGCCGCGCGGCGGTTCGCGCGCGACCAGCGCGGCGATGAAGCGCCGAGCCAGGCGTTGCCCGCGCGCGGCTGCTCGTCCGGCTTCTCGCCGCCGCGAAGCCAAAGCGGCTTTGCTTTGGCGAAACGGGGTCGGCTTGAGCGATTGAGCGGGTGAAGCGTCCATCGCACCAGTTCTAAAAGTTTGCCCGCAGGGGGCGTCCCTTGGGCATCGGCGAACGCCGGCACGAACGAAGCGTTCGCTCATGCCCGATCGGTCAGCGGCAAATAGCGCACGCAACGACAGATACGGTCACGCCAAGCGCGCAAACCGCCGCCAAGGCCCTAGTCTTCGGGCCAGTTGGTAAACAATTAGTAAATATTGAGGGATTTGGCGGGGTTGGCGGTAACTAAGGCCAAGCGTTGCATCCGGGCGACAATCGCTCCGCCCTCATCCTGAGGAGCATTGCGCAGCAATGCGTCTCGAAGGATGGGGCGGCCTCGTGCTTCGAGACGCGCTCCTCGCGGAGCGCTCCTCAGCATGAGGCCGATGAAGTCTGTCGCAGTGCGTGGGGCGGATTTCGCTGCGCTCCATCCGGGCTACAAGCTACTAACGCTCCTTCACCAGTCCCCCCACTATTCCCTGTTCGATCTCTCTGGCAACCTTTAGCGCCGCCGGTAGAAGGCCGGCGATCAATCTGAGGGGGCGAGCATGTTGACACGTCGAGGCTTCACGACCGTTGCAGGCTGCGCAATTTGTGGGATTGCCGGGTTTGCCGCCACGGAGGTATCCGCTCAAGGCGCTCCTGCTGCGGGCGGCGTCACTCGCAAGATCCTATCGCGGACAGATGGTCCTTCCCCGGGCTATGAATCCATCCTTATGGACGTCGTGATCGGTCCCGGGGCCGCGATCCCACGGCACACGCATCCTGGAATCGAGTCAAGCTATGTCATGGAAGGTGAGGTCGAGCTTCCCGTCCAAGGTCAACCCACGCGCACAGTCAAGGCCGGTGAAGGCTTTCAAATCCCGCCCAATACGCCTCATGCGGGCGGAAAGCCGAGCAACACGAAGACACGAGTGATGATCACGTACATCGTCGAGAAGGGCAAACCACTCGCAAGTCCGGCGTAACGTAGCGGTTGAAGACGGTGCAGCGCGCCGCGCTGCGTCTGCAAGGATGCGCGCGGCCACATGCTTCGAGACGCGCACCTATCGGTGCGCGCCTTGATGCAAGGTGTCCCTGGGGAGTTATTCGCGGCGTTTCTCGGAACTGGAAATTATCAGTGGGGATGAAAATGCTGATCCGTTTATCAATGGCATTGCTGCTTTCTCTGCTTGTCTCGGTCCCGAGCCATGCCTTTCTCGCTTCGTCGCTCCATCGAGCATCGTGCGATGTCCAATGCCGCCAAGCTCGCGTCCTGCGAGGCCGACGCGGCACGCCTGTGCCCGGGAGTTGCCGAGGACGGGCAGCTGCAATGTCTTAAGCGGCACAAGAACGCGCTCAGCTTTGGCTGTGCCAAGGAGATCAGCAAGCTCGAAAGAATGGGCGAATGAGAGAAAACGCCAACCGGGGCCGCTGGCCAGCCCGAATTTGAACCGGCGCGATTTGACGCCGCGCGCATTTTCCCTGAATAAATTCCTTGACAGCGCACCGCTGCTTCGCTAGGAATCCGGCAACGTGCCGGCCGCGCGCCTTTTCACGCGCCGCACGTCTTTCCGCAAAAATCCGACCGGAGCATCGCCATGGCGCGATATTCGCCAGACTTGCTGGCCGCCTTACGCTATCGCTACGAGCAGACCGACCAGCCGATGAACGCGCTCGCCGCCGATTTCGAGATCGGCATCACCACCTTGCAGACGCTGGTGCGCAAGAATGGCTGGACCCAGCGCAGCAAACGCATGCGCGACTGTCCGCCGTCGGTGCACCTGCTTGAGGAAGCGGAAGCGCTGGTGGCGTCTTTACCTGTCGGCAACGAAGCGACCCCCACCCTTGAAGCGACCCCCACCCCGACCCTCCCCCTTTCAGGGGGAGGGAGTCACGCGGCGGCACCGAATAGCCCTGCACCGATGCCAGAGCCCATCGGAGCCGCGCCGCCAACGCTTGCCCACCTGTCGCCCGTCGAGCGGCTTGAAGCGCTGGTGGAGAAGGAGATCGCCGCGGAAGAAGCCGCGCGCGCCGAACTCGGCATTCGGCCGCGATCGCGCAACGAGGCGGAGCGCTGCGCCCGCACGCTCTCGGTGCTGACGCAGACGCTGCAGACGTTGCGGAAACTGGGCGGCGAAGGCGGCGGCAAAAGCACCTACGAATACGACGACATGCCGGAGGACCTCGACGCGTTCCGTAACGAGTTTGCTCGACGGATCAGGGCATTCTTCGCGAGCCGCAGGGGTGAGGATTTCGGCGAAGATACTCAACAGCCTTGAAGTTCTCCCGTTCGTCCCCGCGCAAGCGGGGACCCAGGGCCACTTGCTCGCACCGTAAGAACTGGATTCCCGCTTACGCGGGAATGAACGGAGTATCGGGCACCGCTGCGCTCGCGATCTTTCAGCGGTCGAGCGAGGCATCCTCCACCATCCAGCGCACCAGATCTTCGAACGAGATGCCGGCATGGACGGCCATCTCCGGCACCAGCGAGGTTTCCGTCATGCCGGGCTGGGTGTTCACCTCCAGGCAGAACAGGCCTTGCAGCCCGGCGCGGGCATCGTCATAGCGGAAGTCGGCGCGGGTGACGCCGCGGCAGCCGAGCGCGCGGTGGGCGGCGAGCGAGAGCCGCCGGCATTCCTCGTAGACCTCGGGCGCGACCGGCGCCGGCAGCAGGTGCCGTGAGCCGCCGGGCGCGTATTTGGCTTCGTAGTCGTAGAACTTGGTGGCCGGCACGATCTCGATGACGCCGAGCGCCTGCTCGCCCATGACAGCGCAGGTCAGCTCCTTGCCGGGGATGAACGGCTCGACCAGAACCATGTCGCCGTATGTCCAGTCGGCGCGGGTGAGCTCCTGCGGCGGGTGCTTCGTGATCCTCGCGCACGATGAAGACGCCGACGCTGGAGCCTTCCGCCACCGGCTTGATCACGTAAGGCCGCGGCAGCAGATGCGCCTTGGCCGGCCTCGCGCGCGCGTGACCATGCGGCCGGCCGGCACCGGCACCTGCGCCGCCTTCAGCACCGTCTTGGCGATGTCCTTCTGCATGGCGAGCGCGGAGGCGAGCACGCCGGAATGGCTGTAGGGGATGCCGAGGATCTCAAGCATGCCTTGCAGCGTGCCGTCCTCGCCGGGGCGGCCGTGCAGCACGTTGAGCGCGACGTCGGGCTTGAGCGCGCGCAAGGTGGCGGCGATCTCGCGGTCGACGTCGACGCGGCTGACGCGATAGGCGCCGAGCGCTTCGAGCGCGGCGGCGCAGGCCTCGCCGGAGCGCAAGGAGACCTCGCGCTCGGCCGACCAGCCCCCCATCAGAACGGCGACGTGCTTGCTCATGACGCCCTTTCCGGCGCGCATCGATTCGCGCGCAACTTGCCTAACCAGGGGCCGCACGGCAAGCTCGGACCATGGCGCCGCGCATGGACATCATAGCATTGATGCTGGCCGCGATGGCGTGGCTTGCGCCCGCGCAAGCCGCGCTGACGACGATCGAGCCGCTGCCGCCGATGGCCGGCATCAGCGAGCGCGCGGCCAGGACGCGCGCCGCGCTGTTTGCCGAGCTCGCCGCCGCCAAGGACGACGCGCAAGCGCGCGCGGTCGAGGACAGGCTGTGGAATTTCTGGCGCAGCTTCGGCGACGCGCAATCGCAGCGCCTGCTGGAAGCCTCGAAACAGGCGCAGCTCAGCTTCGATTACGGTCACGCGCTGATTGCGCTGGAAGAACTGGTCAAGCATCAGCCGCAATTCGCCGAAGGCTGGAACCAGCTCGCTTACGTGCTGTTCCTCGCCGGCAGCTACGACGCCTCGCTCGAAGCGCTCGACAAGACGCTTGCGCTCGAGCCGATGCATTACGCTGCACTCGCCGGCAAAGGCATCATTTTGATCCAGCAGGGCAAGGAGGCGGACGCGCAAATTCCGCTCAAGCGCGCGCTGGCGATCAATCCGTGGCTGAAGGAACGCAACCTCATCGGCAAGAACCCGGTGCCGGTGCCTTAGCTGCTTGCGATGCCGACGCGCTTGATCTCCCATTCCAGCTCGACGCCGGAATGCGCCTTGACCCGCTCGCGCACCATTTCGCCCAGCGTCTCGATGTCGGCGGCCTTGGCGCCGCCGAGGTTGATCAGGAAATTGCAGTGCAGGTCCGAGACCTGCGCGCCGCCGACGGTGAGACCGCGGCAGCCGGCGGCGTCGATCAATTGCCAGGCCGACTGGCCCGGCGGGTTCTTGAAGGTCGAGCCGCCGGTCATGTTCTTGCGGCTGGCTGGCCTCGCGCTTGCGCTTGATCTCGTCCATCTCGGCGGCGATCGCTGCCGATCTCGCCGGCGCGGCCCTGCAACAGCGCGCCGGTGAAGATGACATCGTCGGGCGCGCCGCAATGGCGATAGGAAAATCCCATCTCGGCATTGCTGAAGCTGCGGATATTGCCTTGGCGGTCGACGCCGCGCGCCTCGATCAGCACGTCCTTGGTCTCGCCGCCGATAGGCGCCGCCATTCATGCGCAGCGCGCCGCCGATCGAGCCGGGAATGCCGGAGAGAAACGCCAGCCCGGCGATGCCGGCATCGCTGCGCCGCGCGCGCGACATGCGCGTCGAGCACGGCCGTGCCGGCGCGCACTTGTGGCCCTCCTCGACCGCGATCTCGTTGAAGCCGCGGCCGAGCCGGATCACCACGCCGGCAATGCCGCCGTCGCGCACGATGAGGTTGGAGCCGGCGCCGATCACCAGTGACCGGGATCTCGGCCGGCAGATTGCGCAGGAAATAGGCCAGATCGTTCTCGTCGGCCGGCATGAACAGCGCCTGCGCCGGACCGCCGACGCGAAACCAGGTGACTGCGTGTCGAGCGGCTGGTTGGCGAGCAGCCGCCCGCGCAATTCCGGCATGCGCGCTTTCAGATCGGGGACGATGTCGGGGAAGCTCATAGCGCCTGCAATTCGCCCGGCAGCGCATAGGCCCATTGCGTGATCGAGCCGGCGCCGAGGCAGACGACGTAGTCGCCGGGCTTCGCCAGGTCCTTGATCAGGCCGGCGAGCTTGTCCGGGCCGTCGAGCGGCGATCGCCTGCGGTGGCCGCGCGCGCGCAGGCCCGGCGACCAGCGCGTCGCGGTCGACGCCCGCGATCGGCGCCTCGCCGGCCGGATAGACCGGCGCCACGATCACGGTGTCGGCGTCGTTGAAGCAGGTGCAGAACTGCTCGAACAGAGTCGTGCAGCCGCGTGTAGCGGTGCGGCTGCATCACCGCGATCACCTGGCCCTTGGCGCTCTCGCGCGCGGCGCGCAGCACCGCCGCGATCTCGACCGGATGATGGCCGTAGTCGTCGATGATGACGACGCCGTTCCATTCGCCCACGTCGCGTGAAGCGCCGCTTGACGCCGCCGAAGGCGGCGAGCGCCTTGCGGATCACGTCGTCCTGATGCCGAGCTCATGCGCGACCGCGATCGCCGCGGTGGCATTGAGCGCGTTGTGGCGCGCCCGGCATCGGCAGCGTGAGCTTGTCGATCGCGTGCGCGGTCTCGCCGTCGCGGTCGCGGAACAGCACCGAGAAGCGCGACTTGCCGTTGTGATGATCGAGATCGGTCAGCCGCACGTCGGCCTGCGGGTTCTCGCCGTAGGTGATGATGCGGCGGTCCTCGATGCGTGCCGACCAGCGCCTGCACCACCGGATGATCGGTGCACATCACCGCGAAGCCGTAGAACGGCACGTTCTCGACGAAGGCGCGGAACGCGTCCTGCACCGCCTCGAAGGTGCTCGAAATGGTCGAGATGCTCGGGATCGATATTGGTGACGATGGCGACGTCGGCCGGCAGCTTGAGGAAGGTGCCGTCGGACTCGTCGGCCTCCACCACCATCCAGTCGCCGGCGCCCAGCCGCGCATTGGTGCCGTAGGCGTTGATGATGCCGCCGTTGATCACGGTCGGGTCGAGCCCGCCGGCGTCGAGCAGCGCCGCGACCAGCGAGGTGGTCGTGGTCTTGCCGTGGGTGCCGGCGATGGCGACGCAGCGATTTCAGCCGCATCAGCTCGGCCAGCATCTCGGCGCGGCGCACCACCGGCAGGCGCTTCGCGCGCGCGGCGACGAGTTCCGGATTGTCGCGCTTGATCGCGGAGGAGACGACCACCACGTCGGCGCCGTCGAGGTTCTCCGCCTTGTGGCCGATCGCGACCTTGACGCCCTTGTCGCGCAGGCGCTTGACGTTGGCGCTGTCGGCGACGTCCGAGCCCTGCACGGTGTAGCCGAGATTGGCCAGCACCTCGGCGATGCCGCTCATGCCGATGCCGCCGATGCCGACGAAATGGATCGGGCCGATGTCGCGCGGCAGTTTCATGGGGTCGTCGCCCTCAGCCTCTTAGGTAGCCGTTTAATGCAAGACGCGGATGGCCGGCACAAGGCCGGTCACGCCGAAATAATTAACGCTGCCACTTTTACGACCAGATCGGCCAGCCGCTCGGCGGCGTCGATGGTGCCGGCCGATTTGGCGCGCCTGCGCCATGCGCGCAAGCCGGCCCGGATCGGCGGCCAAGCGCGGCGATTTCGGCGGCCAGCCGCTCGGGCGTGAAATCGCGCTGCTCGATGCGCACCGCCCCGCCCGCCGTCCGCCAGCACGCCGGCATTGGCGAACTGGTCCTGATCGAGCGCATGCGGCAGCGGCACCAGGATCGCCGGCCGGCCGATGGCGGCAAGCTCGGCCACGGTCGAAGCGCCGGAGCGCGAGACGACGAGATGCGCGGCCGCCATGCGGGCCGGCAGGTCGGCAAAGAACGGCTCGCATTCGGCGGCAACGCCGAGCCGCGCATAGGTCGCGCGCACGCGCGTCGACGTCCTCGGCGCGCGCCTGCTGGACGATGCTGCAGCCGCGCGCGCAGATCTCGGCCTCATGCGCTCGACCGCCGCCGGCACGATCTCGGCCATGACGCGCGCGCCCTGGCTGCCGCCGAAGACCAGCACGCGGAAATGTCCGCTCGGCTCCGGCGCGGCGATAAGGCACGTTCGCCGCCTCGATCACCAGCGGCCGCACCGGATTGCCGGTGAAGGTGACCTTGCCTTGCAGACGCGGCTCGAGATTGGCGAGCGTGACGGAAAGCCGGTGGCGATGGCCGTGACGCGCGGCGCCAGCAGCCGGTTGGCGCGGCCCATCACGGCGTTCTGCTCGTGCAGCACGCGTCGGCACGGCCCGCAAGCTCGCCGCGAACAGCGGCGGCACGGTCGGATAGCCGCCGAAGCCGACGACAACGGACGGGCGGATGCGTCCGATCAAGGCCCAGGCTTTCGCGCTGCCGAGCGCGAGCAGCGCGCCCGTGCGCGCGAGCGCGAACGGATTGCGGCCGCGCAAGCGTCGCGCTCGGAATGAGATGGATGGCGCGCGCCGGAAACTTGAAATGGCGCGGCGCGCGCGTCGGTCGCCAGCTCGACGACGGCGCCGCGCCTTGCCAGCACGACGGCGCAGCGCCTCGGCCGGAAACAGATGGCCGCCGGTGCCGCCGGCGCGAGCAGGACGAGCGGCGCATTGCCGCTTCGATCGCATCCGCCATCCGCGACATGACCTCCGCGCGGCCCGCTGACGGCCGACATCCGGCAAGATCAAGCCGCGCCTTCCGCGCCGACAGATCGGGCGCCAGCATGGCCGCGCGCGGCTGCTCGCGCGTCAGCGCCAGCAGCATGCCCATCGCCGTAGGCGAGCGAGATCATCGACGAGCCGCCATAGGAGATGAACGGCAGCGTCATGCCCTTGGCCGGCATCAGATGCGAGGTTGACCGCCATGTTGATCGCCGACTGGCTGCCGAACAGGATGGCGAGGCCGGCGGCGGCAAAGCGCGTGAAGGCGTCGTCGTTGCGCATGGCGCGCACCAGCGCGCGGATGACGATGAAGGCGAAGAGCGCCACCAGCACGAGACAGAGCACGACGCCGAATTCCTCCGCCGCCACCGCGAAGACGAAGTCGGTATGGCTCTCGGGCAGGATGCGCTTGACCGTGCCCTCGCCCGGCCCCCGGCCGAACCAGCCGCCGCGCATGAAGCTTTCGGTGGCGATGTCGATGTTGAAGGTGTCGCCCGAGGCCGGATCGAGGAAGCGCTGGATGCGGCGGGCGACATGCGGCACGGTGTAATAGGCGGCGGCGAGCCCGGCGCCGGCGACGCCGGCGATGCCGACCACCCAGACCACGCGCATGCCGGCCATGAAGAACAGCGCGCCCCACACCAGCACGATCAGCATGGTCTGGCCGAAATCCGGCTGCAGCACCAGGAGCGCGACCACCGCCAGCAGCATCGCGAGCGAGACCGTATTGGCCGGCATGTCCGGGCGCCTGCGCCGATTCCGCGAACAGCCAGGCGATCAGGATGACGAAAGCGGGCTTCAGGAATTCCGACGGCTGCACGTTGACGCCGAACAGCACGAGCCAGCGCCGCGCGCCCTTGATCTCGGCGCCGAACATCGGCGTGACCGCCACCAGCACGAGGCTCGACCGCGAACACGACGATGGCGAGCCGGCGGATCTGCCGCGGCGTGAGGAACGAGACCGCCAGCATCACCGCGATGGCGGGCACGAGATCGAGAATGTGCCGGTTGACGAAATGGAACGGGTCGAGGCCGAGCCGCGCGGCGACCGGCGGGCTGGCGGCGAGCGACAGCACGACGCCGGCCAGCATCAGCGCGCCGATCGCGGCCAGCGTGAGCCGGTCGACCGTCCACCACCATTCGCCGAAGGGCGTGCGTTGCGCGCGCGAGATCATTGCCGTTCCCCTGCCGAGGCAAGCTGACCGGTGACGGTTTACGAGATCATTAACGTGGCGTGCCGGCAGTCAGATCGCGCTCTGTATCCCCGGCAGCGCCAGCACGAGGTCGCGTGAAGGCTCGCCGCGCACCTCGAAGTTCGGGTACTGGTCGAACGAGGCGCAGGCCGGCGACAGCAGCACCACCGGCTCCTTGGCGGCGCGACGCTGCCGCATCGCGCGCGGCGGCGTCGACCGCCGCCGCCAGCGCGCCGTCGATCTCGTGCGCGCACCTTGCCGTCGAGCGTCGCGGCGAAGTCCTCGGCCGCCTCGCCGATCAGATAGGCCTTGGCGATGCGCGGGAAGAATTCGGCCAGGCTGTCGATGCCGCCGGTCTTCGGCTTGCCGCCGGCGATCCAGAAGATGTCGGTGAAAGCTCGCCAGCGCCTTGCGCCGCGCTGTCGGCATTGGTCGCCTTCGAATCGTTGACGAACAGCACGTCGCCCTTGCGCCCGATCTGCTCCATGCGGTGGGCAAGGCCGGGGAAACTCGCGAGCCCCTTCTGGATCGCCGGCAGATCGAGCCCGAGCGCGACGCAGGCGGCCACCGCGCAGGCGGCATTCTGCGCATTGTGCGCGCCGCGCAGCGAGCCGATGCCGGCGAGCTGCGGCCACCGCATGCGCCTTGCCGGCAACGGCGCGCATGATGCTTGCTGCCTTCGGCGTAAAAGCCGTCGCGCAAGCGGCGCCTGCACCGAGACGCGCACGACCGTTTTGCCGGCGCGCTCGATGCGGTCGGCGGCGGCGCGCGTGTAGCGGTCGTCGACGCCGATCACCGCGCTGCCGCCGGGCTCGACGGCGGCCGGCAGCCGCTCCTTGACCGCGGCATAGTTCTCCATGCTGCCGTGGCGGTCGAGATGGTCCTCCGAGACGTTGAGCAGGATGCCGACGGTCGGCTCGAGCGAGGGCGCGAGATCGATCTGGTAGGACGACACTTCGAGCACGTAGACGCGCGCCGGGCGCGAACGGCTCGAGCGCCAGCACCGGCACGCCGATATTGCCGCCCATCTGCGCGTCGCGGCCGGCGCTCTTGAGCAGATGCGCGATCAGCGCGGTGGTGGTCGATTTGCCGTTGGTGCCGGTGATGGCGACGAGCGGGCAGTCCGGCGCCGGATTTGGCGCGCTCGCGGCAGAACAGTTCGATGTCGCCGATGACCTCGACGCTCGGCCTTGGCGGCGAGCGCAACCGTCCAATGCGGCGTCGGATGGGTGAGCGGCACGCCGGGCGCCAGCACCAGCGCGGCGACCGTCGACCAGTCGAGCGCGCGCAGGTCTTGCGTCGCGATGCCGGCGGCCTGCGCTTCGGCGACCGCTTTTGTCTTCGTCGTCGAAGGCGACGACGTCGGCGCCGCCTGCTAGCAGCGCGCGCGCCGCCACCAGGCCGGAGCCGCCGAGCCCGAAGACCGCGACCTTCTTGCCGGCGAAGGTGGTGACCGGGATCATCTCAGCTTGAGCGTCGCCAGGCCGGCCAGCGCCAGCACCACCGCGACGATCCAGAAGCGGATCACGATCTGCGGCTCGGTCCAGCCGAGCTGCTCGAAGTGATGGTGGATCGGCGCCATCCGGAAGACGCGCTTGCCGGTGAGCTTGAACGAGACCACCTGCACGATCACCGACACCGCCTCCAGCACGAACAGCCCGCCGACGATGGCGAGCACGATCTCGTGCTTGATGGCGACCGCGACCGTGCCGAGCATGCCGCCGAGCGCGAGCGAGCCGGTGTCGCCCATGAAGATCGAGGCCGGCGGCGCGTTGAACCAGAGGAAGCCGAGGCCCGCGCCGATCACCGCGCCGCACAGCACCGCGAGTTCGCCGGTGCCGGCGACGTAATGGATTTGCAGATAGTCGGCGAAGACCGCATTGCCGGCGAGATAGGCGATGAGGCCGAAGCTCGCGGCCGCGATCATCACCGGCACGATGGCGAGCCCGTCGAGCCCGTCGGTGAGGTTGACCGCGTTGCCGGCGCCGACGATGACGAAGGCGCCGAGCAGCATGAAGACCCAGCCGAGATTGACCACCAGCTCCTTGAAGAACGGAAAGACCAGCGAGGTCGCGATCGCCCCGCTGCCGAGATGGGCGAGCGCGGTGCAGGCGACAACCGCGACCGCGGCCTCGACCGCCAGCCGCGTGCGGCCGCCGAAACCGGTGTTGGCTTGCTGCTTGGTGACCTTGAGATAGTCGTCGTAGAAGCCGATCAGCCCGAAGCCGAGCGTGACGCCGAGCACGATCCAGACATAGGGATTGAGCGGATTCGCCCACAGCAGCGTCGAGACCACGAGGCCGGAGAGGATCATCAGGCCGCCCATGGTCGGCGTGCCCTTCTTGGTGATCAGATGCGACTGCGGGCCGTCGCTGCGGATCGGCTGGCCCTTGCCCTGCCTGAGGCGCAAGAGATCGATGATCGGACCGCCGAACAGGAACACGAACACCAGCGCGGTGACGATCGCGCCGCCGGTGCGGAAGGTGATGTAGCGGAAGACGTTGAGGAACGAGAGCTTGTCGGAGAAATCGGTCAGCCAATAGAACATCGGTCAAACCTTACGGTGTCGGTGCGCGCGTGCCCGCCTTGGGAAATTGTCGCTCCAGCGCCTTGACGATCGGCCCCATTTTCGAGCCGAGCGAGCCCTTCACCATCACCGCGTCGCCGGCGCGGATGGCGTCGAGCACGGCCGGCTCGAGCGCCGCCGCCGTCTCGGCATAGCCGCCCCGGCGGCCGGAGGGAAGAGCCTCCCACAGCGCGCGCATCAGCGGCCCCGCGCAGAACACCAGATCGACGCTCGCCGCCTTGAGCGGCTCGGCCAGCGCCCGGTGCAGCTCGGCCCCGGCGGGCCCAGTTCCAGCATGTCGCCGAGCACGGCGATGCGCCGGCCGCTGCGGGCCGATCGGCGCCTGGCCGAGCAGCGCGATCGCCGCCGCATCGAGGCCGGATTGGCGTTGTAGCTCTCGTCGATCAGCAGCGCGCTGCCGCCCGGCACGCTGCAGCGCGACGCGCGCGCCGCGGCCGGCGGCCGGCTTGAGCTCGTCGAGCGCCAGCGCGGCGAGCGCGAGATCGGCGCCGACCAGCACGGCCGCCGCCAGCACGGCGAGCGAGTTGAGCACCAGATGGCGGCCGGGCGCGCCGAGCTTGTAGGTGACCGGCTCGCCGAGGATGCGCGCTTCGACGGTCGAACTGTCGGCTTGCAGCGAGACCCGCAACAGCCGCGCGTCGGCCTTGGCGTTCTCGCCGAACGAGACGATGCGCTCGACGCCCGCCGCCTTGGCGGCGGCCGCGAGCCGCGCATATTGCGCGTTGTCGCGGTTGAGCACCGCGGCGCCGCCCGGCTCCGACGCCTGCGAAGATTTCCGCCTTGGCGTCGGCGATCTCCTCGAGCGAGCCGAAAAATTCCAGATGCACCGGCTCGATCGTGGTGACGATCGCCACATGCGGGCGCACGAGCTTCGTCAGCGGCGCGATCTCGCCGGCATGGTTCATGCCGATTTCGAACACGGCGTATTCGCGGACTGCGGACAGCGCGCAAGCGAGAGCGGCACGCCCCAGTGATTGTTGTAGGAGGCGGCCGAGACATGCGTTTCGCCGTCGGCCGACAGCGCCAGCCGCAGCGCCTCCTTGGTGCCGGTCTTGCCGACCGAGCCGGTGACGGCGATCACCTTGGCTGCGCGCGCGCGCGCGCGGCGCCGGCGAGATCGCGCAAGGCGTCGAGCACATCCTCGACGACCAGCAGCGGCGCGCCGGCAAAGCGCGACGCTTTGCGCGCGCGAACCACGGCGAGGCCGGCGCCTGCCTTCAGCGCGGCCGCGACGAAGTCATGGCCGTCGCGGTTGTCGCCCTTGATGGCGAAGAAGGCCTCGCCCTTGACGAGGCTGCGGCTGTCGATCGACATGCCCGGCAGCTCGGCCGGCAGCGCGCCTGATGCGCTCCGCGCGCATCGCCGCCGCCATCTCGTCGGCGGTCCAGAGCGCGCTCATGCCACCTCCCCGCGCAGCGCGGCGGCGACCGCCTCGTGATCGGAGAACGGCAAAATCCGGCCGCCGACGATCTGGCCGGTCTCGTGGCCCTTGCCGGCGATCAGCAGCACGTCGCCGCTCTCGAGATCGGCAATGGCGGCGCGGATCGCTTGCGCGCGGTCGCCGATCTCGGCCGCGCCCGGCGCCTCGGCCAGGATGGCGGCGCGGATCGCCGCCGGCTTCTCGCTGCGCGGATTGTCGTCGGTGACGATGACACGGTCGGCATTGTCCGCCGCGATGCGGCCCATCAGCGGGCGCTTGCCGGGGTCGCGGTCGCCGCCGGCGCCGAACACCACGACCAGCCTGCCCTTGGCGTAGGGGCGCAGCGCCTCGAGCGCCTTCTTGAGCGCGTCGGGCTTGTGCGCATAGTCGACGAAGATCGGCGCGCCGTTCTTGGCGCCGGCAAGCTCCAGCCGGCCCTTGGCGCCGGTGAGCTTTGCAAGCGCGGCGAACACGCGCGCCGGCTCTGCGCCGGTGGCAATGGCAAGGCCCGCCGCGACGGCGCGTTTTCGACCTGGAAGGCGCCGACCAGCGGCAGCTTGATCGGTGTAGGTGCGCCCGCCATGGGCGAGCGAAACGACTTGCGCGAAGCCGTCGATCTCGCCGCCGAGCAATTTGATGTCGCCGCCCTGCTCGCCGACCGTCATGATCTTGAGCCCGCGCTTTTGCGCCGCCGCCACCACCTGCCCGGCATAGCAATCGTCGACGCCGACCACCGCCGTGCCGCCGGGCCCGATCAGGTCTTCGAACAGCCGCAGCTTGGCGGCGAGATAGGCTTCGACGGTCGGATGATAGTCGAGATGATCGCGCGACAGATTGGTGAAGGCGCCGGCGGCGACGCGCACGCCGTCGAGCCGGTGCTGGTCGAGCCCGTGCGAGGAGGCTTCCAGCGCGAGATGCGTGACGCCCTCGCCCGCGAGGCGGTCGAGCGTGCGGTGCAGTTCGACCGGATCGGGCGTGGTGAGCGAGCCGTAGGTTTCGCCTTTCGGCGAGACCACGCCGATGGTGCCGATGCTGGCCGCCTGATGCCCGAGCGCGCTCCAGATCTGGCGCGTGAAGGCGGCGACCGAGGTCTTGCCGCTGGTGCCGGTGACGGCGGCGATGGTGCCCGGCTGGCGCGGAAAGAACGCCGCCGCCGCGAGCGCCAGCGCGCGCCGCGCATTCTTCACCGTCACGAAGGCGATAGTGTCCGGCAGACCGTCGAGGCGCTGCTCGGCCACCACCGCGACCGCGCCGGCGGCAACCGCCTGCTTGGCGAAATGGGCGCCGTCGGCCTTGGCGCCGGCGACCGCGACAAACAGGTCGCCCGGCTTGACCTTGCGGCTGTCGGCGGCAATGCCGCCGAGCTCGACGCGCGCGAAACGCGGGTCGTACCGGGCATCCTCCAGCGGCAGGTCGGAAAGCTTCATGGCAAGTGTTTTATGACGCGCAATTGCGGCAAGCAAAAGCCGTTAGCGGCTTTCCACCGCCTTGGCCAGGATCAACTGGTCGGCTTTCGGCAGGTCGAAGCGCGGCGCGACGCCGAGCAGCGGGGCGACCCGCGCGATCACCTTGGCCGCGGTCGGCCCGGCGTTCCAGCCGGCGGTGGCATAGCCATGGGTTTCCGGGCTCGGCTGCGGCTCGTCGAGCATGATCAGCAGCAGGTAGTGCGGCTTGTCGGCCGGCAGCACCGCCATGAAATCGGTGAGCAGTTTGTTCTTGGAATAGCGGCCGTTGACCACCTTCTCGGCGGTGCCGGTCTTGCCGCCGACATAGTAGCCCGCGACATTGGCCTGCGCGCGGTGCCCTTCTCGACGTTGAGCCGCATCAGATAGCGCATGTCGCGGCTGGTCTCCGGCTTGAGCACGCGCACGGCGTGCTTTCGCGCCTCTTCGGGCTGCGCTTGAGGAAGGTCGGCGGGATCAGCAGCCCGCCGTTGACCAGCGCCGCGACGCCCATGACCGCCTGCAGCGGCGCCACCGACAGGCCGTGGCCGAAGGCGATGGTGACGGTGTTGAGCTCGCCCCAATGTTTCGGCACCAGCGGCTCGGCGCTTTCCGGCAATTCGGTGCGCAGCCGGTCGAGCTGGCCCATCTTCTTCAGGAACGCCTGGTGGCCCTGGACGCCGACCGCCAGCGCCATGCGCGCGGCGCCGATGTTGGAGGAGTAGGTGAAGATCTCCGGCACCGTCAGCACGCGGCCCTTCGGCTCGTAGTCGTGGATGGCGAACTTGCCGTATTGCAGCGGATGGCGCGCATCGAAGCTCGAGGCGAGCGTCGCCTTGCCGGAATCGAGCGCCATCGCCACCGTGAGCACCTTGAAGGTCGAGCCCATCTCGTAGACGCCGGTGGTCAGGCGGTTGATGCGGGTGGGATCGTTGGCCTCGCGCGGATTGTTCGGGTCGTAGTCCGGCACCGACACCATCGCGACGATCTCGCCGGTGTTGACGTTGAGGATCAGGCCGGCGGCGGCCTTGGCCTTGAATTTTTCGCGCGCCGCGATGAGCTCGTCGCGCAGCGCGTATTGCACGCGCAGATCGAGCGAAAGCTGCACCGGCCGCTGCAAGCGGTCGGTGGCAAGCCCCGCCATGTGCAGCGCTGCGAGCCCCTGCCCGTCGAGCCACTTCTCGATGCCGGCGATGCCCTGGTTGTCGATATTGACGAGGCCGATCACGTGCGAGACCGCCGCGCCGTTGGGATAGACGCGCTTGTTCTCGGTCAGGAAGCCGACGCCGGGAATGCCGAGGCGGTGGATTTCCTGCTGCTGCTTGGGCGTGATCTCGCGCTTGAGCCAGACGAAGCCGCGCTTGGAGGCGAGGCGCTCGCGCAATTCCTTGCCGTCGAGGTCGGGCAGCACGGCGGTGAGCAGCTCTTCGGCGTCGTCGACGTCGATCAGCTTGCGCGGCTCGGCGAACAGCGAGGGCGTCTTCACGTCGGTGGCGAGGATCGCGCCGTTGCGGTCGACGATGTCGGGCCGGGCGGTTGCGACCGCGTCCTGGGTGACGGTGCGGTGATCGCCGTGGCCGTTGCTGGCCATCGCGAACATCACCAGCCGCAGCGCGATGACGCCGTAGATGCCGGCGAAAGCGACGATGGCGAGCCCGAGCCGCGCCTTGGCCTTGACGTCGCGGTCGACGTTGCGGCCATAGAGCAGCAAGCCCAGCGCGCGCTGCCAGCGGCTTTCGGGCGGCTTTCGCGGCGGTGCGCATGGCGCTCACCGCTTGGCCGCGCGGCGGCGGCGCCGGCACGCTGCCGGTCACCGCGGGCGCCGACGGCGTCAGCATGGCGCCGATCGGATCGCTGCTCGGCGGGCGGCGCCGGCGGGCGCGCCGGCAGACTGATCGAAATCGTCGAACTGCGTGGGCTTGATCGGCTGCAGCGCCAGATGGCGGTCGGCCAGGCCCTGGATGCGCGCGGGCGTGTCGAGCTTTGCCCATTCCGCGCGCAGCACGGCGATGGCGTCGCGCTCGCGCTGCAACTCATTGCTCAGCTTGCCGACGCGCGCACCCTGCAACGTGGAATCGAACTTGATCTTGTAGACGGCGGCGGCCGCCAGCACGAGCGTGCAAATGACGAGGATGTTGAGCAGGCGCATGGCTCAGCGCCCCTTCAGCACGTCTGTCATGGCGGGAAGGCGCGGCAGCAAATCGGACACATCGCCGGCATGCGCCGGCGCGTCGGTGCGCTCGGCGGCGCGCAGCTTGGCCGAACGGGCGCGCGGATTGCGCGCGACTTCCGCGTCGTCGGCGGTCACCGGCCGCTTGGTCAGCAGGCGAAAGCTCGGCGCGGCGTGCTTGGTTTCCGGCGCGTGGCGCGAACCGGCGCGCATGATTGCGCGGCGGCTCAGAAACGTCTTGACGATGCGGTCCTCGAGCGAGTGGAACGACACGACGACCAGCCGCCCGCCGGATTTGAGAATGCGCTCGGCGCCGGCAAGCGCGCGAACGAGTTCGCCGAGCTCGTCGTTGACGAAGATGCGCAGCGCCTGAAACGTGCGCGTGGCCGGATGGATGGCGCCGGGCCGCGCGCGCACCACCGCGCCGACAATGTCGGCGAGCGCGCCGGTCGTCGTGATCGGCGCTTGCGCCGCGCGCCTTGACGATGGCGCGGGCAACGGCGCGCGACTGGCGCTCCTCGCCGAGCAGGAAAATGATGTTGGCGAGGTCGCGCTCGCTCGCGGCGGCGACCACGTCGGCCGCGTTCGCGCCGGCTGCGCCCATGCGCATGTCGAGCGGACCGTCGAGGCGGAACGAGAAGCCGCGCGCCGGCTCATCGAGCTGCATGGAGGAGACGCCGAGATCGAGCACGACGCCGTCGACGGCGTCAAAGCCGGCCGCGCGCGCAATATGATCGAGATTGGAGAAGCGCTCCTCGATCAGCGTCAGGCGGCCATTCGATTGCGCAACGAGATCGGCGCCGCGCGCGATCGCTTCCGGTCGCGGTCGATGGCGATGACCTTGCAGTTGGCGGCGCCGAGCATCGCGCGGGTGTAGCCGCCGGCGCCGAAGGTGGCGTCGATATAGACGCCGCCATCCCGCGCATTCAGGTCAGCGAGGACGGACGGGACGAGCACGGGAATGTGGGGGGCTGGTCCGCCAGCGACAGCGGCAAAGCCGTCGCCGCCCGCCGTCATTCCCGTGCTCCGAGCGCGTTGCGCGCCGCCGCCTGGGAGCTCAGCTCGGCCTTGAGCTCGCGCACCTTTTGGGTGGCCTCCGCGAGCTCGCTCTGGAACCGGCCGGGCTCCCAGATCTGAAACTTGTGGCCGAGGCCGACGAACGCCACCGCCTCGGTGATCCCCGCATGGCGCTTGAGCGTCTCGCTCAAACTCACGCGGCCTTCGCCGTCGATCTTCAGCGTCTCGCTGGTGCCGTAGAGCGCCAGCGCGAAACGCTCGCGCTCTTCCGAGAACGGGGCATAGCGCGCGATCAACGCCTCGATCTCCGCCATCAGCGCATTCCCGCCGGCATCGATCGCCGGCCGATCGAGCGCCGGATAGCAATAGAGTCCGTCGAAGCCGTCGCGGGTGAGCACCGAGCGGAAGGAAGCGGGAATCGAGACGCGCCCCTTGGAGTCGAGCCGCAGCGTGACGTTCGACACGAAGCGGTCCATGTCCCGCACCCCACGCCACCGCAACGCCACGCCCGCGCGCCACGCGGACTCCACCCTTGAGGACCTTGGCGCCGCACCTGCGCTCTGGGCGGCCCGCAATCCTCGCTGAGAATTCGTGGGATATCATGGGATATTATGGGCGTCAATGGAATGAACCGCCCCGGCACCCCGGTGCGGGCGCCGGCGCAAAGCACCGTCCGGGCCTCATTAACGGCGCTTAAACTTAAGGATTTCTTGCCGCCGCCCGGCTTTGCGGCCCGTTCCGGCAGCGGCCGACCCTGTGGCCGGCTTGATTTTCGGCGCGCCAGATTCGAATGATGCGTCCCCACGCGCAAAGCCCCAGTCGCTCGGTTATGGTCCGGCCCATGTCAGTATTGTTTCCGCCGGATTCCTTCATTGTCAGCGACGTGGTGCCCTCGCCCAATTACGACTGAGCGCAAGGACGGCCGCGCGCCCGATATGATCCTGCTGCACTACACCGGCATGGCAAGCGGCGAGGCCGCGCTGGCGCGGCTGTGCGCGGCGGACAGCAAGGTGTCGGCGCATTACGTGGTGTTCGAGAACGGCCGCATCGTGCAATGCGTGCCGGAAGAACGCCGCGCCTGGCATGCCGGCGTTTCGTCCTGGGCCGGCGAGACCGACATCAATTCGCGCTCGATCGGCATCGAGATCGTCAATCCGGGACATGAGTTCGGCTACCGCGATTTTCCGCTGCGCCAGGCCGCGGCCATGATCTCGCTGTGCAAATCGATCCTCACCCGGCGCGGCCCGATCAGCTCGGATCGCATCCTGGCGCATTCCGACGTGGCGCCGCAGCGCAAGCAGGATCCGGGCGAGCGGTTTCCCTGGCACCTGTTGGGCGAATCCGGGATCGGCCATTGGGTGCGGCCGGCGCCGCTCGACCTCGAAGGTCAATCTTTTCGGCGCGGCGACAGCGGCGAAGGAGTGGCGCGCATGCAGCGCTCGCTGCATTCCTACGGCTACGGCATTGCGGAGACCGGCAATTACGACGACTTGACGCGCGACGTCGTGACCGCTTTTCAGCGCCATTTTCGCCCGGCGCGCGTCGACGGCATCGCCGACCCATCGACGCTGTTGACGCTGCGCGCGCTGATCGAGACGCGGCCGGCGCCGCTCGGCTAGGCCGGCCGCGAGGGCTTTGCCGGTTTGGCCGCCGCCGGCACCGGCATGCCCGGCAGCCGCCAGGGCGCGTGGGCGAAACGCTCGAGCAGAAACTCGATGAACACGGCGACGCGCGGCAGGCGCTGGCGTCCGGCCGGATAAATCACCGCCAGCGGAAACGGCTCGACGTGATGGCTGTCGGTGAGCAGCGCGACGAGTTCGCCGTCGCGCAGCGGGTCGCCGACGATCACTTCCGACAGCCGGATGATGCCGGCGCCCTCGATGGCAAGCCGCAGCGCGGCTTCCGCGTCGTCGGTGGAGACGCGCGGGCGCACCTCGACCACATCGATGCCGCCGCCGCGCGTCTTGAACGGCCAACGGTTGAGGCCGGCGCCGGCGACCACGATGCAGTCATGCTGCTGGAGATCGCTTGGCAATTGCGGCGTGCCGCGCCGCTTCAAATAGGAAGGCGCCGCACAGATGACGCGCTGGAGGTCGGCGATCTTGCGCTGGATGAAGGGCCCTTCCGGGACATGACCGGAGCGCACGGCGATGTCGGCCTGCTCCTCGATCAGATCGACCAGGCGGTCGGTGATCGACAGATCGATGTCGATCTCCGGATAGCGGCCGAGAAAATCGGCCAAAGCGGGCGCCAGCTGGTGCAGGCCGAAGGCCGTGCCGGCATTGACCCGCAGCCGGCCGCGCGGGGCGCCGCGGGCGCTGGCCACCTCGGCCTCGGCCTCGTCGATGTCGGCGACGATGCGCCGGGCGCGCGATAAAAAGGTTTCGCCTTCGGGGGTTAGCGCCAGGCGGCGGGTGCTGCGATCGAGCAGCCGGACGCCCAGGCGGTCCTCCAGCCGCGACACCAGCTTGGAAACGGCCGAGGGGGTGAGCCCTAAGTCCTTGGCGGCGGCCGAGAAACTGCCGCGGTCCAGCACCCGCACGAAGACCCGCAGGTCGGATGTGGCGTCCATCTATTTGTGCCTTTTAGTCACGAATGTGTGGCCATATTAGCGGATTATCTTTTCAATGGAAGTGAATACTATGCAGTCAACGCATAGGGAAACACCCCACTCCACGGGAGAACTGCCATGAATACCCACGATCGCTTGTCCATCCGCCCCGTCGACGTCCATGCCGCGCTCGCCCGCGCCCATGCCGACCGCGCGGAATACGTCAGCCGCGCGCTTGGCGGGGTGCCGGTGCTGCTCAAGCGCTTGGCGGCCAGGCTTCGCCGCCAGCCGCAAGCCGGCGCCTGGGCGTAAAGCCCACGATTTCCGTCCCCCGCCGCTCCCCCCAATAGGCGGCGGGTGAACGCAGCCCGGGCCTGTCACTCCTCCCGACAGGTCCGGGCTTTTTTTAACCGCGCCTGGCCGGCCCGCTTGACGCCGCCCGCTGCGGACCCCATTCCTCTCAGTGTCAGTCGGCCGGACGGCCGTCCCGGCAATGCTCGAAAGGGTGCCGGGGAGGAAAGTCCGGGCTCCATGGACGAACGGTGCCGGATAACGTCCGGCGGGGTTGAGCCCTTCGCGGGCGAGGCTTCAGGGACAGTGCCACAGAGAACAGACCGCCTTGGCTGCGTTGTGTATTGGCCAAGGTAAGGGTGAAACGGTGCGGTAAGAGCGCACCGCGCTTGCCGGCAACGGCGGCGGCACGGCAAACCCCACCGGGAGCAAGACCGAATAGGAATGACGTTGAGGCGATAAGCCTCAGGTCCGTCCGGGCCAGTCATTCGGGTAGGTTGCATGACGCGCCGGGCAACCGGCGTGCCAGAGGAATGGCCGTCACGTTCGCGGTTTCGCGCCGCGGGCCATACAGAACCCGGCTTACAGGCCGGCTGATACGTCAAACGGGGGCTCGGCGGAAAAAACCGCCGGGCCCCCGCCAATTTTTGCAGGGCTGTGCGCGCCGAGGCGTGCGTGCATGATCGCTCAAGGTCGAGTGGGATCTGCGAGCCGGCATTCTCCCGCCATTCCTCGTTCAATCTGGAGCGTTGCGTGGCCGATAACGAACCGGGTTTCGAGATCGCGCGCCGTCTGTTCGAGGAAGGCATCGTTCGGGCATCCGCCTGGCATCACAAGATGAACAGTCAACGCATTGGATGTCGTGCTGAGCGCCCAGATATGAAGGTCGTGCAGATCGGCGACACCCGGGAGCGCGCGTAGCCATGTCTCGACTGCGGTTAGATCGACGCCTTCCGGGACCCCGTCGAGGCTCAGATGGATTGCCGATTTAAAGAGCCCGAAGGCCGACCAGCCGATCACGGCGCTCACAAGGAGCGCAACCGCAGGATCGATGGCGGTCCAGCCGGTTAAGAAAATGACGAAAGCGGACACGACGACACCGGCAGAAACCGCCGCGTCAGCAGCCATATGCAGGAACGCACCTCCGACGTTGATGTCGCGAGAGCGCCCTTTCAGGAATAGCAGCGCGGTCCCGAAGTTGATCGCAATCCCGATCGTTGCAACCCACATCACGGTTGTCGCTGCCACCGGCTCCGGGGCCGAAATGCGTCCGATGGCTTCGTTGACGATCGCGCCGACCCCGATCAGCAAGGCTACTCCGTTCGCCAAAGCGGCGAGAATCGTCGCACGGCCGAGGCCATAGGTGTGCCGCTCGGTCGGTCGACGGCGGCCAACCACCACCGCACCCCACGCAACCAAAAGACCGAATACGTCCGTGAGGTTGTGCGCCGCGTCGGCCAGCAGAGCGAGCGATCCGACCCAAAAGCCAAATGAAGCTTCGACGACGACATAAGCCGTATTCAGAACCACGGCCCACAGGAAGATGGGCCCGATGTCCAGGCTTTGCTTGTCGTCATGGTGACTCGTCATCGACTCATCTCGAACGGTTCGCGTTCACACTTCGCCGATAGAACTTGAGCTCGGCCTCCTGTCAGGCCGCGAGCCATCGTGCGAGATCATCCGATTTTGGCAGGCCGCCCGCGTGCACCACCTTGCCGTCGATGACGATACCTGGCGTGGAGGCGATGCCGTAGCCGGCAATCGCCGCGTAGTCGGTCACCTTCTCGATCTTCACCGGGACGCCGAGCTTGTCGGCTTCGGTCTGCACCATATCGGCCGTCGTGACGCAGCGTTTGCAGCCCGGGCCGAGAACTTTGATGTCCTTCATGGATGTTCTCCGTTTTACTGGAACAGCGCGTTGAACAGGAAGCCGACGGCCAGGATGCCGGTCCCGACGACTCCAATGAATACGGCGATCAGCCGGATCGTCAGCACCTTGCGCAAGATGATCATCTCGGGCAGCGAGAGCGCGATCACCGACATCATAAACGCGAGCACGGTCCCGAGGGCGGCGCCCTTTGTGATAAGTGCTTCAACCACGGGGATAATGCCAGCGGCGTTCGAATACATGGGGATGCCAATCAGTACCGCGGCCGGGACCGACCACCAGGCGTCGTGCCCCATGATCGAAGTCAGCAAGTCCGCCGGCACATAACCGTGGATGAAAGCTCCGGCTGCAATGCCCGCGATGATCCACGGCCAGACATTGCCGACGATTTCTTTCACGGTGTCGATGCCCGCCTTGATGCGATCGACGGCAGTTAGTTTTTCCGGCGGCAACTCGATTGCGCCCGAGCGGATGTTGCGAACCCATTGCTCCAGCCAATGTTCGAGATGCAGGCGACCGATGATCCAACCAGAGACGATGGCAACGGCGAGACCAAAAGCAAGATAGGTCAGTGCTACTTTCCAGCCGACGAGCCCGAAGAGGAGTCCCAGCGCCACCTCATTCACCATCGGTGCGGAAATCAGGAATGAGAAAGTCACGCCGAGCGGCACGCCGGCGCTGACGAAGCCGATGAACAACGGCACGGCTGAGCAGGAGCAGAAAGGAGTCACAATGCCAAGCGATGCGGCCAGCACGTTGCCGACGCCTTCGCGCTTTCCGGCCAGCAGCGCCCGCGTCTTTTCCGGCGAGAAGAAGCTGCGCACCACGCCCATGCCGAACACCACCAGGATGAGCAGCATCAGCACTTTCGGCGTATCGTAAGCGAAGAAGCTGATCGCCTCGCCGAGATGGCTCTTGGGATCGACGCGCGTCGACGCGACGAGCCAATCCGAGAATGGGACGAGTTGGCTGTAGACAACGCCCCAAATAATCAGAGCAGCGACCGTCCCTCCGATCCACTTCGCGGTCGAAGGGCCGGCGTCCGGTGCATGTTCGGTGATGGAGCCGAGGCTCATGCGGCATGCCTTTCCCGATTTGCCGGGAGCGCCAGCGCGGCGTCGACTAGCGTGACGACCTCATCAGGAAGATTAGGCGCACGGCGATAGCGCACCCATTGCGCATCGCGGCGATCCACCAGCAGACCGGCAGTCTTGAGAGCCGCCATGTGGCGGGACATGCGGGACTGGCTGGCGCCGAGTTCTCGCATCAATTCGCAAACACAATGCTCACGCCCATCCCACACCATACGAAGGGCTTCGAGCCGGGTTGGTTCAGCGAGCGCAGAAAGAATCGTTATGGGATTCATATGGTTACCTATTTACATGCTTATGCGCATAACCGCATATTATGATCTTCGTGGAGTAATGCAAGCCCCCATAAAAATCATTTGCAGAAGCCGGGTTTTTCGCCTTTCGCCAGTGCTTGCTGAATCGGCGGGCAACGGACGTCGCCATACGAGCAAAGGAATGGCCGTCACGTTCGCTGGTTTATCGCCAGCGGGCCATACAGAACCCGGCTTACAGGCCGGCTGATACGTCAAACGGGGGCTCGGCGGAAAAAACCGCCGGGCCCCCGCCAATTTTTGCATCCCGCTTTTGCATGGCGCGCCCGCTTATGACGCCGCTTTCGCCTGCCCCGGATGCGTGCCGGCGCGCTGCGGCAGCAGCAGAATGCAGCCGACGATGAAAGACCGCGATCACCGCCGAGGCGAGCGGGCGGCTCGAGCGCCAGCCCGCCGTGGCTCGACCGGCTTGTCGAGGAAATCGCCGACGGTCGCGCCCAGCGGCCGGGTGAGAATGAAGGCGGCCCAGAACAGCGCGACGCGCGACAGGTCCGGTCCAGTAATAGGCCGCCGCGAGCACGGCGAGGCCGGCGCCGAAGACCAGCGCGCCGCCCTCGTAGCCGAGGCCGCCGGTATCGGCGATCCAATCGCCGAGCGCGGTGCCGAGCGTCTGCGAAAACGTGATGGCCGCCCAGTAGAACACCTCGACCCGCGGCGTGATGACGGTCTCCACCGAAATCGAGCCTTGCGACCAGTACCAGAGCGCCAGCACCGCCAGCAGGCACGCCAGCAACAGCGTCGAGCCGCCGGTGTAGCCGATGCCGAGCGAGCGGTCGGCGAAATCGGCCATGGTGGTGCCGAAGGTGGTGGAGGCGACGATGGTCGCCCAGTACAGGAACGGATGGAAATTCTTCGCCACGATCTGCGCGCCGACCAGCGCGATCAGGATGCCGGCAAACAGCGCGGTGCCGTCGAGATAGCCCCAGTGCAGCGTCATGGTCACCGAATCGCCGCCGGTCTCGCCGAGCGTGGTGGCGGCGATCTTGATGATCCAGAAAACAAGCGTGACTTCCGGAACCTTGGTGAGAGCGCTATCGGCGCCGCGGGCGGTCTGTGGCAATGGTCCCCTTCATCCCGCGCCAATACACCGCGCGCATGGAATCGTTCGCCGCCCCTGCGCGAGCAACAGCAGATCAAATTGTTCCAAAGATGGCGCGGACCGCGGGTGGGCACGTCAACGAGACATCCATGGGCGTCCCCTGCCCCACGCTTAAAAAATAAAGCCAGTACGCAGGCTTAACCTGCGGCGAACTGCGCATTGGACAGCCAAAGCCGGTGCGGTTTAAACTTGAACCTGACGACGGAACGCGTGCAAGCCGAGATTCAGAGGGGGCTTAACGATGTTCGAACTCGATCAATTCGTTGCCGACTGCCGTGCCGCGCGCGCGGCCGACCGTTCATCCAAGACGATCTGCGAGGTGGTCAGGCGGGCGGTGGCCGAGCCGGCCGCGTTGTTGAAAGCGCTGGGCGAGCCGGACAGCGCCACCATCAGGGAGCTCTACCGCTCGCCCGACCTGAGCATCCTCAACGTGGTGTGGGCGCCGCGCATGATGATCATGCCGCACAACCATCATATGTGGGCGATCATCGGCGTCTATGGCGGGCGCGAGGACAATATTTTCTGGCGCCGCATTGCCGAGTCCGGCGACGGGCAACTGGAAGCCGCCGGCGCGCGCTCGCTCGCCGTGAAGGACGCCCAGCCGCTCGGCGAGGACATCATCCATTCGGTCACCAACCCGACCTCCAAGTTCACCAGCGCGATCCACGTCTATGGCGGCGATTTCTTCGCCGCCCACCGCAGCGAATGGGACGCCGGACACGCTCACCGAGCAGCCCTCCGACGGCAACCGCGCGCGCCAGATCTTCGAGGAAGCCAACCGGCGCTACGCCGCCGGGCTTTAGCCGCGCCGCCATGCTAACGAAAGTCATGGCTACGAAGGTCATGGCTAACGAAAGCTGAACAAGACGCGCGCAATTCGCGCAAGCGCCGCAACGGAACCGCACGAAACTTGTGAGACACTGACATCCATCGCAAATGAGCCGGGGGGCTCTGCCGTGACGGATGTTCGCAACAAATACGGCTGGCTGGTGTTGGCCGGCTATTTCGCTCTCGCGCTCGCGATACCGGCGCTGACGCCGGTGGCGGACGCGGTTTACGCGCTGCCGCCGATCGGCCGGCTGGCGAGCCTCGACATTCCGTCGTCCGACGAGGCGATGATGCGGCCGTTGCGCCAGCAGGCGAGCGCGGCGTTGCGCGAACTGCAGGCCGCGGCCGAGCCGCGCATTTTTTAGCCTAGCGCGCGTCCAGCATGGTCGAGGGCAGCCAGGTCGCCAGGCCCGGGAAGGCCGCGACCAGCACCACCGCCACGCACATCAGCAGGAACAGCGGAAACGCATAGGCGCCGATGGTGAAGATGTTGCGCCCGGTCATGCCTTGCAGGACGTAGAGGTTGAAGCCGACCGGCGGCGTGATCTGCGCCATCTCCACCACCAGCACGACATAGATGCCGAACCAGATCAGGTCGAAGCCGGATTTCTCCACCAGCGGGATGATGATCGAGGTGGTCAGCACCACCATCGAGATGCCGTCGAGGAAGCAGCCGAGCACGATGTAGAAGGCGGTGAGCGCCGCTGAGCAGCGCCCAGGACGAGAGCTTGAAGCCGCCGATCCATTCGGCGAGCGCGATCGGAATGCCGGTGAAGCCCATGGCGGCGGTGAGATAGGCGGCGCCCGCCAAAATGAAGGCGATCATGCAGCTGGTGCGGGTCGCGCCCAACAGCGAGTCGCGCAAGCCGTCTTTGTTCAGCGTGCCCGACCACCACGACAGCGCGAGCGATAAAAACACGCCGACCACGGCGGCTTCCGTGGCCGACGCCAAGCCGCCATAGATCGAGCCGATGACGCCGAGGATCAACAGCATGACCGGGATCAGCCGGCGCGAGGCATAGACGCGCGCCCGAAACGGCACCACCGGCTCGGGCGGCGGCATGCGGTGCTTGTTCAACAGCGCCCACACCACGATGAAGCCCATGAACAGGCCGGCCAGCATGATGCCGGGCACGACGCCGGCGATGAACAGCCGCGCGATCGATTGCTCGGTGACGGTGGCGTAGATGATCAGGATGATCGAGGGCGGGATCAGCAGGCCGAGCGTGCCGGAGCCGGCCAGCGTGCCGATCGCCATTTTCTCGTCGTAGCCGCGCTTGAGCAATTCGGGCAGCGCGATGCGGCCGATTGTGGCGCAGGTGGCGGCGGAGGAGCCCGACACCGCGGCGAAGATCGCGCAGCCGACCACGTTCACGTGCAGCAGGCGGCCGGGCAGCTTCTGCAGCCAGGGGGCGAGACCCTCGAACATGTCGTCGGACAATTTGGTGCGGTAGAGGATCTCGCCCATCCAGATGAACATCGGCAGCGCGGTCAGATCCCAGGAGTTCGAGGCCGACCACAGCGAGGTCGCCAGCACCTGGCCCGGCGGCGTCGACGCGGTGGTGAGGATGGCGACGAAGCCGCAGATGCCGAGCGCCAGCGCGATCCAGACGCCGGAGCCGAGCACCGCGAACAACAGCAGCATCAGGACGAGCGAGAGGGTGATGACGCTCATCTAACCTTCCTTGCCCAAGGTGATGGCGTCCTCGGCGTGGCGGAAGCTGGGGCGGCCGCGAGCGCACGACCATGACCAGCTCGTCGGCCAGCGCGACGGTGAGGATCGCGGCGCCAAGCGCCATCACGGCTTGCGGATAGCAGAGCGGCACCCGCACGACGCCGGGCGAAACTTCGTGGAACAAAAACGACACCCAGGCGTATTTGGCGAGCTGCCAGGTCAAGTAGCCGGCGGCGAGCATGGCCAGCCCGAAGGCCCAGATTTCGGCGAGGTGGCGCGCGCGTTCGCCGAGCGCATGCAGCGCCATGGTGACGCGGATATGCGCGCCGGCTTTGAGCGTGCCGGCGAGCGCGAGAAAGCTCGCGGACCCGAGCAGGTAGCCGCAGATCTCGGCGAGCGAGAGGATGACGAAGTCGGTGCGCGGCAGGTGCAGCAGCGCCAGCGTGCCGTCGAGCAGGCGGCCGGCGAGCTGCGCGCCGACCAGGAGCGCGATGGTGACGAGACAAAGCGCGGAGGCCCACAGCGCGGCGGCGTAGAGCGTGTCGAGGAAGCGGCGCATGCGTCAATCGGGCGCGCTCCCTCTCGCTTGCGGGAGAGGGTCGAGGGCGGGGCTCTCGGAAGCTCGACACGTGGCAACGCCTCCGCACCCGGTCGCCTCGCTTCGCGACGGCGCGACCTTCGGCCGCGCGCCGGAGATGACAGTCTACTTCCGATACGCCGCCAGCATGGCCTTGCCGTCGGCGCCGGCCGACTTCTCCCACTCGGCGGTGATCGCCGCGCCGATCTTGGCGAGCCCGGCCTTGAGCGCCGGACTCGGCGTCACAACTTTGATGCCCGCCGCCTTGAGCGCCGCGGTCTTGATGGTCATTTCCTCTTGCGACATCTTCCAGCCGCGCGTCTTCGGCGGTCTTGGCGGCGTCCTTCACCGCTTTCTGCTCGGCCGGCGTCAGTTTGTCGAAGGCCGCCTTGTTGACGAACACGATGTTGCGCGGCAGCCAGGCCTGCGTGTCCATGTAGTGCGTGAGATAATCCTGCGCCTTGGTGTCGACGCCGGTGGAGGCCGAGGTGATCATCACGTCGACGCGGCCGGTGGCGAAGGCGGTCGGCAGATCGGGCACCTCGATCTGCGTCGGGATGGCGCCGGCGAGCGCGGCGATGCGGCCGATCATGGCGTTGTAGGTGCGGAATTTCAGGCCCTTGAGATCGTCGACCGACTTGATTTCTTTTTTGGCGTAGATGCCCTGCGGCGGCCACGGCACCGAATAGAGCAGCATCAGGCCTTCGGAGGCGAGCTGCTTCTCCAGATAGGGCTTCTGCGCGTCGTAGAGCTTCTTCGAGGCGGCATAGCCGGTGGCGAGGAACGGCACGGAATCGAGCCCGTAGACCGCCGCCTCGTTGGAGGACAGCGATTCCAGAATCTCGCCGATCGGCGCCGAGCCCTGGCGCACCGCGCGCTTGATCTCCGGATGCTTGAACAGCGAGCCCGCCGAATGCACCTGGATCTTGAGCGCGCCCTTGGTCGCCTTGTCCACGTCGGCGGCAAACAGCGCGTCGTTCTTGGTGTGGAAGTTGCCGTCCGGATAGGGCGTCGGCATGTCCCATTTGGTCTGCGCGAACGCAGCAGTCGACAGAGCGCCGGCGAGCAACAGGCCCGCCAAGACGCCGACGAATTTTTTCATTGGTCGCCTCCATGACAGCCGCAGCTCGGGTGAAGCCCTCGCCCGCGGCCTGATTTTGAGCCGCAAGCATGGAGCCAAGCACCGCCCGGTGGCAAGGGCGCCAAAAGGCCTAGCGCATATGAGAAAAGCGCATCGCGCGGGGTCAGCTCGGCTCAACGCCTTTTGCGCGCAGCGTGGGCGCGGCGGCCGGCGCGGTCAGAAAGCGGATCAGCGCCTTTGCCGCGTCCGGCTCCTTGGGCGATGCGCTCAAGGCCGCGGCAAAGCCGATTTTGGTCTGCAGTTCCGCCGGGATCAGGCCGACCGGATCGACGCCGGGAACGTCGTAGATGTGCGAGGCCACGACCACCACCATGTCCACCTCGCCGCGCGCGACCGCCTCGACATTGTCTTCCGCCGACAGCGGCCGCAGCTTGGACTGCATCGCGGCCTTGATGCCCATGCGGTCGAGCAGGCTGACGAAATAAATGCCGCTGGCGCCCTTGCCGGGATAGGAGACCGATTTCGCCGCCAGCAGCGCGCGCTTGAAGGCGTCGACCGACGAGATGTCCGGCTTGGGTGCGCCCGAGCGCACGGCGGCGCCCAGACCGGCATGACCGATATCGACGCGGCTGCCGGCGGCGATCTTGCCGTCCTTGATCAGCGCCTCGATCACCGGCGGATTGAGCACGGCGACGTCAAAACTTTCGCCGGCGGCGATTTTCTTCTTGAGGTCGGCGTTGACTTCGAAATGCAGGTCGATCTTGTTGCCGGTGGCACGCTCGAACTGCGTGCAAAGCTCGCGCACGGCGGCATGGGCGCCGTTGCCGCTCAGCACTTTGAGTTCGGCGGCGGGCGCGGCCGAGGCGGCGAGCGAGAGCGCGGCCGCAAGCGCAAACAGCGTTTTCATGGCGTCACCATATTTTTCCCGGCCGCGAGCCTAGCAGGCTTGTTTTGCCCCCGACAGGGCGGGCTGACATAGTGTCGAGCCCATTTCGACCCGCCAGCGCCATGCCCGTAAAAAAATCACCGCAACTCTGGGACTTCTGGATCGACCGCGGCGGCACCTTCACCGACGTGGTCGGGCGGCGCCCCGACGGCACGCTGACCGCGCACAAGCTGCTGTCGGAGAACCCGGAAGCCTATGCCGACGCCGCCGTGCAGGGCATCCGCGACCTGCTCGGCTTAAAGCCCGGCGAGCCGATCCCGGCGGGCCAAGTCGGCGCGGTCAAGATGGGCACGACGGTGGCCACCAATGCGCTGCTCGAGCGCAAGGGCGAGCGCACGCTGCTGCTGATCACCAAAGGTTTCCGCGACGCGCTCAAGATCGGCTACCAGGCGCGGCCGAAGATTTTCGCGCGCGCAGATCATCAAGCCCGACATGCTCTACGAGCGCGTCGCCGAAGTGGACGAGCGCGTGCGCGCCGACGGCACGGTGGAGCGCGCGCCCGACCTCGCCGCCGTGCAGCGCGACCTCGCGGCAGCCAAGGCGGACGGCATCCAGGCGGTCGCGATCGTGTTCATGCACGCCTACCGCTATCCCGAGCACGAGCGCGCGGTGGCGGCGCTGGCGCGCGCGATGGGCTTTGCGCAGGTCTCGGTCAGCCACGAGGTCTCGCCGCTGATCAAGCTGGTGGGGCGCGGCGACACCACGGTGGTGGATGCGTATCTGTCGCCGATCCTGCGGCGCTATGTGGCGCAGGTCGGACAACGCGACCTCGACGCCAAGACGACTCCGAGCGCGCGCGCTGATGTTCATGATGTCGTCGGGCGGGCTGACCGCGGCGGAACTGTTCCAGGGCAAGGACGCGATCCTGTCCGGACCGGCCGGCGGCGTGGTCGGCATGGCGGAAACCGGACGGCAGGCGGGCCTCGCGCGGCTCATCGGCTTCGACATGGGCGGCACGTCGACCGACGTCTCCCACTTCGACGGCGAATACGAGCGCGCCTTCGAAACCGAAGTCGCCGGCGTGCGCATGCGCGCGCCGATGATGCTCATCCACACGGTGGCGGCCGGCGGCGGCTCGATCCTGCATTTCGACGGCGCGCGCTTCCGCGTCGGGCCCGACTCCGCCGGCGCCAATCCGGGGCCGAAATGCTACCGGCGCGGCGGGCCGCTGGCCGTGACCGACGCCAATGTGATGGTCGGCAAGCTGATTCCGGATTTCTTCCCGAAGATTTTCGGACCCGACGCAGGACCTAGCCGCTCGACGACGCATGCGGTGCGCAACGCCTTCACCAATCTGGCGCAGACAGGTCGGCGGCAAGACGCCGGAAGAAATCGCCGACGGCTTCATCAAGATCGCGGTCGAGAACATGGCGAACGCGATCAAGAAGATTTCCGTGCAGCGCGGCTATGACGTGACGCGCTACGCGCTCAACTGCTTCGGCGGCGCCGGCGGCCAGCACGCCTGCCTGGTCGCCGACGCGCTCGGCATGACGCGGGTGCTGATCCATCCGTTCTCGTCGCTGCTGTCGGCCTACGGCATGGGGCTCGCCGACATCCGCGCCACGCGCGCAGCAGGCGATCGAGCTGCCGTTCGGCGGCAAGGCGCTGGCGGCGATCAAGCAGCATCGGCGCCGCGCTCGGCAGCGACGACCAAAGCGGAAGTCGCAGGCCAGGGCGTGCCGGCGGGCAAGATCAAGGTGTTCGTGCGCGCGCATATCCGCTACGCCGGCACCGACACCGCGCTGGTGGTGGCGGCCGGCACGCTCGCCGCGATGAAGCGCGCCTTCGAGAAGGCGCACAAGGCGCGCTTCGGCTTCATCGACCGCACCAAGCAGCTGGTGGTCGAGGCGGTGTCGGTCGAGGCCGTCGGCGGCGGCGCCAAGTTCAGCGAGACGCGCGGCAAGACGCACGCGCGGCAAGCTGCCAAAGCCGGCGCGGCGCACGCAGATTCTTCTCCGCGCGGCGCATGGCACAAGGCCAACGTCTACACCCGCGACCAGCTCAAGCCCGGCGCACAGGGTCAAAGGCGCCGCCATCATCATCGAGCCGCACCAGACCATCGTGGTCGAGCCCGGCTGGCAGGCCGAGCTGACCGCGAAGAATCATCTGGTGCTGACGCGCGCCAAGAAGCTCAAGCGCGACGCACGCCATCGGCACCCATGCCGATCCGGTGATGCTGGAAGTGTTCAACAACCTGTTCATGTCGATCGCCGAGCAGATGGGCGTGTCGCTGCAGAACACCGCCTATTCGGTCAACATCAAGGAGCGGCTCGACTTCTCCTGCGCGGTGTTCGCGCATGACGGCACGCTGGTGGCCAATGCGCCGCACATGCCGGTGCATCTCGGCTCGATGGACCGCTCGGTCGAGACCATCATCCGCGACAACAAGGGCAAGCATCACGCCCGGCGACGTCTACGCCATCAACGCGCCCTACAACGGCGGCACGCATCTGCCCGACATCACCGTCTGCACGCCGGTGTTCGACGACAGGAAGAAGTCGATCCTGTTCTGGGTCGCCTCGCGCGGCCATCACGCCGACGTCGGCGGCATCTCGCCCGGCTCGATGTCGCCGAACGCCACCACCATCGAGCAGGAAGGCGTCTATATCGACAATTTCAAGCTCGTCGACCGCGGCCGCTTCCGCGAGAAGGAACTGATGGCGGCGCTCACCGGCGCGCAAATATCCGGCGCGCAACCCGGTGCAGAACATCAACGACATCAAGGCGCAGATCGCCGCCAACGAGAAGGGCGTGGCCGAGCTGCGCAAGATGGTGACGCAGTTCACGCTGCCGGTGGTGCAGGCCTATATGCAGCCACGTGCAGGACAACGCCGCCGAAAGCGTGCGCCGCGTGCTCGACCGGCTGCACGATTCGGAATTCTCCTACGAGATGGACCAGGGCACCGTGATCAAGGTGCAAGATCACGGTCGACAAGGCCAAAGCGCGAGGCCACCGTCGATTTCACCGGCACCGCGCCGCAGCAGCCGACCAATTTCAACGCGCCCGAGCCGGTGACGCGCGCCGCCGTGCTCTACGTGTTCCGCGTGATGGTCGACGACGACATCCCGATGAATGCCGGCTGCCTGCGGCCGATCAATATCGTCATCCCGAAGCGCTCGATGCTGTCGCCGGAATATCCGGCCGCCGTGGTCGCCGGCAATGTGGAAACGTCGCAGGCGGTGACCAATTGCCTGTTCGGCGCGCTCGGCGCGCTCGCCGCCGCGCAGGGCACCATGAACAATCTCAATTTCGGCAATGCGCGCTATCAGTATTACGAGACGATCTGCTCCGGCTCGCCGGCCGGGCCCGGCTTCAACGGCACCGACGCCGTGCACACGCACATGACCAACACGCGGCTGACCGATCCGGAGGTGCTGGAATTCCGCTATCCGGTGGTGCTGGAGGATTTCCACATCCGCAAAGGCTCCGGCGGCAAGGGCAAATGGCACGCCGGCGACGGCATCCGCCGCACCATCCGCTTCCTCGAAAAGATGGAATGCACGATCTTGTCCGGCCACCGCCGCGTGCGGCCGTTCGGCCTGGCGGGCGGCGAAGCCGGCCAGGTCGGCGAGAACTGGGCGCGCCGCAAGGACGGCCGCATGGAGCGGCTGCAAGGCTGCGACGAGACCGTGATCGACGCCGACGAGGCGATCATCATCCAGACGCCGACGGCGGGGGGATATGGCAAAGCGTGAGCCGTTAATTGAAATGAATCGCGCAGCGCAGCGTTAATCATCTACGCCGCCGCTGCTTGCTTTTGCGTGCCGGACGGCGCAAGTCTTCGCGCCATGCGCACCATGATTCTGTCCGCGATGCTTGCTCGCGCGCCCTCGCCGCGCCCGCGCACGGCCGCAAGTCTATCCGGTCGTCCGGCAACTGGGGCCAGAGCGCGGGCCGGCCGAAAAAGGCGCGATCGATTGCGCGCGGCAAGCGCGTGATCGATTTCAACGGCGACCAGCGCACCGACAGCAATGGCGGCGTGCCGGCCTATCGCAACCACTCGGTGACCGCGGACGGCCCGTCAGCATACCGCGTCGTCGACGAGTTCACCACCGGCCAGATCAGCAACGCGCACACGACTTACACGCTGCGCCAGGTCGACGCCGACCACATCGAAATGCAGATGCAGCGGCGGCACGCTGAAGCTGCAACGGTGCAAGTAGATCCTAATTCCTCGCGATGATCTCGCGCTCGCCGCGATGGACCGGCGTCGCCGCGCTGAACCTGCCGCGGCCGCGGCGCAGCGGAATGGACGGCCGGCGGCGCTTCAAGGCGCTGCGGCGGCGGCGGCGCGGCACGCACGGCGCTCGATGCGCAACGCGCCCAGCCGCGCGAACGGCTCGCGCCAGCCGTCTTCGTCCTCGACCAGCAAGGGCAAGCCCGAGCACGGCGCCCCAGCTGCGCCATTCGGCCATCACCTCGTCGGCTTCCTCGGACAGAAACAGCGGCAGCGCGAGGCCGGGATCCTTGTGCGCCAGCACGACGGCGGCACGTCGCCGCGCCGTCGAGCCGCAAGCCGACGCCGGCAAAGGCCGCGACCGGCATGTTGAGCGCCATGCGCATGCCGGCGAGCGAGCGCCGCACCACCACGCGTTCGCGGTGGAGCTCGACTTCGCGCACCCGCCCGTCGGCGGCGGCATCGCTCGCCGCGAAGCGCACCGGCAGGGCGAACGGGTCGAGCCGCAACGCGCGGCCCGACCCGGCCGGGCATCCGCCACTTCGCATTTGACGCCTCAAACTCTCCCGCGCCGGGCTTTTTCGCCCGGTCGCTACGGCAGATCATGGCAGAAACGCGTCGGAATCCGCTTAATGTTCTGGGTTAATCGATCGTAGCGGGCACCGCTTCGCGCGGCCATGATTGACGGGGCGTTGCCAACCATGATTGACGAGGTGTTGCGGCGATCGCGCAACATGTTCGGGGTTGCCGGCCGGTTGAGCCAGTCGGCGCATGATCTTCGAACCGGTCCATTTGGAATCATGCCAAGCTCATCATGCACGCCCCCGCCCCTTCTTTGTTCGACCAATCCGCCCTGATCGACCGCGCCGAACGGCTGGTGAAGGCCGCCCGCGCCGCCGGCGCCGACGCCGCCGACGCGGTGGCGGTGCGCTCGCTGTCGCTGGCCATCGAGGTGCGCGACGGCGCGGTGGAGGAATCCGAACGCGCCGAAGGCGACGATCTCGGCCTGCGCGTGCTGGTCGGCCAACGCCAGGCGGTGGTCTCCACCAACGACATCGCCGGCGACCTGCGCCGCGCTCGCCGCGCGCGCGGTGGCCATGGCGCGCGCCGCGCCCGAGGACAAATTCGCCGGTCTCGCCGACGCGCGCTGCTGGCGCACGATTTTCCCGATCTCGATCTGATCGATCCCGAGCTGCCGACGGTGGCCGCGCTCGAGGCCAGGCGCGCGCGGCCGAAGCGGCCGCGCTCGCCGTCAAAGGCGTCACCAAGTCGGGCGGCGCCTCGGCGTCGGCGGCATCGGCGGCATGGTGCTGGTGACCAGCCACGGCTTCCGCGGCGCCTATCTCGGCTCCAGCCACGGCTGTCGATGACGGCGATCGCCGGCGAAGGCACCGGCATGGAGCGCGACTACGATTATTCGAGCGTGCGCCACGCCGCCGATCTCGACAGCGCCGACAAGATCGGCCGCAGCGCCGGCGAGCGCGCGGTGGCGCGGCTCAATCCGCGCAAGGTCGCGACCCGCAAGGTGCCGGTGGTGTTCGACCGGCGCGTCGCGGGCTCGCTGGTCTCGCATCTGGCCAGCGCCACCAACGGCGCCTCGGTCGCGCGCAAGACCAGTTTCCTGCGCGACAAGATGGGCGCAGAAGCTGTTCGCCGACGGCATCCGCATCGTCGACGATCCGCTTGCGCAAGCGCGGCCTGCGCTCGCACCCGTTCGACGGCGAGGGCGTCGCGGGCAAGAAACTGGCGCTGATCGAGGACGGCGTGCTGCGCTCCTGGCTGCTCGACTGCGCGACCGCGCGCGAGCTTGGCCTCGCCACCACCGGCCACGCCCAGCGCGGCGCCTCCTCGACGCCGTCGCCGGCGCCGACCAATCTGCATCTCGCGGCGGGCACGCGTGAGCCCGGACGAACTGATCGCCGACATCACGGACGGCTTCTACGTCACCGACCTGATCGGCATGGGCGCCAACATGGTGACCGGCGACTACAGCCGCGGCGCCTCCGGCTTCTGGATCGAGAACGGCAAGCGCACCTATCCGGTGAGCGAGGTCACCATCGCCGGCCATCTGCTCGACATGTTCCGCACGCTCACGCCCGCCAACGATCTCGAATTCCGCTACGGCACCAATGCGCCGACGCTGCGGCTGGAGGGCCTGACCGTTGCCGGCCAGTGAAGCCGCGCGCTTGCGCGGCCCGCTCGAAGCGGATCATGCGCGAGGCCGGCGAGCTCGCGCGCGCGACCGCGCGCACGACCGTTCAAGCACTGGACCAAAGGCGACGACAATTCGCCGGTGAGCGAGGCCGACATCGCGGTCAACGATTTCCTGCGCGCGCGGCTTGAGCGCGCTGGCGCCGGCCGCCGGCTGGCTGTCGGAGGAGACCGAGGACAGCCTGCCCGCCCGCGCCATGCGGCTTGCCTGGATCGTCGATCCGATCGACGGCACCCGCGCCTATATCTCCGGCCGCGCCGACTGGACCATCTCGGTGGCGCTGGTCGAGGACGGCCGCCCGCTGCTTGCCGCGCATCTACGCGCCGGTGACCGACGAAATGTTCCTCGCGGTGCGCGGGCAAGGCGCCACGCTCAACGGCGCGCGCATCAGGGCGAGCGCGGGCGCGGCACTCGGCGGCGCCAAGCTCGCCGGCCCCAAGCGCTATCTCGATCGGCTGCGCGGGCTTGAACCCGCAGATCGCCGCCCAGCCCAAGGTATTCTCGCTCGCGCTGCGCATCGCCCGCGTCGCGCATGGGGAACTCGACGCCGCCTTCGCCTCGCCCGGCAGCCACGACTGGGACCTTGCGGCGGCCGATCTTTTGGTGCACGAAGCCGGCGGCGCGATGACCGACTTTTCCGGAGGGGCGCTTGCCTATAATCGGCCGCACGCGGTGCACGGCGCGCTGATCGCCGCCGGACAGCGCCCGCCACGGCACGCTGATCGACCTGGTGCGCGACCGCAGGCCGAATTCGCGTAAGCTCGCCGACCGCTTCGCCTTCAGTTCGCCTGGGCATCGAGCCATGTCCGCAATTGCCCGAAAACCGCAGTTGCTGCATCTCGTCTTCGGCGGCGAACTCACCGAGCTCGGCGGCACCGAGTTCAAGGATCTCGACAAGGTCGATATCGTCGGCGTCTATCCGAACTACGCCAGCGCCTATGCCGCCTGGAAGGCGAAGGCGCAGCAGACCGTCGACAACGCCCAGATGCGCTATTTCATCGTCCACCTGCATCGACTGCTCGATCCCGAAGACGCGGTCGGCCGCGCGCTGAATGCCGATGCCGTCGCTCAAGCGTCTCGCCGCCTCGCCCGCCTTTCAGGAAGCGGTCGGCGCGTTCGCCGCCTCGTATCTGCGCCTGGTCTGGCGCACCAGCCGCGTCACGCATCGAGCCGGCGACCATCTACGACACGGTGCAGATGCCGGCGATCATCGCGATGTGGCACGGCCAGCATTTCCTGACGCCATTCATCAAGCGCGCGGAACGCGGTCACCGCGCCAAGGTGCTGATCTCGCGCCACCGCGACGGCGAGATCAACGCGCGCGCGGCGAGCGGCTCGGCATCGGCACCATCCGCGGCTCCGGCGCGCACAACGGCGAGTTTCACCGCAAGGGCGGCGCGGTGGCCTTCACCGAGATGCTCGACGCGCTCAAGGAGGGCTACAACGTCGCGCTGACCGCCGACGTCCCGAAGGTCGCGCGCGTCGCCGGCCTCGGCGTCGTCAAGCTGGCGCAGCATTCCGGCCGGCCGATCTATCCGGTCGCGATCGCCACCCAGCCGCCGCATCGAGCTCGACAACTGGGACCGCACCGCCATCAATCTGCCGTTCAGCCGCGTCGCGCATCGTCGCGAGCGAGGCCGATCTGGTGCCGCGCGACGCCGACGACGCCGCGCTCGAAGCCACGCGGCAGGAGGTCGAGCGCGAGCTCAACCGCGCGACCGCGCGCGCCTACGAGCTCGCCGATCGCGGCACGCGGGGCGGCCCCGTGAGCGGCACGCTGCCCGCCGCGCTGCGCGCCTACCGGCTGCTGTCGGCGGCGGCGGCGCCGTTCGCGCCGCTGCTCCTGGCGCGCCGGCTCAAGCGCGGCAAGGAGCACGGCGCCGCGGCTTGCCGAACGGCGCGGCGCTAGCGCGCATCGCGCGGCCGGACGGGCCGCTGGTCTGGCTGCACGGCGCCAGCGTCGGCGAACTCGTCGGCGTCTTGCCGCTGATCGAGCGCATCCGCGCGCGCGGCATCGCCGTGCTGGTGACCACCGGCACCGTCACCTCGGGCGGGCTCGCCGAGCAGCGGCTGCCGCGCGGCGTCATCCATCAATTCGTGCCGCTCGACGTGCCGCGCTTCGTGCGCCGCTTCCTCGACCATTGGCAGCCCGATCTCGCGCTGTTCGTCGAATCCGATCTGTGGCCGAACATGATCATCGAGGCCTCGGCGCGCGGCGTGCCGATGATCCTGGTCAACGGCGCGGCTGTCGGAGAATTCATTCCGGCGCTGGCGCTATCTGCGCGCAACCATCGCCGCTCTGCTGCAGCCGCTTCGACCTTTGTCTGGCGCGCACGCCGACCGACGCCGAGCGCCTCACCGCGCTTGGGCGCGCCGCGCATCGTCACCACCGGCAATCTCAAGCTCGACGTGCCGGCGCCGCCGGCCGACCCGGCAAAGCTCGCGCGCGCTGCAGGACGCAATCGGCGACCGCCCGGTGATCGCGGCCGCCTCGACCCATGCCGGCGAGGAAAGCGCGGTGATCGACGCGCACAGCCGACTGCGCGCCAATTTCCCCGGCCTGCTGACGCTGATCGCGCCGCGCCATCCCGAGCGCGGGCCGGGCGTCGCCGAGATCGCGGCCGCGGCGGGCTTGACGGCGGCGTTGCGCTCGCGCGGCGAATTGCCCGGGCGCGGCGACCGATATCTACGTCGCCGACACCATGGGCGAACTCGGCCTGATCTATCGCCTGGCGCCGGTCGTGTTCATCGGCGGCTCGCTGGTCAAGCACGGCGGGCAGAATCCGATCGAGGCCGCCAAGCTCGGCGCCGCCATCCTGCACGGTCCGCATGTGTGGAATTTCGCCGAGATCTATGCGGCGCTCGACGACGCGCACGGCGCCGAGCCGGTCGCCGACGCCGACCGGCTCACGGCGGCATTCGCGCGCTGGCTCACCGACGCCGGCTGCGCGCGCGCGCGCCGCCGAGGCCGCGCGCGCAGACCGTCGAAAGCTTGGGCGGCGCGCTCGAGCGCACGCTGCCGTCGCTCGATCCCTATCTGATGCAGCTGCAACTGCGCAGACGGGCGCGGCCATGCGTGAACCGGCCTTCTGGTGGCGCAAGGCGGGCTTGCCGCGGGCCTGCTGGCGCCCGTGGCCGCCGCCTATGGCGCGATCGCCGCGCGGCGCATGGCGCGACCGGGCAGCGCACGCCGGCGTGCCGGTGCTCTGCGTCGGCAATTTCACGCTCGGCGGCGCCGGCAAGACGCCGACCGCCATCGCGCTCGCCAAGATGCTCGCGGAGGCGGGCGAGCGGCGTGTTTTGTCTCACCCGCGGCTATGGCGGCAGCGCCGCCGGGCCGCAGCGCGTCGACGCGCAGGCCGATCACGCCGCTGAGGTCGGCGACGAGGCGCTGCTGCTGGCGCGCGCGGCGCCGACGATCGTGGCGCGCGACCGCGTCGCCGGCGCGGCGCTGGCGAAGGCGCAAGGCGCCAGCGTCATCGTCATGGACGACGGCTTGCAGAATGCATCGCTCGCCAAGGATTTCACCTTGGCCGTGATCGACGCCCGGCGCGGCATCGGCAACGCTCGCGTGTTTCCCGCCGGCCCGTTGCGCGCGCCGCTGCGCCGCGCAGCTCGCGCGCACCGACGCGCTGCTGGTGGTCGGCGAAGGGAGCGGCGCCGCCGACGTCGTCGCCTGCGCGCAGCGCGCGACCTGCCGGTGTTGCACGGCCGGCTGGTGCCCGATGCCGCCGCGGTCGCGGCGCTTAAAGCGCCGCAAGGTGCTGGCTTTTGCCGGCATCGGCGATCCGGAGAAGTTTTTCGCGACCGCGGCCGCGGCCGGCATCGCCGTGACGCAGCGCAAGGCATTTCCCGATCATCACCGCTACACCGCGGAGGAAGCCGCCGCCCTGGTCATGGACGCCGAGCACGCCGGCCTGACGCTGCTGACCACCGAGAAGGATCGCGCCCGCATGGCGGCGATCCGGCGCTGGCGGCGCTTTGCCGCGCGCGCGCACGTGCTGCCGGTGACGATGGTGGTGGAGGAAGACGACGAATTGCGGCGGCTGGTGATGGGCGCAGCTGCGGCCGCTGAGCCGCTACTTCGCCTTGGCGTAATCGCTCGCGGTGGCGCTGCAAGCACCGCCTCCGGCGAGGCATAGGCCTCCTGCAGATCGACGCTCCAGTATTTGAGCTCCTCGAGCGGGATGGACGGCCGGTCACCGCGCAGCGCACAAAGGCGCCGGGCGCACCACGCGGAAATCGCCGTCGAGGTATTTCACCTCGGCCTCGCCGTTCATCGGCGCGGAGCGATCGTAGCGATTGAGCAAGGCGGCCTCCAGTTCCCGCGGGTCGGTCAAAGATAATGCTTCACGCGCGGCAAGCGAAACCCCACCGGCTAGGCGCCGAACAGGCTGCCCTGCCCGCCCGGCCCTTCGCCGCGGCTGCGCGGCGTGGCTTGGGCTTGGGCTTGGCGGCCGGCTGCGGCTTCGTTTCATTGCCCTCGCCATCGGCGACCGCGCCCACGCGGCCGTCGGCGAACTCGATGTCGAGCCGCATGCCGGCGGCGACGCCGGCGGCCGCGCGCAGCGGTGCGGCCCTCGCCGTCGCGCACCAGCGCGAAGCCGCGGCCAAGCACGCCGCGATAGGAAAAGGCGTTGAGCAATTGGCCGGCGCTGCGCAAGCGCTGCGCAGCGGCGATCAAGACAGTCGTCGCGGAGCCGCGCGTGCCGCGCTGTTGCCAGCGCGACGACGATTTCGCTTGAGCGCGCCAGCCGCAGTTTCAGCAGGCGCGGCGACAGCCGCGCCGACGGCGCGCGTCAAATGCGTGTGATGCATCTGCGCATTGGCGTGCAGCGCGCGCGGCAATCGCTTCGCAGGCGTATCGAGCCGCTGGCGCGGCTCGGCCAGCAATTCATCGACCGCCGGCAGCGCGCGCGTCGCGGCCAGCAATTCGGTGCGGCGCATATCCATGCCGCGTTGCCAGGACTGAATCCGGCGCGCGGCGAGAGCTGCGATCTGCGCCAGCAACTCGGCGCGCACCGGCACCGCCATTTCGGCGGCGGCGGTCGGCGTCGGCGCGCGCCGGTCGGCGGCGAAATCGATCAGCGTCACGTCGGTCTCGTGGCCGACCGCGGAGATGAGCGGGATCATGCTCGCCGCCGCCGCGCGCACCACGATCTCCTCGTTGAACGACCACAGGTCCTCGAGCGAGCCGCCGCCGCGCGCGACGATGATGAGGTCGGGCCGCGGCAGCGGGCCGCGCTCGGGCAGCGCATTGAAGCCGGCGATGGCGGCGGCGACTTCGGCCGCCGAGCTCTCGCCCTGCACGCGCACCGGCCAGACCAGCACGCGGCGGGGAAAGCGGTCGGCGAGCCGATGCAGAATGTCGCGGATGACGGCGCCGGTCGGCGAGGTCACCACGCCGATCACCTCGCGGCAGGAACGGCAGGAGCTGCTTGCGCGCCTCGTCGAACAGGCCTTCGGCGGCGAGCTTCTTCTTGCGCTCCTCCAGCAGCTTCATCAGCGCGCCGATGCCGGCCGGCTCCAGCGTGTCGATGACGATCTGGTATTTGGAGCGAGCCGGCGAAGGTCGTGAGCTTGCCGGAGACGATGACGTCGAGGCCCTCCTCGGGCTTGACCCGCATGCGGCCGAACACGCCCTTCCAGATCACCGCGTCGAGCACGCGCCTTGTCGTCCTTGAGCGCGGAAATAGCCATGGCCGGAGGGCGAGGCGCCCTTGAAGCCGGACATCTCGCCGCGCACCCGCACGATAGCCATAGGCGTCCTCGACCGTGCGCTTGAGCGCGGCCGACAGCTCGGAGACGGTCCATTCCACAACGTTATCCAGCGCGGCCTCGGCCATAAGGTCCGACTCTCTTGCGGGGGTGAACACCCATGCTACACCAAAGGCGACGATCCCCTAAAGGCTGCCGACCCCGTTCATGAACATCCTCATCCTCGGTTCCGGCGGGCGCGAGCATGCGCTGGCCTGGAAGATCGCGGCGAGCCCGCTGACCGACAAGCTCTATTGCGCGCCGGGCAATGCCGGCATCGCGCAGGAGGCCGAATGCGTGGCGCTCGATCTCGCCGACCACGCGGCGGTGATCGCCTTCGCCAAGGACAAGGCGATCGACCTGGTGGTGGTCGGACCGGAGGCGCCGCTCTGCGCCGGCATCGTCGACGATCTGGAGGCCGCCGGCATCAAGGCCTTCGGGCCGACGAAATGGGCGGCGCGGCTGGAAGGCTCGAAAGGCTTCACCAAGGATCTGTGCAAGGCCAACAATATCCCGACCGCGGCCTATGAGCGCTTCAAGGGCGCGGCGGCCGGCGAAGGACTACGTGCGCAAGCAAGGCGCGCCGATCGTGGTGAAGGCCGACGGCTTGGCGGCCGGCAAGGGCGTGGTCGTCGCCGAGAGCGTCAAGGAAGCCGAAGACGCCATCGACATGATGTTCGGCGGCGGCTTCGGCACGCCGGCCTGGGAAATCGTGATCGAGGATTGTCTGGTCGGCGAGGAAGCGTCGTTCTTCGCGCTGTGCGACGGCGAGACCGCGATCGCGCTTGCCTCGGCGCAGGATCACAAGCGCGTCGGCGACGGCGACAAGGGCCCCAACACCGGCGGCATGGGCGCCTATTCGCCGGCGCCGATCATGACGGCGGCGATGGAACAGCGCGTGATGGACGAGATCATCTGCCGACCGTGCGCGCGCTCAAGCGCGCAGGCGCGCCCTACAAGGGCGTGCTGTTCGCCGGCCTGATGATCACCAAAAACGGCCCGCAGCTGATCGAATACAATGTCCGCTTCGGCGATCCGGAAATGCCAGGTGCTGATGCTGCGGCTGATGTCGGATCTGGTGCCGGCGCTGATCGCGGCGCGCGACGGGCAATTGAAGAATTTCGATCTGCGCTGGTATCCGCGACGCAGCCCTCACGGTGGTGATGGCGGCCAAGGGTTATCCCGGCACCTACGGCAAGGGCTCCGTCATCGAAGGCCTGGACGAGGCGGCGCAGGTCGAGGGCGTGGAGATTTTCCATGCCGGCACCAAAGCCGACGGCCAGCGCATCCTCGCCAATGGCGGACGCGTGCTCAAGTGTCGGCGCGCGGCAAGACCGTGCGCGAGGCGCAGGCGCGCGCCTATCAGGCCGTCGACCGCATCCAATGGCCGGACGGCTTCTGCCGCCGCGATATCGGCTGGCGGGCGATCGCGCGCGAGAAGCCCGTAGTATAGTCTGCGTCAGGAGGACCCAGTAAGCATGCACCCCGTCCTGCGCCTTTACGAAGACGTGCTGTCGAGCGCCGAGAGCGTCGAATTCCGGCTGCCGCCGCTGCCGCGTTTCATTTTCGTCGTGCATGGCCGCGCCGCCATCGGCGGCCGCGGCCTGACGGCCGGCGAGGCCTGGCAGGGCGAGCGCGAGGTCGTGGTGCGGCCGGGGCCCGAGGGCGTCACCTGCTGGCGCTGGGAGCTGGCGCGCGGCGACGCCGGCTCAACGACGGCCAACGCGCCCGGCATGATCACGCATGAGAAGCTCACGGCCTTTCTCGAAACCATGCCGAAGGGCGAGCTCTTGATGCGCGGCGACAGCGTGGCCTTTCCGCCCGGCGGCTGCGCCTACACCCACGTGCACCAGGGCCCCGGCATCCGCTGCCTGATCGAGGGCGGCATCCGCATCGACACGCATGGCCGCTCGACCTCGTACGGGCCGGGCGGCGCCTGGTACGAGGGCGGTCCCGACCCGGTGTTCGCGCAAGCCGCGGCGGACAAAGCCAGCCGCTTCATCCGCGTGCTGATCCTGCCGCGCGCGCTGATCGGCAAAAGCTCGATCCAATACGTCAACGAAGACGACAAGGCCAAGCCGAAGACGCAGAGCTACAAGATCTACGCCGACGCGCCGATCGAGTTCGAGCGGCGCGGAAGCGATGACGCATCGACCGCCAGCAGGCATTTTCCGGCACCAAGGAGGCGGCGCCGGCTTTGCGCATCGATGCGGCGCGGCTGGAGCACTATCTGGCCACGCAGGTTGCGGGCTTTGCCGGCCCGCTCACCGTCAAGCAGTTCAAGGGCGGCCAGTCGAACCCGACTTATCTGCTGGAGACGCCGGCGCGGTCGTTACGTGCTTGCGGCGCAAGCCGCCGGGCAAACTGCTGCCGTCGGCGCATGCGGTCGACCGCGAATATCGCGTGATCCGCGCGCTCTGCGCGCAAGGCTTCCCGGTCGCCGAGCCGCTCGCTTTTTGCGCCGACGAGAGCGTCGCCGGCACGGCGTTCTACGTGATGGCGTTTGTCGACGGCCGCGTGTTCTGGGAGCCGCAGATGCCGGCCTCCAGCAATGCCGAGCGCGCGGCGGTCTATGACGCCATGAACGCAACCATCGCGCGGCTGCACACATTCGATCCGGCGCAAATCGGCCTTGCCGATTTCGGCAAGGGCGAAAATTATGTCGCGCGCCAGGTCGAGCGCTGGTCGAAGCAGTACCGCGCCTCCGAAACCGAAAAGATCGACGCGATGGAGCGGCTGATCGAGTGGCTGCCCACGCACATTCCGCCCGCCGGACCGGCGCGGCTGGTGCACGGCGACTACCGGCTCGACAATCTGATCGTGGCGCGCGACGGGCCGAAAATCCTCGCCGTGCTCGATTGGGAATTGTCGACGCTCGGCGATCCGCTCGCCGATTTCACCTATCACTTGATGGCCTGGCACATGCCGCATTCGGACAGCGCGGCCGGCACCGCCTCGCTGGTCGGGCACGATCTCGCCGGCCTCGGCATTCCGTCGATGGCGGATTACGTCGACGACTACGTCGCGCGCACCGGGCTCGATCCGCGCCCGCATCTGCCGGTCTATCTCGCCTATAATTTCTTCCGCATCGCCGCGATCCTGCAGGGCATCATCGGGCGCGTGCGCGACGGCACCGCGACCTCCGAATTCGCGCCGGCCAAGGCCGAGATGATCCGCCCGCTGGCGGAGAAGGCGTGGGACTTCGCGCGCGCGGCCTAAATCTCAGAGTCAACAAATCCTTTCCGACACCGCGCGGATTTCGCGCAATCGCGGCGCATAAAATTGACGCCCGCGCGCTAACGTGCCGGCCATGAGCGTCATCACCATTGGCATCCAGACCATCATGCCGAAGACCGCAACAACCGCACAGGATTCGCCGCCGCCGCCGGAAAGCCCCAGCTATTCCGACAACGCCGCGCTGGTGGCCGACGCCGTCGCCAGGCAGGGGCCGCCGCCGCCCGGCATGGGCAAGTTGGTGGACAAGACGGCTTAGGCTGATCGGCTACACGCCGCGCGGCAAAGAACGTCTTCAGCAGCGCCTGCGCTCTCGCTCTCATCGATGCCGCCATAGACCTCCGGCCGGTGGTGGCAGGTCGGCTGCGCGAAGAAACGCACGCCGTGCTCGACCGCGCCGCCCTTCGGATCGGCGGCGCCGAAATAAAGCCGCCGGATGCGGGCAAACGACATCGCCGCCGCGCACATGGCGCAGGGCTCCAGCGTCACATAGAGATCGCAGTCGGTCAGCCGCTCGGTGCCGAGCGCGGCCGCCGCCTGCGCGGATCGCCAGCAATTCGGCATGCGCGGTCGGGTCCTTGTCGGCGATCGTGCGGTTGCCGGCGCGCGCGATAATCTCGCCGCCGCGCACGATGACGCAGCCGACCGGCACCTCGCCGCGCGCGCCCGCGGCGCGGGCTTCGTCGAGGGCGATTTGCATGAATGACGGCGATGCCATAAATCCTGCTCATGCCCGAAAAAGCGCACCCATGACAAACAGCCGGCGAGCGCATCGCCAAGGTGATCGCCCGCGCGGGGCTGGCCTCGCGGCGCGAGGCGGAAGCGCTGGATCGCCGCCGGGCGCGTCGCGGTCAACGGCGCGGTGATTTCCTCGCCCGCGCTCAACGTCACGCCGCGCGACCGCATCGCGGTGGACGGCGCAGCCGCTGCCGAGCACGAGCGCGCACGCGGCTGTTCCTCTACCACAAGCCGCGCGGGCTGGTGACGACCCACTCCGATCCCGAAGGGCGGCCGACCATCTTCCGCGCGCTGCCCAAGCGCCTGCCGCGGCTGATCAGCGTCGGCCGGCTCGACCTCAACACCGAGGGCCTGCTGCTGCTCACCAATGACGGCGGGCTGGCGCGCGTGCTGGAATTGCCGGCGACCGGCTGGCTGCGGCGCTACCGCGTGCGCGCGCTCGGCCGCGTGACGCAAGAGGCGCTCGACCGCCTGCGGCCGCGGCATCACCGTCGACGGCATCCACTACGGGCCGATCGAGGCCACGCTCGACCGCGAGCAAGGCGCCAATGTCTGGCTGACGTTCGGCATTGCGCGAGGGCAAGAACCGCGAGGTGCGCAAGGTTCTCGAACAGCTCGGGCTGAAGGTGAACCGGCTGATCCGCGTCTCCTTTGGGCCGTTCGAGCTGGGCGATCTCGACGACGGCGCGGTGGAGGAAATCGAGACGGACGGAGCTGCGCACGGCGCTGGGCCCGGAGATCGCCGCGCAGGCCAATGCCGATTTCGAGTCGCCGCTGGAACACGAGATGCACACGCCCCGTCATCCCGAGGCGCGCGCGACAGCGCGCCTCGAAGGGCGACGGCCGTCATCCTTCGAGGCGCGGCGCGGGCCGCGCACCTCAGGATGACGGAGCAAGTCAGCGCGCGCCGCAGCACGCAAGAAACACCGCCGCGACCGCACCGGCGGGCCGCGGCCGAAATATCCGAGGCCGAAATAATGCGCGTCGTCGGCGGCAGGCTGCGCTCGCGCGCCGATCGCCGGGCCGAAGTCGAACGCGGTGCGCCCGACCAGCGACCGCTTGCGCGAGGCGCTGTTCAATATCCTCATCGCACGCCTATGGCGATCCGGTGACCGGCGCGCGCGTGCTCGACCTGTTCGCCGGCACCGGCGCGCTCGGCATCGAGGCGATCTCGCGCGGCGCGGCCTACGCGCTGTTCGTCGACGACGGCGTCGAGGCGCGCGCGCTGCTGCGCGACAATGTCGAGCCGCTCGGCCTCGGCGGCGTCACCCGCATTTTCCGGCGCGACGCCACCAAGCTCGGGCCCGCGCATCCGCTCGAGCCGTTCTCGCTCGTGTTCCTCGATCCGCCCTATGGCAAGGGCCTGGCCGAGAAGGCGCTCGCCGCCGCGCGCGACGGCGGCTGGCTCAAGCCGCAGGCGCTGATCGTCGTCGAGGAAGCGGCCGATGCGGGCTTTATTGCGCCGGAAGGATTCTACGGAACTGGAGCGGCGCAAATACGACGACACGGAGTTTGTGTTTTTGCGCCGTAATGCTTGCGCATGATCTGTCCGAAAACCGGTCCCACTTTCGGGATCATGCGCTAGCGCCGCCCGAACAGCCGCTCGATGTCGGTGAGCTTCAGCTCGACGTAGGTCGGCCGGCCGTGATTGCACTGGCCGGAATTGGGCACCGCTTCCATCTCGCGCAGCAGCGCGTTCATCTCGTCGGGCTTGAGCCTGCGCCCCGCGCGCACCGAGCCGTGGCAGGCCATGGTGGCCGAGACGTGCAGCAGGCGGCGCTCCAGCGGCAGACTGTCGTCCCATTCCGCCATGTGCTCGGCGAGATCGCGCACCAGGCCGCGCACGTCGACCTCGCCCAGCAACGACGGCGTCTCGCGCACCGCCACCGCGCCGGGGCCGAAGGCCTCGATCACCAGGCCGAAGCGCGCCAGCTCCTCGGCGCGCGCGACCAGCCGCGCGGCGTCGGCCTCGTCGAGTTCGACGATCTCCGGGATGAGCAGGATCTGCCGCGCGACGCCGGACGCGGCAATCGCCGCCTTCAGCGCTCGTAGACGATGCGCTCGTGCGCGGCGTGCTGGTCGACGATGACCAGGCCGTCGCGCGTCTGCGCCACGATGTAGGTCTCGTGCACCTGCGCGCGCGCGGCGCCGAGCGGGCGCTCGATCAGCTCGGCCGCCGGCTCGAAGCTCTCCACGCGCGCATCGGCCGACGGCGCGCCGACGTCGAAGGCGGCCTGCGCCGCTTCGGCAAAACCGAGCGCGGCGCCGCCGCGCGTTGGCACGGATTGGCGCAAAGCCCGCAGGCCGCGCCGGCGAGCGCCGCCAGTCGTAGGCGCCGCGCCGCGGCCACGCTCATCGGCCGGAAGGCGGCGATGGTGGCGCCGCCGCCGGTCGTCGCCGCGCGCTGGCCCTCGCGCGCCAGCGCTTCCTTCAGCGCGCGCACGATCAGCCCGCGCACCAGCGCGCCGTCGCGGAAGCGCACTTCGGTCTTGGCCGGATGCACGTTGACGTCGACCTCGCGCGCTTCGAGCGTGACGAACAGCGCCAGCAGCGGATGGCGGTCGCGCGGCAGATAATCGGCATAGGCGGCGCGCACCGCGCCGAACAGCAGCTTGTCGCGCACCGGCCGGCCGTTGACGAACAGATATTGCCCGAGCGAGTTGGCGCGCGACAGCGTCGGCAGGCCGGCAAAGCCCGTCAACGCGCACGCCCTCGCGCTCGGCCGTCGACGGCGATGGCATTGGCGCGGAAATCGGCGCCCAGCACGTCGCCCAGCCGCGCCAGATTGTCGCGCGGCCGGTCCCCAGGTCACCGGCGCGCGCTCCTCGCCGGCGAGCGTGAAGGCAACGTCCGGCCGGCTCATGGCCAGGCGCCGCACGACCTCGCGCACGGCTTCGGCCTCGCTGCGGTCGGTCTTCAGGAATTTCAGCCGCGCCGGCGTCGCATAGAACAGGTCGCGCACCTCGACGCGTGGTGCCCTGCGCCGAGCGCCGCCGGCTTCACCTCCGACTTCTCGCCGGCATCGACGCCGAGCGTCCAGGCATGCGGCTCGCTGTCATGCCGCGTGGTGATGGTCAGCCGCGCCACCGCGCCGATCGAGGGCAGCGCCTCGCCGCGAAAGCCGAGCGTGCGGATGGCGAGCAGATCGTCGCCGGCGAGCTTGGAGGTGGCGTGGCGCTCGACCGCGAGCGCGAGATCGGCGCGCGTCATGCCCTCGCCGTCGTCGGTGACGCGGATCAGCCGCCGGCCGCCGCCATCGGTGAGCACATCGATGCGGCGCGGCGCCGGCATCGAGCGCGTTCTCGACCAGCTCCTTGACGACGCTCGCCGGGCGCTCGACCACCTCGCCGGCGGCGATGCGGTTGACGATGGTTTCGGGCAGCTGGCGGACGGGCATGAGACGGCCTGATTCGGATTGTCGCCCGACTTTATCGGGCCAAAACGGCGCCTGCGAGGCGCGGCGGACGCTTGCCCCCGCTATCCTTTGGCTTAATCGAGGCCCCCGCGCCGCATCGCCTTGATGCCCGAGCGGTGCTTCTTGCCCTCCAGCCGCTCGCGCTTCTGCGCCTTCGGCACCTTGGTGGCGCGGCGCGGCTTGGGCCGCACCGCCGCCTGCCGGATCAGGTCGAACAGGCGCTCGCGCGCGTCGGCGCGGTTGCGCTTCTGGTCGCGATGCTCCTGCGCGATGATGACGATGACGCCGTCCTTGGTGAGCCGCTTGCCGGCAAGCCGCATCAGCCGCACGGCGACGTCATTCGGCAGCGAGGGCGAATGGCGCACATCGAAGCGCAGCTGCACCGCCGTCGACACCTTGTTGACGTTCTGCCCGCCCGGACCGGACGCGCGCACGAAGGTTTCCGACAATTCGGATTCGTCGATCGAGATGGTGTCGGTGATGCGGAGCATCAACCGCTCGTCAAATACTTCTTCGCCAGCACCTTGCCCTCTTCCACCGCCGGCTGGTCGAAGGCGTCGATCGCCAAGCAGATGCGCGGCGATGATGGTCTCCAGCATGAAATGCATCATCAATTCGCCGAGCGTTTCCTCGTCGAGCCGCTCGATATGGATGGTGCGCACCGGGCAGCCGTTCTTCGCCAGCGTCTCGGCGGTGGCGCGGCCTTCCGCCGCCACCAGGTCGCCGATGGTCTTGCCGGCAAAGCCCGGCTCGCCCGCAAGCTTGGCGAGTTCGCCGTCGATGCGCGGGCCTTGGCCCTGGCGCCGACGGTGACGACGGTGAACAGCTTGTCGCGCGGACCGGCGATGAACAGTTGCACCTGGCTGTGCTGATCGACCGGGCCGAGGGCGGCCAGCGGCGTGGTGCCCTTGCCGTTCTTGCCGAGGCTCTCGGCCCACAGCTGCACATACCAATGCGTGAAGCGTTCGAGCCGGTCGCAATAGGCCATCAGCACGCTGATCGACTTGCCCTTGCTCTCGGCCAGCGCGACGGCAAGCGCTGCGCCGAGCGCGGCCGGCACCTCGGCGGCTTTCTTCTTGGCCAGCACCGGCGCCAGCGCAAGCCCCGCGCCTTCGCGCACCGCTGCGATGTCGAGGCCAAGCATGGCGGCCGGCAGCAGGCCCGACATTGGTGAGCGCCGAATAGCGGCCGCCGACGCCGGTGTCGTGATCGAGCATCGGCACGCGATAGTGGCCGAGCAGATCGCGCAGGCCGTTGCGCTTGCCGGCCTTGGCCGGCTCGGTGAGCCCGAGGAAAATATCGGGGATGCGCGTCTCCAGGCCTTCGGCCTTCACCGCCGACAGCGCGGCGATGGTCTGCATCAAGGTTTCGGCGGTGCCGCCGGATTTCGAGATGGCGACGAAGCGCGTGGTCTGCATGCGGCAGCCGTTGCGAGCAGCAGTGCCGAAAGTGTCGGCATCGAGATTGTCGATGAAATGCAGGCGCGGCGGCTCGCGCAAGGCGCCGACGCCGGGCACGTGGTAATGCGGCCAGTTGCGCCAGCGTCTGGCCGCCGAGCCAGGAGCCGCCGGTGCCGAGAATGACGATGTCGGTCGCGTCTTCGGCCAGCCGCCGGCCGGTGTCGCGGATCGCCGGCAGGTCGTCATGCGTTTCCGGCAGCCGCAGCAGCGGCAGCGAGCCGTCGGCGTGGCGGGCGCGCAAGATCTCGAGCGCGCCGTCCGCGCGGCCGAGCGCATCGTCGAGCGCCTTGTCGGAAACGCCGTGTTTCCCGACGGTCCTTTCGAGCGCGCTGTCGATGGATTGAATCACCGGCATGGAAGAACCTTACCGGCTGTCATCGCCCGCGCAAGCGGACGATCTCACTCCCGCACGGCGCTCGAGGTCAGGCCCTTGGGCCGGCCGGCGACCGTGACCAGCAGGCCGCCGCCGTAGAGCCGCTTGGCCACCCGCTTGGCGTCCTCGATGGTGACGGCGTCGATCAGGCCGCTGCGGCGCTGGATATAGTCGATGCCGAGATTGTCGATCTGGATCTGGGTGAGCTGCGCCGCGATCTTGGTCGAGGTGTCGAGCGAGAGCGCGTAGGAGCCCTTGATGAAAGACTTGGCCGCGTCGAGCTCGTCCGGCGTCGGGCCGTTCTCGGCCATGCGCTTGATCTCCTGCTCGATCACCTTGAGCGCGTCGGCGGTGCGGTCGCCGCGGGTGGCGGTGCCGCCGATCACGACGGCGGCACGCCGGAACCAGACCAGACTGGTCGGAAACGCCATAGGCCAGGCCGCGCTTCTCGCGCACCTCCTGATAGAGCCGCGAGGAGAAGCTGCCGCCGCCCAGGATGTGGTTGACGATATAGGCGGCCATGAAATCGGGATCGTGACGGGCGATGCCCTGGCCGCCGAAATTGACCACCGCCTGCGGCACATCGACGTCGATGACGATGCGGCGCCCGAGATTGCTGGGCTTCACGTCGGCCACCGGCTTGAGGTCGTTCTTCGCCGGCAGCCCGGCGAAGGCGCGGTCGATCAGCTCGCCGGCGGTCGCGGCGTCGATGTCGCCGACGATCGAGACCGTGAGCTCGTTGCGCGCGAACACGCGGCGCACATAGTCGCGCAGGTCGTCGGCGGTGATGCGCGCCATGCTTTCCAGCGTGCCCTTGCTTTCGCGGCCGTAAGGATGACCGGGAAACGCGGTGCTCCACCAGCTGCGGCTGGCGAGATCGTTCGGATTGGTGGTATCGCGCCGCAATTCGGACAGTTCCTGCCCGCGCACGCGCTCGAGCGCGTCGGCGTCGAAGCGCGGCGCCGTCAGCGCCAGATGCAGCAGGTCGAAGGCCTCGTCGCGGTTCTCGTTGAGCGTGCGCAGCGAGCCGCGGAAATAATCGCGGCCGACGCTGAAAGCCGATCTCGATGGCCTGGTCTTCCAGCCGCTGGTGAAAGGTCTTGCTGTCGAGATCGCCGGCGCCCTCGTCGAGCATGTCGGCGGTGAGTTGGCGGTGCCGGCCTTGTCGGCGTCGTCCTGGCTGGAGCCGCCATGGAACGCGTAGTTGAGCGCGACCAGCGGCACGGCGTGCTCGCGCACCAGCCAGGCCTCGATGCCGGAGGGGCTGACGATCTGCTCGATGGTCATCGCGGAGGCGGCGGACGCAAAGCCGCAGAACGCCAGCAGCGCGAACGCGATCGACGTTACAAACCGCGTCATGAGCGCTTCTCCACCTGCGGGCTGGTATCCTTGATCAGGATAGCCGGTCACCGAGCGTCGCTTGTCGAGCCATTGCCGGGCCGCCTGCTGCACCTGCTCGGCGGTGACGGCGCGGATGCGATCGGGCCAATGCGCGACATCGTCGACGGTTGCGCCGGTGGTCAGCGCCGCGCCGTACCAGCGCGCCATGCTGGCCTGGTTGTCCTGGGCGTAGACCGCATCGGCGATCAGCTTGGTCTTGCTGCGCGTCGAGTTCCTCGGGCGTGACGCCCTTGTCGATCACCTGCGCGATCACCGCGTCGATGGCGGCTTCGAGCTGCGGCAGCGTGACGCCCGGGCGCGGCGCGCCGTAGACGCCGAATTTCGACGGATCGACGGCCGCGGCGTCGTACCAGGCGCCGGCCGAGACCGCGACCTGCTTGTCCACCACCAGTGCGGTGTAGAGCCGGCTGTTGGAGCCGCTGCCGAGAATATGCGCGAGCACCTCCAGCGCCTCGGACTCGCCCTTCTTGGCGGTGGCGAAGGACGGCACCAGATAGGCGCGCTGCATGCTCGGCTGCTCGACGCGCGGATCGGCGAGCGTGAGCGAGCGCACCGCCGCCGGCGGCGGCTCCTGCGGACGATGGCGCGGCAGGATGGCGTTGCGGCGCGCGACCTTGCCGTAGGTCTCCTGCGCGGACTTGAGCGCGGCCTGCGGGTCGACGTCGCCGGCGATCACCACGATCGCGTTGTTGGGCGCGTAGAAGCGGCGGTAGAAACCGATGGCGTCGTCGCGCGTGAGGCCTTCCATCTCGTGGCGCCAGCCGATCACCGGCTTGCCGTAGGGGCTGTTGAGGAACAGCGCGGCATCGATCTGCTCGCTGAGCCGGGCGCGCGGATTGTTGCCGACGCGCTGGTTCTGCTCCTCCAGGATGACGTCGCGTTCCGGCAGCACCACGTCGTCGGTCAGCTGCAGGCCGGTCATGCGGTCGGCTTCGAATTCCATCACGATCTTTGAGCTGGTCGCGCGGCACGCGCTGGAAATAGCCGGTGTAGTCGTTGGAGGTGAAGGCGTTTTCCTGGCCGCCGATGCGCGCGACGACCTGCGAGAACTGGCCGGCCGGATTCTTGGCGGTGCCCTTGAACATCAGATGCTCGAGGAAATGCGCCAGCCCCGATTTGCCCGGCGTCTCGTCGGCGGCGCCGACCTTGTACCAGATCATGTGCGTGACCACCGGCGCGCGATGATCGGGGATGACCACCAGCTCCAGGCCGTTCGACAGCGTGAAGTCGGCGATCTTGCCGGCGCCTTCGTCGGCGGCAGCCCATGCGGGTAGGTTCAGCGCCGCAGCGATCGCCGCCGCGGCGGTGAGCAAGACGATTTTTCTGAAGATCACGTTTGGAACCTTGCAAATCTTGGGTTGGTGCGCCCCACGCGTGGCAACGCGCTCTGCACGCAAGAACGAAGCGGACCGATGCAGCGGCCCGGATTAACGCTTGGGTTCGCCGCGGGTGGTATAGTCGTCGACCGCTTTCGGTTTGGCCACGCCGACGCCGTAGGGCTGCTCGGGCGACGGCGTCTGATAGCCCGGCGGCGGCTCGGTCAGATCGGTGCGCGGCGGCTCGCCGGTGAAGCGGGCAACCTCGTCAGACTTGCCGTGGAACATGGTGCCGAGCATGCCGCCTTTGTAGCCAAGCTCTGAAGGCGACAGCAGCTTGCCGATCGGCGACGGGCCTTCGGTGTCGGCGTTCTTGACGCCGCGCGGCCGCGGCCCGGGCGCCAGCTGATCCGGCGGCAGCGGCTTTTCCTCACGCATGCGCTCGGCTTCGACGTCGCGGTCTTTCTCCTGCTTCTCGATCAGCTTGCGGCGCTTGACGTCGGGATCCTTCGGCCAGGCCGGGTTGACCGTGACATCGGCCTTCTCGGGCGGCGGCAAAGCGCGGCTGGGCGGAAGCACCAGCGGCGCGCGCTCGTGATAATTGATCTGCTCTTCGTTGCCCGACTTCAGGCCGAGGCTTGTCAGCACGCGGCCGAACGTCGCGCTGTCGAAGGAATCGCCGTCATCGGCGGCCCGCGCAGGTTGCGCGCCCGCCAACAGGGCAAAGCCGGCTGCCAAGCCGAGCGCCGCCCAGGAGACCCGGGTCAGGCGCGTGGCAGGCGTCCGGTTGCGGCTTTTATGCAGGTCCATGAGCGCTGGAAACCCTCAAATGCGCGCGGAATTCGTCCGTTTGGCCCCGAAACTATTGCTGCGGATCAGGGCGCTTTTGCGGCGCGGTCCCCGACCAGCGATTCATACAGCAGGCCGATAACCCCGGCAACGATGGCTACATCGGCGAGGTTAAAAACATACCAGTTGAAGCGCCAAGTGGCCGTGGACACGTGAAAAAACACGAAATCGGCGACCCAGCCATAGGCCAGCCGGTCGATGGCATTGCCGACCGCCCCGCCGACGATCAGGCCAAGCGCCAGCGCGGTCAGGCGGCTGTCCGCCCGCGCGAGCCAGATCCAGAGCAGCACCACCGCCACCGCCTTGACCGCCAGCAGCACCCATTGGCCGAACGCGCTGTCGGTCTGGAACAGGCCGTAGCTGATGCCGGTATTGCGGGTGAGCACGAAGTCGAAGAACGGTCCAAGCCGCACCGGGCCGCGGGCGGCGAGGTCGAAGACGAACAGCAGATAAAGCTTGCTCGCCTGGTCGAGCACGCAGTCAGCGCCGCCACGGCGAGGCCGAAGCGGGTGAACGGGCCGGATAAGAAACTGGCGCGCATTCACTCCGCCGCCTTGCGCATGGCTTCCCATTCGCGCAGCGCCTTGGCGTCGCGCGGCGAGACATCGGGATACTCCGGATCGGCGCCGATGGTGTTGAGGATCTTCCACGAGCGCGCGCATTTGGTGCCTTCGGCGAGATTGGACAGCACCGCGACGCCGGTCACATCCGGCAGGCGGAACGCGTCGGCCGGCCCCTCGTCCTCGACCAGCGTGGCGGCCGAGGTGATGCAGACTTCGGCGAGATCGACGTCGAGCACTGCTTCGCAGAGCTCGCGGTTGGACACGTGCACGATCGGATGGGCTTCAAGCGACGAGCCGATGCGCTTTTGCGCGCGCTCGATCTCGAGCGCGCCGGTGACGACGCGGCGCACGCTGCGCACCTTGCGCCATTTCTCGGCGAGCTTGTCGTCGCGCCAGGACGCCGGCACGTCGGGGAAGGTTTCCAGATGCACCGACTTGGCGTCGGCGCCGTAGCGCGAGACCCAGGCCTCCTCGGCGGTGAAGCACAGCATCGGCGCGAGCCACATCACCGTGCAGCGGAACAGATGGTCGAGCACGGTCAGGCAGGCCTTGCGTTTCATCGACGAGATCGGATCGCAATAGAGCGTGTCCTTGCGGATGTCGAAATAGAACGCCGAGAGATCGGACGTCATGAAGCTCGAGAGCGCGGCGAAGATGCGCTTGTAGTCGAAATCGGCATAGGCCTTGCGCACCAGCGCATCGAGCTCGGCGAGCCGGTGCAGCATCAGCCGCTCCAGCTCCGGCATCTCGTCGTGCTTGACGCGCTCGTCGTCGTGGAAATGCGCCAGCGAGCCGAGCATCCAGCGCACGGTGTTGCGCAGCTTGCGATAGGTCTCGACCGTGGTTTTGAGAATTTCCGGCCCGATGCGCAGATCGTCGGCGTAGTCGGAGGCGCAGACCCACATGCGCAGGATGTCGGCGCCGGACTGCTTGATCACGTCCTGCGGCGCGGTGACGTTGCCGAGCGACTTCGACATCTTGCGCCCGTCTCGTCGAGCACGAAGCCGTGGGTGAGCACCACGTCGAAGGGCGCGCGGCCGCGCGTGCCGCAGCTTTCCAGCAGCGAGGAATGGAACCAGCCGCGGTGCTGGTCGGAGCCTTCCAGATACATCACGGTGTCTTTGCCGCCGTCGATCTTGCGCTTGATGCCGGCGAGCGTCGGGAAATGCACCGGGTCTTCCAGCACGAAGGCGTGCGTCGAGCCGGAATCGAACCAGACGTCGAGATGTCGTCGACCTTCTTCCAGCCGTCGTTCGCGAGCTTGCCCGAGGAAGCGCTCGCGCGCGCCGGGCGCGTACCAGGCGTCGGCGCCCTCTTTCTCGAAGGCCTCGACGATGCGCACGTCCGACCTCGGGGTCTTGCAGGATGTCGACCGAGCCGTCGGGCTTTTCCTTGACGAACACCGCGATCGGCACGCCCCAGGCGCGCTGACGCGAGATCACCCAGTCGGGCCGCGACTCGATCATGCCGGTGATGCGGTTCTCGCCGGCGGCCGGCACCCAGCGCGTGACCGTGATGGCGTGCAGCGCGCGATGGCGCAGCGTGTCGCCGCCCTTCGCGATGTCCTTGTCCATCGCGATGAACCACTGCGGCGTGTTGCGGAAGATGACCGGCTTCTTCGAGCGCCAGGAGTGCGGATATTGATGCTTGAGGCGGCCGCGCGCGATGATCATGCCGGCCTCGATCAGCGCCTTGATCACCGCCTCGTTGGCGTCGCCCTTCTCGCCTTTGTCGTTGATGACGCGCTTGCCGGTGAAGCCGGGCGCGGCCTCGGTGAAGGCGCCATTTTCGTCGACGGTGTAGGGGATGGCGGTGTTGATGCCGCGCGCTTCGAGCGCCGCTTTGTTGCGCAGTCCAGACCTCGAAGTCCTCGCGGCCGTGGCCCGGCGCGGTGTGCACGAAGCCGGTGCCGGCGTCGTCGGTGACGTGATCGCCGTCGAGCAGCGGCACTGCAAAATCGTAGCCTTTGCCGCGCGAGCGGATGCGCGCAGCGTCATGCCGGTCAAGCACTTCGGCTGGAACGTCGGCCACCTTTTCGAAAGCCGTCGACCTTCGCCTGCTTCAACACCTCGGCGGCGAGCTTGTCCGCCAGAATAAGCTCGTCGCCGACTTTCGCCCAGTTGTCGGCCGGCGCGTCGGTGACTTCGATAAAGCGCCATAGTCAATCTTCGGCGAAAAGCTGATCGCGCGGTTGCCGGGCAGCGTCCACGGCGTCGTGGTCCAGATGACGACCGACGCATGCCATCAGGTCGAAGCTGTTCGACATTTCGCGGCTTGATCGTCGCGACTTGCGATCGCACGTGCACCGGAAACTTCACCCACACCGTATCGCTGGTGTAGTCCTCGTACTCGACCTCGGCTTCCGCCAGCGCGGTCTTCTCCACCACGCTCCACATCACCGGCTTGCGAGCCGCGATAGAGCGTGCCGTTGGCGGCGAACTTCATCAGCTCGCGCGCGATCTGCGCCTCGGCGAAGAAATCCATCGTCGTGTAGGGATGCGCCCAGTCGCCCTCGACGCCGAGCCGCTTGAACTCCTCGCGCTGCACGTCGAGCCAGTGCTCGGCATAGGCGCGGCATTCCTGGCGGAACGCGATCATCGCCGCGGGATCGGAGAGGTCCGGCTTCTTCTTGTTCTTGGAGCGGTAGTTCTCCTCCTCGATCTTCCATTCGATCGGCAGGCCGTGGCAGTCCCAGCCCGGCACGTAGTTGGAGTCGTAGCCGAGCATCTGCTGGCTGCGCGTCACCACGTCCTTGAGGATCTTGTTGAGCGCGTGGCCGATATGGATGTTGCCGTTGGCGTAAGGCGGGCCGTCATGCAGGATGAATTTCTCTCGGCCCTTGGCCGCCTCGCGCAGCTGCTCGTAGAGCTCGGCCTTCTCCCAGCGCGCCAGGATCTCCGGCTCGCGCTGCGGCAGGCCGGCGCGCATCGGAAATTCCGTCTGCGGCAGGAACAGCGTCTCGGAATAATCGCGCTTTGTTTCTGACTCGGGCTTGCTCATGGCGGGCTGTGTAGCAGGCCGGTCGCCTCAATGTCACCCAGCACGCGGGAACGCGTCGCCGGCGCGCGCGAGCGCGTCGCGCGCCTGCGCGGCGTCCGTGCGTCATGGCGCGCTTGCAGCGCCTCGATCGATTCGAATTTCTGCTCGTGGCGGATCCAGCCGATGAAGGCGACGTCGATCGTGCTGCCCGTAGAGGTCGCCGGCAAAATCGAACAGGAAGACCTCCAGCAGCGGCGCGCCGTCGTCGAACATCGGCCGCACGCCGAAGCTCGCCACGCCGTCGAAGCGCTTGCCGCCGACAGCCGACGCGCACCGCATAGATGCCGTGCTTGAGCCCGCAGGCCGGATCGAGCTTGAGATTGGCGGTGGGAAAGCCGAGCTCGCGTCCGCGCTTCTCGCCATGGATGACCTCGCCGGAGACGAACCAGGGCGCGCCCAGGAGCTCGGCCGCCTCCACCACCCTGCCGGCGGCCAGCGCCGCGCGCACCGCGCCCGACGACACCGGGCGGCCCTCGTCCTCCAGCGGCGGCACGATGTCGACCGCAAAGCCAAGCCGGGCGCCCTGCTCGGCGAGAAATGCCGGCGAGCCGGCGCGATTCTTGCCGAAATGGAAATCGAAGCCGATGGCCGCGCCGCCGATGCCCAAGCGGCCGACCAGAATGCGCGCGATGAAATCCTCCGCCGAGGTCGCGGCCAAGCGCGGCATCGAAATTCATCACGATGGCGCCGTCGAGCCCGGTGGCGGCCAAGCAGGCGCAGCTTGTCGCGCTCGCTCGAGAGCTGGAACAGGGTGTCCTGCGGCCGCAGGAACAGCCGCGGATGCGGCGTGAAGGTCAAAGCCGCGGTCTTGCGGCCGAGCGTCTCGGCGCGCCGGCGCGCGGCGCCGATGACGGCGCGATGGCCGCGGTGCACGCCGTCGAAATTGCCGATCGCCACCACGGCGCCGTGCAGCGGCCCGCCGTCGATGTCCGGGGCCGGCCCGCGCGCCACATAAAAGCCGGCGGCCGGCGCTTTGGCGGCGTTCATCGGGCGGCCGGGCGGTTGCGGAGGGGGTCGTTCACGGGGGACTTGCTCATTTTGGCGCCACTGGCGCCGTTTCGGGCGCATACGGTTAGCGCGCCGTTAACAAACTTTCAAATTAACCGGATATTCAAGCGCCGTTGCTAGCTTCCGCCACCATTCGGGGACTACGCGCATGGCTGTCGATCTGACGGTACCGGTTCTGGTCGTGGACGATTACAACACGATGGTGCGGATCATCCGCAACCTGCTCCGTCAGCTCGGCTTCGAGCATATCGACGATGCCAATGACGGCAACGAGGCGCTCGACAAGATGCGCCAGCGCCGATACGGGCTGGTGATCTCGGACTGGAACATGGAGCCGATGACCGGCTACGACCTGTTGCAGCAGGTGCGCTCCGATCCGGGCCTGGCCACCACGCCTTTCATCATGGTGACGGCGGAATCCAAAACCGAGAACGTGATCGCCGCCAAGAAGGCCGGCGTGTCGAACTACATCGTCAAGCCGTTCAACGCGCAGACGCTCAAGAGCAAGATCGAATGCGGTGTTCCCCGACGCCGACAAGCCGGCGGCTTAGAGCTCACCACACCAATTGCCGCATCACCGCCTTCGGCATGTCGCCGGCGGCGGTGAAAGCGCTTTTGAGCGCGCCCGCGTCCGGCCGCTCGCGCCCGCCCAGTTCCTCGGCGTGAATGCCCGAGGTCACGAACAGGAAATCGACGCCGAGCGTGCGCGCGCCCTTCAGGTCGGTGCGGATCGAATCGCCGACCGCCAGCACGCGCGCCGAGCGCGGGTTCTTGCCGGCGGCCTGCGCGGCCTTGGCCAGCGCCATGTCGTAGATCGGCCGGTAGGGCTTGCCGGCATAGAGCACCTCGCCGCCCATGGTCTGCATAGAGATCGGCGATCGCGCCGGCGCAATAGACCAGGCGGTCGCCGCGCTCGACCACCACGTCGGGATTGCCGCAGACCATGAACAGTTTGCGCTTGAGCATGGTGTCCAGCCGGCGCGCGATAATCCTCCGGCGTCTCGACATCGTCGTCGTCGAGCCCGGAGCAGACCACGTAGTCGGCGCTCTCCAGCGGCGCGAAGTGCACGTTCAGCCCGGTGAAGATCGAGCGGTCGCGCTCGGGTCCGATGTGGCACAGGCTCTGGCCGTGCCGTTCGACGATCACGCTGCGGGTGACGTCGCCGGAGGAGACGATGGCGTCGTAGGTCTCGCGCGGCACATGCAGGCGCTCGAGCTGGCGGCCGACCTGCTCGCTCGGGCGCGGCGAATTGGTGATGAAGACGACCGTGGCGCCGCTGGGCGCGCGCGCGCATCAGCGCGTCGCAGGCCGGCGCGAAGGCTGCGACGCCGTTGTGCACCACGCCCCAGACGTCGCACAGCAGCACGTCGTAATCGGGCGCCAGCGCTGCGAAATGCGGGATCAACGGCGGCAAGGCGGTCATGATGGTGGCGGGCGGCTCTTTAATTCCCTCCCCCTTTCAGGAGGAGGTAAGACAAAAAATCAACCGGGGGCGCCGGCGGCGGCGAATGGGACCGAGGTCTCGCTCGCGGGCTTGGCCGCGTCCGCTGCGGCGGCTCTGCAAGGCCTCCGCCCGCACCGGCCGCGGCGGCGAGAACAGGAAGCCCTGGCCGAAGCGCACGTCGTAGTCGAGCAGATCGACCACCATGCTCTCGCTCTCGATGCGCTCGGCGATCAGATCGATGCCGGAGCGCGCCAACAGGTCGGCGAGGTCTTCCGGGTGGATGTCGCTCTGGGCGCCGGTCGCCGGGTTGAGCAGCAGCTTGGCCGGCACCTTGAGGAAGCGGAACCAGTGATCGGCCAATTCCTTCGGCTCCATGCGCAGATCGGCGACGTGATCCATGGAGAAGCGGAAGCCGCGCTCGGCCAGCGCCGCCAGGCTTTCGTGCTCGATCGGGCCGAAGGCGCGATAGGCGCTCTGGCTGAACTCGAACATCAGCGCGTTGTTGAGCGCGCGGTTGGCGTCCATGAAATCGAGGAATTGCTTGAAGAAGGTCGCATCGGTCAGCGTCGCCGCATTGATGTTGCAGAACAGGCCGACGTCGCGGCTCTTCAATTGCAGCCGGCGCACACCTGCACGCAGCGGAACATCAGCAGATTGTCGATCTTCGGCATCAGCCCGACGCTTTCGGCGATCTCGATGAAGTCGCCGGCCGGCACGATGTCGCCGTCTTCGGTGCGCAGCCGCGACATCGCCTCGTAGTAGCGCACCTTGCGCTGCGGCAGCGTGACGATCGGCTGCAGATAGAGATCGATGCGGTCGGCGTCGACCGCGTTGGCGACCAACTCGGCGATGCCGTCGCGCGACAAGCCCTTGAACGGCAGCGGGCCGCTGACCGCTTCGCTCTCGGTGAGCTCGAGCGCGCCGTCGGGCGCGGCCGCGCCACCCGCGGCCTTGGGCAGTTCGGCGCGGAGCGTCCCCGGCGCGCCGCCCCGCTTCTGCAAGGCAGCGGCATGGGCAGCGACCGTCTCGGCGATCTGGCGCACCAGCGTGCCGAGTTCGCCCATCTCGGCGGCGAGCGGATCGACCGCGCCGCGCGCGCGCTCCACCGCCTTGTCGACCTTGGTTTCCATGGCGTTGAGCCGGCGCGCCATCTCGGCCACCTGGCGCGCGAGATCGCCGGTGCCGCGCGACAGGTCGGCGATCTGGTCGCCGAGAGTGCGGCGGTCGGCCAGCCGGCTGCTGATGGTGTTGTAGAGCGCCATCGCCATCAGCGCGCCAAGCGCGATGAGCCCCGCGCTGCGCAGGTCCAGCTTGAAGGCGAGATAGAGCACGGCGCCGATCGAGGCGGCGATGAGCACCATGCAGACCGCGATGAAGATGGCGCCGATACGAACCATGCGGCTATCCTGAAACGACCCCCGCGCGGGCCGGCCGATTCGCCCTGCCCGCACCCAATGTCCCCGAGACGCCTCGTCCGCGCAACCTCGAACACCTGCTATGGTATCGCGAATTCGCCCTTATTGGCAGGAACTTGAGGCGCCATGGAACCTGCAAGCCCGGCCATGCCGGCCGCCGCCCGGCGGGGCTTGATCGCCCGGATCGCCGCCTGTCCGGGGCGGGCTTTGGCCGCCGTCCTGGCGTTGCATGCCGCGGTGTGGACCGCGCTGCCGGCGCTGCTCTACCCCAATCTGCCGCTCGACCTGATCGAGGCCCTGATGTACGGGCGCGAATGGCAACTTGGCTATGACAAGCTGCCGCCGCTGCCCTGGTGGCTGGTGCGAGATCGCCTACCGACCGTCGGTCACGATTTCGCCTATTACCTGCTGGCCGAACTGGCGGTGATTGCCGCCTTTGCGCTGGTCTACGCGGCGGCGCGGCCGCTGGTCGGGCGGGCTCGGCGCGCTGGTTGCGGTGCTGATCGTCGACGGTCTGCATTACTTCAATTACACCGCCGCCAAGTTCAATCACGACGTCATCCAGCTGCCGTTCTGGGCGCTGGCCGGATTTGCCTTCCACCGCGCGCTGCGCGGCCGGCAGATCGCGGATTGGCTGCTGCTCGGCTTGGCGCTCGGCCTGTCGCTGTGGGCGAAATATTTCGTGGTGGTGCTGGCAGCGCCGATGGTGCTGTTCGTGCTGATCGACCGCGACGCGCGCAAGGCGCTGGCAACGCCCGGGCCCTATATCGCGGCCGCCGTCGCGCTGATCACGGTGGCGCCGCATCTGGTCTGGCTGGTGAAGACCGATTTCCTGCCCTTGGCCTATGCCGAGCACCGCGCCGTGCTGTCGCGCGGCTGGTACGACCATCTCTGGCATCCGCTGCAGTTCGCCGTCAGCCAACTGTTCTTCCTGATCCCGTCGCTGCTGATCGCCGGCGCCGCTGTTCTTCCCGCGCCGCAAGCCGGACGAGCCGCTCGCCCAGCCAAAGGCCGACGCCTTCGATGTCCGCATCGTCACCTGGCTTGCCTTCGGGCCGGTGGCGACGGTGCTGGCGATGTCGGCGTTGAGCGGCCGCGGCACGGTGGCGATGTGGGGCTATCCGCTCTTTCTGTTCCTCGGCCTGTGGCTGGTGCTGAGCGCGCGCCGCGTGCTTCGACGATCGGCGCCTGGCGCGCATCGTGGTCACCTGGGCGATCGTGTTCGTCTGCTTGGGCGCGGCCTTCGTCGTCAATTACGACGTGCTGCCGCGCTTCGATCACCGCTACCGCGCGGTGTTCTTCCCCGGCGGCGACATCGGCCGCGACATCACGCAGCGCTACCACGCCGCCACCGGCAAGAAACTCGCTTACGTGATCGGCAGCATGTGGGACGGCGGCAATCTCGCGCATTACTCGCCGGACCAGCCGCGCGTGCTGGTGGACGGCAATCCGGCGCGCGCGCCCTGGATCGATCTTGGCGATCTGCGCACGCGCGGCGCGGTGGTGGTGTGGACCGCGGGCGACCTGCACGCCGTGCCGGTGCAATTCAGGGCGATCGCCGGGGAAGCCGCGGTGCAGCCGCCATTCATGCTGCACGACCGCCGCGGCGATTCAATCGTCTATGTCGGCTGGGCCATTTTGCAGCCGCGGCCGTCGTATGCCCGTGCGCCCGGCGCCGGCCGCTAGCGGCGCGGACGCAGCGTCAGGCCACCTCCTTGATGATCTTGCCGAGCTTGTCGAACATCTCGCCGATCTGGGCTTCGCTCACGATCAGCGGCGGGCTCAGCGCGAGCGTGTCGCCGACCGCGCGGAACATGATGTCGTGCTCGAGGAAGCCGAGTTCGAGCGCCTCCATGCCGCGCTTGCCGACGGCGTCGGGCTTGCTGGCGAGATCGATGCCGACCGTCAGGCCGACGGGGCGGATGTCGAGCACGTTCGGCAGGCCCTTGAGCCCCATGGCGGCTTCGCCCACGGCGTCTCCAGCTTGCGCGCGCGCTCGAACAGCTCCTCGTCGCGATAGAGGTCGAGCGTGGCAAGCCCGGCCGCGCAGGCGAGCGGATGCGCCGAATAGGTGTAGCCGTGGAACAGTTCGATGACGTGCTCGGGCCCTTTCATGAAGGCGTCGTAGATGCCCTTGCGCACGAGCACGCCGCCCATCGGCACGCTGCCCGAGGTGATGCCCTTGGCGAAGGTGATCATGTCGGGGATGACGCCGTAGCGTTCGGCGGCGAAGGCGTAGCCCATGCGGCCGAAGCCGGTGATCACCTCGTCGAAGATCAGCAGGATGCCGTGCTTGTCGCAGATCGCGCGCAGGCGCTCGAGATAGCCCTTCGGCGCCGGCAGCACGCCGGTCGAGGCCGCCAGCGGCTCGACGATGACGGCGGCGATGGTGGAGGCATCGTGCAGCGCGACCAGCCGGTCGAGCTCGTCGGCCAGATGCGCGCCCCATTCCGGCTCGCCGATGGTGAAGGCCTGCTTCTCGCGGTTATAGGTCATCGGCAGATGATCGACGCCGGCCATCAGCGCGCCGAACTGCTTGCGGTTGTTGACGATGCCGCCGACCGCGATGCCGCCGAAGCCGACGCCGTGATAGCCGCGCTCGCGGCCGATCAGCCGCACGCGCGAGCCATTGCCCCGCACATTGTGATAGGCGAGCGCGATCTTGAGCGCGGTGTCGACCGCCTCCGAGCCGGAATTGCAGAAGAACACGTGGTCGAGATCGCCGGGCGCCAGCGCGGCGACGCGCCTCGCCAGCTCGAACGCCTTCGGATGGGCGAACTGAAAGGCCGGCGCGTAGTCGAGCTCGGCCGCCTGCGCCTGGATCGCCGCGACGATCGGGTCGCGGTTATGGCCGGCATTGGTGCACCACAGGCCGGCGGCGCCGTCGAGCAGCTTGCGCCCGTCCGGCGTGAAGTAGTGCATGTCCTTGGCGCCGCGCGATCAGGCGCGGCCGCGCCTTGAAGGCGCGGTTGGCCGTGAACGGCATCCAATAGGGTTCGAGGTCGTTGGGGACCGTGGCGGAAACGGGTGTTCTGCTGGGTTTGGGCGCATGCCTTTCACGCATCAGACTCGCACCATAAAGCCGTGGATGGCGCGGGACAAGGCCCGGCCGATGGCGGTTTAATGCCCAGCACTGGACAATGCCGGAACGATTCGCGTCTGATATGTAAACCGCCGATGGCCGACAAACCGAACAAACCGCAGAAGCTCAAAGCCCGCCTGCCGCGCGGGCTCGCCGACCGCGGGCCGGCCGAGATCGCCGCCACCCGCCACATGGTGGAGGCGATCCGCGTCGTGTTCGAGCGCTACGGCTTCGAGCCGGTGGAGACGCCGGCCATCGAATACACCGACGCGCTCGGCAAGTTCCTGCCCGACCAGGACCGGCCGAACGAGGGCGTGTTCTCGTTCCAGGACGACGACGAGCAGTGGCTCTCGCTGCGCTACGATCTGACCGCGCCGCTGGCGCGCTACGTGGCGGAGAATTACCAGAACCTGGCGCTGCCCTATCGCTCGCTATCGCTACGGCTAGGTGTTCCGCAACGAGAAGCCGGGGCCGGGCCGCTATCCGCCAGTTCATGCAGTTCGATGCCGATACGGTCGGCGCAGCCGGCATGGCCGCCGATGCCGAGATGTGCATGCTCGCGGCGGACACGATGGAAGCGCTGGGCATCCAGCGCGGCGACTACGTCGTGAAGGTGAACAACCGCAAGGTGCTGGATGGCGTGATGGAAGCGATCGGCCTCGGCTGGCGACGAAAATGCGGAACGCGCTGACCGTACTGCGCGCGATCGACAAACTCGATCGGCTCGGCATCGACGGCGTGCAGCATGCTTGCTCGGCAAAGGCCGCAAGGACGAAAGTGGCGACTTCACAAAAGGCGCCGAACTTGACGAAGTTCAAATCGACCATATTATGCGCTTCACTGGCTTTGAGACGCCGCGACAGGTTCAAGGCATCGACGAAATCGCATCGACTGTCTGGCAGAAGAGTCGCGATTGACGCAAGCTGTCGCGATTGGACTGTTCGAAGAGAATGTCGAATCTTGGCCTGAAGCTGGCGTGGCCGAGCATTGCGCGAATCGAAGCTTTCGTCAAGAGCGCTGGATACGGCAACGATCGCATCCGGATCGATCCCTCCGTCGTCCGCGGCCTCGAGTATTACACCGGCCCGGTCTACGAAGTTGAACTCACCTTCGAGATCAAGGACGAGAAAGGCCGGCCCGGTGCGCTTCGGCTCGGTCGGCGGCGGCGGGCGCTACGACGGACTGGTGTCGCGCTTCTGCGGCCAGCCGGTGCCGGCGACCGGCTTCTCCATCGGCGTCTCGCGCCTGCAGGCCGCGCTCACCGCGCTCGGCAAGCTCGGCGACAAAGCGCCGCGCCCGGCCCGGTGCTGGTCACGGTGTTCGGCGCGCGACAGCGTGCCGACTACCAGCAAGACGCTCGCCGCCACGCTGCGCAATGCCGGCATCCGCGCCGAACTTTATCTCGGCAATCCCAAGCACGGCATCGGCCAGCAGCTCAAATATGCCGACAAGCGCGGCAGCCCTTGCGCGGTCATCCAGGGCCCCGACGAAAAAGCCAAAGGCGAGGTCCAGATCAGGGACCTGATCGCCGGCGCGGCGCCGAGCGACCTCAAGGATCGCGACGAATACCTGAAGAAGCAGGCCGAGGCGCAATTCGCGGTCAAGGAAGATGCGCTGGTCGAGGCAGTGCGCACATTGCTCGCCCGCCACAAGCTTGGCTAACTGGCGCGCGGCTTGCATCGCCTTATGCCATGAAACTCCTCACCGTCCGCCACGCCACCACCTACAGCTATGCCCGGCCGGTCACGCTCGGCCCGCACCGGCTGATGCTGCGCCCGCGCGATAGCCACGACATGCGGCTGGTCTCGGCCGAACTCACGCTGTCGCCGCCGGGCAATACGCGCTGGATGTACGACGTGTTCGGCAATTCGGTCGCGCTGGTCGAATTCACTCAGCCCGCCGCCAAGCTCAGCATCGTCAGCACGCTCAAGATCGAGCGCTACGGCATCGAGGGGCCGGTGTTCCCGATCGCGCCGGAGGCCGAGTTCTATCCCTTCATCTATTCGAGCAGCGACCGCGTCGATCTCGGCCGTCTGCTCGAGCAGCATTATCCCGATCCCGACGGCGTCCTGGCGCGCTGGGCCAACAGCTTCGTGACCGTCGCGGCCGATGCGCACGCTCGATCTGCTGCAGGCCATGAACGCGGCGCTGGCGCCCACCATCGTCTACGCCGAGCGGCACGAGAGCGGCACGCAGGCGCCTTACGAGACGCTGCAACGCAAGACCGGCGCCTGCCGCGACTTCGCCATGACCTTCATCGAGGCGGCGCGCCATCTCGGCTTCGGCGCGCGCTTCGTGTCCGGCTATCTCTACGATCCGGCGCTCGACAAGGGCACCGCCACGCAGGCGACCGCCGCCACGCATGCCTGGGCCGAGGTCTATCTGCCGGGCGCCGGCTGGATCGAATACGACCCGACCGACGTGCTGATCGCGCGGCGAGACGCTGATCCGCGTCGCGGTGACGCGCGATCCCTCGCAGGCGATCCCGATTTCGGGAAGCTATACCGGCACGGCGGCGGATTTCCTCGACATGACGGTCGAGGTCACGGTCACCGCCGAGCAGACGCCGTAACCGCTAAAGAGCGACGACGTTACCTTCAGCGGCGGCCGGCGCGCGCCCGCACTCCGTCAGCGGCCGGCCGCAGACCTGCTCGACCGCGTCGAAGCTGTCGATCAGCGACAGATTTTCGACCACCTTGCCGTCGCGGAAGCGCATGCAATGCGCGAGCCGGTAGCTGACGACGCGGTCGCCGAGCTTCGCCGACAGGCGGTTGAGCGTCGCCACGCGGTCGCCGTCGATCACCATGGCGTCGAGCGCGAAGTTGAAAATTTCGAAGACTTCCGGCACCAGCCGCGTCATCATGTCGAGCACGGCGGCCTTGCCGTGGCGGGTGCCGCAGAACGCGCAGCAGGTCGACCGGACCGCTGATCGACCACTCCACGTCGTCAGTCGAGGAATTCCGCGACCTTGGCGAGATCGCGCGCGGCATAGGCCTGTGTAAAAAGCCTCCACCACGCTGCGCGGGACGCGAATAGCTCATCGTGCTGGATTCATACGGCGACGAATTTCGCCGTTGCCGGCGCGCGCGCCGTCCGGCAGCGTGAGTTGCTGGCCGAGCACCTGCTCGACCGCGTCGAATCAGTCGATGATCGACATGTATTCGACCACCTTGTCGTTCTCGAAGCGGACGAACTGCGCGATGCGGTAGCTGATCTTGCGGCCGATATCGCCGCGGGTCGCCGTCAGCTTGCCGAACACCGCGGCGCGGTCGCCGTCGACCAGCATCGCGCTCGGCACCAGGCGCCGCTTCTCCAGCAGCGCCGGGATATCGCGGTCGAGCAGCTTGAGCACGACGGTCTTGCCGCTGCGCTGGCCGCAGAACGGCAGCACGTCGACCGGGCCGCTGATGGTCCAGACCACGTCGTCGTCCAGATAGGGGTCGAGCGCCTGCATGTCGCAGCTTGCCAGGGCCTTGTAGAAGCCCTCGACGATCGCGCGCGGAACCGGCTTGGCCATATTGGAAGTCCCCACCGGCCCCAATGTGCACGCGCTTGGGTTGAAATTGTCTTACTGCGCAAAGGGGTTTTTCGCCGCACGCCCGAGCCGGCAAAATTCGTTAACGACGACAGGCATTTGGCGGCCCATGCGCGTTAAGCGCAGCGGGCAATCGGCGTCGAATCCTTAAAGCTATCGTGCTAAAGGGCCGCCACCCCGGACAGGGACGGCGTTTGACTTGGAACCGCGATGGACGCGAGCGTGACCAGTCAAGCGAAAGGGCCCGACGCGCGCGCGCAGGCGCTGCTCGCCTCCTATGAGCGCGCCGGCTATGGCCGCGTCGCCCCCGCCATCCTGCAGCCGGCCGAGCCGTTCCTCGACCTGTCGGGCGAGGACATCCGCAAGCGCATGTATCTGACCACCGGCGCCGGGCGGCGGCGAATTCTGCCTGCGGCCGGACCTCACCATTCCCGGTCTCGCGCGACTATCTCGCCTCGCCGCTGGCCGGCAAGCCGGCCGGCTTCTGCTATCTCGGGCCGGTCTTCCGCGCACCGCGAGCGACGGACCGGCCGAATTCCTGCAGGCCGGCATCGAGTCCTTCGGCCGTCCCGACAGGCGGCGGCCGACGCCGAGATGCTGGCGCTCGGCCTCGAGGCGACCGCGCATTACGGCCTGCCGCAGCCGGACATCCAGATCGGCGACGTCGCGCTGTTTGCCGGCCTGATCGCCGCGCTCGATCTGCCGCCGGCCTGGAAGCGGCGGCTGATCAAGGATTTCAACCGCAAGGCCAATCTGGCGCAGGATCTCGACCGCCTGGTGCTCGGCGGCAACAACGAGCGGCCGGAATATCAGGGCGTGCTGGCGGCGCTCGCCGGCTCCGACCCGAAGGCCGCGCATGCGCTGGTCACCGACCTGCTGTCGATCGCCGGCATCACCGCGGTCGGCGGCCGCTCGGTCGGCGAGATCGCCGACCGCTTCCTCGAGCAGTCGGCGCTCGGCGCCAGCGCCAAACTGCCGCGCGACATGCGCGCGCTGATCGAGCGATTTCTCGCCATCGCCGGCGATCCGGACGAGGCGGCGGCCGACCTGCGCGCGCTCGCCGCCGAAGGCAAGCATGACCGCTGCGATCGCCCGCGCTCGATCTGTTCGAGAGCCGCACCGGCTTTCTGGCCGCGCGCGGCATCGACCTGACGCGCATGCGCTTCTCCACCGCCTTCGGGCGCGGCTTCGACTATTACACCGGCTTCGTGTTCGAGCTCACCGACCCCGCGCGCACCGGCGATCCGCTGGTCGCCGGCGGGCGCTATGACGGGTTGCTGACGCGGCTCGGCGCGGCGGCGCCGATCCCGGCGGTCGGCTTTGCGGTCTGGATCGAGCGGCTCGCCATTTACGGGGGCGCGTCATGAGCGCGCCGTTCGTGCTCGCCGTGCCGGCGAAGGGCCGGCTGCAGGAAAACGCGGAGGCCTTCTTCGCGCGCGCCGGCCTCGCGCTGGTCAAGCCGCGCGGGGCACGCGACTATCGCGGCGCCATCGCCGGCCTCGACGGCGTCGAGGTCGCCTATCTGTCGGCGTCCGAAATCACCGGCCAGCTGGCGCAAGGCGCGGTGCATCTCGGCGTCACCGGCGAGGATCTGGTGCGCGAGATGATCCCCGATGCGGACGCCAAAGTGGTGCTGATCGAGGGGCTCGGCTTCGGCTTTGCCAATGTGGTGGTGGCGGTGCCGCAGGCCTGGATCGACGTGCGCACCATGGCCGATCTCGACGACGTCGCCACCTCGTTCCGCCACGCCCACGACCGCAAGATGCGGCGTGGCGACCAAATACGTGAACCTGACGCGCGGCTTCTTCTCCGCAGCACGGCATCATCGACTACCGCATCGTCGAAAGCTCGGGCGCGACCGAAGGCGCGCCGGCCGCCGGCACCGCCGAGCTGATCGTCGACATCACCACCACCGGCGCGACGCTCGCCGCCAATGGGCTGAAGGTGGTGGACGACGGCGTCATCCTGCGCTCGCAGGCCAATCTGGTGGCCGCGCGCGGCGCCACTTGGGACGAGGCGACGCGCGAAACGGCGCGCGTCATCCTCGACCGCATCGCCGCGCAGGCGCGCGCGCGCGCGTTCCGCGAGGTGCGCACGCGCTTTGCCGGCTGCGACGCGCGCGCTGGTGAGCCAGGCGCAGGAGAAGTTCGGCGTTGAGACGCCGTTCGGCGGGCCGACCTCCTCGGGCATGCTGACGCTGCACTGCCCGCCGGACGAGGTCTACGCGCTCACCAGCTTCCTGCGCGAGAACGGCGCCGAAGCGTGGCGGTCGCCGATCTCGACTACGTGTTCTCGCGCGACAATCCGCTCTACGCCAAGCTGGAAGCGGGGCTGTAGCGCCGCCGCGACGTCACGCTCGGCGGCGTTCAATCTTGATCTTGCCGCCCATGCGCGCGATTTCGCCATCAGCTTCCATGCGCGCCAGCGTCCGGTACAAGGCCTCGTGCGTCAGCCCCAGATCGGCCGCCAGTTCCTTGAGCGTTCCGGGCAATGCAATCGTTCGCCCGTCGGGGCCGACGTTGACGGTGAGATAATGCCGAACGCGGTCGCGCGCGGAATGGATGTTGCGCCTCTCAAGACGTCGTGCGCAGCGTCATCACCTGGCGCGCGAGCATTGCTGCGAATGACTTCGCGATCTTCGGATCGCGCTGCAGTTCGGCCAACAGCGCAGCCTTCGGATAGAGCCGGACCACCGCTTGCGTCGCGGCAACCGCATCGCAATGGTAGGCCGGCGAGAACAGCGATGCCTCCGCCAAGGTTTCGCCGGCGCAAGCCACCTGCAGGACCGCCTCGCGCCCGCTGCGGTCGACGCGGACAAGCCGGACCGTGCCGCTGATCACCTCATAGAAGCCGGCCGATTTGCTGCCGGAATGGAACAGCGTTTGGCCGGGCTTCAGGCTGCGCTCGATCGCGGCGGCACGAATGGACGAGGAAAGCCAATCTGTTGCGGTCATTTCCCTGGGGTCCAGCCGATATGATCGGGATCATAGGGTGCCGGCGGCGTCCAGCGCTAGCGTGCCGGCGGGTCGGCGGTTATCGCCCCTGGAGGTCACGATCATGCGACGAGAATGGCTGCTGTCGATTGGCGCCGTGGTGCTGGCCTTTCTGGGCACGCAGCACCACAACCTCATGATGCTGCTGTTCGCGGTCGGCCTCGGCAATGCGGGCATGAGCGTGATGGGAGAATTTCCGCGTATCCGCGAGGTGATGCTGGTCATGTCGCTGGCGATGGCGGCGATGGTGGCCTGGCAGATTACAAGGCCGCGCCGTCCCATGCCGATGCGCGTCGCCGGAACGGTTTCCATTGTCTTCACGCTCGGTCTGGCGGGATGGACAATCCTGAACTTCGGCTTCTGAGGCGGCGTCATGGACACGGCTTTCAAGAAAGACCTCAGTCATCTGAGCTGGGATGAGGTCTATGCGCGGCAGGCCAAGCGCGCCGGGCTGATCGGCGCGTGGATCGACGGGCTCCGTCTCAAACCGGGCGATCGCGTGCTCGAAATAGGCGCCGGCCCCGGCTATGTCAGTTTTGCCCTCGCCAAGCGGGTCGGACCCACGGGTGTCGTTTATGCGCTCGACCGCTCGGCCGACGCGCTCGCTTACCTGGAACGCCTGCAGGCCGAACGCGGCGTCGCCCAGATTCTGCGGATCGTCGGCGACGCGGCCGTGCTGGAGCCCACCGGCGTGCAGGCGGGCTCGGCCTTGATTACCATGGTCCTGCATCACGCCGACGATCCCGCGGCAATTTTGCGCAACGTGGCGCGATGCTTGCCGGCCGGCGCGCCGGTCGTGATCGGCGAATTTCATCCCGACGGCCCCTGCTCGAGCGGCCCGCCGCGCGACCATCGGTTCGCGCCCGAGCAAGTCGAGACATGGTGTGAGCAGGCCGGCTTGGCGGTGACCACCTATCGCCGGCAAACCCCCGAACATTACGTGCTCTTCGCACAACGTAGCGCGCTGGCGCAGGCTTGAATGTTCAGGGCTTGCGCGCCTTGAACACCACGAAATGCGAGAGCGAGAAATTGACCGCGAAGCTCACCGCGATGGCCGCCACTTTGGCGGCCCAGGCCGGGATGTGCGCCAGCTCGACCAGGCACCAGACCGTCCCGGTATTGGCGAAAAATCCGGCGACCTGCGAGAGCGCGAAAGCAAAATAGGCCTTGAGCGCCAGGCGGCGGCCCAATTCGGCGGCGAACGTGATGGTCGAATTCATCACATAGGAGCCGGTCACGGCGACGATCCAGGCGAGCGTATTGGCCGCCACGATCGGCAGCGCCAGATAATAATAGGCAAAGGAAAAGACGCCGAAGTCGACGGCCGAATTGACCAGGCCGACCAGACCGAAGCTCGCGGCCTTGAGCACGACCGCGCGCTCGTGCCAGGCCTTGGTGAAACGCTCGATGATGCTCTGCGGGGCGGGCGGAATCATCGCGTCCCGATTACCACGTTCGCCGCGGCCCTTCCATGCGCAGGCGACAGAACTTACCCGTTGCGCTATAGATTGCGCTCAAGCGAAGCGCTTTAGGTTAACGCGAATGGCTGCCAAACCGAGCAAACCGGGTCCCGGCGCGGCGCGCACAGCGCCCGGCCTGTCGATCGTGGTGCCGCTGTTCAACGAGGCCAACGGCCTCGCCGGCCTGCATGCGCGCATCCTCGAGGTGGCGGGCCGGCTCAAGGCCGAGCGCAAGCTTGCCTTGGAAGTCGTCTATGTCGACGACGGCAGCAGCGATGCAACCTCGAGCGTCGCCAAGGCGCTGCCGGCCGGTCCGCTCGATATCCAGCTCGTCACGCTGTCGCGCAATTTCGGCAAGGAGGCGGCGCTGCTCGCCGGCCTCGACCATGCCCGGCTCGGCGCCGTGCTGTTCATGGACGGCGACGGCCAGCATCCGCCCGGCCTGATCGAGACGCTGGTCACGCGCTGGCTCGATGACGGCTACGACGTCGTCTATACCGCCAAGGCGCACCGCGAGAACGAGCCCTGGCTGCGCCGCACCGGCGTGCATTGGTTCTACGCGCTGATCAATTGGGGCCAGCGCGCCAAAATCCCCGAGGACGCCGGCGACTTCCGCCTGCTGTCGCCGCGCGCGGCCGAGGCGCTGCGGCAGATGCCGGAGCGCAACCGCTTCTTCAAGGGCCTGTCGAGCTGGATCGGCTTCCGCCAGGTGCGCGTCGATTACGAGCCGGCGGCGCGCGCCCATGGCGCAACGAGCTGGAACGTGTGGACGCTGATCGGCCTGTCGATCGAGGGCCTGACCTCGTTCACCGTGGCGCCGCTGCGCGTCGCCAGCATGCTGGGGCTGCTGCTCGCCGCCGGCGCGCTGCTGTTCGGCGCCTGGATCTTGTTGCAGACGCTGCTGTTCGGCCAGGACGTGCCCGGCTATCCCTCGGTGGTGGTCGGCTTGATGGTGCTGGGCGGCGTGCAGCTCTTGATGATCGGCGTGCTCGGCGAATACATCGGCAAGCTGTTGTCCGAGATCAAGGCGCGGCCGGTCTATTTCGTCGCCGAACGCAGCTTAAAGAGCGCGGACGAAACCGCCAAAGCGCCCGCCAAGCCGCGGCCGGCGGACAGGCGCGCGGCCGAGTGAGCGCGGACGTTCACGTGACCGGGCCCCGTCCTATCTGGCTTTGCGCCGACGATTACGGAATTTCCCCCGCGGTCAATGCCGGCATCCGCGAATTGATCCTGCGCGGCCGGCTCAATGCCACCTCGGTCATGATGGCGGCGCCGCATTTGACGCCGGAGGAGGCCGACGCGCTCGAGGCGCTCAACGCGGGAAAGAAGCGCGCGGCCATCGGCCTGCACGTGACGCTGACCGGCCCGTTCAAACCGATGAGCGCCGACTTCACGCCGCTGCGCCAGGGCCGTTTCCTGCCCAATCGGCAAAAGATGCGCATGGCGATGATGCGGCGATTAAAGCCGGAGCACCTGACGATCGAGATCGCCACGCAATTGCGCGCCTTCATCGATGCCTTCGGCCACCCGCCCGACTTCCTCGACGGCCACCAGCACGTGCATCTGATGCCGCAGGTGCGCGAGGCCTTGCTGACCGTCGTCGCGGAGGGCGCGCCCAAGGCCTGGGTCCGGCAATGCGGCCGCGCGCGCGGCGCGCGCCAGCTGCGCGATCGCAAGGCGCTGACGCTCGATGTGCTGAGCGTCGGCATCAGGCGCGCGGCCCGCCGCCGCGGCATCGCCACCAATCCGGCCTTTGCCGGCGCCTATGATTTCAACACGAAGACGCCGTTCGCCAAGATGTTCCCGCGCTTCCTCGCCGGTCTGCCGGAGGGCGGCCTGGTGATGTGCCATCCGGGCCATGTCGATGCCGAGCTGGAAGCGCTCGATCCGCTCACGCGGCAGCGCGAGCGCGAATTTGCCTATTTCAATTCGGATGAATTTCCGCGCGCGCTGGCCGAGCACGGCCTCGCGCTCGCCAGTCCCTAAAGCACCACCACCTTGGCGCCGACCTTGACGCGATCGTAGAGGTCGATCACGTCCACATTGCGCATGCGGATGCAGCCGGACGAGACGTTGTGGCCGATGGTCCAGGGCTCGTTCGAGCCGTGAATGCGATAGAGCGTCGAGCCGAGATAGAGCGCGCGCGCGCCGAGCGGATTGTTGGGGCCGCCGGCCATGAAATGCGGCAGATAGGGCTGGCGCTCGAGCATTTCCTTCGGCGGCACCCAGTCCGGCCATTCCTTCTTGGCCGGAGATTGCGCGCAGGCCCGACCAGGTAAAGCCCGGCCGGCCGACGCCGATGCCGTAGCGCAGCGCCTTGCCGTCGCCCTCGACCAGATAGAGGAAGTGGTTGGGCGTATCGATCACCAGCGTGCCCGGCTCTTCTTTGCCGGCGTAGGCGACCTCCTGGCGCAGGAAGCGCGGATCCATCTGATAGCCCGGCGGCGGCCTGCTCCAGCATGGGATCGACCGGCGGGGCGTTCACGGTGATCGGCGCCGGCGCCTGATAGAGATTGGGCGGCGGCGCCGCGACCACAGGCTGCGGGCCGCGCGCGCCGAACAGGAATTCGATGAAGCCGCCGCCGAGATCGGTCCGCAGCGGCGGCTGCGCCGGCACCATCACCAGCATCGGCGGCGTCGTCGGCATCGGCGCCGTCTGCGCCGCGGCAGCACCGGCAAACAGCACGACGAAAGCGGGAACAAGCAGACGCTGCATCGGCGAACTCGCGGCCATGACGACGCAAGTTAAAAGCGAAAAGAAACACGATTGGTAAACCATCGCCGCCGCGGCACGCATTCTTGCGCGCCAAGCGCGCGCTTCGTGGCGTTAGAGTTTATTTTGCGTAAAACGCAAACCGGCATGGTAAACGCGCCGTTAGTTCCGCTTCGCAACGCGGCGTTAATCGGCCTGCGGGTAGAAAATATTCGGTGAGGGATTGCGGGGGGCGTGGGCGTGCAGCGCAAAGTTTTTCGCGTCGAGCGGATGTTCGCCGACCGCCGGACGGCGGCGGCGCCCGAGCCGACGGCCGGCGAGCGCGAGACCATCGATCAGCTCAAGGCGCTGCGCGAAATCGGCGCCCGGCGCGACATTTCCGGCGACGCGCTCAAGCGCGAGCTCGCGCTCGTGCAGGAAACGATCGCGCATAACCGGCGCGAGGTCGCTGCCCTGATCGGCGAAAGCAAGGAGCGCCGTATGGCGCGCGCGGCCGGCGAACTCGGCGCCGCGGTCGGCGGCATGGAAAAAGCCACGCAGAAAATCCTGCACGCGGCCGAAGGCATCGACGACGGCGCCAAGGCGCTGGCCGCCGCGCTCAGGAGCGACTACGAGCGCGGGCTCGCCCAGGACATCCAGGAGCGCACGGTGGCGATCTACGAGGCCTGCAATTTCCAGGACCTCGCCGGCCAGCGCATCGCCAAGGTGATCGACACCTTGAACCTGATCGAGCAGCAGCTCGCGGCCATGCTCGATCGCTGCAACGGCCGTCCGGCGCAAGCTGCGGCGGAAAAGCCCGCGGCCGGCCGCGAGCTGATCAACGGCCCCAAGCTCGACGGCGATTGCGGCCACGCCAGTCAGGGCGAAATCGACACGATGTTTGCTTAAGCGGGCCTGCGGATCACGATAAAGCAGGCGAGCGCGACGGCGGCGAAGCCGGCGGCGAGCGCGAGCGCGCGCGGGATCCGAGGCGCGGTCCACCACGAAGGCCATCACCAGCGGCGCCGCCGCCTGCATCAGCAAAAACGGGCCGGCCAGCCGCCCGATCAGCCGCCCATAGCCGGCGGCGCCGAACAGCGCAAGCGGCAGCGCGCCGCGCGTGATGGTGATGAGCCCGTTGGCGCCGCCGAACATCAGCGCGAAAGCCGCTGCCACCGGCGCCGATAGGCCGAACAGCATCAGCATGGCGAAAGCGCACAGCAAGGCGCCGAGCGCAAAGCGCGCCACCCAAAGCGGATGCAGGTTGCGGCCGAAGGTGAACTCGATCAGCCGGGCGCCGACCTGCGCCGGCCCGAACAGCGCGCCGATCCACACCACGGTGCCGGCGTCGATGCCCGAGCGCGCGAATATCGCCAGCAGATGCGCCGACAGTCCCGACGGCACGAAAGCGTAAGACGCGAAGGCGGCGGCCACCAGCACGAAGGGCAAGCCGCGCGACGGCAGCACCTTGGCCGGCTGCTCCGTTGCGCCGGGCTTGGGCGGCTGCGTTTCGGCGCGGCTGCGCGGCAGCGCCAGCGCATGCAGCGGCGCAGCCACGGCCGCGAGCAGCACGGCATAGATCAGATAGGTGCCGCGCCAGCCGACGGCCTCGAGCAGAAAATGCGTCGCCGGCCAGCTCACGGTCGAGGCAAAGCCGCGCGATCAGCGTCAGCGCGGTGATCGGCCGGCGCGCGGCCGCGCCGAAGATGCGGCCGAGGCTGGCGAAGGCGGAATCGTAGAGGTTCGCCGCCATGGCGGCGCCGAGCACGGTCCACACCGCGAGATAGGCGGGCTGGCTCGCCGCATGCACGATCAGGAACAGCCCGAGCGCGCCGATCAGCGAGCCGATGGTCATCACCACGTGCCCGCCGAAACGGTCGATTGCGCGCCCGACATAAGGCGAGACAAGTCCGGCAACCAGGAGCCCGGCCGAGAAGCCGCCCATGACGAAGGACATCGACCAGCCGCGCTCTTGTGCGACCAGCGGCAGGATCAGCACCGGCGTGTAGAAGATCGAGCCCCAGGAGATGATTTGCGTGACGCCGAGCACCGGCACGGCGCGCCAAGGCCCACGAACAAATGGGCCGTCGATGACGTCGCGCAGCGCCGTCATGGCGAGCCGGTCACGGACATCCGGCTACTCGTCACTGGCGCTGGATGGGCGGCTGGACCGGTTTCGGGGCCGCCGCCGGCGCCGGCCTGGGTTTCGGCTTCGACTTGGCCTTCGGCTTGGAATGCTTCTGGCCCTCCGGCGTGCAGCGGACATAGACCATGGTGCCGTAGCGGCCCTGCACTTCCGGATCCATCCAGCGCAGGATCAGCACGCGGCCGTCGAATGTGACCACCTCACGATCCTGCGCGCTGGCCGGCGGATCGTCCTTCGGGCCGACATAGGTCTTTTTGCCGGGCGCGCCCTTGAGCGCGAGCTCGGTGGCGGTCGACTGGTCGGCGAGGTGCATCATCACCCCGCCGGTCGGCCCGAGCGTGATGACGTAGGGATTGCGGCATTGGTTGGCGGCGGCCGCGATGGTGCGCTCGCGATCGGCGTCGTTGTGATAGGCGGTCAGCCCCCAGCGCCCGACCAGGTCTTGCGGCGGGAACGCCGGCGGCATCAATGGCACCATCGGCGGCGCCGCCGGCTCGGCCGGCTGCGGCATGTTCATATTGCTGGTTTCGCAACCGGCCAGCGCCAATCCGCCGGCCAGCAGGGCAATCGCAAGCAAAAGGTGGCGGGGATGGCTCATACGGGCTCCGGCGGCGCGTGTAACGGACTGTGCGGGGCCTTGGCGGGCCGCGCAAGCGCACCGTTGAAGCAGCTTAGCCGAGGGAGGTTCCCCCGGTCTTAACTCTGCCCCGCGCCCGGCCGGGCCCCCAGCCATCGCAAGCTTGACTTGGCTGAGCCAAAGCCATATTTCCCGGGCGAGCGATTGGCACTCTCCGGTAATGAGTGCTAAGAGCTTATAAAATCGATACTTTCGGTAACAAACCTGCCAACCATTCGTTTGCGCATGACCTTGACCGAAAACCGGTTCCCACTTTTCGGGGTCATGCGCTAGCGCCGACGAGGAAGCCAATGGCCAAGACCAAGTTTCGTCCCCTGCACGACCGCGTGGTCGTGCGCCGCATCGAGGCCCAGGAGAAGACCAAGGGCGGCATCATCATCCCCGACACCGCCCAGGAGAAGCCGCAGCGAAGGCGAGGTCATCGCCGTCGGCCCGGGCGGCCGCGACGAGAGCGGCAAGCTCATCCCGATCGACCTGAAGCCGGGCAACCGCGTGCTGTTCGGCAAGTGGTCGGGCACCGAGGTCAAGCTCGACGGCGAGGATCTCCTGATCATGAAGGAGAGCGACATCATGGGCGTGATCGCCTGAGCATCCTCGTCCTGAGGAGCCGCGAAGCGGCGTCTCGAAGGACGAGGGCAACGAATTCACGACCTCATCCTTCGAGACGCGGCTAACCGCTCCTCAGGATGAGGGTCAAGCCAAACGGAGTGACGTGAAATGTCTGCCAAGGACGTGAAATTTTCCGGCGATGCGCGCGACCGCATGCTGCGCGGCGTCGACATTCTCGCCAACGCCGTGAAGGTGACGCTCGGCCCCAAGGGCCGCAACGTCGTGCTCGACAAGAGCTTCGGCGCCCCGCGCATCACCAAGGACGGCGTCACCGTCGCCAAGGAAATCGAGCTCGAAGACAAGTTCGAGAACATGGGCGCGCAGATGGTGCGCGAAGTCGCCCAGAAGACCAACGATCTCGCCGGCGACGGCACCACCACCGCCACCGTGCTCGCCGCAGGCGATCGTCAAGGAAGGCGCCAAGTCGGTCGCCGCCGGCATGAACCCGATGGACCTGAAGCGCGGCATCGACATCGCCGTGCACCGCGGTCGTCAAGGACATCGAGAAGCGCGCCAAGAAGGTCTCCTCGTCGGCCGAGGTCGCCCAGGTCGGCACCATCTCGTCGAACGGCGACGCCAAGATCGGCAAGATGATCGCGCAGGCGATGCAGAAGGTCGGCAACGAAGGCGTGATCACGGTCGAGGAAGCCAAGTCGCTGGAGACCGAGGTCGAGATCGTCGAGGGCATGCAGTTCGACCGCGGCTACATCTCGCCCTACTTCATCACCAATGCCGAGAAGATGATCGCCGAGCTGGAGGACGCCTACATCCTCCTGCACGAGAAGAAGCTGTCCGGCCTGCAATCGATGCTTCCCGTGCTGGAAGCGGTGGTGCAGTCGGGCAAGCCGCTGGTGATCATCGCCGAGGACGTCGAGGGCGAGGCGATCGCCACGCTCGTCGTCAACAAGCTGCGCGGCGGCCTGAAGGTGGCGGCCGTGAAGGCGCCGGGCTTCGGCGACCGCCGCAAGGCCATGCTGGAGGACATCGCCATCCTCACCGGCGGCCAGCTGATCTCCGAAGACCTCGGCATCAAGCTGGAAAACGTCACGCTGGCGATGCTCGGCCGCGCCAAGAAGGTGATCATCGAGAAGGAAAAGACCACCATCGTCTCACGGCGCCGGCAAGAAGGCCGAGATCGAGGCGCGCGTCAGCCAGATCAAGGCGCAGATCGAGGAGACCACCTCCGACTACGACAAGGAGAAGCTGCAGGAGCGGCTGGCCAAGCTCGCCGGCGGCGTTGCGGTGATCAAGGTCGGCGGCGCCACCGAGATCGAGGTGAAGGAGAAGAAGGACCGCGTCGAGGACGCGCTCAACGCCACCCGCGCCGCGGTCGAGGAAGGCATCGTGCCGGGCGGCGGCGTCGCACTGCTGCGCGCCAAGAAGGCGGTCGGCCGCATCCACGACGAGAACCCCGACGTGCAGGCCGGCATCAACATCGTGCTCAAGGCGCTGGAAGCCCCGATCCGCCAGATCGCCGAGAACGCCGGCGTGGAAGGCTCGATCGTGGTCGGCAAGATCATGGAGCGACAAGTCGGAGACCTACGGCTTCGACGCCCAGACCGAGAAATATGTCGACATGGTCGAAGCCGGCATCGTCGATCCGGCCAAGGTCGTGCGCACCGCGCTGCAGGACGCAGGCTCGGTCGCCGGCCTCTTGGTGACCACCGAAGCCATGGTCGCCGAACTGCCGAAGGAGCCGGCGCCGGCCATGCCGCGGCGGCGGCGGCATGGGCGGAATGGGCGGAATGGGCGGCATGATGTAAGCCTGCCCGCACAAGGCAAACGCTATCCAAGGTGCGGCTTGGGCGCGGCTTCGGCCGCGCCCTTTTTTCATGGCAAGGCGCGTAGAGCTGGAATTTCCGCCCGCCCGCGGCGTGTTATCCTTGCGGACGTTCCCGATGGAGCCGCAGCATGGACCAGCGCGTCATCGACCTCTACGACAGCTTCACCCACGGCGGCATCAGCCGCCGCGCAATTCCTCGACCGGCTGGCCGACATCGCCGGCTCCAGCGCGGCGGCGCTGGCGCTGCTGCCGCTTGCTGCAAAACGACTATGCGCGCGCCGCGATCGTGGCGCCCGACGACGCGCGGCTCGCCATCGACACGCGTCAGCTATGACGCCGGCGGCGCGAAGATCAACGGCTATCCTGGCGCGGCTGCAAGCCGAAGGGCAAGCGGCCGGCGGTCATCGTCATCCACGAGAACCGCGGGCTCAATCCGCACATCCAGGACGTCGCGCGCCGCATCGCGCTCGAAGGCTTCCTGGCCTACGCCGTCGACATGCTCTCGCCGCTCGGCGGCACGCCGGCCGACGAGGACAAGGCGCGCGACATGATCGGCACGCTCAATCGCCGACGAGACGGCGCACCGCATCGCCGCCGCCGTGCCGTTTCTCGAGCAGCACCCGGAATCGACCGGCAAGGTCGGCGCCGTCGGCTTCTGCTGGGGCGGCGGCATGGTCAATCGCTGGCGGTGATCGCGCCCGAGCTCGAAGGCGGCCGTCGCCTATTACGGCGCGCAGCCGCCGGCCGATCAGGTGAAGTCGATCCAGGCGGCGCTGCTGCTGCACTATGCCGGGCTCGACCAGCGCATCGACGCCGGCATTCCGGCCTATGAGGCGGCACTCAAGGCCAACCACAAGCGCTTCACGATTTACGTCTATCCCAACGTCAACCACGCCTTCAACAACGACACCAGCAACCGCTACGACAAGCCGGCCGCCGATCTCGCCTGGAGCCGCACCATCGCCTTCTTCAAGCAGGAGCTGGGCGCTCCGCCGGCGTGATCCGGAGATTTCGCAAAAGGGGGTGGCCTACGCCGCGCGCGCCGCGCTAATATGCGCCTGCAGTCACCGGAGGACGAGCATGGCGGACGCAGTAACGGCATTGATCGGCGCGATCATCATGATCGGCTATATGCTGCTGATCGCGCCAAGCTCGCCGCGCCGCCGCTATGGATTTGCGTCCTGATCGGCCTTGCGTTGATGCTCTGGGGCTTCTGGGGCGACGACTGGCAGCCGCTCTTCAAGCGCGAGCAAGAAATAGTCCGCTTACGCCGCCGGCGCGGCGCTTCGACGTCATCCGCCAATTCATCGATCAGCCAATTCGCCGTGCGCAGCAGGCGCGCGTCGTCGCCGCGTTCGCCGATCAATTGCACGCCGAGCGGCATGCCGCCCTCGCCCGTCAGCAGCGGCAACGACAGCGCCGGCAGCCCGGTCAGCGTCCACAGCGAGCAGAACATCGGGCTGCCGGTCGCCTCGCCCTTGGGCGCGACGCCGGTCGCCGCCGGCGTGATGATGGCGTCGTATTCCTTGAAAATTTCGGCAATGCCGGCCGCGTAACGCCGCGCGGCATCGCGCGCCGCGAGATAGCGCACCGCGGTCACCTTGCTGCCTTCGGCCAGAAAATCGCGCAACTGCCTTGCTCGAGCGCCTCGCCGCCGCGCTCGACCACGGCGTTGAGATTGTGCGCCATGTCGGCGGCCATGATCGCGCGCTGATCGTCCCAGGCCGCGGCATAGCCGTCCGGCAGGTCGATCGGCTGCGCCTGACTCGCCCAGCCGCTCGACCAGGTCCTCGAATGCCGCGCGGGTTTCGGCATCGGCCTTGTCCCAGACCGGCGTGCGCACGAAGGCAAAGCGCGGCGGCAGCGGCGGCTCCTCGGCCACCGTTTCGAGAAAGGCCGGCGCCGCGACCGGCCGCGTATCGCCGTCGTTCGGGATCGTAGCCGGCCAGCACTTCGAGGATCAGCGCGGTATCGGCGAGCGAGCGCGCGAACACGCCGACATGATCGAGCGCCTGCGACAGCATCAACGCGCCGTGGCGCGAGATCGTGCCGTGCGTCGGCTTGCAGCCATAGACGCCGCAAAAGGCCGCCGGGCGGATCACCGAGCCGTTGGTCTGCGAGCCGATCGCCAGCGGCACCATGCCGGCGGCGACCGCCGCCGCCGAGCCGGATGACGAGCCGCCGGGCGTGCGTTCGAGATCGTGCGGATTGCGCGTCGCGCCCGGGTGAAAATAGGCGAATTCGGTGGTCACCGTCTTGCCGATGATCACCGCGCCGGCTGCGCGCAGCCGCGCCACCGCCGTGCAATCGCGCATCGGCTGGCGGCCCTTGAGCAAGGGCGAGCCGCATTCGGTCTTGTAGTCGGCGGTGTCGAAGATGTCCTTGATGGCGACCGGAACGCCGTGCAGCGGCCCGATCGGCTGCCCGTTGCGGCGGCGCTCGTCGAGCGCGCGCGCCTGCGCCAGCGCCTCGTCCGGATCGAGATGGACGAAGGCATGCACCTTGTCGTCGATCGCGGCGATGCGCTCGAGACAGGCGCCGGTATATTCCTCGGCGCGAAATATCGCCGCTGGCGATCCGCTCGGCGGCCTCGATCGCGGTGAGTCGATGTCAGCTCGCCATCAGTCCACCATCAGTTCGCGTAGATCTTGCTGAGGCAGCCAGAGCGCGATGCCCGGGAAGATGTAGACCAGGGCCATGGTCAGGAACACCATGAACACGAACGGCAACGCGCCGGCGAAAATCTGGTTCAGCCTGCACGTGCGGCGGCGCCACGCCCTTGAGGTAATAGGCCGCCATCGCCATCGGCGGCGTGTTGAACGAGGTCTGGATGTTGAGCGCGACCAGGATGCCGAAAAGAGTCGGGTCGATATTGAAGTGTCTTGACCAGCGGCAGGAAGATCGGGACGAAGATGATGATGATCTCGGTCCATTCCAGCGGCCAGCCGAGCAGGAAGATGATGAACTGGGCAAGGATGAGGAAGCCGGTCGCATTCAGATTCGCCGCCAGCACCCAGTGCTCGATCACCTCGTGGCCGCCGAGATAGGAGAACACCGAGGAGAAGGTCCACGAGCCGATGAACAGATAGCAGACCATCGCCGAGGTGCGGGCGGTGAGGTAGACGGCTTCCTTCAGCCGCTGGAAGGTGAGCGAGCTATAGCCGGCCGCCAAGATCACCGAGCCGGCGCACCGACGGCCGCCGCCTCCGACGGCGTCGCCAGACCGAACAGGATCGCGCCGAGCACCGAAAGGATCAGGATCGGCGAGCGGGAAGAACGAGGTCAGCAGCGCCCAGAACACTTCGCCGAACGGTATGTCGCGCTCGAGTTCCTTCGGCTTCGGCGCCAGGCTCGGATTGATCAGCACGCGCACGATCACGTAGACGACGTAGAAGCCCGGCCAGCAGGAAGCCGGGAAGGAAGGCCGCGGCGTAAAGCTGCACGACCGAAACCGACGTGGTCGCGCCGTACAGGATCAGCAGCACGCTCGGCGGGATCATGATGCCGAGGCAGCCGCCGGCGCAGACCACGCCGGCCGAGAGCTCGGTGTTGTAGCCGGCGCGCAGCATGGCCGGAAACGCCAGCAGACCCATCAGCGTCACCACCGCGCCGACGATGCCGGTGGCGGTGGCAAACAGCGCGCAGGTGATCAGCGTCGCGACCGCGAGCGCGCCCGGCACGCGCCGCATCGACATCTGCAGCGAATAAAACAGCCGGTCGAGAATATTCGAGCGCTCGACCACGTAGCCCATGAACAGGAACAGCGGCACCGCGGTCAGCACGTCGTTCGACATCACGTCATAGGTATTGGTGACGAGCAGGTCGAAGATGCGCGAGCCCATCGCGTAGTAGCCGAAGAACACGCCCATCGCCACGAGCGTGAAGGCGATCGGGAAGCCCAGCAGGATGATGACGATGAAGGCGGCCGAGCTGGATCATCCCGATTTCGGGATTGGTGAACATCATCGCGCAGCCCCCACGTGCATTTCTTCTTCGATGCGCCGGCGATCCGCCGCTTCGGCCAGAATCGCGGATTCCATTTCTTCCACGTCATGCAGCCGTTGCGGCCACACGCCGTCGCGCATGCAAATGATGCAGCGAATGATCTTCGGCAAAGCACTGGCACAGCATCAGAAACGCCGCGATCGGGATCAGCGTCTTGTGCGGATAGACCGGCGCGCCGGTCGGGCTGTAGATGCTGACCTCGTGGATGTGCCAGGACTGCTCGGCATAGGGGATGCCGTAATAGAACAGCGCGCCGAAGCCCGGCCCCATGAAGATGATGAAGAGAACGAGATCGATCGAGGCCTGCACGCGGTACGGCCACATCCGATAGACGAAGTCGCCGCGCACATGTCCGTTGCGCGACAGCGTGTAGGCGCCGGCCATCATGAACAGCGCGCCATACATGAAATAGCTGACGTCGAACGCCCAATTGGTCGGGGCGCGAAACAGGTAGCGCATGAACACGTCGTAGCAGGTGCCCAGCGTCATGATGACGATGCACCAGCCGAACGCCTTGCCGACGCCCGCGCTCAGACGGTCGATGAAAAGCAGAAAATTTTCCACGGAAGATTCTCGCCGATTGGATCCAGCACACAAACTCGCCGGGGCAGCGCTGCCGCCCCGGCGAATTCATGCTCGCTGCTTAGACCTTCATCGGGCCGAAGTAGTGCTCGTAGGCGGACTTGAAGTCGGCTTCGTTGTTGATCGCAGTAGAAGCCGACCCGCTTGCCCCACGCCTTCTGGCTCTCGAGCACCTTCTTGATGAACGGACCCTGGTTGGCGTCCGCGCTGATCTCGTTGACGACCTTGTCCCAGGCCACGAGCTGCGCCTTGAAGATCGCCTCCGACGTGCGCTTGACGTGGACGCCATGCTTGGTGATCAGCGTCTGCGAGATCCTTCGAGTAGATGTCCCAGGCCTTCCAGATGTCGTCGGAATTGGCCGCCTGGCCGGCCAGCTGCAGAATCTGCTGCTGCTCCTTGGCGAGACCGTCCCACTTCGTCTTGTTGAAGACGACTTCGATGGCTTCCGACGCCTGGTGGTAGGAGCCAAGATAGTAGTACTTGGCCACGTCCTGTGCGCCGAAGCGGCTGTCCGAGGTCGGGTTGTTGAACTCGAACGCCTCGATCACGCCCTTTTCCATCGCCGGCAGAATTTCCGGCCCAGGCAGTTGCGCGACGCTGGCGCCCATCGCCTGCATGACGTTGGAGGCGAGACCGACGGTGCGGTACTTCAGGCCCTTGAAGTCATCCGGACCCTTGAGCTCCTTCTTGAACCAGCCGAGCGGCTGGGTCGGCATGGCGAAGACGTAGAAGCCCTGCACGTTGAGCTTGAGAATCTTCTGGGTCAGCTCGTCATAGAGCGCCTCGCCGCCGCCGTAATAGAACCAGCCCATGAACTGGCTGGCGTTGGTGCCGTAGCCGGGGCCGGTGCCGAACAGCGAGGCGGCGCGATGCTTGCCGTACCAGTAGGCCGGCACGCTGTGGCAGCCGTCGAGCACGCCCGACGAGGTCGCGTCCATCACCGAGAACGCCTTCACCACGGCGCCGGCGTTGAGGTAGTCGATCTTCAGCCGGCCGCCGCCCATCTCGTTGACCTTGGCGGCATAGTCCTTGCCGTAGTCGTTGAGGATGTCGGTGGCGCCCCAGCCGCCCTGCATCTTCAGGGTGACGGTCTGCGCGCGCGAAACTTGCGGCATGGCGATGGTCGCCACGCCGGCGACAGCCGCCCCTCTCAGGAATTTGCGGCGGGTGGCAGCCGAAGTGAGCTTGTTGGTCATTTCTCTTACCCTCCCTTGCGTATTGTTATCTTTGAAGAACGGTATTCGTTCGGGTCTTTTTCCAAGGCGCGAGACTTCTCGTCCGGACCAGGCAACCCTTAAGTACAATCGTACGGGGTGTAGCGACCGGACGCAATATTGGGAAACCCGTGGGACGCCCATTCATATGCCCTTTTTATGAGCCATTTTTATGGGCGAAACCATGCAAAAAGGAACCGATTCCAGGCCATTAGCCCTTAGTCGATAGCGCGGCTAGCACCTTGGCCGCGCGTCGAAGCGGAAGCGCTTTGGAACCGGATGCTTTTGCTCGGCAAGGCCCGCCAGAGGCCGCGCTTGACCGCGTGCTCGAACAGCGCCTGGGCGGAGCGACCATCGTGTCGATCGGCCACCGCTGCACGCTCGCCGCGTTTCATCGCCGCCGGCTCGGCTTGACGCGTGACGGCGGCCGCTCCGCGCTGCGCGATGGCCAGCCTGGCGCCGGCCGCATAAAAAAGGGCGGCGGCTGTGTCGGCAGCCGCCGCCCGTCAGGGTCAGAACTTGATCTTACTTCAAGCTGCCGAGCGTCAGAGACGGTCGACAGCTTGGCGATGAAGGTCGCGCCGCACCAGTTCGACTTCACGCCGACCGGATTGATCGCGATCGCGGTGCCGCCGAGAGTCGCGCCAGGATCGCTGGTGAAGGCCGAGCACTCTTCCTTGCTCAGATCGGTGTCGGTGTAGCGCAGGTCGAGCGTGAACACCTTCCAGGTGAAGCCGACGCCGACGTTCCAGGTGTTGTAGTCGGGCTCCGGAATGCCGTTCGCGTATGACGCAGGCGCCGGTGCGCCGGCGACACCATAGAACGCATCGCTGGTGCCGAACCACTGATGGCCGAATTCACCCGACACGTACCAGCCGACCGTCCGTTGAACAACGCCATCGAAGCGGGCGCGGTGTACTTGACGATGCCCGACAGATATTCGCCATCGGCGCCGGTGTTCAGGAAGTTCGGCGAATAGAAGAAGGTCGGACCGAAGGCCCAGTCGCCCAGCGTGTAGGTCGCCTTGGCGTAGATTTCGTAGAAGCTGGCATCGTCCTTGGCGACGTTGCCGCTCTGCAGGCGGCATAGACATGCCGGCGCTGCCGACGTTGAAACCATTCGGTGACGCGTTGAGCGGGCCGCTGCCGTAGCAGATGCCGCCCGGGTAGTAGTATTCCCAAATGCCGAAATCCAAAGCGAGCGGACCGAAGGTCGGGCGCACGCCGCCGTAGAAGTCGATTTCGGCCGCCGCGTTGTTGGCGAACTTGATGCTCTCGCCGGAGACGCCGGCGTAGAGCTGCCAGTTCGAATTGATGTTGTAGCGCGGCTCGAAAAAGGCCGTGACCGACGCCTTATGCGCCGACTGCGTGACGCCGCGCCAGACGTAGTCCGTCATCAACGCCGCCGCCGAAGGCGATGTCCCACGGGCTCGGTGCCGCGGCCGGAGCCATCGGCTTTGCCTTCACCGCCATATCCGCCGCAAACACAGGCGCCGCAACTGCCGTTACGGCAACCGCCGCGACTACCGACAAAACAAACTTCTTCATCTGACCCTGCCCCTTTTCGGTTCGATCGGACGTCCAGCCGATACTGAAGTGACGCGTTACTCTTTTGCGTACAGAACCCTGCAAAAACTCCGGCTGCGATCGACCCCGTACGCAACAGGACGCGCATTGGCGTCGAATTCATACCTTGCTTCGCATTGCGGCAAGCCAAAAACAGCGGCAATTGCTGCCTTTTTAGGCGAATCCGGCTTCGCACGATAAAAAGCGACGGACTGTTGCAGCATTGTCACAAATTTCGAGGCCGAAACGGTCTTTCGCCGGCATGTGGGGGCGAATTCCGGGCCAGAAAACGACGTTTTCCACAAGCCCAGCCGGCATTCAGTTTGCGGACAACAAATGAGAGTCGATCGCCCCCGGCGCTGCCGCCAGGGCGCGATCGAGGCAATGGATCGTTGCGCCGACGCTCAGGCCGCCGCCTTTTTGCGGTTGGCGGCGAGCAATTGGTCGACCAGCGCGACGCCGGCATCGATCACCGGATGGCTCATGCCCTTCTGCTTGGCGATCAGCTGCACCAGCTTGTCGGCGCGTTCGATATTGGGCGCGCCGTTATAGAGCGCGCGCGCGGCGGAGGCCGGACGCGTCAGGCTCTCGGCGGCCGCGGCATATTTCTCGAACGGCACCAGATCGGACGGCTTGGCGCCGAGCTTGACGCAGAGGTCGAACACGAAATTGTAGACCGACTTCGATTCCTCGATGTTGGTGTGCACCGCTTCCTTGGCGGTGCGCATGCCGTCTTTGGTGATGCAGCGGTAATTGCCGGCGAGCAGCATCGACCATTTGGCCAGCGGCACGAAGATCGAGTCGTAAATCTTCAGCTTCACCGGCAATTCGATCTTGCCTTCCGGCGTATCGAAGCGCGCGGCGTCGACGTCCTTCTCGAGCTGCTTGAGGATCGCGGTGTCCTTGTCGCTGTCGAACCTCGCGCATTTGAAATTGGTCGGCAGCGTCACCAAGAGCTCGTTGGCCTTGCCGTCGGGCGGACGGATCGCCTGCGGGTCCGGGCTGTTGAGCGTGATCAACTTGGGATCGAATGAATCCCACACCGTCGGATCGGTATAGGCGGCCTTCAGCGGCTCGTAATCGAGGCCCGGGATGCGCTTGATGTAAGGCAGCGGCGGCATGTTCATGATCGACATGCAGGGCACGTGCGACTTGCCGACCGCGTCGAGCAATTCGCGCACGCCGGGCGAGCGATATTGCGGCTCCTGCATGCAGAGGCCGATGAGGTCGTAGTCCTTCGGATTGACGCCGGTCGCAGGTCCGGCGGTGACCTTGCCCGGCAGCTTGCGCGATTCCAGCAGCACCGGATCCTTGCGGCCGCGCACCGGCAACTTGACCTTGAAGCCCTCGGCATTGATCAGATCGGCTTCCGCCGGCAGGCAGACGAGATGGATCGAGTGGCCGCCGAACAGCAATTTGGATGCGAGCAGCGATCCGTAGGACGCGCCCATCAGCAGAATTTTGTACGCCGGCATGGCCACCTACTCCCTAACGTTTGTGCATGAATTTGCGAGTGCGCTCCGGCCCTTAGGCCATACGCCTCGATGATCGCCGCATGCTATGCGGGCCGCTTGAGCGATGCAATCGGGAGCGCTGCAATTCGGTTATATTCACATTCATGATTGTGTTTGCAGGCCGCCACCCGCGCTAGGCGATCAGCGGGTAAGCCGGAATGGTGAGGAACGGCACGAACTCTTTTCCCAGCGACAGGTCGCGGAACAGCTCGATCGCCTCGGGGAAGCGGCCGCGCGCGTAATTGGCGGCGCCCACCTCGCGCTTGACCACCGCCATCTCCTGCGTGAGCGCGCGCGCGAAGAAGGCCGGCGTCGCCTGAACGCCGCCGTCAAGCGCGGCGCCGTATTTGATCCATTGCCAGATCTGCGCGCGCGAAATCTCGGCGGTGGCGGCGTCTTCCATCAGATTGTAGATCGGCACGGCGCCGCGCCCGCGCAGCCAGGCCTCGATATATTGCACGCCGACGCGGATGTTGAGGCGGAAGCCGGCCTCGGTCCTGGTCCCTTCGTGGATTTTCAGCAGGTCGTCGCGCAGGACATTGACGTGCAGCCGCACGCGCGGGACCTGGTTGGGCTGCGGCATCATGCGGTCGAACACTTCCTTGGCGACCGGCACCAGGTCGGGATGCGCCACCCAGGTGCCGTCATAGCCGTCGCGCACCTCGCGCTCCTTGTCGGCGCGCACCTTGGCGAAGGCGGCCTCGTTCGCCGCCGGGTCGTTCTTGATCGGGATCTGCGCCGCCATGCCGCCCATCGCGAAGGCGCCGCGGCGGTGGCAGGTGCGCACCAGGATCGCGGCATAGGCGCCGAGGAAGGCCTCGCCCATCACCACCTGCGAGCGGTCGGGCAGCACGAAGCGCGGGTCGCTGCTCTTGGCGAAGGTCTTGATGAAGGAGAAGATGTAGTCCCAGCGCCCGGCGTTCATGCCGGCGATGTGCTCGCGCAGCTCCCAGAGGATCTCGTCCATCTCGAAGGCGGCCGGCAGCGTCTCGATCAGTACCGTCGCCTTGATCGAGCGCGGCGGCAGGCCGAGCTGCTCCTGCGCGAACAGGAAGACGTCGTTCCACAGCCGCGCTTCCTTGCGGCTCTCGAGCTTGGGCAAATAGAAATATGGCCCGGTGCCCTGCGCAAGCTGCGCCTTGGCGTTGTGGAAGACATAAAGCCCGAAGTCGAACAGGCTGCCCGAGACCGGCGCGCCGTCGACGGTGAGATGCGCCTCCGGCAGGTGCCAGCCGCGCGGCCGCACGATCAGCACCGCGCGCTTCTTGCCGACGGCATAGCGCTTGTGGGTCGCGGGATCGGTGAAGTCGATCTTGCCCGCCCAGCGATCCTTCAGGTTGATCTGGCCCTCGAGATTGTTCGCCCAGGTCGGCGAATTGGCGTCCTCGAAATCGGCCATGTAATGGGTGGCGCCGGAATTGAGCGCGTTGACGATCATCTTGCGGTCGACCGGGCCGGTGATCTCGACGCGGCGATCCTGCAGATCGGCCGGGATCGGCGCCACGCGCCAGCTATCGTCGTCGCGAATGTGCTTGGTCTCGGCGGGGAAATCCGGCAACTCGCCGGCGTCGAAGCGCGTCTGGCGCTCGGCGCGGGCGGCGAGCAGCTCGCGGCGCTTGGCGTCGAAGCGGCGGTGCAGCTCGGCCAGGAAGGCGAGCGCGTCGCGGCTCAGGATTTCGGAATAGCGCGGGCCCATGCGGCCGAGCACGGCGACGCCCGCCACCGCGCCGGTGGCGGCGCGGGCGCGCGGAGCGGCGCGTTTGGCTTTGGCCGCTTTGGTCTTGCGCAGCACGGCGCGTTTCGGCGCCGCGCGGCGCAGCCTGCGCGGCTTGGACGCCTTGGACGCCTTGGACGCCTTGGACGCCTTGCGCCTGCTCTTGCGGGCGGCCGCCTTTTTCGCGGCAGCCCTGTGTTTCTTCCGTTTATTGCCCCTCATTCGTCTTTCCGCCGAACAGCCCGCCGAAGCTGCCGCCGAACGGCGACGGCGCGGGCGCCGGTGACACCGGCGCCGGCATCGGCTTGGGCGTCGCTGACTTGGGCGGCGCTGCCTTCTTCGGCGCCGCGCGCTTCTTCTTCGCGGCCTTCTTCGCCGGCTTCCTGGCCTTCGGCCTTCTTCATCGTCTTCTTCTTGCGCGCCGGCTTTGCGCGTCGCGCCTTCGATGTCTTCGCCTTCGACTTCTTGCGTTTTTTCGCCATGATCGTACTCCCGATCGGTTCAATAAAACTGTCGTCAGCACACGCGCCACGGCAGAACGCCGCAGCCATTCTCCCCTAACTCTCCCTGCTTCGGCCGCCGCCAGCGCCGCCTCGGCCCCGGCCAGCGTCCGCAATTGCTCCGGCAGCGGCCCGCCGGTCGCCCAATCGATCAACTCGACCGTGTGGACGACCGGAATGGCGGTGCCGGACGCGATCTGCATCAGGCAGCCGATATTGCCGGCCGCGATCACATCCGGCGCGAGCCCTTCGATATTGGCCACCTTGCGGTCGCGCAAGCGCTCCGCAATCGCGGGCTGCAAAATATTGTAGGTGCCGGCCGAGCCGCAGCACAAATGTCCTTCCGGCACATCTTTGACCACGAAACCGCATTTGCCCAGCAATTCTTTCGGCTCGCGCGTGACTTTCTGGCCGTGCTGCAAGGAGCAGGCGGCGTGATAGGCGACCGTGAGGCCGCTGCCCGCCGTGCCCACCTGCAGCTCGAGCGTGGCCAGATATTCGCTGACGTCCTTGGCCAAGTTGGACACTTTGGCGGCCTTGGCGGCGTAGGCCTGATCCGTGCGCAGCATGAACCCGTAATCCTTCAGCGCGGTTCCACAGCCGGACACGGTGGTGAGGATGGCGTCGAGCCCGGCGCCCTCGATCTCGCGGATCCAGGCGTCGATATTGTTGCGCGCCTTGGCCAGCGCCGCGTGCTCGCGGCCCATATGGTGTTCGAGCGAGCCGCAGCAGCCTTCGCCCGCCGCCACCACCACCTCGACGCCATGCCTGGTGAGCAGGCGGATGGCGGCCTCGTCGGTCGAGGGCGCCAGCACCGGATTGATGCAGCCGGACATGAGCGCCACCCGGCCGCGGCGGCGGCCTTGCGCCGGATAGACCTTGCCGGTGCGCTCGCTGGGCGGGGCGGGCTTGCGGTGCGGGGTGAGCGTGAGCATGGCGGCCAGCCGCCGCATGCCGAGCGCGCGCAACAACGGCGCGAACGGCCGCGCCACCATCCCGCCCACCACCGCCAGGCGAAACAGGCTCGCGTCGGTCAGCACGCGCGCCAGCAGGCCGCGCAGCGCGCGGTCGGCGAGCGGGCGCTTGTAGGTCTTCTCGATGTGCGCGCGGGCATGGTCCACGAGGTGCATGTAAGTGACGCCGGACGGGCAGGTGGTCATGCAGGAATTGCAGGAGAGACAGCGGTCGATGTGCTTGACCACGTCGCGGGTGGCGGCGCGCTCCTGCTCGAACATCTCCTTGATCAGATAAATGCGCCCGCGCGGGATATCGAGCTCGTCGCCGAGCAGCACGTAAGTCGGGCAGGTGGCGGTGCAGAAGCCGCAATGCACGCAGGCGCGCAGGATTTTTTCCGTCTCCTTGATCTGCGGATCGGCGAGCTGCGCAAGGGTGAAAGTGGTTTGCATTGCTTACACCCCCGCCCACATGCGGCCGGGATTGAGCACGCCTTTCGGATCGAAGCTCTCCTTGACCCGCTTCGACAGCGCGGCAAGCCCGGGCGCTTCCGGCGCGAACACATCGAGCGCCGCGCGGACAGAAGCGGGGGCCCGGATCAGCGTGGCATGGCCGCCGATCGTCGGCGACCGCGCCGCGCACGGCGGCGGCGTCGGGCTCGTCGGCGAACGGCATCGCCACCCAGATCAGCCCGCCGGCCCAGTCGTAGAACATCTGCGCCGCCGGCGTGATCGCGGCCGCGAGCTCATGGCCGCGCGCCGGCGCGACCGAGACGCGCCAGAGCGGCCGCTCGCGCGCCGCCGCCGCGAAGGGTCGCACGCTGCGGACGCTGCGCCAGAGTGCGCGTGAATTGTCCTCGTCGAGGATTTCGACCGGGCCGAACGGCTTCATCAGCTGGCTCAGCGTCTCCTTGCGGTGGGCGACCGAGGGCGCGTGGCCTTCCAGCCGCAGCGCCGTGGTTGCTTCCGGCTTGGGCAAGCCGTCGAACCAGGACGCCACGTGATCGGGCAGATGCGCGGCGCCGGAAACGTCGTAGGGCGAGCCCATGGCGGCGGTCATGGCGGCGCAGGCGCGCGCGTCGTCGAGGCCCGCCACCAGCACGGTCGCTTCGGTCTCCGGCTTGGGCAGGACTTTCACGGTGACGTCGGTCATCGCGCCCAGCGTGCCCCAGGAGCCGGCGAACAATTTGCACAGGTCGTAGCCGGTGACGTTCTTGACCACGCGGCCGCCCGACTTGATGGTGTCGCCGCGGCCGGTCACCGCGGTGACGCCCAGAAAGTGGTCGCGCGCGGCGCCCGCCTTGATGCGGCGCGGGCCGGAGAGATTGGCGGCGATCACGCCGCCGATGGTGCCCTGCCCCGGCGTCTCGCCGAACAGCGGGCCGTAATCCATCGGCTCGAAGCCGAGCTGCTGGTTGTTTTTCGCAAGCAGCGCCTCGATCTCGGCGAGCGGCGTGCCGGCGCGCGCCGACAGCACCAGTTCTTCCGGCTCGTAGAGCGTGACGCCGGTGAGGCCTGAGAGATCGAGCGTCACGTCGGTCTGGCTCGGCCGGCCGATGGCGCGCTTTGTGCCCTGCCCCGCCACTTCCAAGGCCTTGTCGTGTTCGATCGCCCAGCGCACGGCCTCCTCGACCTGCTTGCCGTCGCGGGGTTTCAAGACATCAGTCATGGCAGCGGAGAGCGCGGGGCTCAGGCTGGGGAACAAACAAAGTCATGCCGGACTAAAACCTCGGAATATCGGGGAACGGCAGCTTGCCGCCGGAAATATGCATGCGGCCCAATTCGGCGCAGCGGTGCAGCTTGGGAAACACCTTGCCGGGGTTGAGCAGGCCCTTGTCGTCGAAGGCGCATTTGAGGCGCTGCTGCTGATCGAGATCGATCTCGGAGAACATCACCGGCATCAGATCGCGCTTCTCGACGCCGACGCCGTGCTCGCCGGTCAAGACGCCGCCGACCTCGACGCAGAGCTTCAAGATCTCGGCGCCGAATTGCTCGGCGCGGTCGAGCTCGCCCGGCTGGTTGGCGTCGTAGAGAATGAGCGGATGCAGATTGCCGTCGCCGGCGTGGAACACATTGGCGCAGCGCAATTCGTATTTCTGCGACATGTCCCTGATGCGGGCCAGCACCAGCGGCAGCTTGCCGCGCGGGATGGTGCCGTCCATGCAGTAATAATCCGGCGAGATGCGGCCGACCGCCGGGAACGCCGCCTTGCGCCCCGCCCAGAACAGCAGCCGCTCCTCCTCCGAGGTCGAGGCCTTGCACGACATCGCGCGGCAGTCCTTGGCGATCTGCTCGATGCGGCCGATCAGGTGGTCGACCTCCGCCGCCGGCCCGTCCACCTCCACGATCAGCAGCGCCTCGCAGTCGAGCGGATAGCCGGCATGGACGAATTCCTCCACCGCGCGGATGGCGGGGCCGTCCATCATCTCCATGCCGCCGGGGATGATGCCGGCGCCGATGATGCGCGAGACGCATTCGCCGGCATCCTCCGAGGAGGGAAAGCCGATCAGCAGCGCGCGCGCGGTCTCCGGCCGGCGCAGCAGGCGCACGGTGACCTCGGTGACCACGCCGAGCAGGCCTTCCGAGCCGGCGATAAGGCCGAGCATGTCGTAGCCGGAACTATCCAGATGCTTGCCGCCAAAGCGCAGCACCTCGCCGGTCATCAGCACCATCTCGCAGCCGAGCACGTTGTTGGTGGTCATGCCGTATTTCAGGCAATGCACGCCGCCGGAATTTTCCGCGATATTGCCGCCGATGGTGCAGGCGATCTGCGAGGACGGATCGGGCGCGTAGTAGAAGCCCTTATCGGCGACCGCGTTGGTGACCGCGAGATTGGTGACGCCCGGCTCGACCACCGCCAGGCGGTTGTCCAGATCGATCTCGCGGATGCGGCTGAACTTGGCCATGCCGAGCAGCACGCCGTCGACGAGCGGCAGCGCGCCGCCCGAGAGCGAGGTGCCGGCCCCGCGCGGCACCACCCGGATACCCTCGTCGTGGCAATAGCGCAGCACCTGGGAAACCTGCTCGGTGGTCTCCGGCAGCACCACCACCATGGGAAGCTGGCGGTAGGCGGTGAGCCCGTCGCTCTCGTAGGGGCGCATCTCGCGTGTCCCCGCGATCACCCCCTCGCCGGGCACGATCTGGCGCAGGCTGGCGACGATCTTCTCGCGCCGGGCCAAGACCGCGCCGTCCGCTTCCGGCATCCGCACCGACATGCCTCACGCTCCCGCTTGCTATGGCCGCCCCACGATATCAGCCATTTGACGGCTGACACATAGGGCTGGCAAAACCCTTTCCTAACCCGGCTGGGTCGATCGGCCTCGGGCAAGAAACGTCACAAAGGAGAAAAGGCCATGAAAGCAACCTTGGCGATGGCGCTTTTGGCAGCCGTCGTGAACACGCAGGCCGCGCGGGCCGCCGGCGATGCCGCCGCCGGCGAGCAGGAGTTCAAGAAATGCCTGCCCTGCCATGCCATCGGGCCGGGCGCCAAGAACAAAGTCGGCCCCGAGTTGAATGGCCTCGACGGCCGCCATTCCGGCAGCGCCGCCGGCTACAGCTATTCGGCGGCCAACAAAAATTCCGGCATCGTCTGGAACGAGAAGACCTTCGAGGAGTACATCAAGGATCCACGCGCCAAGATCCCGGGCACCAAGATGATCTTCCCCGGCATCAAGGACGACAAACAGATCGACAATCTCTGGGCCTATCTCAAGCAGTTCGGCCCGGACGGCAACAAGAAGTAGCGGTTTGGTGAGGAACAAGCGGGGCCCGACCGGCATTTGACCTCGGTCAATGCCGCACCATGAGCCGCCTGCATAATTCTACCAAGATTCTACCAAGTCGGGCGACCCGCTCGGGCAGGAGAATGAGCGCCATGATCAAGGACATTATCGTCAATCTCGGACTGGGCGCGCGCGACCCGGCCGGCAATTTCGCGGTTTCGGTCGCGGCAGCATTCGAAGCGCATGTGCTCGGCGTCGCGTTCTCTTACGACCCGATCATCCCCTATTCGGCGACCGGCGGCATTCCCCCGGAATTCATCGAGTCGCAACGCGTCGGAATCCAACAAGAGGGCGAGCGCGGCCATTGCCCGCTTCGAGCAGGCGGCCAAGCGTGAAGGCATTTCATATGAAACGCGCACGCTGAGCGCCAGCATTTCCGGCGCCTCCGACCAGCTCGCGCGCATGGGCCGCCGTTTCGACGTGATCGTGGTCGGCCAGGCGACACGCGACAAGCCGATGCCGGAGGAAGTGGTCGACGAAGGCGTGCTGTTCGACTCCGGCCGGCCGACGATCTTCGTGCCGTTCATCCAGACGGCAGCCCTCAAGCTTGACCGCGTGATGGTGGCCTGGGACGGCAGCCGCGCCGCCACCCGCGCCATCGGCGATGCCATGCCGTTCCTGGAAAAGGCCAAGCAGGTGGAAGTCGTCGTCATCGGCAACAAGCCGCCCAAGAGCGACGAAGTTTCCGGCGCCGATCTCGGCCAGCATCTCGCGCGTCACGGCATGAAGGTGGTGGTCAAGCGCATCACCTCGCCCGATATCGACGTGCCGTCCACCATCCTGTCCTACGCCGCCGACTCGTCCACCGACATGATCGTAATGGGCGGTTACGGGCATTCGCGCTTGCGCGAATTCGTGCTCGGCGGCGCCACCCGCGGCATTCTGGAGTCGATGACGGTGCCGGTGCTGATGTCGCACTGAGCGACATCGGTCCTTCCGGGACGCCCGCGTAGCGGGCGGGCCCGGAATTCACATGCGCACTCGGTATCTGTTTCTGGATTCCGGATCCGCGCACGTCGTGCGCGCCCCGGAATGACAAGGATGCGAATGCTCGAACGCCACGTCACTTTGCTCGATGGGACGCCGGTGCTGTTCCGGCCGCTCAAGCCGGAAGACGCCGCGCTCTATCCCGATTTTCTAAAGGAAGTGACGCCGGACGACCTGCGGCTGCGCTTCTTCGCGGCCATGCGCGAAGTGAGCGACGACATGATCGACAAACTCATCCACTACGATCCCGCCCACGCCATGGCCTTCATCGCCATCGAGCAGCCGAGCGGAAAAATGCTCGGCGTGGTGCGCCTGCACGACCAGCCGAACGGCAAGGACGCCGAATTCGCCATCCTGGTGCGCTCGCACCTCAAAGGCCACGGGCTTGGCTGGCTGATGATGAAGCACATGATTGCCTACGCGAAAGCGAAGGGGCTGAAGACCGTGCAGGGCGAGGTGCTGGCGGAGAATTCCACCATGCTCGTGATGTGCGCCGAGCTCGGCTTCCACAGCGGCGAGGACGAGGAGCGCGGCGTCAAGCAGGTGATCCTGCCGCTCGCTGAAGTGCCGGCGGAGGCGCTGAACTGACCGGCTCGGTCAGGAGGCCTGCCGCGCCGGCAGCACGCATTGCGCGACCAGACCGCGGGCGCGGGCGTCGATCACGCCGAGCGCGCGCAGCGCCAGCAGCGTCGCGGTCTGCACGGCCTCGCGCTGGGCGGCGGCATCGGCGGCCTGCGGCGCCAGCGGCCCGATCAGCCCCTCCATCAGCGCGCCGAGGACAGCCGGAGCGGCGACGTTTGCGTCCTGCTCGGGCAGATGGCGGCCGGCGACCGCCGCCTGGATGCGCGCGGCAAGCTCGGCGGCGAGCGAATGGCGGAAATCGAACCGCAGCGCGTCGAGCTCGGGCTCGACCGGCTCAGCCGTGACCGCCCAGGCCAGCCGCCGCGCATAGAGCGCGCGGGCGGCGAAGGTGGCGATGCAAGCCGCCAGCGCCGACAGCGGCCCCGGCGCGGCATCGGCGGCGGCGCGCATGGCGGCCAGCTCGCGGCCGGCAACCGCGGCAACCAGCTCGGCGACCAGATCGGTCTTGGATGGAAAATAACGATAGACCGTGCCGGCCGCGATGCCGGCGCGCTCGGCGACGGCCGCGATATGCACCGCCGCCATGCCGCCTTCGGCCGCGAGCGCGGTGGCGGCCTCGAGGATCGCCTGCTCGCGCGCGGCCAGCCGCCGGACGACGTTCTCGGTGCGGCGATACGGCATGGCAACGAGTGAACGATGATTCAGGCAGCCATGCAAGCCGACCTACATGCGACCTGCAATGCGGACCGGCACGCTGTCCCCATTGCAGCGGGCGAGGCGGCGTTGCTCAAGCAGGTATTTGTGAACCTGATCGACAACGCCTGCAAATATACCCGCAAGCGCCAAGACGCGGCCGTGGAAATCGGATCATGCGGCAGCGTCGGCGAACCGGTCATCTTCGTGGACACGCCGCCCGGCCTTTAAGCGACGGCGAATTCCGGTTCGGCCGCGGCCTCCCAGCACGGTAGCTCGACATAGAAGATCGCGCCGCCGCCGGGCGCATCGCCGAAGCTCACCGTGCCGCCGAGCCGCGTGACGATTTCCTTGACGATGCTCAGGCCGAGGCCGGTGCCGCCTTTTTGCCGCGCGTCCGAGGCGTCGGCTTGCGCGAATTTCTCGAAGATGCGGGCCTTGAAGCCTTCCGGAATGCCGCGGCCATGGTCGCGTACCGAGATGCGGATATCTCCGCCTCTCATCTCGATTCCGACCACCACTTCCTCTCCCGGCGGAGAGAATTTGATCGCATTCGAGAGCAGGTTGGTGACGACCTGGAGCAGCCAATCGGAATCGCCGCGAATTTCACCGGCTTCCTGCGCGGCATCGAGCCTGATCCGCACGTTATAAGCCTCGGCGAACCCGCGAATGGCCTCGATCGCCTGTTCGACCAGCGCGCGAGCCTCGACCCGCTTGAGGACGAAAATAACCTTGCCGGATTCGATCTTCTCCATGTCGAGGATGCTGTTGACCAGCCGGACCAGCCTCTGGCTGTTGGATTGCGCGATCCCGAGCAGGCGCACGGTCGTCGCCGGCAGCGACGCCCCGGCGTTGCCGACCAAAAGGCCGAGCGCGCCGGAGATCGAGGTGAGCGGTGTGCGCAGTTCGTGACTCACCGTCGCTATGAATTCGTCCTTCAGGCGCGCGATGCGGTTGCGCTCGGTGAGATCGACGATCACCCCGAGAGTCAGCGGGCCCTCGCCGGTTCGAATCGGCTTAAGCCCGATCTCCACGGGAAACTCGCTGCCGTCCCTGCGCCGGCCGGCAAGATTGCGGCCCGCGGCCATTCGGCTTTTGGGATGAGCCGCGAATTGCCCGCGCAGAGTGGCATGCCGGGCACGCACGTTCGCGGGCACCAGGATATCGACCGCCTGGCCGACCATCTCGTCGCGTGCGTAGCCGAACAGCCGTTCCATCTCGGTGTTGACCAGGACGATAGTTCCGCCACCGTCGATCAGCACGATGCCGGCCGGACAGACCTCGATCGCAAGTTTGAATATTTCTTCCGAATGCATTTTCCGCGTTCGCGTGGCAACAATGGTCCGCTAGCCAACCATGTTTGCCGTTAAGCCCACGCTAATTCAGCCGCGAAATGGCTACGCGCAAATACCTACGTGCAAAAACTTAGACGCCGCGTTTCGTGCGATGAACTGAGCGCCGCGCGGTTCATTTCAGCGGCGCGACATGCGACCGCGCGGCTCAGCGATGCGGCTGCTGCGTGCCGGTTTTGCCGCCGGCGAGTGCCTTGTCGCGGATGGCGGTCAGCGAGGCGCCCGGCGTGATCGCTTCCGGATCGATCTTCAAATGCACGATCGACGGCTTGCCCGATTTGCGAGCGGCGGCAAAGGCGGCGGGGAAATCGGCGGTCTTGTCCACGCGCACGCCGAAGCCGCCAAACGCTTCTGCATAAGCGACGAAGTCCGGATTCTTCAGCGCGGTTGCAATCTCGCGGCCGGGATATTCGCGCTCCTGGTGCATGCGGATGGTGCCGTAGAGGCCGTTGTCGCAGACCAGCACGATGAGCGGCAGCTCGTACTGCACGGCAGTGGCGAAGTCCTGGCCGGTCATCAGGAAATCGCCGTCGCCGGCGATGCACACGACGGTGCGGCCGGGATAAAGCGTCTGCAGCCCAAGCGCGGCCGGCAATCCGTAGCCCATGGAGCCGGAGGTGGCGCCGACCAGCCCGCCATATTTGCGCACGTAGTAGAAGCGGTGGACCCAGGCGGAGAAATTACCCGCGCCTTGCGTCACGATCGCGTCGGCCGGCAAATTCTCGCGCAGCCACACCATGATGTCCCCAAGGTTGACGCCGCCCGGCTGCGGCGTCGCCTTGCCGGTCCAGGCCAGATAATCGGCGTGCGCGGTGTCGCTCTCGCCCTTCCAGGGAATGTCGTTGGGCGGCTGCAGGCCTTCCAGCGCCGAGCAGAAGGCGGTCGGCGAAGCATTGATGGCGAGCGCTGCATGATAGACGCGGCCGAGCTCCTCGGCGCCCGGATGCACATGCACCAGTCTAACCTGCGGCTCGGGGATATCGAACAGCGTGTAGCCTTGCGAGGGCAATTCGCCGAGCCGGCCGCCGATCAGCAGCGTGAGGTCGGCGCCCTTGATGCGCGCGAGCAATTTCGGATTCGGGCCGATGCCGAGGTCGCCGGCGTAGCAGGCGTGCAACGCGTCGAACAAATGCCCGCGGCGGAATGTGGTGGCGACCGGCAGCGCGAAGCGCTCGGCAAAACGCATCAGCGCGGCGGTGGCGGCGCTCCGACCAGCGGCTGCCGCCGACCAGCGCGACCGGGCGTTTCGCCGCCCACAGCATCTTCTGCAAGCGGCTCATGTCGGTCAGGCCGGGCCAGATCTCCGCCGGCTCGAACGCCTTGGCGTCCGGCACCGTCGCGCGCTCGATCAGCATGTCCTCCGGCACCGCGATCACCACCGGGCCGGGGCGGCCCTGGCAGGCGGTGTGGAACGCGCGCGCGACGATTTCCGGAATGCGCGCACGGATCGTCGATTTCGGTCGCCCATTTGGCCATGGTGCCGAACACCGCGCGGTAGTCGAGCTCCTGGAAGGCCTCGCGCCCGCGCATGAAGCGCGCCACCTGGCCGACGAACACGATCAGCGGCGTCGAATCCTGCTTGGCAATGTGGATGCCGGCCGAGGCATTGCTGGCGCCGGGCCCGCGCGTGACGAAGCAGATGCCGGGGCGGCCGGTCGCCTTGCCGATCGCCTCGGCCGCGATCGCGGCGGCGCTCTCGTGCCGGCAGACGGTGAGCTTGATGTCGCAGTCGTGGAAGGCGTCGAGCGCGGCAAGATAGCTCTCGCCCGGCACGCAGAACACGTGGCGCACCCCGTGCAGCACCAATTGGTCGACCAGGATTTCGCCGCCGGTCCGCGTGCCGTCATTGCCGCGCATCGCTTGCCGCCCTCGCTTGTTATTTGTAAATCTTCGGCATCGGGATCTTGGGCGCGAAGGCCGTCGGCGTCATCAGCGAGGTCGTCTGCTCGATGACGTTGCCGGCCTTGCCATTCTCGGCGAGGAAATGCCTCCAGTCGGGATCCTTCATCATCGCGCTGCGTTTGGCCTCGCGGTCGCCGGCGCTCTCATAGACCCAGGCGTGCACCAGCGTGTTGAGCTGGCCGCTTTCGGCGACCAGATAGCACAGCGGCTCGCCCATGTAGCGAAGCTGAATGGGATAACCGAGCTTGCCGTAAAGCTCGAGCTGCGCCGGAACGCGGCCCGGCAAGATGCGATAGGTTCGATGGTCGATGAGCACGTTAGCTCCTCCCTTGGCTGGCCGCTGAGCACGGCGAGGCGCGCACTCTTCCCGACCCGTCGCGCCGCGGTCAAGAGAGGCTGCTGGAGGCGCGAAAGTCAGGTCGCCGGCGTGACCGATGCCACCTGAAACGTGTGCGTCTCGCCGTCGTCGTCGCGGATCGAGACATATTCGCCCTGCCGGAAGCTGTGCGTGCCGAAGCGGTAGCCGCTTTCGTCGTCGTCGGCGCGGTCGGGGTCGTAGTCGAACACCCAGCGCGCGTGCTCGGGGCCGCCCGGCCGGTGCACGACCCGGCCGATCTCGTCGTCCTCGCCTTCCCAGAACCGGCGCACCCGGCAATGCTCCTTCTCCTTGCGCCACTCTTCGACGTCGATATGGCCTTGGGCGTCGAGCGGCGCGACGAATTCGTAGCCGTGCCGTGGCGAGCCCTGCGGGAACTCCTTGGAGCGGGCGAGATTGAGCCTGATGCGTTTGAAGGTGTGCGGCAGCATGGTCACGGGTCAGTTCTCCCATCGTCGACATGCGATTTTCACTTATCATGCCGGCCCGGCAATGCATTGATCTGGATCAGCCCGGCGTAACGCGGCCGGAGCCACGATCGTTGCGGCAAATAAAGACCGAGCGAGGACGCCAAAGGACACCATGAGCCGGCCGAGAGCGCGCAACAGGCGGTCCTGGACTTTCTCGGCAGTCCCGCGGCCCACGGCGGGGCGAGCGTCAAGCGCATCGACACCCATGCGGCCGCGGTCTTTCTCGCCGGCGCGCGCGCGCTCAAGATCAAGCGCGCGGTGCGTTTTCCGTTCCTCGATTATTCCACGCTGGCGAAGCGCAAAGCGGCCTGCGCGGCCGAGATCGAGGTCAACCGACCGTTCGCGCCGACGATCTATCGCGGGGTGGTCGCAATCACGCGCGGGCCCGGCGGCCTCGCCATCGGCGGCGAGGGCGAGCCGGTGGAATGGGCGGTGGAGATGCGGCGTTTCGACGAAAACCGGACGCTCGATCATCTGGCCGCGCGCGGCGAGATCGACGCGCGGCTGGCCGACGCGCTCGGCCGCGCGGTGGCCAAGGCGCATGCGGGCGCGCCGGCGGGCGCCGGATTCGTCGCGCAGCTGGCAGACGTCATCGCGCAGAACGACGCCGAGTTGCGCGGCGACCCCGACCTGTTTGCCGCGCCGGCGGTGGCGGCGCTGACGCGAGGCGACGCGCACTGCCTTCGCGCGCCTGCGGCCGTTGCTCGAAGCGCGCGAGCGCGCCGGGCGCGTCGCGCACTGCCATGGCGACCTGCATCTCGGCAACATCGTGCTGCTCGACGGCGAGCCCGTGCTGTTCGACGCCATCGAATTCGACCCGCGCATCGCCACCGGCGACGTGTTCTACGATCTCGCCTTCCTGCTCATGGACCTGATCGAGCGCGGACTTGGCGCCGCCGCCACGATCGTGCTCAACCGTTATCTCAACGAGACGCGGCGCGTGGATGACCTCGACGCGCTCGCGGCGTTGCCGCTGTTCCTGTCGCTGCGCGCCGCGATCCGCGCCAAGGTCACCGCCGCGCGCGCGCAAGACCGGTGACAAGCGCGCGCAGACCGAGCAGAGCGCGCGCGATTATTTCGCATTGGCGCAGACGCTGCTGGCGCCGCCGCCACCGCGTCTGGTGGCGGTCGGCGGGCTGTCGGGCACCGGCAAGTCGCAGCTTGCGCGCGCGCTGGCGCCGGAGCTGTTGCCGGCGCCCGGCGCGGTGCTGCTCGCAGCGACGTCGAGCGCAAGGCGATGTTCGGCACGCACGAGACCGAGCGTTTGCCGCAGACCGCCTACACGCCCGCGGTCACCGCGCGCGTCTATGCGGCGCATCGCCGAGAAGGCGCGCCGCGTCATCGCCGCCGGCCATTCGGCGATCGTGGATGCGGTCTTTGCGCGACCTGAGGAACGCAACGGCTATCGAACGCGCGGCAGGCCGTGCCGAATTCCACGGGCTTTTCCTCACCGCCGAGCTTGACCTGCGCCTGTCCCGCGTCGGCTCCCGGCAGGGCGATGCCTCCGATGCCGACGCCAACGTCGCGCGCGCGCAGGAACGATACGATCTCGGCGCGCTTGACTGGGCGGGCGTGGACGCTTCGGGCACGCCGGCGGAGACGTTGCGGCGGGCACGCGCTCGCACTCGCGATTGCCGTAGAGCCATGCGCTGCGCGCCCCGCTGCTCCGCCGCCCTGCCCCCTTGGCGGATGATGCCAAATCAAGCTTAGCTTCGCGGTTCACGCCTGCCGGTTTCCGCGCGCATGATCCCGAAAAGTGGAACCCGGTTTTCGGAAAAGATCATGCGCAAGGCAAAACGATGAACGCTGCCGCCGCCCGCCGCCGAATGTTCTCCGCGCGCCACCTGGCGGTCGGGCTCGCCGGCTATTGCGCCTTCGTCAATCTCTATGCCCCGCAGTCGATCCTGCCGCTGCTGTCGAAGGAATTCGGCGCCGGCGCGGCCGAAGTCTCCACCATCATCACCGTCTCGACGCTGGCCGTGGCGTTGACCGCGCCGTTCACCGGCGCGATTGCCGACGTGCTCGGCCGCAAGCGCGTGATCGTCGTGGCGATGTTCATGCTGATCGTGCCGACCGTGATGGTGGGACTGGCGGACAGCCTGCCGGCGCTCATCTTCTGGCGCGCCGTGCAGGGGCTGGTGCTGCCGCCGATCTTCGCGGTCACCGTCGCCTATATCGGCGACGAATGGCCGCGCGAGGAAGCGACCACCGCCGCCGGCATCTACTCGTCGGGCTCGAGCATCGGCGGCTTTTCCGGACGCTTGTTCACCGGCTTGCTCGCCGACCTGGTCGGCTGGCGCGCGGGATTTTTCGCGCTCGCCGGCATCGCCTTTGCCGGCGCGCTCGCGGTCGCCTATCTGCTGCCGCGCGAGCGCAAATTCGTGCGCTCGGAGGGCTTGCTGGCGTCGGGGCGGCAGATGCTCGCGCATTTCCGCAACGGCCAATTGCTCGCGACCTATGCGGTCGGCTTCGGCGTGCTGTTCAATTTCATCTGCACCTTCACCTATGTCAGCTTTCATCTGGCGGCTGCGCCCTACAATCTCTCGGCCAGCTGGCTGGGCGCGATTTTCGTCGTCTATCTCACCGGCTCGGTGCTCACGCCGTGGGCCGGCTGGGCGGTCGGGCGCTTCGGGCGGCGGCGCTTCATGGTGCGGGTGATCGCGCTGTGGGCGGGCGGCATTGCGCTGACGCTGGCGCCCTCGCTGCCGCTGATTATTCTGGGCCTCGCTATCAGCGCCGGCTGCGGACTGATCTGCCAGGCGATTTCGACCGGCTACGTCACCATCACCGCCAAGGTCGGCCGCTCCTCGGCGGTCGGACTTTATGTGACGTCGTTTTATGTCGGCGGCAGCTTCGGCGCGGCATTGGGCGGCGTGGCCTGGACCTACGGAGGCTGGCCGGCCTGCGTCGCATTGGTGGTGGCGATGCTGCTGATCCTGGCGGGGATTGTGCATTTCGGCTGGAGCCGCCGCGTGCCGGCCGCAACCGCCACGCCGCCGATCGAGCCGCCTTAAGTATTCGCGCTTTCGTGCCAGAGCGGCGCGTAGCCGCGCGCCAGCACGGCGAGGATCGACGGCGGGGTCAGCACGTCGACTTCGATGCCGCGCGGGCGCGGCTTTGCTTGCGTGTAGCCGGCCGGCGTCCAGCGCAGCAGATGCTTGCCGCGCAGCGCGAAGGCTTCGCCGTCGCGCGCGATCATGGCGCCGTCCGGCAACGCATCGAGCGCGCGGCGCTGCGTTCGTTTCGATTTGCCGTCGAGCCGTTCGGCGTGAAGGATGTCATCCATCGCCGTGGCGCTTGCGCGCTTCTTCTTTCCGGCGAACAGACCGGCAAAACGCATCGCATCCTTGCGCCGGCATTCGAAGCAGGGCCGATGGCCGGCGGCGAAGGCCGTCACCTCGTCGAGGAAGAACAGTTCGGTGTAGTAACGGCCCCAGACATCGCGCTGGCGGCCGCGAAAATCGAGCACGCAGCAGATCCACTGCCGCGAGGCCCAGCGGCGGCTGGTCAGCTTTTTATCATCGGTGTGGATTCTGCCGCCGCGATTGCCCATCAGCGTCCCGCGCGCGGGCGTGGCGATGAGTTCGCCGAAAGGAGTGACGCGGTTTTGCAAAGGCATTATCAAACCCGTCATGGCCGGGCTTGTCCCGGCCATCCACGTCTTATCGCACAGTCCCAAAGACGTGGATGCCCGGCACAAGGCCGGGCATGACGCCGAATTTGCGGATTTGCCTTACCCCTGCGGCTGCGGCGCCACGTCGCCGGTCGGCGGCGCGTCGGGCCGCGGGCGCTGCTTGCCGGCGGGCGGCACGGCGGAGGAGCGCGGCGTCGACGGCTCGATCACGCTCTCGCGCACCGGGCGCTTGCCGGCGATCAGGTCCTTGATCTCGTCGCCGGTCAGCGTCTCGAACTCGAGCAGCCCGCGCGCCAGCGTCTTCGAGATCGGCGCGCTTGTCGGTCAGGATCTGCGTCGCCTCGGCGTAGCCGGCCTCGACCAGCTTGCGCACTTCGGCGTCGATCGTCTGCGCGGTCGCTTCCGAGATGTTCTGCTGGCGCGAGACCTGATAGCCGAGGAACACCTCGTCCTGGTTCTCGCCGTAGGCCACGGTGCCGAGCTTGTCGGACAGGCCCCAGCGCGTCACCATCAGGCGGGCGAGCTTGGTCGCCTGCTCGATGTCGGAGGCGGCGCCGCTCGTCACCTTCTCCTTGCCGAACACCATTTCCTCGGCGACGCGCCCGCCCATCATGATGGCCAAGCGCGAGGTCATCTGCTCGCGGCTCATCGACAGCTTGTCGCGTTCCGGCAATTGCATGACCATGCCGAGCGCGCGGCCGCGCGGAATGATGGTGGCCTTGTGCACCGGATCGGTCGCCTTGACGTTGAGCGCGACGATGGCGTGGCCGCCTTCGTGATAGGCGGTCAGCATCTTCTCTTCGTCGGTCATCACCAGCGACTTGCGCTCGGCGCCCATCATCACCTTGTCCTTGGCGTCTTCGAACTCGGCCTGCGTGACCATGCGCTTGTTGCGCCGCGCCGCCATCAAGGCGGCTTCGTTGACCAGGTTGGCGAGATCGGCGCCGGAGAAGCCGGGCGTGCCGCGCGCGATGGTCTTGAGATTGACGTCGGGCGCCAGCGGCACCTTCTTGACGTGAACCTTCAGAATATTTTCGCGGCCGACCACGTCCGGGTTCGGCACCACCACCTGGCGGTCGAAACGGCCGGGGCGCAGCAGCGCCGGGTCGAGCACGTCGGGCCGGTTGGTGGCCGCGATAAGGATGATGCCTTCGTTGGCTTCGAAGCCGTCCATCTCGACCAGCAACTGGTTGAGCGTCTGCTCGCGCTCGTCATTGCCGCCGCCGAGGCCGGCGCCGCGATGACGGCCGACCGCGTCGATTTCGTCGATGAAGATGATGCAGGGCGCGTTCTTCTTGGCCTGCTCGAACATGTCGCGCACGCGGCTGGCGCCGACGCCGACGAACATTTCGACGAAGTCGGAACCGGAAATGGTGAAGAACGGCACATTGGCTTCGCCGGCGACCGCGCGCGCGATCAGCGTCTTGCCGGTGCCCGGCGGGCCGACCAGCAGCACGCCGCGCGGAATACGTCCGCCCAGGCGCTGGAATTTTCCGGGATCGCGCAGGAATTCGACGATCTCCTGCAAGTCCTGCTTGGCCTCATCGACGCCGGCGACGTCCTCGAAGGTGACGCGGCCATGCGCTTCCGCCAGCAGCTTGGCGCGCGACTTGCCGAAGCCCATCGCCTTGCCGGCGCCGCCTTGCATCTGGCGCGACAGGAAGATCCACACGCCGATCAGCGCGATGAACGGCAGCCACGACACCAGCAGCGAGACGAACCACGGAACGTTGTCCGACGGCGGCCGCGCGGTGATCGAGACGCCCTTGGCATAGAGCTTCTGCACCAGCGATGGATCGCTCGGCGCATAGGTCTGGAAATTGGTGCCGTTGCTGAAGGTGCCGTGAATTTCCGGCCCCTGGATCACCACGTCGCGCACGCGGCCGGCATCGACCTCGCTGAGCAGTTGCGAGAACGAGACTTCCTGCGAATTGGTGCGTTGGCTCGGGTTCTGGAACAGCGTGAACAGCGCCAGCAACAAGAGGACGATGATCACCCAGAGGGCGAAATTGCGGAGGTTGGCGTTCATCCGCAGCCCTTGACCGCCGCCCAAAGCGGGAGCGGCTACTGTGTTTATATGCCCGATCTTCGTGGCGACTTCACGTCTATCTTTTTCCCATGTAGGCAGCCCCCGCCTTAAGGGAAAGGCCTCGAATCTTGATATTCGCGGCAGTCTAGCGCGCTTTTGGCGGCTTGGCTTTGCCTCGTCCGCCTGTGGTTAAGGACGTTTGGCGGCGCGCCGGAGCCCGCTCGACGCTGATCTTGCGGCCATCCAATGTGACCAGGGCGCCGGCCAGCGTGCGCCGGAAACGCGCAGGATGAGCGTTTTGCGCGGATTTAAGCCCGGCATTGAGCGATTCCAGCTTGGAAAGCTCGACCGGGCCCTCGTCGCCGGTCTCCGCCACCGCCCGGCCGAGCAGCCGCAGGGCAATCTCGGCCGGCAGGCGCGAAAATCCGGCGGCGTCGAGCGCAATGCCGCCTTCCGATGGACGGCTGGCGAATTTGGCCTCGGCGCGGTCGACCGCGACTTCAAGCGCCCGGTCCGCCCGCCGCAGCCTTTGTGCGAGCACCGCTAAACGCCGCGCGGTGAGACCCTCCTTCGCCAGTTCCGGCATCAGGCCGCGCAGGCGCGCGCGCGTGAACCGCGGGTCGCGATTGGAGGGGTCCTCGGCATAGGGGATTTTGGCGGCCTTGCAGGTGGCGATCAGCCGCGTCTTGGCAACGTCGAGCAAGGGGCGCACGAGCTGCAGCGCGGGCTCTTTTTTTCTTTATCTCCCCTTTCAGGGGAGGGAAAAGAAAGTCGCGAGACGCGCTGCATGGCGGCGAGCCCGCGCAATCCGCTGCCGCGGCTCATGCGGATCAGCACGGTCTCGGCCTGATCGTCGAGCGTATGCGCGGTGAGGATGTGGCCGGCGCGCTCCTTGCGCGCAACCTCCGCCAGCAGGCGGTAGCGGGCGTTGCGCGCCGCCTGTTGCAGTCCGGTCGCAGGCTTGGCGCCGGTCCAGCGCAAGGTGCGGTGCGCTAGCCCTAGCTTGCGCGCGAGCTTGGCGACGCCTGCGGCCTCGCGCTTTGCTTCCTTGCGCAAGCCATGATCGATGGTGACGGCGATCAGCTTGGGCGGCGCCTTGAGAGTTTTGCGCCAGCGCGCCGCAAGCCACATCAGCGCGATCGAATCCGGCCCGCCCGAAACCGCGAGCACCAAAGCGGGACATTTTTCGAGACCGGCGAAAAGCGATTTTGCTTCCGACTGCGAGACGGCCTTTGACTCAGCAGTGGGCACGCTTCTGTTCCCGCGCGACGCCGCGCTTCACGCCGGCCGAGGCGCGTGGAAATTTGCGCGCGACCTCGGCCAAGGTGGCGCAGGCCGCTTCCTTCTGATGCAGCGCCGCGAGCGACTGGCCGAGGCGGAGCAGCGCGTCCGGCGCCTTGCCGGAATGCTCGAATTTGGTGGAGACCGCCAGAAACGTTTCGGCCGCGTCGCGATAGCGCTGCTGCTGGAACTGGCTTTCGCCCAGCCAATATTGCGCGTCCGGCAGCAGGTGGTCGCTCGGATATTTGCGCACGAAATCGCGCAACGCCTGTTCGGCCAGCGGATAATCCTTGTGCAGCACGTAGCCGTAGGCGAGCTCGTATTCGTCCTTGGCCGAGGCGGTGGGCGGCAGCGTCGCTAACTGCACGCCGGATGCGCCGGTGTTGCGCGGCGGCGGCGGCAGTTGCCCGCCTTGTGCCGGCGCCATCGGCGCCGATTGCGGCGCGGTCATCGGCGCGCCGCCGACCGCTTGCACGGGCGGCTGCACCGGCGGCGGATTGCCCGCCATCGTCGACAAATCGAGCGGCGCGCCGATCTCGCGCCCGCCCGGAACGCCGACCGGCGGCGCGTTCGCCGCAGCCGTGCCGGGCTCGGGCGCGGCGATCGCCGCCGAATTGCCGAGCGTGCGCGGGGCGCCCGGCGCATTGGGATGCTGCGAGGGATCGAACACGTCGGAGCGGCGGCCATTGTTCGCCGGCGGGGCAGCGCCGGGCGGGCCCATCGGGGCAGCACCGGGCGGGCCCATCGGGCAGCGCCGGGGGGCGCCATCGGGGCGGCGCCGTTGCGTCCGCCGAGCTGTTGGAAGCGGTATTCGGTATCGTCCTGCATGCGCTTGAGCTGCATTTGCAGCATCTGATTTTGATGCTGGAGCTCTTCGATGGTGCCGGTGAGCTGGCGCAGCGCCTTCTCGATGCGGTCGATGCGCGCGGACTCACTGTTGTCGACCGGCCCCGATGGCGCGGGGCCGGGCACGGCCTGGGCCGGCGGCGCCTGCTCCTGCTGTTGCGGCTGGCCGCGGTTGAACAAATTGTCGAGGAAGCCGCCCGAGCGCTCCTGCGCCATGGCCGCGCCGGCCATCAGCAGCACAAGAAGGGCGGCGAGCGCCGCGATGCGGTTATGCTGTGAACGCGTCATGTGACCGGCCGGAAGGGGTGAACTGCCCGCATACGATTAGCATAAGGCGGGCTGCGTCGAAATTGTGACTGGCGGGACGCCCGGCCCTGCCGGAAAGGCCGCCAAACAGCGTCATGCCCGGTATAGCGCCGGGCATGACCCATTCGATAGCGGCAAAACGCGGCTTTTACGAGCTGGCGTTGAGCACCGTGACCGCGCGCCGGTTCTGCGACCAGCAGGAAATGTCGTCGCACAGCGCCACCGGCCGCTCCTTGCCGTAGGAGATGGTGTGCATGCGGCTGGCGGAGACGCCGCGCGCGATCAGATAGTCGCGCACCACCTGCGCTCTACGGGCGCCGAGCGCGAGATTGTATTCGCGCGTGCCGCGCTCGTCGGCGTGGCCTTCGACGGTGAACTGGCTGTACTGCGTGTAGTTGGTGAGCCACTGCGCCTGCTTGTCGAGCGTGGCGCGCGACTGCGGCGTGAGCTCGGTGGAGTCGGTCTCGAAGAACACGCGGTCGCCGACATTGACCACGAAGTCCTGCTGACTGCCGGGCGTCGCCGCGCCCGCGTTGCCCGCGGTCTGCTGATTGGCGCAGGCCGAGATCGCCAGCGCCGCCGCCAGCAGCGCCGCGAAACGCGCGCCGCGCATGATTTGCTTCATATCGTACATGCCGGTGCCTCCATCATCACGCACAGACCGGGCCTTGGCATTTTGTCTAACAGGACGCGGGTTAATCGAACGTTCCGTCAACCTTGATGGACCCTTGCGCGGCCCCTGCAAAAGCCGCGCACCCGCGTAATCCTTCGCTGATGGTTAAGAGCAGATGAAAATATGGCGTTTGCGCGGCGCATGGTCCTTTCCGAAAACCGGTTCCCATCCCCGTTCAAGCCGGGGACAGGCTTTTCGGGACCATGCGGTGTTAGGACCGCCAAGCCATGGACTCATCCATCGAGATTGGCGAACAGCGGTTGGTCATTGTCCGCGTTGCTCCGAAAAGCAGACCGTCGACCGCAGTTGCGGAATGTCCGCTTTGTGCACCAACGCACAGCAGCAAACGCGTCGGCTGGCGAGCTGTCGCGAATAAGAGTTTATTTACCATAATTAGCCCAGTATGGCGCACTGCGGCCCCGATCTCTTTTGTTCGGCTTTCACGCGGCGATCCACCAGCGATGGCGCGCGTGTCACCCCGACTCGAGATTCGAACCGAGATTCCGTATGGGCAGTTCAACGCGTCTGTCCGTCGCTGGGCTCGCTATCGCATGCGCAGCGCTGGTTGCGACGGGAGGCGAGAGCGCCTTCGCATCCCATCGGACCCCGACCAAAATATCGGTGGTCGCGTCACATAATCCGAGCAAATTCGGGCAGGCCGTCACCATAACCGCCCGCGTGACCGAGGGGGCCTCGCCGACCGGCAAGATCGCCTTCATGGACGGGCCCAAGAAACTCGCGACCCGGACTTTATCGAGCGGCGGCATCGCGACCTTCACGATCTCGACGCTCGGCGTGGGCGATCATGTCATCGTGGCGAAATATTCGGGCGACACCAACAATATCGCCAGCATCTCGGTAGCTCTAAAACAAGCCGTCGGCTTTCGCGCCGGCAGCTTGCCGTTGGGCGCGCAGCATTTCGCGATGAAAGCCTCGCCAAAGCCGACCGCGGACCGCGAGCGGATGTTCTACGCGACCGCGTATCGCGACATCTTTGCCCACACCAACCTCTACTCACTCCCGTACGACGCCGCGACGGGCCAACTCAAATTGGACAATGTCTATTACAACGGCGTTGGTCTCGGATACGTGATTGTCCCATCGTTTTCCCTGCCGATGCCGTTCTGCGAGTGCCGCGCCGAGGGCCTCAGCCTGGAAGTCGAGGGCCAATTCGGAAAGTATTCCGGCTTACAGCATAACTACGAAAGCGATCTGGCCTTGCTGATCCGCAGCCGCCAGCTGCCGCTGTTTGCAGGTTTCTCGGTCAACTTCGCCATTGGGATGGGCGGGTCCGAAGCGTTCACTCGCCCACAATACGAGGGCAGCGTCGCGGCCGAGGGGCCGTCAGCCGCAGGGCCTCGGCGGTTCTTGGCCTATATACCGTTCGAATTTGAATTCACACATGAAAAGCTAAAGCGCTGGCATTTCGTCTTTAACGTTCATCATCGCTCGGGCATTTGGGGCGTGATCGCGCCGCAGCAAACGGGTGCTAACTACATCGGAGCGGGCATCCGCGTGGACTTTTAACAAGACCACGTCGTCAATTCGCGCGGCGATTTCGCGCTCGCAACGGTAGCGGTTCGCCGGAAAGCCGTAATGCGATGTCCGCTTCACCGCCAATCACGGACATTGGGCGGCCCGCCTTTTCAGTCCGTGCGCTTACGACAACAGCGGCGACCAGGCCGGATCGGAGGCGTAGCTCGGCGTCGGTTCCTTCAATTCATTGCGGCCGGTGACGTCGATCGTATAGAGGTTCGGCCCCGGCCCGGGATCGCGGAAGAACATGATGACGCGGCCGTTGGGCGCGAAGGTCGGCCCTTCGTTGTGGAAGCCTTGCGTGAGCACGCGCTCGCCCGAGCCGTCCGGCTTGAGGATGCCGATGGAAAACTGTCCGCGCGCCTGGCCGGTGAAGGCGATGTAATCGCCGCGCGGCGACCACACCGGCGTCGAATGGTGGCCTTCGCCGAAGCTGATGCGTTGCGCCGGGCCGCCGGCCGCCGCCATGACGTAGATCTGCGAGGTGCCGCCGCGGTCGCTCTCGAAGCAGATGAAGCGGCCGTCGGGCGAATAGCACGGCGAGGTGTCGATCGCCGGCGTTTCGGTCAACCGCGTGGTCTGCTTCGAGCGCAGGTCCATGACGAATAAATTGGCGTTGGCGCCCTGTTGCAGGCTCATGATGACGCGCTGGCCGTCGGGCGAGAATCTCGGGGCGAATGTCATGCCGGGGAAATTGCCCACCACCTCGCGCTGGCCGGTCTCGATGTTGAGCAGATAGACGCGCGGCTGCCCCTGCCCGTAGGACATGTAGGTGATTTCCTGCGTCGACGGATTGAAGCGCGGGGTCAGCACCAGTTCGTCGCCGCGCGTGAGGTAGCGCACGCCGTAGCCGTCCTGATCCATGATGGCGAGGCGCTTGACGCGGCGGTCCTTCGGGCCGGTCTCGTCGATGAACACGATGCGGCTGTCGAAATAACCCTTTTCGCCGGTGAGCGTCTGGTAGATCGCGTCGGAAATGATGTGCGCGATGCGCCGCCAATTGTCGGGCGTGGTGAAATATTGCTTGCCGTCGAGCTGCTGGCCGGCGAACACGTCCCACAGGCGGAACTCGGCCTTCAGCCGCCCGTCGCCCTGGCGCGTGATGCGGCCGGTAACCAGCGCCTGCGCGTTGATCGTGCGCCAGTCGGTGAAATGCGGCACGCGGTCGGTCGAGGTGATGTGCTCGATGAAGGCGGCCGGATTGATCGGCGCGAACAGCCCGCTGCGCTGCAGATTGCCGGTGATGACTTGGGTGACGCCGTGCGCGGTTTCCGCTTCCCCCGGGCCGCCCGCGATGAATTCGGTCAGCGCGATCGGCATCGGCTGAATATTGCCTTGGGTGATGTCGAGGCGCACCACCGCGCGCGCCGCGCGCGGGCCAAGCGCGGCCAGCGCGCCGGCGCCGACCAGCAGGCGGCGGCGGTTCATGCGCAATGCGTTTTGCAATATGGGATCGATGGTCGTTTGGTTCATGTCTTGCTTTTCGTCAAGTCAATCGTCCGGGTCAGGCGTCCGGGTCAGCCGCCGCCGAACATTTCGCGCGGGTCGAAGGTTACTTCGATGTCCTTCCAGGTGTCGTAGTGCTCCGGCTTGAGCATATCGAAGGGCTGGCCGCGGAACACCGCGCGGATCGCGCTGTCGCGCGCGCTGTCGAACAATTGGCCGGTGCCGCTGGTGAGCACGGTCGGCGGCGTGGTCAGGCGCCCGTTGCGGTTGAGCTGGATGCGGACGCGGATGACGAAGTCTTCCGGATTCTGGATGCCGACCGGCGGATTCCACAAGGCCATCAGCCGGGCGCGTAGCGCGTCGAGCTCGGATTGCGAGAGCTTGGCGGCATTGCCCATGGCGGTGCCGAGCGTGGGCACACTCGGCTCGGCGCCGGTGACGGCCTGGCGCTGCGGCGCGCGCTGGTCGAGCAGCGCGGCGATCTTGTCGGCGTCGAACTTGGGCTGTTTCGGCGGCGGCGGCTTCTTCGGCGGCAGCCGCGGCGGCTCTGCTTCGGTCACCTTGGTTTCAGTCTTCTTGAGCTTTTCGGCGATCGGATCGGGCTTGGGCTGCGGCGCCGGCTCCGGCTGCTTATCGGCCGTGGGCTTGATGTCCGTCTTCTCTGTGATGGGCGCCTTGAAGTCCTCGATCTTGGGCTTGGGCTCGTCCTTCTTCTCGACCAGCGGCTTGGGCGTCTCGACCGGCTTGGGGGCATCCTTGATGCCCTTGGTCATTTCGGAGAATTCTTGTTCGCTGATCAGATCGACCGGCAGCGATTCCGCGGGCGTCACCTTGAAGGTCTCGCCGGTAAACGACACCACCGCCCACAGCAGCACCGCCGCGTGGAGCCCGGTCGAGATCACTGACGCGGTTCTCATCCTCACTTGGCTTTCGAGCCCTGCTCGAATTCGGTGACCAAGGCGACCCGATGGAAGCCGGCCGCCGACAGCCGCCCCATCACCTTCATCATGCTACCGTAACTGACGCTCTTGTCGCCGCGCACATAAATGCGCGCGTCATTGCCGCCGCGCGCCTGCGCAATCGCCTGCAGCTTGGGCACCAGCGCCTCGATGTCGATCTCGGAATTCTGCAGGAAAACGGCGCCCTTGTCAGTGACCGAGATGGTGAGCGGCTCCTTGTCCTGCTCCAGGCTCTTGGCCTGGCTCTGCGGCAGATCGATCGGCACCCCGACCGTCAAGAGCGGCGCCGACACCATGAAGATGATGAGCAGCACCAGCATCACGTCCACCATGGGCGTGACGTTGATCTCGCTCATCACCTTGCGGCGGTGATGCTTCCTGCGTCCGAGGACCGGCGTGCCGGCATTGGCTGCCATCTTGCGCTACCCGCGTTCATCGATTTGCCGCGACAAAATGGCGGCAAATTCGTCGGCGAACCCCTCCAGGCGCTGGGCCTGTTTGTTCACCTCGGAAGCGAACTTGTTGTAGAAAATGGTCGCCGGTATGGCGGCGACAAGGCCGATGGCCGTGGCAAAGAGCGCTTCCGCGATACCTGGCGCCACCACCGCCAGCGAGGTGTTTTTCGAGGCCGCGATCGACTGGAAGCTGGTCATGATGCCCCAGACCGTGCCGAACAGGCCGATAAAGGGGCCGGCCGAGCCGACGGTCGCCAGCACCAGCAGGCGCCGTTCCAGCCGCTCGACCTCGCGCGCGATGGTCACTTCCATGACCTTCTCGATGCGCATTTGCAGGCCGGCGAAGGAGCGTGGGCTGCTGCCCTCGAAGCTGCGCTTCCACTCCCGCATGGCCGCCACGAACAGCGCCGCCATCGAATGGGAGGGGCGCGAGGACAGCGTGCGGTAAAGCTCGTCCAGCGACTGGCCGGACCAGAAGGCCTGCTCGAAGGCGTCCATGGCGCGCCGGCTGCGGGAATAGAGCACGGTCTTGTCGATGGCGATGGCCCAGACCCAGACCGAGCAGACCAGAAGCCCGACCATGACCGCCTTGACGATCCAATGGGCGTGCCAGAACAGCGTGAACAGCGAAAGGTCGGAGGACGTGAGCGGGAGCACCGACTGTGCCACATCGCCAGGATTCATGGGCACGTCCTCTCCGCTTCCGGATCCGTCGGTCAAACCGGCGCGGCGCGCAATGTCCAAACCGCAAGCACGCGCCGGGCGACGCCGCTCACGCGCTCAGCCGAAAAACGAATGTTTCGCGGAAAGTCTAGGTCCCGCCACCGGCAGGACATAGCAAATCCCCGCGAAACTTGGCCAAACTAGGGCGCGGACCGGCTCATTGGCGGCCTAAACAGCGCTGATTGTGGTTAAGGATGCGTTACCGGGCCGGTTCCGCCCCGGTTCCGGCACTGTCCTGGTCGGCCTGCATGGCCATGCGCAGCGGCTTGGGGATTGGCCGCGCCCGGCCAGCGGAGATGAAGGCCACCTGGACGTGGGCCTCCACGATCAGCTCCTCGCCGCGCATGACCTTCTGATTGAGCGTGACGGAGGCGCCCTTGACCTCTTCCGGCGTGGTGACGATGTCGAGCACGTCGTCCATGTGGCCGGGCTTCCTGAAGTCGATGCCCATGTGGCGCACCACGAACGAGAATCCCGGCGCCTCGGCGGCGGCCTGCTCGAACAGCGCGCGGTGGTCGGCGCCGATCAGGCGCAGATAATTGGTGCGCCCGCGCTCCATGAAGCGCAGGTAGCTGGCGTGATAGACGATGCCGGAGAAATCCGTGTCCTCGTAATAGACGCGCACCGGCTGGTGGTGGCGGCCGTTGCGGATTTCGCCGTCGAGGGGGTTGGCGCTCATCGTCCGAATTCCGCATCGATATCTCTGCGCCCATCCAAGAAACGCATAATAGTCACTTGGTCGGAATCAATTCGATAAAAGATAATATAGTTTCCTGCTACCACGCTCCGAATGCCTTTTACGAGATTGGAGCGATCCCGGCCTATCGAGGGAAATCGGGACAGGCTCGTAAGTTTCTCTTTGAATTCATGTGCGAGCGCAACGGCCGCCGCGGGATTTCTTTCGGCGATATAGGAATGGATATTCAAGAGGTCACGATCAGCGTCTTCGGAAATGAATATCTTCATCCGACCTTGCGATCGAGGTCGGTGAGCTTGGCTCGGCGCAGGAAATCCGCAAAGTCCCACTCCCGAACTCGACCTGCATCCGCAGACGCTACGCCTTTTTCAATTTCCTTCTTCAGAAAGCGGAACTTTTCCGCCTGCTCAATCAGGTAAGCAACCGCAGGTTCGCGCATTTCCTCGGGAAGAAGATCGAGAGCTTCGGCGGCCCGTTCGGTGAATGTTTTCATGGCGATTTCTTACCACATCCGGTCCAGTTCGAAAACTACTCGTCCTCCCCGCCGAACAGCCCGAACTGGCTCGGATCGCGCGCCGGCTCGGCCAGCCCGAGATGCTTGAAGGCGGCCGAGGTCAACAGCCGGCCGCGCGGGGTGCGCTGGATGAAGCCCTTCTGGATCAAGAACGGCTCGATGATGTCCTCGATGGCGTCGCGCGGCTCGCTCAAGGCGGCCGCCAGCGTGTCGACGCCGACCGGCCCGCCGCCGTAATTCTCGGCGATGGTGGAAAGATAACGCCGGTCCATGGCGTCGAGCCCGGCGGCATCCACTTCCAATTCGGCGAGCGCGCGGTCGGCCACTTTGCGGTCGATTCGATCGGCGCCCTCGACATGGGCGAAATCGCGCACCCGGCGCAGCAGGCGCCCGGCGATGCGCGGGGTGCCGCGCGCGCGCCGCGCGATCTCGTTGGCGCCGTCGCCGCTCATGGCAAGCTTGAGCACGCGCGCGCCGCGATTGACGATCAGTTCGAGCTCGGCTCTCGCGAATAGAAGTTGAGCCGCACCGGGATGCCGAAGCGGTCGCGCAGCGGATTGGTCAAGAGGCCGGCGCGCGTGGTGGCGCCGACCAGCGTGAACGGCGACAGATCGATCTTGACCGAACGCGCGGCCGGCCCCTCGCCGATGATGAGATCGAGCTGGAAGTCTTCCATGGCCGGATAGAGGATTTCCTCCACCGCCGGATTGAGCCGGTGGATCTCGTCGATGAACAGCACGTCGCGCGGCTCCAGGTTGGTGAGCAGCGCGGCGAGGTCGCCGGCCTTGGCGATCACCGGGCCGGAGGTGGCGCGGAAGTTGACGCCCAATTCGCGCGCCACGATCTGCGCCAGCGTGGTCTTGCCGAGGCCCGGGGGGCCGACGAACAGCACGTGGTCGAGCGCCTCCTTACGCGCCGCCGCCGCCTCGATGAACACGCTTAAGTTTGCGCGCGCCTTGTCCTGGCCGATGAATTCGGAAAGCCGCTGCGGGCGCAGCGAGGCGTCGACGTCGTCGGCGCGGGTTTCCGGCGCGACCAGGCGGCGCGGCGTGGTGCTCATCGCGCCAGCTCCTTCAGCCCCTGGCGAATGAGCGTCGCGGTATCGGCGCCCTCGCCGGCATTGCGCGCGGCGGCGGCAATCGCGGCGGCGGCCTGCGGCTGGCCGTAGCCGAGATTGACCAGCGCGGAGACCGCATCCATCACCGGGCGCGGCGCGCGCTTCTCGTCCAAGGCGCCGGCCAGATGCACCACCGCCGGATCGATCGTGGCAAACGCCGGAACCTTGTCCTTCAGCTCGGTGACAATGCGCTCGGCCACCTTCGGCCCGACGCCGGGCGCGCGCGACACGGTTGCCTTGTCGCGCAGCGCGACGGCATTGGCGAGCTCGGAGACTTTCAGCGTGCCGAGCACCGCGAGCGCGACCTTGGCGCCGACGCCCTGCACCGTCTGCAGCAGGCGGAACCATTCGCGCTCGACGTCGCTGGTGAACCCGAACAGCTTGATCTGATCCTCGCGCACATAAGTTTCGATCGACAGCGTGGCGGCTTCGCGTGGGCCCGGCAGCGCTTGCAGCGTGCGCGCCGAACAATGCACCTGATAGCCGACGCCGGCGACGTCGAGGATGACGTAATCCTCGCCGTAGCTATCGATGATGCCCTTGAGCTTGCCGATCATCGCGCAACAGCTTTCATTTGCACCTTGAGCATGAGGCTGGTGCGGTGATGCGCGTGGGTGACCGCGATGGCGAGCGCGTCGGCGGCGTCCTCGCGATTGCGGCTCGGCTTGCGGCAGCAGCACGCCGATCATCATGCGCACTTGCGCCTTCTCGCCGTGGCCGGCGCCGACAATGCTCTTCTTCACGACGTTGGGCGCGTATTCGGCAACGCTCAAGCCCGCCTTGGCCGGCACCAGCATGGCGATTCCGCGTGCCTGGCCAAGGGCAAGCGTCGCCGCCGCGTTGGCGTTGACGAAGGTCTGCCTCCACCGCCGCCTCGTGTGGACGATACGTCTCGATCACCGCGAGCAGGCCGTCATAAATTGTCACCAGCCGCTCGCCGAGCGCGGCCTTGTCGGCGGTCGCAACCGAGCCGCAGGCGACATAAATCAGCCGGTTGCCGTCGGCCTCGATCAGGCCCCAGCCGGTGCGCCGGAGCCCCGGATCGATGCCGAGAATGCGAATCGCTTGGGCCACCATGGCCCCGTTGATAGCCCCGCCGCCCGCCCCCGCCTAGGACCGATCAGCCACAGTGCCCAATCGCCGGTCGCCTCGGGGCCGGCCACCTGATAAAGCCAAGGCGCCAGCCGGATTTGACGCCCTTGCTCGAGCTCCCCGACTTTTCCACCATCGGATCAATCGTGAGCGAGCCGCGCTTTGCGGCCGCCGTGGCGATCGCCGCGATTTCAGGGCTGGTGCGCGGATTTTCCGGCTTCGGCTCGGCGCTGATCTACATGCCGCTGATCGCGGCGCTCTACGGGCCGCGCATCGCGGCGCCGACGCTGCTGCTGATCGACACGATCTGCGCGCTGCCCTTTGCGCTGCACACGATGCCGCAATGCAATTGGCGCGAGGTGGCGCCGGTGTCGCTCGCCGCGGCGGCGGCGCTGCCGTTCGGCGTCATGGCGCTGGTGCTGGTCGATCCGCTATGGCTGCGCTGGTTCATCGTCGTGCTGGTGCTGGCCGCGCTCGCGGCGCTGGTGTCCGGCTGGCGCTATCACGGCAGGCCGACGCTTGCCGCCTCCTTCGGCGCCGGCGCGCTCGCCGGCTTCGGCGCCGGCGCGGTGCAGATCGGCGCGCCGCCTTTGCTGGTGTTCTGGCTGGGCGGGGCCAACAAGGCCGCGACCGTGCGCGCCAACATCATGGTCTATTTCATCGTGCAGGGCGCGCTGTCCTGCATCGCCTATTATTGGAGTGCGCTGTTCACCGCCGAGACGCTGACGTTATCGCTGCTGCTCGGCCTGCCGTTTGCGGCCGCGCTGGCGATCGGCGTCTATTCGTTTCACGGCTCGAGCGAGGCGCTTTACCGGCGCGTGGCCTATGTTCTCATTGCGCTGGCCGGCTTGGCGAGCATGCCGGTGTTCGACGGTCTGCGCTAAGCGCTCATCTTCTGCAGCAGCGCGTCGGACACCTCGAAATTGGCGTAGACGTTCTGCACGTCCTCCGAGTCGTCGAGCGCCTCGATCAGCTTCAAGACCTTCTCGCCCGCATCGTCGTCCACCGCGACCGTGTTCTGCGGCTTCCATAGAAAGGCCGACTTGCGCGGCTCGCCGAATTTGGCTTCCAGCGCCTTGGCGACTTCGTTCAGGGTCTCGGCCGTGGTGAAAATCTGGTGGCCGTCGTCGTTGGAGGTCACGTCCTCGGCGCCGGCGTCGATGGCGGCGTCCAGCATGGCGTCGGCGCTGGCCGCCTTGGCGGCGTATTCGACGACGCCGACATGATCGAACATGAACGACACCGCGCCGGTCGTTGCCAGGTTGCCGCCGTTCTTGGTGAAGATCGCGCGCACCTCGCCGGCGGTGCGATTGTGATTGTCGGTTAAAGCCTCCACGATCACCGCCACGCCGCCGGGCGCGTAGCCCTCGTAGCGGATGGCGTCGTAGTTCTCGGTTTCGCCGCCCGAGGCCTTCTTGACGGCGCGCTCGATATTGTCCTTCGGCATGTTCTCGGCGCGGGCGGCCAGAATCGCCGCGCGCAGGCGCGGATTGAAGGCAGGATCCGGCATGCCGAGCTTGGCCGAGACCGTGATTTCGCGCGCGAGCTTGCCGAACAGCTTGGAGCGCGCCTTATCCGCGCGCCCCTTGCGGTGCATGATGTTCTTGAATTGGGAATGACCGGCCATGACTTAAGACTTACACGTTGCTGCCGGCGGCTATATAGGCCGGCGCGCGGAGAAAATAAACAGTCAGACGGCGGCCACCGCCACGTTGCGCAAGGTGGCGTCGATGCGCTCGCGCAATGTGGCCACGTTGCGGTGGACGCGCGCCTTGTAGCGGGCGACCGCGTCGCGGTCGACCAGGAAATAGTCCCGTTCCGGAAAACTGCGCCCGAAAATGTCGATCAGCATGCTGCGGAATTGGCCCGAGGCGATGCCGGGCGCGTCCTGTGACGGCTGCTCGGCATAGGCCGCCATCTCGGCGGATGTGAGCGCGCACAAGAGCGCATGCGGCCGGCTGGCGAACACGGCCTTGTGGCGCTGGACGGTCGCGATGGCGCGGTCGAGCGGCTCATCGTCGAGCTCGTCGCCGACGCGCAGCGGCTCAGCCTCGCTCGCGCTGGCGAGCGGAATTGAATCGATCAGCCAGTCGCCGAGATGCGCGACGTTTTTGCGCCCGCGCCCGTACATCAGCAGGTCGTCCTGGTAGCGCGCGAACCAGCAATCGAGCCGCTCGAGCAGCCGCTCGATGCCGGCGCGCGGGATCAATTCGCGGTATTGCGTGCCGAAAATGCCGATCGAGGCCTTGGCCCGGCCGACGATGTCGAGCAAGGCCTCGCCGGCGAGCGGCTGGAACAGGCTGTCGCCGGCGCCGAGCAGCACCAGATCGTAATGCGCGCGCGCCTCGTTGAGGTTACGGAAGCTCAGATGGTGCACGTCCGCTTCGCCCGGCAGCAGCGCATTGATCTTGTGCCGGGCAAGCCGTCCGCCGAAGCCGGCGCCGTCCGACACCACCGCCACGCTGCACGGCGCGACCGGCGCCAGCCGCTCGGCCGGCGTCAGCCGCATCAGGAACTGCACGCTGTCGAGCGGCGCGGTGCATTCGATGCGGAAGCCGTAGCGGTCGAACAGCCTGGCGAGCTCGAAGAAGCTGAAATGGTTGATCCAGCCGAGCGCGGCGCGGTCGCATTTGCCGGTCAGGTCGGTCGCGCAATAGCTCAGCACCAGATCGCGCTTGCAGAAGCGCAGATGCGTGAACAGATTTTCGACGTCGACGATCTGCTCCAGCACGCCCAGCATGACGATGACGTCGGCTTGGGCCGCGGCCTCGCTCGGGAACTCGCCGGCGTTGAGATCGCAGACCACGGTGTCCGGCTCGCGCGCGGTGAGATCGCAGCCCTGATAGTGGCAGCCGTTCGGCAGCAAGCGCTTGAGCGCCATGCGCCCGCAGTTGAGTTCGAGCACGCGGGCGCCGGCGGGGATGAATTGGGCGGCGAAGGCGGCGCGCTCGTCATGCGCCGGTTGCTGCGCCGGCGGCGCGGACCAGCGCGCCACGTCGGGCGTTGGGCTGAGCGGGAGCGAGCGTTCGGCGTGAAGCGCCATTTCCACCGTGCTGTCATCACGAGGCCGGACGCAGCACGGGCCGGCGAATCAACTGGCACTACCGAATCATCGCGGGGAGTCGCGGTCAACCGAAGATAGACGGCTAAAGCCAAAAATTCGGCCGCGCCTCTTCCAGCACGCCGCCGAGCCGCAGCGCGCCGACCTTTTTGGCGAGGCCGCTGGCGTCGTCGGTTTCCACGGCAATCGCGCAGAGCGTGGCGGGCCCCAGCGCCGGCTCGAACTTGCCGCCGGGAATCTTGCGCAGGAAGCGGTTGAGCGGCTCGTCTTTGTTCATGCCGATGACCGACTCGAAATCGCCGGTCATGCCGACGTCGGACACGAAAGCGGTGCCGCCGGGCAGGATGCGGTGATCGGCGGTGGGCGAATGAGTATGGGTGCCGACCACCAGGCTGACGCGGCCGTCGCAGAAATAGCCCATCGACTGTTTCTCGCTGGTCGCCTCGCAATGCATGTCCAGAATGATGGCGTCGGCGCCGCGCCCGAGCGCGCAGGCGGACAACTCGCGCTCCACCGCCGCGAAGGGATCGTCGAGCGCATCCATGAAGATGCGGCCCATGGCGTTGATCACCAGCGCGCGCTTGCCGTTCTTGGCCTCGATCATGGCGGCGCCGCGGCCGGGCGTGCCGGCGGGGTAGTTGGCGGGGCGGATCAGGCGCGGCGCGCGCTCGATGAACACCAGCGCCTCGCGCTGGTCCCACGAGTGGTTGCCGAGCGTGACGGCGTCGGCGCCGGCCTCGATCAGCTCGTTGTAGATCGCCTCGGTGATGCCGAAGCCGCCGGCGGCATTCTCGCCGTTGATGACGACGAGGTCGAGCGTCCAGTCTTTGATCAGGCCGGGCAGCCGCTGCTGGACAATGGTTCTGCCCGAACGGCCGACAATGTCACCGACGAAGAGAATACGCATGCGCTCTAAGACTTTCGAAAATCGATCGTCTCTTGCTCCGTTAGCACGAGATCGAGCCGCGCGTCGCGGGGCGTTATGGGAACTTCGCGGATTTCCTGCGCGGCGAAAGCGAGGCCGACGGCCAAAGTAGGCTTCTTGGCGCGCAAGGCGGCGATGGTCATGTCGTAATAGCCGGCGCCGTAGCCGATGCGGTGGCCGGCGCGGTCGAAGGCGACGAGCGGCACCAGCAAAATGTCGGGCGCGACCTCGGGAGCCTCAGGTTTCGGCTCGCGGATGCCCCATTGCCCGCGTGCGAGTTCGTCGCCGAAGCTGTAGGCGCGCATGATGAGCGGCTGGCCGCGCCCGGCAATCGCCGGCAGCGCGAGCTTGGCGCCCGCGCCGGCGAGCTTGCGCAGCAGCGGGACGCGGATTGATTTCGCTCTTCAGCGGCATGAAGCCGGAGACGATCGTGCCGGCGTGACCGCAACCGGAAACGCGCGCGCGGCAATTGCCTCGGCGGCAGCCGCGCGCATCTCCGGCGGCAGCGCGTCGCGCTGGCCAAGCGCCTCGGCCGCAATTCAGCTTTTCGGGATGTTGTGTCCGGCATCAGAAATTAAGAGTGCGGAGCCGCAAAGGCCGTCGGAGTGTGATCCCGGGAACCTACATAAGTAGGTGGGCGCCATATGACCGAGCCCACGAGCCCGGCCAGGGACAGCTCCCGTTAGGATCGTAAGGCCCCGGGGAATGTAACTCCGTCGCGCCCCGCAGCCCCGCGATTCGAATGTAGTGGTTATGCGAGGCAAGCGCCACTGGCGCCAATCACCCCATCGCCACGCCATTGCCGAGCGTGGCGTTGAGCTTCTTGGTGATGCCTTCCAGCCGCTCGGCCGCCGAATTGAAGGCATTGACCACGGCGGCGGAGGCCGCCTTGGCGCGGTCGGCGGAGACCACGCGGGCGTCCTGCAAGGCGGCGGTTTCCTCCTCCAGCCGGCGCAGGCGGCGCGCCGTTTCCGCCAATTCGTCGGCCACCATCAGCGCCGCCATCACGGTCAGCCGGGTATCGCCGATCTCGCCGAACTTGGCGCGCAATTGCCCGATGCGCTCGTCCATGTCCTTGGCGAGCAGCAGCAGATGGTCCTCCTGCCCGTCCTCGCAAGCGAGGCGGAAACTGCGGCCGGCAATGGTGGCGTTCACTTGTGCCATGAGGTCACTCGTTTCCATCCAGCACCGACTGGATCGAGGTCATGGCCGCGTCCAGCCGGCCGGCGATTTCGCGGTTGGTCGACTTCGAGCCGGCGCGAGCGCGCGGTCTCGCCGTCGAGCGCGGCCGCCAGCCGCGTGCGGTCGACGCCGAGCGCCTGCACTTGTGCGCCGAGCGCCTCTTCGCTGCGGTCGGCTTCGCGCCGCCGCTCGACCGCGGCATCGAGCGCGTCGAGCGCCAGCGCCAGCCGCTTCACAGCCCCGTCGATTGCGCTTTGATTTGCGCTCGGATTTGCGCTTTGGTCGCTCATCGCCGCGCTCCGCATCGCTTGAAAAACCTTGCGGTGGCAGATGTTTAGGGCAAGAACCTTACGTGCCGCGCGATCCGCCCGTCAACGCTCGCGCGGAGATTTACCCCGATGTTTTCGACGGCCTGTGCATGGCCCGCATGCCGCCCGGCGCTCACATTGACTCAAGGGCGGCACATGCTATCCACCCACGCAAACAGGCCTTTTCCATGAGCGCAAACGCTTCTTCGACGGCAGCCGCGGTGTCCTCGGGCCGCCGCGGGCAGGAAGCTGCGGGTTCCGCCCTCACTGCGACGCATGGCCAATGCCATCCGCGCGCTGGCGATGGACGCGGTCGAGCAGGCCAAATCCGGCCATCCCGGCATGCCCATGGGCATGGCCGACGTCGCCACCGTGCTGTTCACGCAGTTCCTGAAATTCGATCCGGCCGATCCGGCCTGGCCCGACCGCGACCGCTTCGTGCTCTCGGCCGGCCACGGCTCGATGCTGATCTACGCGCTGCTCTATCTCACCGGCTACTCCGGCGATGACGCTCGAGGAGATCAAGCGCTTCCGCCAGCTCGGCTCGATCACGGCCGGTCATCCGGAATACGGCCACACGCCCGGCGTCGAGACCACCACCGGCCCGCTCGGGCAAGGGCCTCGCCAACGCGGTCGGCATGGCGATTGCCGAGCGGCATCTCGCCGCCGTGTTCGGCGACGTGGTCAACCACAAGACTTATGTCATCTGCTCCGACGGCGACCTGATGGAAGGCATCAGCCACGAGGCCATCGCGCTCGCCGGCCATCTCAAGCTCAACAAATTGATCGTGCTGTTCGACGACAACGGCATTTCGATCGACGGCGCGCTGTCGCTTTCGGACTCGGTCGATCAGGTCAAGCGCTTCGAGGCCGCCGGCTGGTCGGCCGCGCGCATCGACGGCCACGATCCTGCGGCGATTGCCGCCGCGCTGGAGAAGGCGCAAAGCGCCGACAAGCCGGTGCTGATCGCCTGCAAGACGCAGATCGGCTACGGCGCGCCGACCAAGGCCGGCAAGGCCTCCGCGCACGGCTCGCCCTTGGGCGCCGACGAGATCAAGGGCGCGCGCGACAATCTCGCCTGGGACGCACGCGCCGTTCGAGGTGCCGGCCGATGTGCTTGGCCAGTGGCGCGCGGCCGGGCAGCGCGGCAAGCCGGCGCACGCCGACTGGAACAAGCGCCTGGCCGCGCTCGATGCCGCCCAACGCGCCGAATTCGAGCGCCGCATGCGCGGCGACTTGCCGGCGAAGGCGCTCGCCGGCGCGGTTGCCGCGCTCAAGCAGTCGCTCGCCGTCAACGCCGAAAGACATCGCCACCCGCTCGGCCTCCGAATTCGCGCTGGAAGCGCTGGTGCCGGCGGTGCCGGAGATGATCGGCGGCTCGGCCGACCTCACCGGCTCCAACAACACGCGCACCAAATCGATGAAGGCGATCACCGCCGCCGATTTCTCCGGCCGCTTCATCCATTTCGGCGTGCGCGAGCACGGCATGGCGGCGGCCATGAACGGCATGGCGCTGCATGGCGGCATTATTCCCTACAGCGGCACCTTCCTGGTGTTCTCCGATTACTGCCGCCCGGCCATTCGCCTGGCCGCGCTGATGGGCATTCGCGTCATCCACGTGATGACGCACGACTCCATCGGCCTCGGCGAGGACGGCCCGACGCATCAGCCGGTCGAGCATCTGGCGGCGCTGCGCGCGATCCCGAATCTGCTGGTGTTCCGGCCGGCCGACGCGGTCGAGACGGTGGAATGCTGGCAGCTCGCGCTCGAGAACAAGAACCGCCCGAGCGTGCTGGCGCTCACGCGCCAGAACTTGCCGCAGCTGCGCAACCGCGTCGACACCGACAACATCTGCGCGCAGGGCGCCTATGAAATCGCCGGCCCCGACGGCGCCGCCGATGTTTCGATTTTCGCCACCGGCTCGGAGGTTGCAATCGCCGTCGACGCCGCCAAGCTGCTGGCTCAGCGCAGGCATCGCGGCCCGCGTCGTTTCGGTGCCGTGCTTCGAGTTGTTCCTGCAACAGCCGGAGGCCGCGCGCCGCGCCGTCATCGGCAAGGCATCCGTCAATGTCGGCGTGGAAGCCGCCGTGCGCCAGGGCTGGGACGCCATCATCGGTTCCGACGGCGTCTTCGTCGGCATGAATTCGTTCGGCGCCAGCGCGCCCTACAAGGAACTTTACAAGAAATTCGGCATTACCGCAGAGGCCGTCGCCGATGCCGCGCAGCGCAAGCTTGCGAAAAGTTGATTTGTATCAATACGCGTCGTGGTCCATTTCGGCCAAGACACGCAGTGAGACAGCTTGAACGAGCCGGGAGCGACATCAATGACAGTTCGCGTAGCCATCAACGGGTTCGGCCGCATCGGCCGCAACGTCTTGCGCGCCATCGCCGAGGCCGGGCGCACCGACATCGAAGTGGTCGGCATCAACGATCTCGGCCCGGTCGAGACCAATGCGCATCTGCTGCGCTTCGACAGCGTGCACGGCCGCTTCCCCGGCACCGTCACCGTCAAGGGCGACACCATCAGCGTCGGCAACGGCGCCATCAAGGTCACCGCCATCAAGGACCCGACCACGCTGCCGTGGAAGGATCTCGGCATCGATATCGCGCTCGAATGCACCGGCATCTTCACCGCCAAGGACAAGGCCTCGACGCATCTGACCGCCGGCGCCAAGCGCGTGCTGGTCTCGGCGCCCGCCGACGGCGCCGACCTGACCGTGGTCTACGGCGTCAACCACGACAAGCTGACCAAGGACCACAAAGTGGTCTCCAACGCCTCCTGCACCACCAATTGCCTGGCGCCGGTCGCCAAGGTGCTCAACGACGCGATCGGCATCGACAAGGGCTTCATGACCACGATCCACGCCTATACCGGCGACCAGCCCACGCTCGACACTTTGCACAAGGATCTCTACCGCGCGCGCGCCGCAGCATTGTCCATGATCCCGACCTCGACACGGCGCCGCCAAGGCCGTCGGCCTGGTGCTGCCCGAGCTCAACGGCAAGCTCGACGGCGTGGCGATCCGCGTGCCGATGCCGAACGTCTCGGTGGTCGACTTCAAGTTCGTCGCCAAGCGCGCCACCACCACGGACGAGGTCAACGCGGCAATCAAGCGCGCCGCCGAACAGCAGCTCAAGGGCATCCTCGGCTACACCACGCAGCCCAACGTCTCGATCGACTTCAACCACGACCCGCACTCGTCGATCTTCCACATGGACCAGACCAAGGTCATGGACGGCACGCTGGTGCGCGTGCTGGCCTGGTACGACAACGAATGGGGCTTCTCCAACCGCATGGCCGACACCGCCGTGGCGATGGGGAAGCTGCTCTAACTTCCGGACGCTTCGAGCCGACCATGACCGCGTTTCGAACGCTCGACCACGTCGACGTGAAGGGCAAGCGCGTGCTGCTGCGCGTCGATCTCAACGTGCCGGTGGAGAACGGCGTGGTCACCGACGCAACCCGCATCGAGCGCGCCGCCCACGCCATCACCGAAATCGCCGATGCCGACGGCAAGGTCATCTTGCTGTCGCATTTCGGCCGGCCCAAGGGCCGCGACCCGAAATTCTCGCTCAAGCCGGTCGCCGCCGAAGTCGCCCATGTCATCAAGCGGCCGGTGAAATTCGTCGACGACTGCATCGGCGAGAGCGCCGAGCGCGCGGTCGCGGCGATGAAGCAAGGCGACATCGTCTGCCTGGAGAACACGCGCTTTCATGCCGGCGAGGAGAAGAACGATCCCGCCTTCGTCGCCGCGCTCGCCAAGCTCGGCGACATCTGGGTGAACGACGCCTTCTCCGCCGCGCACCGCGCGCACGCCTCGACCGAGGGCCTCGGCCATGTGCTGCCGGCCTATGCCGGGCCCAGCATGCAGGCCGAGCTCGAGGCGCTCGGCAAGGCGCTCGAACATCCCGAGCACCCGCTGGCGGCGATCGTCGGCGGCGCCAAGATTTCCACCAAGCTCGATTTGCTCGGCAATCTGCTCAAGAAAGTCGATACGCTGATCATCGGCGGCGCCATGGCCAATACTTTCTTGCTGGCGCAAGGCAAGAAAGTCGGCAAGTCGCTGGTCGAGGCTGACCTCGTCGACACCGCGCGCAAGATCATGGACGAGGCCAAGGCCGCCAAGCGCGAGATCGTGCTGCCGGTCGACGTGGTGGTGGCGCAAAAATTCGAGGCCAACGCGCCCTCGCGCGTCGTCGATGTCGATAAAGTCGGCGCCGACGACATCATCCTGGATATCGGCCCGCGCAGCGTCGAATATGTCGTGTCGGTGCTGGCGCGCTCAAAGACGCTGGTGTGGAACGGCCCGTTCGGCGCCTTCGAGATGGAGCCGTTCGACACCGGCACCGATCGAAGTCGCGGAAGCGGCGGCGGAACTCACGGCCGCCGGCAAGCTTGTCTCGGTAGCGGGCGGCGGCGACACGGTGGCGGCGCTCAATGCCGCGGGCGTGGCCGACCGGCTGACTTACGTATCGACCGCCGGCGGCGCCTTCCTGGAATGGCTGGAAGGCAAGCCCTTGCCGGGGGTCGAGGTGTTGCGGCAGAAATGACGGCGAAAGCCATCCCGGGGCACGGATGCGATGGAGGGAACCCGATGAATCTCGATGAATTGAACAAAGTGGCGCTGGCCATGGTGGCGCCCGGCAAGGGCATTCTCGCGGCCGACGAATCCACCGGCACCATCAAGAAGCGCTTCGACGCCATCGGCACCGAAAACACCGAAGACAATCGCCGCGACTACCGCGAGTTCATGTTCCGCTCGGCCGAGGGCATGAAGCACATTTCCGGCGTCATCCTCTATGACGAGACCATCTGGCAGAAGGCCAAAGACGGCACGCCGCTGGTCGAGGTCATCAAGAAGGCCGGCGCCATTCCCGGCATCAAGGTGGACGAAGGCACCAAGCCGCTGCCCGCCTCGCACGGCGAGTTGATCACCGTCGGCCTCGACAGGCTGGCCGACCGGCTGCCGAAATATTACGAGCAGGGCGCGCGCTTCGCCAAATGGCGGGCGGTGATCGACATCGGCGCCGGCATCCCGAGCTACAACTGCATCAAGGCCAATGCGCATGCGCTGGCGCGCTACGCCGCGCTCTGCCAGGCGGCGCAGATCGTGCCGATCGTCGAGCCGGAAGTGCTGATGGACGGCGACCACGACATCGACCGCTGCTTCGCGGTGACCGAGCGCGTGCTCAAGACCGTGTTCAACGAATTGTTCGACGCCCATGTCATGCTCGAAGGCATGGTGCTCAAGCCGAACATGGTGATCGCCGGCAAGAAATGCGCGAAGAAAGCCTCGGTCGAGGAAGTCGCCGAGAAGACGGTGACCGTGCTGAAGATCTGCGTGCCGGCGATGGTGCCGGGCATCGCCTTCCTGTCCGGCGGCCAAAGCGACGAGGAGGCGACCGCCCATCTCGACGCCATGAACAAAATCGGCAACCTGCCGTGGAAGCTCACCTTCTCCTACGGCCGCGCGCTGCAGCACGCGCCGCAGACCACCTGGAAAGGCAAGCCGGAGAACGTCGCCGCCGCGCAACGCGCCTTCTCGCATCGCGCCCAGATGAACAGCCTCGCCGCGCTCGGGCCAGTGGAAATCCGACATGGAGAAAAAGGCGGCGTGATCAAAACCGCCGTGTGCCGGCGTGACGCGCGCGGCAATTTCGGTACATGAACCGCGTCATGCCCGGCCTTGTGCCGGCGCATCGCTCCGCCTGTGCCACAAGGATGGAGAGACGACCCAGCCGAAAGTTTTTCAAACAACAGGACATCTCCCGTGATCGATCTCTACACCTGGACCACGCCGAACGGCCGCAAGGTTTCCATCGCGCTGGAAGAGCTCGGCCTGCCCTACACCGTGCACGCCATCGACATTTCCAAGGACGAGCAGTTCGCCCCGCACTTCCTCAAGGTGGCGCCCAACAACCGCATCCCGGCCATCGTCGACCGCGACAGCAACATCGCGCTGATGGAGTCGGGCGCCATCCTGATCTATCTCGCCGACAAGACGGGAAAGCTGATGCCGAAGTCGGGCGAAGGCCGCTACCGCGTGATCGAATGGCTGATGTGGCAGATGGGCGGGCCCGGCCCCATGCTCGGCCAGGTGCATCACTTCGTGAAATACAATCCCGGCAAGGCGCCTTACGCCGAGGAGCGCTACCTGAAGGAAGGCCACCGCCTCTACAAGGTGCTCAACACGCGGCTGGACGGCCGGCAATTCGTCGCCGACGATTATTCCATCGCCGACATCGCGATCTGGCCGTGGATCTCGCGCTTCGAGTGGCAGACCATCGACATGAAGCAGTATCCCAACGTCAAGCGCTGGTACGAGACCATCGCCGCGCGCCCGGCGGTGCAGAAGGGTTACAAGGTGCCCAAGGACATGGGGCCGGTGCCGATGCCGGGCTGACGGCGGCGCTCGCCACCGCGTAGTCTCGTTTCCTGATTCGGTAGCGTTGCGTGTCTGCGTCTCCCGCATTGTCGCAACGCCCCGATGGCCGCTCCGAAAAAAACATCCGAGCCACAAGCCGACGCCGCCGCGCTGCTGCAGCGCGCGACGCGCGCATCACAAGCGCGGCGAGCTTGACGAGGCCGAGCGGCTCTACCGGCAGATTCTCGACGCCCAGCCCGATCACTTCGACGCGCTGCATCTGTGCGGCGTGCTGATGCAGCAGCGCGGCAAGCCGGCCGAGGCGCTCAAGCTGATCGGCGCGGCGCTTGCCGCCAATGCGGCGCGGCGCGGCGCCGCGCGCATGCCGCGCTTTACAATCGCGGCAATGCTCTGGCCGCGCTCGGCCGCACCGACGAGGCTCTGGCAAGTTACGGCGAAGCGCTCGCCCTGCGGCCCGACTATGCGGCGGCGCTGCTCAATCGCGCGCAACTGCTGCAGCGGCTGGGACGGCCGCGCGAGGCGCTGGCGAGCTTCGAGCGCGCATTTGCGCTGATGCCGGCCAGCGCCGACGCGCTGATCGCGCGCGGCAATGCGCATTACGCGATGAAGTCTTCGCGGCCGCGCTTGCCGACTACGACAGCGCCGCGTCGCTGCGGCCCGACGCCGCGCCGGTCCACAACAACCGCGGCAACGCGCTGCGCGAGCTGCGGCCGCCGCGAGGACGCGCTCGCAGCCTTCGACCGCGCGCTCGCGCTCAAGCCGGATTACGCGGAGGCGCATAACAACCGCGGCAATGCCGCGCTCGAGCTCAACCGCGTCACCGAGGCGCTCGCCGGCTACGAGCGCGCGCTGGCGCTCAAGCCCGACTTCGTCGATGCGCTGGTCAACCGCGGCAATGCGCTGCGCTATCTGGCGCGGCCGCAGGACGCGATTGCAAGCTTCGATCGCGCGCTCGCGCTCAACCCGCAACTGCCGGAGGCGCACTGGAACAAGGGCCTCGCCTGCCTGTCGCTCGGCGATTTCGCGCGCGGCTGGCAAGGCTACGAGTGGCGCTGGCGGCGCAGCAACAGCGAGATGACGCCGCGCGATTTCGCGCAGCCGCAATGGCGCGGCGAGGACCTGCGCGGGCGCACCATTTTGCTGCACGCCGAGCAGGGCTTCGGCGACAGCATCCAGTTCATTCGCTATCTGCCGATGGTGGCGGCAAAGGGCGCCAAAGTGATCCTGGAAATTCCCGACGATCTGCGGCCGCTGATCCGCATCGACGGCGTGGCCGCGATCCTGCGGCGCGGCGATGCGCTGCCGAACTTCGATCTGCATTGCCCGCTGATGAGCTTTGCCGCTCGCCTTCGGCACCACGCTCGCGACCATTCCGGCGCCGGTGCCGTATTTGCACGCGCCGGCCGAGCGCGTGGAAAAATGGCGCGCGCGTCTGGCCGGCACGACCGGCGCCGCGCGTCGGCCTGGTCTGGTCGGGCAAGCCGACGCATCAAGAACGACACGCAACCGCAGCATTCCCCTGGCGCGGCTTGCGCCGCTGCTGGCGCAGCCGGGCGTCACTTTCGTCAGCCTGCAAAAGGACCCCCGCGCGGCCGACCGCGCGGCGCTCGCGCCAAGCCCCCCTCACCCGCCTCGACGGCGCGCTCGCCGATTTTGCCGACACCGCGGCGGCCATCGCCGCGCTCGATCTGGTGATCGCGGTCGATACCGCGGTCGCGCATCTGGCCGGGGCCATGGGCAAGCCGCTGTGGCTCCTGCTGCCCGCCATCGGCGACTGGCGCTGGATGAGCTGGGCGCGCCGACAGCCCCTGGTATCCGAGCGCGCGCCTGTTCCGGCAGCCGCAGATCGGCGATTGGCAAAGCGCGATAGCCGACGTTACGCGCGAACTCGCTTTGTTCGCGCCAAAGGGCGCCCAAGCCGCGACACACTGACCGCCGCATCTGTCAATTTTCCGCCCGATTGCGCTACCATGCGAATGCCATGGCCAAAGAGAAACGCGCCGACCCGCGGCCCGCGCCGCGCTTCTATCTGATCACGCCGCCGATCGCGGAGGCGGACGCATTTTCCGCGCAGCTGGCCGCGGCGCTTGGCGCCGGCGACGTCGCCGCCGTTTTGCTGCGCCTGGCGGACGGCGACGAGCGCAGCCTGATCAACCGCGCCAAGGCGCTTTGCCCGATCGTGCAGGACACAGGCGCGGCGCTATTGCTCGACGGCCATGCCGATCTGGTCGTGCGCGCAGGCGCCGACGGGGCCCATCTCAGCGGCGCCGCGGCGCTCAATGACGCGATCGAGGGCCTCAAGCCGGAGCGCATCGCGGGCGCCGGCGGGCTTGCGACCCGCCACGACGCCATGAGCGCGGCCGACGCCGGCGCCGACTACGTCATGTTCGGCGAGCCCGACGCGGCCGGCGCGCGGCCATCCTTCGCCGCGGTCGAGGAGCGCGTCGCCTGGTGGGCGGAAATCTTCGAACTGCCTTGCGTCGGTTATGCCGGCGCGCTCGAGGAGGTGGCGCCGCTGGTAAAAGCCGGCGCCGACTTCGTCGCGCTCGGCGATTGGCTCTGGCAAGACGCCGCCGGCCTCATCGCGCAAGCCGGCCGCCAGCTGCGCCTGCCGGAGGACGCGGCATGATTTCGGCGCGGCGCATTGTCATCGCGCTCACCGCGCTCGCGCTCTGCGCGCCGGCCGCCGCGCAGCCGGCGAAAAAAACGGCTGCGCCGCCGCCGCCCGCGCCCGCTGCAACCGAGAACGGCAATGCCGATCTTGCCTTCGGCGCCTTTCAGCGCGGCTACTATATGACCGCGCTCGCCGAGGCCAGCAAGCGCGCGCAGAAAAACGACCCGGCGGCGATGACCTTGCTCGGCGAGCTCTACGCGCAGGGGCTCGGCGTTGGGCGCAACGATGCCAAGGCGGCCGATTGGTACAAGCTCGCCGCCAGCCACGGCGACCGCAACGCCATGTTCGCGCTCGCCATGTTCAATCTCGAGGGCCGCGCCGGCCCGCGCAATCCGGACGAAGCCGCGCACCTGTTAAGCGACGCGGCCAAGCTCGGCCATCCGGCCGCCGAATACGATCTCGGCCTGCTCTATCTGCAGGGCCAGCAGTTCCCGCAGGATTTCAAGCGCGCCGCCGAACTGTTCCGCTCCGCCGCCGACGCCGGCAATCCGGAGGCGCAATACGCGCTCGCCACCATGTACAAAGAGGGGCGCGGCGTGCCGAAGGACCTGCGCCAGGCCATGCGCCTGATGGGGCTCGCCTCGGTCGCCGGCAATCTCGACGCCATGGTCGAATACGCCATCGCCGAGTTCAACGGCACCGGCGTGGCGAAGAACGAAGCCGGCGCGGCGCAATTGTTCCTGAAGGCCGCGCATCGCGGCAGCCCGATCGCGCAGAACCGGCTGGCGCGCATCCTGATGGCCGGGCGCGGCCTGCCCGCCGACCCGACCGCGGCGATCAAGTGGCACATCGTCTCCAAGGCGGCCGGCGCCAGCGACCCCGAGATCGACATCTACGCCGCCAAGCAGACGCCCGCCGTGCGCGCCGCCGCCGAGACCGAAGCCAAGAAGTGGCTCTCGACCGCCGCGCCGCACTCTTGACCTGACGCCCGCGCGCGGGCAGACCCCACGCGCCATGCTCCGCTCCGCTCTGCTCAACGTCATGATCGCCGCCGCGCGCAAAGCCGCGCGCGCGCTCAAGCGCGATTTCGGCGAATTGGAGAAGCTGCAGGTCTCGCTCAAGGGCCCGGCCAATTTCGTCACCGCCGCCGACCGCCGCGCCGAGGAGACGCTCTTTCAGGAGTTGTCCAAGGCGCGGCCCGGCTACGGCTTTCTCGGCGAAGAGGGCGGCGTGCGCGAGGGCGCCGACAAGTCGCATCGCTGGATCGTCGATCCGCTCGACGGCACCACCAATTTCCTGCACGGCATCCCGCAATTCGCGATCTCGATTGCGCTCGAGCGCGAGACGCACGGTGGTCGCCGGCCTGGTTTACAATCCGGCCACCGACGAGATGTTCATGGCCGAGCGCGGCAAGGGCGCCTTTCTCAACGAAGGGCGCATCCGCGTCGCCGCCCGCAAGCGGCTTGCCGATGCGGTCGATCGCCTGCGGCCTGCCGCACCGCGGCCGCGGCGACCTCGCGCTCGGCAGCAAGGAAACCGGCGCCATGGCCGAACAGGTGGCGGGTCTGCGCCGCTTCGGCGCCGCCGCCCTCGATCTCGCCTGGGTGGCGGCCGGGCGGCTCGACGGCTATTGGGAACGCGACCTCAAGCCCTGGGACATGGCGGCAGGGTTAATTCTGGTGCGCGAGGCCGGCGGCTTCGTCTCCGATTGCGACGGCGGCGACGACATGCTGGGCAAGGGTCAAATCGTCGCCGGCAACGAGGACATGCAGAAGGAAATCCTGCGCGTGCTCAAGGAAGCGGGCAAGGCCTGAGCCGTCCCCCCGGATGCACCGCAATTTCAACGTATTCGGCCGCTTTACCCTTTAAGGGTTCCGGCAGATTGCTTTTTCCTTGTCCTGGGTCTGTGCCATATTGCGTGCCAAATCCAAAGGCCGGCATTAACTTTTAAGCTCATGGCAAAAGAACTCGATCCGCTCAAACTCTCCAGTCCCCGCATCTTCCTGTTCCGGATGATGGTCTTTGTCGTGCTCGGCGGGCTGGTCGCCTTTCTGCTGCACAAGCAGATCGAAGTGGCCTTCATGGCCAATCCCGGACTGAATTCGGTGATCATCGCGGTGCTGGTCATCGGCATCGTGCTGACGCTGCGCCAGGTGATCCGGCTCTATCCGGAAATCGCCTGGGTCAACAATTTCCGCCTCGCCGATCCCGGCCTTGCCGTCGATAAGCCGCCGGTGCTGCTGGCGCCGATGGCGGCGATCCTCGGCAGCCGCGTCGGCCGCATGGCGATCTCCGGGCAGTTGATGCGCGGCATCCTCGACTCGATCGCCACCCGCCTCGACGAGGCGCGCGACATTTCGCGCTACATGACCGGGCTCTTGGTGTTCCTCGGCCTGCTCGGCACCTTCTGGGGCCTGATCGAGACGGTGAGTTCGGTCGGCGACGTGATCCAGGGCCTCAAGGCCGGGGGCGACGCCGCTGGCATGTTCGACTCGCTGCGCGAGGGACTCGCCGCCCCGCTCAGCGGCATGGGCATTTCGTTCTCGTCGTCGTTGTTTGGTCTCGCCGGTTCGCTGGTGCTCGGCTTCCTCGATCTGCAATCGAGCCAGGCGCAGAACCGCTTCTATACCGAGCTGGAAGACTGGCTCTCCACCACGGTCTACGACCAGACGGCCGAGCCGATCGTCGCCGCCGGCGGCGGCGGCGAAGTGCGCGGCGCCATCGAGCGCCTGCGCGAGGCGGTCGACCAGGCCGGCGGCTCAAAGGCCGCCTCCGCCGCCATGTCGAATTTGGCCGAGGCCATCCAGGGCCTGGTGCACCACATGCGCACCGAGCAGCAGATGATCCGCGACTGGGTCGACAGCCAGGCCGAGCAGCAACGCGAGATCAAGCGGCTCTTGGAGATCATGGTGCGCGAGAACGTGAACCGTTAGCCCATGGCGCTCGCACGCACCCGCCGCAGTGAACCCGGCATGAACTATTGGCCGGGCTTCGTCGACGCGCTGTCGACGCTGATCCTGTCGATCATCTTCATTCTGACCGTGTTCGTCGTGGTGCAGTTCTATCTGCAGCAGGAAGTCGCCGGCAAGGACACCGCGCTGCAGCAGCTCAACGCGCAGATCGCCCAGCTCACCAGCCTGTTGTCGATGGAGAAGACCGGCAAGGCCGATCTGGAAAACCAGCTCGCCGCCTTGCGCGCCTCGCTCGCCACCACCGAAAGCGACCGCGACAAGTTCAAGAGCCAAGCCGACAGCGCCGGCGCCGGCGCCGCCGCCGCGCAAGGCAAGGTCGACGACGCTCACCGGCCAGCTCGAAGGCGAGAAGAAGATCTCCGCCACGCGCGCTGTCGCAAGTCGAAATCCTCAACCAGCAGATCGCCGCGCTGCGCCGCCAGTTGGCGGCGATCGAGACCGCGCTCGACGCCTCCGAGCAGAAGAACAAGGAATCGCAGAACCGGATCGCCGATCTCGGCCAGCGGCTGAACCTGGCGCTGGCGCAAAAGGTGCAGGAACTGACCAAGTACCGCTCCGACTTCTTCGGCAAGCTGCGCGAGATCCTCGGCAACCGGCCCGACATGCGCATCGTCGGCGACCGCTTCGTGCTGCAGTCGGAGGTGTTCTTCGACACCGGCAAGGCCGAGATGAAGCCGGAAGGCCGCGCCGAACTCGACAAAGTGGCAAGCGCGCTCACGCAGCTCGAAGGGCAAATCCCGGCCGACATTCCCTGGGTGCTGCGCGTGGACGGCCACACCGACGTGCGGCCGACCGGCACCGCCGGGCAGTTCAAGTCGAACTGGGATCTGTCGGCGGCGCGCGCCATCGCGGTGGTGCAATATCTCATCAGCAAGGGCGTCATGCCCAAGCGGCTGGTGGCGGCCGGCTTCGGCGAATTCCAGCCGATCGATACCGCCACCACCGAGGACGCCTACCGCAAGAACCGCCGCATCGAGTTCAAGCTGACGGAGCGGTGAGCGCGCCAGCCTTCACCTTGCGCCCCTACACCGCCGCCGACGAGGACGCGGCGATCGAGCTGTGGCGGCGCACCTGGACGCAGCATTATCCGCGCATCGATTTCACCGCGCGCGTTGCATGGTGGCGCGAGCGCTGGCGCAAGGAGCTGGTGCCGGTGGCGGCGATCGTGCTGGCCGAGCAAGCGGGCGCGCTGATCGGCTTCGTCACCGTCGATCCGCAAGACGCATGTATCTCGACCAGATCGTGGTGGCGCCGGAAGCCTGGGGCGCGGGCGTCGCGCTCGCGCTGCTCGACGAGGCCAAGCGGCTCTCGCCCAAGGGCATCGATCTCCTGGTCAACAAGGACAACGCCCGCGCCATCCGCTTCTACGAGAAGCACGGCTTTGCTTACGCCGGCGAGGACAAGAACCCGGTGTCGGGCAAGCCGGTGAACAAGATGAGCTGGCGGGCGAAGCGCTAGCGCGCGCCGGCGAGTTGCGCCGCCATGGCCGCGTCGAAAATTTTGGAATCGACCTTCAGATACGCGAGCTTCTCCTCGGCGATCACCACCGCCTCGGCCACGCCCGGCACCTGCCGCAGCCGCGCGGCGAGAGTTTCGGTATCGCTGCCGTCGCCGATCGGCAGCAGCCGCGTGCTCAGGTAGCTCGGCTGCGCCATGGTGGCCGCCGCCAGCAGCCAGGCGAGCGCCAGCGCCGCGGTCAACGCAAAGACGCCGGCCGTGCCGCCGTGCTGATGCACCCAGCCGCCGCCGGCGCCGCCGACGAAGATGCCGAGAAACTGCGCGCTCGAATAAAGCCCCATGGCCGTGCCCTTGGCGGCCGGCGGCGCCGCCTTGGTGATGAGCGAGGGCAGGCTCGCCTCCATCACATTGAAGGCCGAGAAGAAGACGATGAGCGCGGCGAGCAAGACATAAAGATTGCCGGCGCCGAGATAGAGCATGCTCTGGCTGACGACCAGGCCCGCCACCGCGGCCACGAACACACCCTTCATGCGGCGATGCTTCTCCGCCACGATGATCGCCGGCACCATCACGGCGACCGACACGACGAGCACCGGCAGATAGACCATCCAATCGTTATGGTTCGACAGATCGAGCGTGGCGCGCAACAGGCCGGGCACCACCAGGAAGCTCGCCGTCAACATCGCGTGCAATGCGAAAATGCCGAAGTCGAGGCGCAACAGCTCCGTGTTGCGCAAGACCGCGCCCATCATTGCCGGCACGGTCTCGGCATCGCGATGCACGCTCAGTCGGCGCGGGCTCGGCACGACAAATTCGGTGATCGCAATGCCCACCATGGCGAGCCCCACCATCAGCCAGAAGATGCCGGCAACGCCGATGAAATTCGCGGCGATCGGGCCGGCCACCAGCGCGACCATGAACGAGCCGCCGATGGTGATGCCGACCATGGCCATCGCCTTGGTGCGGTTTTCCTCCGAAGTGAGATCGGCCACCAGCGCCAGGATCACCGAGCCGACGGCGCCCGAGCCCTGCAGCGCGCGGCCGATGATGACGCCGCCGATCGAGGTGGAGAGCGCCGCCACCGCGCTGCCGGCCGCAAACAGCAGGAGCCCGAAGACGATCATGGTCTTGCGTCCGACCTTGTCGGACAAGAGGCCGAAGGGAATCTGCAGCAGCCCCTGCGTGAGGCCGTAGATGCCCAGCGCCTCCCCGATCAGATAGGGGCTGGCGCCCGACAGGTTCCCGGCATAGGCCGCAAACACCGGGTAGATCATGAACAGGCCGAGCAGCCTGACGGAGAAGACTGCCGCGAGCGACCCGGCAGCCCGGAATTCCTGTTTATTCATTGCAACTATTCCCACTTCGGCGCCGTCTTGCCGCCCCCGCCCGCCTCCTGTATAGAGCCGCCAAATCCAATGCAATTGCGGCGTTTGCGCCACGGAACAAGGCCATGAAGCAAGACATCCATCCCGGCTATCACACCATCAAGGTGGTGATGACCGACGGCACCGAATTCACCACCCGCTCCACCTGGGGCAAGGAGGGCGATGTCATGCATCTCGACATCGACCCGAAGTCGCACCCGGCCTGGACCGGCGGCCAGCAGCATTTGATCGACCGCGGCGGCCGCCTGTCGCGCTTCCAGAAGAAGTTCTCCGGCTTCCTGAAGGAAGAGAAGAAAGACGACAAGAAGTAAGCCGGGCCTCGACACCAAAATGCAAAACCCCCGCCTGCGCGGGGGTTTTCGTTTCCAGCGAGGCCGATGCGGACTTAAACGCTCTCCGCCCCGAAGGCCGCCTTCAGCAGGCCAAGCTGGCGCTCGACCGGATTGATCGCGAGCGGCCGCTCGGCGGCGGGCGGATTGTGGATGGTGGCGTCGAGCCGGCGCACCTTCGCATGCAGCTTCTGCGAGCGCGCGATCAGTTCGCGCAGCCTCTCGGGCAGCAATTCGATGTTGTCGGGATCGTGATGGTCGGCGGCCGAGAGCTTGACCTTGGTCTTTTCCTTGTTGGCCTGGGCAAGCGACATCTCGCCTTCCTTGACCGCGCGATGCAGCAGCAGCCAGGAGGCAAGCTGCATCAGCCGCGTGGTCAGCCGCATGCTTTCGGTGGCGTAGGCGAGCGCGGCTGCGCGCGCGAGCTGTCTTGGATTCGGCGCGGCCGGGACCGTCGAGATAGGTCGCGGTCTCTTCGACCAGCGCCATGCCGTCGCGGAACAGATCTGCGAAGGCTTGCGATATTGGCGAGCCGCTCGCCGAACTGCACCGGCTCCGCTTCGCTGAAACGGGACTTCTCCGCCATAACGCTACGCCTCACTGTTACCCCAGGGCCGTCCCGCCCTTTACCAATGGGTAAGCATCGCGCGCCGGCCGCGTCCTGTCCAGGCGAAGCTTGCGACATAGTTGCCGGGCAAGCTTAAGCGGGCCGCGCATTTTGCGGCCTTGCTCGCACCTGACCCGAAATGGGACAAAAAAAGAGCCGCCGTTGCCGGCGGCTCGAAGTTGATAACAGGGAGGCGTCAAACAGAGTGGACAGGAGCCACTCAATGTCCATGAAGATGGACGCGCCCAGTAATGATCGAGAAAGCTTAACGACACGTTACCGGAATGCGGCGATTGCGGGATTTTTTGCTAACGCCGCGAGCGGCACGCGAATTACCTCTTGAAGAACTGATCGGCGGCCGCGCGTTTGGCGCGCTTGCCCGCCATGTCGGCTTCCAGCCGCTCGATCTCGTCATGCAACAGCGCACGCGCTCGGCCAGCTCCTCGACCGAGAGCAGGCTCAGGTCCTGCCCGATCTCGTGCGCGATCTTCTTCTTCGGTCGGTCGTCGTCGTCGATTGCCGCCATGGCGCGTCTCCGTCTGACCGGCGGAAACTAGCGCCGCTCATGCGGGTTGTCACATCCGGACGGCGCGCCTAAACAGTCCGCCCAAGCGGAATTCGCGAGGACCCCATGGCCGAGATCCCGACCCACATGACCGCGATCGGCATCAAGGCGCCCGGCGGGCCGGAGATGCTGGTGCCGGAGGAGCGCCCGGTGCCCCAGCCCGGCAAGGGCGAAATCCTGGTGAAGGTCGCGGCCGCCGGCGTCAACCGGCCCGACGTGATGCAGCGCCAGGGCAGCTATCCGCCGCCGCCGGGCGCGCCCGACATTCCCGGCCTCGAGATCGCCGGCGAGGTCGTCGCGCTCGGCCCCGACGTGAAACGCTGGAAGATCGGCGACAAGGTCATGGCGCTGGTGGTCGGCGGCGGCTATGCCGAATACTGCCTCGCGCACGAGAGCCACGCGCTGCCGGTCGCCGGGCTCTCGATGGTCGAAGCGGCCGCCATCCCGGAAACCTTCTTCACCGTCTGGCACAACGTGTTCGAGCGCGGCGCGCCTCAAAGCCGGCGAGACGCTGCTGGTGCATGGCGGCTCGTCCGGCATCGGCACCACCGCGATCATGCTCGCCAAGGCGTTCGGCGCGCGCGTCATCACCACCGCCGGCTCGGCGGAGAAATGCGAGGCCTGCCGCAAGCTCGGCGCCGACGTCGCCATTAACTATAAGACCGAGGACTTCGTCGCCGCGACCAAGGCGGCCACCGACGGCAAGGGCGCCGAGCTTATCCTCGACATGGTCGGCGGCGATTACATCGAGCGCAATTACGAGGCGGCGGCGGTCGAGGGGCGCATCGTGCAGATCGCCTTCCAGGGCGGCCCCAAGGCGACCGTCGATTTCCGCCGCATGATGCTCAAGCGCCTGCATCACACCGGCTCGACGCTGCGCTCGCGCTCGGTCGCCGACAAGGGCGCGATCGCCAAGGCGATCGAGGAACACGTGCTGCCGCTGATCGCCGCGGGCAAGGTCAAGCCGGTGATCTACAAGACCTTCCCGCTTGCGCGAGGCGGCAAGCGCCCACGCGCTGATGGAAAGCAGCGCCCATATCGGCAAGATCGTGCTAACCGTTTGAGGACGCGACTGATATTCTGCACGGCAGGAGCCGCGAAATCGGCGCAATGTCGGGCCTGATTGTGCGCAGGCTTGATTCGTGCGCAGGATTGAGGTTTCGGGCGCCGGATCGGCGCGGCCGGGGGTTCTGGTTTGATCGTGACACGTTGGCTGACGGCCGCTGTTGTTGTGCTGATGCTCGCAATCGCGGCGCCGCCTGCGCGCGCGGTCGAAGCCGTCAACGTGCGCCTCGACGCCTCGGCCATCGATCTCACCGCCGCCGCCGAGCTCATGAAAACCGAGACCGACCGCATCCAGGTCTCGACCGCGCCCGGGCCCGACGGCATCGTGCGCCGCATCGAGGTGCGCGCGCGCGAGCGCAACACCAACTGGGCGGTGTTCGCGCTCGCCAATAATTCGGCGACGAGCAGATCGACCGGCTGATCGTCGTGCCGCATTACCGCATGGTCGGCTCCGGCCTGTTCTGGCCCGACCTCGGCCTGTCGCGCGTCGTCACCATCACGCCGTCATCGGCGACCGGCCCGCAGCGGCAGGACAGCACGACCGCCGACATCTTCCGCATCACGCTCGATCCCGGCACCGTCATCACCTTCGTCGCCGAGCTGCGCACCGACAAGCTGCCGCAGATCTATCTGTGGGAGCCGGACGCCTACAAGGACAAGGTCAACAGCTTCACGCTCTACTACGGCATCGTCATCGGCATCGCCGGCCTGCTGGCGCTGTTCCTCACCATCCTGTTCGTGGTCAAGGGCTCGATCATGTTCCCGGCCGCCGCCGCGCTCGGCTGGGCGGTGCTGGTCTATATCGGCATCGACTTCGGCTTCTGGGGCAAGGTGTTCGACATGTCGGCCGGCGCCGAGCGCATCTGGCGCGCCTCCGGCGAGGCGATCCTGGCGGCGACGCTGCTGGTGTTCCTGTTCGCCTATCTCAATCTCATCCGCTGGCACGTGCGCTACGCGCACATCACCATCGCCTGGCTCGCCGCGCTCGCCGCGCTGATCGGCGTCGCGCTGTTCGATCCGGCGGTCGCCTCCGGCATCGCGCGCATGTCGCTGGTCGCGCATCGCGGTGTTCGGGCTTCGCGCTGGTGATCTATCTCTCGACCCACGGCTTCGACCGCGCGGTGCTGCTGATCCCGACCTGGCTCCTGCTGGTGGTCTGGACGGTCGGCGCCGGCCTCGCCGTCGCCGGCGTCGTCACCAACGACATCATCGGCCCGGCGCTGCTCGGCGGCCTGGTGCTGATCGTGATGCTGATCGGCTTCACGGTGATGCAGCACGCCTTCGCCGGCGGCATCACCCACGGCATCGTGTCCGACGTCGAGCGGCGCGCGCTGGCGCTGACCGGCGCCGGCGACATGATCTGGGACTGGGACGTCTCCGCCGACAAGGTCTACACCAGCCCGGAAACCGAGCACATGCTCGGCCTCAAGCGCGGCGCGCTGGAAGGCTCGGCCGCACGCTGGCTCGACGTGCTGCATCCGCTCGACCGCGACCGCTTCCGCGCCGCGCTCGACAGCGTGCTGGAGCAGCGGCGCGGCCGCCTGATGCAGGATTTCCGCCTGCGCGCCGCCGACGGCCATTATCTCTGGTTCACGCTGAAGGCGCGGCCGGTGGTCGGCTCGGACGGCGAGGTGGTGCGGCTGGTCGGCACGCTCACCGACGTCACCGAGTTCAAGAACGCCGAGGAGCGGCTGCTGCACGACGCGGTGCACGACAATCTCACCGGCCTGCCCAACCGCGAACTGTTCCTCGACCGCCTGGAAGCGGCCTTCGCCTTCGCCCAGGTCCGATCCGCAGATCAGGCCCGTCGGTCATGGTGATCGATCTCGACCGCTTCAAGCAGGTCAACGATTCGGTCGGCATCGCGGTCGGCGATTCGATCCTGCTGACGCTCGCGCGCCGGCTTGGCCGGCTGCTCAAGCCGCAGGACACGCTGGCGCGGCTGTCCGGCGACCAGTTCGCGCTGATCCTGCTGTCGGAGACGGAGCCGGCGCGCATCATCGCCTTCGCCGAGACGTTGCGCCGGACCTTGCGCGCGCCGATCACCTTCAACGACCGCGAAATCTTCCTCACCGCCTCGATCGGGCTCGCGCTCGCCGACGGCCAGCCGCACCGCACCGAGGAGGTGCTCAAGGACGCCGAGCTCGCGATGTATCACGCCAAGCGCATCGGCGGCGACCGCATCGAGGTGTTCAAGCCGGCGATGCGCGCGCGCAAGACCGACCGGCTGACGCTCGAATCGGAATTGCGCCGCGCGCTCGAGCGCGAGGAGATCACGATCCTCTACCAGCCGATCGTGCGGCTGGAGGATCGCTCGATCGCCGGCTTCGAGGCGCTGGCGCGCTGGGATCATCCCAAGATGGGCCGCCTGTCGCCGGCCGAATTCATCTCGATCGCCGAGGAGATCGGCCTGATCGTCGATCTCGGCCTGTTCGTGCTCGAGCGCACCGCGCGCCAGCTCGCCATCTGGCAGGCCGCCAATCGCGGGCGCGAGCCGATCTTCGCCAGCGTCAACGTGTCGTCGCGGCAATTGCTGCGCCACGACCTGATCCAGGATCTGCGCAGCGTGCTGGCGCGCTCGGCGCTGGCGCGCGGCACGCTCAAGCTGGAGCTCACCGAATCGCTGGTGATGGAAAATCCCGAGCACGCCGCGCAGATGCTCACCCGCATCAGCGAGCTCGGCGCCGGCCTCTCGCTCGACGATTTCGGCACCGGCCATTCCTCGCTCGCCTATCTGCAGCGCTTCCCGTTCGACACCATCAAGATCGACCAGTCCTTCGTGCGCACCACCGCGCGCGGCACGCGGCCGGTGATCCTGCGCTCGATCATCGCGCTCGCGCACGATCTCGGCATGGAGGTGGTGGCGGAGGGCGCCGAGACCGACTCCGACGCGGTCGAGCTCTACCAGCTCGGCTGCGAATACGCGCAGGGCTTCGCCTTCGGCGAGCCGATGAGCGCGGAGGCCGCGCACCGCAGCCTGCTCAAGCGCGCGAGCACGGCTCGGAAGCTGCGCAGCTGAGAAGACGCGCAAGTATCGCGATTCAGACGACTTCAGGCGTGGCCGGCTTCGCTCGACAGCATGCCGAGATCGATGCCGATCTTGCGCAGCGCCTTGTCGTATTTGCCGTCGATGTCGGCGCCGAAGATCAGTTCCGGATCGGCGGCGCAATGCAGCCAGCCGTTCTCCTGGATTTCATGTTCGAGCTGGCCGGGCGCCCAGCCGGCATAGCCGAGCGCGAGGATGGCGCTCGCCGGCCCGTTGCCGCGCGCGATCGCCTTGAGGATGTCGAGCGTGGCGGTGAGGCAGATGCCCTCGTCGATCGGCAGCGTCGAGTTCTCGATGAAGAAGTCGGCCGAATGCAGCACGAAGCCGCGGCCGGTCTCCACCGGGCCGCCCTTGAGCACTTTGACGTCTTCCGCCTGCGCCGGCAGCTCGATGCGCTCGCTCGCCGGGATCACTTCGAGCTGCACCAGCAGATCGGGAAATTTGATGTTGCCGGCCGGCTGGTTGACGACGATGCCCATGGCGCCTTCGCTCGAATGCGCGCAGACATAGATCACGGTGCGCGCGAAGCGCTCGTCGTTCATCGCCGGCATCGCGATCAGCATCTGGCCGTCGAGATAGCCGCGCGCGGACGCCGACGCTGAGGCCGACGCGGAGGCTTTGCGGGGAAGCTTCATGACGAAAGGTTACCCAATCGGTCCGCCTTTGCAAACGACGCAAGCTGCAGAAAGTTCAGCCGCCCACTGTCATGATTCAACCAGCAAATTGTGGCGAAATGGCCGGAGTGCTTTGATCTTGGTCAATCGCTGCTCACAATGAATTCAGTGGCGCGGCACCGCTTTTCCATCTAGATCGGGCGTCATGAGAGTCATCGGTCGAATCGTCTGGGGCGTCGCCGCCGCCTGTAGCGTTTTTGCAATGTTCGCCGCTCCGGCGCACGCGGCCGACGCTTCGCCCTGGACCGAGGACAGCCATTCGGCCTTCCGCCTGATCGCCGGCGCCAACAAGGCGGGCGCGGCCAGCTTGCGCGCCGGCATCGAGATCAAGTTGCAGCCGGGCTGGAAGACCTATTGGCGCTATCCGGGCGATTCCGGCGTGCCGCCGCGCTTCGATTTCTCGGGCTCCGAAAATCTCGGGCACGTCACGGTTCTTTATCCGGCGCCGCATCTGTTCACCGACGAAGCCGGCAACGCGCTCGGCTACAAGGACGCCGTGACCTTTCCATTGCAGGTGACGCCCAAGCAGCCGGGCAAGCCGGTCACGCTGCATCTCAAGCTCGACTACGCGATCTGCGAGAAGCTGTGCGTGCCGGCCGAAGGCAACGCCGCGTTGACGCTTGCGTCCGGCGCCAGCGCGCAGGACGCGATCCTTGACGCGGCCGAGGCGCGCGTGCCGCAAAAGATGTCGGCCGCGCAAGCGGGCCTGAGCGTGCGCCGCGTCAACAACGCGGCCAAGCCCCTCGTCATGGTCGATCTCAAGGCGCCGGGCGGCGCGCCGGTCGAAATCTTCGTCGAAGGCCCGACGCCGGAGTGGGCATTGCCCATCCCCAAGCCCGCGCCGGGCGCGCCCGCCGGCCACCGCCAATTCGGCTTCGAGCTCGACGGCTTGCCGCCCGGGGTCGATCCGAAAGGCCATTTCGACTTGACCTTCACGATCGTCGAGGGCGCCCGCGCCATCGAGGTCGCCAGCCATCTCGACTAATCCGCAGCTTGCGCTATTTTGCGCGGGCCGAGAAACACATAACAACGCGAGAGGACAGCCCCATGCCCATCAAGGTCGGCGATAAATTGCCCAACGCAACGTTCCGCGTGATGACCGCGGAAGGGCCCAACAAGCCGAAGACCACCGATGACGTCTTCAAGGGCAAGAAGGTCGCCCTGTTCGCGGTGCCCGGCGCGTTCACGCCCACCTGCAACAACCTGCACATTCCGAGCTTTCTCAGCAACGCCGCCGCGTTCAAGGCCAAGGGCGTCGACACCATCGCGGTGACCGGCGTCAACGACGCTTTCGTGATGGAAGCCTGGAAGAAGGCGACCGGCGCCGAAGGCAAGATCGATTTCCTGGCCGACGGCAACGGCGAATTCGCCAAGGCGATCGGCATGGATTTCGACGGCTCCGGCAACGGGCTGGGCGTTCGCTCCAAGCGCTATTCGATGCTGGTCGACGACGGCGTGGTGAAGAAGCTCAATATCGAAGACGCGCCCGGCAAGTGCGACATTTCCGGCGGGCAGGCGCTGCTGGCGCAGATTTAATTTCTGTCATTCCGGGCGACCGTGCGTCCGATAGACACCGTTTCTACGGTCGCCTGCGCGCCCGGAATGACTATTCGCTTTCATCGCGCCTTTGGCGCCGGCGCGGGCGGCGATGACGCCCTCGCGGGCCAATTCGTCGGCGCGCTCGTTGAGCGCATGGCCGGCGTGGCCTTTCACCCAGTGCCAGCGCACTTGATGCTGCTTGAGCGCTTCATCGAGCCGCTTCCACAGATCGACATTCTTCACCGGCTTCTTGTCGGCGGTGCGCCAGCCGTTGCGCTTCCAGCCGTTGATCCAGCCGGTGATGCCGTTCTTGACGTATTCGCTGTCGGTGTGCAGATCGACCGAGCAGGGACGCTTGAGCGCCTCCAGCGCCGAAATCGCCGCGGTCAGCTCCATGCGGTTATTGGTGGTGTGCGGCTCGCCGCCCATGAGCTCTTTGGCATGGTCGCCGAAGCTCAAAATCGCGCCCCAGCCGCCCGGCCCCGGATTGCCCGAGCAGGCGCCGTCGGTGTGGATGGTGACGCGCTGCTCGCTCATGATCGAAACCGTAGTCGCTGCGCGCTCTTGACCGATTGGTGGAAACGCAGCTTGCGGTAATATTCCAGCGGATCCTTCGGCCGAACCAGCGCGCCGTCCGGCACCGCCAGCCAATCGACCAGCCGTGTCAGCAGGAAACGCATGGCCGCGCCGCGCGCCAGAACGGGGAGCGCCGCGCGTTCGTCCGCGGACATTGCGCGCGCCTTGCCATAGGCATTGAGCAAAGCCCTGCCCTTGGTGACGTTGTAGGAATGATCGGGTTCGAAGCACCAGGCATTGAGACAGATCGCCACGTCGAAGGCGAGCGTGTCGGTGCAGGCGAAATAGAAATCGATCAGCCCCGACAGCGCCTCGCCGAGGAAGAACACGTTGTCGGGAAACAGATCGGCATGGATCACGCCCTGCGGCAGATCGCGCGGCCAAGCCTTTTCCAGCGCGTCGAGTTCTTTGGCGATTTCCGCGCAGAGGCCGTCGCGCACGCTGTCGCCGCGGGCTTTGGCCTGCTCGTAGAGCGGCCGCCAGCTCGCCATGCCCAGCGCGTTGGCGCGCTTCATGGGAAAATCTTTGCCGGCAAGATGCAGGCGGGCGAGCGCCTCGCCGACCGCGGCGCAGTGGGCGGGGGTGGGGCGGCGGATCCAGAGGCCGTCGAGAAAGGTCACGATCGCGGCGGGGCGGCCGGCGAGCCTGCCGAGCATGCCGCCTTTTTTGTTCTTCACCGGCTGCGGACAGGTGATGCCGCGCGCGGCCAGATGCTCCATCAGCGCCAGGAAGAACGGCAGGTCCTGCTCCGCCACGCGCTTCTCGTACAGCGTGAGGATGAAATTGCCGGCCGAGGTGTGCAGCAGGAAGTTGGAATTCTCCACGCCCTCGGCGATGCCCTTGTAGGCGAGCAGCTCGCCGATGTCGTAACGGCTGAGAAACTCACTGAGATCGTCCGCCGGGACGTCGGTATAGACGGCCATGACAGCGTCACTCCGCCGCCTGCTCCTCGCGCAGCGGGCGGGGCAGCGGGAAGAACATCCCCTCCTCGGCGGCGGAGACGGTCTCGATGTCCAAGACGTAACGTTCGGCGAAGGCGCCGAGCACTTCCTCGACCAGCACTTCCGGCGCGGAGGCGCCGGCGGTGACGCCGAGCGTCTTGACGCCTTCGAACATCTTCCAATCGATATCGGCGGCGCGCTGCACCAGCGCGGCGCGCGGACAGCCGGAGCGCTCGGCCACTTCCTTCAGCCGCTGCGAGTTCGACGAATTGGGCGCGCCGACCACGACCATGGCGTCGACGATGGGCGCCACGCGCCGCACCGCTTCCTGCCGGTTGGTGGTGGCGTAGCAGATGTCTTCCTTGTGCGGCCCGACGATCTCCGGGAAGCGGCGCTTGAGCACCTCGACGATGGCCGCGGTGTCCTCGACCGACAGCGTGGTCTGCGTGACATAAGCGAGATTGCCGGCGTCGCGCGGCGTGAATTCCCCGGCGTCGGTCATGGACTCGACCAGCGTGATCGAGCCGGGCGGCAGTTGCCCCATCGTGCCGATGACCTCGGGATGGCCGGCATGCCCGATCAGCACGATCTCGCGGCCGCGCCGGTAATGGATCTCGGCCTCGCGGTGCACCTTGGTGACCAGCGGGCAGGTGGCGTCGAGCGTGAACATATTGCGGCGCGCGGCTTCCTCGGGGATGGAGCGCGCCACGCCATGGGCCGAGAAGATGACCGGCGCGTCGGTTTGCGGGATTTCGGCCAGCTCCTCGACGAAAATGGCGCCCTTTTTCTTCAGGCTCTCGACCACATAGCGGTTATGGACGATCTCGTGGCGGACATAGACCGGGGCCCCATAGATGGCGAGCGCCCGCTCCACCGATTCGATGGCGCGCACCACGCCGGCGCAGAAGCCGCGCGGCGAGCACAGCAACACGCTCAGGACGGGTTTTGGCGGGTTTCCGGTCATCTATTGTTCCTGAATTCGCGCTATTTTTTCGCGCATTTAATGACCCGACATGGGCTGGGCCGCCAATCCTGTCAAGCCGGAACCATTGCAGGAACCCGGGCCAGCCCCTATATTCCGGCCACTTTCGATCATCACCGATGATCTATTGCTTCGCCCGAACGGGCGGGCGAAGCCTGGGAGGAGATTTGCCATGGCGAGCGCCGCACCCCTGATGCCCAAAGCGACCGCGGTCTGGCTTTTGGACAATACCGCGCTGACGTTCGACCAGATCGCCGAGTTCTGCAAGCTGCACCCGCTCGAGGTGAAGGCGATTGCCGACGGCGACGCCGCGCAAGGCATCAAGGGCCTCGACCCGATCCAGACCGGGCAACTGACCCGCGAGCAGATCACGCAGGCCGAAGCCAATCACGACTTGCATCTGCAACTCGCCGACCAGAAGGTGTCCGTTCCCCAGCCCGAGCGCAGCGGCAAGAAGGGCCCGCGCTACACGCCGGTATCGCGCCGCCAGGACCGGCCGAACGCCATTTTGTGGCTGGTGCGCAATCATCCCGAGCTCAAGGACAGCGCGATCATGCGGCTGGTCGGCACCACCAAGTCGACCATCGCGGCGATCCGCGACCGCACCCACTGGAACGCGGCCGCGCTCGCGCCCATGGACCCGGTGACGCTCGGGCTTGCCTCGCAGATCGACCTCGATTTCGAAGTCAATCGCGCCAACAAGGAAAAGCCGGCGCCGGCCGAAACCGGCGCGACGCTTCTGCCCGCCGCCGAGACCACCGCGCGCAAGGAGGCCGAAGAGGCCGCCGCCGCGCAAGCCGCGCAGGACAAACCCGCGGCCGAGATGGACGTCTCCGCCGTATTCGCCAAGCTCAAGCAGCTTGGCGGCGGCAAAGACGGCGGCGAGAAAGAAGGCGAGTAGGCGCGCGCGCCCCGCGTCTCCGCCGTCATTGCCGGGCGCCTGTCCTCGGGCTCCTGACCCGAGGATGACCCGGCAATCCATGAAGCCGGTTGGGAGGGATCGCGAGGGCGTTTGCGCTGGCTGCTTATTTTGCGTAGCCCTGAGATCGGAGCCATTTAATTTTGCCGTCGCCCGCCAGCCATTCGTCGATTGCAGATTTATCTTTGAAGCCGGTGACATATCGAATTTCTGCACCGGGGTAATGAGCCTCGATTTGCCAGTCGCCCTCTGCAATTCGCTTGGGATGAAAGGTGACGCGCGGAGATTTGCCCATGCCGTAAACGATAGTCTCAGTTCACGACAGTCGCTAGGCCTGAAAATAGGATAGTACACCTATTTTCGATCAAACTGACCCACTCCCGATTTGGCGCGGCGCCCTTCGACCAGCAGCGCAAACGATGCGTTCCATAAGCCAAAGTGATGCATCGCAATATTCCTTAACCTCTTACAAATAAATGTGATGCTACGGCCTATTGTGCGCCGCAATATGCAGGCTATGTACGCCCTCAATCGACGACAGAATCAGGAGACCTCCAATGATAGCGCGCAAAACCAAATTTCTTTCGGCGGCCGTGGTTGCGGTGGCCTTGATTGCCTCGGTGGCAGTCGCCCGCACGGTGCACACGCACGCGGCGGCTAGCGCTCAGGCGACGACCGGCAGCGTGACCGGCGCGAGCGCCGGGCAAATGACGGCGGCCCCGCTGCACGGGACCATTGCGTGTCCCTATACGAACGCTGCGGACTGCGAAAAGCTGGAGACGTGGCTGCCGGAGTAAGACGCCAGAACTTCGGGCGCAGCCGATTTCAACTCTCGTGATGGCCGGGCATGTCCCGGCCATCGGCGTTTTTGCCGAGGCTCGACAAGCATCTCAGGCTGGTCATTCATCTGATGGCTGCGCGGGGCATCCTCGGGTCAAGCCCCAAGCCCGACGACAGGCGCCCGCGCATGACGGCCGCGCCAGCGCCGCCTCAGAACTTCAATTCAGCCATCAGCCGGTCAAGCGCCGCCCGGCCCTCGGCGATCGCCGCGCTGCGCAGATCGAAATATTCGCGCGAATGCTCGACCGGGCTTTGCCGGCCGGCGCGGTAGATTTCCCAGCGCCACGGCTTGGGCGGGCGGGCGCGGTTTTTCGCCACCACCGAGAAGTCGGTGCGATCGAAGCCGGCGATCATGGCACGTAACCTGGCGTGTGACCTGCGTAGCCTGGCGCGTGATCTGGCGCACGATCCTGCGCGAGCGAGTCGATCGCCGAGGACTTTGCCCGGTCGCGCGCATGCGCCGCCGCCAGATCGGCCGGATCGACATTCACCATTTCGATGGACGACGGCTCGTAGGCCTCGAGCGGCAGGAAGATCAGCGTCGCCACCCGGCGGTAGACCGGGAACGACATTTCCTGCACCAGCGCCTCGTCCGTCACCACTTCATAGTTGCCGGGCGCCAGCAGGCGTTCGACGCCTTTGAGCGAGAAGGGATGCTGGAACGTCAGCGTCACGCGTTTAGTTCGCGTCGTCATGGCGACAGCCTCGATGGCAAAGGGGTCAGGGCAATCGGATACGAGCGCGAGCGCGCGATCCGTCGCGGCACTATGCGCGCTTTGGGCGCCGATAGATACAGCTATATTGGACGTCGGCGCGCGACATACGTCGCCGCCGCAGGCCGAGCCAATCTATCCCCCCACCCCATGCCCCTTCAACGCCACGCCGATCTCGTCGAGGATCGCCGGGTCGTCGATGGTCGCCGGCATGGTCCAGGCATCGCCGTCGGCGATCTTCTTGATGGTGCCGCGCAGGATCTTGCCCGAGCGCGTCTTGGGCAGCCGCGCCACCGTGATCGCCAGCTTGAACGCCGCCACCGGGCCGATCTTCTCGCGCACCAGCGCCACGATCTCCTTCTCGATCTCGGACGGCGGGCGGTTGACGCCGGCTTTGAGCACGATGAAGCCGCAGGGCACCTCGCCCTTGAGCTCGTCCTTGATGCCGAGCACGGCGCATTCGGCGACGTCCTGGTGGCCGGCCAGCACCTCCTCCATGCCGCCGGTGGACAGGCGATGGCCGGCGACGTTGATGATGTCGTCGGTGCGGCTCATCACGAAGATGTAGCCGTCCTCGTCCTTGTAGCCGGCGTCGGCGGTCTTGTAGTAGCCGGGAAATTCCGCGAGGTAGCTTTCCTTGAAGCGCTCGTCCTGCTCCCACAGCGTCGGGAAATTCGCCGGCGGCAGCGGCAGCTTGACCACGATCGAGCCGATTGTGTTGGCCGGCTGCACGTGGTTGGCCTCGTCGACGATGTCGATGGCGTAGCCCGGCATCGGCACGCAGGCGGAGCCGTATTTCACCGGCAGCGCGCCCAGGCCGAGCGGATTGCCGGCGATGCACCAGCCGGTTTCGGTCTGCCACCAGTGATCGAGCACCGGCATTTTGCAAATGCTCCTCCGCCCATTGGATGGTCGGCGCGTCGGCGCGCTCGCCGGCCAAAAACAGCGCGCGGAATTTCGACAGGTCGTATTGCTTGAGGAGTTTCGCGTCCGGGTCTTCCTTGCGGATGGCGCGGAAGGCGGTGGGCGCGGTGAACAGCGACACCACGCCGTGGTCGGCGCAGACCCGCCAGAAGGTGCCGGCGTCGGGCGTGCCGACCGGCTTGCCCTCGAACAAAATCGACGTGCAGCCGTGGAACAGCGGCGCGTAGACGATGTAGGAATGGCCGACCACCCAGCCGACGTCGGAGCCCGACCACCACACTTCGCCGGGATCGACGCCGTAGAGATATTGCATCGACCATTTGAGCGCGACCAGGTGGCCGCCATTGTCGCGCACCACGCCTTTCGGGATGCCGGTGGTGCCGGAGGTGTAGAGGATATACAGCGGATCGGTGGCGAGCGACGGGCACGCATTCGGAGGTCTTGGCGTAGTTCGACCGCGTGCTCCCAGACTTTGCGCCAGTCGTGATCGCGGCCTTCCATAAGCGTCGGCCTCGCATTGCGGGCGCTGCAGGATCAGGCACGTACTCGGCTTGTGCTTGGCGAGCTGGATCGCCTCATCGAGCAAAGGCTTGTAGGGGATGACGCGCGCGCCCTCGATGCCGCAGCTGGCGGAGAGGATCACCTTCGGCTTGCAGTCGTTGATGCGGGTGGCGAGCTCCTTGGCGGCAAAGCCGCCGAACACCACCGAATGCACCGCGCCGATGCGCGCGCAGGCCAGCATGCCGATGACGGCTTCCGGCACCATCGGCATATAGAGGATGACGCGGTCGCCCTTCGTCACGCCGAAGTCGCGCAGGATGGCGCCCAGCAGCTGCACCTCGGACAGCAGGCGGCCGTACGTGAAGGTCTGTTTCGTGTTGGTGACGGGGGAATCGTAGATCAGCGCGGCCTGGTCGTTGCGGCCGGCGAGCACGTGGCGGTCGAGCGCGTTGTAGCAGGTGTTGCAGACGCCGCCGACGAACCAGCGGCCATAGATGCCGGCGTCCTTGTCGAAGATTTTTTTCGGCGGCTCGATCCAGTCGATGGCTTTGGCCGCCTCGCCCCAGAAGCCTTCCGGATCGCGCTGCCAGCGCGCATAGACGTCGTGGTAACGGCTCGAGCGGGCGTCCATAGCTGTCCCTCCGGCTCTTCGGTCTTTGGGCGCGATTGTGGAACGCCCGGCATGATGCAAACAAGCCATGTGCAAACAAGCTTTGCGCAAACAAGCCTTGGCCCGGCATGGCGGGCTATGGCTTTGATTTTAAGCAAGCCCCCGCTTCCCATTTGGTCGTAGAAGGCCCCGTGACCGTCATCACCGACCCGCTGTTTTACGCGCTGGCCATCCCCGCCGTGCTGGCGCTCGGCCTGTCGAAGGGCGGCTTTGCCGGCGTCGGGCAGATGGCGACGCCGATGCTGGCGCTGGTGATGCCGCCCTTGGAGGCCGCCGCCATCATGCTGCCGATCATGATCGTGCAGGACTGCTTCGCGCTCTGGGTCTATCGCAAGGATTGGAACGGCCGCATCCTGATGGTGGTGATCCCGGGCGCCATTCTCGGCATCGGCGCCGGCTGGCTCTTGGCGGCGCATATTTCGGACGCCGCCGTGCGCGCCTTCATCGGCATCACCACCATCGCCTTCGTGCTCTACAACTGGATCGGGCCGGCGCAGGTGGCGGCGGAAGCCGGCAACGCCAGCGTGCCGGCCGGCGTGTTCTGGGGCGCGATCTCGGGCTTCACCTCGACGCTGGCGCAGGCCGGCGCGCCGCCCTACCAGATGTACGTGCTGCGGCTGCATCTGACGAAAATGACCTTCGTCGGCACCAGCGCGATTTTCTTCGCCGCCATGAACTGGCTCAAGGTGGTGCCCTATGTCGCGCTCGGCCAGTTCTCCACCAAGGGCATGGGCACCACGCTCGTCCTGTTGCCGCTGGCGATCCTCGCCAACCAGCTCGGTTTCTGGGTGGTGCGGCGCGTCTCGGAAGAGCTGTTCTACAAGGTCACCATGATCGCCATGTTCCTGATCTCGATCGAGCTGGTGCGGAGCGGCGTGACCGATATGGTGCGCGGCTGACAAGCGCCCGCCCCTTGGCTAACGTAGCGCAGGGGAAACGACCATGGCGAAGACGCCCACCGACACGCCTTACGATACCGATCTCGACCGCAACCCGGCCAATTACCAGCCGCTGACGCCGCTCGGCTTTCTGGAGCGCGCGGCCGCCGTGTTCCCGCAGCACACGGCCATCATCCACGGCCCGCTGCGGCGAAACTACGCCGAGTTCTACGCGCGGGCGCGCCGGCTCGGCTCGGCGCTTTCCAAGCGCGGCATCAAGCGCGGCGACTCCGTGTCGGTGATGCTCGCCAATACGCCGGCCATGCTGGAATGCCACTACGGCGTGCCGATGACGCAAGGCGTGCTCAACACGCTCAATACGCGGCTCGATGCGCCGATCATCGCCTTCTCGCTCGACCATGCCGAGGCCAAGGTCGTCATCGTCGACCGCGAATTCTCCAAGGTGATGAAGGAGGCGCTGGCGCTGTGCAAGGCCAAGCCCTTGGTGATCGATTACGACGATCCGGAATATTCCGGCCCCGGTGAGCGGCTGGGCGCAGATCGAATACGAGGAGTTCGTCGCGCAACGGCGATCCCGATTACGCCTGGCTGATGCCGCAGGACGAGTGGGACGCCATCGCGCTCAACTACACCTCGGGCACCACCGGCGATCCGAAAGGCGTGGTCTATCACCACCGCGGCGCTTACCTCCTGGCGGTCGGCAACGTTGTGACCTGCTCCATGGCCAAGCACCCGGTCTATCTGTGGACGCTGCCGATGTTCCACTGCAACGGCTGGTGCTTCCCGTGGTCGATCTCGGTCGCGGCCGGCACGCATGTGTGCTTGCGCGCGGTGCGCAGCGCCGCGATGTATGACGCGTTTGCCAATCACAAGGTGACGCATCTGTGCGGCGCGCCGATCGTGATGGCGACGCTGCTCAATGCGCCGGCGAGCGAGAAGAAGCCGCTGCCGCACGTGGTCGAGTTCTTCACCGCCGCGGCGCCGCCGCCGGAAGCCGTGCTCGCCGCCATGAAAGAAGCCGGCTTCAACGTCACGCACTTGTACGGCCTGACCGAATGCTACGGCCCGGCGGTCGTCAACGACTGGCACGCCGAATGGGATGCGCTGCCGGCGGCCGCGCAGGCGGAAAAGAAGGCGCGCCAGGGCGTGCGCTACGGTGCGCTGGAAGCGCTCGACGTGCGCGACGCCGACAGCATGGTGCCGGTGCCGCGCGACGGCGAGACGCTGGGCGAAGTGATGATGCGCGGCAATGTGGTGATGAAGGGCTACCTCAAAAACAAGAAATCGACCGACGCGGCCTTTCTCGGCGGCTGGTTCCACACCGGCGATCTCGGCGTCATGCATCCCGGACGGCTATATCCAGCTCAAGGACCGCTCCAAGGACATCATCATTTCCGGCGGCGAGAATATTTCCTCGATCGAGGTCGAGGACGCGCTCTACAAGCACCCGGCGGTCGCCGCCGCCGCGGTGGTGGCCAAAGACGACGACAAATGGGGCGAGACGCCTTGCGCCTTCATCGAATTAAAACCGGGCGCGAAGGCGACCGGCGACGAGCTGATGCAATGGTGCAAGACGCATTTGGCGGGCTACAAATGCCCGCGCCACGTGGTGTTCGCGGAGATCCCGAAGACGAGCACGGGGAAGATTCAGAAGTTCAAGCTGCGGGAGATGGCGAAGGGGGTGTGACGTTCTCCACCTCATCCTGAGGAGGACGCCGAAGGCGTCCGTCTCGAAGGATGAGGCGGCCCCATGCTTCGAGATGCCCGCCTTCGCTACGCTTCGGCGGGCTCCTCAGCATGAGGCCGAGCGAGGCTGCGCAGCGCGGTAAAGCCCGATATGCTGGCTGGCCACTCGGAAACTCTTGCATGCCCTCCATCCTGATCACCGACGACGGCCCGATCCGCACCATCCGGATGAACCGGCCGGAGAAGAAAAACGCGCTGACCTTTGCGATGTACGAGGCGATGAGCGCGGCGATCGAGGACGCTGGCGGCAAGCGCTGCCTGATCATCGCCGGCTGCCCGGGCGCCTTCTGCGCCGGCAACGACATCGTCGATTTCGTGGCGATGACGGAAGGCGGCGCACTGGGCGCGCCGATCATGCGCTTTCTCTACGCGCTGGCGCGCTGCGAGACGCCGCTGGTGGCCGCCGTCGACGGCGTCGCGGTCGGCATCGGCACCACCATGCTGCTGCATTGCGACCATGTGGTTGCAAGCGCCGAGGCGCGGCTGTCGACGCCCTTCGTCGCGCTCGGCCTGGTGCCGGAAGCGGCCTCCTCGCTGCTGGCGCCGCGCCTGATGGGGCCGGCGCGCGCCTTCTCGCTGCTGGTGATGGGGCAGCCGCTCTCGGCCTCCGAGGCCAAGGCCGCCGGCATCGTCAATACGGTGGTGGCGGCGGGCGAACTCGACGGCGCGGCGCTTGCGGCCGCGCGCATCATCGCCGCGCTGCCGCCGCAGGCGGTGCAAGGCCTCGCGGCGCCTGCTGCGCGGAGCGCCCGACGAGATCGTCGCGCGCATCGACGCGGAGGCCGAGGCCTTCAAGCAGCGGCTGGCCTCGCCCGAAGCAAAGGCGGCATTCGCCGCCTTTCTGTCGCGCCGGCGCTGAGACGGGCGCCCGCCAAAACGCCGACGGCCGGACCTTGCGGCCCGGCCGGTCGGAAAAATCGCGAACCCGCCGCGCTCAGCGCTTGTTCGGATTGAAGTAGTCGTTGGAATTGTATTTCTGGTCGAACGACTGGCCCTGGCCGCCGAACCGCAGGCTGAAGCCGTCCGCTTGCGAGTCGCCTTGGCCGCCGCTGTTGAAACGCTGCGGCGCCCCGGCCTTCGGCTGCAACTGGTCGTCCGGGTCGGTGTAATTGCGCTGGACGCCGGCGCCGTCGCCCGGGGCGGTGCCCTCGAAGGTGAAAGCCTGCGCCGCGGATGCAGAGCCGAGCGCGAGCGCGGCGGCCAACAGCAGTTGCGTGATGTGTTTCATGACGCCCTCAAGCCTCATCGTTGCGAGCCCAGCAGACCGGAACAATATGGCCGCACGGCGGCGAATGTCCGGGTCCCGATATGCCGGTTTATACCGCTTCACGCAAAACCGCCATCCCCGCCGAACCCGGGTCAAGCCGGGGCCGGCGCAAACGGCGGCTGTGCAACTTTTCGATCGAAGTCCGGGCCGGTCAGTGAACGCTGGCTGTACCGTTCTTGCGCAACCGTTCGATCTCGTCCTTCACCTGCAATTTCTTACGCTTGAGCTCCACAACTTTCAGGTCATCGACCGCGGGATGGATCTGACAGTCGTTGATTTCCTGTTCGAGCGCCTGATGCTTCTTTTCGAGTTCCGCGAGATGCGATTGCATCGACATGCAGAATGTCTCCTCAATCAAGTGGCTCTTAAGACGAGCTAAGTCTAACGCAGACTCGCCGCAAGGGCGACGTTACACCCGCCGGTGCGCCGCAGCAAATGGAACCAAAGTCTTTGATCGGCGGCGATTTTTTGAGAGCCTTGAACGGCCTTGTGGAAAACGCGATAATTATGACGCCCTTCGCCCCGGGGATCGGGCCCGGCGAAGCTAACCAGCGGTGGCGATGACCAAAGAGGAAGAACGTGAGTTGCGGGAGCAGTTGGCGCGCCTGCAGCAGGAACATCGCGACCTCGATGCCGCGATCGCGGCCTTGGCGGCGTCGCCCGCCTCCGATCTGATCCAGGTGCAGCGGCTGAAGAAGCGCAAGCTGGTCTTGCGCGACCGCATCCGCCGGATCGAGGACCAGCTCACGCCGGATATTATTGCCTGACGACGCCCCGGCGGATGTCGGCGAGTGGGGCAAAGCGGACATCGCCCGAACATAGCGGTTTGTCCGCTTATGACCCGAAGCGGACAATCCGGCCGAACCGACGTGCGGTAACGCTACCTGCTTGCGTGGCGCATTTTTTCCTGCAGTTTGATATACGAATAGCAACACGACACGACAGAATCGCAATGGTCGATATCCAATCGCCAACGTCGCTAGGCCGCAGTTGTGGAGCGTGTGCGCTTTGCTGCAAGCTTATCGGTATTAATGAGCTCAACAAGCCACAAAACCAATGGTGTCCGCACTGTCTTAGACATAGCGGATGCAAAATTTACAACTCTAGACCCAATGAATGTAGGACCTTCAATTGTGACTGGTTAGTCAACACAAAGATTGGCGACGAGTGGCAGCCAATGCGCTCAAAAATGGTCCTTCATTTGGTAGTTGACGGCAACATGAGCAAACTGGTCATTCATGTAGATTCCGGCTCGCCACTTGCATGGCAAAAAGAACCGTACTACGGCCAAATAAAGACATGGGCTCAAAATATCGAAAAGCAAAATGGGCTTGTTAATATCTATATCGGCAAACGAGTAATCGTGGTTTTGCCGAACAAAGACGTTGACTTGGGCATATTCAATCTCGGGGATAAGTTCAATTTTAGGAAAAACCTTGTCGGATCACTGTGGGAGTATGAATTTGAGAAGGTGGTTCAAGACCTGTCGCTTACAATAAGATGATTAGGCGGATAATGATCGCAATCGCGGAATGTCCGCTTGTGATGCTGTGGACGGCTCCTCCACCGGCACGTGAGTGCCACGAATGTGGGCGCTGTTAAGGCCCCCACGATTCAGAGGAGCCAAACATGCAAGCGATCACGATCACGACAATCGGTCTCGACATTGCGAAGTCGGTATTCCAGGTCCACGGCGTTGATGTTGCCGGCCAGGTGGTCATCCGCCGTCAGTTGAAGCGTCGCTATGTCCTGGCGTTCTTCCACAAGCTAGCGCCATGCCTGGTCGGCATTGAGGCCTGCGCCTCGTCGCATCATTGGTCACGCGAGCTCAAAGCGCTCGGTCACACCGTGCGGCTGATGCCGCCGGCTTACGTGAAGCCCTATGTCAAACGGCAGAAGAACGACGCTACTGACGCTGAGGCGATCTGCGAAGCCGTCACCAGGGCCAATATGCGGTTCGTGCCAACGAAGACACCCGAGCAGCAGAGCTGCCTGATGCTCCATCGTACGCGCCATCTGTTCATCCGCCAGCAGACCGCTGTGATCAATTCGATCCGCGCCCATTTTGCCGAGCTCGGGATCGTTGCGCCGGTTGGCCGCAAGGGTGTCGAGGAACTGCTTAGCGTTGTTGCCGGTCCGGCCGACAAGCGGGTACCTGACATTGCACGCGAATGTCTTGCCGCTCTCGGAGCTCACTTACGCAGGCTCAAGGAACAGATCCTGGAGTTTGACCGTATGATTATAGCCTGGCACCGATCCAGCGATACGAGCAGGCGGCTCGATGCGATTCCTGGCGTCGGTCCGATGTTGGCCACCGCTCTGGTCGCTGGCATCGCTGACCCAAAGGCCTTCCGATCAGGACGTAACTTCTCGGCTTGGATCGGGCTCGTGCCGAAGCAGCATTCGAGCGGAGGCAAGGACAGGCTCGGCAGTATCAGCAAGCAGGGTGACCGCTACCTGCGCGGCCTGTTCGTGGCCGGCGCGCTCGCCGTCATTCGCTACGCCAAGATCCACGGCACCAAGCACCGGCCTTGGCTCACGGCATTGCTAGCTCGAAAGCCAACCAAGGTTGCAGCCATTGCGCTGGCCAACAAACTTGCTCGGATGGCCTGGGCGATGATGGCCAGAGGCGAGCGATACAAAGAACCGGTCGCGCTAGCGGCGTAAACGAGATCGCGTCGGGTATCCGGCGTGATGTGAAGGTTGGGAGGGGCGAACAGCACGTAATGCAGAGCCGGTCGATCCGGCGATCAGGACAACCCACATGTGCCAGCGCATCGTCGAATGCGTGCTTTTGACCGGGACCTGATCCGCGGAGGGCATTATGGCCAGCGGCCCTGTGTGCCGCACTCAAAGGCCGAACACATGGCTGCACCGACCAATGCTGCTGCAAACGTGAAGAAAGCTCTTGCCAACTCGGAGCCGTCCACACATGGCACTCAGCGGACATTGCGAGCCACGCAACATTTGTCCGCTATTGGGGCTAAAGCGGACATCGCCCGAACATAGCGGTTTGTCCGCTTATGACCCAAAGCGGACATCGGCTGTGCATTGCGGCAATGGTTTTGATGTCGGTTTCAGCCTCTAGCAAAGTACTCGCTTGAGCCGCTAGGATGCCGTCTCCTGACCTTGGGGACGGGCATGAAGCGGCGCGATTTCCTAATTGGTCTCGGTGCGGCAGCATGCCCAGCAGTGGCGCGTGCGCAAAAGCCGGAACGCCTCCGGCTTGTCGGCATGCTTACTACCAGCAATGACCCAGAGATGAAGGCATTCGAGCAGGAACTCGAAAAGCGTGGATGGTCCGAGGGCCGCAATATTCATATCGACCATCTCCATGCGCCAGCGGGCGCTCAAGCGCAAACGCTCGCGAAAGAATTGGTCGCGATGCAGCCCGAGGTGATTTTTGCGATGTCACGACCGGCCACCGCCGCGTTGCAAAAGGAAACAAGCACAATACCAATCGTGTTCACCTACGTCATAGACCCGATCGGCGCGGGCTTTATTGCAAGTCTGGCACGCCCGGGAGGCAACATCACCGGCTTGATGGCTTACGATCCAAGTACGGTCGGCAAATGGCTCAGCATGCTCAAAGAGATCGCACCGCAAACTGCACGCGTGGGACTTTTGGGAAATCCGAAAACTGCCGTCTATTACGACTACTTACTGGGCGCCGCCCAAGCGGTCGCGCCGTCACTGGGAATTGAAGCGTTCCCCAGCCGGATCGAGAATGATGCGACTGATATCGCGCGCGCGATCGCGGCGATCGCCAGCATGCCAAATAGCGGCATGCTCGTATTGCCGGAAGCCACAACCGCTGTGAATTACAAGCTCATCATCGCGCTCGCGGCTCACAACCGTTTGCCGGCAGTTTACAGCTTTAAATTTATGGTCCAAGCGGGCGCTCTCATGTCCTACGGTATTGTCTCTGCTGACCATTATCGGCAGGCGGCGTACTACGTCGACCGAATTCTCCGTGGCGCCAAGCCGGCCGAACTTCCAGTACAGGCACCGACGAAGTACGAGACCGCTCTTAATTTAAAAACAGCTAAAGACCTTGGTCTAACCGTACCGGCTGGGCTGCTCGTCGCAGCGGACGAAGTGATCGAATAACGATCCTCTTTGCTGCGGTGCGTTGGTCGCTAATGGCACATAGCGGACACTCGCGGCCCCGCGACATTTGTCCGCTATTGGGGGTAAAGCGGGCGCGCGCGAAAAATTGAACGCAACGTCCCGCCTTCGTCTCAGATGCCGGATTCGCCCGGCCAGAAGCACGTTTCCTTGCCATTGTAGACGAAGAGCGTCGGCTGCTTGTCCGGGGCGGTTTCACCCCAATGAACGATGTCGTCGGGGATGCGGCGCCAATCCTGGCCGTCGAGCCAGTACCACTCGTCGCCGGCGGTGGCCCGGTTCACGCGAAACTGCGTCCTGACCACGTCCGCATGCTCGCAGCAGCTTTTGAACGGAAAGCGCATCTGCGCCTTCGGCGTCAGCTCGGCATGGCTGTACCAGTCCCGCACGATCTGCGGGGCATTGGCATATTCCGGTTTCCACCGCGCATCGGCCTGACCGAACAACACGCCGGCCGACAAAGCCGCAACGCATAAAGTCCGTCTGACGATCGATGGCATGCGGTCCCCCTGGCTGGCGCCCGCGTGACATGAAATTGAGAACCGAAACGGTTAATGGAGGATAAATTTTCGCCGGCAACGCGGCCGCACCCGAGACGCGGGGCCGCGCACGCGACTTGGCGTTCCCGCCGCTCCTTTATGCGCGCGTGCTTGTATGCGCGCGTCCTTGGCCTGAGCGGCGGCATCGAGGACCGGCTCACGCCGGATATTATCGCTTAGGCGAACACCTCGACTGTCGTCCCCGCGAAGGCGGGGACCCATACTCCGCGACCTATCGAGATACCGGGGTTATGGGTCCCGGGTCTCCCTCGCTTGGCTCGGTCGCCCGGGACGACGCCAAAAAGTCACGTCCTTCTCTCCTTCTTTCGCGCATACATGGCCTTGTCGGCGGCGTCGATGACGGCGGCCGCGTCGAGCTCGCCGCGCAGCGGCATGACGCCGGCGCTGGCGCCGACCGTCAGCGTCGCCGGCCCGTGCGCGAGGCGCAACGCTTCGATGCGCGTCTCCAGATCGCGCGCGCGCATGACGGCCTGCGGCTCGGCCGCGTTCCACATCAGCACGCCGAATTCATCGCCGCCGAGCCGGGCCACCACGTCGCTGGCGCGCACATGGGCCGTTAATTCACCCGCCACCGCTTTCAGCAGCACGTCGCCGGCGGCATGGCCGTGGCGGTCGTTGATCGTCTTGAAGCCGTCGAGGTCGATGTAAAGCAGCGCCGCCGGCGTGGCGTAGCGCTTGACATAGGCGAGCGAACGCTTGAGCTCGCGCTCGAAACCGCGCCGGTTGAGGATGTCGAGCAACGGGTCGACGTCGGCGCGCAGTTCCAGATCGGCGATGCGGGCGCGCGCCTCCTCCAGCTCGCGCTTGAGACGCGCAACCTCGGCCAGCAACAAGGCTGCCGGACCCGTCTCCAGGATGCCGGCCTGCGCTGCACCGGGCTTGTCTGCGGCCACGTCCGCCATTGCGCTCCGATCAGAGCTGGATCGTATTGACCGTCCGGTTCTCGATGTCGCCGCGCACATAAGCGTAGAGACGCGGATTGCGGCCGGAGAGGATCTGCAAGGCCGCGAGCACCGCGTTGGCGGGCTCCAGCACCGTCATGACCGGAACCGCGCTCGGCGCCCGCAGCGACGACCACACGTCGTCGGGAAATTCCTTGACGCTGGCCGGCACGGTGATGACCGGCACCGTCGACATCGCCGACAGCGTCGGGCCGGCGCCGTTCGAGCGCCCGATATAGGCGATCACCACCGTGTCGGGGATTTCCTGCACCATGCGCTGGAAGATGCCGGCGGCGGCGACCGGCTCCTTGTGGATGGAGCAGGTCACCACCGTCATCAGGTCCTTGAACTCGCCGAGCGCGTCGGAGAAGGCGTCGGTCTTGTCCTTGTCCGAGCCGCGCCAGAGGATGATGCGCTGGCGCGGCAGGTGGAAATGGCCGGTGATCTCGGCGACGTGCCGGTACTTGGCGGCCACGTCGTCGAGCGCGCCGCCGTCGCGATAGACCTGCTTGTCGATGTAGGCGCCGTTCTCGATCACGCGCCAGGAATCGTTGTCGATGACGTCGGCGAGCAGCAGATTGCCCTTGGTGTCGATAGCCGAACTCGACCTTGAGATCGACCAGCGTGCCGCCTTCGAGCTGCCAGGCCTTCTCGAGCACGAGAAACGCCTGGCGGGCGATGCGCCGCATCTCGGGAAAGATTTTCGCTTCATCCTCGCGGGCTGAACACGTCCGCGGCCGTCAAGCACCAGGAACGGCTCCTGGCCCTGCATCGGCTTGGCCGGGTTGAACAGCTTGATCTGCTTGGCGCCGTTCTCGTGACATTGCATGAACGGATCGTCGGCGATGAGCGGCTTGCCCTTCCAGTTCTTGTCCTTGGTCTTGAGATAGAACTCGACGATCAGCCTGCGGAAACAGCTGTCCCTTGGCGAGATGCGGGTTGCGCTTGAGATAGGAGCCGTGCGCCTCGCGCCGCACCACCACCTCGTAGGGCAGCATCGCGCACTTGGGCGCGGAGAACGAAGTCGCGCTGTCCTGCTCGGTGAAGGCGACCGGCAGGCCGCAGGCCTTGAGCAGGCGGAAGACGTTGCACGTGGTGGCGGTGGCGAGCCGGCCCTTGTCCGGGATGATGTCGTGCTTGGCGCCGTCGCCGGCGGTGATGTCGTCCTTGGCGACGACGGTCACCAGGTCGGAGCTGCCTTTGATCTGATAAATCTTCTTGGTCTTGCCCTCGGCGACCAGGGCGCCGGGCGAATGCTTCGCGGCAACGCGTTCTGACATTTGAGCGTCCACGGCCTGATCCCAATTTCGGGGTGTTGAGAAAAACGGTCTGTCGCCATCATACTATCTAGGGCCTGCCGGAGCCAAATCGCATTGTGGGCTGTTTTCCCCAAGTCGCAGGCACTATCACGCGGGCGATTCCAAGGTAGGATCGTCGGCCATGCACGCCCCGTTTTCCCGACCGCCTGCGGCTGCCGCTCGAGTTCGAGCCGGCAGCGGCTCGCCGCCGACCTGGCGGCCGTTGCCGCCGCCGGCTGGACCGAGCATTTCGTCACGCAGAACTACGACGGCGACTGGAGCGTGATCGCGCTGCGCGCGCTCGCCGGCGCGAGCCACCCCGTCCAGATGATCTATTCCGATCCGGCGCGGACCGATTTCGTGGACACGCCGGCGCTTGCCGGCGCGCCCTATTTTCGGCAGGTGCTGGCGGGCTTTGCCTGCCCGCTTTATGCCGCGCGGCTGATGCGGCTGGCCCCCGGCTCCCGCATCAAGGAGCACCGCGACCACGACCTCTGCTTCGAGGACGGCACGGTGCGCATCCATATCCCCGTCGTGACCAATGCGGGCGTGGACTTCCGCCTCAACGGGGCGCGCTGCACCATGCCGGCGGGCTCAAGCTGGTATCTGCGGCTGTCCGACCCGCATAGCGTCGCCAACGGGGGCGGAACCGAGCGCGTCCACCTGGTGATCGATGCCGAGGTGAATGACTGGGTGGCAGCGCTGTTCGAGCGGGCGGTACCCCTGCCCGCCTAAGGGCATGGAACAATGGACTCTTAAGGGCTTTTCTGCTAGAGCCGCCCGACTCGAAAGCCCGCGCCACTGCGGGGTTTTTGAGCGACACCCGACCGAGCCACTACAAAGGAGCACGCGTGCAAGTTCTCGTTCGCGACAACAATGTCGACCAGGCCCTCAAGGCGCTGAAGAAGAAGATGCAGCGTGAGGGCATATTCCGCGAGATGAAGCTCCGCGGCCATTACGAAAAACCCTCCGAAAAGAAGGCGCGGGAGAAGGCGGAAGCGATCCGCCGGGCCCGCAAGCTCGCGCGCAAGAAGATGCAGCGCGAGGGCCTGCTTCCGATGAAGCCGCGCGTCGTTCCCGGCGCAGGCGGCCCCGGTGCCGGCCGCAGCAGCGGTGGCGGCGGCGGTGTTCGGTGGCGGCGGCGGCGGCGGACGGCGCTTCGGCTGACACGGCGGTTCCTGCAACACGCCGCAATCAATTTTCGATCCACAGCGCGGGCCTCGCCCGCGCTGTCGCTTTTTGCGGGCCGTTAGGCGCCGAACACAAAGCGCGTGCCGACCGCCGAGTGGATGACCTTGTCGCCGAGCGCGTGCGCGCGCGAGGTCGTAGAAGCGGTCGCCGGTGCAGTGGCCGACGATCAGATGAGTCGGGATCGATCGCGCGGAATTCCTCGATCGTGCGTGTGGATGTAGTCGTCGCCGAGCGGCGGCACGATGTGGAAGCCGCCGAGCACGGCGTGCACCTTGTCGACGCCGGAGGCGGCCATGCGCCTGCGCGCACGGTGTTGATGACGCCGCGATGGCTGCACGAGGTGAGCACCACCAGACCCTTGCCCTTGACCATGTAGACGGTGGCGAGCTCGTGATCGAAATCGTCGGGGATGTATGCGCCGGTGTTCTTCGCCGGCCGGCATCTTCTCGGGGTAGCAGCCGAAGCCGTCGAAAATGCCGACGATCTCGTCGGTCGCGCGCAACGGCTTCTCGAACGAGGTCTGCCCGATGCGGCCGGTGGTGAAGGCGTGATCGGCGACGATCGCCGGCTCCGCCGCCATCATCAGCGACAGGTCGGCGTCCAGGATCGCCTTGCGGTCGAGCGCGCCGAAATTGCCGCCCGGATTGCGGCGCAGGCAGAAAGTATCCTCGCCGCCGACATAGAACGGCAGCTTCTTCTTGAGCGCGCCGGCCGTGCGCCTTCGAGGAAGCCGACCATGCCGCCGAAATGGTCGTAATGGCCGTGGCTCAGCACCATGGCGTCGAAGGCCGACGGATCGATTTTGAGGATCGCCATGTTGTTGAGCAGCACTTCCGGCGTGTAGCCGAAGTCGATCAGCACGTGGCGGGTCTCCTCGCCGCGCTTGCGATTCGGCGTGCAGGCGAGGCCCCATTCGCCGTTGAGGATCGTGCGCGGCGGCTTGTCGGGGCGGTGTTGCCGCTCTTGCGCTCGATGGTCAGGCCGTCGCGCGTCTCGTTCGGCACGAACTGGATGACGATATTGTCGGTGACGATGCGCACCGCCAGCCGGTCGACCACCGGCACCTCGCCGCGCAGCGTCTTGGCGGGCGCGGTCCTGCCGGCTGGCGGCCAGCGTCGCCGATCATGGCTGTGACGAAGCCGGCGCCGCCGGCGCAGAGCGAGCCGGCGGTCAGCGCCGACGGCGCGACGCAATTGCAGAGATTGAACAGCATGAGCGGAATTCCCCCGGCGAGACGTATTCAAGCAATCATATGCGTCTGACCGCGCGCTGTCATGACCGAAGCTGCGCCAGAAACTTCTTCACCACATCGACCGCGCCATGGTCGTCGAGATCGACATGGCCGCCGTCCGGAAAACGCACCATGCGCTTGGGCTCGTTGGCAAGCGCAAACAGGCGCTCGCCGAAACGGATCGGCACCACGCGGTCGCGCTCGCCATGCAGCACCAAAATCGGCGCGTTGACGCGGGCGATGCGCAGGTCGGAGCGAACGTGTCCTTGATCAGCCAGCGCACCGGCACGAATGGATAAGCGGCGGCGCCGACATCGGCGGCGGAGGTGAAGGGCGCATCGAGAATGAGCCCGCCCGACGTCATGCTCGGCGGCGAGCGCGATGGCGACGCCGGTGCCGAGCGACTCGCCCCACAGCACGATGCGCGCAGGCGCATAGCGCGCGGCGGCGAAACCGTAGGCGGCTATGGCGTCGCGGATCAGCCCGGGCTCGCTCGGCGTGCCCGCTCGAGCCGCCATAGCCGCGATAGCAAAGCGCGATCAGGCCGGTGCCGTCCTCGATCAGCCATTTGAAGCGCCCGACGCGCAAATCGAGCGCGCCGGCATTGCCCTGGAAATAGAGCACCACCGGTTTGTCGCCGCGCGGCGGCACATGCCAGGCGATCAGTTTTTCACCGTCTGAACTTACCAGCGCAATGCTTGTTATGGCGGGTGAGCACGGGCAAGTCGAGCAGGAGACATACGACGAGGGAAGGCTCAGCGAGCGTATTATGCTTGCCGCTTCCGCGTATGGAATTGGCTCGTCTATTGGCTGGTTCAGGAGAAACGGCATGACCGATGCCAAAGCGGTATTGGGGATCCCGCAAGAACGATTGGTACGCACCGCCATCTCGATGGGGTATCCTGATGAAGGAGGCGCTACGCGCTCGCCCCAGGCATGCACAGGCGCGCAAGCCACTGGCTGATAGTATGCATGATGAAACGCTACGGATTGCATCAGCATCATCAAAAGTAACTACTGGCAAAAGTCATATTGGAGACATCCACTCACAAGGTTCTGGGGGATATATGGCCCTGAGCGAACTGATAGAGATCGATGAATTTGTGCGAGAGATAGATGCTCGTATCCGTGAACTGCCAAACCTCAAAGTGGAGAATGTGAGGAATGTGCGCAAGGAGTTTTCTAAGCGCCTTGTCAAAACCTCTCCGCAGATTGTGACATCAATTGCAATACATATATTACGGCTTGATCGGCCTGGTTTCGAGTATCGTCTCGTAGCATATGAACTTGTTGCTTATCATAAAGCCGCACTTCGTAGTCTAGGTGAAAAAGAGCTAGAAATTCTTGGGCAAGGCATCTCCAGTTGGGAAGGGGTGGATACGTTCGCCTGTTATCTGGCAGGACCAGCGTGGCGTGAACGCCAGGTACCCGATGAGTTGATTTACATCTGGACACGGTCCGAGGACCGCTGGTGGCGGCGAACAGCACTTGTATGCACGGTTGCGCTCAATAACAAAGCCCGTGGAGGCAAAGGAGACACAACACGAACGCTCGATATCTGCCGACTTCTCGTACGTGACCGTGATGATATGGTGGTGAAAGCGATGTCATGGTCATTAAGAGAACTCAGCAGGCGTGATCCAGATGCCGTGCAAGCTTTTTTGCTGGAGTACAAAGGCATACTGGCACCGAGAGTTGTCCGTGAAGTGAACGGACAAAACTTCACAACGGGTTTGAAAAATCCTCGCAGGAAATCAGCAATATAAGTATTGTTCTTCGTCTTGAAGATTATCAACGATGACCTGGGGCAAACGACTGAGCGGTGAGATCTGAGGCAAGCGTGGAGATCTGTGCTTATTATTGTGATGATCAGGTATACTGAAAGCACATGGTATTGATGGCTCCTTCCCTGTCGTGAAGACTCGTTCGTGAGGTCCTTTCTCGCACAGGGGTGGTACGAAAGGAACAGGTGCATGTGATGCCTCGATATAGAAACTATTGGATCTACAGTGCTGGCCTTGCCATCGCCTGGGCGATTGTGCTCTTCCTTGTACTGATGATCAAGGGCAGCGAGAATGCACAGACCTTCCTGTTGGTCTTTCTTGGCTTTTGTATATGCTGGGTGTTGGGGACGATTGCTCGTTACGTCTATCCGCCGCCAAAGCGCTGGATGTCGAACTCTACCAGGAGTGACGTCCTCAACAACATCATCAGAAGAATGAAACAGATTCCACCTGTTTCATTTTTGTATTTATACGAACGAGCATATTCGTTCGATCTTTCAGTCCCATCGTGAATTTAAACCTGCCACGTGCCGTGATCCGCTTCGGGAGCTATTTTCTAAAGAGATACTTCTTCAGTGCTTATCATTCGCAATAACTGCCCACTCTTCGGATCTGGCTCATCTTTGGTGATTCAGGTTGCTTACTCTCTGTGAGAGGGCGATGTATCATGCAATTCCTTTCGTCTTACAAGGCGTGGAGCACGCGCTGGCGCAACAGTGCAAAACCAGCTCTGCCGTAGCCCATTCTTTTGATGAGTTTGAGCTTGTTCACTTTTCCCTCGACCAATCCATTGTTTTGAGGAAGCGTGAGTCCTGCGACCACTGCTGCTTTATCTCGTATCACTCCAGCAACAAAGCCCTGGAGTTCGCGGATTTGGCTCTCTTTCACGTGGCAAAGCCAATCATCGAGCCGCTCACCTGTGCGCGTGCGAAGCATCTGAGCAAATTGCTGGACCAACTCATACGCCTGATCGATTTCGGGGTGGAGAGACCGAAGTAGGACGAGCGTTTCTTGTTCTTCAGCCGAGAGTTCTTCAGGTCTACGAAGAAAAAGGAACATCGCCTGTCGTGCCAGCACCGGAGGACGTGGAAGCTGATCAGGAGCCTCTTGCTTCTTCTGTCCTGATGGCGCGGAACGAGTCAACCGCTTCTTCCGCTCTTCTGGAAAGGAACGGGCAAGCCGCCTATACACTGAGTTATACTGATGGGAGTAGCCATCGGCTACGAGTTCTCGGTGCAACTCCGCGATAGTGTAGCAGCCAGTTTCCCATCGTTCGATGAGTCGGGGGAGATGGGGATCAACGCTGGCGGATCGAGGGCGGGGTTGTTGTTCAGGAAACGTGCCACTCCTCAACCAGCGCGAAACGGTAGCATGACCGATCCCTACGTGTTCAGCGATGGCGGTTTGCGAGAAACCGAGTTGACGGAGGGCTACCACTTGCTGGTATTGAGCCAGGCGCTCTTCTCGCTTTGCCTGACTCAGCACAACGTTCTTTGGAAGCACATTCGGCGACTGGGGAATCTGCGAAGCTAGAATGGGCGTAGCTCTTGCTGTTTCAGTCTGGCGTTTCCGTTGAGCGGCGAGATGACGTGCCAGCACGCCTTCCAGAGCCTCACCAAGGTTCTTGAGCAGATGGAACCGATCTGCCGTTTGTGTGGCTCCTGGAACCGCTTTCCGGGCGGCGGCAGCGTAGTCTCCTCCGCGATCTCGGCTCACCAATTCAATTTCTGGATGGGTTGACATCCAGGCGGCTGAAGTGTCAGCCGTCCGGTCGGGGAGCACATCGAGCACCTTGCGTGTTTGGAGATCCACCACGATGGTCCCGAACTTGCGCCCACGTCTGAACGAGAAATCATCTATACCAATCTGTGGAACTTTCCCAACTGGCTCTGTCGGCAACGCCATGATGCGCCGGAGAATGGTGTGACGCGACGTCTGTATCCCCAAGCGATCTGTGACACGGATGCCAAGCCTGCCACCTGTCGCCAGGCCGAGGATCTGCACAATCTGATACAGACGTCGCGTCACACGTGCCCACGGCTCAACAAAGGGCGTCAGGCGCTCCAGAAAGATTTTTCGAGCGCAGCCAGGCACCTGACAAAAGCACTTGCGTACCTGCACCAGGAAACGTACTTGCTGCCCACTACAGGGCAGATCCGTGATCTGGCGTGTATAGCGGCTATGTACCCGCAGCGCAGGTGTGCCACAGAGCGGGCAACAAGGATCTACTTGTATGGAAACTGCCCTGATGGTAAGCACTTCGTCAATCATCTCAATAGCGGTTACTTCTCATCCCTCTGGGAGAGCAAGTACTGGCTTCACTTTCATCTTTACAAGATCCTTCTACAAATGTCTTTTTCTTTCTGTAGAACGATCTATCGATGTGTGAAGAGCACCGAGCATCACCAAAGGTGAGCCAGATCCCACTCTTCGCGCCAAAACTGCTAATTTACTCCTGCAATTTACCAGCAGTCATACTGAATGTATCGAAAGGCCGCCAGGATGCCAGA
>CAVULP010000003.1:0-169072 GCA_963742375.1 uncultured Alphaproteobacteria bacterium
CTCCTTGATCTGAACGTTCAGGTTTCGTTGGATGTCTCTCACGTGCGGGCCGGCGGCGGCCCGCGCGTGCGCGCGACGCGCGCGCGCAAATCGATCGCCGTTTCGATCAGCCCGAGCAGGCAGAGCGCCAGCACTGGCCAGCCGAGCACCAGCACTGCCGCGTAGACGGCGCCGAGCAGGAAACCGCGCCCGTTCATGGTTTGCGGTGATGGCGTGCAGGACCGCGAAGCCGAGCACGCCGAAGGCCATCAGCAGGCCGGCCGCCACGATGCCGGCGACGATGCCGAGCATGCCGCCGAAGAAACTCACGATCGCGGCGAGCACGAGGACTGCCGCCAGCGGGCGCGGGAAGCTCATGGCCGCAAGCTGCGGCCACGGCCGCGTGAGCCGTCCGGAGAATTTCACGATGCGCGCGGAGAGCCACAAGTTGAGCACATTGGTGACGGTGGCGAGCACGGCTGCGGCAAGCGGCAGCGCGCTCACCAGGAAGTCGATGAGGCGGCCGCTATTGGATACGCCGGGCACGCTCAGCGGCGCGCCCGCCGGCTCGCCGCTTTCCACCTGCAGCAATAGCGCCAGCGCCCGGTGCATGGCGGCGCGGAAACTTTCCGCGTCGGTGCCGAAATTGGGAATGGCGACGACGACCACCAGCGCTGCGAGGATCGCGGCCCACATCACCAGCCGCCCCGGCGGATACCATTCGAGCGCGGGCGCCCCGCCGTTGCCGCTCGTCGCGACCGGACGCGCCAGCATGGCCAGATAAGTGAGCCACCAGGCCGGCAGGCCGGCGCTCGCCAGGAACGCGAAGAAGAACACCGGGCCGAACATGGCGGCGAGCGCGAGCGCGCCGGCCAAGGCGCCGATCAGCGCCGACCAATGGCTCCAGCCCAGCCCGGCGATCATCATCGGCAGCGGCGCGAGATAAAACAGCAGCACCGACAACAGCGAGCCCGACGTCACGGACGCAAACAGCAAAGCCGCTGCCGCGCCGGCGCCGATCCCGATCAATCCGAACTGCATCTTCACGAGCTGTCCCGCTGCTTTGAGCGGTTAGAGGCGGATGCAAGTCCGCCCCAACCATCGGCCCCCGGAGTGCCCCCGGCGGCCTCGTTTCATTTTACGTTGCGCTTGATCTTATCCGAAAACCGGTACCCACTTTTCGGGATCAAGCGCTCGCTACCTTATCACATAAGGCAGCAGGCCGAGGAAGCGCGCGCGCTTGATGGCTTGCGCAAGCTCACGCTGCTTCTTGGCCGAAACCGCGGTGATGCGGCTCGGCACGATCTTGCCGCGCTCCGACACGTAGCGCTGCAACAGCTTGACGTCCTTGAAGTCGATCTTCGGCGCATTGGCGCCGGAAAACGGACAGGTCTTGCGCCGGCGGAAGAACGGACGGCGGGCGCCGCCGGATTGCGATCCAAATGCCATGGCCTATTCCTCCACCGCCGGAGCGTCCACGACCGCGACCGCGACATCGTCCTCGCCCTCTTCGCGCCGCGGGCGGCGTTCGCCGCGCCCGCGATCGCCGCGATCGCCACGGTCACCGCGATCGTCGCGGTCGGACTTGCGCATCATCGCGGAGGGGCCTTCCTCGAGCGCCTCGACGCGGATGGTGAGATAGCGCAGCACGTCCTCGTTGAGCCGCTCCTGGCGCTCGATCTCGGTCAGCGCCGCCGGCGGCGCGTCGATATTGATGAGCGACATATGCGCCTTGCGGTTCTTGCGCATGCGGTAGGTGAGCGATTTCAGTCCCCAATATTCGGTCTTGGTGACTTTGCCGCCCGATTGCCCGATGACGCCGGACAACTGCGCGGTCAATTCTTCCACCTGCTGCGCGGAGAGATCCTGGCGCGCCAGATAGACGTGTTCGTAGAGCGGCATGGATTGCCTTTCCTTATGGTCCCAATGTCCTCGATCCTGGCGCCAAGCCCCTCGAGCCCTTCGGGAAAGGCTCGAATGCTCTGAAGGCGGGAACACGGGACGCCGGGCCCACTGGCCCTACCGTTTTTCATGCGAAAAACGGCCGTCCGTTCAGCTCCCAACCAGGATCGATGGAGCGCGCGGTTTATAGGGTTTTTATCGGAAAACGCAAGGCTGGCTCAGGCCACCCGTGGCCCCGGGAAGCTGCCGTTCTGCTGCAGCCGGTCGGCGAGCTTGACCGCGAGATCGACGCCTTCGCGGATCTGGCGGGCAGCTTCCGGGCTGTCGCTATTGCCCCGGCGCATCCGGTTGAGCGCTTCCAACAAGCGTTCGAGATGATCCGCGAGCATCTGCTGGCGGAAGGCCGGGTCATGGCGCGCGCGCGCGAGATCGTCCTCGCTCACTAGGTCGCTCATCACGTCCGCCTCTCAAAGGTTAACGGAAAGCCTAGCCCATAGACTCTTGTCGCTTCGTTACCGCCGGCGGCTCAACTTGACAGAATGACGCAACGCGGTGTCTCTCGGCCCCGATTTCACGGCAAAAACGGGATAAAGACACCCTATGGCGGTCGCATTCGTATTTCCGGGCCAGGGCAGCCAGGCGGTCGGCATGGGCAAGGCGCTGGCCGATCATTTCGCCCCGGCACGGGCGGTGTTCGAGGAGGTCGATGCCGCGCTCGGCGCCAAGCTCAGCGCCACCATCTTCGAAGGGCCGGCCGAGGCGCTCACGCTCACCGAAAACGCCCAGCCGGCGCTGATGGCGGTCTCGCTCGCCGCCATGCGCGTGCTGGAGGCGGAAGCCGGCCTCGATCTTGCGCGCGACGCGCAATTCGTCGCCGGCCATTCGCTCGGGGAATATTCCGCGCTGGCCGCGGCCGGCGCCTTCACCATCGCCGACACCGCGCGGCTGCTGCGCGTGCGCGGCCAGGCGATGCAGAAGGCGGTGCCGGTCGGCGTCGGCGCCATGGCGGCGCTGATCGGGCTCGAATTCGCCGCCGCCGCCGCGGTCGCGGCGCGAGGCCGCGCAAGGGCAAGTGTGTCAGGCCGCCAACGATAACGGCGGCGGGCAGGTGGTGGTGTCGGGCGACAAGGCGGCGGTCGAGCGCGCGGTCGAGATCGCCAAGGCCAAGGGCGCCAAGCGCGCCATGCTGCTGCCGGTGTCCGCACCCTTCCATTGCGCGCTGATGAGCCCGGCCGCCGCCGTGATGGCCGACGCGCTCGCGAACGTGGCCATCAAGCGGCCGGTCGTGCCGGTGGTCGCCAACGTGCTGGCCAAGCCGATCCAGGAACCGGCCGAGATCGTGGCCGCGCTGGTGCGAACAGGTGACCGGCACCGTGCGCTGGCGCGAGTCGGTCGCCGCCATGGCGCAGGCCGGCGTGACGCGCTTCTACGAAGTCGGCGCCGGCAAGGTGCTGAGCGGCCTCATCAAGCGCATCGCCGAGGGCGCGAGCGCGACGCCATCGGGCACCTAGGATATCGCCGCCTTCAAGGCGTCTCGCGCATGATCCCGAAAGCATGCCCTCGGACTTGATCCGTGGGTGCGGAACCGCTTCGGAAAGATCATGCGCAACGAGTTAGGAGCCACATGATGTTCGATCTGACCGGCAAGACCGCGCTGGTGACCGGCGCGAGCGGCGTCATCGGCGGCGAGATCGCGCGCGCGCTGCATGCGCAGGGCGCAACGGTTGCGCTCTCCGGCACCCGCAAGGACGCGCTCGATGCGCTCGCCGCCGAGCTCGGCGCCCGCGTCCATGTGCTGCCTTGCGATCTGGCCGACAAGGACGCGGTCGAGAAACTGGTGCCCGACGCCGAAGCCAAGATGGAAAAGCTCGACATCCTGGTCGCCAATGCCGGCGTCAACAAAGACAATCTGTTCGTGCAGCTGCGCGACGAGGACTGGGATGCCGTCATCGCGGTCAATCTGACCGCCACCTTCCGGCTCACCCGCGCGGCGGTGAGGACCATGATGCGCCGGCGCTGGGGCCGCGTCATCGGCATCACCTCGGTGGTCGGCTTCACCGGCAATCCGGGGCAGGGCAATTACACCGCCGCCAAGGCCGGCATGGTCGGCATGATCAAGTCGGTCGCCGCCGAATATGCCAAGCGCAACGTGACCGCCAATTGCATCGCGCCCGGCATTATCGCCTCGCCGATGATCGACCGGCTCAATGACAAGCAGCGCGAAGCGATCCTGGCCCGGGTTCCCGCCGGCAAGCTCGGCAGCGGGCGCGATGTTGCCGCCGCCGCCGTCTATCTCGCCTCCGAGGAGGCCGCAATACGTCACCGGCCAGACCATCCATGTCAACGGCGGGATGGCCATGATATGAGCCGAAATGCTTGGCTTTTCAGGAGGTAGAGGGCTAGGTTCACACTGCTAGTCAACCGAATTGAAGTGTGGTAACCGAATTTCGGCCCGGCTGGGGCGGCCGACAACGGAAGTCGTTTCGAGTGTTCCGCGATCCTTCGCTCCACCAGCATCAACCACGACGAGGCCAAGCCGCCATGGTTGCAATCGTGTCCCGGTTGCGGCCCAATCGAAAAAGCACGAGGTTGCAACGATGAGTAATATTGCCGAGCGGGTGAAAAAGATCGTCGTGGAGCACCTGGGCGTGGAACCCGACAAGGTGACGGAGCAGGCCAGTTTCATCGACGATCTTGGCGCCGACAGTCTCGACACCGTCGAGCTCGTGATGGCTTTCGAGGAAGAATTCGGCTGCGAAATTCCCGATGATGCCGCCGAAACCATTCTGACCGTCGGCGACGCGGTCAAGTTTCTCGAAAAGAACGCGAAAAGCTGAGCGAGCGCCGCGCGCACCGCTCGAAACGCAACAATTGTCGTTTGCTTGCCGGCTATGCCCGTGATAGCGGAGCCTAGGCCCCCTCAATTTGGCTGGGAGTGGCCATGAGACGTGTTGTCGTAACCGGCATGGGAATGGTCACGCCGCTCGGTTGCGGCGTCGAGACGACATGGGCCCGGCTCGTCAAGGGCGAGAGCGGCGCCAAAAAGATCGACCGCTTCGAGGTCTCCGACATCGCCTGCCGGATCGCCTGCATGGTCCCGCGCGGCGACGGCTCAAACGGCACCTACAATCCCGATCAGTGGATGGAGCCGAAGGAGCAGCGCAAGGTCGACGAATTCATCGTCTTCGCCATGTGCGCGGCGCGCCAGGCGCTCGACGACGCCGGCTGGAAGCCGCAGACCTACGAAGAGCAGACCACAAGCGGCGTGCTGATCGGCTCCGGCATCGGCGGCATCGAAGGCATCGCCGAAACCGCGCTCATCTTGCACGAGAAAGGCCCGCGCCGGGTGTCGCCCTTCTTCATCCCCGGCCGCATCATCAATCTCGCCTCCGGCCACGTGTCGATCGAATTCGGCCTCAAGGGCCCCAACCATTCGGTGGTCACCGCCTGTTCGACCGGCGCCCACGCCATCGGCGACGCCGCGCGCATGGTCGCGCTCGGCGATGCCGACGTGATGGTGGCGGGCGGCACCGAATCGCCGGTCAACCGCATGGCGCTCGCCGGCTTCGCGGCCTTGCGCGCGCTCTCGACCGCGTTCAACGACGAGCCCGACGCGCGCCTCGCGCCCCTACGACAAAGACCGCGACGGCTTCGTGATGGGCGAGGGCGCCGGCTGCGTGGTGCTGGAAGAGATCGAGCACGCCAAGGCGCGCGGCGCCAAGATCTACGGCGAGCTCATCGGCTACGGCTTGACCGGCGATGCCTATCACATCACCGCGCCCGCGCCCGACGGCGACGGCGCCTTCCGCTGCATGAGCATGGCCATGAAACGCGCCGGCATCGCGCCCGGCGACATCGACTACATCAACGCCCACGGCACCTCGACCCCGCTCGGCGACGAGATCGAACTCGGCGCGGTGCAGCGTCTGGTCGGCAATGCGGCCGGGCGCATCTCGATGTCCTCGACCAAGTCCTGCGTCGGCCATCTGCTGGGCGCCGCCGGCGCGGTCGAGGCGATCTTCTCGCTGCTGGCGATCCGCGATGGCGTCGCCCCGCCCACCATCAATCTCGACAACCCGTCGGTGGAAACACCCATCGATCTGGTGCCGCATACCGCGCGCAAGCGCGAGATCGGCACCGTGCTGTCGAATTCGTTCGGCTTCGGCGGCACCAATGCCTCGCTGATCTTCCGCCGCTACGCGGGTTAGCGCATGATGCGCGCAAATCCCGCCCGCATCGGCCGAAGTCCTCTCGCTTTCGCCATAATCTTTCCTAACCTGCCAAACCTGCTGATGATTTCGATGCCGAGGGGAGTGCGTCGTGGTGAGCTTGCCGGTACAAAGAGCGGGAGCAGACGCGTGAGTTCGCCACCCAACGGCAATGACGGCACGCCGCCGCGCGCGGCCCGCCCGGCGGCCGCGATGCCCGCGTGGCGCCGAGCCCGGTTCCGCCGCCGCCGCCGCCGCCGCCAGCATGCATGTGCCGCGCAGTCCGCGGCTGGCGCTCGAGCCCGAAAGGGTGCCGCTGCCCAAGCGCCGCTCCAGGCGCGTGCGCCATCCGCTGGTGATCGCCGGCAATGCGGTCTTCACGGTGCTGGTGGTGGTCTCGATCGCGGTCGGCGCCGCGCTCTATCTCGGCAAGCAGCGCTTCGAGGCGCCCGGGCCGCTGTCCGAGGACAAAGTGGTCAATATCCCGCGCGGGCTCGGCATCAAGGACATCGCCTAGCTGCTGGAGCACGAGGGCGTCATCGACCAGCCCTATGTCTTCATCGGCGGGCGTGATGGTGCTCAAGGCGCGCGGCGACCTCAAGTATGGCGAATACCAATTCGCCAAGCACGCCAGCCTTGCCGACGTCGTCGATACCATCATCGAAGGCAAGGTGGTGCAGCACGCGCTCACGCTTCCCGAAGGGCTGACCTCCGAGCAGATCGTCGCGCGCCTGTTGGAGAACGACGCGCTCACCGGCCAGATCAAGGAGATCCCGCGCGAAGGCACGCTGCTGCCGGAGACCTACAAGTTCACCCGCGGCATGACGCGCGCGCAGATGATCCAGCGCATGCAGCAGCGCCGCAGCGACGCGTGCTGCAGGAGGTCTGGGAGCGCCGCTCACCCGATCTGCCGCTCAAGACGCCGGAGCAGCTCGTCACGCTCGCCTCGATCGTCGAGAAGGAGACCGGCAAGCCGGACGAGCGCACGCGCGTGGCGGCGGTCTTCGTCAACCGCCTGAAGCAGCAAGATGCGGCTGCAATCCGATCCGACCATCATCTACGGCCTGACCGGCGGCAAGGGTTCGCTCGGCCGCCCGATCATGCAAAGCGAGATCGAGCAGCCGACGCCCTACAACACCTACGTGATCGACGGCCTGCCGCCCGGCCCGATCGCCAATCCGGGCCGCGCCTCGCTCGAGGCCGCGGCCAATCCGGCGCGCACCAAGGATCTCTATTTCGTCGCCGACGGCACCGGCGGCCACGTGTTCTCGGAAACCTACGAGCAGCACCAGAAGAACGTCGCGCAGCTGCGCGCCTTCGAGCATGCCAATGCGCCGCCGGCCGGCGAGCCGGCCGCCGCCAAGCCGAACGGCGGCGCAAGCCGTAGTCGCCGCTCCGCCGCAAGCGCGGTGAGAGCGGTGGCGCGGCTCTTGTGACGCGCGCAGGCGCGCCGCTAAGGTCGCCGCGCTTTCGATAACAGCGAGACATTCCAGCCATGGCGCTGTCGAGCATGACCGGCTTCGCGCGCGGCCACGGCGTCGCCGGCGCCTATGCCTGGAGCTGGGAGATCAAATCGGTCAACGCCAAGGGCCTCGATCTGCGGCTGCGGCTGCCGCCGGGCTGGGACGCGGTCGAGGTGCCGGCGCGCAAGCGCGCAACGCGAAGAGCTCGCGCGCGGCACCGTCTATCGCCAATCTCACCGTCGAGCGCAAAGGCGTCGCGCCGACCGTGCAAGGTCAACGAGCCGGTGCTCACCGCCGTGCTGGCGACGCTCAAGGGCCTCGAGCGGCAAGGTCGAGGCCGCGCCCGCCGACGCCTCGACGGCATCCTGGCGCTCAAGGGCGTGATGGAGGTCACCGAAGACGATGAAAGCGAGGACGACGCGCCGCGCGGCGGAAGCGGCCGTCATCGCCGGCTTCGACAAGGCGCTCGCCGATCTCGCCGCCATGCGCCGCGACGGAGGGCGCAAGCGCTCGGCCGCCTGCTGTCGCGAGCGGCTTGCCGAGATCGCCGCGCTTGCCGCGCGCGCCGAGAAAGCGCCCGGGGCGCAAGCCGGAGGCGATCAAGGCGCGGCTGGCCGAGCAGGTGGCGACGCTGCTGTCGACCTCGCAGCGCTTCGATTCCGACCGCCTGCATCAGGAAGCCATCATGCTCGCCACCAAGGCCGACATCCGCGAGGAGCTCGACCGCCTCGCCTCGCACGTCGCGCAGGCGCAGAAACTGCATCGCCGACGGCGGCGCGGTCGGCCGCCGGCTCGATTTTCTGGCGCAGGAACTCAACCGCGAATCGAATACGCTGTACCGCCAAGGCCAACGACGTGGAGCTGACCAATATCGGCCTGGAGCTGAAGACCGTGGTCGAGCAGTTCCGCGAGCAGGTGCAGAATCTGGAGTGATGATAGCGATGGCGCAGAAGCGGCAGCAGGACGTCGCCCGGCGCGGGCTGATGCTGGTGCTGTCGTCGCCTTCGGGCGCCGGCAAGACCACGCTGTCGCGCCGGCTGCTCGACGAGGACGGCGGCGTCGACGCTGTCGATCTCGGTGACCACGCGCAAGATGCGGCCGGGCGAAGCAAGACGGGCGCGATTATCATTTCATCGACCGCGCAAAATTCAACGCGCTGGTCGAGACCGACGCGCTGCTGGAATACGCCGAGGTGTTCGACAATTCCTACGGCACGCCGCGACAAACCCGTGATGGACGCGCTTGCCGCCGGCCGCGACGTGCTGTTCGACATCGACTGGCAGGGCACCCAGCAATTGCGCGAGAAGGCGCGCAGCGATCTGGTCAGCGTGTTCGTGCTGCCGCCGTCGATCCCGGAACTGGAGACGCCGCCTGCGCGCGCGCGCGCAGGACGATTACGACACCATCCTGCACCGCATGGCGAAAGCCGCCGACGAGATGAGCCATTGGGCGGAATACGACTACGTCGTGATCAACCGCGAGGTCGATCAGGCCTTCGCCGACGTCAAGGCGATCCTCGCCGCCGAGCGCCTCAAGCGCGAGCGCCAGCCCGGCCTGTCCGACTTCGTGCGCGGATTGCAGGCGAAGCTTTAACGCCTTGATTCATGTTCGCATGCACGCATCGGCGCCCATGCCGTGGAATAGTTTTGATCCAGGTCAATTGTTAGAGCAGCCTTTAGAATATTGTTTTTGCTCGAATTGCTCGGGGGCGCTATGAAAAACTTTTCTCGCCGCGAAGCCGTCGTCGGCACGGTATTGATGCCGCTTTTCTCCAATATCGGCTACGCGCAGACAACGCTGCCAAAAATGATCGTTTCCAAAGACCCAAGCTGTAGTTGCTGCGGGTCTTGGACAAATTATTTGAGACGCAATGGCTTTGTCGTCGAGATCGTCGAGACCGCGAACATGGACCGCATCAAGGCTGGACTCGGCGTGCCTGAGCCCTTGTGGTCTTGCCATACCGCCGAAATCGATGGCTACGTGATCGAAGGTCATGTCCCTGCCGAGATCATCCGTCGTCTGTTGGCGCAGCGTCCGCAAGCCACCGGAGTTGCAGTCGCCGGCATGCCGTCAAGCGCTCCGGGTATGGATGTGCCTGGAGCGTCCGACATCTACGAGGTCACGCTGTTCGGCGCGTCCAGGCAAGAGCGTTATGCACGCTTCCAGGGTCTGCGTGAAATTGTGAACTGACGGCTGACGCTCGCGCTTCAGAGCCGGCACGCGCCTACACTGTCAACACCACGCGCCCGACGATCTTACCGGCGCGCAGGTCGTCGAGCGTCGCCGATGCCTGCGCCAAGGGCCGCTCGCAATCGGCGGCGGCGCGATGGTCTTGGCGCGCACCAGGTCGATCAACTCGCGCGCTTCCGCAAGCGTGCCGGTCTGCGTGCCCTCGATCGCTCATGGCCTTGAGCGGGAACATGGCGACCGCGGTCGAGTAAGCCGCCGCCGAGCAGTCCGGTCACCACGACCTTGCCGCCCTTGGCCAGCACGCCGGTCGCGAAGTTGAGCGACTTGTCGGAGCCGACGAAATCGAAGGCCGCGTAGATGCCGCCGCTTCGCCTTCAGCAGCGCCTTGCGCGCGCCCGCGATCGGCCGGATCGAACGCCTCCGCGGCGCCGGCCGCCGAGCGCCGCCTCGCGCTTTCTTCGGCGTCGATGTCGGCAACGAATGGCGCCGCGCCGAACATGCGCGCGCGCGAGCGCCAGCCCCATCAAGCCGACGCCGCCGGCGCCGACCAGCAGCAGCGGCCCGCGCGGCCGCGCGGTCGGCCAGCCGCTTGAGCGCGGCGTAGGCGGTCAGCCCCGAGCACATCAGCGCGCCGGCAAAGGAGGCCGACAGCGGCGCGTAGTCGATCAGATAGCGCGGGTGCGGCACCAGCACATGCGTGGCGAAGCCGCCGTCGACCGTGATGCCGAGATGGCGCGGCGCCGCGCAGATATTTTCGTCGCCGGCTTTGCAGGCCGGGCACTGGCCGCAGCCGATCCAGGGATAGACCGCGACCGCCGCGCCCGACCTTCGCGTCGGCCTCCGGCCCGACGCTCTCCACCGTGCCGGCGATCTCGTGGCCGAGCGTGAACGGCAGCGTGCGGCCGGCGCGCACGTCGAGCTGCTTGCCGTCGCCGAGCGTGAAATAGCCGTCCTGCATGTGCAGGTCGGAATGGCAGACGCCGCAGCGCTCGATGCGCACCAGCACTTCGCGTGCCTTGCGGGCGCGGCGCACTCGACGACGGTTTCGCACAGCGGCGCGCCATAGGCGGTGAGCGATTGGCGGTGCATCTGGGTCATGCGCGGTAACTTATTTGCGAACTCGAACGCGCGCGCCAGCGCCGACGAATCCCTCGACCGGAGATGTCCTCGGCGCGCGCCGTCGGCTCGATGCCGGCCGCGTCGAGCAGCGCAGCGGCATCGACGCCCAAGCGTTTTCAGGCTCTGCCGCAGCATCTTGCGGCGCTGGCCGAAGGCGGCCTCGGTCACCCGTTCTGCAGGACGAGCGCGTCGCAGGCGAGCGGGGCGGCGCGCGGGATCAGCTCGCACCACCGACGACGTCACCTTGGGCGGCGGCACGAAGGCGGACGGGCGCGACGTCGAACAGGATCTTCGCCTCGCAGCGCCAGCCCGCCAGCACCGACAAGCCGGCCGTAGGTCTTGCTGCCCGGCTCGGCGACGATGCGCATCGGCCACCTCGCGCTGGAACATCAGCACCAGCCGCGTCGTACCAGGGCGGCCACGGCTCGGCGGTCAGCCAGCCGACCAGCAGCGCGGTCGCGATGTTGTAGGGCAGGTTGGCGACGATGCGCGCGCGCGCGCCGCGCGAGATGCGGGCGCGCATCGAAGGCGAGCGCATCGCCCGCGACGATCGTCGAGCCGGCCCGGATAATGCGCCGCGATCTCGGCCAGCGCCGCCAACGCGCGCTCGTCGCGCTCGATCGCGATCACGCGCTGCGCGCCCTTGCGCCAGCAGCGCGCGCGTCAAGCCCGCCGGGGCCGGGGCCGACCTCGATCACGGTCGCGCCTTCGAGCGGGCCGGCGGCGCGCGCGATGCGCGCCGTCAGGTTGAGGTCGAGCAGGAAATTCTGACCGAGCGATTTTTTGGCGGCGAGGCCGTGCCGGCGGATCACCTCGCGCAGCGGCGGCAGGTCGTCGATCTGCGCCATTCATTTCGCGGGGACCAGCGCCGGCGCATTGGCGGTCAGCCGCGCCGCAAGCCGCAGCGCCGCCAGCAGGCTTCGCACGGATCGGCCTTGCCGCTGCCCGCGAGGTCGAAGGCCGTGCCGTGGTCGGGCGAGGTGCGCACGAAGGGCAGGCCGAGCGTCACGTTGACCGCCGTGGTCGAAGGCCAGCGTCTTGATCGGGATCAGCGCCTGGTCGTGATACATGCACAGCGCCACGTCGTAGCGTCGCGCGCGCCGCGCGTGGAACATGGTGTCGGCCGGCAGCGGCCCGACGCGCGTCGATGCCTTCGCCGCGACAGCCGCGCGACCGCCGGCGCCACGATCTCGGCATCTTCCGTCGCCGAGCGTGCCGTCTTCGCCGGCATGCGGATTGAGACCGGCGACCGCGAGGCGCGGCCGCGCAATGCCGAAGCGGGCGGCCAGATCGCGCGCCGACGATGCGGCCGGTCTCGACGATCAGGTCGCCGTCGAGAGCGCGGAGAACACCTCGCGCAGCGGCATGTGGATCGTCACCGGCACCACGGCGAGCTCGGGCGACCACAGCATCATCACCGGCGTGACCGGCTTGCCGGTCGCCTCGCTGCGCCAGCTGGCCGAGGAATTCGGTATGGCCGGGCTCGGCAAAGCCCGCGCGCGTAGAGCACGCTCTTGGCGATCGGATTGGTGACCACGGCGGCCGCCTCGCCCGCCATCACGTCGGCGACCGCGCGGCGGATCGAGGCGATCGCGGCCGGCGCGCTCGTTGCATCCGGCTTGCCCGGCGCGGCGGTCACCGGCAGGCCGAGCGGCACGACCGGCAGCGCGCGCGCAAAGGTCGAAGCCGCCTGCGCCGGCGTCACTTCGACGCACGGCACGTCGAGGCCGAGCGCGCGGGCGCGGCGCGCAAGAAACGCCGGCTCGCCGATCAGATAGAAGGCCGGCAGATCGAGTTCGCCCCGCCGCCGCCAAACGCTAAGCGCCAGGTCGGGGCCGATGCCGGCCGGCTCACCGATCGTCAAGGCCAGCGGCAGCGGCGTGCTCATTTGGCTTTTTTGTCTTTGCTGTCGCCGACGTCTTTGTATTCGATCATCGCGGTTTTGCGAAGCTCTTCCAGGTAGCGCTTGGCTTCGCGCTCGAACCGCTCGCCTGAAGATTTCGTCTTTCACTTCGTGCTGAACCGGCGAATTCGGTCTTGCTCTCTTTCTTTTCGCACACCGCGAACATTTGCAGGCCCTGCGCGGTCACCTCCGGCGGCGTCAGGCGGCCGAGCGGCATGCTGGCCAGCAGGTCGCGCAATTGCGGCGTCAGATCGGCCGAGGAGCGGGTCACCGGCTCGCGCACCGCCACGTCGCGCATCGCGCGCGCGTAATGCGAGGCCGTCCTTGCAGTTGAGGAAACGGCCGCGCAGAATTTCCGCCTCCTTGCGCTTGGCCACCATGGCGCCTTCGCCCGAGCCATAGGGCACCACCATGATGACCGGATAAAGCGTGTAGATGTAGCCGACCGTGCTGGCTTCGTTGCGTGCGCGCATCGCCTGCGCGACGTCGGATTCGCCGACCTGCAAGGCCGCGCCGAACTTGCCGCGGATCAATTGGCTCCAGGTCAATTCGGCGCGGATGCGCGCCTTGATGGTGTCCGGAGAAATCCCCGCCCGCGTCAGGAACTGGATGAACTGCGGCGGCGTGATGTGCTGGCGCTGGGCCATGCTGGCAAAGGCCTGATTGACTTCGTCGTCGCCCACGATCAGGCCGTAGCCTTTGGCTTTGTCGATCTTGATGCGGTCGTCGATCAGGTCCTCGAGCACCTCCTGCCGCGTCGGGGTCTTGTGCGTGGAGGAGGCAATGAGCTTGCTGCGCTGCTCGATGTCATAGGCGGTGATCGGCGAGCCGTTGGCGACCACCACCACTTGCGCCTGCGCCAGCGCTGGCGCGGCAAGGCCTGCGGCCAGCAGGATGGCCGCCGCCAGCCATCGTGCGAACGGACGTGATGTCACTCGAACTCTCGGCATTGCGATGTCCATGGCTTCGACTTTTTCCGGCGGCGCCCGCGGCGTCGGCCTCGATCAAAGCCCGCCCAAGCTGCCGACACCCTGGCTCAACGACGTGCCGCCGAGCGTGCGCAGGCTCAGTTGCAGCATGATCGTGTGGTCGGACGCCGGATTTCCACTGTAGGTGTAGTTTGTAATGTAATTCAGGGCCAAGATGAGGCAGTCGTCGACATAGCCGAGGCCGATGCGGGTCTGGTCGAACTGGCCGGCATAGATGTCGTAGCGCGCCCCGCCCAGCAGCACCCAGTTGGCGTCGAGCTTGACGCTGCCGGTGGCCAGGATGCCCTGGCGGCGGTTCAGGAAGCCGAGTTCGGGCTGGGCGGCATAGTCGCCATAGAGCACCGACACCGACCAGCGGTCGAAATTGGCGCGCGCCTCGAGTTCGATGCGCTGGACGTCGAAGTCGTCCTTGGCGAAGCGGAAGCGCGAGGTGAACTGTGTAGATGCTGTTGGGCTGGTAGGCCACGCGCGCCACATAGTCGGACAGCTTGGTGTCGAGGCCGCTGTCGAGGCCGGTATTGGTGGTGCCGCCCATGGCGAAGGAATTGGCGCCGAACAACTGGTAGGACTGGCCGAACAGCACGTTGATGAAGCCGCCCTGGTTGAACTGCATGGTGTACTGCACGCCGTAATTGGCGCGGCCGCCGCCCTCGACGCGGTCCCAGCCGGAGAATTTGTCGACGCGGAACAGGTTGCTGTCGTCGAAGATCAGGCTCTGCGCGTCCTCGTTCGGCAAGCTTGCCGACCTGCGTCTCGTTCGGCCGCACGATCACCTGCGCGATCGGCTCGATCGTCTGCGTGCCCCAGGACTGCACGTTGATGAAGGGATAGCGGTATTCGAGGCCGACCGTCGGCATGGCGCGCACCACATTGGTGTCGCCGGTGCTCGATGTAGTTCGACACGCCCGGATCGTTGTCGACGTGCATCGCCGCGACGTCGGCGCGCAGCGATGCGAACGGCGTGAACACCTGGCCGTAGGAGTCGGTGATGCTGCGCCGCCAATGCGTTTCGGCCGAGAAGCGGTTGTAGGTGCCGGGGATGCCGCGCAGCAGGCAGTTGGCCGTGGTCTTGACCGCGGGGTCGGCGGTTTGCGAGCAGCTGCCGGTGGCGGACGCGTTCTGGGTGATCGGCGTCGAAGTTGGCCTGGCTGCGCGTCAGGCTGGTGAAATTGACGTTGTAGCCGAGCTCGCCGCCGATGATCGGATGGTCGAAGGTGTAGTTGTAGTCGATCACCGGATGGATGACCGGGATCTGCTTCTGCACGTCGGCTTCCGAGAAGCCGTAGAAATAGATCGAGCGCGCGTCGAAATAGCTGCGGTTGCCTTTGCCGGCGAGATAGAGCTGCGAGACGCCTTCGCTCGCGCCGGTCTGGAACGGGTCGGTGACGCGGTAGCGCGACAGATGCGGGTTGTAGTCCTGCAGGAAGGTCTTGTCCGACGAGCATGACCGCGTCCCAGCCCCAGACCCATCTTGTCGGTGAGCGCGAACTGGCCGTCGGTTTCCACGCTGCCGCGCCAAGTCGCGATAGCCGGGCGTCGTGGTGCCGTCGCTGCGGATGAAATAGTTCTTGTCGAGCTGGCAGATGCCGGCGCCGCGGATCGTCATAGGCGCCGTTGATCAGGCGCTGGCGGAATTCGCCCTGCATCAGCGGGCCCTGCTTGGTGGTGATCATGGGCGCGACGGTGACGTCGTAGTCCGGCGCCAGCGCCCAGTAGTAGGGGACTTCGAGCGCGACGCCGTATTTCGAGCTCGACGAGACGGTCGGCACCAGCACGCCGGTCTTGCGCTTGACCGTCGGATCGGGCGCCGAGAAGTAGGGCAAGTAGGCGATCGGCATGCCGAAGAATTCGAGGCGGGCGTCCTCGAAATAGATCATCTTCTCGTTCTGGTCGTGGATGATGCGCGCGGCCTTGACCTGCCACAGCGGCGGCTTGCTTCGGATCGTCCTTGCACGGCTCGCAGGCGGTGTAGACGCCGTTGTGGAAGACGGTGTAGTTGCCGGACGTGCGTTCGGCGCGCGCGGCCGCCATGCGGGTCTGTTCGGGGGTGTCGAGGCGCAGCGAGTCGACGAAGCCGTCGCGATAGTCGTCCGACAGGTCCATGATCTCGCCGTAGGTGATCTTGCCGTCCGCCTCGGTGAGCCGGACATTGCCTTCGGCGTGCAGGCGCTTGGTGGTCTGGTCGTAGATGACCTTGTCGGCTTCGAGCGTGGAGCCGCCGTAGTAGATCTGCACATTGCCGACGGCGGCGACGCGATTGTTGGTGTAGTCGTAGTCGATCTCTGTCGCCTGCACGAGCATCTGCTTCTGCCCGGACTTGTCGCGCTCGAGTTGCGACCTTGGATCTTTCGTGCTTGGGCGCCGGTCGGCGGGAAGGCGAGCTGCTGGGCAACGGCCGGCGCGCACGCGAACAAGCCGCCGCCCGCCAGCAAAGCGAGGACGCGCAAGAACCGGCGCACCGCGACAACGCGCGCCGGGGTCCGGTGGACGAGTGCGAACCGGCCCCGCCATCACCCGTCCTCCTGGTACAACAACGCAATAAACCCCGTCAGCCCGCCGACAAGCACAGGCAACCAAGCCGCTGCCACAGGGTGCATCAGCTCGGCCTTGCTCAGATCGTCAGTCACTTTCGACAAAACATAAAGCAGAAAGCCGGCTGCCACGCCACTTAAAACCATCTTTTGGACGCCGCCGAAGCGGAAGAACCGTAAACTGACGGCCGCGGCAAGGAACACCATGGCGGCCAGCAAGAACGGCCGTGCCAAAAGCTTCTGGAACTGCAGTCTATAGCCTGCGGCGACAAGGCCTGCGTGTTCCGCGATCTTGATATACAGTGGAAGTTCCCAAAACGGCACAGTTTCCGGGGTGGCAAAGCTTTCGCGCACCTGTTCCGGCGTCAGGCTGGTCTTGAGCCGGTACTCGTCCTGGTCGACCGGCATGCGCCCAGCGCATAGACGCGGGCGTCCGACAGCCGCCAGACGCCGGGCTCGCAGCACCGCCGCGCGCGCCTCGATGCGCTGCTTGAAATGATTGGCGCTGTCGAAGGTGAACACGGTCACGCCGGTGAGCGCGACGCCCTGGTCGCGGCTCGATTTGGCGTTGATGATGGCCTGGCCTTCGTCGGTGCGCTGGCTCACCCAGAAGCGGGCCGCCCCTGCTGAGCAATTGCGTGCGGTCGTGGCCGAACAGTTCGGCCTCGTAGCGCTTGGAGCGCTCTTGCAGCACCGCCGCGATCGGGTTGTAGATCGTGGTGGCGACGATGCCGAGCAGGAAGGCCACCACCAGCGCCGGCGAGATGAATTGCCAGGCCGACATGCCGGCCGAGCGCGCCACCACCAGTTCGAGCCGCCGCGACAGGTTGAGGTAGCAGGACATGGCGCCGATCAGCACGCAGAACGGCAGCACGCGCTCGGTCACCTGCGGCACGCGGTAGAACGAGGTCTTGGCCACCAGGATCGCCGACACGTTCGGGATGTCGCTCGAGCGCCGCATCAGCTCGATGTAGTCGAGCAGGCGCGACCAGCACGAAAATGCCGGCGAACACCAGCAGCACCGCGCTCAGGAAGCGCAGGCCGAAATAACGCACCAGTGTTCCGCCCAGGATCGGCATGGTCTAGGTCACTGCGTTACGAAACGTCGCGTCATGCGCTCGGTGAGCGCGTTGAGCCAGTTGGCGAGGAAGGCCGGCGGCTCCAGGATCAGGCCGCGGCGGATCACCCAGATGCCGGCGACGAAGGCGAACGTCATCGCCACGTATTGCAGCGCCAGCATCCACGGCATGGTGGCGCCGAACACGCTCGAGGCAAAACCGATCAGCCGCAGCAACGCCACCCCGCCGATGGCGCCGAACATCGACAGCGGTGCGGCTCTGCCGGGTGGTGCGCGGCGCGCCGAGATAGGCAAAGGCGATCACCACGAAGGCGAGCGGATAGAACGGCGCCATCAGCCGGTCGTGCAGTTCGGCGCGGAACTGGCCCGGCTGCTCGATGAAGAACGGATCCTTCGGATCGGGCAGCAGCAGCTGCCAGAGATAGCGCTCGCGGATCGAATATTTCACCGCCTGCGGGCCGCTGGCGAATTGCGACAGGTCGAATGCGTAGCGGTCGAACACCACCATGGCCGGATCGCGCTGATCGACGGCATGGCGCTGCAGGATGCCGTTCTTGCAGGATCAGGAACGTGCCCTTGTCGTTGTCGAGCAATTCGCCCGCTTCCGCCAGCACGGTGATGCGCTCTGCGCGGTTGCGCCGGTCGTCGAGGAAGATGCCGACCAATTGCCCGTTGGGGCGCCGCTCGCGGATGTGGATGGTGACGCCGTTCTCGATCGAGGTGAAACGGCCGGGCTGCACGATGGTGCTCACCACATTGGCGCGCACTTCGGTCAGCCAGTCGCGCAGCATGCGCAGGCCCTTGGGCGCGAAATAGGCGCTGATCGCCGCAACGCCGATCGACACCACCACCGCCACCGTCATGAAGGCGCGGAACAGCAACCACGGCGACATGCCGGCCGCGTTCATCACGATGATTTCTGAATCGGTGGACAGCTTGTTGAGCACGTGCGCGACCGCGATCAGCAGCGCGATCGGCGCGATCACCAGCACCAAGAGCGGAATGATCAGCCCGGTGATGCCGATGAAGACCAGGATGGTCTGGCCCTGATTGGTCATCAGGTCGATGTCGCGCAGCGCCTGCGTGACCCAGATCACCGCGGTCAGGCTGACGAGCACGACCAGGAACGCACCAAACGTTGTGCGGAAAATATATCGGCTGATCGACCCCATCCGCAGCGTCGTCCCCCAATTCGGCAAGCCGCAACCCCGCGCACGGCGTCCCCACCGTGCGCTAGGCGCCAGCCAGCCTAACCCAACCCCCAATCAGGTTTACCTTGATCGGTCCACAAAGTGGCCGCCCAAAGGCAAAGCCGTTGAACATGCACAACAAAAAGTTAAACGCGGGCCGCACTTTGAGCCCCCAATGGGTGGCTCTGGGGCCCGATTCTGGCAAGCGAATAGCGGGATGCGGCGCCACCTTGCCGCGCAGCCCTGCCGCCTGTGAAAAGCCCCGAAATCGGGCGATTTGGCTCTTTGCAGCGGCCATTGCCGGGCGCATATGGGGCGTCAGAACCCGCCTGACACGGCCCTTCCCTGGATAGAGGATACCGACCGCAATGTCCGACGCCTTCAAGCTCGGCTTTGGCCCCTTCGCAGCCCCCGCCAAGGGCGTTCTGGTCGTGTTCTGCGACGATGGGCTCAAATTCGGCCCCGCCACCGCCAAGGCGCTGGGGTCGGCCGCCGGCCTGGTGGCGCGCGCCGCCAAGGCCGAGCGCTTCACCGGCAAGAACGGCTCCGCGCTCGAGCTGATCGTGCCGGAGGGGCTCAAGGTCGCCCGCCTGGTGGTGATCGGCGCCGGCAAGCCGGCCGAGCTCAAGCCGAAGGATTTCGTCAAGCTCGGCGGCGCTCGCCATGGGCAAGCTGCCGGCGAGCGCGAGCGAGGCCACCGTCTTCGCCGAGCTGCCGGGCGGCGCGCATGACGCGCCGACCGGCGCCGCCGATCTGGCGCAAGGCGTGCAGCTGCGCGCCTACGCCTTCGACCGCTACAAGACCAAGCGCAAGGACGACGACGAAGCCGCCGGCGAGCCGCAAGGTCACCGTCGCGCGTCGCGCGACGTCGCCGCCGCGCGCAAGCGCCTTTGCCGCGCGCGACGCGGTCGCCGACGGCGTGCTGATCGCGCGCGATCTCGTCAACGAGCCGGCCAACGTGCTCTACCCGGACGAATTCGCCCGCCGCACCGGCGACCTGAAGAAGCTCGGCGTCGCGGTCGAGGTGCTCGACGTCGCGGCGATGAAGAAGCTCGGCATGAACGCGCTGCTCGGCGTCGGCCAGGGCTCGGCGCACGACAGCCGCGTCGTGGTGATGCGCTGGAACGGCGGCAAGAAAGCCGACGCGCCGGTCTGCCTTCATCGGCAAGGGCGTGTGCTTCGACACCGGCGGCATCTCGATCAAGCCGGCCGCCGGCATGGAGGACATGAAGGGCGACATGGCGGGCGCGGCCTGCGTCACCGGGCTGATGCACGCGCTCGCCGCGCGCAAGGCGCAAGGTCAACGCCGTCGGCGTCATCGGCCTGGTCGAGAACATGCCGGACGGCAAGGCGCAGCGCCCCGGCGACATCGTCACATCGATGTCGGGCCAGACCATCGAGATCATCAACACCGACGCCGAAGGCCGCCTCGTGCTCGGCCGACGTGATCTGGTACGCGGCCAAGCGCTTCAAGCCGAAATTCATGGTCGATCTGGCGACGCTGACCGGCGCCATCATCGTCGCGCTCGGGCACGAATATGCCGGCATGTTCGCCAACGACGACCAGCTCGCCGAGCGGCTGCAGCAAGGCGGGCGAGGCGACCGGCGAACTGGTCTGGCGCATGCCGCTCGGCGAAGGAATACGACAAGCATGATCGATTCCAAATTCGCCGACATGAAGAACACCGGCGGCCGCATGGGCGGCGCGATCACCGCGGCGCAATTCATCAAGCGCTTCGTCGACGACAAGACGCCGTGGGCGCATCTCGACATCGCCGGCACCGGCTTCGACTCGCCGCAGACCGACATCAACAAGAGCTGGGGCTCGGGCTGGGGCGTGCGGCTGCTCGATCGGCTGGTGGCGGATTATTACGAGAAGTGAGCGTCGAGCTACTTGGTTCCTAGCCCTGTACGTGCGGAGTTTGTCCATGACACAAGCGCTCCGGACGCGATTGCGAAGGTCGATGCTCTGCCCGCGACGAGCAGGATCGGTCGCGCTGAGCTGCTCGACTACTGAAGCTGTCTGCGCACGCGCAGATGGTCGAGATTGGTTGCGTCATCTCGATGCCGGTGAAGGCGCGAACTGATATCGACGAGTCATGATGCAGCCAGCGAAGAACATGGCAGAGGCTCTGAAAGCTAAGCTGGTGCACCGCTGCGCGATCGCGACTTGATCGACATCTGGAGTACTTGCGTGCATGTTCTGCCGGATGCGGACAAGCTGTTGCGCGACAATCGGATTGCATTCGCCGATCGGAAATCGGCCGTTCTTGGGCCAGCCGCGCGATGAAATCGCGGAAGTGCGATCCTTTGGTGTCTCCACATTTGGTCATCTACCGGGTAACGAGAACCAAAGTGGATATCGCGCGTATTCTCCACGAACGCCGTGACTTTGGCGCCGTGTTCGCCAAAGATCGCCCCATGACCGAAATGCTGTTCTACCACCTGCAAGGCCAGACGCCGGAAAGCGTGCTGCCGGGCCTGCTGGAGAAATCGCTCGAGCGCGGCTGGCGCGTGATCGTGCAGGGCGCCTCCGAAGAGCGCATCGAGGCGCTCGACGCGCATCTGTGGACCTATCGCGACGACGGCTTCCTGCCGCACGGCACCTGGCGCGAGGCCGAGGCCGCCCAGCAGCCGATTGTGCTCACGCTCACCGACACCAATCCGAACGCCGCCACTGTGCGCTTCCTGATCGACGGCGCGGCCCTGCCGGCCGACGCCGAGGCTTACGAGCGCATCGTGCTGCTGTTCGACGGCGAGGACGAGGAGGCGGTGGCGGCCGCGCGCGCGCAGTGGAGCGAGGCCAAGGCCAAAGGCTTCGACGCCACCTATTGGCAGCCGGACGAGCAGGGCCGCTGGGTGAAAAAGGCCTGAGGCGGCGCGGGGTCGTGGGTCAATTTGACCAAAAATAGGTTTTCAGTCCTGAATTGGGTCCAGGCCGCCTAGACTAATCGGCTGCATATTGGCGGAATGAGCACACCTATCGGCGTCCCGCGCGCCCTCGGTTGGGGGCAGCGGAATTGGAATACGGCGTACCCGGCGCCGCTCAAAAAACACGGGCGATGACGCTTGTCCGGGGGCAACGGACCGGTCGGCCAATGCCCCATCGGCCAATGGCCGAGTTGCCGGTAACCCTTTGCGCCGCCTCGGCTTGCCCCCCGCCATTGTGATGACGCAAAATCCGGCATAAGGGACAACCAGATAGATCAGCCGGGGGACCTGGTTTGCCGCATTGCCGCGTCCATTCATGCCTTGCAGCAGTCTTAGCCGCAGCCCTTGCCGCGGCCGTCTCCGGCTGCTCGGGCGCAGGCGATATGTTCGAGAACGTAAACCAAGCGAAGCTTCTGCCCACAAAGGCGCTTTTCGAGGCCCCCGATTGGGCCAAGTCGGCCAATGCCAAGACGGCCTCGCTCGGCCCGAGCGGGCCGGTCGCGCCCGAGGATCTGGTCGATGCCGCCGGCCGCTGCGCGGCCGAGACGGCGCGGGCGCAGGCTCCGGCGGAGGCAGCGCCCGCCGCGGCGGCTCCCGAGGCTCCCGCAGCCCCGGCCGCGCCCGCCGCCAACCCGGCCTACGGCTCGGTGGCCGGCGACCTCGCCAGCGCGCCGATGCCGCAGGGACCCCCGCCGGCCCGCAAGCCGGTCGCCAAGCGGGTCTCCGCCAAGCCGAGCGATCGTCTGGAAATCGAGCCCCAAATGATGGCCCCGGTCATGGGCGGCATCGCGCTCGGCATGACCGAATGCCAGGCGGTGCGGCGCGCCGGCCAGCCCGCCAACGTCACCGTCGGCGCCGGCGACAAAGGCGCGCGCAAGGTCGTGCTCACGTATCTCAGCGGGCCCTGGCCCGGCATCTACACCTTCGACTCCGGCCGCCTGAAGGAGGTCGCAGCTGCGCCGGTGCCGGAAAAGCCCGCCAAGTCCGCGCCGAAAAAGAAGCTCAAGACCAAGGTGACGCCCAAGGTGACGTCCAAGCCCGCCACCACCGAGCGCGTCTACGTGCAGTAATGCGCTACGCGGTCGCGAGCGCGCTGCTCGCGGCCAGCCATTCCTCCTCGGCCGCCGCAATCGATGCAACGACATTGGCGCGCGTCTTCGCCAGCTCGGCCGCGCGCGCCGGATCGCGCGCGAATAAATCGCCATCGGCGAGCGATGCGTCGAGCTTGCGAAGCTGGCGCGTCAGATTTGCGATGTCGCTCTCGGCTTTGGCTACGCGCTGACGCAATGGCGCCGTCTCCGCGCGCTTCTCGGCGGCGGCGCGGCGGACATCGACCCGGTTCGCCGCCGCCGTCGTCTTGGCCTCGCCCGCGCCGCCGGCGCCGCGCTCGCTCAGCACCGTGCGCCGGTAATCGTCGAGATCGCCGTCGAACGGGCTCACCCGGCCATCCGCCACCAGCCAGAGCCGGTCGGCGCAGGCCTCCAGCAGATAGCGGTCGTGCGAGACCAGGATCACCGCGCCGGGATAATCGTTGATCGCTTCGATCAGCGCGCGCGCGGCTGTCGATGTCGAGATGGTTGGTCGGCTCGTCGAGGATGACGAGATGCGGCGCGTCGAACGTGGCAAGGCCGAGCAGGAGCCGCGACTTCTCGCCGCCGGAGAGTTTCTTCACCGCGGTGTTGCCGGCGCCGGCTGAAAAGCCGATCGCGCCCACGCGCCCGCGCACCTTCGCCTCGGGTGCGTCCGGCATCAGGCGGCGGACATGATCGTAGGGGCTCGCCTCGGCGTCGAGTTCGTCGAGCTGATGCTGCGCGAAATAGGCGACGCGCAAACCGGCCGCGCGCGTCACCGTGCCCTGCATGGGCGCGAGCCGGCCGGCGACGAGCTTGACCAGCGTCGATTTGCCGTTGCCGTTGGCGCCGATCAGGGCGATGCGGTCGTCGTTGTCGATGCGCAGATCGAGGCCGGATAGCACAGCGTGCCCGTCATAGCCGACGGCGACGTCGTCGGTCGCGATGATCGGCGGCGACAGCAGCTTCTGCGGCGCCGGAATGGCAATCGGCCGCACTTCGTCGCTCACCAGCGCGGCGATCGGCTCGAGCTTGGCCAGCATCTTCAGGCGCGACTGCGCCTGCCGCGCCTTGGTGGCCTTGGCGCGGAAGCGGTCGACGAAGGCCTGCAAATGCTTGCGCTGCGCGTCCTGCTTCTTGATCATCTTCTGGTCCAGCACCAGCCGCTCGCTGCGCTGGCGCTCGAACGCCGAATAGCCGCCGCGGTAGAGCGTGAGCTTCTGCTGTTCGAGCGAGAGGATGTGGCCGACCGCGCTGTCGAGCAGATCGCGGTCGTGGCTGATGACGATCAAGGTGTGCGGATAACGGGCAAGATGCTCCTGCAGCCAGAGCGTGCCTTCGAGGTCGAGATAGTTGGTCGGCTCGTCGAGCAGCAGCAGATCGGGCTGCGGCGAACAGCACGGCGGCAAGCGCCACACGCATGCGCCAGCCGCCGGAGAATTCCGCGCAGGCGCGCTGCTGGTCGGCGCTCGGAAAGCCGAGGCCGGCGAGGATCGAGGCGGCGCGCGCCGGCGCCGCATGCGCGCCGATATCGGCGAGCCGCGTCTGGATCTCGGCGATGCGATGCGGATCCTGCGCGGTTTCGGCCTCGGCCAGCAGCGCGGCTGCGCTCGCTGTCGGCCTTGAGCACGACGTCGATGCAGCTTGTCCGGTCCGCCCGGCGCTTCCTGCGCCAGCCGTCCGATGCGCCAGCGCGGCGACATCGCCACGCTGCCGTGCTCGGGCGCGATGTCGCCGGCGATGACGCCGAACAGCGTGGTCTTGCCGGTGCCGTTGCGCCCGACCAGGCCGACGCGCGCGCCGGTCGGGATGCGCGCGGCGGCGCCTTCCAGCAGCGTGCGGCCGGCAATACGGACGGTGAGGTCGTCGATGACGAGCATGGCCCGCGCCTTTTGGCCGACTGCAACGGGTCATGCAACCCCGCCCTTCAGCCGAGCTTGCGCAAGCCCCCTTGCCCGGTTTCGCGCTGATAGATGATCAGGTCGAAACTCGGCGTGGCCTCGTTGCCGATCATGCTCGAGAGCAAGGCGTGCGCCTGGCCGCGGTGATGGGTCTGGTGATTGAAAAAATGGTCGAGCGCGGACGCAAGTTGCTGTTCGATGCGTGGCCGGGTTCGACAAGGTGCGGAAGCGGATGCTGCCGGCAAGATCGGCTTCGCTCAGGCCGCCGACATAGCGGCTGATGCCCTTGTCCTCGGCGCGGCGCGCGGCGCGCAAGGCGGCGAAGTCCTCGTAGAGGATGGCGTCGAGACCGCTCGGCAGTTCGCCCGCGCCGGTGAAGCGGTGCATCCAGATGCGGTCGCCGACCAGCAGATGATTGAGCGTGCCGTGCAGCGACTTGAAGAAGGCGCCGCGGTCGGCGCGATAGTCGGCGTCGGAGACTTGGGCGGCCGCATCATAGAGCCGCTCATTGCACCAGGCGTTGTAGCCGGCCAACATCGTATAGTGGGATATCATGCAACGCTCCTGGCGGCGCTATGGCCCGCGCTTGCCGGGCGAAAAGCCCCCCGCTATAAGCCGCGCGGCGCCCGCGATCCAATCAAATTCGCTCATTTCCGCAATCACGTGCAGTGAAGGACTTATCCGATGGCGGTCGAGCGCACCTTTTCGATCCTCAAGCCCGACGCCACCGCGCGCAACCTGACCGGCGCCATCAACGCCATGATCGAGCAGGCCGGCCTGCGCATCGTCGCGCAGAAGCGCATCCGCATGAGCCGCGCCGACGCCGAGAAATTCTACGAGGTGCACAAGAGCGCGCCCGTTCTTACGGCGAGCTGGTCGCGTTCATGACCTCCGGGCCGGTGGTGGTGCAGGTGCTCGAGGGCGAGAACGCGATCGCCAAATACCGCGACGTGATGGGCGCCACCGATCCGGCCAAGGCCGCGCCGCGGCACCATCCGCAAGGTGCACGCCAGATCGGTCGGCGAAAATTCGGTGCATGGCTCCGATTCCGCCGACACTGCGCAAGAGAGATCGCGCAGTTTTTCCCGGACAACGACATCGTCGGCTGAGCCGCCGCGCCGGCCTGTCGCTTGACAGCACTATTGAAGGGGGAAGCGTTGGATTACCTGTGGCAGGACGTTTCCGCACGCCCCGTTCTGGATCGGCGGTCATCCAGATCATCGGCGTCAACATCATTCTGTCCGGCGACAACGCGGTGGTGATCGCGCTCGCCTGCATGACGCTGCCGCCGCGGCAGCGGCTGTGGGGCATGATCCTCGGCGCCGGCGTCGCGGTGCTGCTGCGCGTGATCTTCACGCTCGTGGTCGCGCAGGCGATGACCTATCCCTATCTGCAAGCTGGTCGGCGGGCTGCTGCTGTTCTGGGTGGCGGTCAAGCTCGTCGTCGAGGACGAGACGGCGACGGCGAGGGCAAGGTCGAGGCGGCGCAGACGCTGTGGCGCGCGGTGCGCATCGTCGCCATCGCCGACATCGTCATGAGCCTCGACAACGTCATCGCGATCGCGGCGGCGGCGCAGACGGCGGCCGCCACCGTCGATCTCGCCCATGCCGACGTCATCAAGATGACGCTGATCGTCTTCGGGCTCGCCACCAGCGTGCCGCTGATCGTCGCCGGCAGCGCGATCCTGATGGCGCTGCTCGAGCGCTTCCGCATTCTGATCTGGGCGGGCGGCGCGCTGCTCGGCTGGGTCGCCGGCGACATCATGAGCACGGACCCGGCGCTGCTCGGCTATTTCGGCGACGCGGCCGCACCACTGGCATCTCTGGGCCGGCCGCGCCGGCGCGCTGATCGTGGTGGGGATCGGGCTCGTTCAAGTGCGCCGCAACCGCCGGCTCAACGTCGAGGACGTGCTGGCCGGCGTCGGGCTGGTTGTCTGGCTCGCCGCCGATATCGGCATCGAACAGCTCATCGCGCCGGACGCGATCTTGCTGCGCTGGGCGACGCGCGGCGCGGTCGCGCTGGTGCTGGCGGTCGGCTACATCGCGTTGCGCAGCGGTCGCTCGATCGGACGCGAAGAGGTATAGTGCGCGCCGGATGACCGTCGCGATCCGCCCCTCGGCCTGTCCGCACGATTGCCCCTCGACCTGCGCGCTCGAGGTCGAGGTGCTCGACGAGCGCACCATCGGGCGCGTGCACGGCGCCAAGGACAACGACTACACCGCCGGCGTGATCTGCGCCAAGGTCGCGCGCTATGCCGAGCGCGTGCATCATCCCGATCGCGCTGCTGCATCCGCTGCAGCGCGTCGGCGCAAAGGGCTCCGGCGAATTCCGCCGCATCTCCTGGGACGACGCGCTCGATCTGGTCGCCGAGAAATTCCTGAAGGCCGAGCAGCGCCACGGCGCCGAAAGCGTCTGGCCCTATTACTACGCCGGCACCATGGGCCTGGTGATGCGCGACGGCATCAACCGGCTGCGCCACGCCAAGAAATATTCCGGCTTCCATTCCACCATCTGCGTCAATCCGGCCTATGCCGGCTTTGCCGCCGGCACCGGCAAGATCGCCGGCCCCGATCCGCGCGAGATGGCGAAGTCCGATCTGGTGGTGATCTGGGGCACCAACGCGGTCAACACGCAGGTCAACGTGATGACGCACGCGATGCGCGCGCGCAAGGAACGCGGCGCCAAGATCGTCGCGGTCGACATCTACATGAACGGCACCATGGAGCAGGCCGATCTGCCGGTGCTGGTGAAGCCCGGCACCGACGGCGCGCTCGCCTGCGCGGTGATGCATTGCCTGTTCCGCGACGGCAAGGCGGATTGGGATTATCTGAACAAATACACCGACGCGCCGCGCGAACTGGAAGCGCATCTGCGCACGCGCGATCCCGCAATGGGCCGCCGCGATCACCGGCGCGCCGGTCGAGACCATCGAGGCATTCGCCCGACTGATCGGCGAGACGCAAGCGCGCCTTCTTCCGGCTCGGCTACGGCTTTTCGCGCTCGCGCAACGGCGCGGCCAACATGCACGCGGCAAGCTGCATCCCGGCGGTGACCGGCGCCTGGCAGCACGAAGGCGGCGGCGCCTTCCACATCAACGCCGACATCTACCAGCTGGACAAGACGCTGATCGAAGGCCTCGACGTCTGCGACCGCTCGGTGCGCGTGCTCGACCAGTCGCGCATCGGCGCCATCCTCACCGGCGAGCGCGAGGCGCTGTTCGGCGGGCCGCCGGTGACCGCGCTGCATCATCCAGAACACCAATCCGGTGTCGGTCGCGCCCGACCAGAACAAGGTCAAGCGCGGCTTTGCGCGCGAGGATCTGTTCACCTGCGTGCACGAGCAGTTCATGACCGAGACGGCGCAGATGGCCGACGTCGTGCTGCCGGCCACGATGTTCCTCGAGCACGACGACATCTATCGCGGCGGCGGCCACCAATACATCATCCTCGGGCCGAAGCTGGTCGAGCCGCCGGGCGAATGCCGCAACAATCACGAGGTGATCTGCGCGCTGGCGCAAGCGCGTCGGCGCCAAGCATCCCGGCTTCGACATGAGCGCCGCGCGAATTGATCGACCAGATGCTGCGCGTCTCCAAGCGCGGCACGCTCGCCGAGCTCGAGCGCGAGCGCTGGCTCGATTGCCAGCCGCCGTTCGAGGAGGCGCATTACCTGACCGGCTTCGCCTGGCCGGACGGCAAGTTCCGCTTCAAGCCGGATTGGGAGAACGTGCCGTTCCGCAGCCCTTACAAGAGCGGCCCGGTCGCCGCCATGCCGGCGCTGCCCGACCACTGGACCTCGATCGAGCGGCGGACGCCGCGCACCCGTTCCGGCTCGCCACCTCGCCGGCGCGCGGATTCCTCAACTCGACCTTCAACGAGACGCCGACGTCGCTGGCGCAGGAGGAGCGGCCGACGGTGATGATCCACCCCGACGACGCGCGCGCGCACGGCATCGGCGACGGCGATTTTGTCGTGCTCGGCAACACGCGCGGCGAGGTGCGCCTGCACGCCAAAGCTGTTTCGACGGCGTGCGGCGCGGCGTGCTGATCGCGGAATCGATCTGGCCGAATTCGGCCTATGCCGACGGCTGCGGCATCAACACGCTGACCGGCGCCGATCCGATCGCGCCCTACGGCGGCGCGGCCTTCCACGACAACACAGTGTGGCTGCGCAAAGCGCGCGCGGATTAACCGCGCGCGCCTCGCAAAGGCGAAACTCAGAGTTCCTTGCCGATGTAGCGGTCGGCCGAGTACGGACCACCGCCGCGCATCGCGATCACGAAGCAGACGGCGCCGATCAGCAGCACGTATTCGTATCCGCCGCCGCCGGCCGCGTAGCCTTTGGGCAGGTGGTAGGCCAGCAGCGCAATGAGCATCTCGATTGCAAGCGCCGCGGCGAAGAAGCGCGTGAACAAACCGATGATGAGGCAGACGCCGCCCACCGACTCCAGGACGATGGCCGCATAGGCAAACGCGAGCGCCGGCTCGAGACCGTTCTTCGCCATGATGTTGGCGGCGACCGCTGCGGCCCCGATCTTGAATTTGATCGACACGTGCATCAAAAACATGATGCCGACGACGACGCGAACGAAAGTGCCCGCGATCGGCGTCCATCGTCTCGTAAAAGCTCGCAAGTCCCGGATAGATCAGTTTCGTGTCACCTCTAGCCATGGCGTTTCCCCTTTGTGCAAACGGCGCCGCCTACTGCGATGGCGCCGACCGATCGCAGCACTACAACACCGCGCGACGCGGTGATATTCAAATGGACGCTGTGTTGCGGCGCGGAATGATATGCTGTCAGGTGGGATCGGGCACAAGCGTGCGCGACGTCCGGAACCGGCACGCCATCGATCAGGCAGCGGCCGTTCTCGACGCGCACGCGGCCTTCCGCCACCAGCCCGAGCGCCAGCGGATAGATGCGGTGCTCGACCGCGAGCACGCGCGCGGCCAGCGTTGCTTCGCGTGTCGTCGCCGCGCACCGCGACCGCGCCCTGCGCGATGATCGGCCGGAATCCATTTCCGGCACCACGAAATGCACGCGTGGCGCCGTGCACTTTCGCGCCGGCTTCGAGCGCGCGCGCGTGGGTGTCGAGGCCCTTGAAGGCCGGCAGCAGCGCGGGATGGATGTTGAGCATGCGCTCGCGCCATTGCCCGACGAAGCCGGGCGTCAGCAGCCGCATGAAGCCGGCAAGGCAGACGAGATCGATGCGTTGCTTCTCAAGCGCCGCTTGCAGCGCGCGCTCGAACGCGGCGCGATCTTTGCCGAATGCTGTGTGATCGACAATCTCGGTGGCGATGCCGGCCGCGCGCGCGATCGCAAGGCCGCCGGCGTCCGGGCGGTTCGAGACCACCAGCGCGATCTCGGCCGGATAAGTCTTTTGCCTTCGCGGCCTCGATCAGCGCCGCCATGTTGGAGCCGCGGCCGGAAATGAGAACGGCGACGCGTTTGCGGCTCATCGTCAGCCCAAGATCGAGGTTGCCGTCATAGACGACGCGCGCCTCGCCGCGTGCGCGCACCACGTCGCCGATGGTCACCGCCTTCTCGCCGGCTCGCGTGAACGCCCGCGCAACGGCGTCGGCGTCCTCGGGCGCGGCGACGACGATCATGCCGATGCCGCAGTTGAAGGTGCGCAGCATTTCGCTTTGCGCGATGCCGCCGTCGCGCGCCAGCCATTTGAACACCGGCAGCACCGGCACGCTGCGCAAGATCGATGCGCGCGCCAAGGCCCTTCGGCAGCACGCGCGGGATGTTGTCGGGGAATCCGCCGCCGGTGATATGCGCCAGCGCCTTCACCGCCTTGGTCTCGCGGATCGCGGCGAGGCACGATTTCACGTAGATGCGCGTCGGCGTGAGCATGGCTTCGCCGAGCGTCTGCTCGGGCGCGAACGGCGCCGGCGCGCTCCAGGCCAGGCCGGTCTTCTCGACGACCTTGCGCACCAGCGAATAGCCGTTGGAATGCACGCCGGAGGACGGCAAGCCCGATGATGACGTCGCCGTCCGCGATGTCGGCGCGCGGCAGAAGCGCGCCGCGCTCGGCCGCGCCGACCGCAAAGCCGGCGAGATCGTAGTCGTCGCCGCGGTAGAGGCCCGGCATTTCCGCGGTCTCGCCGCCGATCAGCGCGCAGCCGGCCTCGCGGCAGCCGATGGCGATGCCGGCGACGACGGCGGCGCCGATCTCCGGCTCGAGCTTTCCGCAGGCGAAGTAGTCGAGGAAGAACAGCGGCTCGGCGCCTTGCACCACCAGGTCGTTGACGCTACATGGCGACCAGATCGATGCCGATGGTCTCGTGGCGGCCGGTCTCGATGGCGATCTTGACCTTGGTGCCGACGCCGTCGGTGGCGGCCACCAGCACCGGATCGGTAAAACCCGCGCGCTTGAGGTCGAACAGGCCGCCGAAGCCGCCGATTTCGGCATCGGCGCCGGCGCGCGCGGTGGCGCGCACCAGCGGCTTGATCAGCTCCACCATCCGGTTGCCGGCGTCGATATCGACGCCGGCCTGCGCGTAGGTGAGGCCGCGCTCCTTTTCCGCCATGATGGCCCCTCTTTTCGCCGGGGTCGTACGTCGGAATCGCAAGTCGCGCAATGGTCCGGGCGCCGTTATACTCCGCCGGTGCGTACCGGTGTCGAGACGGGCCGCAGCCGGCCGAGAGCTTGAGTATTCCGAACCTCATTACGCTGGGGCGCATTCTGCTTGGTGCCGATCGTGGTCTGGGCGATCTCTTCGGGCGCCATGTGGATCGCGTTCGTGCTGTTCCTGGCCGCCGGCGTCAGCGACGCGGTCGACGGCTTCCTCGCCAAGCGCTTCGGCATGACCACCGAGCTTGGCGCCTATCTCGATCCGCTCGCCGACAAGGCGCTGATCGTCTCGATCTACGTCACGCTCGGCATCAACGGACGTGATCCCGCGTCTGGCTGGTGATCCTGGTGGTGTCGCGCGACATCATGATCGTCGGCGCGGTCATGCTGTCCTGGCTGATCGGCAGTCCGGTCACGATCAAGCCGCTGCTGGTCTCCAAGCTCAACACCGTGGCGCAGATCGCCTTTGCCTGCGTGGTGCTCGGCTCGCTCGGCTTCGACATCGAGGCCAAGACACTTACGCTGGTGCTGATGGGGTTGGTCGCGGTCTTGACCTTGCTGTCGGTCGCCGCCTATGTCGCCGAGTGGGTACGCCACATGAACACGGCGGCGGCTAAACCATGAGCCTGCGCGCCCGATCGCGGCCGCGTCGCGCCCAGGGGCCGGGCGGCGGCAACGCGTTCCAGCGCCAACTGTATTTCTGGCTGGCGGCGCTCGCCGCCTTCATCCTCGCGCTGTGGCTGCTCAGCGACATCCTGCTGCCGTTCGTCGCCGGCATGGCGCTCGCCTATCTGCTGACGCCGCTCACCGACCGGCTCGAGCGGCTGGGCGTCAACCGGCTGGTGGCGGCGCTGCTGATCATCGCGGTGGCGGTGCTGGCCTTCGTCTACCTGATCCTGCTGGTGGCGCCGATCCTCGGCGGCCAGCTCACCTCGTTCATCGACAACATCCCGGGCTACGTCACCAAATTGCAGAGCGCTGCTCAACGATCCGAGCCGGCCATGGGTGCAAAAATTATTGGGCGCGGGCTTCAACCCCGACAAAAACATCGGCGACCTGGTGAGCCAAGGCGCCGGCTGGCTCACCACCTTCCTGCACTCGCTGTGGTCGGGCGGCCGCGCGCTGGTCTCGCTGTTCTCGCTGGTGGTGGTGACGCCGGTGGTCGCCTTCTATCTGCTCTACGACTGGCACCGCATGATCCGCACCGTCGACGACGCGGTCCCGCGCAACCAGCGCGAGACCGTGCGCGAACTCGCGCGCGAGATCGACGCGGCGATCGCCGGCTTCGTGCGCGGGCAGACCGCGGTCTGCCTGATCCTCGGCTCGTTCTACGCGGTCGCGCTGACGCTGAGCGGGCTGAATTTCGGCCTGCTGATCGGCCTGATTTCCGGGCTGATCACCTTCATTCCCTATGTCGGCTCGCTGACCGGGCTGGTGCTGGCGGTCGGCGTGGCGGTGGCGCAGTTCTGGCCGGACTGGACGTCGATCCTCACCGTGCTCGGCATTTTCCTGGTCGGTCAGTTCCTCGAAGGCAATGTGCTGTCGCCCAAGCTGGTCGGCGAAAGCGTCGGGTCTGCATCCGGTCTGGCTGATCTTCGCGCTGTTCGCCTTCGGCTATCTGTTCGGCTTCGTCGGCTTGCTGGTGGCGGTGCCGCTGGCGGCCACGATCGGCGTGCTGGTGCGGTTTGCGCTTCGGCCGCTACCGGCAAGCCCGCTCTATACCGGCGGGGGTTCGGGTTGAGCGGCATCGGCAGTTCTGCCGCGCCGCGCCAGCTCGCGCTCGCGCTCGATCATGCGACAAGCTTCGCGCGCGAGGATTTCCTGGCCGGCCCTTCGAACGCGGCGGCTTTGTCGCTGATCGAGCGCTGGCCGGACTGGCCGGACCGCGTGATGGCGCTGGCCGGGCCGGAAGGCTCGGGCAAGAGCCATCTCGCCTCGATCTGGGCGCGAGGCCGCGGGCGCGCGCGTGCTGGCGGCGAAACTGCTCGAGCGACGGCGACCTGCCGGCGGCGCTCGCGACCGGCGCGCTGGTGGTCGAGGATCTCGAGCCCGGCGGTCTCGACGAGCGCGCGCTGTTCCATCTGCTCAATCTCGCGCGCGAGGAGCGCGCCTTTGTGCTGATCACCGCGCGCAGCGGCGCCTGCGGCCTTCCCGGTGACGATCCGCGATCTCGCCTCGCGCCTGCGCGCCGTGCCGGCGGTGACGCTCGCGGCGCCCGACGACGCGCTGCTGCGCGCGGTGCTCGTCAAGCTCTTCGCCGACCGGCAGCTTGCGGTCGACGAGACGCTGGTGAACTATCTCGCCACCCGCATCGAGCGCTCGTTCGCCGCCGCGCGCGCGGCGGTCGCGCGGCTCGACGAGGAGGCGATGCGCCAGCACCGGCCGGTGACCCGGGCGCTCGCCGCCGAATTGTTCCGCGATCCGATTGCTTAACGAGTTCGCTGTTAGTCTCTTGACGAAGCGCGGGCTTCGGGCGCGAACTGTCATGCAGCCGCCATTTTTTTCGGCTAGGCAGGCGTTCTTTCGGATTTTTTGCAGATGGCAGATCGCGGACAAGCTATTGCAGTCGTTGAGGAAATCGTCGCCGGCCGCGGGCCGCGAGATGGCCCCGCAGGCGCCCGCGTTAAGGCGACAGCCCGGAGCGCTTCATCAACCGCGAACTGTCCTGGCTGCATTTCAACCGCCGCGTGCTCGAGGAAGCCGCCAACGAACACCATCCGCTGCTGGAGCGGGTGCGCTTCCTGTCGATCTCGGCCAACAACCTCGACGAATTCTTCATGGTGCGCGTCGCCGGCCTCAAGGGCCAGGTGCGCCAAGGCATCCCGGTGCCGAGCCCGGACGGGCTGACGCCGACCGAGCAGCTCGCGCGCATCGGCGAAGCGGTCTCGCAGCTCGCGCGCGATCAGCAGCAGCGCTGGCGCGAATTGCGGCCCGAACTCGCCGCCGTCGGCGTCGCGCTGATCGACGGCGCGCAGCTCAAGAAGGCCGAGCGCGCCTGGCTGGAGGACCATTTCCTCCCCCACATCTTCCCGTTGCTGACGCCGCTGGCGATCGATCCGGCGCATCCGTTCCCGTTCATTCCCAATCTCGGCTTCTCGATCGCGCTCCAGCTCGCGCGCGTGAAGCGACGGCAAGGCGATGAACGCGCTGATCCGCATGCCGCAGAAGATCGAGCGCTTCATCCGGCTGCCGGGCGCCAGCGACGCCATCCGCCTGATCACGCTCGAGGAGGCGGCCGTGCTGTTCATCGGCCGGCTGTTTCCCGGCTACACGGTCAAGGGGCAGGGCGCCTTCCGCGTCATCCGCGACTCCGAAATCGAAATCGAGGAAGAGGCCGAAGATCTGGTGCGGCTGTTCGAGACCGCGCTCAAGCAGCGCCGGCGCGGCTCGGTGATCCGGCTCGAGATCGACGCCACGATGCCGGCGGAGCTGCGCGACTTCGTGCAGCGCGCGCTTGGCGTCGCCGACGACGAGGTGTTCCTGGTCGACGGCATGCTGGCGCTCAACGATCTGTCCCAGCTCACCCGGATCGACCGGCCCGATCTCGAATTCGTGCCCTACAATCCGCGCTTTCCCGAGCGCATCCGCGATCACGGCGGCGACTGCTTCGCCGCCATCCGGCAGAAGGACCTGGTCGTCCACCACCCGTACGAATCCTTCGACGTGGTGGTGCAGTTCCTGCAGCAGGCGGCGCGCGATCCCAACGTGGTCGCGATCAAGCAGACGCTCTACCGCACCTCCGCCGAATCCCCGATCGTCAAGACGCTGGTCGAGGCGGCGGAAGCCGGCAAGTCGGTCACCGCGCTGGTCGAGCTGAAGGCGCGCTTCGACGAGGAGGCCAATATCCGCTGGGCGCGCGACCTCGAGCGCGCCGGCGCCCAGGTGGTCTACGGCTTCATCGAACTGAAGACCCACGCCAAGCTGTCACTGGTGGTGCGCCGCGAGGGCGGCACGCTGGCGACCTACGTCCATGTCGGCACCGGCAATTATCATCCGGTCACCGCGCGCATCTACACCGACCTGTCGTTCTTCACCGCCGATCCGGTGATCGCGCGCGACGTGGCGCGCATCTTCAACTACATCACCGGCTATGCCGAGCCGGCCGAGCTCGAGCGCATGGCGATCTCGCCGATCAATCTGCGCGAGCGCATTCTCGATCACATCGCGCAGGAGATCGCCAACGCCAAGGCCGGCAAGCCGGCGGCGATCTGGATGAAGATGAACGCCTTGGTCGATCCGGGAATCATCGACGCGCTCTACGACGCGTCCAACGCCGGCGTGCCGATCGATCTGGTGGTGCGCGGCATCTGCTGCCTGCGGCCGGGCCTGCCCGGCCTGTCCGAGAATATCCGCGTCAAGTCGATCGTCGGCCGCTTCCTCGAGCACGGCCGCATCTACTGCTTCGGCGCCGGCAATCGGCTGCCGCATCCCAAGGCCGCGGTCTACATTTCGTCGGCCGACATGATGCCGCGCAATCTCGACCGCCGCGTCGAGGTGCTCTGCCCGATTCTCAATCCGACCGTGCACGAGCAGATTCTCGACCAGATCATGGTCGCAAACTTCAAGGACAACGAGCAAAGCTGGAAGCTCTTGCCGGATGGCAGTTCCACGCGCATAAAGGCGGCGCCGGGCGAGGAACCCTTCAACGCCCACAAGTATTTCATGACCAATCCGAGCCTGTCGGGCCGTGGCAAATCGCTCAAGGAATCGTCGCCGCGCAGCCTTATACGCCGCCTCGTCGAAGGCGCGTAAACGCTCGCCTGCGATCCTGCATAATCCCAAAGGCCGGCTCGACCACGGGCCGCCGATCGCCGTCATCGATATCGGTTCGAACTCGGTGCGCCTCGTCGTCTACGAGGGGCTGACGCGGGCGCCGACGCCGATCTTCAACGAAAAGGTCCTGGCCGGCCTCGGCCGCGAGGTGCAGACGACCGGCCTGCTGGCGCCGGAGGCGATCGAGACCGCGCTCGACGCGCTCCGGCGCTTCCGCGCGCTCTGCGACATCTTGCATGTGCGCAAGATCTGGGCGATCGCCACCGCCGCCTGCCGCGACGCGAGCAACGGCGGCGCCTTCATCGCGCAGGCCGAGCGCATCTGCCGCACGCCGATCAACATCCTCTCCGGAAAGCGCGAGGCCAATCTCACCGCGCTCGGCGTGATTTCCGGCATCCACAAGCCGGACGGCATCGTCGGCGACCTCGGCGGCGGCTCGCTCGAACTGGTCGACGTGCACGGCACGCGCGTGCGCTCGGGCCTGACGCTGCCGCTCGGCGGCCTCGCCTTGCAGGACATCGCCGGCCAGTCGATCAAGAAGGCCGAGCAGATCGTCGAAGAGGCGTTCGAAGACCTCGACATGCTGGAGGAAGGCGAGGGGCGCACCTTCTACGCCGTCGGCGGCACCTGGCGCGCGCTCGCCCGGCTGCACATGTGGCAGATCGGCTATCCGTTTCACGTGATGCACAATTACCGCATTCCCGCGCGCGAAGCGCTGGAATTCTCGCGGCTGGTGCACCGCGTCGATACCGAGACGCTGTCCAAGATCGAAGTCGTCAACGCCGCCCGCCGGCCGCTGCTGGCTTACGCCGCGTTGGTGCTGGAAAACCTGGTGCGCGTGATCAAGCCCAGCGAGGTCGTCATCTCGGCGCTCGGCGTGCGCGAGGGTCTGCTCTATTCGCTGCTCAAGCCGAATGAGCGCGGGCGCGACCCGCTGATCCGGGCGGCCTCCGACCTCAACGTGCTGCGCTCGCGCTCGCCGCATCACGGCGAGGAACTGATCGCCTGGACCGACCGCTTCATGGCCTCGACCGGCATCGAGGAAACGGCCGACGAGCGCCGCCTGCGCCACGCCGCCTGCCTGCTCGGCGATATCGGCTGGCGCGCGCATCCCGATTACCGCGGCGAGCAGTCGATGAACATCATCGCCAACGGCGCCTTCGTCGCCATCGACCATCCCGGCCGCGCCTTTCTCGCGCTCTCGGTCTTTTTCCGCCACGCGGGCTTAAGCGAAGAGGATTTGTCGCCGCGCCTGCGCGAACTCGCCACCACCCGCACGCTCGACCGCGCCCGCGTGCTCGGCGCCGCCATGCGGGTGGCCTACATCCTCACCGCCGGGCAGAGCGGCGTGCTGCCGAAGACGCCGATGCAGGTCAAGCGCGGCAGGCTGATCTTGAAACTGCCGGGGCGCTTTGCCCGGCTCGAGCACGAGCGGCTGTTCAACCGGCTGCGGCAATTGGCCCGGCTGGTCGGGCGCGAGCCGGTGATCGACGTTTAGCGCGTGGCGGGTCAGGGTGACTGGACGGAGCGCCGCAGCAGCCTGCGCGCGGCCAGATACGCGGCCAGCGGAACAGCGAGCGTGACGAATAGCAAAAAGAAATAATAAGGCAGCTGTGACTTTAACGGGGTAGCGGCTTTGGAAAACCGCTCGGCAACGTCCAAAATCCAATAGCCTTCCCACAGGACGAGCAAGACATATCCGAAGGGCCCGACGCCGCGCGGAAAATGAGCACGCGCTTCGTGCGGTGCCGGCGGGACTGCGCCATCGTTATTTTTCGCCGCCCGTGCGCGCTTGCTTTTCGGCGCGGCCGCGAAAATCGAATCTTTAAAGATTCCACGGCGAGATACAGCAAGCAGCCGAACGCAAAGAGCCAGCCAACGATGATCAGTATTTGCGGCATGGACGGACCAGCCTATCTTCGCCGTTGCGCGGACCTTGCATCGAAAAATCGTCGCGGCGAGCCGGGTTGCATGTCTTAATCCGTGGCCTGGCTTTTCTCCACCGGCACCACGCGGCCTTTCTCGACCGCGAGCGCCAGCTTGCCGTGCTTGAGCGCCAGCGCCTTCTCGCCGAACAATTCGCGCCGCCAGCCCTTCATGGCCGGCACGTCGGCCTCGTCGTCGGCGGCGATGCGGTCGAGGTCGTCGACGGTGGCGATCACCTTGGCGGCGACGCCGTGGCGCTCGGCGGTCATGCGCAGCAGCACTTTGAGCAGTTCGACGGTGGCCGCGCCGTTCGGCGCCGGGCGGAAGCGGTCGAGCCGCGGCAGCGTCTTGGGATCGCGCGCCAGCCCGCGCTTGACCGCCTCGACGATCTCCTCGCCCCAGCGCGAGCGCTCGAAGCCCTTGGGCAGCGAGCGCAGCGAGCCCAGCCGCTCGATCGTGGTCGGCGCCTGCACCGCGATGTCGCCGAGCACGTCGTCCTTGAGCACGCGCGAGCGCGGCACGTCGCGCGCCTGCGCCTCGCGCTCGCGCCAGGCGGCGATTTCGATCAGCACGGCAAGCTCCTTCGGCTTGCGCACGCGGCTCTTGAGCCGCTCCCAGGCCCGCTCCGGGTCCATGCGGTAGGTCTCGGGCGAGGTGAGCACGTCCATCTCGGCCTCGACCCAACTGGCGCGGGCCTGCTTGTCGAGATCGGCGGCGAGCTTTTCGTAGACGTCGCGCAGATGCGTGACGTCGGACAGCGCATAGACGATCTGCGCGTCGGTGAGCGGCCGCCGCGTCCAGTCGGTGAAGCGGTGCGACTTGTCGAGCGTGTCGCCGGTGATGCGCTGCACCAGCTGGTCGTAGGAAATCGAGTCGCCGTAGCCGAGCACCATGGCGGCGACCTGGGTGTCGAAGATCGGATGCGGGATCATCTTGGCCATGTGCCAGACGATTTCGATGTCCTGGCGGGCGGCGTGGAAGACCTTGACCACCTTCTCGTCGGCCATCAGCTCGAAGAACGGCGCCAGATCGATGCCGGGCGCCAGCGCGTCGACCACGACGGCCTCGTCCGGGCTCGCCATCTGCGCGACGCAGAGCAGCGGGTAATAGGTCGTTTCGCGCAGGAACTCGGTGTCGACGGTGACGAAGGGATGCTGCGCCATATGCGCGCAAGCCTTGCCGAGTTCCGCGGTGGTGGTGATCGGCTGCATGGTGACGGGCAACCTAACCCGATCGGGCTTGCTCATGGCAACGCCTTATTTCCCGCGCACGCGCGGCATGTGGATGAACTCCCAGGGGGAGGGCATCGGGCCGACCGGGACTTCGATCAGGGTCGGCTCGCGGCGCGCGAAGCTCGTCCGCAGCGCGTCGCGCAGTTCGTCCGGCGTGCGGGCGCGCTCGGCCCGCGGCGCCGAAGCTTTCGGCGTATTTCACGAAATCGGGATTGGCGAGGTCGCAGGCGATCAGCCGGTTGCCGAAGCGCTCCTCCTGGATGCGGCGGACATTGCCGAAGGCGCCGTCCACGAACACGACGGCGACCAGCGGAATGCGGTGGCGCATGGCGGTGGCGAGCTCGTTGCCGGTGTACAGGAAGCCGCCGTCGCCGTTGATCGAGAGCACCGGCACGTCGCGCCGCGCGTCCTGCACGCCGAGCGCGGTGGCATAGCCCCAGCCGAGATTGTCCTGGTAGCCGGGCGAGAGGAAGGTGCGCGGCTTGTAGACCGGCATGGCGAGGCGCGCGACAAAGCCGATCTGCGTCACCTCGTCGACGAAGATGCCGTCCTCCGGCAGTTCGGCGCGGATGGCTTCGAGGAAGGCCAACTGGGGGCTCGAGCTTTTGCAGCCGCGCACGCAGCTTGGCCTGGCGCTCCTCCATCTCGTCGCGGCGCGACGCGCGGCGCGGATTGGTGGCGCGAGTTCATCGATCAGCTGGCGCAGGATCGGCGCGGCGTCGCCGATCAGCGCGACCGTCGGCTTGTGCAGCCGCGCCGGCTCGCTCCGGGTCGGCATCGACGCGCACGATCTGCAAGTCTTTGTCGACGCCCCATTGCGTCATGGCGTAGAGCAGCCGCGTGCCGACCGCCAGCACGACATCGGCCTCGCCCCACAACTCGCGCCCGAGCGGCAGCGTCACGCTGAACGGATCGCGGCCGTCGAGCACGCCGCGGCCGCGCCGATAGCCGAGCACCGGCGCCTGCAACATGCTCGACAGCAGCGTGACTTCGGGCGAGGCATCCTGCGCGCCGCCGCCGGCCACGATGAGCACGCGCTTGGCCTTGGCCAGGAGCTTGGCCGCCTTGCGCACGGCGTCTCGTCGATGCGCGGCGCCCGCGCGCGGCAAAGGCTGCGCAATCGCCGGCAACGCGGGCGCGCTCGCCCCACACATCGATGGCGCATTCGAGCGCGGCCGGGCCGGGGCGGCCTCGCGCATCGAGCGGATCGCGCGTGGCGACCTTGCCGGCCGCCTCGCCGGGCGCATCGATGCGCGCCGAGTGATCGACCAGCCGGGAAATGATGCCGGCCTGGTCGCGGATCTCGTGCAGATGGCCAAGCCCGCGTCCGATCGCGCCTGCCGGGATTTGCCCGATCAGCGCCAGCACCGGCGCATTCATGCTGTAGGCGGTGAGCAGCGCCGCGCCGGAATTGAGCAGGCCCGGCCCCGGCACCACCGCATAGGTCTGCGGCTTGCCGGTCGCGAGCGCCGCCCCCAGCGCCATATAGGCCGCGCCCTGCTCGTGGCGGGTATGCACGACCCGCATGCGCTCGCCCGCGCGCTGGAAGCGCGTCGAACAGATGGTCGTTGTGCACGCCCGGCAGCGCATAGACGGTGTCGAGGCCATGCGCGATCAGCGCCGCCACCGTGGCCTCGGCCGTGGTCATGTCGGCTGCGGCCGGCTTGGGCTTTTTCGGACGTTTTGATTTCGACATGGGCGCTGCTCGAAAGGCCAGTGTGCAGATTGGGCCGCGGCCTGTCGAGCGCTTGCCTTGACAAAGCCGACCCCCCATGCGCTTTCCTTGCTCCGCCCGCGCGCTCCCATCCCCAGCCCAGAATCGCCGCCGGAACCGCCCAAGAATGCCCATGCATCGCTATCGCTCCCACACCTGCGGCGCGCTGCGCGAGGGCGACATCGGCAAGACCGTGCGGCTGTCGGGCTGGTGCCATCGCATCCGCGACCATGGCGGCGTGCTGTTCATCGACCTGCGCGACCATTACGGCCTGACCCAGGTGGTGGCCGACCCCGACAGCCCGGCCTTCAAGCTGGCCGAGACGCTGCGCGCGGAATGGGTGGTGCGCATCGACGGCAAGGTGCGCCGGCGCCCGCAGGGCACCGAGAACCCCGACCTGCCGACCGGCCAGGTCGAGGTCTATATCGACGAGATCGAGGTGCTTGGGCGCCGCCGCCGAACTGCCGATGCCGGTGTTCGGCGAGCAGGATTATCCGGAGGAGATCCGGCTCAAATACCGCTTCCTCGATCTGCGCCGCGAGAAGCTGCACGACAACATCATGCTGCGCGGCCGCGTCATCGACTCGATCCGCCGCCGCATGAAGGAGCAGCGGCTTCTTCGAATTCCAGACGCCGATCCTGACCGCGTCGTCGCCGGAAGGCGCGCGCGACTATCTGGTGCCGTCGCGCCTGCATCCGGGCAAATTCTACGCGCTGCCGCAGGCGCCGCAGCAGTTCAAGCAGCTCATCATGATGGCGGGCTTCGACCGCTATTTCCAGATCGCGCCCTGCTTCCGCGACGAGGACGCGCGCGCCGACCGCTCGCCCGGCGAGTTCTACCAGCTCGATCTCGAGATGAGCTTCGTCACGCAGGAGGACGTGTTCGACGCGGTCGAGCCGGTGATGCGCGGCGTGTTCGAGGAATTCGCCGAGCGGCAAGACCGGTGACGCCGAAATTTCCGCTCATCCCCTACGCCGACGCGATGGCGAAATACGGCACCGACAAGCCGGACCTGCGCAATCCGATCGAGATGCAAGACGTGAGCGAAGCCTTCCGCGGCTCCGGCTTCAAGATTTTCGCCAACATTCTGGCGAGCGATCCGAAAGCCGCGGTGTGGGCGATCCCGGCGCCGACCGGCGGCAACCGCGCCTTCTGCGACCGCATGAATTCATGGGCGCAGGGCGAGGGCCAGCCGGGCCTCGGCTACATCTTCTGGCGCGAAGGCGAGGAGGGCGGCGCCGGCCCGCTCGCCAAGAACATCGGCCCGGAGCGCACCGAAGCAGATCGCCGATCAGCTGAAGCTCGGCGTCGGCGACGCCTGCTTCTTCGTCGCCGGCAATCCGAAGACTTTCGTCAAGTTCGCCGGCCCCGCGCGCACCAAGGTCGGCGAGGAGCTCGGCCTGATCGCCAAGGACCGCTTCGAGTTCTGCTGGATCGTCGATTTCCCGATGTACGAGTGGAACGAGGAGGAGAAGAAGATCGACTTCTCGCACAATCCGTTCTCGATGCCGAACATGCCGGTCGAGGAATTCCTCGCGCTCGATCCGAACGACAACGACAAGCTGCTCGGCGATCAAGGCGATCCAGTACGACATCGTCTGCAACGGCATCGAGCTGTCGTCCGGCGCGATCCGCAACCACCGCCCCGAGGTGATGAAGAAGGCCTTCGCCATCGCCGGCTACGGCGAGGACGTGCTGGAGGCGAAATTCGGCGGCATGCTGCACGCGCTCTCGCTCGGCGCGCCGCCGCACGGCGGCATCGCGCCCGGCATCGACCGCATCGTCATGCTGCTGTCCGGCGAGGAGAACCTGCGCGAGGTGGTGCTGTTCCCGATGAACCAGCGCGCCGAGGACCTGATGATGGGCGCGCCGTCGGAGGCGACGCCCAAGCAGCTCAAGGAGCTGCAGATCAGGCTGGATTTGCCGAAGAAATAACGCGTTGCGCGCTCCGCGGCGGCGATCAGCGCCGCACGTCAGTGATCGCGCTGCTAGACGCCGGGAACCTAGCCGAATGCAAAATTCGTTATCGGTCGTCCGCTGAGCAGCGGAGCTTGGCTGATCGACGCTGCAGCCGCTATTTCGGTGACACGATCGCCTCACTTCTCCGGCAGCGGAATGAACTCGATCTCGTCGCCCGGCACCTTGCCGAAATGGCCGGCCTTCCATTCCGCCTTGGCCTGCTCGATGCGTTCTTTGCGCGACGACACGAAATTCCACCAGATGTGGCGCGGGCCGTCCATCGGCGCGCCGCCGCAGATGCACGAAATGCGCGTCGGTCACCGCCTTGACCGTCAACTTGTCGCCCGGCTTGAACACCAGCAGCTGCCCCGGCGCGAATGTGTCGCCGGCAATATCGAGCGTGCCGTCGACCAGATAAAGCGCGCGCTCCTCGTGGTCGGCATCGATCGGCAGGCTCGCGCCGGGCCGCAGCGCGATATTCGCAAACATCGTCTCGTGCACGGTCGGCACCGGCGATGTCTCGCCGTAGAGCGAGCCGACGACGACGCGTGCGAACACGCCCTCATCGCGCACCATCGGAAACTCCTGCACCTCGTGATGCGCGAAGCCCGCCTCCATTTCCTCCTTGGCCGCCGGCAGCGCCACCCACATTTGCAGGCCGTGAATGGGGCTGCCGGTGGTGCGCAATTCGGCGCCGGTGCGCTCGGAATGCACGATGCCGCGCCCGGCCGTCATCCAGTTGACTTCGCCCGGCTTGATCGCCGCCGCGGTGCCGAGGCTGTCGCGGTGCATGATCTCGCCGTCGAACAGATAGGTGACGGTGGCGAGCCCGATATGCGGATGCGGCCGCACGTCGAGGCCGTTGCCGGCGCGGAATTCCGCCGGCCCGAAATGGTCGAAGAAGACGAACGGCCCGACCATGCGCGTGCGCGCCGACGGCAGCGCGCGCCGCACCGAAAAGCCGTCGCCGAGATCGACCGTGCGCGGCACCATCACCTGCGCGATGGCGTCGCAGGCATAGGCGTCGCCCGCCTGCGGATCCTTGCCGGGAAAGAAACTCATGGCGCCTGCTCCTTTGCCGCCGTCGGCGAGCTTAGCGTTAACCCATCCGTAACCATAGCCGCGCGCCTGGCGGCATTTTGCCCGTCATTCGGGCTTACCCCGCCTTAAGCTTAAGTGGGCCTTTACGGCGGCGTGGCTCAGTACCAGGACACCAGGAGGGGTTGCGGCCCCACGCCAGGATGGCTTGGTCTTTGCGCGGTTTCACGCGCCGGAACGTCATTGCGATCGCCGCCGGCATCCTGCTGGCCGGCGCGCCTTTGGTCGCGTTCGATTTCTGGCTCGGCGGCGTCATCCATCGGCAAGGCCAGCAGGAGGTGGAGACCTCCGCCAAGCGCGCGATTTCGCTCGCCGAATCCCGCGTGACCGAGGTCATCGGCGCGCTCGATGCACTGGCGGCGCGCGGGGTGAACTCCTGCGCGCCCGGCCATATCGAGGCCATGCGGCGCGCGGTGTTCGACACCACGCCGGTGAAGGAAATCGCGCTGGTCGGTCCCGATGGGCGCACGCTCTGCACTCATGCCGGCGAAGCGCTCGCCCAGCCCGAACTGGTGTCCTCGGAGCCGCTGCCCGGCGCCAGCGGCTATTCGCTCGACGTCATCCGGCTCAAGGACGGCCGCACGATGGTGCGGCTGCGCCGCAAAGCCGGCGCCAATGAAATCGCCGCGCTGGTGCCCACCATGCTGTTCCTGCCGCAGGTGTCGACCCAAGGCGGGCCGTTCAGCGCCTATGCCCACATCGCCACCGGCGCCGGCACCTTGATCGGGCGGGTCGGCGAGCCTCCGGAAGCGGCGGCAAGCGGCACCTACACGGCCAAGGCCGCGTCCGGCCGTTTCGGTTTTCGCGCGCAAATCGTGACGCCGCGCGGGCAGCTGGCCGCCGGTCAAGCCGATCTGAAATGGCTCGGCATCTATGCGAGCGGCGCCATCGTGCTGATCGTCGGCGCCATTACCTTGTTGATGCAGCGGCGCGGCGGCGACAATCCGGTGGCCGAGATCGAGCGCGCGCTGGCGGCCGGCGAATTCGTGCCCTATTACCAGCCGATCGTGGATATCCGCTCCGGCCAGCTGCGCGGCGCGGAAGTGCTGGTGCGCTGGAGAAAACCGGATGGCACGCTGGTGCTGCCGGGCGCCTTCATTCCACTGGCGGAATCGAGCGGGCTGATCCGCGACATGACGCGCGACTTGATGCGGCGCGTCTGCGCCGAGGCGGGCGCGGCCATCGGCCGCCGCCCGGCCTTGAAAGTGTCGTTCAATTTCGCCGGCAAGCTGTTCAGCGACGAGAGCATCGTCAAGGACGTGCGCAAGATCTTTTCCAACTCGTCGATCAAACTGTCGCAGGTGGTGCTGGAATTGACCGAGCGCGACCCGATCGAGAACTTCACCGAAACCCGGCGCGATCATCGCGACGCTGCAAGGGCTCGGCGTGCGCATCGCCATCGACGACGTCGGCACCGGCCACAGCGGCTTGTCCTACATGCTCAAGCTCGGCGTCGACATCATCAAGATCGACAAGATGTTCGTCGACGCCATCGGCACCGACCGCAACTCGACCACCATCGTGGAGACGCTGGTCGATCTCGCGCACAATATGCGCATGGACGTCGTCGCCGAGGGCGTGGAGAACTTCGAGCAGGTTGTGCATTTGCGCGACCTGGGCATCCGCTCGGCGCAAGGTTATGTGTTCGCGCCGCCGCTGCCCGGCGGCGCCTTCCTGCAATTGATCGAGGCCATCGATCCGCTGCCGGCCGCCGCCGAGGCCGCCGAGTCGACCACGGCGCAGGCCGCCCTTGCCGGCGCGGCCTAGCGTCGCGGCGGACGCCGCTATCCAGGACCCAAATTGCTCGCCACCCCGGTTTCGCCTAGAATGAACGGCGAGATGGGGAGACGGAGGTAACGTCATGATTCGGATCATCACAGCCTTGGCCGTGCTGGCTTTGCTGGCCGGGATGCCGGCGCAGCAGGCGTCGGCGCAGAACAATACGCTGGGCGGCGCGCTGCTCGGCGGTGCCATCGGCGCGGGAGTCGGGGCGGCGGCCACCGGCAAGGCCGGCGGCGCCTTGGTCGGCGGCATGATCGGCGCGGCAGCCGGTGCCGCACTCGGCTCGCAGATGGAGCCGCGGCGGGGCGGCTATTATTGGTACGACGGCCGCTGTTACCGGCAGCACCGGGACGGCAATTACTATCCGACCCGTCGCGACTATTGCTATTGAGTGGACGGCGGTCCGTTCGCGCCGGCGCAATGAAAAAGGGCGGCCGATTGGGGCCGCCCCAAGTAGAAAACGCCACGCGGGAGGAACATCGTAACGGGTCGGCTGCCCCAAGGGCCGCCGGCCCACGTGACCGAATTCGGTCATTAATCCGTCATGGGCGCGCTGATTCGTCAACCCCGATCCATCGGTTTTGTGACGTTATCCGGCGCCGTGCCGGGGCGAGGGCTGCTTCGGGGTTCCATATTTCGGCCACGGATTCTGGCCTTGTTGCGGTCGCGCGCAACCGCGTCGCCAAAGGGGGCGCCGATGAGCCTGCAAGACCGCGCCAATCGTCTCGCGCCCTATGTGCTCAGCATCGTGCGCATCGTGGTCGCGCTGCTGTTCTTCGAGCACGGCCTGTCCAAGATGGTCGGCTTTCCCACCGGGGAGGCGCGCGTGCTGTTCACGCTGAGCTGGTACTTCCGGCGCCATCGAATTCGTCACCGGCGCGCTGCTCACGGCCGGGCTCTTGACCCGCACGATGGCCTTCATCGCCTCCGGCGAGATGGCCTTTGCCTATTTCCTGTCGCACGCGCCGCAGAGTTTTTACCCGATCGTCAACCGCGGCGAGGGCGCCATCCTGTACTGCTTTATTTTCCTCTACATCGCCTTTGCCGGCGGCGGGCCCATGGAGCGTGGATGCGATGCTGCGCAAGCGCGGCGGCTGACCTATAATCGCGCCATTGCGGAGACCCGCGATGAGCCCGACCGCCGTCAAGCCGCGCAGCAAGACCAAACCGCAGACCGAACGGCCGAAGCTGTGGAAGGTCATCCTGCTCAACGACGACTACACGCCGCGCGAATTCGTCGTCGAGGTCCTCAAAGCCGTGTTCCGCATGAATGAATCCCAGGCCTACCGCGTGATGATGACCGCGCATCAGAAGGGCGCCTGCGTGATCGCGGTGTTCACCAGGGACGTCGCCGACACCAAGGCCAAGGAAGCCACCGAGCTCGGCAAGAGCAAAGGTTATCCGCTGTATTTCACCACCGAGCCGGAGGAGTGCTCCTGTCATTGCCGGGCTTGACCCGGCAATCCATGGTGAGTCTCAACGGCAAAATTCTCTTGAAGACTTCGGTGCGGCTCGCATCATGGATGCGCGGGTCAAGCCCGCGCATGACACTGAGTTTGTAGCGCGGCGGCATATTTACGGAAACCTGATGCGCGGGCCGTAGTGCGGCGGAGCCGCGCGGCGGACGACGGGCGCAGGCGTCGGGAGCGGCGGGCGCGGGCGCCGGCACAGGCGTGCGCGCGCCTTGCGGATAGAGCCGGTCGACGTGCTTGGCGGCTTCGATGTGGCGCTGCATGTCCGCAAACGCGGCGGCGATAGCCTCCCGCGTCGTGTAGCCGTCGGCCGCGAGCGCGTATGAACTTTGCCAGCAACGCTTTCCATTCGGCCGGCACCACCGGATGCCAGCGCTCGCGCATGCAGCGCTCGATATTGCCGGCGCAGGCTTGCGCGCGCTGGCAGCGCTTGTCGGGGCAGATCGTCCACATCTTGAAGGTCGTGAACAGATGGCGGCGCTGCGCTGCGAGCTGGCGCTCGCTGTCGGCGCGCTCGCGCTCGAACTCTTCGCGCTGGCGGCGGCGCGCCTGCGCTTCGCTTTCGGCGGTGGGTGCGGGGGAGGGCTTTCGTTTCGTGTTCATGTGCAACAGGGCAAGCTCCATCGTTCTCGCGGCGCGAAACGCGCCCGAGTTTGCGTCAGTTTTCCGCCCCCAATATGAGGGGGGCGGGGCGCCGAGAGGCGCCAGTTCCATGCCTCGCCTTGCGGCGCGCGCCCTTTGCGCAAGGGCGCTCGCCTCTCGGCGCTCCGCTGCGGCGATTTCTGATCCAGGGTCCGCGCTTCCTGGGACGAGGCAAGGTCAAGACCTTGCGCCAGTCCCAGTCCAGCGAAGCTCCTCGCGGAGGGGTCGTAGTGCCCCCCGGTCGGGTCCCCGGACCTCCCGAGTGCAGGCTTACGAGGCCTGCCCGCGGGCGCCGCCCCTCGCTCCGCCTTCGGGATCGTCGGGTTTGCGGACCAACGCCGGCGAAAGCCGGCGTTGGCATTTGGAGTGGGCAAACTAAAGTCAATGATCCGCATCATGCCCGGCGTCGATATAACGCAACCCGCCGACCCTGAACTGGCGGACTATCTCGACGCGAAATACGGTCCCGAAAACGGGAGACGTAAGTGCAGCCGCTCTTGTGGGACACGCTACGCGGCGCTCTGGATTTACGAGAAGACACCGATCGCGCAAACCGCGCGTTGACGCGCTCGCCGACGCGCGTCGCGACGGCGTGCCGTCATACATTTCGCCGATCACAGCCTGGGAAGTCGGTATGTTGGTCTCGCGCGGGCGCCTGCAATTGCTCATCAGGCCGGAGCGCTGGTTTAGCCAATTTGTTTGAAATTCCGGGCGTGAAGCTCGCCGACATGTCGCCGGATGTGCTGATCGCGTCGTCCTATCTGCCCGGCAACCCGCCGCGCGATCCGTTCGACCGCATCATCGCCGCAACCGCGCGCGATCTCGGCGCCACGCTGATCACCCGCGACCGCGCGCTGTTGGACTATGGCGAGCAGGGGCATGTGAGGGTGGTGGAGTGTTAGGAAAAAGGCGGCCTCGCGGCCGCCTTTGAAGACGTGGATGGCCGGGACTTTATGCGGAAAGACGCCCGTCGCGCTTTCGCCCGGCCATGACGAGGCTGGAAACCGCCGCGCGCTACACCAGCTCGACCACCGCCGGCGGCGCGAGCAGCCCTGTCTTCGCCGGCTTCTCGTGCATCTGGTAGAAATAAATCCCGAGCCCGATCAGCGCCACCACCAAGAGCGCGGCGATGATGTTCATCGTCTCGTCCGCGCTGCTGGACTTGCGGCGCGCGACCTTGCGCCGGGCCGCCGGTCTCGACCGGCGCGCCTTGCGCCGAACTGCCTTGCGCTTCTTCGCCATGATGCCGTCCCCTTCGATATGCGCAACGCGCACGGCCCGCGCGGGCTTTCGGCCCCGCAGGTACCGCGCGTTGCGCAGGCGGGCGCCTTGACGGGCGGCCCAGGTAACGGCGGCCGAAGCCGCCGCCGGTGGCAATTCCACACGCACGCGACGGGCCCGGCCGGTGACGACCGTGCTCAATAGCGGATGGATGCGCAATTCGCGACGTGGGGGCAATGGGGCCATGATCCGCCTCATCCTGAGGAGCGGGCGCAGCCCGCGTCTCGAAGGATGGGGCGGCCCCCATCGGTTCGAGACGCGTCGCTGACGCGACGCTCCTCACCATGAGGCCGTTTGAAACCCGCTTGCGCGGGGACGAACGGAGTAAGGGGTAGCCGTCAGGTCACGAACACCCCGTCGTCCCGCCGCAGGTGTCGCACTTCATGCAGGTGCCGTTGCGCACCAGCGTGAAATTGCCGCATTCCGGGCAGGCCTCGCCCTCGTAGCCCTTGGCGCGCGCTTCGGCGCGCTTCTCGGCCGCCGTGCTCTTGGCGTGCAGGCGGGGATCGACGGCGTGCTGCACCTCCAGCTTCTCGGCCGGCGAGAGCTTGGCCTCGGGCTCGGCCTTGAGCGCGGTCGCGCCGGAGAAGGCGGTGACGTTGCCGCCACCCGGCGCGGCGCGCGCCGCGCCACCCTCCGCGGACGACGGGGAGGCAGAAGAGCCGCCACCGCTCACCACCGAGAGCCGGTCGCTGCGCGAGCGGGTCAGCCCCTTGGAGACGAAATTGGGCGCGGGCTTGCCTTCCGCTTCGCCCTTGCCGAGCGCGTCGAACGCGGTCTCGCTCGGGTCGACATGGGCGAGGTCGAAGCGCTCCAGATACGACACCGCCAGCTCGCGGAACACATAATCGAGGATCGAGGTGGCGTATTTGATCGAGTTGTTGCCCTGCACCGGGCCTTGCGGCTCGAAGCGCGTAAACGTAAAGGCGTCGACATATTCCTCGAGCGGCACGCCGTATTGCAGGCCGAGCGAGATGGCGATGGCGAAGTTGTTGAGCAGCGAGCGCAACGCCGCGCCTTCTTTGTGCATGTCGACGAAGATCTCGCCCAGCCGCCCGTCGTCATATTCGCCGGTGCGCAGGTAGACCTTGTGGCCGCCGACCACCGCCTTCTGGGTGTAGCCCTTGCGCCGCGTCGGCAGGCGCTCGCGCTCGCGCAGCACGGTGATGCGCTCGACGATCTTCTCCACCACGCGCTCGGCGAGGCCCGCGGCGCGCGCGACGTTCGGCTTCTCGATGAAGGCTTCGACCTGATCGTCCTCGTCGTCCTCGTCGGCGATGAGCTGCGAGTTGAGCGGCTGCGAGAGCTTTGAGCCGTCGCGGTAGAGCGCGTTGGCTTTCAGCGCCAGCTTCCAGGACAAGAGGTAAGCCGCCTTGCAGTCCTCGACCGTGGCCTCGTTCGGCATGTTGATGGTCTTGGAGATGGCGCCGGAAATGAACGGCTGCGCCGCCGCCATCATGCGGATGTGGCTTTCGACCGAGAGGTAGCGTTTGCCGGTGCGGCCGCACGGGTTGGCGCAGTCGAACACCGGGTAATGCGTCGGGCTTCAGATGCGGCGCGCCTTCCACCGTCATGGCGCCGCAGACGTGGATATTGCAGGCGTCGATCTCGCGCTTGCCGAAGCCAAGCGCCGCCAGCAGGTCGAACGTGGGCGCCGCCAAGTCCTCGGCGGCGATGCCGAGCGTGTCGCGGCAGAACTCTTCGCCCAGCGTCCACTTGTTGAAGACGAATTTGATGTCGAAGGCGGTCGGCAGCTGCTTCTCGACTTTTGCAATCGCTTCGTCGGTGAAGCCCTTGGCCTTCAACGTCGTGTGATTGACGGCGGGCGCCTGCGCCAGATTGCCGTGACCGACGGCGTAGGCCTCGATCTCGGCGATCTGCGCCTCGGAATAGCCGAGCGTGCGCAGCGCCTCGGGCACGGCGCGGTTGATGATCTTGAAATAGCCGCCGCCGGCCAGCTTCTTGAACTTGACCAGCGCGAAGTCGGGCTCGATGCCGGTGGTGTCGCAATCCATCACCAGGCCGATGGTGCCGGTGGGGGCGATGACGGTGGCTTGCGCGTTCCGATAGCCGTGCGCTTCGCCGAGCGCGAGCGCGTTGTCCCAGGCGGCCTTGGCATGCGCGACCAGGTTCTGATCGGGGCAGGCGGCGTGGTCGAGCGGCACCGGCGGGTTGGCGACGCTTTCGTAGCCGGTGCGCTCGTTATAGGCGGCGCGGCGGTGATTGCGGATCACGCGCAGCATGGCCTCGCGGTTTTTCTTGTAGCCGGGGAAGGCGCCGAGCTGCTTGGCCATTTCGGCCGAGGTCGCGTAGGCAACGCCGGTCATGATGGCCGAGAGCGCGCCGGCGATGGCGCGGCCGGATTCCGAGTCATAAGGGATGCCGGACGTCATCAAGCAGCCCGCCGATATTGGCGTAGCCGAGGCCGAGCGTGCGGAATTCGTAAGAGCGCTCGGCGATCTGCTTGGACGGGAATTGCGCCATCATGACGGAAATTTCCAGCACCACGGTCCACAGCCGCACGGCGTGCTCGTAGCTCTCGACCTGTAATTTGCCGGTCTTTACGTCGCGGAAGGTGAGCAAATTGAGCGAAGCGAGATTGCAGGCGGTGTCGTCGAGGAACATGTATTCCGAGCACGGATTGGATGCGCGGATCGGCCCCGAAGCCGGGCAGGTGTGCCAGTCGTTGACCGTGGTGTGGTACTGCAGGCCCGGATCGGCGGAGGCCCAGGCGGCGTAGCCGATCTTCTCCCACAGATCGCGCGCCTTGAGCGTCTTCGCGATCTTGCCGTTCTTGCGGAAGGTTAAGTCCCAATTGCCGTCGGCTTCGACGGATTTCAGGAAATTATCGGTGACGCGCACCGAATTGTTCGAGTTCTGCCCCGACACGGTGAGATAGGCGTCGCTGTCCCAGTCGGTGTCGTAGGTCGGGAAATTGATGTCCTTGTAGCCCTGCTTGGCGAACTGAATCACTCGCTTGATAAAGTTGTCGGGCACCATCGCCCTGCGCGCGAGCTTGATCTCGCGCTTGAGCGCGGGATTTTTCTCCGGCGAGAAACAATCGTCGCCCGAGCCCTCGCAATTCACGCAGGCCTTCAGCACCGCTTTGAGGTGCTTCTGGTTGATCTTGGAGCCGGTGACCAGCGCCGCCACCTTCTGCTCTTCGACCACTTTCCAGTCGATATAGGTCTCGATATCCGGATGGTCGGCGTCGACGATCACCATCTTGGCGGCGCGCCGCGTGGTGCCGCCCGACTTGATGGCGCCGGCGGCGCGGTCGCCGATCTTGAGGAAGCTCATCAGGCCGGACGACTTGCCGCCGCCGGAGAGCCGCTCGCCTTCGCCGCGCAGCGCCGAGAAATTCGAGCCGGTGCCCGAGCCGTATTTGAACAGGCGGGCCTCGCGCACCCACAGGTCCATGATGCCGCCTTCGTTGACCAGATCGTCCGAGATCGACTGGATGAAACAGGCGTGCGGCTGCGGATGCTCGTATGAGCTCTTCGATTTCGTGAGCTTGCCGGTGAAGGGATCGACGTAGTAGTGGCCCTGGCTCGGCCCGTCGATGCCATAGGCCCAATGCAGGCCGGTGTTGAACCATTGTGGGCTATTCGGCGCCACCATCTGCGCCGCCAGCATGTAGCGCAGCTCGTCGAAGAAGGCCTGCGCGTCTTGCTCGCTGTCGAAATAGCCGCCCTTCCAGCCCCAATAGGTCCAGGTGCCGGCCAGGCGATCGAACACCTGCTTGGAGGATTGCTCGCCGATCGTGCGCTCCTTTTCGGGCAGACGGCTAAGCGCCTCCTCGTCGGCGACCGAGCGCCACAGGAACGAGGGAACGGAATTCTCTTCCACCTTCTTCAGGCGGGCGGGCACGCCGGCCTTGCGGAAATATTTCTGCGCCAGCACGTCGGAGGCGACTTGCGACCAGAATTCCGGCACCTCGACATTGTCGAGCTTGAACACCACCGAGCCGTCCGGGTTGCGGATCTCGGATGTGGTGAGCCGGAACGGGATGGTCTCGTAGGCCGATTGTCCGTCCTTGGTGTAGCGCCGTTCGATCCGCATTGCTGTCTCTGCCCCAATTGTTGGGCGGCTGCCGGCCGCCGACGATGATCACTCACGAGCGGTTTTTCCACCCGCTTGGCTCGTCCGCGACTGCTCGACACCGCCTCAATTTATGTCCGGCGCTCTGACCTGGCACCGGTTACTCCCGGGCATTTGACCGCCCGGCACAAAGCTAGACCCTTGCCCAAAACGCCGTTGTTCCGGCGCGGGCGAGATACGACTTCTGCAGTCGTTTTGAAGGTCCGGAGGGAACCTGAACTCACGCACACCGAACTCACTAAAGCTAGGTGGACTCGCTGCCGTCGTCAACAACAGATAGAGGCTAAATCTGAATCAAACACTAAATCTTGTGGTAAAGGCGCCGAAACGCGACGACACCAGGCGGCGAAACCGGGGTCAGTATTGAGCCATCGGGCGGTCGCGGGAAGCATTTTCTTGGCCGCCAAAAGTAGGTTTTCATGCCTACCGGCATGACAGAAAAATGACGGAAAAGCGGGGCTTGCGGGCGTCTGCCCAGACTTTTCGGCTGCGCACAAAGCCGGGGACAGGCGCTGGAAAACCTCCGCAATGCGCCCGCCGGAGTCGCTGATTCTCAAAAGCAGGTCAGTACGTTACGGCCATGACCCGGGCCATGGCGGAGCGGGTCGGGGTTACCCAAGCCTGTGAATTCAACCGCAACTGGCCGGAATTGCCGATGCGCGGTTGCGATAGGTCAATAGCGGCCGGGCGTTCCGGCGCGATCCTGCGCGCACAAACCGTGGCACAAACCGTGGCAAAAACCGTGGATTGAACGAAAAGCGCTCGCCGTGACTTGCCCTTATGAAGCGGAAAAACATGCCGGAGGCGAATATGCATATCGAGATCAGTACCGACCGGACGGTCGACGGACGCGAGGCGCTCGCCACCCATGTCAAAGGGGCGGTGGAGAGCGCGCTCAGCCGCTTCAGCAGCCGGATTTCGCGGGTGGAAGTGCACCTCGGCGACGAGAACGGCAAAAAGAGCGGGCAGGACGATAAACGCTGCATGATGGAGGTGCGGATCGAAGGGCGGCCGCCGAGCGCGGTCACGCACCATGCCACGACCCTGGAACTGGCCATCGACGGCGCAGCCGGCAAGTTGAAGAGATCGGTCGAGAGCACCTTGGGGCGCGAAGGCAGCTTGGAAGGTCTGCGCGACCGCCGGTAGCGCCCGCTGGCGCTGTCCTCGACGGCGGCCAAAACGCGGAAAAGGCGGGCCCGTTGCGGAGCCCGCCTTGGTAGTCCCGGCACTGTCATTACTTTGGCCTCAACGCGCTGATCGACTCGACAGCACGCTGCTGAATTCCGTGGGCACCATAGCGGCCCCTGGCGGTCGAATGCAACCCTTTGCCGCGCGCTCCCGCCGCGCGGCGCGTTTCCTGCATGGCGTCTGCCGACAGCCATGAGGGGCGGGGACGGCATGCCTGAAACAGCTGAAATCCTTGGCGTGGAAATCCTTGGCGTGATTGCGGCTCTGGCGATGGCGGCGCTGCTGGTTGCGCCCCAGCCAGCCAACGCGCGCGTGGCGGTGCGGCGCGTGCGGCCGCGCAACTGGCCGGCGGCGGCTTTAGGCGCGCTGGCGCTGATCGCGCTGTTGTGGGGCGCGCTGGTGACGGTTTCGGCGGAAAACTATTTCGACCCCGGCCATCGCCTCAACGCCGCGCAGCTCGGCGCTTCCGAGCGGACTTTTTCCGCGCAGGTGACACCGCAGGTTCGGCCGCGCCATCCTCCCGGAGGTTGATTTGGCGCTGGCGCGGCAGCGCTTCCGGGTGCTCGCGCTGGAGAAAGTCGATCATCTTCTCGCGCACCTCGCAGCGCAGGTCGAAGGCCTGCGGCGCCGAATGGGCGCTCATCAGGCAGCGCAGCTCGATGGTGTTTTCCTTGGCGTCGGTGACTTGAAGCGCAAACATGCCACCGTCCCAGCTCTTCGATTGTTTGCACGATCTCGCCGAGCTTTTTGCGAATGATTTCGACCGGCGCGCGGTAATCGACATAGAGGAAGGCGCTGCCGATCAGTTTCGAGGTCTCGCGCGTCCAGTTCTGGAACGGCTTCTCGATGAAATAGGTCAGCGGCACGATCAGGCGGCGCAAATCCCACAGCCGCACCACGACATAAGTCGATGTGATTTCCTCGATGGTGCCGAATTCGTTCTCGATGACCACCGCGTCGTCGATGCGGATCGGCTGCGTCATCGCGAGTTGCACGCCGGCGATCAGATTGGAGAGCACCGGGCGCGCGGCAAGGCCGGCGACGATGCCGGCAACGCCGGCGGAGGCGAACAGGCTGACGCCATATTGCCGCACCGCCTCGAAGGTCATCAGCGCGGCGCCGATGGTTACCAATACGATCAGCGCATCGACCGTGCGCAGCAGCACGCGCACCTGCGTGTTGTGCTTGCGCGCCAGCAGATTGTCGGCGGTGTCGAGCCGGAAGCGGCGCAGATAAACGTCGGCCGAGATCTGCAGCGCCGTTATCGCCGCCCAGCCGATCAAACCAATCACCGCCACCATCAACACGCGCGCCAGCACGTCGGCGAATTCCGGCGGGATCGGCGCCACCGGAAGGACGATGATCATCGCGACGATCAGCAGCGCCAAGCGGGTTATGCCGCGCAGCCGCGTGAAGATCGCCAGCGCATTCGGGTAGCGGCCGGCGAGCAGGCGGCGAACGCAGCTTGCGCAGGTATTTGTGCAGCACCCAGGCAATGCCGGCAGCGGTCACGATGATCAGCACCGCGACCACCGGATCGGGCAGCCAGGTGAGCCAGGTCTTGATCGTTATCAAGGCGGAGCGGAGTTCATCCATTCAGCCTCTCATAGCACCGTTGACTGGACAGGTGGCTGCGGAGGTGGCAAAAGGCCGCGTCCTTCCCCGCCAAATGTAATGCGCGAGCGCGATGAAAAGTTTCCTGCTGAAAGTGTTCACCTGGTGGCATTCGCAGACCTTCGGTACCCAGTTGTGGACCTGGAGGCACGGCGAAGCGGTGGGCGAGGACGAATTCGGCAACCGCTATTACCGCACGCGCGGCGGCAAGATCGATCCGTTTCTCGGCTTTGAGCGGCGCTGGGTGATCTTCAACGGCTATACGGAAGCCTCCAGCGTGCCGCCGTCCTGGCACGGCTGGCTGCATCATACGGTCGACGTGCCGCCGGTTGCGGAGAGCTACACGCCGCGCCCCTGGCAGAAGCCGCACCTCGCCAATTTGACCGGCACGCCGGGCGCCTACCGGCCGCCCGGCTCGACAATGTCCGCCGGCCACCGCCCCAAGGCGACCGGCGATTACAAGGCCTGGGTGCCGGCGCGACTAGCCGCCCTTCCGCCGCCGTATTCCCCGTGTTAACCGGACCTCGGCTCGAGCGAGGTGGGCGAGGCTCAGGATTTGGGCTCGGGCGGAAACCCTTTTTCATGGCGCGATCCAGGCTCTCAAGCTCGTTGTTCGTGCTGGCCGCGCTCACGCTGGCCGGACCCGCCGCCGCGCAATTCGGCTCGATCTTCAACCAGCCGCCGCCGCCGCGCCCGCCGGCCGACGTGCCGAACGCGCCGCCGTCGCAGCCGCCGCCTTACTACCCGAGCCGCGGGCAGCCGCCGCAGCGCTCCGACGAGCCGCCGGCCGAGCCGCTGCCGGCGCCCATGAGCCTGCCGCCGTCGAGCCGTCCCAATGGCGGCTCCATCCAGCAGCAGGAACTGCCGCCGCCGCCCGGCGCGCAGCAGGCGGTGCGGCCGCCGGCGCAAGGTCAGCCGCAGCAAGGCGGCGCTCCGGCGCAGACGTTGCCCGGCCTGCCACCCGGCCAGCGCCAGCCGCCCGGCACGCCGCAACCGGGCGAGCAGCCGGCAGCATCCGCCGCGCCGCCGCAGAACGAAGTGGTGGTCGAGCCGCCGCCGCAGCGCATCGCCAATCCGACCGCGGTGTTTGCCGGCCTCGACAAGATCACCGGCCGCATCACCTCCTTCGACGTCGCCATCAACGAGACGGTGCAGTTCGGCGCGCTGCAGGTGACGCCGCGCGTGTGCTATTCGCGGCCGCCGACCGAAACGCCGCAGACCGATTCATTCGTCGAGGTCGACGAGGTCACGCTGCAAGGCGCGATCAAGCGCATCTTCACCGGCTGGATGTTTGCGGCCAGCCCCGGCCTGCACGCGGTCGAACATCCGATCTACGACGTGTGGCTGACCGACTGCAAAGGCGGCAAGAATCCGGCGGTGGCGGAAGTGCCGGAGGAGCGGCCGCCGCCCAAGCCGGCGCCGAAACCGCAGCCGCGCCGCGCGCCGCGTCAGCCGGATCGCGGGTTCCTGCCGGCGCTGCGCAGATGAGGTCCGCTCGTCCCCGCTTGCGCGGGAATGAGCGGAAAAATGCGCAGGCTCTGCGCTAGTCTTTGCCGATGATCGCCAGCGCTTCGGGCCCGCGCACCGGGCGGTCGAGCGGCAGCGCGCCGAAATCGCCTTCGCCGATCAGCGCCTCCTCCAGCAGCCGGTGGTAGCGGCGCTTGGGCACTTCGACCGCGCCGAAGGTGCGCAGGTGGTCCGTGACGAATTGCGTGTCGAGCAGGCGGTAGCCGCCGGCTTTCAGGCGCGCGATCAGATGCACCAGCGCGATCTTGGAGGCGTCGCGCGCGCGGTGGAACATGCTTTCGCCGAAGAAGGCGCGGCCGAGCGAGACGCCGTAGAGCCCGCCGACCAATTCGGTCCCGTCATAGACCTCGACGCTGTGGCAATGGCCGTGCGCGTAAAGCGCGCGGTAGATGCGGCGGATGCGGCCGTTGATCCAGGTGCGGGCGCGGTCGCGCTTGGGCGTGGCGCAGCCCTCGATCACGCCCTCGAAATCGCGGTTGACGCGCACGGTAAGCTGCGTCGTGCGCACGGTGCGCGCGAGCCTGCCCGGCACGTGGAAGGTGTCGAGCGGGATGATGCCGCGCAGCTCCGGCTCGATCCAATAAAGCGCGGGATCGTCGGCGCTCTCCGCCATCGGGAAGATGCCGCAGGCATAGGCCTTGAGCAGCACTTCCGGCGTGATCTCGATAAAGGCGTTCTCGCGGCTGGCCATGACTCGTTGCGACTGCGACTTTGGTTGTCCTCGGGGGTCCTCGCGGTTCGCCGGCAGTTTACCACAGCTCGGCGAAATTTCTGAAAAGGCGAATGGCCGGCCGGTTGGCGCGTTTGCCCAGGCCGAAGCCAGCGCGCGCCAGAGCCGATTTGCGCAATGCCGGTTGATCTACATCAATGCGCTTCGTCATTGCGATGGTCTGTTCGCAGATGGGATGGGATCAACCGCGCCAGCTGAGGTCATCCGTCATGCGGACAGACGAAACAATGACGGCGGAGAAAATACGCCGTAAGCCATTCGTGACGGTGCTCGGGACCTGTCACGATTGCGGTCAGCCGGTCATCGCCGGGCAGGAATTCCTCCGCTCGGAAAGCGGCATTCAACATGCCCTTTGTTTTTATGAGCCGGCCTACGCCAAGCGCCTGCGTGAAGGCAAGACGCCCTAGCAACGCGTGATTGTCACCTGCCGTTCGCCGCCGTCTTCGGCCGGCACCGTGACGGTTTCGCGGCTGTGCGTGCAATGCGGCGCTGCCGCGGCCGCCGGATTGACCTGCATCGGCACGACCGCGATCGGCTGCGCGTAATAGTCCGGCGTATAGGTCGCGACCGGGCCGCCATAGGGAAAGTAAGCCTGGTTGGCGTGCGATGCGTGCAGATGGCCGCCGCCGCGGAAACCTTTCGCGGCGACCGCGGCCGGCGCGAGCGAGAATGCGGCGACGCCAAGCGCGGCAACGGCGCCGTAGATCACCGAGCGTTTGATCATTGCCGTGCCCCACCGTTTGCCGCCCGGGGCAAGGCTACACAGAGTGTAATATGAGTTCAAACGATCGTTAAAATTTTAACGATCGTCGTCCATCCCGCCTTTGGCGGGGACCTGCTCGAGCCAGGGAATCGGTCGTTGCCGCCGACGATGTCGGTCTCACGCATCGGGCATTCGGTGCGCGTCTTGCCGTGCACGAGCGGGCGGCCGGCGTCGTGCCGAATGAGTGTGGCCGCCCATGGCGCTGAGCGTCGGTCTTGGCGAAATTGCCGATGGTGGCTGTCGCGGCGAAGCGCGAAAGCGATCATGCCCGGCTTTGGGCCAGGCACTTGCGATAGCGCGCGTTCAGAATCAGCCGCGGTAATGAACTGGAGGCGTCTTGCCTTTACCGGCACAACCCGCAACGTTTACGGCCGCAACGACTGCGATGAGGGCAATCAGGAGCTTTTTCATTTTAGGGTTCCATGCCTTTGACGGCGCGATAATGGCCAATGGCGGTTAATCGACGGTTAACCATAAATGGCGGGGACGAAAATTTCGTCGAATGTCGGCTTTCGGCGGCAACGCGGACTTTTGACCTGTCGTTGTTCGCCAATCCCGATTGAGGCGGCGAGGCCTCAGCTCTCCATGCCGCCTCGGCTGAGGAACTGCTCGAGCCAGTGGATGTGGTAGTTGCCGTCGATGATGTCTTTTTCGCGCACCAGCGCGCGGAACAAAGGCAGCGTCGTTTCGATGCCGTCGATCACCACCTCGTCGAGCGCGCGCGACATCCGCATCAGGCATTCGGTGCGCGTCTTGCCGTGCACGATCAGCTTGCCGACCAGCGAGTCATAAAACGGCGGGATGGTGTAGCCCTGGTAGACGGCTGAATCGATGCGCACGCCCAGGCCGCCGGGCGGATGGTAGTGCAGGATTTTCCCGGGCGAGGGGCGGAACGACACCGGGTTCTCGGCATTGATGCGGCATTCGATGGCGTGGCCGTGGAAGCGCACGTCGCTCTGCGTGAGCGTGAGCTCCTGGCCGGCGGCGACGCGGATCTGCTCGAAGATCAGGTCGATGTCGGTGATCATCTCGGTCACCGGATGCTCGACCTGGATGCGCGTGTTCATCTCGATGAAATAGAACTTGCCGTCCTCGAACAGGAATTCGACGGTGCCGACGCCCTGATAGGCGATCTCGCGCATGGCTTTGGCCACCGTTTCGCCGATGACGTCGCGCGCCTGCGTGTTGAGCGCGGGCGAGGGGCTTTCCTCCAGCAGCTTCTGATGGCGGCGTTGCAGCGAGCAATCGCGCTCGCCGAGATGGATGGCCTTGCCCTTGCCGTCGCCCAGCACCTGGATTTCGATGTGACGCGGCTTCTCCAGATATTTCTCGATATAGACGGCGTCGTCGCCGAAGGCGGCTTTGGCTTCGCTGCGCGCGGTCGCCAGCGCGATCGACAATTCGCCCGGCTCGCGCACCACTTTCATGCCGCGCCCGCCGCCGCCGGCGGCCGCCTTGATCAGCACCGGATAGCCGATCTCGTTGGCAATCTTGCCGGCTTCGGTATCCGAGGTGACGCCGCCCTCCGAGCCCGGCACCACCGGAATGCCCAGCCGCTTGGCGGTGCGCTTGGCCTCGATCTTGTCGCCCATGGTGCGGATGTGTTCGGGCTTGGGGCCGATGAAGGCGACGCCGTGGCTGGCGAGGATTTCGGCAAAGCGGGCGTTCTCCGACAGGAAGCCGTAGCCGGGATGCACGGCGTCGGCGCCGGTGATCTCGCAGGCCGACAAAATGGCGGGGATGTTGAGATAGCTGTCCTTGGCGGCGGGCGGGCCGATGCACACGCTCTCGTCGGCGAAGCGCACGTGCATGGCGTCGGCGTCGGCGGTGGAATGCACCGCGACCGTCGGGATGCCGAGCTCCTTGCAGGCGCGCAGCACGCGCAGCGCGATCTCGCCGCGGTTGGCGATGAGGATTTTATCGAACATCGTGTTCGCAACTTTCACGCCGTCATGGCCGGGCGTCCGCGGATGCGCGCCTCGAAGCATGGGCCGTCCGCATCCTTCGAGACGGCCGGCTTCGCGGCCTCCTCGGGCATGAGGGCGAATGAGAGGCGCGCGCGACCGCTCACTCGATAATCACCAGCGGCTCGCCGAATTCGACCGGCCGGCCGTCCTCGAACAGAATTTGGATCACGGTGCCGGCGCGCGGGGCCGGGATCTGGTTCATGGTCTTCATCGCTTCGATGATCAGCAGCGTATCGCCGATCTTGACGCGGCTGCCGATCTCGATGAACGGCCGCGCGCCCGGCTCGGCCCCCGCGTAAGCGGTGCCGACCATGGGCGAAATCACCACGCCCGGATGCTTGGAGAGATCGAGCGGCGCCGAGGCGGATTCACCGACCGGCTGCGGCAGCTCGAAGCGCGGCGCGACGGTGACGGGCGCTGCGGCCGGGCTGCGCGCGACGCGCACGCGCTGGCCGTCGTGCTCGATCTCGATCTCGGTCAGCCCGGTCTCGTCCAGGAGCTTGGTGAGCTCATGGATCAGGTCGCGATTGACCAGCGGCGGTTTCGCCGATTTTGCCATTTACGTTTCTTTCGCGCCAACGAGGGCCGCGAGCCCGGTGATCGCCAGCGCATAGCCCTCGATGCCGAAGCCGGCGATCACGGCTTTGGCCGCCTTCGATACATAGGAATTCTGCCGGAAACTTTCACGCGCGTGGATGTTGGTGACGTGAATTTCGATCACCGGCATCGTCACCGCGAGCAGCGCGTCGAGGATGGCGATCGAGGTGGTGGTGTAGCCGGCCGGATTGATCACGATGCCGGCGGCCTTTTTGGCTTGGGCTTCCTGAATCCAGTCGACCAGTTCGCCTTCGATGTTGGATTGGCGGAACACGATTGTGAGGCCGAAGCGCTTGGCGGTCGCCCCGCACAGCGTCTCCACGTCGGCGAGCGTGGCGCGGCCGTATTTCTCCGGCTCGCGCGTGCCGAGCAGGTTCATGTTGGGGCCGTTGAGAACGTAGACGGTCTGCGGCATGGGGGCTTTAAGCGCGGGAAAATCTGTGCGCTTTATAGGTGGCCGCGCCGCCAAGGGGAAGCCCGGCCCGTTTTCAGGCTTAAGGACGACGCTTTAGCCCACCGCCAGGGTCTCGGCCGCGGCCCAATCGATCACGTCCTTGAGCGCCGTTAACCTTCTTCGCCCGGCCGCGCGCGCCTTGCTGAAGATGTCGATCTGGCGGTCGCCGCTGGTGCCTTCGGCGAGGATGGCGTCAAGCCGCGCGATCTCGGCTGCGCAGCCGAAAGCCGCGATGTCCTCGGCGACGAATTCACGCACCTGACTGAGCCAGGATGCAGCCGACATCGGCGTGCGGGCGAATGGATCGACGAAGGTGGCGGCGATACCGTGGCGCTGGGCGTGCCACTTGTTTTCCCAGGTAATGGCGCGCCCGACGCGGTCGAAGCCGGCATTGATGCCGCGGTTACGGTCGAGCGCGCGCACCAGGCAGCGGAACAAAGCGGCAATCGCGACGGTATCGTCGAGCCGCGTGCAACTGTCGGCGACGCGCAATTCCACGGTCGGGTAATTCATCGAAGGTCGCAGCGCCCACCAGATATAACTCGCGTCCGGGATGATCTTGGCGCCGACCAGCGCGTCGACGTATTCGCGATAGTCCTCGTTGGTGCGGAACAGCTGAGGCAGGCCGGTGCGCGGCAACTCGTCGTAAGCGGCGAGCCGGTAGCCGACAAGGCCGGTGAGGTGGCCTTGCCAAAACGGCGACGACGTCGACAGCGCGAGCAAGAGCGGCAGGTAAGGCGTCAGCCGCATGATCAGATTGATGCGCGTGTCGATGTCAGGCACCTCGACATGCACGTGCATGCCGCACAGCATGTTGCGCATGCCGATCATCTGCAGGTCGTCCATGATGGCGCCGTAGCGCGCCTTTGGCGTCATCAGCTGCTCCGGCCAGAAGGCGAGCGGGAAGGTGCCCATGGCGGCCAGCCCGAGCTTGCGCTCGGCGGCCGCTTGCCCAAGCGCGCGGCGGTAATGAGCGAGATGCGCGCGCGCCTCGGCCACGCTCTCGCAGGGCGGCGTGACCACCTCGATCTGCGATTGCAGCATTTCGGTCATCACGCGCTCGCCGAGCTGCTCGTAAACGCGGGCGAAGAATTTCTTGTCGATGCGGCGCACGGTCCGGCGCGTCTTGGCGTCGAACACGAAGAATTCTTCTTCCATGCCGATCGTGTACATGAGCTGCGGCAACTCGTTCGGTGTTCGGCCGGTTCCGGCGGCGCGCATCCTGACGCAAAAACGGCCGCCGGGCGATGCTGCACGGCGGCCGTTCGAGGTGCTTGTGGATTATATGCGGGGCGTCAGCAAGTCACTTTGCCGCAGCGCGCGGTGTTGATCTTCTCCTGCAGGCCCTGCAGGCCGACGGCGCCGATGATCACGTTGTCGCCGATCACGTAGCTCGGCGTGCCGTTCAAGCCCGAGCGCCTCGGCGAGCTTGAAGTCCTGCTGCAAGCGTCTTTTCGACCTCGGGGCTCTTCATGTCCTTCTCGCAGCCGGTCCATGTCGAGGCCGACTTCCTTGGCGACCGCGAGCGCGCGGCGCCTGGTCGGCATGACCGCGGCCGCCCAGCAGCTTCTGGTGGAATTCGAGATATTTCTTGCCGGTCTTGTCCTGCATGCGCACGGCGACCGCGACGCGCGCGGCCTCCACCGAGCCCGGCCCGAGCACGGGGAATTCCTTGAGCACGACCTTGAGCTTGGGATCGTCCTTCAGCAGCGTGAGCATGTCGCTCATGGCGCGCTTGCAGTAGCCGCAATTGTAATCGAAGAACTCGACGAAGGTGACGTTGCCGTTCGGGTTGCCGAGCGTGACCTGGTCGGGCGAGGAAAACAGCGCCTTGGCGTTGCTCCTTGACCGCGGCCTTGTGCTTCTCGACGTCGGCGGCGGCCTGGCGCTTCTCCAGCTCGGCCATCGCCTCCTGCAGCACTTCCGGATGGGCGACCAGATAGTCGTGCACGATCTTCTCGATCTCGCCGCGCTGGGCGGCCGAGAGTTCGTCGGCGCGGCTGCTCTGCGGCAGCGCAAGTGCCAGCAACGCGGCGCAGACGGCGGCGAATAGGCGCAAGCGAAAGGTCATTTGAGTGGTCCTTGTTGGAATCATCGAATGGGCTTCGGCAGTCTTGACGCTGACGATATCGTCGGCGCGCACCCAGGCGGGCGAGCCGATCGGCAAGTCGCGTGCTTGGCGCGCTCGGCGAGCTGGCGCGCGGTCTTGACGTCGCCGCGCGCGAAGGCGGCCTGCGCGGAGGCGAGGTCGGCATGCGGCGAGGTCGCCCTTGCGGCCATAGGCCATGGCGAGCTGCAGATAGGCCTCGCGGCTGCTCCGGCTCGGCGCGCAGCGCCGTGTTCAGCAGGCTGACGGCCTCGTCGGCGATCTTGGCGTTGTTGGCTGCCGATCAGCGCCTGCGCCAGCAGGATCTCGATCAGCGGCGCGTGATGCGAAAGCTGCACCGCGCTGGCGCAGCGGCGCGATCGCCTCGGCGGCATGGCCGCCTTCCAGCAGCGCCTGTCCCTTCAGCTCGTAGAAATACGGATTGTTGGGCTCGCTGCGGATCAGCTCGTCGATCTGCGCGACGGCCGCGCGCAGGTCGGCGTGGCGGTAGGTGGAGATGGCGCGGGCGTAGCGCGCCGGCAGGCTCTGGTCGCTCGGCGGATAGCGCCGCGCCACGGTGTCGGCCGGTTCCAGGAAGCCCGACAGTTTGGCGCGCATCATGTCGTGGCGCAGCTGCAATTGCGGCGGGTCCTTGACGTCCCAATAGGGGCTCGCCTTGGCGATCACTTCGAGCGCGGCGACGCGTTCGGCCGGCATCGGATGCGTTTGCATATAGGGATCGGCTTGTGCGCAAACCGAACAGGATTTCGTTGCTCAGGCGCTTGAACAGTTCCAGCATGCCCTTGGCCGATTGGTGGGTGGCGGTCGAGGAATTTCACGCCGGCATGGTCGGCCTGATCTTCCTGGGTGCGCGCATAGGCGAGCAGCGCGTGCAGGATCGCCGACTGCGGCGCCATGATCGCGGCGCGCGCCGACCTGGCCGATGTCGGCGCTGCGGGCGGCCGCGCCCGCGACCATCGCGCCGATGCCGAGCAGCATGGCGACGATCGATTGGGTCTGCGCCTGGGCGAGCTTCTCGCGGAAGCGCATCAGATGGCCGTCGGCGAGGTGGCCGGTTTCGTGCGCGAGCACGCCGATGATCTCGTTCGGCGTCTTGGCCTCGAACAGCGCGCCGGCATTGATGAAGATGTGGCGCCCGTCCATGACGAAGGCGTTGAAGGAGCGGTCGTTGATGATGACCACCTTGATGTTCTGCTGGGCGAGCCCGGCCGCTTGCAGGATCGGCGTCACGTAGTCGCGCAGCAGGTTCTCGATCTCGGTGTCGCGGATGATCGGCATCCCGCCGGTGGCGCGCTCCTGCGCGGGGGCCGCTGCCGGCACGGCGGCGGCGATCGCCGCGGCGGCGATGCAGGGCCAGTGCCCATGCTGCTGGCGCGCGGCGCCGCGCCCTGATAGGTCTCGCGGTCTCGGATCATGCCGGTCTGTGCTCCGGATGGGCGTGAAACTTAGTGACGCGCCATTATGCGGTCAACGCGGGCCGCGATCACGTCTTCTTGGCCTTGCCGCGCTTCGCCCCGCAAGCAATCCGGGGAATGCGGCAACAGCGGGGCGGTTGCCGTCCGTTTTAGGGCCGCCTGAGGGCCGATCATGATGCTGGATGCGGCAAAACGGCTGTTAACGCCCTCCCGGCGCAGCGATGTGCCGCCCTTCATGGTCATGGACGTGATGGCGGCGGCGGCGCGCAGCGAGGCGCACGGGCGCCCGCGTCATCCATATGGAGGTGGGCCAGCCGGCGGCGCCCGCGCCGCAAACCGCCATCAAGGCCGCGCAGGCCGCGCTCGCCAAGGGCCGCATCGGCTATACCGAGTCGCTCGGCATCCCGTCGCTGCGCGCGGCGCATCGCCCGCCATTACGCGCGAAACCTACGATCTTGCCGCTCGATCCCGGCCGGGTGGTGGTGACCACCGGCTCGTCCGGCGGCCTTCATCCTGGCGTTTCTCGCGCTGTTCGAAGCCGGCGACCGGGTGGCGCTCGCCAATCCCGGCTATCCGCCTTATCGCCACATCCTCACGGCGCTCGGCTGCGAGCCGGTGCTGATCGAGACCGCGGCCGAGACGCGCTGGGCGATGACCGGCGAAGGCGCTGATCGCCGAGCACCGCAGCAAGCCGCTCGCCGGCGTGGTGGTGGCAAGCCCGGCCAATCCGACCGGCACCATGATGAAGGCGGACGCGCTGGCGCAGCTGATCGCGGTGGCGGAAGCCGAAGGCATCCGCGTGATCTCCGACGAGATCTATCACGGCCTCGATTACGCCTTTGCCGCCGAGACCGCGGCGAACGTGTCGGAGCGCGCGGTGGTGATCAATTCGTTCTCGAAATATTTCTGCATGACCGGCTGGCGCGTCGGCTGGATGGTGGTGCCGGAGACTCTGGTGCGCACCGTCGACCGGCTGCAAGGCAATCTCGCGATCTCGGTGCCGACGCTGTCGCAGGTCGCGGCGGAGGCGGCCTTCGACGGCACGGCCGAGATGGAAGCGGTCAAGCACGGCTACGAGGAGAACCGCCGCATCCTGATCGAAGGGCTGCCGAAGGCCGGGCTCGACAAGTTTCTGCCGGTCGACGGCGCGTTCTATCTCTACGCCGACATCTCGCGCTTCTCCGACGACAGCCTCGATTTCGCCAAGCGCATGCTGAACGAGGCGGACGTGGCGGCGACGCCCGGCATCGATTTCGATCCGATCGACGGCCGGCATTTCCTGCGCTTCTGCTACGCGGGCTCGGCCGCCGAGATGCACGAGGCGGTGGAGCGGATCGGGAACTGGCTGAAGCGGCTAGCTTTCCGCTCATGCCCGCGCACGAATGATGCGCCGCTGCATCCGGGCGCCGTTCCGACGCCTGGCAACTGCAAACGTCGTCGCGGGCTCGCGGAGCAAGCGCTGGCGGCGCGGGGACGAACGGCCAGTTCAGAACTCGACGTCCAGCTCTTCCACCTCGTCCGGCTCGGCCTTGGCGCCGGCCATCCATTCCTGCATCGCCGGCAGCGCCATGATCGCCTTGCAATAGGCGGCGCATTCGCGGTCGAGCTTGACGTCGTAGGTGAGGAAGCGCGTCACCACCGGCGCGAACATGGCGTCCGCCATGCCGGGCTTTGCGCCGAACAGAAACGGGCCGCCGTAGGCCGCCAGGCATTCGCGCCAGATCGACACGATGCGGTCGATGTCGGCCTGCGCGCCGGCCCAGACCTTGAAGCCGGGATGATGCGCCTTCAGGTTCATCGGCAGCGCCGAGCGCAGGTTGGAAAAGCCGGAATGCATCTCGCCGCAGATCGAGCGGCAATGCGCGCGCGCGGCTTCTCCTTCGGCAGCAGGCCGGCGTCCGGCAGGGTCTCGTTGAGATATTCGCGCGATCGCCAGCGTGTCCCAGACCTTGATGCCGTCATGGGTGAGGCAGGGCACCAGGAAGGAGGGCGACAGCAGCAGCAATTCGGCGCGCGTCGAGGGGTCGTCGCTGGCGACCATCTGCTCCTCGAAGTCGAGGCCGGCGAGCTTGCACAGCAGCCAGCCGCGCAGCGACCAGGAGCCGTAGTTCTTGCTGGCGATCGTGAGGGCAGCCTTTGGGGGTAGCCTTGGCCATGGGGCGCCAATGTCCCTGTTCAGCACGACCCGGCACCGGCAGCTTAGACGAAAGTTATGCGCAATCAATAGTTTCCCGTGGTGCAAAAAGCGCGGGCCGCTGCCTTTTCCCCAGGCAAGCCCGCCTGGAATTTTATCTCGCAGTGCAGCATAAAATGCTCTAGCGTTTCCCTGCGGTTCGCCGGGACCGCCGGGGAGCCGATGCTCTATCAGGCCTATCAGGCCCATGCCGACATCATGGTGCCGGTGCGGGCGTTTGCCGGCATGGCGCTGGAGCGTTCGCGCGCGCGGCTGAACGGCTCGGCGCGGCCCTCGCTGCTGTCCAACCTCACCGCCGCCTATGAGCTGATCGCGCGCGCGGGGCTCACCCACGTGCGGCCGCCTTTTGGCATCGAGAGCGTCACCGTCGGCAACCGCGAGGCGGCGGTGACGGAGGAGGCGGCGCTGCGCACGCCGTTCGGCACGCTGTTGCACTTCAAGAAGGACATCGACCTGGCGCAGCCGCGCGTGCTGGTGATCGCGCCGCTGTCCGGCCATTTCGCGACGCTGCTGCGCGCGACCGTGCGCACCATGCTGCCCGAGCACGACGTCTACATCACCGACTGGCACAATGCGCGCGACGTGCCGACCGCGGCCGGCCGCTTCGGCTTCGACGAATACGTCGAGCATCTCATCCGCTTTCTCGAAGCGATCGGGCCGGGCGCGCACATGGTGGCGGTGTGCCAGCCCTGCGTGGCGGCGCTGGTGGCGGCGAGCGTGATGGCGCAGGCCAATCATCCGGCGCAGCCGCGCTCGATGACGCTGATGGCCGGACCGATCGACACCCGCGTCAATCCGACCAAGGTCAACGAGCTCGCCAAGTCGAAAGCCATCGCCTGGTTCGAGAAGAACCTGATCGCGCGCGTGCCCTGCCGCTATGACGGCGGCGGGCGCAAGGTCTATCCCGGCTTCGTGCAGCTCGCCGCCTTCATGAGCATGAATATCGAGCGCCATCTGAAGGCGCATCGCGAGCTCTACGACCTGCTGGCGAAAGGCGAGGAGGCGAAAGCCGCGCAGACCAAGGCCTTCTACGACGAATATTTCGCGGTGCTCGATCTGACCGCCGAATTCTATCTGGAGACGGTGCGGCTGGTGTTCCAGGAGCACGCGCTGCCGCTCGGCCAGCTCACCTATCAGAACCGCAAGGTCGAGCCGGCGGCGATCAAGCGCACCGCGCTGTTCACCGTCGAAGGCGAGAAGGACGACATCTGCGCGGTCGGGCAGACTTTGGCGGCGCACGATCTGTGCTCGTCCTTGCGGCCCTACCGCAAGCGCCACCACATGCAGGCCGGCGTCGGCCATTACGGCGTGTTCAGCGGCCGCGCCTGGGACAACCAGATCTATCCGATGGTGAAGAACGTCATTTTGCAGAGCGATTGAAGGCGCCTGCGGACGCGGCGGTCGATCCGACGTGCCGGTTACGTCCTTCTGATTTGCGGCTTCTCGTGCAGAACCACGTTCAACAAGGAGCGATGGACTTCGATGCGGCCGTTGTACTCGATGAGGCCCAATTCCCGAAATTTGTTCATGAAAACACTGACGCGAGATCGCGTCGTGCCGATCATCTCCGCCAGCGTTTCCTGACTGATTTTCGCCAGCACCGGCTCGGGCTCACCTTCCTTGCCGAAATTCGCCAGAAGCAGGAGGGTCCTTGCCAGCCGCTTCTCACTTGAGTTGAACAATTGATCGACCAGGTCCTCCTCGACACGGCTGTTGCGATGCAAGAGGTGCGCGATAAACAGCTCGGCGAACGCCGGCTCCTCGTGGATCACGCGGACAATGTTTTCCTTTGGCAATCGCACGATCACACATTCCGTCATAGCGGAGGCTGTCGCCAGACGCAGCGTCTCACCGCCGAGACATCCCTCGCCGAAAAAATCGTCCGTGCCAAAAAGTCCGACCACGGCTTCCTTGCCTTGCTCGGAGATGACGATTTTTTTGACCTTGCCGCTCTGAATGTAGAAAACGCAATCCGCAGGGTCGCCCTGCGCGTAGACAATTTGATTTCTGCGATAATTGGATATTGTTCGTCCGCCGTTCACTTTCGACAGAAACGTTTTGGGATCGAATGGCAGCGTTTTTTTCCGTTTCATAGCAGGCCTTCTAATCGCGAGCGGCGCCCTCACGCGCGCAGATCGCTACGAGGCTTCACGGATAGAGTTCGATCTCGCTCGAGAGGTCACGTCAGCTTGTCGCCCGCGCGGATAATGAGCCGGGCGGGGCATGCTGTCGGTAATGTACATTACCGTTGCGACGGAACGGAATGACTTTTTTACACGTATGTTTTGGGAAGGTAAAAGGTGATTCGCTCGCGAACCAACTGATAACATTCACAAGATGCTTTTGTGAGACCCTTCCGATTCAGCACCGTGACTTGGCGTCGGCCGCGCTGAATCAAACCTGCGCGTTCCAGCTCCTGAGCGGCAATGGTGATGGATGGCCTCTGGGCGCCCAGCATTTCGGCGAGGAGATTCTGCGAAATCAACAGGGTGTCGTCGTCACAGCGGTCACGCATCATGAGCAGCCAACGCGCCAGCCGCTGCTTGAGGCTGTGTGCGCCGTTGCACGCTACCGACACCAGGACCTGTTCGAGAAAGGCCTGGACGTAAGCGGACATGAGATTGCGGAAGGACGGCATCGATTCCATCGCCCGCGTGAAGGCTGCGCGCGACATCTTGGCTGCGCTCCCCGGGATTTGGACCAGAAGCCTGACGGAGGAAATCCTTGGCGCCGAAGAAGGCTTGCATCCCCGTGCAACCCTCCCGACCGACCGTTGCCATCTCAATGATGCTGCCGTCGCTGTAAACCGCCACCACCGAGACGACGCCGCTATCGGGAAAGTAGACGTGGTCGAGCGAACTATCGGCGTCCAAAAGAATCTGTTCGCGTTCGCAGCGAATGTGTTCAAGCTCCGGCATGAGCAGCTTGAGATTGCGGGATGGCAGGGCGAGCAAAAGCCGATTGCGCGGCCAATCTGATAAAGCGTTCATCCCCTTAAACCGCGCCCGGGTCGCTTTAGTTCCAACACGTGGCGCGTTGCGACGCCGGTCGATGGTTTACCCGTTCAGCGACAGGACGCCGGAATGTATCCAACGGGAGCCAACGACGTCCCTAACGCAGTGGTCAATGTTATACAGACTCGCACGAGGCGCGCCCGCTAGCCTCAAGAGGCTGGACGCTTTGCGGCTGCGACATAGCCGCGGCGTTTCCCTTTCGATCCAACGCGTCCAGTAGGGCCCGGCTGTCCTAACGCCGGGGTCCCTTTTTCCTTTTGCGTGGGCGGGGCGGGATTGCTGCGAGGCCAGTCATGTTCAGAAGACAGTTCAGCGACCTGCAAAATGCCTGTGTATTTGCGGAAGCGATTGTGAACACCGTGCGCGAGCCGCTCGTCGTGCTCGACCAAGACCTGCGCGTCGTCGCCGCCAGCCGCTCCTTCTATCGGACGTTCAAGGTCAGTCCCGGCGAAACCGAAGGCAGGCTGCTTTACGAGTTGGGCGACGGCGTGTGGGATATTCCAAAGCTTCGCTCGCTTCTTGAAAAGATCCTGCCGGCGAACGGCGCAATCGAGGCCGGCGCGATCGAGGCTTATGAAATCGAGCATGACTTTCCCGGCATCGGACGCCGCACGATGTGTTTGAACGCCCGCAAGGTGTTCTATGCGACAGGCTCACGCGTCAATATTCTGCTGGGCATCGAGGATATTACCGAACGGCTGATCTTGCAGGGTGAAAAGGACGATCTGCTGCGGCAGAAGGACGTGCTGCTCGAAGAAATTCGGCATCGTGTCGCCAACAGCCTGCAAATTATCGCCAGCATCATTATGATGAAAGCGATGGCCGTGGAATCGGAGGAAGCGCGCCGTCATCTGCAAGACGCTCACCAAAGAGTTATGTCGGTCGCGACTGTGCAGCGACACCTCCATGCCGCTGCACCCAGCGGTCCGGTTCAACTCGGGCCCTACCTCTCAAAGCTTTGTGAGGCCCTTTCGCACTCGATGATTGGCGACAATCGGTCAATTTCGCTGAAGGTGCAGGGCGAGGAAGCAAGCGTCTCTTGCCGAGATGCCGAAAGCCTCGGATTGATCGTCACGGAGCTCGTCATTAATTCGATAAAGCATGCGTTCGACAAAAATACCAAAGACGGGCAGATCACCGTCGCGTTTGACGCTTTCGGAGCAGATTGGAAACTTTCGGTTACTGACAACGGAATTGGAAATCCTGTCGGTGTCTTTGCTCAAGCAAAAACCGGGCTTGGCACCGGTATCGTCAACGCGCTTGCAAAGCAGCTCGACGCCAAGGTTGAAACTTTGAGCGGCCCGCGGGGAACGTCCGTGTCGGTCACTCACGGCACTTTTGCGGCGAAGACAATCCGAGCTGCGTGAAAGGAAATGACATGAAGAATTTGGCGAAAGAGGCGCTCTTGGCCGTGTTGGTCGCGGCGTGGGTCGTCGGCCTCGTGCATCAATTCGGATCGTGGTCGATGACGGCTGTGTATGTCGGGATTTCTCTCATGATGGCGGCTGTGAGTTTCGCCGACCGTCTGGTGCCTAAATTGGCCCCGCGGCGAAATCGCCGACGGTAATGGTGACGGCCGGCGGATCGCCACCGCTCGAAGAATTCGCCGCAATGGACCGACGGCGTTCAGAGCTGGTCATTCAATGAGTTCAACACAGAGGAGACGGCCTCATGTCGCTTGGAACCATACTGCTCATCATCATCGTGATCGTGCTGCTCGGCGGCTTTAGCGGGTTCGGTGGCGGCCCCTTCTACGGAACCGGTTACTACGGTGGCGGCGGCCTCGGCCTCGTGCTGGTCATCGTGTTGATTCTGGTGCTGCTCGGCAAATTATGAGCCGTCGGCAAGGGCTGGTTTGATCCAATCTTGTTGCTGCGAGGCGTGCGTCATGACCCGCCCAAAATGAGTGGTCGCTTTTATACAGACATGCCGTCGGCATGATGCCTAGCGTCGTTGGACTGGTCGCCTCTCGCCCCCCCGGCGAACAACCAGTCAAAAACCCCGGCTGCAATTTTCGCAGCCGGGGTTTCGGTCTTTCCAAGGGCGGCGCGCTCAATTCGCGCCAGCCGATTATCTTAACGCCGCGCCGCCGCCGGGCGCTCCCTTGCCGCCTTGAAGCCGGCGACGAAGCGGGCGAGCGTGTCGGAGGTTTGCCCGCGCGGCAGCATGACTTCGACCAGCGAGAATTGCCCGCGCCGTTGCGCCGCCGCCTCCAGCGCCGCCGCAAGTTCACGCCGCGTGGTCACCCGCTCGCCCACGCCGCCGAGCGATGCCGCGATGTCGGCGAAATGCCAGTCGTCGAGATCGTTGAATGTCGACTCCGGCTGGAACACGCGCAGCATTTCCCAACTGCGGTTGTTGAACAGCACCACGATCGGAGCGAGGCCGTAGCGGCGGCAATTGCCGAGTTCCCAGCCGGTCATCTGGAAGGCGCCGTCGCCGACCAGAATGAGCGGGCGGCGCCCGGTCGCCACCGCGACGCCGATGCCGGCCGGCACGCCGAAGCCCATGCCGGCGTAATAGCCCGGCGCCACCAGCGCGGTGTTGTCGATCTCCATGGCGGTGAACAGGCAGTCGCCCATGTCGGCGGCCATCGGCATCGTGCCGTGACGGTCGAACAGATCGTTGACGGCGGCGGCGATGTCGGAGGGTTTCAGCGCGGCGTCGTCGGCTTTAAGCCCGCGCGGATAGGCGGGGGCTTTGCGCGTTGCGCGCGCGCCTTTTCTGGCCGTGGGCGCGCGCGCAGCGAGCGCGTCGACCAGCGCGTCGATCGGCAGGTCGTGATAGACGTGATGGCCGATCTGCACGCTGCGGCCCATGGCGAGGATGGTGCGCTGGGCGTCGAGCTGGCGCTGCGACAGCGCGAAATTGGTGTCGGACAAAATGACGCCGAGCAGCAGTAGCGCGTCCGCGCCTTCGACGAGCTTGGTGATATCCGGATCGCCGGCCGCGCCCAGATAAGTGCCGGCCAGCACGTCGGGCGCGTCTTCCAGCAGGCCGCGGCCCATGAAGGTGGTCACCACCGGCAGGCCGAGCTGGCGCGCGAGTTTGGCGGTCTGCTGCTCGATGCCGTAGCGGCGGATTTCGACGCCGACCATCAGCACCGGCGCGCGCGCCTTCGCCAGCCTGCCGATGACTTCCTCGGCGCATTCGGCCAACGCGCCTTTGTCCGCCGGCCGCGGTGGCAGCACTGGCACGGCCGCCATCGGCGCGGCGACGAGATCGCGCGGCACCTCGATATAGACCGGCAGCGACTGCTCGCGCGCGCTGCGTAAGGTCCGCGCGATCGCCTCCGGCGCGCTCGCCGGATCGTTCAGCACCGCCTGGTCGCAGGTGATCTCGCGATAAACGGCAAGCTGGGTGTCGATTGAGCGCGCCTGATGGTGCAGCAGGAAGCCGCCTGCGCGTTCGCGCGCGCCCGGCGCGCCCGCGATCACCACGACCGGCGAGCGCTCGGCATAGGCGCCGGCCACCGCATTGACCAGGTTGAAGGCGCCGGCGCCGTAGGTGACGACCGCGACGCCGAGGCCCTGGTGAAAGCGCGCCGCGGCGTCGGCCGCGAAGCCGACCGCCGGCTCGTGGCTGAGCGTGTAATGCGGCAGGATTTTCGAGTCTTCGATGACCTTGTAGAAGGGCAGCACGAAATCGCCGGGAATGCCGAAAATCTCGCGGGCGCCGTAATCCTTCAGCCCTTGCAGCAACCGGAGTGCGAGCGTGGTCATGGCCGGCATGATAGCCGGGTTTGCGGCTAGCCGCTGAAGCCGCGCGGCTTCTTTTCGGTGTCCGCCGCCATGTGGTCCCAAGGCTGCGCGCTGGCGGTGAAGAGGTCGAGCCCGGGCTTGTAGAGCGTCGGATCGTCGAGGCTTGCGGCCTGGAGCCGATCACGTCGGGCATGCGCTCGAGTTTGGCACCAGCAGCTGGCTGCCGCAGGTCGGGCAGAAGCCGCGCTCGACCGCCTTAGCCGGCGTCGCCGACGGTTTTGTAAATGCGCGGCGCGCCGGCGATCTGCACGGCCGCGGCCGGCACCATCACGACCGGCGCATAAGCCGCTGCCGCTCGGCGCGCTGGCAGTCGCGGCAATGGCAGTTCACCATGACGACGGGATCGGCTTCGGTCTCGTAGCGGATGGCGCCGCAGAGGCAGCCGCCGGTCAGTTTCTTTCCCATGGCAGGCTCCTCGCTAAAAGATGCCCGGCAGCAGCCGGTAGCGCACGCGCGCGGCATAATCGACGTAGGCCGGGTCGCGCTTGAGCAAAGCTTCCTCGCGCAGCAGCCGCGCCACTTCGATGGCCAGCACCGCGGCATAGAGCAAGGCGTTGCGCAGCGACGGGAAGCCGATGAGGAAGCCGATATGGGTGAGCGTGTAGCCGGCATAGATCGGGTGGCGCACGACACGATAGAGGCCGCGCGTCCGCACGCCGCGGTTGGCCGGCACCAGGCCGAAGCTGCGCCAGAGCGCGGCCTTGCCGGAAATCTGCACCAGCAGGCCGGCGAGCATCAGCGTGGTGGTGACCGCCGCCGGAATGAACGGGTTGGCTGCCGCCGGCGTGGTCAGCAGCAGCGGCGCGCTCACCGCGCTGAAGCTCAACGCCCAATCGAACGGCTGCGACGACAGCGAGGCCGAGCGCCGGCGGATCACAATGAGCAGGGCGCCGAGCGCTTCCCCGATCACCAGCAGCAGCGCCTGCGCGTTGATGCCGGCGGCGAGCAGGATCACTTCGGGATGCGCGATCTCGACCAGCGCCAGATCGACGAGGCGCGGCAGCATGCGGTGCGCAAACAGCGCAAACAGCACCAGCACGGCGGCGCGTTCGGCGAGATCGAGCGCGAGGTCCATGCTGAGCAGCGCGGACAAACGCCGCCGCAGCGGTCGCTCGGCGTCTTGCTCGATCGTCATGAGCGCCGGCCCGCGGCCTATTGCTTCGGTGGCGGCTCCGTGGCGGCCGGTGCCATCGTCGGCATCGCTGCCGGCTTCTTGGTCGTGGCGGGCTTTTTCATGACGGCGGCCTTTTTCTTGGCGTCCTTGCGCGCGGCCGGCTCGTAATTGCCCTTGGCCATGCACTTCTTGATGAAGGCATTGGCCTTGGCGCCTTCCAGATTCTCCGATTGGGCGCCGACCTTGCAGGTCTCCATCTTTTCCTTGGCGGTGATCGCGGAGGCCGGGCTCGCCAGCAGCAGCAGCGGCAGGGCGAAAAGGCCGAGAGTTCGCAGCATGGTCATGGCTCCTTGGCTCCTTGGCACCTTGTCGTGTCCTCGCCGCGCGAGCATAGCACGGATCGTGCGATGGGTCAGCGCAGCGCCGCCGCAATATTGCCGCCATCGACGGTGGTGACGTCGGCGGTGGTTTTCAGCGCCAGCGCCTGCGCCAGGAAGGCCTGCGCCACGTCGTCGGCGGTGACTTCGCGGTGCAGCAGGTTGCCGCTCATGTAATCCTGTTCGGAGACGCCGCGCGCCTGCGCGCGCTCTTTGATGAAGTCGTCGGTGAGGATGCCGGAGCGAATGCGGTCGGCATTGACCGCATTGGCGCGGATGCCGTCGGCGCCGTAGTCGAGCGCGTATTGCCGCATCAGGAACAGCGTCGCGGCCTTGGGCAGGCCGTAGGGGCCGAAAGAAGGTCCGGGATTGACCGCCTGCTTGGAGACGTTGAACAGCAGGCAGCCGCCGGTGCCCTGTGCCAGCATGATCCTGACGGCGGCCTGCGCCACCTTCTGGTGCGCGAAGAAATTCAATTCGAAGCTTGCGCGCAGCACCGCCTCGTCGACCTCGCCGATCTTGCCCTGCCAGGCGCCGCCGGCGTTGGAGATCGCGATATCGACGCCGCCGAATTCGTGCGACCACGGCATCGAACGCGGCCGCGACCGAGGCCGCGTCGGTGACGTCGCAGGCGAAGCGCAATCGCGCCGCCGCCGACGCCTGCGGCTTTCTCTTGCGCGGCTTTCAGATCGCGATCGAGCAGCGCGACGGCCGCGCCCGCCGCGGCGAACGCGCGCGCGCTGGCCGCGCCGATGGCGCCGCCGGCGCCGGTGATCGCCGCGATTTGCCCGGCCAGCGGCAAGACTTTGCGGGCGCCGAGTTTCGCCAGCTCGAGCGGCCAATAGTCCATATCGAACGTGTCGGCTTCGCCGATCGAGGTGAAGCGGCCGATCGATTCCGCGTCGGTGACGCCTTCAATGCCCGCTTCCGCGATGTCGGCGGCAATCGCCGCGTCCTTGACGCTTCCGCCCAGGCCGAACAGGCCGAGCCCCGGCACCAGCGCCAGCCGCGGCGCCGGATCGTGCATGGCCGCGCCATTGGCGCGCGCCGTGTTGCGGGCAAAATAGGCGCGGTAGTCCTCCACGAATTGCCGCGCCGCCTCGCGCGCGGCCCGTTTGAAATCGTCGAGCTTGCCGGCTTGCGGCGCGCTCAGGATCAGCGGCCAGGGCTTCACGCGCAACACGTGGTCGGGCGTGATGACGCCTGCGCGGGCATAGCGCGCGATATCCTTGCCGTTGACGTAATTCAAGATCGCGTCGCTGGTGCGGAAGTCCATGATCGGCCGCTGGTGCGCGCCTTCGCCGTGGGCGTCGCGCAACGAACAGGCCCCGCGCACAATCGGCGCCACCTCGGCGAGCGGCGCCAGCGGCGCCGGCGGCGCGGCGGTGGCGAAGGCTTTGCGGTTCTTCTGCAGGCGCTGTTCGGCGAGCGTGACGAACTCGATCATGCGTTCGTAGGCCTCGCGCGCGCTCGCGCCGAAGGTGAAGATGCCGTGCTTGTCGAGGATCAGGCCTTCGACCGTCGGGTCCTGCTCGAACACCTGCGCGGCTTTTTTCGACAGCGCAAAGCCCGGCATCACGTAAGGCACGAAGCCGAGCCGCCGGCCGTAGACCTCGGCGCAGAGCGTCTGCCGAATTGGGCTGATCGATCAGGCTGAGCACCGCGGTGGCGTGGCTGTGATCGATGAACGTCGCCGGGATGAAGGCGTGCAGCAGCGTTTCGACCGACGGGGAAGGCGACTGCGGATCGATCAGAAAGGCGCGCAACACGCGCGCCATCTCGGCGTCGGACATTTCCGCGCGCGCGCGCAACGCAAGCAGCGGGGCAAGCCGCACCGCCGGCAAGCCGGCCGGCTCGATCGCGGCCATGTCCCAGCCGGAACCCTTGACGTAGAGCGCCTCGACTTCGGCGCCGGCAAGATCGCGCGCCTTGGCCTTGACCGACGTGTTGCCGCCGCCGTGCAGGACCAGCTTGGGATCGCGCCCGATCAGCCGCGTGGAATAGACGCGCAGCGCCAGCTCGGGCGCGATGCCGGCCCTGCCATAGCGGTCGACCGCGCCTTTGGCGTCGCGCTCGACCCAGGCGGATTTCATTTTGCCGGGCGCACGATCGCGATCATGCGCTAGTCCTTGTCGCCCAGCAGCCGCTTGCCCCACCAGCCGCGCTTGGGCGTGCCGGCGTTGTCGGCGGCGGTGCTGGAGATCACCGGCGTCGGCGGCGGCAGAGTCGGCGAGGGCGCCGGCGCGCTGTCCTTGCCGAACGAGGCGGGTTCGCGCACGGTCGAGCGCCGGCGCGGCGTATCCGGCTCACTTGCGGCCTGCTCGGGCGCCGGTGCCGGTGCCGGGCGTTGTTCGGCCGGCGGCGCGTAGTCGCGTGCCGCTTGCGAGGGCGCAGCTTGGCTGGGCGGGCTTTCGCGGCCATAGCCCGGCTCGCGATCCCCGGCCGGCGGACGGTCGAGATCTTCGACCGCGTGCTGCAGATCGGGCTCCGGCTGGCCGTCATTCGAAATGAACGGCGTCTCGCCATTGCCGTTACGGCGTCGGTTGCGTCGTCCGCCGCGGCGTCCGCGCCGCCGGCGGTGCCGGCCATCGCGGTTCGCGTCGCCTTCGCCGCCGGCCTGCAAGGGCGGGCGTTCCATCGGTTCGCCGCCGGCATCTTCCTCGGGCGAGCCGGCGTCGTGATCCTCGTGCGCGATCGCGTGCTCGGGCACGGTCTCGTGCGTGAATGGCGGCGCCGCTGGCGCCCCTTCGCGCGGCTCAGTGCCGCGGCCGCGACCGCGGCCGCCACGCCCGCGCCGCCTGCGGCGGCCGCCTTCGCGAGCGGCCTCGCCGTCGCGTCCGGGCTCACGCGCGGGCTGCGCCACCGCGCCTTCGTGCTCAGGCTCAGCTTCGGCGCTCTCGATCTCCGCTGCTTCGACGTCGTCCGCAACGATGTCGTCTTCGACGATGTCGTCCTCGACCGTTTCCTCGATCGGCATTTCGGCGCGCGCCGCTGCGGCTATAAGCTTGGCCGCATCGACCGAATGCACCTGCTCGCCGCGGTCGATGATGTAGGACACCTGGCCGGTCACGGTCGCGTCGGCCGAAATGGTCAGCGTGACGCGGAAGCGCTCTTCCAGCACGCGCAGATGAGCGCGCTTGTGGTTGAGCACATAGAGCGCGACTTCCGAGCGCGTGCGCACGATCAGATTGTGGGTGGCGCCCTTGAGCAGCATCTCCTCGAGCGCGCGCAGCAATTGCAGCGCCACCGACGACACCGAGCGCACATGGCCGGTGCCGCCGCACTGCGGGCATTTCTCGGTCGAGCTTTCCAGCACCGAGGAGCGGATGCGCTGGCGCGACATTTCCAGCAGGCCGAAATGCGAGATGCGGCCGACCTGGATGCGCGCGCGGTCGTTCTTGAGCGCGTCCTTCATGCGCCGCTCGACCGTGCGGTTGTTGCGGTTCTCGTCCATGTCGATGAAGTCGATGACGATCAGGCCGGCGAGATCGCGCAAGCGCAGTTGCCGGGCGATCTCCTCGGCCGCCTCGCGATTGGTCTTGAGCGCGGTGTCCTCGATGTGGTGCTCGCGCGTGGCGCGGCCCGAGTTCACGTCGATCGCGACCAGCGCTTCGGTCTGGTTGATCACGATGTAGCCGCCGGAGCGCAACTGCACCACCGGCGAGAACATGGCGTCGAGCTGGCTCTCGATGCCGCAGCGCGTGAACAGCGGCTGGGTGTCCTTGTAGAGCTTCACATTCTTGACATGGCTCGGCATCAGCATGCGCATGAAGTCCTGGCTTCCTTGTAGCCCTCGTCGCCGGCGACGACGATCTCGTCGATGTCCTTGTTGTAGAGGTCGCGGATCGAGCGCTTGACCAGCGAGCCTTCCTCGTAGACCAGCTTCGGCGCGGTCGATTTCAGCGTGAGATCGCGCACCGTCTCCCACAGCCGCAGCAGATATTCGAAGTCGCGCTTGACTTCGGTCTTGGTGCGGGAGGCGCCGGCGGTGCGCAGGATCACGCCCATGCCCTCCGGCACTTCGAGTTCGGTGGCGATTTCTTTGAGCCGGTTGCGGTCTTCCGCGGATGGTGATCTTGCGCGAGATGCCGCCGCCGCGCGCGGTGTTGGGCATCAGCACCGAATAGCGGCCGGCGAGCGAGAGATAGGTGGTGAGCGCCGCGCCCTTGGTGCCGCGCTCTTCCTTGACCACCTGCACCAGCATGACCTGCCGGCGCTTGATCACTTCCTGGATCTTGTACTGGCGGCGGAAGCGCGGCACGCGCTCCTGCACTTCTTCGAGCGCGTCGGCGCCGCCGACGGATTCGACCGCCTCGTCCTCGTGCTGTTCTTCGCCATTGCCGTTGCCGGGTTCGCCTGCGGGCGCGGGTTCGGCGGCGGCATCGGCGAGTTCTTGCGGGCTTGCTTCGGTCGCAAATTCCTGCACCGCCTCGCCGCCGTCCGGCGCGGGCGGCGGCTCGATCGCGTCTTCGCCGGCGCGGAATTCAGCCGCTTCGCGCGCGCTGTCTTCGGCGGTGAATTCGGCCGTGGGCTGCGCGGGCTCGCGCACGTCGGCGGTGGTTTCGTCGAACTCGGCGGGCGAGGGTTGGCCCATGGCGGCTTCGCCGGCCGGGATTTCGGCGGCCTCGCGCGCCACTTCGCCATCCGCCAGCGGTTCGCTGCGCCTGACGTCGTCGCGTTGGCGTTGGCCACGTTGACGGTGGCGGCCGCGGCCGCGCCCGCCGCCGCCGCGCGCGCGATGGTCGGCTTCGGCGTCGGCTTCGCGCTGGTCGCGTTCTTCCTGCGCGATCAGCGCCTGCCGGTCGGCGACCGGGATCTGGTAGTAGTCGGGATGGATTTCGGAGAACGCCAGGAAGCCGTGGCGGTTGCCGCCGTAGTCGACGAAGGCCGCCTGCAGCGACGGCTCGACGCGCGTGACCTTGGCGAGGTAGATGTTACCGCGAAGCTGCTTGCGGTTGGCGCTCTCGAAGTCGAATTCCTCGACGCGATTTCCGCGCAGCACGACGACCCGGGTCTCTTCCGGGTGGGTCGCGTCGATCAGCATTTTGTCGGGCATGGATCAATCTCACTAAGGCGGAGGCGCCTGCAGGCTCGCGCACAATCGTCGGCGCGAAGCGGCGCAGGGGGCAGTCCGCCGGATGGGTGTGGATGGGAGGGGCTGCGTTTTCACGCGAAAGCGGAACGAGGGCCGAGCTAAAACGCGCCGTCGCGATTAAATCGCGAGAGCGGTGGACCTCGAATAGCCTTTGCTGCGTCTTCGGCAGCATGAAACTGCAACCCGTAGCGCTGCGGCCGCGCCAATCGAAGCGCAAGCCGAGGTTTCTCGTCACTGGCGGTCGTGAATGCGGGCGGCCCAAGGCCGCGCGCCGATCCGATTGTCCTTGACTAAGGGTTTCGGCTCGTTTCGCTCGTCCGTCCGCCGGCCTTCCTCGAGGGGGCGATCCTGGACCAAAGCGTGCCGGAACCCGAACGCGGCACAATCGGAACTTTAACCGTCAGCAAGTTCCTACATACGGCGCTAAGTGCTTGATGGCAAGGCGTCTGTGCAGGCTCGCCACACTTGCGTGGCGAACGAGCCCTTCCGCTTAACTTCCGTTAACCGAACGCCCCTTATTGGAGTAGAAAGAGCCGGAAAGGGTCCTGAATCGTGCCGTTCCGCCCGCTCGTCCTCGCCAGTGTCTTAGGCAGCGCGCTCGCCGCCGCGCCGGCAGCCAGGGTCGCCTTGGCCGCGCAGCCGGGCATTGCCGTGCAGACGCTGGCCGCGCCGGTGGAATCGGTGCCGGAGGCGACCGACGTGCGGCTCGGCGGCGACGCCAAGCAGACCCGCTTTGTGGTCGATCTGACGCGCAAGGTCGATATCGCGGCCTTCACGCTGGCCGATCCCTATCGGGTCGTGATCGACCTGCCGCAGGTCGTCTTCAAGCTGCCCGCGCATTCGGGCGAGCGCGGCCGCGGCCTGATCAAGGCCTTCCGCTACGGCCTGATCATGCAGGGCGGCTCGCGCATCGTGCTCGACCTGAGCGGGCCGGTGCGGGTCGAGAAGGCCTTCACGCTTGCCGCCATCGACGGCCAGCCGGCGCGGCTGGTGCTCGATCTCGCCGCCACCGACCGCGTGAGCTTCCTGCGCGATATCGAGCTTGGCGCGCGGTCCACGCGCCACGCCGGCCGCCACAATGAGGTGGCGGCGCAGCCGAGCAGCGATCCGCGTCCGCTGGTCGTGATCGATCCCGGCCATGGCGGCATCGACAGCGGCACCAAGGGCCTCGACGGGCAGGACGAGAAGGACGTGGTGCTGGCTTTCGGCCTCAAGTTGCGCGCCGCGCTCGAGAAGAGCGGCAAATACCGGGTGGCGATGACGCGCACCGACGACACCTTCATTCCGCTCACCGAGCGCGTGCACATCGCGCGCCAGCTCAAGGCCGCGCTGTTCATCTCGATCCATGCCGACTCGGTGCCGCGCAGCGAGGGGCAGGCGGCGGGCGCCAGCGTCTATACGCTGTCCGAGCACGCCTCCGACGCGGAAGCCGCGCACCTGGCCGAGACCGAAAACAAGTCCGACATCATCGCCGGCGTCGATCTGTCCGCCGAGCCGGACGACGTCGCCAATATCCTGATCGATCTGGCGCAGCGCGAGACCAAGACCTTCTCGGTGCAGTTCGCGCGCGCTGGTCGGCGACATCAAGCCGGTCGCCCCTTTGCACCTGCAGCCGGTCAAGGCGGCGGGCTTCATCGTGCTGAAAGCGCCCGACGTTCCCTCGGTGCTGGTCGAATTGGGCTACATGTCGACGCGGCGGGACCTGAAGAACCTGACCTCAGCCGAATGGCAGGCGCGCACGGCCTCGGCCATGGCGCATGCGGTGGACGATTTCTTTGCCCGGCGCCTGGTCGGCGCCAGCGTGGGGGCCCGCTGATGCGCGCCTGGCCTCAGTTTCAACATAAAACCGGGCCAGGACAGGGCCTTAGCGCCACATGGACGGGCGCGTTTGGCATCGCCATATTGGCCTTTTGGGTCATCCCTTCATGAAGCTCATTCTGCGCTTCTTCGGCTTCCTGTTCGCGGCCGGCACCATCTTGTTCGTGGTGGGCGTGGCCGCGATGGCCGGCGCTGTTGTGGCACTACTCCAAGGACCTGCCGGACTACTCGCAATTGCAGGACTACGAGCCGCCGGTGATGACGCGCATGCACGCGGCCGACGGCTCGCTGGTGGCCGAATACGCCAAGGAGCGGCGGCTCTACATTCCGATCCAGGCGGTGCCGAAGCGGGTGATCAATGCCTTCCTCGCCGCCGAGGACAAGAACTTCTACGAGCATGGCGGGCTCGATTTCACCGGCATTGCGCGCGCCGCCGTCAACTACGCGCAGAACTACGGCTCCGACCGCCACCCGCAGGGCGCCTCCACCATCACGCAGCAGGTCGCCAAGAACTTCTTGCTGACGAACGAAGTCTCCTTCACGCGCAAGATCAAGGAGGCGCTGCTGGCGCTCAAGATCGAGCGCACCTACTCGAAGGACAAGATCCTCGAGCTTTACCTGAACGAAATCTATCTCGGCCTCGGCGCCTACGGCATCGCCGCCGCCTCGCTCGTCTATTTCGACAAGTCGGTGCACGAGCTGACGATTCCGGAAGCCGCCTATCTGGCGGCGCTGCCGAAGGCGCCGAACAATTATCATCCGTTCCGCCAGCGCGAGCGCGCCATCGAGCGCCGCAACTGGGTGATCGACCAGATGGCGGAGGACGGCTTCATCAAGACCGCCGACGCCGAGAAGGCCAAGCGCAGCCAACTCGGCGTGACCGGCAAGCCGCCGGCACGCACATCTTCGCGGCGGAATATTTCGCCGAGGAAGTCCGCCGCGAGCTCTATGACCGCTACGGCGAGAAGAAGCTCTACGAAGGCGGCCTGTCGGTGCGCACCACGCTCGATCCCAAGCTGCAGGTGCTGGCGCGCAAGACGCTGATCGACGGCCTGATGCGCTACGACGAGGCCCACGGCTATCGCGGCCCGGTCGCCAAGGTCGACATCGGCGCCGACTGGGGCCCCAAGCTCGCCGAGGTCAAGGCGCTCTCCGACATCGCGCCCTGGCGGCTCGCGGTGGTGCTCGAAGTCGGCGACAAATCGGCGCGCATCGGCTTGCAGCCGGGCCGCGAGCCGGGCGGCGCCGTCAGCAAGGAACGCGACATCGGCATCGTCCCGCTCGACGGCGTGAAATGGGCGCGCGTCAAAGGCCGCGTGCCAACCAGGGTCGACCAGGTGCTCGCAGCCGGCGACGTGATCTATGTCGCGCCGACCACCGGCCAGGGCCAATTCGCGTTGCGCCAGGTGCCGGAGGTCTCCGGCGCCATGGTGGTCGAGGACCCCTGGACCGGCCGCGTGCTCGCCATGGTCGGCGGCTTCTCCTACGACCAGAGCCAGTTCAACCGCGCCACGCAGGCGCTGCGCCAGCCCGGCTCCTCGTTCAAGCCGATCGTCTATGCGGCCGCGCTCGACAACGGCTACACGCCGTCCTCGCTGATCCTCGACGCGCCGATCGAAATCGATCAGGGACCGGGCTCGGCGTCTGGAAGCCGGAGAACTACGAAAACAAGTTCTACGGTCCCTCGACGCTGCGCTTCGGCATCGAGCAGTCGCGCAACGTGATGACGGTGCGGCTGGCGCAGGACATCGGCATGCCGCTGATCGCCGAATACGCCAAGCGCTTCGGCGTCTACGACAATCTGCCGCCCTATCTGTCGTTCGCGCTCGGCGCCGGCGAGACCACGCTGCTGCGCATGGTCACCGCCTACGCGATGATCGACAATGGCGGCCGCCGCATCAAGCCGACGCTGATCGACCGCATCCAGGACCGCTACGGCCACACCATCTACCGCCACGACCAGCGCGAATGCATCGGCTGCGACGCCAAGAAATGGGACAACCAGCCGGAGCCGTCGCTGATCGACAAGCGCGAGCAGGTGCTCGACCCGATGACCGCCTATCAGATCACCTCGATCATGGAAGGCGTGGTCCAGCGCGGCACCGCGACCGTGGTGCAGCAGGTCGGCAAGCCGATCGCCGGCAAGACCGGCACCACCAACGACGAAAAGGACGCCTGGTTCATCGGCTTCACGCCCGACATCGTGGTCGGCGTCTATATCGGCTACGACAAGCCGCGCCGCTCGGGCGCGGCGAGACCGGCGGCGCATCTGGCGGCGCCCGTCGTGCGCGATTTCATGAAGGAGGCGCTCGCCGACAAGCCGCCGGTGCCGTTCCGCGTGCCGCCCGGCATCAAGCTGATCCGCGTCGATCCCAAGACCGGCATGCGCGCCGGCCCCGGCAGCGAGCGCGTGATCCTGGAAGCTTTCAAGCCGGGCACCGCGCCGCCCGACGACTATTCGGTGGTCGGCTACGAGGGCAGCGGCGAGACCCGCGGCGGGGGGCGGCCGCCGTTCTTCGGCAATGTGCCGCCCGACTCCGGCCGCGCGGTGCGCTCGGGCACCGGCGGGCTTTACTGAGTATTGATCCTTGCGGCGCGTCAATGGTTGCGCCGTCGCGGACGCGACGTTAAATCCCTGTCACAATGAATCGAAAGGCCGCTCCGGCGGCCATGGAATTTGCAATGCGCGCGGAAACCGCAAACCTCGTCGACGAGATCAAGCAGTCGCTCGTGCTGCTGAGGAGGCATCTTTGACGTCGAGACCGCGAAACGCCGCCTCGCCGAGCTGAACAAAGAGGCCGAGGACCCCAATCTCTGGAACGACCAGGCGCGCGCGCAACGCGTGATGCGCGAGCGCGACGCGCTCGAGGACCAGCTCGGCGCCATCGGCCGCATCGAGCGGGAGCTCGACGACCAGCTCACGCATGATCGAGCTCGGCGAATCCGAAAAGGACGACAAGACCATCGGCGAGGCGGAAGCCGCCCTCAAGCGGCTGAAGGCGGAGGTGGCGCGGCGCGAGCTGGAAGCGCTGCTGTCGGGCGAGGCCGACGCCAACGACTGCTATCTCGAAGTCCATGCCGGCGCCGGCGGCACCGAGAGCCAGGACTGGGCCGGCATGCTGATGCGCATGTATGTGCGCTGGGCCGAAGCGCACGGCTACAAGGTCGAGTGGCTGGAGGAGAGCGAAGGCGAGGGCGCCGGCATCAAGTCGGCGACCGTCACGATCAAAGGCCACAACGCCTATGGCTGGCTCAAGAGCGAGAACGGCGTGCATCGGCTGGTGCGCATCTCGCCGTTCGACGCCAACGCGCGCCGGCACACCTCGTTTGCCAGCGTCATGGTCTTTCCGGTGGTCGACGACCGCATCAAGATCGACATCAACGAAAACGACGTGCGCACCGACGTGATGCGCTCGAGCGGCGCCGGCGGCCAGCACGTCAACAAGACCGAAGTCGGCGGTGCGGTTGACCCACATCCCGACCAACATCGTGGTCAAGTGCCAGCAGGACCGCTCGCAGCACCGCAACCGCGCCATGGCCTGGGACATGCTGCGCGCCAAGCTGTTCGAGGCGGAGATGAAAAAGCGCGAGGACAAGGCGGTGGCCGAGCAGGCGGCCAAGACCGATATCGGCTGGGGCCACCAGATCCGATCCTACGTGTTGCAGCCCTATCAGATGGTGAAGGACCTGCGCACCGGCGTGTCGACCTCCAACACGGCCGGCGTGCTCGACGGCGATCTCGACGAGTTCATGCAGGCAGCGCTGGCGCAGAAGGCCTTCGGCACCGAGCCGGTCGAGGTCGAGGACGTGGAGTAGTGTGAACTGCGTCACACCCCGAAGGGTGTGAACGGCTTCACATCCACGATCGGCGCCCGGCGAAAATTTCAGACAAACCAATAGCTTTTGCCGCGCCGATCACATCTTTGTGCGTGTGATGTCCGACACAGCCTGCACGGGCTGTGCGCTCCTATCGTCATGGCAATCGAAAACAAAGCGTCCGGCTCAAACCGGGATGCGCATCAAGATCAGGGTGACGTCATGTTCAAGTTCATCATCTCCGCAGTGTTGGCCGCCGCCGCGATTGCCGGCGCGTTCACAGTCCTGACCACCGCGAGCGACCGGCTCGATGCCGGCCCGCTGGCCCCGGCCGGCGGAAGCCGTGCTCAAGACCTGCACGCAGCAGCCTTGGCCTTATCTGAATTGCGTCGGCACGCCGCTCGGCAATCCGCACATCCGGCTGATTGTGACCGAGCGCCTGGGCGCTTGAGCAGTCCGGTCAAAGCTCCAGGCGCTGACCCGTCTCCGCCTGCCAGGCCGCGAGCCAGGCGCGCAAGCGCGCGCCGGCGTCCGCGCTGCCTTTATGCAGCGCCGCGAACACGGGGCCTTCGTCGGAAAACATCAACACGGCATCGAGCCCCTTGGAGCGGCGCAGCGTGTCGAGCGCCTGTTGCGGCGTCTGCGCGATCGGGCCGGCGACATTGAATGACGTATTGACCGCGACCTCGACGCCGATGCGGCGGCCGAGCGCCTTCGAGATAGGCGTAAGTGAGCGGATCGGTGTCTTCGCGCACGATCTGCAGGCGGCCGGTGCCGTCGGCATGGATGACCGCAGGGATGCGCTTGCGTGCGGCGGGCCGCGCATGCGCGGTGAGCACCATGTAGTTGTAGGCGTTGTAGTCGGCGTCGCTCGCGCCGTCCGACAATTCGAAAAACTCCCTGGCGGCGGCGAGCGTCATCATCGGCGCGAGCGGACGAATGGCTTCGCGGTATTTCACCTTCGCGTTCAGGTTCTCGCGCGTTTGCGGATTGCACGGATTGGCCAGGATCGAGCGGTGGCCGAGCGCGCGCGGTCCGGTTTCGGCGGCGCCCTGGTAGAGCGCGAAGATCGCGTCCTGCGCGGTCATATAGGCCATGAAGTCGGCGTAATGCGCGCGCGCCTGCGCGCCGCTCGCGGACGCGAGCGCGATCCATTCGACGTCCGGGCTTGCTTCGAGCGCCGCGCGGATGTCGTCGTTCGCCGGGCGGCACGCCGCAATAGAAGGCGTGCTCGATCGGCGGTCCCAGCCCGTAGCCCGCGAGATAGGCGCCCATGTAGGCGGCGCCCGCGGTGACGCCGGCATCGTTCGGCACCGGCGGCACCCATAGATGCAGCCGTGTGGTGCGGCCGATCTCGCGCCGGTAGAAATCCTCGTCGAAGTGCTCAAGCAGACGCATATTGCCGAGCGCGTTGAGCCCGATGCCGCCGGTCAGCACCAGTTTGTCGCTGCCGGTTGCGACGATCAGATGCGCGATGACGTGCATGAGCGCGTCCTCGAACACCATCTGCGTGGCGGCGGCAATGTCGAGGCGCGCCTGCGTCGCTTGCCTGTGCGCGATGTCCTCGATGCGCAGCACGGCGTCCGGGTTCCACATGTCGGCAAGCGCGATCGGCTCGCCGATGATTGTCTTGAGCGCTTCGGTATAGGGTTCACGCAGAATGTCGCGCGGCCAATTGGCCAGATCGCGGTTGATGAAGATGCGGCCCTCGGGCGCGAGCCGGAAGATATCTTTCAGCGCGGCGTAATAAGGATTGCTCTTGCGGTCATTGTTGCCATAGGCGGTGGCGCCCATGTAGCGGCCCTCGCTCGACAGCCAGGTCCAGCCGCCTTGGGTGGATGAGATCACGGCGTAGAAGATGCCGAGCGAGTCGAACACGCTGTCATTGCTGTAAAGCTGCCGCATGCGGCCGCGCTCGGCCACGTAAAGCGAGATCGCGCTCCTGTCGCCGAGCCCGTCGAGCACGGCGATCGCCACCGGCGTCCGCGCGCGGGCGAACGGCGAGACCGCGAAGGAAAACCAGGCGTGGTTGTCGTGGTGCGGCGTGCCGATCAGATCGACCGGCGCGCATGCCGAGTTGGCGGGCGATGCGGCGCGCCGCGCGCGTGCCGCGGTCGAGATCGCGCAGATTAAACAGCGGCGTGCCTTCGCCGCGGATCATGCTGAAGCTCGCCGGCGCCTCCTCCAGCAGCGTGCGGATGAGCGTGGCGCCGAGCGCGGCATAATCCCACGAGGTGAACCAGGCATCGATGCGTTCGGGCCCGTGCCCGCGACGGCTCAACCAATCGCGCAGCGCCGCGATCGCATGCTCGGGGTAGGCGTTGGTATGCTTGACGGCGGAGAAGCGCTCTTCCTCGTTGTTGAAGATCAAACGCGGGCCGTTGCGGTCGACTTCGACCAGCGCGACGCCGGAATTATGCGTGCCGGCGGCGGAGACGCCCGCCAGAGTAACGGTGTCGCCGCGTGCGATCTTGTCCTTGATGGCGGCGATGCGCGCCCGCGCAAACGCGCTTCCCGAGCGGTGGATGTGCCGCCGCCGGTAGAAGCCTTCCAATAGCGGCAATGCGAGATGAAACCCGGCCGCGCCGAGCCATGGGTGGCGTGGCCCAATCCGCATGATGCGGCATCCCCCCGTCGGAATAGCGGACTTCATGGAATATAGCGGCCCGGATGGCAACCGCCGGCGGCAACGCTATCCAATCAATGGCCGCTCCATTGCGGCGTGCGCTTCTCGACGAAAGCCTTGACGCCGGCCCGAAAGTCGTCGCTGCCGTAACAGGCGCGCACCAGGTCGGCGTCGTCGGGAATGCCGGCCTTTTGCAGGCGCCGCATGGCTTCCTTGGTGACGCGCATGGTGACCGGGGCATTGCCCTGCAGGCGCTCGCAGATCCCGGCGATCGTCTGGTCGAGCGCGGCGGCATCCACCACCGCCGTCACAAATCCGGCTGCCAGCGCATCTTCGGCCGACAAATTTTCCGCCAGCAACAGCATTCGCTTGGCGCGCGCCTGACCGAGCGCCGCGATCAGCCGGGCATAATTGGCGATCGACAGGCAATTGCCCAGCGTGCGCGCAATCGGCACGCCGAATTTCGTGCCCGGGGTGGCGATGCGCAGGTCGCAGCAGGCGGCGATCGCCAGCCCGCCGCCGATCGCCCAGCCTTCCACCACGGCCAGCGTCGGCATCGGCAAAGCTTCGAGCGCGGCGAGATAGCCTTCCATCTTCGCCTCATAGGCGACGCCCTGTTCGCCGGTTTTGAAGTCCTGGAACTGGGCAATGTCGGTGCCGGCGATGAAGGCCTTGCCGCCGACCCCGCGCAGGACCGTCACGCGCACGCTCGCATCCTTGGCGAGCTGTTCGCAGGCGGCCGCCAGTCCCTCGTACATCCGCCACGTCATGGCATTGCGCGCTTGCGGCCGGTCGAACAGGATCGTCGCCACCGCAGCCTCGCGCACCAGACGCACGTCACCGTCAGTCATGGGCTTGTCCCTCCCTGTTTATGGAGTCTCTTGCGCGGAGTATCGCCCGGCCGGCAGCGAAATACGACCAGGTGGGGTATGCGCCGCGCGCATGGGCGTGACGCAGGCGTTCTGAATTAGAAAATCTGCGGCCTAGCTATTGCTGCCGAGCCGCAATCCCGCGCGCAGGAATTTCTGCGGATTGACCGGCTCGCCGTTGATGCGCGTCTCGTAATGCAGATGCGGGCCGGTGGAGCGCCCGGTCGAGCCGATGCGGCCGACGACTTGGCCGATGTGCACCGTCTGCCCGACCTTGACGTCGATTTGCGACAGATGGCCGTAGCGGGTGGCGAGCCCATTGCCGTGGTCGAGCTCGACCATGTTGCCGTAGCCGCCTTCGCGGCCGGCAATCGTGACTTTGCCGGCGGCGGTGGCGTGCACCGGCTCGCCGATCTCGCCGCGCAGGTCGATGCCGGTATGCATGGCCGGGCGGCCGAGGAAGGGATCGAGCCGCACGCCGAAGGGCGAGCTCATGTCGACTTCGCCGGCGACCGGCTTGCGCACCGGCACCGCGACCAGCACGTGGTTCAAGTGGTCGATCTGCGCGCGCGCGATATTGATGCGGTAGAGCTGGCGGTCGAAGGCGCTCGATCCCGGCCGCGGCGGCCTGATCGGCACGAACGGGCCGCCGACGGCGGCGCCGGGCGGCGTCTTGCCGGTATCGACGCCGAGATCGCCGAGCACGCTCTGCCATGCGGCGCGCCTTGCTGTCGACGTGCTCCTCGATATCGGTGAGCGCCGCCACCTGCCGGTGCGCGATCTTGTCGAGCGCGCCGGAGACGCGCGCCAGAATGCCGTCGAGCCCGCCGCCATTGCCGCGCGCGGCAAGCCGCGTCGCGCTCACCGGCAATTCGCGCGATTGCAGGCGCGCCTCGCGGTCGGGTGGGGCGGTGAAGATGACCGTGTCGCTGATCGGCGAAGGCTTCAACTGCGGCGCGGCGGGCGCGGCCACCGGCGCGCTGCGGTGCGCGGGCCGGATCGAGCCGGTGCTCAACACATCGCCGGCCAGCGCATCGGTGCGCTGCTCGAGCGTCGCCTGGCGTTGCAGCAGTTCCTTCAGCTTCTGCTCGAACTGCTCCTGGTCGAGCAACTGCCGGCTGGTGATGCGGTCGACCTGCGCGCGCATCTCGGCGATGCGGTCCTCATAGGCGAATTGCATCTGCGCCTGGCGGCCGATCAGGCGGGTGAGCACGTCGTCGCGGAAGGCGAAATAGGTGCCGGTCGCGATCGACCAGATCGCCATCACGACCAACGTCCCGACCACGATCCAGAACGCGACCGGGCCGATGCGGACCTGACGGCCGCCATGCTGGAGCGTGTAGCCGCCTTGGCGCGCTGGATATGGCGGGAAACGGCGGCGGCCGATTGCGCGCGCGGCTGCGCATAACCGGGATGCTGATCGGAACCGGGACGATGATCTATGTTCGGGTGGTAATAGGACGTGGACGACATCGACGCTCCAGCCACCGCCGGTTCGGCCACGCGCGAGCCGGTGGACCAGCACTTAACGTGCGATATCAATCCGATATGGTTAAAAAGCCGCTAAGCTCCGCCCGGGCGGCGCCCGATTCGCCGCTGCAAGAGAAGAGCAGGGGATCATAGCGCCTTGGCGGCATCCAAGACCTCCTCGGCATGGCCCGGCACGGAGACCTTCGGCCAGACGCGGGCGATGCGGCCCTTGCCGTCGATCAGGAAAGTCTTGCGCATGACCCCCAGGTATTTGCGTCCGTAAAGCGATTTCTCGCCCCAGGCCCCGTAGGCGGCCAGCATCGTCTTGGTTTCGTCCGAGGCGAGGGCGATTTTCAGTCTGTGCTTGGCTTTGAATTTGTCCTGCGCCGGAACCGGGTCGGCGGATACCCCCAGGATTTCGGTTCCCGCCTTGGCAAAAGCCGCGCGCAGGCTTGAGAATGCGATAGCTTCCTTGGTGCAGCCCGGCGTGTCGGCCTTCGGGTAAAAATAAAGGACGAGATTGCGGCCCATGAAGTCCTTCAACGACACCGCCTGGCCGCCGTCGCCCGGCAGCGTGAAGGCCGGCGCCTTGTCGCCGACAGCCAATTCGCGCGCCATATGCCTTCCTTTCGACGCTTTCCGGCGGTCATTGTCGCAAATGCCACTTGCGTCGGGTGGGCGCAAGCGGGTCCACGGTTACGGTTTAGCGGCGGCAAAAGACGCGCATTGCGCCGGACGAGGGGCGCCCGCTCGGGCATGACACGTAACGACCACAACAACCCGAGGCATCCGGACCACCACGCGGCGGCCGCGCGCCGCGCATCGCACCATCCTGCCCATCATCCCTCGCATCATCCGATCCACCATGCCAAGCACGAGCATGCGCCGGCGCATGAGCCTGCCGGCGGCCATGCTCACCATCCCCAGCATCCGCCCGAGCATGGCCCGCGCCGCCAATGGGGCAGGCTCCGGCGCGCCGCCATCAGGGGCCTGCGCCAGCCCTTGGTACGGCGGCTATTCTGGGGCACGACGCTTGCCCTCGGGCTGGTCACCGTTGCCATCGCCGCGCTGTGGTGGCGCCTCTCCATCGGACCGATCGAGCTTGATATCGCGACGCCGTGGCTGAAGGCGGCGATCGAGGAAAATTTCGGCGGCAAGCACACGGTTTCGGTCGGCGGCACCCAGCTCGAGCGCGACGAGGACGGCCGCGTGTCATTGCGCCTGCGCGACATCACCGTGCGCGACGCCGACGGCACGGTGGTGGCGAGCGCGCCCAAGGCGGAAGTCGGATTGTCCGGGATGAGCCTGCTCTCGGGCACATGTGCGGGCGAAAAGCCTCAATCTGGTCGGCGCCGAAATGGCGGTGCGCATCGAGAAGAACGGCAGCGTGACCGTGTTCGCCGGCGCCAACAAGCGGCCGATCGCGACGGCTGCGCCAGCGCTGCCTGCGGCCGGGGCCGCGGCAATCGTTGAATCGAGCGTGCCGGCGCCGCTGCGCGCCGGCTTGGAGAACGTCGCTGGCCTGTTGGCCTGGATCGACGGGCTGGGCGCCACCGGCCTCGACGGCCACGACTTGCGCGAACTCGGCCTGAAGAACGGCAATCTGGTGGTGGACGACCAGCGCAACGGCAAGCATTGGAGCTTCAGCCAGATCAATGTCAGCCTGATGCGGCCGACGCAGGGCGGGCTGATGTTCCGCCTGGCCTCCGAGAATAAAGAGCGTCCTTGGGTGCTGAGCGCCGCCGTGCGCCCGCTCAGCGACGGCGTGCGCGCGCTCGGCATCGAAGCGCGCGACGTCTCGACCAGCGACATTCTCCTGGCCATGCGTCTTAACGAGAGCGAGGTCGACGCCGAAATGCCGGTGTCGGCCAGCGTGCGCGCGGAACTTTCGTCCGCCGGCGCGTTGCAGCGCTTGCAAGGCCAGATCGTCGCCGGCCGCGGCAAGGTCATCGATCACGGCGCAAGACAGATACAGCGTGGAGGTCGAGCACGCCGATATCCGCTTCAATTGGGATCCACGGACTCGCGTCCTGGACGTGCCGTTTCAGGTTCAGGCGGGCGGCAATCAATTCACCATGCGCGCCACGCTGGAAGCGCCCGCCGACCAGAGCGGCGTGTGGCACTTCAACGTCGCGCGCAGCGATCCGGTGATCGATCCGGTTATTCTGGCGGCGAGCGGAGCGCTCGAAGCGGACGGATTTGCGATCAACCGCGTGACCATGGAAGGGCGCATCGATACCAACCGCCACCGGATCGATCTGGACAAGGGCGATCTGTCCCGCGTCGACACGCGGCCCTTGTACAATATCGGCATCGCCGTTACCGGCAGTCTCGATTTTTCCGGCGCCGAACCGCATCTCGCCTTCGGCATCGCCTGCACGCGCATGCCGGGCTCGGTGATGAAGCGCATATGGCCGATCTTCGGCGCCTATCCGGTGCGGCAATGGGTCGAGGAGCATGTGTCCGGCGGCATCGTCGAGCGCACCGTGATCGCCGGCAATGCGCCGCTGTCGTATTTCCACGCCGGCGGCCCGCCGATGCCCGATGACGGGCTCTCGGTCGATCTCGAGACCAGCGGCACGACCTTGCACCCGGTGCAATCGCTGCCGGAAATTCACGACGCCGACCTTACGGTCCGGGTCGTCGGGCGCCATGCGACCGTCAGTCTCGGCCGCGGCACGGTCGACGTGGCGGGGGAGCGCAAGCTCAATATCGCGAACGGCATATTCGAAGTGCCGGACGTCCATCCAAAGCCCGCGCCGGCGCATGCCCGCTTCCGCATCGACGGCTCGGTGCCGGCGGCGGCGGCGTTGCTTTCGGGCGAGGGCTTCCGCGACATCGTCGGCCTCACGCTCGATCCGGCCTCGACCCGCGGCACGGTCAGCGCGCGCGTCAGCGTCGATCTCGCGGTCGGCAAGAACGTGCCGAAAAATTCCGCCACCTATGCCATCGCGGCGGATATGACCAATTTTGCCGCCGACAAGATGCTGCTCGGGCGCAAGGTCGAGGCGTCCACGCTGCGGGTGAGCGCGACCAACGCCGGCTACCAGATCAAGGGCGACGTCAAAGTCAACGGCACGCCGGCCGCGCTCGATGTCCAGAAACAGAAGGACAGCGACGCCGAATTGCACTTGCAGGCCAAGCTCGACGAGGCCGCCCGCCACCGCTTAGGGATCGATTTCGGCCACAGCGTCACCGGCGTCATTCCGGTCAACGTCACCGGCAGCGTGAACGACGACACCACCGACAACCGGCTGAAAGTGGAAGCCGATCTCACGCAGGCCAAAATCGACAACCTGCTGCCGGGCTGGCAGAAGCCGGCCGGCAAGCCGGCGCGGGCGACTTACACGCTCAGCAAGACGGCGAAATCGGTGCGCTTCGACGATCTGTCGATCGACGGCTCGGGCGCCGATGTGAAAGGCGCGGTCGAACTCGACAACGCCGGCGATATCGTGTCGGCCAATCTGCCGGTCTTCGCGCTGTCCGGCGGCGACAAGGTGACGCTGAAGGCCGATCGTGGCGGCGACGGCGTGCTGCACGTCACCATGCGCGGCGACGTCTATGACGGGCGCAATTTCGTGAAATCCTCGCTCGCCGGCGAGGCGCCCGAGAAGACCAAGCAAAAGCAGACCGATCTCGATCTCGACATCAAGCTCGGCACGGTGGCCGGCTACAACGGCGAGACCTTGCGCGGGCTGGATCTGCGGTTGTCGCGCCGCGCCGGACAGATCCGCACGTTCACGATGAAATCCAAGATCGGCCGCGACACCCCGCTCGAGGGCGACCTGCGCCTGCGCGCCAGCGACAACCACCAGGTCATCTATTTCGAGACCGAGGATGCCGGCGCGCTGTTCCGCTTCACCGACATGTATCCGCGCATGTTCGGCGGACAGATGTGGGTGGCGATGGACCCGCCGACGCAGGAGCAAAAGCCGCAGGTCGGCACGCTCTCGATCCGCAATTTCATCGTGCGCGGGGAGCCGACGCTCGACCGCGTGGTGGCCGGCGCGCCGGGCCAGCCGCGCGGCAGCGTGCAGTTCACCGAAATGCATGCCGACTTCACGCGCTTTGCCGGCAAGATGTCGATTCGCGACGGCGTGGTGCGCGGGCCGGCGGTGGGCGCGACGGTCGAGGGCCAAGTCGACTACATCAAGAACGACGTGCATCTGCGCGGCACCTTCGTGCCGTTCTACGGCCTCAACAATATGTTCGGGCAGATCCCGATCGTGGGCGTGTTCCTCGGCGGCGGCAGCAATGAGGGCCTGCTCGGCATCACCTATGAGGCGACCGGCCCGCCGAGCGCGCCGCGCGTCATCGTCAATCCGGTGACCGCGATCGCGCCCGGGCTGTTGCGGAAATTCATCCCGTCGCCCGGTGCCTTCGACCCGAATTTCACGCCGGTGCCGCGTTGAGCCAAGCGCGGATCGCACCCGTTTGCGCATAAGATCGATAAGAATTCCAATGGCTTAAGGAACCACTTGCGCGCCGGCTTGATAATTCGCAAGGCGCCGAGCGGCAATTGCAGCCATTGATATCTTTTGCCGCTGCCGCCGGGGTGCCGCGATGAGGCGCAAAGCAGATCCATTTCGGACCCTGTATGACGCCAACCACCAGCGCATCAATCGCCTGCTTGCACGCATCGTCGGATCGCAAGAGGCGGAAGACTTGACGCAGGCGGTTTTTGCGAAAGCCGCGAATGCACTGCCGAAGTTTCGGGGCGACGCGCAAACGTCGACTTGGCTTTATCGGATTGCCACGAATGTGGCCTCGGATTGGCTGCGCGGGCGCCTGGCGCGCGAGGCGAAAGCGACCGAGCGGCTGCCCGACATGCTCGACGGCAGAGCGTGCGAGCGTGACGGCGTTCTCAGCAGCGATGCCTCGCCGGAGCGGGACCTGGCCGTCAAGGACATGGCCGGTTGCATCCGTGCCGAGATCGCACGGCTCGCGCAGAGCCATCGGGACGTTCTGATCCTCGGCGAACTCGGCGGTTTGAGCGACGATGAGGTCGCGCGGGCGCTTGGCATCACGCGCAACAATGCCAAAGTGAGGCTGCACCGGGCGCGTCAAGAGTTGAAGACGGCGATCCAGTCGCGCTGCGACTTTTACCGTATCGAGCTGTCCTGCGCGCCGAACTCGCCGGCCTGCTGTCCGCCCGAAGCGCCCGCGCACGACGTCAAACGCGAGCTCTGATCGGCCTCTCGGTCCCCTGTAACCTTTTTCGAGCGCGCTCCGTCTAAGGGGTTAATGCGGCCGCAGTCGGCTGCACAATTGGTCGGAGCACGTCGCATGAAAAAAGTCTGTCACGGGCCATCCATCATGGCCGCCCTCGCACTGCTTGGACTGGCCGTCGCGTTCTATGATTCCTACGTCATCTATAACGGCCAGGCGTTGTGGTGTCCGCCTCCCGTCAATGGATGCAACGAAGTCGCCAATAGCCCATACGCGCGCATTTTCGAGTTGCCGGTGGGATATTACGGCGTCGTTTACTACCTCGCCATGTTCGGCTTGGCGGTGCTGAACGTCGTCGATCCGGCCTCGCGCGCGTTGCGCATGGCGGTGCTCGCAGGCGCGGCCGTGGGCGTGGGCTTTTCGGCTTATTTCATGATCCTGCAGATCAGTTTCATCCACGCTTTTTGCATTTACTGCCTGATCTCCGCGGTCACCACGGTTCTGCTTCTGTGTGTGGCGGCGGCTCACGCGCGAATGACGTGGCGCCACGTCGAATGAGGCTCACTGCGGCCGCAGCAGCACGTGGCGCTTCTTGCCGAGCGAGAGCTTGATCACGCCTTCGGGCGTCAAGTTCTTTTCGCTGATCGTGTGGTCATTTGTGGTGACGCGCGCGTCGTTGACCGCAATAGCGCCGTTGCCAATGGCGCGATTGACCTCGCCATTCGATTTCGCAAGGCCGGCGGCGACAAACGCGGTTTGTACTTTCATGCCGGCGGCCAGATCTTTGCGCGCGACAGTGACCGTCGGCAGGTTTTCGGCGTGCGCGCCTTCCTCGAAGGTCTTGCGCGCGGTTTCGGCCGCGCTATCTGCTGCGGCGCGGCCGTGCACCAGCGCGGTCGCCTCGGTGGCGAGCACCTTCTTGGCCTCGTTGACCTCCTGGCCCTGCAAGGCGGCAAGCCGCGCGATCTCGGCAAGCGGCAGCACGGTGAACAGCTTGAGGAAGCGCGCGACGTCGCCGTCCTCGGTGTTGCGCCAGTATTGCCAGTAGTCGTAGGGCTCACCAGGTCGGCATTGAGCCAGACCGCGCCGGCGGCGGTCTTGCCCATCTTGGCGCCGGAGGATGTGGTGATCAGCGGCGAGGTGAGCGCGAACAGCTGCGCATTCATCATGCGGCGGCCGAGATCGATGCCGTTGACGATGTTGCCCCACTGGTCGGAGCCGCCCATCTGCAGGATGCATTTCTCGCGCTTGTACAGCTCGACGAAATCGTAGGCCTGCAACACCATGTAGTTGAATTCGAGGAACGAGAGCTCCTGCTGACGGTCGAGCCGCATCTTGACCGAGTCGAAGGACAGCATGCGGTTGACCGAGAAATGGCGGCCGACGTCGCGCAGGAAGTCGATATAATTGAGCGTGTTCAGCCAGTCGGCATTGTTGGCCATGACGGCGGTGCCGCCGTCGCTCTCGAATTTCAGGAATTTGGCGAAGACCGCGCGAATGCCGGTGAGATTGCGGTTGATGTCGTCGTCGGTGAGGATTTTGCGGCTCTCGTCCTTGCCGGACGGATCGCCCACCCGCGTGGTGCCGCCGCCCATCAGCGCGATCGGCCGATGTCCGGTCTGCTGCATCCAGTAGAGCATCATGATCGGCAAGAGCGAGCCGACATGCAGCGAGGCCGCCGTGCAATCGAAGCCGATATAGCCGGCGATGACGCCGGATTTGGCGGCGGCGTCGAGCGCATCCGGTTCCGACACCTGGTGGATGAAGCCGCGCTCGGCCAAAGTGTTAAGGAATTCGGATTTATAGGCGCTCATGAACGGTCTCGGGCCGCGGCCTTGTCGGGTGCTTGTGGCGCGTGGTGTAACAGGTCCGGCAAATAAATGAAGGGGCGGTGAGTTGGGGGTTGTGCGGGCGATTGGGCTGATGAGCGGGACCTCGCTCGACGGCGTGGACGTGGCCCTGATCGAGACCGACGGCGACACGCGTCGCAGGCTTCGGCCCGACCGGCTACCGGCCCTATGCGGAGGGCGAGCGCGCGCTGCTGCGGGCGGCGCTGGTTGAGGGCGCCGGCCTGACCGACCGCACATCGCGGCCGGGCGTGCTGGCGCAAGCCGACGATTTCGTCACGCGCGTGCACGCCGAGACGGTCGAGGCCTTTATTGCGACGGAGCGCATCGATCCGGCAACCGTCGCCATCGTCGGGTTCCACGGCCAGACCGTGCTGCACATGCCGGCGGCCCGGCTGACGGTGCAGATCGGCGACGGCATGGCGCTTGCCCGCCGGCTGAACATCCCCGTGGCTTATGATTTCCGCTCCGCCGATATCGCCGCCGGCGGGCAGGGCGCGCCGCTGGTGCCGGTGTTCCATCAGGCGCTGGCGCGCGGCCTTGACCGGCCGCATCCGGTCGCGGTGCTCAATATCGGCGGCGTCGCCAATGTCACCTTCGTCGACGGCGGCGATCCGGTCGCCTGCGATACCGGACCGGGCAATGCGCTGATCGACGATTTCATGCGCGCGCGCATGGGCGCGCCGTACGACAATTACGGCGACGTGGCGGCGACCGGAAAACCCGACCAGGCCTTCATCGACGGCGTGCTGGCCGATGGATTTTTCGCGCTCAAGCCGCCGAAGTCGCTCGACCGCAACAGCTTCGCCTTCGCCAATATCGGGCTGCCGGATTACTCGGTGCCGGACGGGGCGGCCACGCTGTCGGCGCTCACGGTGCAGGCGGTCGGCCGCATCGTTGCATTTTTGCCGGCGGCGCCGAAGGCCTGGATCGTCGCCGGCGGCGGCGCGCGCAACCGCACTTTGATGAACATGCTGAAGCGAGCGGCTGGCGCCGGCGACGGTTGAGACCGCCGACGAGGTCGGCTGGTCGGCCGATGCGCTCGAAGCGCAGGCGTTTGCCTATCTGGCGGTGCGCACGATCAACGCTCTGCCGCTGACTTTTCCGAGCACGACCGGCGTGCAACAGCCGATGCCGGGCGGGGTGATCGCTAAACCGTAATGCGCGCCGGCTGGCGCGCGGCAGCCAAAAAGATGCTACGAAAGCGTCAGGATATGGAATCGAACAGGGGTGATATGTCGAAACAAGCAATGCGCGAAGAGACCGAGCGCCTGATCAAGGAAGCCATGGAGCGCAAGGCCGTCACCGTGAAACAGGGCGCCACCCGCATCGAGACCAAATGTGGGAAATGCGGGGCGCCCAATCGCGTCTCGGCGCCGCCGGGACAGACCCGGGTGGAATTCACCTGCAAGGAATGCGGGGCTAAGCAAAGGACGTTGTGACGCGCGGCGGCCGGCGGCCTAGCGCCGCTTGCGCGCGGCGCGCGCCGGCGTCTTCAGGAACGCCGCGCAAAACGCGGCCTCGAATGCCCGATAGTCGTTGGTGATCTCCTCGCCCTTGCGGATGTTGCCGCGGGCGATGACGTAGCCGTTCTTGTAATAGGTGTTGGGATTTTCCGAATGGTTCATGAACGTATCGTAGTCCATGGACAGCAGGATTTCGTTTTTCCACTGGTAGCCGTGCAGCTTGATGTAGTCCCGGGCCTGCTTGGGCAATTTGGCCAGCCGCTTGCGCGTGTAATAGCGGTCGAAGCCATAAACGAAGCGCCAGATTTTCTGGTCCTTGCGGATCGACTGGCCGGCAAAGACGCCGGTGCCGTGGATGCGGCTTTTACCGAGATAGGTTTTGACGAGCAGCATGAATCACCACCCGCCAAGCATAGCTGTTGCTGAAAAATGGGCTAGGCCGCGCTCGGCTTGCGGTCGGTCTTCAGGCGCTTGTCGAGATAGACGCCGATCGAGGTGAGCAGCGGCTCGACCTTGCCGTCGAAGAAGTGGTTGGCGCCTTGCACCACCTTCTGCTCGATGACGATGCCCTTCTGCGTCTTGAGCTTGTCGACCAGGGTGGTGACGTCCTTGTGCGGCACCACCGCGTCCTTGTCGCCGTGAATGATCAGGCCGGACGAGGGGCAGGGCGCCAGGAACGAGAAGTCGTAGAGATTGGCGGGCGGGCAGATCGAGATGAAGCCTTCGATCTCCGGCCGGCGCATCAAGCAGCTGCATGCCGATCCAGGCGCCGAAGGAGAAGCCGGCGATCCAGCAGCTCTTCGCCTCCGGATTGATGGTCTGCGCCCAGTCGAGGGCGGCCGCGGCATCGGACAATTCGCCCTGGCCGTGGTCGAAGGCGCCCTGGCTGCGGCCGACGCCGCGGAAATTGAAGCGCAGCGCCGAGAAGCCGCGGTGCACGAAGGCGTAGTAGAGCTGGTAGATGATCTGGTGGTTCATCGTCCCGCCGAATTGCGGGTGCGGGTGCAGGACAATCGCGATCGGGGCGTTCTTTTGCCGCGCCGGGTGATAGCGGCCTTCGATGCGTCCGGCCGGACCGGTGAAGATGACCTCGGGCATTGCTCAGACCTCGATACAGGCCCCCGCCGGGGCCTTCTTTAGAACAATTCTAAATATAGTGTTTTCCGCTGTGCAGCGCCGCAACACGCGCTATAAGCTTGGCCAACGCGCGTCGGCTTCTAACACGACCCCCAGGGCAAAAAGCAAGCATTTTGCGGGGGCTGACACGCAACGGTAGCACGTTACCAAAGGTCGCGATGGGCGAGCGCATCTACTTCGACTGGAACGCCACCGCCCCCCTGCGTGAGGAGGCGCGTGAGGCGTTTTTGCGCGCGCTGGACGCCACGGGAAACGCCTCCTCGGTGCATGCGGAAGGGCGCGCGGCGCGCCAACTGGTCGAGAATGCGCGCGCGCAGGTCGCCCAACTCGTTGGCGCGGAAGCCAAAAACGTGACCTTCACCAGCGGCGCCACCGAAGCCAATATGCTGGCGCTGACGCCGGCGCTTGCCACGGCAGCCGAAAAACGCCCGCGCGATCGATTGTTTGTCTCGGCGATCGAGCACCCTTCGGTGCTGTGCGGCGGACGCTTCGCGCCTGAAAACATTGCGCTTTTGCCGGTCACCGGCGACGGTGTGGTCGACGTTCATGCTCTGCGAAGCACCATTGCTCGGAGCGAGCGGCCGCTTGTTTCGGTGATGCTCGCCAATAACGAGACCGGTGTTATTCAGCCGGTGCGCGAGATCGCCGACATCGTGCACGCCGCCAATGGACTGCTGCATGTCGACGCGGTGCAGGCGCCCGGCCGCATCGATTGCACCATCGGCTCCTCGGCGCCGACCTCATGAGCTTGTCGTCGCACAAGCTCGGCGGCCCGCAGGGCGCCGGCGCGCTCATCCGCCAAAATACCGGATTTGGCGACATCCACATCGCCGAGCCGCTCATGAAGGGCGGCGGGCAGGAGCGGTCTTTGCGCGCCGGAACCGAGAACGTCGCGGCCATTGCCGGCTTTGGCGCCGCCGCCGTCGCTGCCGCGGCTGCCGCGGATGCCGCGCACATGGCGAAGTTGCGCGATCGGCTCGAAGCCGGCCTCAAGGCGGCGACGCCGCAGGCCGTGATTTTCGGCGCGGACGCTGCGCGCCTGCCCAACACCACGCTGTTCGCGGTTCCCGGGATAAAGGCGGAGACCGCGATAATCGCCTTCGATCTCAACGGCATAGCGGTTTCGTCCGGGGCCGCCTGCTCGTCCGGCAAGGTGACGGCTTCGCATGTGCTCGCCGCCATGGGCGTTGAGCCTGCGCTCGCGCGCGGCGCGCTGCGCGTCAGCCTTGGGCGGAGCAGCACGCAAGACGAGGTTGAACGGGTCCTTGAAACTTGGATTATGCTTGCGGGATCACTACTTAAGGAGCGACGCGGGATCGCCGCTTAAGGGCGGCGAAGCGCACATCGTCAACCGTCGAAACAGGGATGAGCTCAGCGAATAGCGCTCAGCCACCATAACCGACAAATCCAACCCGCGGTCCTTGCAACCGTGAGCGGAGGGAAGAATGCCGGCCGTACAAGAGACCGTCGATCAGGTCCGACTTATCGACGTTGACCAATATAAATACGGGTTCGTCACCGACATCGAATCCGAGAAGGCCCCCAAGGGCCTGTCCGAGGACACCGTCCGTTTCATCTCGGCCAAGAAGAACGAGCCGGAATGGATGCTGGACTGGCGGCTGGACGCGTTTCAGCGCTGGCTGACCATGCGCGAGCCGACCTGGGCGCGCGTCGACTATCCGAAGATCGATTATCAGGACGCCTATTATTATTCGGCGCCGAAGAAGAAGGCGCTGGCGTCCCTCGACGAGGTCGATCCGGAAATCCTCAAGACCTACGAGAAGCTCGGCATTCCGCTGCGTGAGCAGGAGATGCTCGCCGGCGTCGTGCGCACGAACGAGGATGGCAGCCCGCGCTCGCGCGTGGCGGTCGACGCGGTGTTCGACAGCGTGTCGGTCGCCACCACCTTCAAGGCCGAGCTGAAGAAGGCCGGCGTGATCTTCATGCCGATGTCGGAGGCGATCCGCGAGCATCCCGAGCTGGTGAAGAAATATCTCGGCTCCGTGGTGCCGACCTCGGACAATTTCTTTGCGACACTGAATTCGGCGGTGTTCTCCGACGGCTCGTTCGTCTACGTGCCGCCGGGCGTGCGCTGCCCGATGGAGCTGTCGACTTACTTCCGCATCAACGAGAAGAACACCGGCCAGTTCGAGCGCACGCTGATCATCGCCGACAAGGGCGCTTACGTCTCCTATCTCGAAGGCTGCACGGCGCCGATGCGCGACGAGAACCAGCTGCATGCCGCGGTGGTCGAGCTGGTCGCGCACGACGACGCCGAGATCAAATATTCGACGGTGCAGAACTGGTATCCGGGCGACGCCAACGGCAAGGGCGGCATCTTCAATTTCGTCACCAAGCGCGGCGACTGCCGCGGCGACCGTTCGAAGATTTCCTGGACCCAGGTCGAGACCGGCTCGGCCATCACCTGGAAATATCCGAGCTGCATCCTGCGCGGCGATAATTCGCGCGGCGAGTTCTATTCGATCGCCATCTCCAACGGCCACCAGCAGGTCGACAGCGGCACCAAGATGCTGCCATCTCGGCAAGAACACGACGAGCCGCATCATCTCCAAGGGCATCGCCGCCGGCAAAGTCCAACAACACCTATCGCGGGCTGGTCTCGGCGCACCGCAAGGCGACCAACGCGCGCAACTTCACCAATTGCGACTCGCTGCTGATCGGCCACGAATGCGGCGCGCATACCGTGCCCTATATCGAGGCGAAGAATTCCTCCGCCGTGTTCGAGCACGAGGCCACCACCTCGAAAATTTCCGAGGACATGCTGTTCTATTGCCGCCAGCGCGGCATGTCGGCGGAGGAGGCGACCGCGCTGGTGGTCAACGGCTTCGTCAAGGACGTGCTGCAGCAGCTGCCGATGGAATTCGCGGTGGAAGCGCAGAAGCTGATTTCGATCTCGCTTGAAGGCAGCGTGGGATAATTGGGAATAGTGCAATGGCATTTCTGGAAATCAAGAATCTGCACGTCGAGATCGAGGGCAAGAAAATCCTCAACGGTCTCAACCTGACCGTCGAGAAGGGCCAGGTCGCCGCCATCATGGGGCCGAACGGCTCCGGCAAGTCGACGCTCGCCTATGTGCTGGCCGGCAAGGCCGAACTACAAGGTCACCGAGGGCGACGTTCTGCTCGACGGCGAGAGCATCCTGGAGATGGCGCCGGACGAGCGCGCGGCCAAGGGCGTGTTCCTTGCGTTTCAGTATCCGATCGAGGTGCCGGGCGTCGCCACCATGACGTTCCTGCGCACCGCGCTCAACGCGCAGCGCAAGACGCGCGGCGAGGCGGAAGTGTCCACGCCCGAATTCATGAAGATCGTGCGCGATACCGCGCGCGACCTCGGCATCAGCCAGGAGATGCTGCGGCGCGCGGTCAATGTCGGCTTCTCCGGCGGCGAAAAGAAGCGCAACGAAATTTTGCAGATGGCGGTGCTGCAGCCGCGGCTCGCCGTGCTCGACGAGACCGATTCCGGCCTCGACATCGACGCGCTCAAGATCGTGGCCGACGGCGTCAACCGGCTGCGCTCGCCCGAGCGCTCGATGATCGTCATCACCCATTATCAGCGGCTGCTCGACTTCATCGTGCCCGACGTGGTGCACGTGTTGGCCAAGGGGCGCGTGGTGAAGTCGGGCGGCAAGGAGCTGGCGCTCGAGCTCGAGGCCAACGGCTACGCGCAATTCCAGGACGAAGAGGCGGCCTGATGAACGCCGAACTCCGCGCCATCAAGACCCCGGCCGAGCAGGCGCTGAGCGCTGCCTATGAGGCCGCGCGCGGCAAGCTGCCCGGGCTGCGCCGCCTTGCGCGCCGACGCCTTCGAGCAGTTCGAGGCGGCCGGGCTGCCGAACCGCCGGGTCGAGGAGTGGAAATATACCGACCTGCGCGCGCTGATGCGCGAGGCCTATCCGCTTGCGCCGCCGCCCGATGCGGCGGCAAAACAACGCGCCAAGGGCGCGGGCGATATTCTCGCCGGCACCGATTGCCGCCGCCTGGTCTTTGTCGATGGCGCCTTCGCGCCCGACCTGTCCGATCTCGCGCCCGAGCCCGGCCTGACCATCGGCTCGCTGGCCGAAGCGCTCGCGAAAGGCGACGCGCTGGTCACGACGCATGTCGGCAAGACTTTCGCGACCGACGACGCCGCGGTCGCGCTCAACACCGCGTTGATGGGCGATGGCGCGGTGATCCGGTCGCCAAGGACGCCAAGATCAAGCGGCCGATCCATCTCGTGTTCGCTACCGGCAGCGGCAAACCAAGCTCGCTGTTCATCCGTTCGCTCATCGTGGTGGAAGAGGGCGCCAAGGTGACGATCATCGAGGATCACGACAGCGGCGAGGCGCAGGTCAACGCCGCGCTCGAGCTGGTCGTGGGCGATGCGGCGCAAGTCGATTATCTCAAGATCACGCGCGCCCGCGCCTTGCATGTCGCGAGCCTGCTCGCTTGCGTCGGCGCCAAGGCGCAATTCAACACCTTCGCCTTCACCAGCGACGTCGCCGTTGCGCGCAATCAGAATTTCATCCGCTTTGCCGGCGCGGGCACCAAGGCCGGCATCGGCGGCGTCACCCTGTTGCGCGGCAAGCAGCACGCCGACACCACGCTGCTGATCGAGCATGCCGCCGGGCATTGCGAGAGCCGCGAGCAGTTCAAGACGGTGCTCGACGACGAGGCGCATGGCGTGTTCCAGGGCAAGATCGTGGTCAAGCCGCACGCGCAAAAGACCGACGCCAAGATGATGACGCGCGCGCTGCTGCTGTCCGACGAGCGCCGAGGCCGACAACAAGCCGGAACTGGAAATCTTCGCCGACGACGTGGTCTGCGGCCATGGCGCAACCACGTCGGCGCCCAGCGAGGCGCTCAAGTTCTATTTGATGTCGCGCGGCATTCCGGAGAAGGACGCCGAGGCGCTGCTGATCCAGGCGTTTATCGACGAGACCATCGAGGAGATCGCGCATGAGGGCATCCGCGACGCGCTGAAGTTTGCGGCGCTGCGCTGGCTGGGGGCACGGGAGTGACCATGCATCCGGCGGTTTCCAACGGCTCCTACGACGTCGCCCGCATCCGCGCGGATTTTCCCGCGCTGTCGATGCAGGTCTACGGCAAGCCGCTGGTCTATCTCGACAACGCCGCCTCCGCGCAGAAGCCGAAAGCCGTGCTCGATCGCGTGCAGAAGGCCTATACCGAGCAATACGCCAACGTGCATCGCGGGCTGCATTATCTGGCGAACGAGGCGACCGAAGCCTACGAGGGCGCGCGCGAGAGCGTGCAGCGCTTCCTCAATGCCGGCCGCAAGGAAGAGATCATCTTCACGCGCAACGCCACCGAGGCGATCAACCTGGTCGCCTATACCTTCGGGCGCGAGCACATCAAGGCGGGCGACGAGATCGTGCTCTCGATCATGGAGCACCATTCCAACATCGTGCCCTGGCATTTCCTGCGCGAGCGCCAAGGCGCGGTGATCAAATGGGCGCCGGTCGACGACGACGGCAATTTTTTGATCGACGAGTTCGAAAAGCTGCTCGGACCGCGCACCAAGATGGTGGCCATCACCCAGATGTCGAACGCGCTCGGCACCGTGGTGCCGGTCAAGGAGGTCGTCAAGCTCGCGCATGACCGCGGCATTCCGGTGCTGATCGACGGCGCGCAAGGCGCCGTGCATCTCGATGTCGACGTGCGCGACATCGATTGCGATTTCTACGTCTTCACCGGCCACAAGCTCTACGGCCCGACCGGGATCGGCGTGCTGTACGGCAAATATGAGCATTTGGCGGTCATGCCGCCGTTCAATGGCGGCGGCGAGATGATCCAGGACGTGTCCCAGGACCGCGTCACCTATGGCGAGCCGCCCTACCGCTTCGAGGCCGGCACGCCGGCGATCGTGCAGGCGATCGGCCTGGGCGCGGCCATCGATTACGTCAATTCCATCGGCAAGGACCGCATCCGCGCGCATGAAGGCGAGCTGGTGAAATACGCCCATGAGCGGCTGGGCGCGATCAATTCGCTGCGCATCATCGGCAATGCGAAGAACAAGGGGCCGATGGTGTCGTTCGAGATGAAGGGCGCCCATCCGCACGACGTCGCCACCGTGATCGACCGCCAGGGCGTGGCGGTGCGCGCCGGCACCCATTGCGTGATGCCGCTGCTCGCGCGCTACGGCCTGACCGCGACGTGCCGGGCCTCATTCGCCCTCTATAACACCAAGGACGAGGTGGACGCGCTCGCGGCCTCCCTCGTCAAGGCGCAGGACATGTTCGCATGAGCAACGACACGCCAGACACCGCCAATCCACCGGCCGCCGACACGCCGCAAGCCGGCCCAAGAACGGCCCCAAGACCGGCCCAATGAGACCGCCGCCGTCACCGGCTCCTCTGCGCTGCCGCAAGACGAGCTTGCCAAGCTGACCGACGACATCGTCGCGGCGCTCAAGACCGTCTACGACCCGGAAATCCCGGCCGACATCTACGAGATCGGGCTGATCTACAAGATCGACATCGGCGACGACCGCGGCGTCAAGATCGACATGTCGCTGACCTCGCCCAATTGCCCGTCGGCGCAGGAACTGCCGATCATGGTCGAGAACGCGGTGGCGAGCGTGGCGGGCGTGCGCGAGGCCAAGGTCGAGGTGGTGTGGGATCCGCCCTGGGACCCCAGCCGCATGTCGGACGAAGCCCGTCTCGTGCTGAATATGTGGTAATGTTTGCGTGCGACACTTAGATAAGGAATCGACGAGGACCATCATGGCGACTGCCCGACCCCGACCCCAGGTGATGCGGCTGACCGAGGCCGCCGCCCATCGCATCAAGGATGTGATGGCGCGGGCGGTGACGCCCGTGGCCGGCGTGCGCGTCGGCGTCAAGAACGGCGGCTGCGCCGGCATGGAATACACCATGGAATACGCCGAGGCCGCCAACCCGACCGACGAGGTGGTGGAGGACAAGGGCGTCAAGATCATGGTCGATCCCAAGGCCGTGCTGTTCCTGCTCGGCACCGAGATGGACTACAAGACCGAGAAGCTCTCCGCGCAGTTCGTCTTCAACAATCCGAACCAGACCTCGGCCTGCGGCTGCGGCGAGAGCGTGCAGTTGACGCCGGCGAAGGACGCGGCGTAGACAGTTCCGCTCATTCCCGCGCAAGCGGGAATCGCGAGGCATGATTTGTCTGGGTCCCTGCTTGCGCGGGGACGAGCGGGGTGAGTTCTAGGCCACCTGCGCCGCGGCGACGCCGGCGGTGGTGACTTCCGGATCGGTCTCCGACATCACCCGGTTGCGGCCGTGGCGCTTGGCGGCATAGAGGCAGCAGTCGGTGCGCTCGATGAAGCTCTGCGGGCTGTCGGGCTTGTGCAAGGTGGCGACGCCGATCGAAACCGTCACCCGGCCGAGATGCTCGCCGGTCGAGCGCTTCATCAGCTCCTTGGTCATGACGGCCCGGCGGATGTGGTCGGCGACCACCATCGCCGAGCGCAGCACGGTGTTGGGCAGGATGACGGCGAATTCCTCGCCGCCGTAGCGCGCGGCGGTGTCCTGGCCCTTGACGTTCTGCTTCACGGACGTGGCCACCAGGCGCAGCACCTGGTCGCCGGTCAAGTGACCGTAGCTGTCGTTGAAATTCTTGAAATGATCGATGTCGGTCATCATCAGCGACAGCGGCTCGTTCTTGGCGCGGGCGTCGGCGATGGCCGCTTCCAGCGTGTCGTCGAAGAATTTGCGGTTGGCGAGCTGGGTCAGCGGATCGGTCAGGCTCTCGTTGCGCACCACTTCGAGATTTTCCTGCAGCTCGGTGATCTCCTGCTTGGAGGCGTTGAGGCGCTCTTCCAGTTTCTGGTTGGAGACTTCCATTTCCTTGGCGGTATGCACCAGGCTTTCCACGATCGCGCGCAGACCCTCGCGGTCCTTCGATTGCGAGAGCTTCTCGCTCATGCCGGCGAGGCTTTCGGTGTAGCTGGTGGCGGAGCCGGCGGCGGCGTCGATCATCGCCATGACCTGCTCGATTTCGCCCATCACCTGGCTGCCGACGGTGTCGATTTGCTGCGAAAGCCGGGTGGGCGACAGGAAGGTCGCGTAAATCTCCTCGAGTTCGGCGTCCGACAGCGCGCCGTTCGCTTTCAGCGTCTCGTTGATCTTCTGATTGAGCGAGGGCTGATAGCCGGTGGCGTAGGCGTACCAGATTTCATAATTTCGCGGGGTGGCCGGTTGGCGCAGCGCCTTGATCTGGCCGAGTGCGATCTCGGCGAACGCCATGGTGCGTTCATGTTCGTCGGCGGGCCCGGCCATGGCGAATCCTCGTCCGCGCAGCCGTCCTGGCCACGCCTCCTCGGATGACGGTATTCGAGGGAGATGAATCGGCGGTAAATTCGCAACCGTCCGCGCCACAAAATCCGCATGCGGCAGCGGTCTTGGGGGCCGAAAAGCCTTGCGTATCAGGCCTTGGCGGGGACCGGGCGCAGCAGGAAGGCGGGCAAATGGCTGCCGTCGGCCTCTTCGGCGGGGGCTTGCTGCGGGCGCGGGCGGGGCGGCGGCTGGTCGCCGGCGCGGACCGGCTGGCTCGCTGCTGGTGGTGGCTTTCTTGCCGGTGCTGCGGGCGGGGCGGCGGCTGGTCGCCGGCGCGGACCGGCTGGCTCGCTTGCGTGGTGGCTTTCTTGCCGGTGCTGCGGGCGGCCGCCGCGGCCGCCACGGCGATGACGGTCGCCGCGCGAGGGGCGTTCGCCTTCGGGGCGGCTTTCACGCGGCTCGGCCGGTGCCGGCAATTCGCCCATCCAGGGGATGGTCTGGCCGATCAGCCGCTCGATGGCGCCCACGGCCTTGCTGGTCGATCGGCGCCACGATGGTGATGGCGGTGCCGCTCAAGCCGGCGCGGCCGGTGCGGCCGATGCGGTGGACGTAATCGTCGGGGTGATGCGGCACGTCGAAATTGAAGATGTGGCTGACCGCCGGGATATCGAGGCCGCGTGCGGCGACGTCGGACGCGATCAGCAGCTTGGCCTCGTCATTGCGGAAGGCATCGAGCGCGGCGGTGCGCGCCGACTGGTCCAGGTCGCCATGCAGCGCCACGGCATTGAACTTGTGGCGCAGCAGCGAGCGATGCAGCTGGGCCACTTCGCGCTTGCGGTTGCAGAACACGATGGCGTTCTTGAAGCCTTCGGCCGAACGGATCAGCCGCCGCAGCGTCTCGCGTTTTTCGGCCGGATCGCGGCCGGTTGCGACCAGCAGCTGAGTAATATTGGCGGCGGTGGTGGCCGGCTTGGAGACTTCCACGCGCACCGGATTGTGCAGGAAGGTGTCGGCGATGCGCTGGATTTCCGGCGGCATGGTGGCGGTGAAGAACAGCGTCTGCCGCGTGAACGGCACCAGCTTGCCGATGCGCTCGATGTCGGGGATGAAGCCCATATCCAACATACGATCGGCTTCGTCGATCACCAGCAGCTCGACGCCGGACAGCAGCAGCCGCCCGCGCTCGGAATGGTCGAGCAAGCGGCCGGGCGTGGCAATCAACACGTCGACGCCGCGGGTGAGCTTGGCGTCCTGATCGCCGAACGACACGCCGCCGATAATCAGCGCGACGTTGAGCTTGTGGTTCTTGCCGTATTTCTCGAAATGCTCGACGACCTGGGCGGCCAGTTCGCGCGTCGGCTCGAGGATGAGCGTGCGCGGCATGCGCGCGCGCGCGCGGCCTTTTTCCAGCATGGTGAGCATCGGCAGCACGAAGGCGGCGGTCTTGCCGGTGCCGGTCTGCGCGATGCCGAGCACGTCGCGCCGCTGCAGCACGTACGGGATCGCTTGCTCTTGAATGGGGGTGGGGGTCTTGTAGCCGGCGGCTGTGATGGCGCCGAGCACTTTGTCGGACAGGCCGAGATGGGAAAAGGGCATATAACCTCAAAGTCCGCCCCCGCGGCGGACTGGAAATATGGTTGCTTTGCGCGGGGGAGCGGATCGAATCTTAGGCTCGATCCGTTTGTCGGAACATAGGCTTGAACGCCGCAAAGTCAATGCTTCGCAGCGCAATAAGTCATATAAATTCTTGAGGTTTTCGGCTTGCAAGGGTGAAATGGCGCAATCTCTGCCGCTCGTTCTGGTGCCCGGTCTGCTGTGCAGCGCCAGGCTTTACGCGCCGCAGATCGCGGCGCTCTGGCCGTGCGGACCCGTGATGGTGGCCGATCACCGGCGCGATTCCGACATCGCGGCGACCGCCGCACGAATTTTGCGCGACGCGCCGCCACGCTTTGCGCTCGCCGGTCTGTCGTTCGGCGGCTACATCGCCTTCGCCATGCTGCGGCAGGCGCCCGAGCGCATCGCCAGACTGGCGTTGCTCGACACCTCGGCGCGCCCCGACACGCCCGAGCAGAGCGCCGGGCGCAAGACGCAAATTGAAATGGCGCAGTCGGGCCGCTTCGGCGAAATTCCCGCCATGGTGATCCCGCGCTTTCTGCATCGCAACCGCCAAAGCGATGGCGACATGACGGGACTTGTGCGCCAGATGTCGGCAGAGACCGGCCCCGACGCCTTCGTGCGGCAACTGCACGCGATCATGTCGCGGCCGGATTCGCGCCCGCTGCTGGGCTCGATCCGCTGCCCAACTCTGGTGCTGGTCGGCGATGGCGACCTCGCCACGCCGCCCGAGTTGAATAAGGAAATCGCCGACGGCATCGCCGGCGCGCGGCTGGTGGTCGTGCCGGATTGCGGGCATCTCTCCACCATCGAGCGGCCGGACGCGGTGAACGCGGCACTCGCCGAATGGCTGGAGAGATGAAACCTCGCGCGCATTTGCGCGTTGTTGTTGCGGGCGAACAATGAACGATCGTCGCGACACTGCCGGCGTCATTGCACCGCCGCCGCTGCTGGCGGCGGGCGCGCTGGCGATCGGCTTGATCCTCGACCGCCTGCTGCCGGCCTATCTGCTCGGCGTGCTGCTGTCGGTTCCTGAGCGCATCGTCATCGGCGTGCTGCTGATGGCGGCTGGCGGCGCGCTTGGACTTGCCGCCGTGCGCGCCTTCCGCCAGGCGGGCACGCATGTCGAGCCCTGGAAGCCGTCGTCGGCTTTGGTCACGGCCGAGGTTTTCCGATGGCTGCGCAATCCGATGTATGCCGGCCTCATTTTGTTGCTGGCGGGCCTTGCCATCGCGATCGCGTCCGACTGGACGCTGGTGATGACGATTGTCCTGGTGCCGGTGCTGCATTTCGGCGTGGTCAAGCGCGAGGAGCGCTATCTCGAAACGAAATTCGGCGATGCCTATCGCAACTACAAGGCGCAGGTGCCGCGCTATGGCTGGCCGTCGCTCGACTAGGCCGCCGCTTTGCCTTTATGAAAGCGACCTCCTATAGAGGCCGCAGATTTCGCCGGGAGTGACAAAGATGCGCACGCAGGTCGGCATTATCGGAGCCGGACCCGCCGGGCTGATGCTGGCGCGGCTGCTGCGCCTGCAAGGCATCGATTCGATCATCATCGAGAACCGCAGCCGCGACTACATCGAGAACCGCATCCGCGCCGGCCTGATCGAGCATTGGGCGGCCGATCTGTTGACCGAAGTCGGCGTCGGCGCGCGCATGCAGCGCGAAGGCATGCCGCATTGGGGCATCAATATCGGCATCAACGGCGATCTGCACCGCATCGATTTCAAGGCACTGGTGAACAAGCGCGTCACCATTTACGGCCAGCAGGAAGTGGTGAAGGACCTGGTCAAGCGCAGGCTCGACGACGGCGGCGCGCTGCTGTTCGAGGTCGACGAGGTCAGCGTGCATGACGTCACCGGCGCGCGGCCGAAGATCCGTTTCACGCATGCCGGCCGCGTGCAGGAGATCGACTGCGATTTTCTGGGCGGCTGCGACGGCTTCCACGGCGTCTGCCGGCCGAGCATTCCCGACGGCGTGCTCAGCGTGTTCGAGCGCGACTATCCGTTCGGCTGGCTCGGCATCTTGTCGGAAAGCCCGCCGCCCGACCACGAGCTGATCTATTCCTATCACCGACCGCGGCTTTGCGCTCTACACCATGCGCTCGCCGACGCTGTCGCGGCTTTACCTGCAATGCGGCCACGACGAGGAGATCGAAAGCTGGCCGGACGCGCGCATCTGGGATGAATTGCACCAGCGGCTCGGCGGCGCGCGCAAGCTGCAGCAGGGCAACATGCTGCAGAAGGGCGTCACGCCGATGCGCAGCTTCGTGGTCGAGCCGATGCAATACGGAAAACTGTTCCTCGCCGGCGACAGCGCGCATATCGTGCCGCCGACCGGGGCCAAGGGCATGAACCTCGCCTTTGCCGACGTGGTGTATCTGTCGCGCGCGATCACCGAATTCTACCAGCGCAAGCGCACCGATCTGTTGGAAAGCTATTCCGCCACCTGCCTCAAGCGGGTGTGGAAGGCGCAGCGCTTCTCCTGGTGGATGACGCAGATCATGCACCGCTTTCCCAACGAGTCGGCCTTCGACCGGCGGCGCCAACTCGGCGATCTCGATTATCTGGTGAGTTCGGAATCGGCCATGCGTTCGCTGGCCGAGCAATATGTCGGGCTGCCGATGGATTAATCCTGCATGATGCCGCGCAGCGGGCGGGCAAGCAGCGCGATGCTCAAGCCCGCGGCGGCCGATATCAGCGCCAGCAGCAGGAAGAAAGTCGGGCTTGCTCATGCTCGACCAGAAGGTGCCGAGGAAGCCGGCGAAAAAATTGCCGAAGAAGCTGGTCGCCAGCCACAGGCCCATCATCATCGACAGCAGGTGCACGGGCGCCACTTTGGTCACCCACGACAGGCTGGTGGGTGACAGATAAAGCTCGCCGACGGTGATGACCACGAAGTAGGCGAACAGCCAGAGCCAGCTCGCTTGCCCGCTGCCGGTTGCGCGCGCGGCCGCAAACATGATCAGCCATGAGGCCGCGTTGAGGAACAGGCCGATCGACATTTTCACCACGGTCGACGGCTCGCGCGCGCCTTGCCGGCGCCAGAGCGCGACGATGAACGGCGTGAAGGCGAAAATCATGAACGGGTTGAGGGCCTGGAACCAGGTGACCGGGATTTCGAAACCGGCCGCGACGTGGCGGTCGGTGAAGTCGCTCGCCCACAGCACGATGGTGTTGCCCTGCTGCTCGTAGGTCGCCCAGAACAGGCTGACCGGCAGCATCAGCACGAGGATGGCGCCGATCGCCCGCCAATCGCGGCGGCTGAGCGGTTCCTGCGTCGCCGCGCGCTTGGCGAAGGCATCTCTCGGCAGCGTCGGTGTCGCCAGGAGGTAGATGACAAGGCCCGATGGTCATGCCGACGCCGGCGGCGGCAAAACCGTAGTGCCAGCCGTAGTCCTCGCCCAGCGTGCCGCACACCAGCGGCGAGAAGAACGCGCCGAGATTGATGCCGACATAGAAAATCGAGAAGGCGCGGTCGCGGCGGCGGTCGCCCGGCGCGTAAAGCGGCCGACTTGCGTGGAAATGTTCGGCTTGAAGCAGCCGCTGCCGAGAATGAGCAGCGTCAGCGCCAGCAGGAACAAATGCTCGAAGGCCATGGTGAAATGGCCGACCGCCATCAATGCTGCGCCGAGGATGACGGTGCGGCGCTGGCCGAGCACGCGGTCGGCCAAGAGCCCGCCGAAGATCGGCGTCAGATAAACGAGCCCGGTGTAGAAACCGTAGATCTGCGAGGCGAAGGGCTGCGTCGCCAGCGGGCCGAATACGGCTTCGAGCGCGCTTTTGAACGAGGCCAGCCCGAGCACGCGGCCGTCCTGCGCCGGCAACAGCAAATATTTGGTCATGTAGAGCACGAGCAGCGCGCGCATCCCGTAATAGGAGAAGCGCTCCCACATCTCGGTCGCGAACAGAAAGCCCAATGCCCGCGGATGGCCGAACAGATCGCGCGGCGCTCGCGGTCGATCGGCAGAGGTTGCGGAACCCGCGGTCATGCTGAATGCGTGGGCATTGCGCCGGCGACAATAGCATAGCGGCCCCGACCAAGGATGCATTGCTCAAGCGGTGCGCTCTGCTATGGTCGGTTGACGGGCGTTTAGTGGTGTCGGTGCGGTCATGCGGTGGGTTGCGGTTCTCGTGCTTGCGGCGGCGATGGCCGCCGTCAACGCCGCAGCGTCGGCTGCTTCGAACGAGGACTTGTTCAACCAGTTCGGCCTGTTCGGCACCTGGGCGAGCGATTGCGCGGCGCCCGCCTCGCCGGAAAACCCCCACGTCACCATCAGCCAGCCGAGCCCCGGCGTCATTCTCGAGGACCATCACCTCGGCGAGGCCTACGCCGTCAACCGCTACAGCGTGCTGGCGGCCGAAAAGCTGTCGGATACGCAGCTATCGGTCGTGGCGGTGTTCCAGCCCGGCACCGAAAACGACGAGCGCGAGACGTTGATTTTCGTGATCCGCGGCCACACGCGGCGCACGATGTTCAATCAGCCGGAGGGCGGGCCGGTGCGCGTCAAGGACGGCATTGCGCTCGCGCACGGCACCAAGACGCCGCTGCTGAAGAGGTGCGAGTAGGGACGCTCACACGTCCAGCAATTCCTCTTTCGCGAACTGCGCGTGCTCCTGGATGAAGTCGAAGCGCGTTTCCGCCTTGGTGCCCATCAATTGCTCGACGAGCTTGGCGGTCGGCTTGCGTTCCTTGTCCGCCAGCATGACGCGCAGCAAAATGCGTTTTGACGGGTCCATGGTGGTTTCTTTCAGCTGCGCCGCCATCATCTCGCCCAGGCCCTTGAAGCGCGAGACCTCCACTTTGGCATTGGCGTGGAATTCCTTCTTCATGAGCGCGTCTTTGTGCTTGTCGTTGCGCGCATAGACGATCTTGCCGCCGTGCGAGAGGCGAAAGAGCGGCGGCACGGCGAGGTAGAGGTGGCCTTCGTCGATCAGCTTCGGCATCTGCCGGTAGAAGAAGGTAATCAACAGCGAGGCGATATGCGCGCCGTCGACGTCGGCGTCGGTCATGATGATGACCTTCTCGTAGCGCAGGTCCTTCTCGTGGTACTGCGCGGCCGTGCCGCAGCCGAGCGCCTGGATGAGATCGGCAAGTTGGGCGTTCTGCGCCAGCTTGTCCTTGCCGGCGGAGGCGACGTTCAAGATTTTTCCGCGCAGCGGCAGCACCGCCTGTGTGCGCCGGTCGCGCGCCTGCTTGGCCGAGCCGCCCGCTGAATCGCCTTCGACGATGAAAATCTCCGAACCTTCCGAGGCGGAATTGGTGCAGTCGGCGAGCTTGCCCGGCAGCCGCAGCTTGCGCACCGCGGTCTTGCGCGCGATGTCCTTTTCCTGGCGGCGGCGCAGGCGTTCCTCGGCGCGATCGACGACGAAATCCAGAAGCTTGCTGGCCTGCATCGGATTGGCGGCGAGCCAATGGTCGAACGGGTCCTTGATCGCCTGCTCGACGATGCGCTGGGCTTCGGCGGTGGCCAGCCGGTCCTTGGTCTGGCCCTGGAATTCCGGCTCGCGCACGAACACCGAGAGCATGCAGCCGGCGCCGGTCATCACGTCATCTGAGGTGACGGGAGCGGCGCGCTTGTCCTGGCCGACGCGGGCGGCGTGATCCTTCAGCCCGCGCAGCAGCGCCGAGCGCAAACCGGATTCATGCGTGCCGCCGTCCGGCGTCGGGATGGTGTTGCAGTAGGACTTGAGGAAGCCGTCGGTGTCGGCGGTCCAGGCCACCGCCCATTGCACCGCGCCGTGCGCGCCGACCTTGCCGTGCGTGCCGGAAAAGACGTCCGGATGCACCAGCGTCGCGCCGGCCAGCGTCTCCGACAGATAATCCTTCAGGCCATGCTCGAAATGGAAGGTGGCCTTCTCCGGCACGTCGGTTGTGCCCTTGAGCAGCGCCTTGTCGCAATGCCAGCGGATCTCGACGCCGCCGAACAGATAGGCCTTCGAGCGCGTCATCTGGAACACGCGCTCGGCCTTGAAGGCGGCCTTGGGTCCGAAGATTTGCGGATCGGGCCGGAAACGAATTTTGGTGCCGCGCCGGTTGGGCGCGCGCCCGACTTTTTCCAACTTGCCCTTCGGCTTGCCGCGCTCGAAGGCCATGCGGTAGAGCGTCTGCTCGCGCGCGACCTCGACCTCCATGCGCTCCGACAGCGCGTTGGCGACCGAGACGCCGACGCCGTGCAGGCCGCCCGAGGTTTCGTAGACCTTGGAATCGAATTTGCCGCCGGCGTGCAGCATGCACATGATCACTTCCAGCGCCGATTTGCTCTTGAACTTGGGATGCGGATCGACCGGAATGCCGCGGCCATTATCCGTGACACTGACGAAGCCGTTGGCCTCCATCTCGACTTCGATCCAGTCGGCGTGGCCGGCGAGCGCCTCGTCCATGGAATTGTCGATCACCTCGGCGAACAGATGATGCAGCGCCTTCTCGTCGGTGCCGCCGATATACATGCCGGGGCGGCGGCGCACGGGCTCCAAGCCCTCCAGCACCTCGATGTGCTTGGCGGTATAGCCGCTCTCGGCGGACGCCGTGCGCGTGGCTTTGCGCGCCGAGGCTTTCGGTGCTTTGCGCTGCGTGGGCTTGCGCGCGCGCGATTTCGCCGCCGGCGCCGCCGCCCGTTTCGGGAGGTCGAACAGGTCGCGCTGGCGCGGCGGTTTTTTCTTGGTCGCGGATTTGGCCATCAGAGGGTTCTCGATAGGAATAAGGCGATTCGTCTGCCAGCCACTATGCCATGACAGTGGCGGCGGCGTGACCGTGCCTGCGGCCAAAACATGGCTTGTAGATGGTTCAAGGGCGGGGCTGGCGCCGGACCGGCGCCATTGCCGCGGGCTGTGGACAGTGGCGGGGTGCGCGCGCGCCGCGCCCCTGCTGGCATCAGCGCGGCGCTTGCGCTAGACCATTGCGCCGCCGGTTTTCTCCCAATGCATATTCACGATATCGTCCAGCAACTCACCGACTTTGTGCGCGACCACGAGGTGTGGGCGGCGCCGGTGGTGTTCGCGCTGGCCTTTGGGGAATTGCTCGCCTTCATCTCGCTGCTGATCCCGGCATGGGGCGCGCTGGTGGCGATCGGCGCGCTGATCGGGCCGAGCGGCATCAATTTCTGGCCGGTCTGGATCGCCGGCTCGCTCGGCGCCGCGTTCGGCGACTGGCTGTCCTATTGGGTGGGCTTGAAGCTCGAACATTCGGTCGCGCATATCTGGCCGCTGTCGCGCCACCCTGACCTGATCCCGCGCGGCGAACGCTTCATGGAAAAATGGGGCATTCCCGGCATTTTCATCGGCCGTTTCTTCGGGCCGTTGCGCGCCTCGGTGCCGCTGGTCGCCGGCATTTTCGAGATGCCCTATTGGCGTTTTCAGTTCGCCAATTTCTTTTCCGCCTTTGTGTGGGCGGCGGTGCTGCTCACGCTCGGCGACGTCATCGAGCGCATCGTGAGCTGGGTGTGGCCATGAAAAATCCGCCGGGAGCTTTCGTCCCGGCGGAATTCGTCGTTAAAGCGTCAGCGTTATTTGAGGCCCGCGACGCCGGCCTGCGAGATCGTGTCGTCCTGCGCGCCGGTGCCGCCGCTGCAGCCGATGGCGCCGATGACCTTGCCGCCCACGACGATCGGATTGCCGCCGCGCGACATGATCGCGTCATCGAGTGTCGGCAGATAGGCGAAGAAGGCGCCCTTGCCGAGCAAGCGCTCGAACACCAGCGGTCGGACGGCGATAGCGCGCCGCCGTGCGCGCCTTGTGCTGGGAGATCTGGATCGAGGCGTACTGGCAATTGTCCAGACGCTCGAAATAGACGAGGTCGCCGTGGGTGTCGACCACCGCGATGCACATGGTATTCCAATTCCGCTTCTTGGCGTCCGCAGCGGCGGCTGCGGCGACCTTCTTGGCGGTTTCCAGATTGATCGGCTCGCCATAGGCCGGCGCATTCGACGCTTCCGGCATTTTTTCGTTCGGATTGTTCGGGTCGGGCGGCACCTGCGCGAAGGCGCCCGTGCTCAGCAGCAGCGCGGCGCATAGCGCGCCCGCCATCATAGTCAAACGACGCATTGTTTAATTCCTCCCAAGTGAGCGCCGGTCGTTGCCGGCATATTTGACCTGGCCATTTTGGCGCAGGGTCATTGTCGAGGCGGCAAGCTTATCGAACTGGCCGCCGCCGCCTATATGGGTTGCTCCGCGCGGCGGCGTATTGGAATATAGCGACCAAGTCGGGGTTTAACCCGGCAAAACGCCGGTCCACCTGGGGCGACCGGCGGTAACCCCAAGGGAGGACCGTAGATGACGCATTTCACACGGCGCAAATTATTCGCGACCGCCGCCGCCGCCACCGCGGCGACCGCGCTCACGCCGTTGCTCGGGCAGGCCGCCCGCGCCGCGGCACCCGCTGGCAAGGGCACCGGCGTCTACCGCTACAAGATGGGCGACTACGAGATCATCCAGCTGATGGACGGTGCGCGCACCTTCCCGATGCCGGATCACTTCGTTGTCAACGTCAGCAAGGACGAGGCAATCAAGGCGGCCGCGGCCGCCTATATGCCGGACGGCAAGGTCACCATCCCGTTCAGCCCGATGCTGGTGAACACCGGCGGCAAGCTGGTCGCCATCGACACTGGCAACGGCCTCGGCGCCAATGCAGCGACGCAAGGGCGCAGTCGGCCAGGCCCGCCTCAACATGGAAGCGGCCGGCATCGATCCCAAGCAAGTCGATATCGTCATCATCTCGCATTTCCACGGCGACCATATCGGCGGCCTGAAGAACGCCGACGGCAGTCCGGCGTTCCCGAACGCCGAGATCAAGGTGCCGGCGGTTGAAGCCGGCTTTCTGGGGCGACGACGCCAATGTCGCCAAGGCCAACGGCTTCAACAAGGCGCAATTCCCCAACGTCAAGAAAATGATGGCCGGGTTGAAAGTGACGCGTTACGACGCCAACAAGGAAGTGGCGCCGGGCATTACCTCGATCTTCACGCCCGGCCACACGCCGGGGCATATGTCGTTCGTGGTGGCCTCGGGCGCCAAGAAGATGCTGGTGCAGTCGGACGTCTCAAATGTGCCCGTCGCTGTTCATGCAAGCATCCGACCTGGCAGGCCGTCTTCGACAACGATCCGGCCCAGACCATCGAGACGCGCAAGAAGTTCTACGACATGGCGTCGGCGGAGAAGATGATCGTGTCGGGCTATCATTTCCCGTACCCGTGCGTCGGGCACGTGGAAAAGACCGCCAACGGGTTCGAGATGGTGCCGGTGGCTTGGGATCCGAACGGCTAAGACCGGACATCGTTCGCGACGGGAAGGCCGTCGGTTCTCGGCGGCCTTCTTGTTTTAGGCGCGTCTTGACCCCCGGGCGCGGGCGCCTTATATCGCGCCCCATGACGACGCCTATTGCAGTTTCGAGGCTCCGCCGCCGCCGTGCCACCACGGCACGGGCGCGCGTCGTAATCGTCGTTCCCGTGCCGCCGGACATCAGGCCCGCGGCGCTTTTCCCCTGCTAACATCCGCGCTGTTGGCCTTGCTCCGGTAGTCCTTTAAGACTCTGGATGAGGAATTCGGCGATGGCCACCAAAGCCAGGATCGGCATTCTCGGCGCCTCCGGTTACACCGGCGCGGAGCTGGTGCGCATGCTGCTGCGTCATCCGCGCGCCGAGATCGTGCTGCTGACCGCCGAGCGCAGCGCCGGCAAGGCCATGCGCGAGGTGTTTCCGCAGTTCTCGCCGTTTAACCTACCGACGCTGACCGCCATCGACGGCATCGACTGGGCCAAAGCCGACTTGCATGTCGCCTTCTGCGCGCTGCCGCACGCGACGACGCAGACCGTGATCAAGGCGCTGCTCGCCGCGGCGCCGGCCACCAAGGTGGTCGATCTGTCGGCCGACTTCCGGCTGGCGGATCCGGCGGCATACGCGAAATGGTACGGCCACGAGCACCACGCCCCCGAGCTGCAGAAGGAGGCGGTCTACGGCCTGACCGAAATCCACCGGCGCGAGATCAGGCACGCGCGGCTGATCGCCAACCCCGGCTGCTACACGACCTGCGCGCAGCTGCCGCTGATCCCGCTGATCAAGGCCAAGGCGATCGATCTCGACGAGATCGTGGTGGACGCCAAGTCCGGCATGACCGGGGCGGGCCGGGCGGCGCGGGAAGCCATGCTGTTCTCGGAAGTCTCGGAAGGCTTCAACGCCTATGGCGTCGGCCACCACCGGCACATGGCCGAGCTCGACCAGGAATTTTCGCTTGCCGCCGGCCGGGAGGTGGTCGTCAGCTTCACCCCGCATCTGGTGCCGATGAACCGGGGGATTCTCTCAACCATCTACGTACGGGGCCGGCGCGGGCGCACGCCGGAAGACCTTCATGCGATACTTTTAAAGACTTACATGAAGGAACCCTTCGTGCATGTGCTGCCGTTCGGCGAAACGCCGCAGACGCGGCATGTGCGCGGCTCCAATATGACCTTCATCGGGGTCGCCAAGGACCGCATCCCCGGACGCGCCATTATCGTTTCGGCGCTGGATAATCTGGTGAAGGGCGCCTCCGGCCAGGCGATCCAGAACATGAACCTGGTGATGGGCTGGCCGGAAACGATGGGGCTGGAGCAGGTGGCGCTGTTTCCCTGACGTCGTTCCGGGGCGCGGCCTTTAGGCCGCGAACCCGGAATCCAGATACAATCCCTGAGTCTGCTTCTGGATTCCGGGTCCGCCCGCCTACGCGCCTGACGGCGCTTCGGCGCGGCGTCCCGGAATGACGGGGAATCCCATGTTCGAGGTCGACAACCAGCCGCCGCCGCTCGAGCCCTATAATGTGTTCGCCAGCGATGCGGCCTTGCGCGAGGCGGTCAAGCGCGAGCGCGCAGGCTGGGCCGCGGATGGCTTGAGCACGCTGGGCGCGACGCTCGGCAAGCCGGAGACGGTCAAGCTCGGCTTCGACGCCAACACCAATCCGCCGGTGCTGCACGCGCTCGACCGCTACGGGCACCGCATCGACGAGGTCGAGTTCCACCCCGCTTGGCACGAGTTGATGGCGATTGCGCTGCGCGCCGGCTTGCATTCGAGCCCTTGGGCCAAGCCCGAAGCGGGCGCCCATGTGGCGCGCGCGGCCGGCACCTACATGCTCACGCAGATCGAAAGCGGCGTTTATTGCCCGATCGCCATGACCTACGGCTCGGTGCCGACGCTCAAGCAGTCGCCGGACATCGCCAAGCAATGGCTGCCGAAGATTTATTCGCGCGATTACGACCGCCGCTTTGTTCCGATGGGCGAAAAGACGTCCGCGCTCGTCGGCATGGGCATGACCGAGAACCAGGGCGGCTCGGATTTGCGCACCAATACCACGCGCGCGGAGCCCGCGGACGGGGCCTTCCGCCTGCATGGGCATAAATGGTTTCTGTCGGCGCCGATGTGCGACGCTTTCCTCGTGCTCGCGCAAAGTCCGAAGGGCTTGAGCTGTTTCCTGATGCCGCGCTGGACGCCGGACGGGACGCGCAACGCGCTGCAGATCAACCGCCTGAAGGACAAGCTCGGCAACAAATCGAATGCGTCGAGCGAGGTGGAATTTTTCGGCGCCTATGCGCAACTGGTCGGCGAGGAGGGGCGCGGCATCCCGACCATCATCGAGATGAGCAATTACACGCGGCTCGACTGCTGCATCGGTTCGTCGGGATTGATGCGCCAGGCGGTCGCGCAGGCGATCCATCACGCGCGCCACCGCACGGCATTCCAGAAGAAGCTGATCGATCAGCCGCTGATGACCAATGTGCTGGCCGACCTCGCGCTCGAATCGGAAGCTGCCGCCGCGCTCACCTTCCGCCTGGCGCGCGCCTATGACGAGGCCGACACGGCCGACGTGGCAGCACAAGTCATCCGCCGGGTGGTGACGCCGGCGGGCAAGTTCTGGATCTGCAAGCGCACGCCGGCGGTCACGCAAGAGGCGATGGAGGTGCTGGGCGGCTCCGGCTACATCGAGGACAGCATCATGCCGCGGCTCTACCGCGAGGCGCCGGTCAATTCGATCTGGGAAGGCTCCGGCAACGTCATGTGCCTCGATATGTTGCGCGCCATCGGCCGCACGAAGGATGCGGGCGAGGTGCTGCGCGCCGAGCTCGACGGCGGCGGCGATGCGCGGCTTAAAGGCTTTGCCGGCAAGCTCATGGCGCGGCTGGCGGCGCCCGAGCGCAATGACGAGCGCCAAGCGCGCGCGCTGACGCGCGACCTGGTGCTGGGCTTGCAAGGCGCGCTGCTCGTCAAGCACGCGCCGGCTTACGTCGCGGACGCCTTCTGCGCCAGCCGGCTCGCCGGCGACAGCTCGGCCTTCGGCCTGCTGCCGCGCGGCGCCGATCTCGCCGCGATCGTGGAGCGGGCGGCGCCGCAATCTTGATATGAGCGGACGGTCATTCCGCCGTCATGCCCGGGCTTGTGCCGGGCGCCCACGTCTTGCTTTTTGACTAGGGCGTGCACTCATAAATTGAGGCTCGCGAGCAGCGCTTAGCCAATGTCTGCTTTACCCCCAAGAGCGGACATTACGCTCATGCGTTGGAATGTCCGCTATGTGCCAATAGCGACCAACGCACCGCAGCAAACAGTATCGTTATTCAATCACCTCGTCGGCGCTGGCAATAAGTTGCGGTGACACCGTGAGGCCAAGCGCTTTGGTGGTCTTGAGGTTGATGACGAAGTCAAACTTGGTCGGTTGGGTGACCGGCAGGTCGCCAGGCTTGGAACCTTTGAGAATTTTTCCGACGTAAGTGCCTGTCTGCCTAAAGCCGTCCGCAAAGTCGGTGCCGTAACTGATGAGACCGCCAATGCTTGTAAAGCCGCGGTGAGGATAGATAGCAGGTAGTCGATATCGGGCCGCCAATGCCACGATCTGCTCGCGTCGGCCAGTAAAGAAGGGGGCCTGTGCGATCTGGAGTGCGGCGGCCCCTTGTTGAGCAAAGGCCGCGATGGCAGCGTCAATTTCCTTGGCCGAGTTAACTTGCACAATAGATATTTTGCGTTTGGTCGCGTCTGCGGCTTCCTGCAAAGCGCGCACCTGGAGATTGGCGTCCGGAAAAATCGGGTTTACCAGAATGCCAATCGTCGCAGTTCCGGGAACAATCTCATTGAGAAGCCCGAAACGCTTGGCTTCCAATTCGGTCCCAAGCAAGCTCACACCGGTCAAATTTCCTCCGGGTCGATTAAGGCTCGCAATTATGCCGGCTTTAACCGGATCGCCACCAGTGAGGAAAACAACAGGGATCGTGGTGGTCGCCGCCTTTGCCGCTTTCGCTGGACTATTGCCCCCGGCGGCGAAGATCACGGCGACCTTGCGGTCAACGAGTTCGGCGGCCAAGCCGGGCAGCCGCTCAGGGTGACCGTTCGCCCAGCGAAACTCGATCGCCACGTTCTGGCCTTGGACGAAGCCTGCTTCCTTGAGACCTTGCCGGAACCCGGCCAGCCACGCCGCCGGCACGTCTTCTGGCGGCAAGATGTGGAGGAAGCCTACTACCGGCATTGCCGTCTGCTGCGCACGCGCGGCCAACGGCCAGGCCGCCGCCGCGCCGCTAAGAAGCGTGATGAACTCGCGCCGCTGCATGTCCGCCTCCAAGCTCAAGAGACATCATCTTATCGGCTCAAACGAGGTCTTAGATAGGGGCTGAAACCGGCATCAAAACCATGGCCGCAGTGCACAGCCAATGTCGCTGTTGGGTCAGAAGCGGACATTCCGCGATGTACGGGGCATGTCCGCTTTACCCCCGAAAGCGGACTTTCGACGGCGCATCCAAGTCGACATTTGGCCTTCTGATTATGAGTCCACGCCCTAGAAAGGCGTGGATGGCCGGGACAAGCCCGGCCATGACGAGTCAGCGGTAGGATGCGCGCTTCACAGCTTGCCGAACACCGCCAGCACCAACGCCGCCTGCGCCAGGAAGCCGACCGTGAAGGCGAGCGTGCGCAAAACGGGTAAGCCCAGTGCATAGATGACGGCATGCGCCAGCCGCGCCCAGAAATAGACCGCGCAGGCCAGCACCGTGCTTTGCGTCGAGTGGTGCATGACGTTCAGCGTCAGCACCAAAGCGGCAAACAGCACCAGGTTTTCGACCGCGTTGTCGTGCGCCTTCTGCAGGCGCTGCGCCCAGGCCGATTGCGGCCGGTCGTTGGGCGATGGGTTGGCCATCGCGCCCATCAGCCCGCGCACGTAAGCGCGGTCGAGGATGTAAGGGACCCACAACAGGCCTGTGAGGATCACCGTCAGCGTCAACCAGAACAGTTCTTTGGACATCGCCATTCCCCGGCATGAAAATGTTGACGGCTGCAAGCATAATGGATGACGGCGCGCTTGTCGCGGCCCGCAGACGTCACGCGCCCATTATCGCGCGCACGATGACGTAGATACCGATGACGATGATGATGCCGGAGAACGTGAGCGTGAGCGCGTGTTTATGTCCGGCGAGATGGCGGGCGAGCCTGATGCCGAGCAATCCGCCGAGCGCGCCGCCGACGATGAACAGCGCGGCCAACGGCCAATCGACCAGGCCGGAGACGGCGTAGCTCGCCGCGGTGGTCAGCCCGAAGGCGGTGACCGCGACCAGCGACGAGCCGATGGCATTGATCAGCGGCATGGCGGTGGCGCCCATCAGCCCGGGCACGATCAGGAAGCCGCCGCCGATGCCGAAGAAACCGGACAAGGCGCCGACCGCAAAGCCGATGCCGATCAGCAGCGGCAAGAGCTTGCGCATGGTCGCGCGCGTGAGCTTGACGTCGGGATCGCCGCCCGACTTGCGCGGCCGCAGCATCGTTACGCCCACCACCACCATCAGCACGCCGAACAGTGCCAGCAGCCGGTGGCCGTCGACCGATTTGCCGATATGGGCGCCGGCCGCCGCGCCCACGATGCCCGAAAGCGCGAACACCGCCGCGCAGCGCCATTTGACCGTGCCGGCGCGTGAATGCCCGGCGAGATTGGCGGCGGCGCTGACGGCAACGGCGATGGCGCTGGTGCCGATGGCGATATGCGGGGAGGGCACCCCCACCACATAGACCAGCAGCGGCACCGCCAGGATCGATCCGCCGCCGCCGACCAGGCCGAGCGAGAAGCCGACCAGGCTGCCGGAGGCGATCGATAGCAGCGCGTGCAGGATGGTCATTGGACGGGGCTTTAAGCCCAGCTCCTGACCTTCACATATGAGCCCGGCGCGTCCTCGATGGCTTTAAGCTTGCCGCCGCCGATCTTGCGCGCCGGCACTGTCTCGCCGTCTTGCGCCTTGAGCCATGCGAACCAGTCCGGCCACCAGGAGCCGGGATGCTCCTTGGCGCGCTTGACCCACGTGTCGATATCGCTGCCGGCGGGCTTCGCCCCGGTCCAGTATTGATATTTCGGCTTGCCCGGCGGATTGACCACGCCGGCGATGTGGCCGGAGCCGGCGAGGACGAATTTCACCGGGCCGCCGAAATATTGCGAACCGAACAGCACCGATTTCGCCGGCGCGATATGGTCTTCGCGGGTGGCGAGATTGTAGACCGGCACCTTCACATTGTGCAGATCGAGCGTGATGCCGCCGATCTCCATCTCGCCTTTGGTCAGCCGGTTTTCGAGATAGCAGTTGCGCAGATAGAACGAATGATTGGCCGCCGGCATGCGGGTGGCATCGGAATTCCAGTAGAGAATGTCGAAGGCGAACGGCTTCTTGCCGCGCAGGTAGTTGTTGACGACGTAGGGCCAGATCAGGTCGTTGGAGCGCAGCAGGTTGAAGGCGTTGGCCATGCTGCGAGGCTTCCAGATAGCCCTGCTCCTTCATGTGCTCTTCGAGCTGCTTGATGCGCTCCTCGTCGACGAACACCAACAGGTCGCCGGCATAGGTGAAATCGACCTGCGCCGCGAAAAAAGTGGCCGACAGCGCAGGCGGTCCGCTTCTTGGCGGCAAGGTATGCGAGCGTGATCGCGAGCAACGTGCCGCCGACGCAATAGCCGATGGCGTTGACCTTGGTCTCGCCGGTCGCCTGCTCGATGGCGTCGAACGCGGCGATCACGCCCTCGCGCATATATTGCTCGAAGGTCTTCTGCGGCCTGGCGCGCGTCGGGATTGACCCACGACACCACGAACACCGTGATGCCTTGATCGACGCACCATTTGATGAAGGATTTCTCCGGCGTCAGGTCGAGAATGTAGAATTTGTTGATCCAGGGCGGCACGATCAGCAGCGGGGCCTTGAGCACGTCCTGGGTGGTCGCCTCGTATTGGATGAGCTGGATCAGATCGTTCTGGAAGACGACCTTGCCGGGCGTGAGCGCGAGATTTTTGCCGACCTCGAACTGCGACGGATCGGACTGGCGGATGCGTAAATTGCCGTGGCCGGCCTTGATGTCCTCGCCGAGCATGTGCATGCCGCGCACCAGGTTCTCGGCATTGGAGGAGAGCGTCTCGCGCAAGCAGTTCCGGATTGGTCAGCACGAAATTCGACGGCGAGATCGCGTTGGCGATCTGCTTGACGTAGAAGGCGGCCTTGGCGCGCGTGTGCTCGTCGATGCCGTCGGCGTCCTTGACCAGATGGTCGGCCCAATTGGCGGTGAGCAGATAGGCCTGCTTGAGGAAATCGAAGAACTGGTTCTGCGACCATTCCGGATCGGCAAAGCGCTTGTCGCGCGGGTCGGGGCTGGCGACGGGGCTCGTCGGCTCGCCGGCCATGCGCTTGACCGCGCCCGCCCACAGATCGAGATAGGCGCGGCCGAGATTGGTCTGCAGTTCGAACGCGCGCTTGGGGTCGGACAGCCAGTATTCCGCCACCTGGCCGACGGTCTTGACCACGTCGGTGACGTCGTTGGTCAGGTCGCCTTTGATCTCGCCGTCCTCGCGCGGCTTCATGTAGGCGGCGAGCGCCTTGCCGCCTTCCTCGATCATCCGGGCAAGGTTGCGCGAGAACACCTCGACATCGACGGTGCCGATTTTTGCCGGTTCGTTGGTGGGCTTGTCCATGCGCGTGAAGTTCCCGCCCTTCAAGTGGCCCGGACCGTGCCTCATCGCAAGGCGGATTTTAGCCGCATCGTTTCGCGCAGTCGTGACGCCCCGCAAGCGGCATTCACCACGGCCGCCGATCTTGCTGCCGCCATATTAGCCGGCTAGCCGGGTTATGCTATAATTCATTGAGTCAACATGGATTTCCCGTTCAGCCGGCAGGTCTTGCGGAGCATGCGGACGACGCTCGGACGATCGCTTTTGGCGGCCTTTGCGGTTGCCGCCTCGCTGACCGGCTGTTCGGCCGGCCCGCTGGGCGAGCAATTGCCGCAAAGCCTGGGCGGGCTGCCGGCCGGCGCCCCGCCGCCGCCGACGACGCCCTACCAGTACCCGGCCGTGCACGACATGCCGCCGCCGCGTTCGACCGAGCCGATGACCGAAGACCAGCAATACCGGCTGGAACGGGAGCTCAACGCACTGCGCGACCGCCAGGAAGGCACGCCGCCGCAGGACAAAAAGCCGGCAAAAAAGGCCGTCAAAAAGAAGCCGGCCCCCGCCCAGACCGGCCAGAATACTGGCGCCAAGACCAACCCGTGATAAAAGCCTGCCGGGGTCATGCCGGCCGGCTTTCGAGACGGGCAGCCGGTCCTTAGGGTTTGAGACGATGGACGAATTCTACCGCATCCGCCGCTTGCCGCCTTACGTGTTCGAGGAGGTGAACCGGGCCAAGGCGCGCGCCCGCAATGCGGGCGCCGACATCGTCGATCTCGGCATGGGCAATCCCGATTTGCCGGCGCCGCAGCACGTCATCGACAAGCTCAAGGAGACGCTGGGCAAGCCGCGCACCGACCGCTATTCGGCCTCGCGCGGCATCCCCAGGCTGCGCCTCGCGCAGGCGACCTATTACGAACGCCGCTTCGGCGTGAAGCTCAATCCGGAGACCCAGATCGTCACCACGCTCGGCTCCAAGGAAGGCTTCGCCAACGTGGCGCAGGCGATCACCGCGCCCGGCGACGTCGTGCTGGTGCCCAATCCGAGCTATCCGATCCACGCCTTCGGCTTCCTGATGGCGGGCGGCGCGATCCGCTCGGTGCCGTCGGAGCCGACGCCGAATTTCTTTCACACGCTCGAGCGCGCGATCATCCATTCGATCCCGAAGCCGATCGCGGTGGTGGTCTGCTATCCGGCCAATCCGACCGCCTATGTGGCCGAGCCTCGACTTCTACCGGGATCTCGTCGCCTTCGCGAAGAAGCACGAGCATCCTCGTGCTGTCCGATCTCGCTTATGCGGAAGTCTATTTCGACGAACAATCCGCCGCCGTCGGTGCTGCAGGTGCCGGGCGCGATGGACATCGCGGTCGAGTTCACCTCGATGTCGAAGACCTATTCGATGCCGGGCTGGCGCATCGGCTTTGCGGTCGGCAACGAGCGCATCATCGCGGCGCTGGCGCGCGTGAAGTCCTATCTCGACTACGGCGCGTTCACGCCGGTCCAGGTGGCCGCGACCGCCGCGCTCAACGGGCCCGACGACTGCATCAACGAGATGCGCGAGACCTACAAGCGCCGGCGCGACGTGCTGGTGGAAAGCTTCGGCCGCGCCGGCTGGCACGTGCCAGCCCCGCGCGCCTCGATGTTTGCCTGGGCGCCGCTGCCGGAGCCGTTCAAGACCATCGGCAGCGTCGAGTTCTCCAAGCTCCTGGTCGAGAAGGCGGAGATCGCGGTGTCGCCCGGCATCGGCTTCGGCGAATATGGCGAAGGCCATGTGCGCATCGCGCTGGTGGAGAACGAGCAGCGCATCCGCCAGGCCGCGCGCAATATCCGCCGTTTCCTGGAAACCGCGCCCGAGCAGCTGCACAACGTCGTCCCGCTCGCCACGGCGCGCTGACAGTTTTCGAAAGCGTCATGGCCGCTCCCCTCAAAGTAGGTGTCGCCGGACTGGGCACGGTCGGCTCGGCCTTGCTCGCGCAGGTCGCGCATCAGCGCGAGGCGCTGAGCCTGCGCTGCGGGCGGCGCATCGAGATCGTCGCGGTCTGCGCGCGCAGCAAGGCCAAGGACCGCGGCGTCGATTTGCGCGGCGTGCGCAATGGTTTGCCGATCCGGTCGAGCTTGCGCGCGATCCCGGCATCGACGTGTTCGTCGAGCTGATCGGCGGCGCCGGCGATCCGGCGCAAGCGCGCGGTCGAAGCCGCGCTCAGCGCCGGCAAATCGGTGGTCACCGCCAACAAGGCGCTGCTCGCCAAGCACGGCGTCGAGCTTGCGGCGCTCGCCGAGAAGCACGGCGTCGCGCTCAATTTCGAGGCGGCGGTCGGCGGCGCCATCCCGATCGTGAAGACGTTGCGCGAAGGACTTTGCCGGCAATGCGGTGCAGCGCATCTACGGCATCCTCAACGGCACCTGCAATTACATCCTGACCGCATGGAGCAGGAGAGCCTGCCGTTCGCCGATTGCCTGAAGGAGGCGCAGCGGCTCGGCTATGCCGAGGCCGATCCGACTTTCGACATCGAGGGCCACGACACCGCGCAGAAGCTCGCGATCCTGGCGAGCCTTGCCTTCGGCACCCGCGTCGAGCAGAGCGCGATCTATGTCGAAGGCATTTCCTCGATCACGCCGGCCGACCTCGCCGCCGCCGACGAGCTCGGCTATCGCGTCAAGCTCTTGGGCGTGGCGGTGCGGACGCCGAAAGGCATCGAGCAGCGCGTGCATCCGACCATGGTGCGCAAGGATAGTTCGATCGCCCAGGTGATGGGCGTGACCAATGCGGTGACCATCGATGCCGAGGGCATGGCGCCGCTCACGCTGGTCGGCCCCGGCGCCGGCGGGGCAGCGACCGCGTCGGCCGTGGTCTCCGACATCGCCGACATCGCGCGCGGCTCGCGCACGCAAGTCGGGTCTACCCGACTTGCGCATCCAAGCGTGCAAACGCGGGCATGCCCGCGTTTTGTTGGCCGTTCGGGCGGCCCGTGGCGCGGCTCAAAAGCGTGCGCAAGGCGCCGATGCAGCGCCACGAGGGCGGCTACTACATCCGCCTGCTCGCGCGCGACAAGCCGGGAACCGCGGCCACAATCGCCAAGCGGCTCGCGCAACAGGAGATTTCGCTGGAATCGATCGTGCAGCGGCAGCGCAAAGGCGCCTCCGAGAGCGAAACCAAAGGCGGCTCCGTCCCCGTTATCCTCATCACCTACGCCACCAACGAGGACGCCGTGCGCAAGGCCCTTGCCGCGGTGGGGCGCGATAGGGTGATCTCAGGCCGGCCGCAAGTGATCCGGATCGAGAAGAATTAGAGGCCGGCGAGGGGAGTTTTCAATGGCGTCAATCACCGTCCAGCCCGAATACCTGCTGGAGCGCATTCTCACTATCGAGATCGTGCGCGTGACCGAGCGCGCCGCGGTCTCCGCCGCGCGCCTGCGCGGGCGCGGCAAGGACAAGGCCTCCGATCAGGCCGCGGTCGACGCCATGCGGCGCGAGCTCAACAAGCTGCCGATCGACGGCACCGTGGTGATCGGGGAGGGCGAACTCGACGAGGCGCCGATGCTGTTCATCGGCGAGAAGGTCGGCAACAAGCAGGGGCCGAAGGTCGATATCGCGGTCGATCCGCTCGAAGGCACCGTGCTGTGCGCCAAGAACATGCCGGGCGCCATCGCCACGCTCGCCATGGCGGACGCCGGCACGCTGCTGCACGCGCCGGATTGCTACATGGAGAAGATCGCCATCGGTCCGGGTTATCCGAAGGGCACCATCGATCTCGATGCGCCGGCGGATGAGAACATCATCCGGCTGGCCAAGGCCAAGGGCGTCAAGCCGTCGGAGATCACCGCCATTCTGCTCGACCGGCCGCGCCACGCCGACATGATCGCCGCGATCCGCAAGACTCGGCGCCGCGGTCAGCCTGATCAGCGACGGCGACGTCGCCGGCGTCATCCATTGCGCGGAGCCGAAGACCGGCATCGACATCTATCTCGGCATCGGCGGCGCGCCGGAAGGCGTGCTGGCGGCGGCGGCCTTGCGCTGCATCGGCGGGCAGATGCAGACGCGGCTCGTCATCGACACCGAGGAGCTGCGCGAGCGCACGATCAAGATGGGCATCAAGGACCCCAAGAAGAAATACAATATCGAGGACATGGTGCGCGGCGACTGCCTGTTCGCCGCCACCGGCGTGACCAGCGGCGCGATGCTCACCGGCGTGAAATTCGGCAAGGACGTGATCGAGACCGAAACGGTGGTGATGCGCTCGGTCACCGGCACCGTGCGGCGCGTGCTGGCCGAGCACCGGCAGTTCGACAAATTCTATCTCGATTGATCGCGCCGCTGGACGGCGAAAGGGAAAATGATGAAGCGTTTGGCTGCAATGATTGTGCTGGCCGCCTGCCTGGCGCTTCCAGCGCGGGCGCAGGACGCCGGCTCGCCGGAAGCCTTGGCCGCGGCACGCGAGCTTGCGGCCATCGTGACCGGCGATACCATGGGCCAGATCACTAGCGCCATGACCGCGCAGATTTGGCCCACGATCGAGCGGCAATTCGGCGGCAAGGTCGATGCCGCGACTTTGACCGAAATGCGCGGCGAATTCGAGCGCACGGTGACGTCGTTCACCGCCGACGTGATGAAGAATGCGCCGGCGGTCTATGCCCGCCATTTCAGCGCCAAGGAGCTGCGCGAGATGGTGGCCTTCTATAAATCGCCGACCGGGACGAAGGCGCTGCATGAAATGCCGAAAGTGATGGCCGACGTCGGCACACAGTTGGCGCCGCGCATGCAGGCCTTTCAAGGCGAGTTGAACGACAGAATGCGCGCGATCTTGCAGAAGCACGGCTATAAAGACTGACGGCCGATCCAAGCTGGCGTGGACGCCGGGCTTGGTCCAAGATCACGCGATCATCTGGCATCCGATTCGGGTCGCGCGGGCGAACGCGTGGGATTATGGCCATGGCAGTGCCGGCAGTGGCGTCGAATTCCGACGAACACTTTTTTCTCGGCGTTGCGCGCTCGGCGTCGGATCGCGCCTGGCGCGACCGGCTGGACGCGCGCGGGCAGGCGCGGGCGCTCACGATCGCGCAACGGCACGGCCTGCCGGAATTGCTGGCGCGCGTCCTGGCCGGGCGCGGGGTCGAGGCGGACGAGGCGCAAGCATTTCTCGATCCGAGCATCCGGCGGCTGATGCCCGACCCGTACACGCTGACCGGCATGGAGCCGGCTGCGTTACGCATTTGCGACGCGATCACGCGCGGCGAGCCGGTCGCGATCTTCGGCGACTACGATGTCGACGGCGCGACGTCGGCGGCATTGCTCTGCCGCTATCTGCGCGATTGCGGTCTCGATCCGATCGTGCATATCCCCGACCGCATCTTCGAGGGCTATGGGCCGAACGTGGAGGCGATCCGCTCGTTTGCCGACAAAGGCGTCAAGCTTCTGGTGACGGTCGATTGCGGCACCACCAGCCTCGAGCCGCTGGCGGAGGCGGCCAAGCTCGGCCTCGACACCGTCGTCATCGACCATCATCAGGCCGACGAGGAATTGCCGAAGGCGGCGGCCATCGTCAATCCGAACCGCGCCGACGATTTGTCCGGCCTCGGGCAGCTGGCGGCGGTCGGTCTGGTGTTTGTCACGCTGGTCGCGGTCGCGCGCGAGCTGCGCCGGCGCAATTTCTGGAGCGGTACGCGCGCCGAGCCCGATCTGCTCTCGTTGCTGCATCTGGTCGCGCTCGGCACCGTCGCCGATGTCGTGCCGCTGACCGGCTTGAACCGCGCCTTCGTCGGCAAGGGGCTGATCGCGCTGAGAAGGCGCGAGCATGTGGGCGCGACCGCGCTGATGGACGTATCGCGCCTGTCCGGCCCGCCCGAGCCCTGGCATCTCGGCTTTCTGCTCGGCCCGCGCATCAATGCCGGCGGCCGCATCGGCCGCGCCGATCTCGGCGTGCGGCTGCTGCTGGAGGAGGACGCCACGGAAGCCGCCCGCATTGCCGCCGAGCTCGACCGCCTCAATCATGAGCGGCGCGCGCTTGAAGCATCGACGCTCGAACAGGCGGAAGCCGAGGCGATGGCCGCGCTCGGCATCGAAGAGAAGGGCGCGGTGGTGGTGACCGCTCAGCAAGGCTGGCACGCCGGCGTGGTCGGGCTGGTGGCGGCGCGGCTGAAGGAGCGCTACGGCCGTCCGGCTTTTGCCATCGCGCTCGATCCCGGCGGCTCAGGTACGGGTTTGGGCACCGGCTCGGGCCGCTCCATCGCCGGCGTCGATCTCGGCCGCGCGGTGCGCCAGGCGGTGCGCGAGGGCTTGCTCATCAAGGGCGGCGGTCATGCCATGGCCGCCGGGGTGACGCTGCGCAAAGACGCGCTGGCGCCGTTCCGCGCCTTCCTCGAAGACACATTGGCCGCATCGGTCGAGGCCGCGCGGCGCGAGCGCGCGCTGCTGATCGACGGCGCGGTGAGCGCGGGCGGCTTCAACCTCGCGCTCGCCGAGCTCCTGGCGCGCGCAGGTCCCTTTGGTGCCGGCAATCCCGAGCCGCTGCTGGCGCTGCCGGCGCATACAATCGCCTATGCCGATCCGGTGGGCGAGAACCACATCCGCGTGCGGCTGAAATCGGGCGACGGCAAATTCGTCAATGCCATCGCCTTTCGCGCCGTCGGCACGCCGCTTGGCAAAGCGCTCATCGACAACCGCGGCCGCGCCGTGCATGCGGCCGGCAATATCGCCGTCGACCGCTGGCAGGGCGAGGCGCGCGTGCAGCTGCGCCTGGCTGACCTGGCGGTCGCCTAGGATGCAACGCGCCGCCGCTCTCGGCATGGTCGGAACCTTTTTGATTGTTTTCGGTTGCGGGGGCGCAGCCGCCGCGGGCGGGCCGACAAATATCGAGCGCTGTCTGGCCATCGCCGCGCCCATGGATCTCGGCGCGGCGCTGCCGCACACGCGAACGAAGTTGCGCGCCAGCCAGCCGCTCACGATCGTTGCGCTCGGCTCGTCATCCACGTCCGGTTTCGGCGGATTCGGGCGTAGCTTTCCGGCGGCGATGAAAGGCGAGCTGTCGCGCCGCCATCCATCGCTTCGCATCACCGTGATCAACAGTGGACGCGTCTTCGCCACGCTCGGCGCAGACCTCGCCCGGATCGACAAGGCCGTGCTGCATTACCGGCCGGACCTTGTCGTGTGGCAGATCGGCACCAATGATGTGCTATGGCGCGGCATTGCCAGCGGCGCGGCGATGTCGGCTGCGCAACGGCGTGCGGCAGCTCAAGCAAGCAGGCATCGACGTGATCCTGATGGACCTGCAAGATTCGCCGGCGGTGCGCGCCAAACATTCGCGCATCGAAATGGAGACGATGATCGGTGACATCGCGCGCGAGGAGGGGGTCGGTCTCTTTCCACGCTATCTTATCATGCAGCGTGCGCGCGCGGCCGGCGTCAAAGGCTTGGTGTTCTGGGACGGCCTGCACAATTCGGCGGCCGGCTATCGCTGTATCGGGATTGCGCTGGCGCGGATGATCGACGCGGGCGTCGCGGACTGACCGGCGAACTCAGCGCTTGCGCGGCTTGCGGCAGAACACGTCGTAAATGGCGCCGATGACGATGCGCGCTTCGTCGCTGGCAACGCTGTAGTAGATCGTCTTGCCGTCGCGGCGGGTGGCGACCAGGCCGTCGGCGCGCAGGCGCGCGAGCTGCTGCGACACCGTCGGCTGGCGCAGCCCGAGGTGGTCCTCCAGCTCGCTCACCGACTTCTCGCCCTCGGCCAGGATGCACAGCATCATCAGCCGGCTTTCATGCGCCAGCGCCTTGAGAAATTCGCACGCGCGCTTGGAGTTGCTCGCCATGCGTTCGATATCGTTCGATCGCGAGACCGTACGCCAGACGATGCAATTCCATCGCGACACCAATAATCTTGTTCCGGCAGCCTCACACCACAGGGTATCAAATCTTCGCGCGCAACGGTCTCTCAATGTCGCGCGCGCGTTCTCCACCCGTTTTGGCCGCGTCGAGTTTCTGCATCAGCGTGTAGAGCTGCATCCAAAACATGTCCCGGCCGCCATAGCCGCGAATGCGGCCGATTTCGCCGCCCTTGTCGACCAGCACGAACAGCGGGGTCAGCCTTTCGACCTGAAGGAAGGCAAGGTCCGCCGGCAGCGGCTGGGCGATATCGACACGTCGCAGCGGCGCGCGCAAGCCGTCTTCGGTTTTATCGTAGATCGATCCGATGTCGCGGTCGAAGGCCGCGCACCAGGCGCAGCCGGCCTGCTCGAACATCACGAGCTCGGCGGCGCGCGCGCTCGAAGCGGCCAGAGCGATAAACATAGCGCCGATCAGCGCAAGGCGAGAAAAAAATTCCAGTGCGCGCGGCATGCCTGCTAGTTTCATCCTCTGATGGCGCGGCCCGACAATCGCGGCGTCCGCACCTCGAGATAGGGCGCTTGAATCGCCGCGCAATATATCACAGAACACGAATATGTCGAAATCTATGTCGATGCGGGTGCAGCGATGAGTCTGGATGTGACGGCGGGCGGCGCCTTCCTGGCCGGGTTGTTGTCCTTTGCCTCGCCCTGCGTGCTGCCGCTGGTGCCGCCTTATCTCGCCTATATGGGCGGCGTCTCGATCGAGGAACTGCGCGGAGAGCGGGCCCGGGTGCGGCTGTCGGTGCTGGGCGCGGCACTCGTGTTCGTCGCCGGCTTTTCCACCGTCTTCGTTGCGCTCGGCGCCACCGCCTCGCTGATCGGGCAGGCGGTGAGCGCCTATCTCGTCTGGCTCGGCTATCTCGCGGGCGTGCTCGTCGTTCTGATGGGCCTGCATTTCCTGCACGTGATCCGCATCCCGCTGCTCGACCGCACCGCCCGCATCGGGGTGGCGGCGAAACCGGCCGGGCTGATCGGCGGCTATCTGATCGGGCTTGCCTTCGGCTTCGGCTGGAGCCCATGCGTCGGGCCGGTGCTGGCCGCGATTTTGCTGATGGCGGGCGCGCAGGACAGCGCAGGCGAGGGCGCGCGTTTGCTATTCATTTATTCGCTCGGCATCGGCGTGCCGTTTCTGGTGGCGGCCGCGTTCGCCGACGGCTTCATGCGCTGGAGCGCGCGCTTTCGCTCGCGGCTGGCGGCAGATCGAGAAGGCGATGGGCGCGCTGCTGGTGATCGCCGGCGTGCTTGATCTTTACCGGGCAGATGTCGGCGATCGCAAATTGGCTCGTGGATACCTTCCCGGCGCTCGGGAAGATCGGCTAGCCAAAGCGAAACGCCAGCAGATTGTCGAACGAGCGCAGCTGGATCAGCACGCGGTGCAACAAGCCAGTATCGTGCGTCTTGACCGCCTGCGGGATCAGCGCCAGGCCCTCTTTGGCGCCGTCGATCAAGCGGCGGAATTCGCCCTGCTTGCGCACCGCTTCGCTTGCCGTCGCCTCGCAGCGGTCGAGTATTTTCTCATAGGCCGCGGATTTTTCCGCCACGCCGGCGGCGGTCTGCGGCTTGCTCCAGTCGAGTGCGCGCGTGTTGTAGAGCATGAGCGCGTCCATGGCGGCGTTGGCGTCGCGCACGCAGTCGGCCAGCACCACGATGCCGGCCGATTTGCGCAAGGCGTAGAGATCGGCGCGCATGGCATCGAGCGCCTGGCGCGCTTGGTCGAGCCGGCCGGAATTGACCATCATGTCGGCGGCGACCAGACGCATGCTGATATCGGTCAATGTCGTGACGTAGAGCGCGCTGTCTTTGAACACATCGGGCCGCTTGCCGGCGGCAAGCTTGCTCCAGGCCGCGCGCAGGCGGTCGATTTCGAGCCCGGCAAGGTCGCCATTGCCGGTGCGCAGATAGCCGAGCGCCACCCGGTTATGCTCTTGGGCGGCCTCGACCGCGGCATTGAAATCGGCGAGATCGTCGGCGCAAGCCGGGCCGGCAGCCCAAAGCGCCAAGGCCGGCATCAAGGCCAGCATCAAGGCCAGCATTGCAAAGCGCGCATAGGAACCCAACATGACGGTGCACCGGACTTGGCTGCGGCGATAATATATAGAGACGCGGGAATATATACGGGGCCTGTGGGTTTGCGAGAACTATGATGTCAATGACACGCAGAGGGCTGTTTTTGGGCGCCGCCGCCAGCGCTTTGGCGTTGGCGCGCGCTCATGCCGAGGAGCCGGCGCTGACCGCCGAGGGGCTGATCGCCGAGCCCTGGTTCCTCGACAGCTTTCTCGATTTGCCTGACGATCTTTCCACCGCGCACAAGGCAGGCAAGCGCCTGGTCATCATGTGGGAGCTGCGCGGCTGTCCCTATTGCCGCGAAACGCATCTGGTGAATTTCGCGCAAGCCGCGCATCGCCGACTACATCAAGGCGAATTTCGAGGTGCTGCAGCTCAACATCATCGGCGACCGCAAGGTGAAGGATTTCGACGGCACCGAATTGGCGGAAAAGGCGCTTGCCGCCAAATACGCCATCCACTTCACGCCCACCTTCCAGTTCTTCCCGGACGCGCCGGCGGGCATGAACGATCTCGCGCCGCAAAAGCGCGAAGTGGCGCGCGCGCCCGGCTATCTGCGGCCCGACGACTTCCTCGCCTTTTTCCGTTTCGTGCGCGAGAAGGCCTATGAGAAGGGCAGCTTCCGCGATTTCCTCAAGAGCCAGCCGAGCTGAGCGCTTTGCCTTCGCGCGCCGTTTCGCCTATGACTGCGCCGGACGAAATCATCCGGGTTGTCCATGGCCAAGCTCAAACTGTCTCTCGCGGTCGGCCCCTATGACCGCACGCGCGCGCTGATCGACGGCTCGGTGCAGATCGACGGCGTGCAGCCGGCCTGCATGACGCTGTCGCCGGAGGAAATTTTCTTCCGCGCCTTCCGCCACGCCGAATTCGACATCTGCGAATTGTCGCTGTCGAGCTTCACGGTCAAGACCGCGCAGGGCAATTGCCCCTATGTCGGCGTGCCGGCCTTCGTGTCGCGCGCCTTCCGCCACACCTCGATCTATGTGCGCACCGACCGCATCAAGAAGCCGGCCGACCTGAAGGGCAAAAAGGTCGGCGTGCCGGAATACCAATTGACCGCCAATGTCTGGGCGCGCGCCATCTTGCAGGACGATCACGGCGTCAAGCCGTCCGACATTCATTGGGTTCGCGGCGGCATCGAGGACGCCGACCGGCCGGAGAAGATCACGATCAAGCTGCCGGCGGACGTCAAGCTCGAGAACGCGCCGAAGGGTCAGTCGATCTCGGCGCTGCTTGCGGGATGGCGCCATCGACGGCTTCATCGCGCCGCGCCCGCCGTCGCTGCCGAAGGACACGCCGAATGTCGGCTGGCTGTTTGCCGATCCGGTGGCGGCGGCCAAGGACTATTTCAAGCGCACCGGGATTTTCCCGATCATGCATCTGGTCGGCGTGCGGCGCGAACTGGCGGACAAACATCCATGGCTGCCGGGCGCCGTGTTCAAGGCCTTCGAGCAGGCCAAGCAGGCGGCGCTCGACGCTATTGAGCGACACGTCGGCCACCAAAGTGACGCTGCCCTTCGTCGAGGAGCGGCTGGCGGAAGCGCGCGCGCTGATGGGCGAGGATTTCTGGTCCTATGGCGTCGAGGCCAATCGCAAGACGCTGGAGAATTTCCTCAAGCACCATCATTCGCAAGGTCTGTCGCCGCGGCTGCTCACGGTGGAAGAGTTGTTCCACCCCGGCACGCTCGAGACGTTCAAGCTGTAAGGTTTTCCATGGCCACACTGCGCGTCTTCAGCGGCGGCGCGCCGCAAGAAATTTTCAAGCAACTGACGCCACAGTTCGAACGGCAATCCGGCCACAAGGTCGAATACATTTTTGCGGTGATGTCGGCGCTGCGCGAGAAAGTCGCGGCCGGAGAGAAGGCCGATGTCCTCGTGATGCCGACTAATATTCTCGATGCCTACGAGAAAGAGGGCGTCGTTTCCCGCGACGGCCGGGCCGTTCTTGGCTTGGTTGGCATCAACGCAGTCGTGCGCGCCGGCGCGTCGAAACCGGATCTCTCGACGCCCGACAAGGTCAAACAAGCGATGCTTGCCGCCCGCGCTATTACGCATGCGACGCCTGGCGAAACGCCGAGCGGCACCCACATGGGCAAGCTGATCGAAACGCTTGGCATTGCGGAGGCCATGACAGGAAAGGTCATTCATCGCTCGGCGCTGCGCGGCGGCGTCGAACTGGTGGCGAGCGGGGAGGCCGAGATCGGGTTCTATCCGAAGAGCGAAGTGATCAGCCCGAACCTGAGCCTCGCCGGTCCCCTGCCGGACGCAATCCAGCTCACCACGATCTACGGCGCCGCGGTGACCGAGCAAGAGCGCGGCCGCGGACGCGGGCAAAGCCTTTATCGCCTTCATGACCGATGGTCAGGTTCGCGCCGTCTGGACGCAAGGCGGCTTCGATCCGCCGCCTGCCTAAGTGCGCTTGATGCTGTCGAGGCCGCCGAGGCGGCCGATCAGCGCATTGGCGCCGATCGACAGCACGAACAACACGATCAGCATGGCGTACATGCGCGGCATGTCGAAGGTCGAGTTGGCCTGCATGATCAGAAAGCCGATACCCTTGTTCGACAGGCGCGTTTCGGCCAGCAGCGTGCCGATCAACGCAAAACCGAAACCGAGCCGCATGCCGTTGATGATCGGATGACGCATGGCCGGCAGATAGATCTTCAGCACCATGTGCAGCGCGCCGGCGCGGAAGCTTTGCCCGACGCGGATCAGCACGGGATCGATCTGGCGCATGCCGGCGGCGACGCTGAGCGCCACCGGAAAGAAGCAGGAAATCGTGCCGAGCGCGATCTTGGAGGGCGTGTCGACGCCGAACCACATGATGGCGATCGGCAGGAAGATGATCTTGGGCGTGGGCCCGAGATAATAAAGATAGGGCTCGAACGCCTTCGACAGGAAGCGATTGGCGCCCAGCACGATGCCGACGAGCGAGGCCCGAGCCGCCGCCGATCAGCAAAGCAAGCCCAATCTCGCCGGCGGTGACGGCAAGATTGTAATAATAGCCCGCATGCGACATGAGATCGACGATGGCGCGCGCGATCGACAGCAGCGAGGGCACCACGTCGCGGTAGAGCCAGCCGGAATGGGAGAGGAACTCCCACAGCGCCAGCAGCGTGAGGATGATGGCGATGCGCAGCAGCGCCACCGCGCCGATCCGCGGAGTGGCGCGCGCGGGCCGCACTCAGTCGACCGGTCTCAGCCATCGCTCGGTCCTCTCCAGCACCAGGAAGAACAACACGCTCACCAGAATGACGAAGCAGATCGCGGCATAGGTGCCGGCGAGATCGTAGCGCTCGGCAAGATCGCCAATGAGCGCGCCAAGCCCGCCGTAACTGATCAAAAATTCGGTGCCGACGACATTGATCAGCGCGAAGATCAGCCCGAGCCGCACGCCGACGAAAATGGTCGGCAGCGCCGCCGGCAGCAAAATTTTCCAGAACTGCTGCGCGGGCGTGAGATTGAAGCTCCTGCCCACATTGACCAGCACCTTGCGGGTGGCGGCGATGCCTTCGATGGTTTTCAGGATTGCGGGCGGCAGGCCGGAGATGAAGCCCATCATAATGATGGTCAGCGCGTTGCGCCCGAAGACGACCAGAAACAGCGGGTACATGATGACCAGCGGCGCCGCGGCGATTGAGGCGACCCAAGTTTCGCAGGCCTGCTGCAACAGCTTGAAGCGGTGCATCAGGACGCCGCCGGACACGCCGAACAGCGTCAGCATCACGCCGGCGACCAGGCATTCGCCGGCGGTCGCAAGAAAACGGGTGAACACATGTTCTTGGGTGACGATCCGGTAGAAGGCGTCGATCACCTCCGATGGCGGCGGGACGATGAAACGGTTGACGAGGCCGGCCCGGATCATCAGCTCGGCGAGCAGCAAGGCGACGATGATCGCCGTCACGCCGACGGTGCGCGCGACCAAGTCGGTGCGCGCCGGGCGCGCTGCGGGGACGGCAATATCGGTCATGAACCGGCCCTGTGATGGTGCAGCGCGTGGCTTTCCTCGTCGCGCATGCCGCGGCTGGCCTCCTCGCGCAGGTCGCTCCAGATCTGCGCGACGTAGCGGCCGAAGGCCTCGCTGCCGACGATCTCCGACGTGCGCGGGCGCGGCAGGTCGATGTCGACGATGCGCTTCACCTTGCCGGGCCGATAGGTCATCACCAGAATGCGGTCGGACATTTGCACGGCTTCGGTGATGTTGTGGGTGATCAGCAGCGTCGTCTGCTTCAACTGCTGCTGGATTTGCAGCACCTTGTCGCCGAGCAACAGCCGGGTCTGCTCGTCGAGCGCGGCGAAGGGCTCGTCCATCAGCAGGATCTTCGGCTCGGAGGCGAGCGTGCGCGCAAGCGAGACGCGCTGGCGCATGCCGCCGGACAACTCGCCCGGATAGCGGTTCTCGAAGCCGTCGAGGCCGACCAGCGCGATGAAATAACGCGCGCGCTCGATGCGCTTGTCGCGCGCCATGCCGATGAGCTCGAGCGGGAAGGCGACATTGTCGGTGACGTTGCGCCAGGGAAAGGTCGATTCCTCCTGGAACACCATGCCGATCGACTTGTGCGGCCCCGAAATCGTTTCGCCGGCGACGCTGACCACGCCCTGATGATGGGTGAGCAGCCCGCCGATGACGTTGAACAGCGTCGACTTGCCGCAGCCGGAGGGGCCGATCACCGAAAGGAATTCGCCGGGCCTGACGTCGAAGGAGACGTCGTCGACCGCGGTGATCGGGCCTTCCGCCGTCTCGAAATGCACGACGATGTCGTTGACGACCAGGATGGCGGTGCCGGCGCTGGCCATGGCCATAATCACTCGCTCTTGCGGGTCATGACCGCGGTCATGGCGGCGGTGTAGCCCGGCTCCACGCGCACATCGACGACCGCGACGTCGCCTGCTTCCACCGCGGCGATGGCCTTTGCAAAAGTCGTCGCCAATTCGGAAATCGCCGTCACCGGCCCGAAGCCGTGCGCGCCTTGCGCGCGCGCCATGGCGGCGAGGTCGATGTCGGGTTCGGAAATGCGCTGGCCGATCCAGCGGTTCTCGACCGGGCGGCCGCGCATGCGCGCGACGCGTTCCTGGTGCAGCTCGTCATTGAAGAAGGAGCGGTTGTTGGCGATCACCATCAGCAGCGGGATCTTGTAATGCGCCGCCGTCCACAAGGCTGTGACGCCCATGAGGAAATCGCCGTCGCCGCAGACCGCCACGGGCAGGCGGCCCGAGCCCTTCAGCGCCAAAGCCGCGCCGACCGAAATGCCGGGGCCGCCGCCGACGCCGCCGCCGCCGTCGGAGCCGAGATAGTCGAGCGGATGGCGGAACGGCCAGCTGGCGCCGTTCCACGACAGCGAAACGTGCGTGAGCGAGCAGGCGCGGTCGCCGACCGCGCGGCGCAAGGCGTCCGCCAGATGATCGACGGTGAGCTTGTCGCCGGCCGGCTTGAACGGTTCCGTGGCGCGCGCGGCGACCGCGCGCGGCTTGGCCGGACCGAGCGCATCGAGCAACGCCGGGACCGTTGCGTCCGGACTTGCGGCGATGAACACGTCGACCGGCGGCAGGCCCTGATAGTCCATGCTCCAGCCATTGTGCAGATGATGGTCGATCGACACCTGCACGATCTTGGCATTGACGGTGCCGGCCTGCTTGAGCGTGCCGGCGACATCGACCCAGTCGAGGCTGAGGATGACGTCGGCCGCGCGGATCGCCTCCAGCGCGTCGGGCGTCGGCGCGATGAAGCTCGGCGGCCCGATGTGCAGCGGATGATCGGTCGGAAAGGCGGCGCCGACCTTGATGTCGGTGATGACGCGCGCGTTGAGCCGCTCGGCGAGCGCGACGCGGCCATTCCAGGCCGCGACATCGCGCGATTGCCGGCCGGCCAGGATCAGCGGCTGCTTGGCGTTGCGCAGCAGGCTCTGCCGCCTGCGCGATCGGCTCGGCGGCCGGCGCGTTGGCGATCTCCGGCATGAAGCGCTGCGCGTCGATCGGCGGCACCGGCTCGTCAAGTTTCGCTTCCTGCATGCCGGCGTCGAGATTGACGTAGGTCGGCCCGCACGGCGCGGTATTGGCGATCCAGGCGGCGCGCAAAATCGCTTCGCGCGCGGCCGCGGGCGAGGCCGGCTGGTCGTCCCATTTCGTGTAGCCGCGCACCAGCGCGCCCTGGTCGCGCGCGGTGTGGATCCAGTCGATCCAGGGGCGGCGCTTGACCGCGTCGACCGGCCCGGTGGCGCCGAGCAGGATGAGCGGCATACGGTCGCACCAGGCATTGAAGATCGCCATGGTGGCGTGCATCAGCCCGACATTGGAATGCACCATCGCCGCCATCGCCTTGCCGGTCACTTTGGCGTAGCCGTGCGCGATGGCGATCGCGCTCTCCTCGTGCAGGCAGAGCAGCATTTGCGGCCGCTCGTTGCCGAGATAATTCACCAGGCTGTCGTGGAAGCCGCGATAGCTGGCGCCCGGATTGAGCGCGATGTATTCGACGCCGGTTGCGCGCAGCGCGTCGGCCGCCACATCGCTGCCGAAAGCGGCGGCATTGACGCCGGCAGGCTTGGGCCGGTCGATCGCCGATAGCGATGTATCGCGAGACGGCGCTTTGGCACTATCGGGTTTGGACTTCGACACAGGTGCCCCGCGCTGCGGCCGCTCCGAGGGCGGCCGGGCGGCATTTGAACCGGATTACGAGCCCTGACGCAATCGGGCCAGAACCTTCAAGCCGGCGTAGCCGTCGACGGGCTTCATGCCGACCTTCTTCTGGAAGGCGAGGATGGCCTTGATCGTGTCGCTGCCGGTGCGGCCGTCGATGCCGTCGGTCTTGTAGCCGTGCTGGATGAGCCGGCGCTGGATTTCCTTGACCTCTTCCAGCGTCGGCCTGCGCTCGCCGCCGGGAAACTGCTGGTGGAAGGGCGGATCGCCGCGGATGAGATCGCCGAGATGGCAAAGCGCAAGGGTGTAGTTGGTGGACGGGTTGTAGGAATAGACCGCGCGGAAATTCTGCCCGATCAGGAAGGCCGGGCCGCCGCGCATCGGCACCCACAGCTTCACGCGGTCGCCCGGCCGCGCGAAGGCTTTACCGTCGGCGCGCCTGACACCCGACCGCCTGCCACTGCGCGTAAGTGCGCCAGCTGCCGGCGCCGCGCCCGTCGGATTTCACCTCGCAGCCCCAGGCTTCGCCGCGCCGGTAGCCGCCGCGCTCGACCAGATAGCGCGCGGTGCCGGCCAGCGAGTCGTCGGGCCGGCCGAACGGCGTGACGCGGCCGTCGCGGTCGAAATCGACGCCCATGTGCAGCCAGACCTCCGGCATCCACTGGGTGTGGCCCATGGCGCCCGCCCAGGAGCCGATCATGTCGGAGGGCTGCGCCCAGCCGCGGTCGACGATGGTGAGCGCGTTGAGCAGTTCATCTTCCCAATAGCGGCGGCGGCGCGGCTCGCGCCAGGCGAGCGCCGCGAGCGCCGGGATCACCGGCCGCATGTATTTCGGATTGGTCACGACGTCGCCGAAGGAGGATTCCATGCCCCAGAGGCCGAGCATGATATAGCGGTCGACGCCGTAATCCTTTTCGATGCGCGCCAAGAGGTCGGCATTTTCCTTGGCGCGTTCCTTGCCGGTGATGACGCGCCAGTCCGAGCAGCGCCGGTTGATGTATTGCCAGAGCAGCTCGGTGAATTCCGGCTGCGCGCGGAATTGCGCGAACACGCTCATGTCCGGCTCAAGCGAATTCATCACGCGCGCGTAAGTTTGCGCCGAGATACCGCGGTGCAGTCGCGCGCGCGCGGAATTCGGCCACCCAATTTGCAAAGCCGCGCGGGTGCAGCGAAGGCGCGCGCGCCGAGCGCGAGATTGGCGACGGCGCCGAGCGCGCCCGCGATCACGGCGCGTCGGCTCGGCGCGAGGGCCTCTACGGGGAATCGCGGCATGGCGGCATTCTATGGGACGGACGCGAGCGCAAACATATCGGCTGCAAGGGGACTTTATGCGTGCAGTGCAGCGCACTATTCGTCGTCGCGCTTGCGGCGGCGCTTTTTGCGCACGTGCCGCGCGCTTGTGCCGCTTAGGCTCGGCCTGTTCCTCTTTCGGCTTGGCCTTTTCGGGCTTTGCCTCGCTGGCGGCATTGCCCTCTGCCTGCGGCGACGTGCCGGTGGCGGCGGTCGAGGGCTGCTCCGCGACGGGCGTCGGATGCTCGATCACCGGCAGCTTCACCGGCACCGGCGGGGCCGGCTCGCCCGGCTTGATCTCGGTGCCGCGCCCGCCGATCTGGCGCTCATAGGCGGCGACCAGCGTCATGTAGGGATTGACCCAGACCCAGCCGACTTTGGTGAAGACCTGGATGTTGAAATGAATGTGGTAGGAGGTGCCTTTCTCGTAATCGCCCCAGGTGCCGACCTTGGCGATGATCTCGCCTTCGCTCACGCGCCTGCCGCTCAGCAGGCCGTCCTCATCCATGAGTTTCGGATTCATGTGCAGATAGCGGAAGCGGACGAAATCGTTCTTGGTGTTGACGTCGATATAGACGCCGATATTGCCCGGGCTGCGCCAGATGATGCCGTCGCGCACGGCGGCAACCGTGTGCTGATAGGGCAGGCAGCGGTCGGAGCCCTCGTTGAACATCACGCAATTGCCGGGGCGGATGTCCTCGCCCTGGTGGCCGTAGCCGCCCGGGCACTGGCCGACCAGGAAATCGCGCAGCTCGCAGAAATTGTCGCGCCAGGGATAGGTGAAATTCACCGCCGCCGCTTCATTGAACATCAGCGGAAGGCCGTTCACCTTGCAGGAATACTCGGCGTCCTTGCGCCCGAGCCGCCCGCTGTGTCCGGTGTGGTAGCAGTCGCCCCAGGGCATGAAGGATTGCGATTTCACGTAGGACGGCGCATCGGCGATCGGCGAGCGCATGCGCGCATAGACGTGATAATCGGCGCGGCCCGGCATCTTGTGCCAGCCGGTGTCGGGGATGAGGTTGCCCGGGCCGTAATAGGTGAAGTCGGATTTCGCGGTCGGCCGGGTGAGATCGATATGCGGCGTGGCGATGTCCTGCGGCGTGCCGCCGGCGGTGTGCAGCAGCGCCAAGAATTTCACCGCGACCGGATCGGCCTCCTTGCAGGACAAATAGCGCGAGGATCGCGGCTGATCGTAGCACTGGATCGCGACGACATAGGGCACGCCGAAGCGCTCGAAGGTGTAGCGCACATGGGCTTCGCGCAGGATGCGCTGGATGCCGGGAAACTGATCCTGCAAGTCCTTCGCCGGGAACACTTCCTGATGGTTGGGCCCGTCGAGGTCGTAGACGAAGGCGCCGCCGGTGATCTCGATTTCCACCGGCTTTGGAAATTTGAAATCGAAGGCGCCGTGATCGGCAAAGAAAGTTGCGGTGTAGCCCGCGGGCCCCGGCAGGAAGAGCTTGGAGGGATGGAAGGGGCCGAAATATTTATCCGACGTTGTCGCGTCGGCCGCGCCGTCGGCGACATCCTTGCGCAAGGCGTCGATGTCGATCGGCAGCAGCACCGGCACGCTGCTTTTGGCGATGCCGGGGAAGCGCTTGCCGGTCTGCGCGTTGAGGCGGGCGAATTCCGCGGCCGGCGGGTCGGTGCCGTGGTCGGTGAGCGTGGTCGCCGCCTCCGCCCAGTTGACCTGGCTGAGGATGACGCGGGGCGCTTCCATTTCGTCGGCAGCGGCTGCGGTGGCGAAAAGCATCGCAGCGCTGACAAAGACCGCAAGTCGCAAATTCACGCCCCTGACTGACCCTTTACGCCGTTCAAGACTAGCGGCATAGGACGGCGGCATACAAGGCCCGCGCCGTGCTATAAAGTACGCGGGCGGCGGGCGGCCGACGGGGAACACGCGCAATGACGGTGCATGAGGGCAAGCGGATGCAGGCTGCGGGCGCGGAGCGCGAACCGGCGATCATCGAGAGCGGCGGCACGGCGCGGTTGCATTTGACGCTCGCCGTCACCGACTACGACCACGTGCGCGACCTGGTCAACGGCGCGGTGCAGGCCGACGGCATGGTGCTGACGGCGTTCGTGCTGCCGGTCGAGGAAATCTTCTTCCGCTTCATCAAGAACCAGGAATGGGACGTTTCCGAAATGTCGTTCGGCAAGTTCATCGGCTATGCCGCGCAGGGCAACTCGCCCTTTATCGGCATTCCGGTGTTCCCCTCGCGCGTGTTCCGCCATTCGGCCTTCTACGTGCGCGCCGACCGCGGCATAAAGTCGCCCAAGGATCTGGAGGGCAAATCCGTCGGCATCCCGGAATGGGCGCAGACCGCCGGCATGTATGCGCGCGGATACCTCAGCGAGACCGCGGGCGTCGATCTTGAGCAAGATCAAATGGGTGCAGGCCGGCATGAACGAGGCCGGGCGCGAGGAGAAAGTGGAGTTCAAGCTGCCGGCCGGCATTCAATATTCGCAGCGGCGCGACACCAGCATCTCGGCCATGCTGCTGTCGGGCGAGATCGACGCTGCGCTTTGCGGCGCGCGTGCCGGACGCCTTCACGCAGGGCGGCGGCAAGATCGTGCGGCTCTATCCGGACTATCGCGTCGAGGAGATGCGCTATTACGAAGCGACCGGCATTTTCCCGATCATGCATGTGATCGCGCTGCGGCGCGCGGTGTTCGAGCGTTACCCCTGGGTGGCGATGAACCTGTTGAAGGCCTTCGAGCAGGCGAAGGCGCGCAGCCTCGAGCGCATCGACGATCTCACCGCCTCGCGCATTCCGGTGCCGTGGGCGGCCTCGGTCGCGGCCGAGTGGGGCAAGGCGTTCGGCGCCGATCCGTTTCCTTACGGGCTCGAGGCCAACCGCAAGACGCTGGACGCGTTCTGCCGCTTCGCGCATGCGCAGGGCGTCACCGCGAAGCGGCTCGCGCCCGACGATCTGTTTCCGAAGGAAGTGCGGCGCGAGCGTGCGGAGTCTAATCCTTGGCGCGCTCGACATAGGAGCCGTCGGCGGTCATCACCACCACGCGGGTGCCGGGCAGATGTGGGTCGGCACCATGGTGCGCACGCCGTTCGACAGGATCGCCGGCTTGAACGAGCCCGACGCGGTCTGCCCCTTCATCGCCGGTTCGGTTTCCGTGATTTCCAGCGTCACCTTCTGCGGGATCTCGATCGAGATCGCGATGCCCTCGTGGATGGCGAGTTGCACTTTCATGCCTTCCTGAAGATAGGCGGACATGTCGCCGACGATATCGGCTTGCAGGGCGACCTGGTCGTAGGTCTGGTCATTCATGAAATGGAAGCCGTCGCCGTCCTGGTAGAGGTAGGAATATTCCACTTCCTCGACATGGGCGCGCTCGACCTGGTCGGTGGTCTTGTAGCGCATCTGGGTCTTCACGCCGTCGGAAATCCGGCGCATATCGACCTGGGTGGTGGGGGTGCCCTTGCCGGGATGAAAATTTTCCGCGTTGAGGACGACATAGAGCTTGCCGTCGATATCGACGATATTGCCTTTGCGGAGCTGGCTAGCGATGACCTTCACGATAACGATCCTTGATAGTCGGGGCGGCGCTGGCCGCGGTTTCGGGGCGCACCATACCCATCTTGGCGCGGGATGCCAGTCTTTCCGGCAGCCGCGGGCGCTGAGGTAAACGTGCGAGGCGCCCCGCCGTTCTGGCTGCCCGGCGTGCATGCCGCCCGCCGCCCGTTCCTCATCAAGCGCGGCCGCGTCGCTGCGGCTTTGCGGGCCTGGTTCGTGGCCAACGACTTCGTCGAGGTGGAAACCGCGGCCTTGCAGGTTTCGCCCGGCAATGAGACGCATCTGCACGCCTTTGCGACCGAGCTGATCGGGCCCGGCGGCGAGCGGCGCGCCGCTTTATCTGCGCACCTCGCCGGAATTCGCCGCAAGAAGCTGCTGGCGGCCGGCGAGACGCGCATTTTCGATTTCGCCCGCGTATTCCGCAACCGCGAGCGTGGCGCGCTGCACCATCCGGAATTCACGCTGCTGGAATGGTATCGGGCGAACGAGCCCTACGAGACGTTGATGGACGATTGCGCCGCGTTGCTGGCCGAAGCGGCGCGATGCCGCCGGGTCGACGGAATTCACCTTCCGCGGCCGGACCATCGATCCCTTTGCCGCGCCGCGAGCGGCTGACGGTGGCCGAGGCCTTTGCGCGCCATGCCGGCATCGATCTGCTGGCGACTGTCAGCGGATGGGCAAGGCGATCGCGCACGACTGGCCGCAGCGGCAGAAAAGGCCGGCGTGAGAATTGCCACCGATGACACCTGGGCTGACATTTTCAGCCGCATCCTGGCCGACAAGGTCGAGCCGCATCTGGGCAATGGCCGCGCCACCATATTATATGAGTACCCGCTGCCGCTGGCGGCGCTGGCGCGGGCAAAACCCGGCAGCGACACGGTGGCCGAGCGCTTCGAGCTCTATGCCTGCGGGGTGGAACTCGCCAATGCCTTCGGCGAGTTGACCGACGCCGCCGAGCAGCGCGCGCGTTTCGACGCCGCGATGGCCGAGAAGCAGCGCATCCATGGCGAGCGCTATCCGGTGGACGAGGACTTTCTTGGCGGCTTTGGCGCAAATGCCGCCGGCCTCCGGCATCGCGCTTGGCTTCGACCGGCTGGTCATGCTGGCGACCGGCGCCGAACGTATCGAGCAGGTGATCTGGGCGCCGGTCGCCGAGCCCTGAAGGACCAAGAAGGACAATGCCATGACAACGCTTCGCACCCCCGCGCAATTCCGCGATGCGGGTCTCGTTCCGCCCGAGCGGCTGGCTTCGCTCGAAGCCGTGGCCGCGCGCTACGCGGTGGCGCTGCCGCCGGCGCTCGCCGAACTGATCGACCGCAACGATCCGCGCGATCCGATCGCGCGCCAATTCGTGCCCGATGCGGCCGAGCTCGATATGCGCCCGGAGGAACGCGCCGATCCGATTGGCGACGACGCCCATAGCCCGGTCGAAGGCATCGTCCACCGTTACCCCGACCGCGTGCTGCTCAAGCTCAACGCCGTCTGCGCGGTCTATTGCCGCTTCTGCTTCCGCCGCGAAAAAGTCGGGCCCGGTAAGGCGAAAGCCTTGTCACCGGCCGCGCTTAAACGCGCGCTCGACTATATCCGCGGCGACCGCAACATCTGGGAAGTCATCCTCACCGGCGGCGATCCGCTGGTGGCCTCGCCGCGCCGGCTGCGCGCGATCATGAAGGCGCTCGCCGCCATCGATCACGTCAAGGTCGTGCGCCTCCATACACGCGTGCCGGTGGCCGATCCGGCGCGCATCACGCCCGATCTTACGCGCGCGATGAAAGCGAAGGGTAAGGCGGTTTACGTCGCCGTCCATGTCAATCATGCGCGCGAGCTGACCGAGGCCGCGCGGGCGGCCTGTTCACGCATGGCGGATGCGGGGCTGGTCCTGCTCGGGCAATCGGTGCTGCTTGCCGGCGTCAATGACACGGCCGCAAGCGATGGCCGAGCTGATGCGCGCCTGCGTCGAATGCCGCATCAAGCCTTATTACCTGCACCACGGTGACCTGGCGCCCGGCACGGCGCATCTGCGCACCGATATTGCCACCGGACAGAACCTGATGCGTGCCTTGCGCGGGCGGCACTCGGGCCTGTGCCAGCCGAGTTACGTGCTCGACATTCCCGGCGGCCACGGCAAGTCGCCGATCGGGCCGAATTATATCGAGCGCACGGCCACGAACGGCGGCGAGCACTTCGTCGTCGAGGATTTCAATGGACGCCGGCACGCTTATCCGCCGGCAATTTGAGTTAGTGGCGGATCGACCAAAGGTCGAGCAAGGCCGCCGCCACCGCGAGGCTGGCAAAGCCGATGAACACGACCGCGATCACCGCGTGCCACACGAAGGACACGTCGCGCCGCAGCGCCGCCACTACGTTCTTGCTTTTGATCATGGCCTGACGCTCCCAAGGAGCTGACCCAGCGGACTTGAGTTTACCCGCGAGGACTCATCCGGCACATAATTTCTACATTAAATAATGCCGCCAATGCGGCTTATCTTCGCATGGGAGCCTTGAGCGCGCCGCGCATCGGCAATGGCGCGCCCTAGGGGATTCGAACCCCTGTTACCGCCGTGAAAGGGCGGTGTCCTGGGCCTCTAGACGAAGGGCGCATGCCGCGCTGCCGATTTCGTGGGCAGGGGCCCGGGCAGCGCGGCGAGGTATAATGAGCTTCGCAGCGAGCGGCAAGCTTACCAGTGACCGCTATTGGGCATGGATTTCCACGGTTCCGCTGGCTGCTTGGCGGCGCCCTTCTGCAACAGCTCGATCGAGTGCTTGTCGGGCGAGCGCACGAAGGCCATGACGCCGTCGCGCGGCGGACGGTTGATGGTGACGCCGGCCTTCATCAGGCGCTCGCAGGTGGCGTAGATGTCGTCCACTTCATAGGCAAGGTGCCCGAAATAGCGCGCCTCGCCGTAGTCCTCGCTGTCCCAGTTGAAAGTGAGTTCCACCTCCGGGCCTGGCCGGCCGGATTTCTTGCTGTCCTCGACCAGCTTCTCGTCGGCGGGGCCGGCGAGGAACACCAAAGTATAGCGGTTTTTCTCGTCCACCCGGCGGCGGGTCTCCTTGAGGCCGAGCTTGTTGACATAGAAGTCGAGCGCGGCATCCAGATTGCGCACGCGCAGCATGGTGTGCAGATATCTCATGGCGGATCCTCAACGACGGAAGGGGCGGGCGCCCGCTCGGGCCCCGCGCGCATTATAGCAATGATTGCTCCCGATCTGGATACCGCCATCGCGGCCTTGACCGACCTGATCGAAGGCGCGCAACGGATTGTCCCGTTCACCGGGGCGGGGATATCGACCGAATGTGGGATCCCCGACTTCCGCTCGCCCGGCGGCTTATGGACCAAGAACCAGCCGATCCCGTTCGACGACTTCCTGGCGAGCCGCGAGATGCGCGACGAAGCCTGGCGGCGGCGCTTCGCCATGGAAGAGAATTTCGCGCGGGCCAAGCCCGGCCGCGGGCATCGGGCGCTCGCCGGGCTCTACCGCGCCGGCAAGGTTCCCGGCCTCATCACCCAGAACATCGACAATCTGCACCAGGCCTCCGGCATCGCGGCCGACGATATCGTCGAGTTGCACGGTAACACCACCTACGCCGTGTGCCTCGATTGCGCCAAGCGCTACGAGTTGGCTTGGGTGCGCGAAAAATTTCGAGCCGGCGGCGCAGCGCGCGCCCGACTGCGCCTGCGGCGGGTACATCAAAACCGCGACAGTCTCTTTCGGCCAGGCCATGCCGGCCGACGCGATGGAGCGGGCGGAGCAATTGACGCGCGACTGCGACTTGTTTTTCTCGATCGGCTCCTCGCTGGTTGTGTGGCCGGCGGCGGGATTTCCCATGATGGCCAAACGCAGTGGCGCGGCCCTCGTCATCGTCAACCGCGAGCCGACCGAGTTCGACGAGCTTGCCGATCTGGTCGTGCGCAACGACATCGGCGACGCGCTCGCCCCCTTCATCGCCCACTGATTCGCTTTCGCTGCGCTGTGTACAGACCTGTGCGCAAGCACATTTTGCCCTTTGCCGTTTTAGGGCCGGTGTTATCTTCGATTCAGCGGAAAGATTCGTCGAAGCGCCCGGCAAGAGGCGCCAACACAGCGGCGGCGCACGGGGTCATGGCGTCGGACGGGGTCGAATCAAAAATGGCAGCGACCAATCTCCGGCCCGGTACGGTCCGAGAGCTTACCGACGAGACGACAGCCAATCTCATTGAGTTGGCGGGCGTCATCAAATGGTTCGATGTCTCCAAGGGCTTCGGCTTCATCGTTCCCGACAACGGCATGCCGGACATGCTGCTGCACGTGACCTGCCTGCGCCGCGACGGCTACCAGACCGCGTATGAGGGCGCCCGGGTGATCTGCGAGGTGCTGCAACGCGCCAAGGGCTTGCAGGCCTTCCGCATTCTGTCGATGGACGAATCGACCGCGATCCACCCGGCGCAGATGCCGCCGCCGCGCACCCATGTCACCGTGACGCCGACCAGCGGGCTGGAGCGGGCGCAGGTGAAATGGTTCAACCGCTTGCGCGGCTTCGGTTTCCTCACCCGGGGCGAGGGCACGCCCGACATCTTCGTGCACATGGAGACGCTGCGCCGCTACGGCATCGCCGAGTTGCGCCCAGGGCAGACCGTGCTGGTGCGCTTCGGACCCGGACCGAAGGGCCTGATGGCGGCCGAGGTGCGCCCCGATGGCGGGCCGCTCGGGCTGGCATCCCACTGACCGCTCCCGCTTTCGTCGATTTTCCCATTGCCGCGCCGCTTGCCTCCGCGTAAAGGCGAGCGCATGGGTGCGCTGCGGTGGACCGGGTTCATTCTTCTCGGATTTCTGCTTGCCGCCGGTCCGGCTCAACCGGCCGGGCAGCGCACGCTCGAGATTGCCAGCAAGACCGGCGTGCATGTGTTCACGGTCGAGATCGCAGACACCGAGGCCCAGCGCGAGAAGGGGCTGATGTTCCGCAAGAAATTGCCGGAAGGCCAGGGCATGTTGTTCGACTTCCATCGCGACCAGGAGGTCGCCATGTGGATGGAAAATACCTACATCCCGCTCGACATGGTCTTCATCCAAGGCGACGGCCGCATCCTGCGCATTGCCGAGCAGACCGAGCCGCTATCGACCCGGATTATCCCCTCGGGCGGGCCGGTGCGGGCGGTGCTGGAAGTGATCGGCGGAACGGCGCGCAAGCTCGGCATCGCGCCCGGCGACCGCGTGGCCTTTCCGATCTTCAAGCCGAACTGAGGACAGCCGCTGGGCTTGTTGCTGGCTTAAGCCGGAGCGTGTATCTCGGCCTTCGTCCTGTCGGGGCGTAGCGCAGCCCGGTAGCGCATCTGCTTTGGGAGCAGAGGGTCGCAGGTTCGAATCCTGCCGCCCCGACCAGTTTTCAGCTTCGGCTGCACCGTATTTCGACTGTATATGCGGGCCGCATGCTCGTAGGCGTCTTTGTGTCCTTTCATAATACTACCGTTTTACTCGGAAAAAGCTTGCCACGGTGCCAGTGTTTCCTAGCCGACAGAACAAACAGCGAATATACCCCAACTATTTGAAGTATATTATATTTTATGTCTGTTCATAAATTACGCTGCTAACATCATTTTTTATGATTTTAGCTTGCTAAGTGACCGTCAATACGCAAAAATTTACGAAATAGTTACGCCAAAAGCTTGCGAATTAACGTGGTTGTCGTGGGTTCCAAGCGGGGCGTTGGGGGACAATCAATTGTTGAACAGGGGCTGAGTACCCATGCCCACCGTTGCGTTGTGCGCGGGCTTTGTGCGCCAGGCGGCCTGTGCCGCCGGGCGCAAAAAGCTCGATTATTTCGATGCAGCGCAGCGCGGCTTCATGCTCGAGGTGCGCGCCTCGGGCGGCAAGACCTACTACCAGCGCTACACCGACGAGCGCGGCCGCGAGCGGCAATACAAGATCGGCGCCGCCGACGTGCTCAGCCTCGATCAGGCCCGCCGCAAGGCGCGGCAAATCGTGGCCGAAGCGCTGCTCGGCGCCGATCCGCAAGCCAAGCGGCGCGAGATGCGGGCGGTGCCCCAGCTCGGCCATTTCGTGCACGAGCGCTATTTGCCCTATGTGCGCACCTATAAGACCAGTTGGCAGACCGACGAGACGGTGCTGCGCATCCACGTCCTGCCGAAGTTCGGTTCGCTCGCGCTCGACGAGATCAAGACCGCGGCCATCGCCGATCTGATCAACCGCATGCGCGAGGACGGCTACGCCGCCGGCACCATGAACCGCGTCATCGTCATCCTGCGCTACATTTATAATCTCGCCCGCAAATGGAAGGTGCCGGGCGTCACTGAAAATCCCGCGGCCGGCTTGAGCGCCGGGCCCGACGTGCAGCGTAACCGCTTCCTCACCGAGCAGGAGGCGGAAGCGCTGGTGCGCTCGATCCATATCGACGAGAACCAGACGGCCGCGCGCGCGATCATGTTGCTGCTGCTCACCGGCGGCCGCCGCAACGAAATCACTTTCGCCAAGTGGGACTATGTCGACTGGAAGAACAAGACGCTGCTGGTGCCGAAGTCGAAATCGGGCCGCGCGCGCGTCATCGCGTTGAACCAGTCGGCGATCGCCTTGCTGACGTCCACGCAGCGCATCGACGACAACCCTTACATCTTCCCGTCGCCGGTCAATGGCCGCCCGTCCGCCTCGCTCTATTTCCCCTGGGACCGCATCCGCAAGCGCGCGGGGCTTGCCGATGTCCGCCTGCACGACCTGCGTCATTCCTTCGCGAGCTTCCTGGTGAACCGCGGCGTGTCGCTTTACGTGGTGCAAGGGCTGCTCGGCCATCTGCACGCGCGCACCACCCAGCGCTACGCGCATCTCACGCAGGAAACGCTGAGCGACGCCGCCGATCTGATCCAGGACGTCGTCGCGTTTCAGCAGCGCGATTTCGCCGGCCAAAGCTAGCCGGCGCCTGCGCCCGCATTCGGGCGCTTCATATCATCCGTCGATCAAACACGCGTAGGCGACCCGGCCGGTGCGCGCTCGCGTTTACACAAAACGCACGCCGGCGCGCGATAATCGCGGCCAACCGATTCGTCGCGACCCAACCCGGCTACGCCCATTCGGTGCTCGCCCCAGGCTATACCTAGCTTGCGGCGCGCGGCATCAAGCGGGTTGCGCGGCGAACTCGGTACGCGATCAAGGCGTTGGTTTTCTGGCCGACCCAGGACATCCCCAGCGGGCGCGTCCGGTGCGATCGAGCACAAAGCGGGTCCGCGGCCGTGCCGGTCCCGTCAATGCTGCAGTTCCCGCGGCGAGAAAGCCCGAACCCGTCCAGTACGTGAAGATTTGCAGCCTGTACGGTGTGGGGTTCTACTACATCCCGGGCACCGATATGTGCATCAAGGTCGGCGGTTGGGTGCGCACTGAGACTGCCTACGGCACGAACGCCGGCTCGACGGCAGCGGTTTCGACTGGCGACCTCAATCAACGCTCGACCAACATGTGGTGGTGGCGAGCCGCGGCTACGTCACGATGGACGCGCGCAACCAGACGCCCTACGGCACGGTGCGTGCCTATCTCGACGTCGGTTTCGCCGGCGACGACGTGGTTGCGTTCTGCATCCAACCGCGCCTTCATCCAGTGGGCGGGCTTCACCTTTGGCCTGACGCAGTCGTTCTATGACTTCTACTCGGCAGCAGCTGTCGGTTATAACGGCTGGGCGCCGAGCGAAGACACCGGCGACGGCGGCAATTGGGTGATCGGCTACACCGCGCAGTTCGGCAACGGCTTGTCGGCCACGATTGCTGCCGAAGTGCCGCGCGAGACGCAGATCATCGACATCAACTCCGCGGACTGGTGTCATGCGGCTGGCGCCGCGGCGATTGCGGGTAACACACTCGGCGGCACCACTGGCGGCCGGTGCCTATGGCGGCTTGCAGACTCCCGACGTCGTCGGCAATCTGCGCGTCGACCAGACCTGGGGCTCCGCTCAGGTCATGGGCGCATGGCATCTTGTCAATGCGAGCTACTACAATCCGGGCAATGGAGCTGCTGATTGCCCGCCCGGTGGCGTTGCTTTGGCACAGACCCAATGGTCCGGTCACCCGAGCGATGAGTCGGGCTGGGTCCTGGCGCTGGCCTCAGGCTGAACGCGCCGATGATCGGCCACGGCGACTACTTCCAAGCCGAGGCCAATTACACCGAGGGTGCGCTGCGCTATCTGGCCACGTCGCAAGGTGGCGGCAACTACTTCATCCAGCAAGGACAGGGCCTCGCTTATGGCATTCTGTCCGATGGGGTGTACGGCGGTGGCATCGGCACGGCGGCAAATTCGATTCAGCTGACCACCGGCTGGAGCGTCAACGCATCGTACGAGCATAACTGGAACGACCAGTGGAAGACGTCGCTCTACGGCGGCTACCTCGATGTGAGCTACAACAACCAGGCCAATGCCGCGCTTTGCTTCGTGCAAGGCTTCGGTACGGCTGCCGGCGTTGCGGCTGGCGTTGCGCCAGCGGGCTGCAACAACGACTGGAACTTCTGGCACATCGGCTCACGCACCCAGTGGAACGTCACCAAGGACTTCTACCTGGGCGTGGACGTGCTTTACGGAGTGTTGCACGGCGCGACCACACCCACCGGTAACCCGGGGTCGAACACTGTGCCTGCGACCACGGCGAACTGCTACAGCGGCCGGCCGCGCGACGGCGCTTCTCACCGACGAGGACATCCTGTCGGTGCGCTTCCGCGTCCACAAGGACTTCTATCCCTGATCGGCTGATCATGGATGCCTAGTCAAAGCCCCCGGCGGGAAACCGCCGGGGGTTCATCAACAAAGAGAAGCCTAAAGTCACTTGAGTCTTCGTCAATGACGATGCTTGTCGCTCCTCATGGCGCCCGCGATCTGCTCGAGCTCATGCGGCTGGAGCGGCGCGCCTTTGCCGCCAAAGTGCGGATGGCACGGGCGGTGCTCGGCTGGAGCCAAAGCGAACTCGGCGTCCATGTCGGCTTGACGCAACGGGCCATTCACAAGCTCGAGCAGGGCGATACCGAGCCGCGCCGGGCGACCGTTCACGCGATCGAAGAGGTCTGGCGCGACCAAGGCATTGAATTCGAGGATCTGGCCGACGGCGGTTTCCGCGTCATCGTGCGCTCCTCATTGCTCGACCGGCCGGCGGCCGGACAAGCGCGCCGGCGCCCCGCGCGCCTCAATCTCGGCGTCACCGCCATCAGCCGCCGCTCCTGAGAGGCGGCAGATTTCCCGCGACGCTTATAAACCCCCGGCTTGCTCAAGCCGGCAGCGGCGCGCGTTAGCGCCCCTGCGCCGCGTCGCAGCGGGCGGCGAAGGCGGCAATGCGCGCGATGATGTCGGCCTCCGCCAGCAAGGGCGCGTGGCCCTGGTCGGGCACTTCGATTGTCTCCATCTCGCTGCGGCGCGCGCGCATGGCAACGACGGTCGCCGGCGACAGCAGGTCGGAATTGGCGCCGCGGATCACCAGCAGCGGCAGGGCGCCGAGCGCGTCGAATTCCTTCCAAAGCGCGGGCAGGCGCTGCTCGAAATCGACGCCCGCGAGCGTGGCGGCGAGGCGCACGTCATAGGTCGGCACCAGCGCGCCATCGGCCTCCTTGAAGGTGCGGCGCGCGGCGGCCAGCCAATCCTCATGGCCGAGCTTGGGGAACTGGCCGCTGAACAGCCGGCGCAGGATCTCGGCGCCTTCTTCGAAGCTGCGCGGCTGCGGCAGCTTGCCGACATAGCCCCTGATGCGCATCAGGCCCTGCGGCTCGATCACCGGGCCGATATCGTTGAGCACGCAGCCGGCGATCGCGCTCGGCCGCACTGCTGCGAGCAGCATCGCGAGGATGCCGCCGCGCGAGGTGCCGACAAAGACCGCCGGCATGCAATCGAGCGCGGCGATCACCGCCAGCACGTCGGCGAGCTCGGTCTGGAACGAGTAATGGGCGATGTCGCGGTCGTAATCGGACTGGCCGCGGCCGCGATAGTCCAATGCGATGACCGGACGGGCGTGCGCAGCGTCGCCCGAAAGCGCGCCGGCGAGCGCCTCGAAATCGGCGGCGGTGCGCGCGAGCCCGGGCAGGCACACCACCGGCAAGGCCGGCCAGCTGCGCCGCCCGTAGTGGCGCACATGCAGCCGCAAGCCGTCGGGCGCGGAAATAAACACGGATTTGGCGTTCATGGCACGTCTAGGGGCTGCCGTCGCCGTCAGGCGGGACCGCTATCATCGCTGATTTCCACGAAAGGTCGAGAGGGTGGGAGCCGCCGCGGCGATCGGGCTAGTTTGCGCCGCGCCGCAGGTCGGCCTCGATCGTCAGCTTGCTGCCGCCGCCGAAACGCGCGCGATAGACTTGCAGATTCTCCATGACCCGCCCGACATAATTGCGCGTCTCCGCGATCGGGATGCGCTCGACCCAGTCGATCGGATCGACATTGGGCTCGCGCGGATCGCCGTAAGCGGCGAGCCATTGCCGCACGCGGCCCATGCCGGCGTTATAGCCGGCGAAAGTGAGCAGGTAGGAGCCGCGGTAGTAATGCAGCAGGTTGGATAGTTCGGCGGCGCCCATCTGCATATTGTAGACGCGATCGGTGCGCAGCCGCGTCCCGTTATACGTCGCCTTGAAGCGTCGCGCGGTATCCTTGGCGGCCTCGGGCGTCACCTGCATCAGGCCCATGGCGTGGGCGGAGGAGACTTCCTGCTGGTCGAAGTCGCTTTCCTGGCGGACGATCGAATAGGTCACCGCCTTATCGATCGGCGGCGCAATCGGCGTGTAGTCGGGCAGGCCGAAGCTCGGATAGGCGTAATAGTCCATCGGCAATCCGCGCGCGTGCGCGAAGCGGCCGAGCAAGACCATGGCGCGCGGATCGTCGTGCTTGCCGGCCACCTCGGCCAGCATCGACATGCCGGCGACGTCGGTTCCGCTTTCGCCGATCTCGGCGAAGATCGAGGCCAGCATGTTGCGCTCGTTAAGCTTGTAGAGCAGTTCGGCCGCGCGCACGACTTCGAGATTGCCGAGCGTGGTGCGTTCCTCCGCGGTCAGCGACGGCGGCCCGACCAGGCCGATGTCCTTCAGCCCGAGGCGCGCGCGCGCCAGCTGCCCGTAATAGGTGGCGGTGTATTTGGCCGCCATCTCGTAAAACGCCTTGGCGTCGCGCGTGGCGGCCCATGGCCTCGGCCGCGCGCCCCTGCCAATAGCCGCCGCGCGAAAGCGCATGCGGATTGGCCGTGCCGTCGTTGATATGCGCGAATTGTTCGGCCGCCGCCTTGGGGTCGTGCAGGAAGCGCAACGCGATCCAGCCGGCGGTGAAATACTTGTCGACGCGCCAATTGGCCTGCGTCGGCGGCGCGGCCTTGAGGGCCACGAGATAGGCGGCTTTCGGATTATTCTCGTCGAGCAGCTGGCGCACCAGGATGCGCCGCTCCAGCCACCACTGATTCAAATCGACCAGCGCTTCCGGATCCTGCGGCGCGGTCAGGATCAATTTTTCGGCCTCGTCCGGTTTTTTGTTTTTGCGCAGCCACTGCGCGCGCGCAAAGATGTAGCCGGCGTCCTGCCGCGCGGCGGCCGGCACGTCGTCGAGCAGCGCCTTGGCGTTGTTGAGGTTCTTGATGACCGCCGCGCGCGCTTTGGCCAGCACGATCTCGCTGCCGCCGAGCCGTTTGGCCGCGCGCATGCCGGCCTCGATGTCGTCCCGATAGAGGCGCTGCTCCATGCGCACCTTGTGGTCGGCGCGGGTGAGCAAGTCGCCGAACATTTCGAGCACTCTGTTCTCGACGTCGACGCTGGCGTCCTGCTGGCGCCAGGCGTGGCGCACGAGCGCGGCGGCGCCGGCGCGGTCGCCCTTGGCGAGCAGCGCATGCGCGAGCACGTAGCGCCCCTTGGCGGTGGTCGGTTGTTTGTGGGCGAAGAAGGCGAGCACGGTGGCGTCGTCGGCGTGATCGTTCCACAGCGCGTTCTCGGCGCGGCGGCGGAACAAGGGCACGTGCGGCCAGGCCGGATTGGCGGTGACGAAGGCGGCGTAGCGCTGGAAGGTCGGATTGGTGTTGTCGGAGCGCAGGATCATCCATTCGGCGAGCTTGCGGGCGACCGGATCGACGATCGCCTTCTCGGCGGCATCGGCGTCGGCGTCGCGGCCCTTGCGGGCGGCTTCGAGCACCTGTTTGAGCTGCTCGACGTCGGCGGGCGAGGTGGCGGTGGTGGACGCGATGGCGAAGGGGCCGGAGACCGGGCGGGCCATGGGCTTGAACACGGCGCGGGTGGCAAACAGCGAGCCGCGCAGGGCCACATTGGCCTGGGCGAAGGCGGTAAGGTCGCCTTGGTGCGGGCGCTTGCGCGGCAGCGGCACGTTGCGCACGAGGACCGGCCGGGCCGGCGGCTTCGCGAAATGGTCCGTCGGGAGTGCCTTCGGGGCGGTGAGATGGCCGGCGGGCGCCGCTGCCGGCAAGGGAACCAAGGGAACTTTGTTCGGCTCGGCCATGGCAAGCCCCGCGCCCAGCGCGCCAGCCGCCGACAGCGCCAGGCACCAGCCCAGCGAATTCCGATTCATCAAGCCCATTCAGTCCCTTGCCTTAAAGTCCCCGCGCTACGACTCAGGCAGAAGTCCAGCGCCTAAAGCTCCCCATTAGGCCAATATTGTTGACGAAGGGATACCCGGAAACCGCACCCCGCGACCATAGCCGCGGACGGGGGCGAAAGCACGGCAAGGGCCACTGCAGTCATTCATGGCCTCCGGCAGGGCTTTCATCGCCCCCCGCGACCCGATATCTATGGGCAACTCGCCGATCCAGCCGTGGAGCGTGCCATGACCGCCAAGACGAGCTTCCGTGGTTCATTCACCGCGCTGGTCACGCCGTTCAAGAACGGCTCGCTCGACGAAAAGGCGTTCCGCGACCTGGTCGACTGGCAGATCGCCGAGGGCACCAACGGCCTGGTGCCGGTCGGCACCACCGGCGAGAGCCCGACGCTCTCCCATGACGAGCACAAGAAGGTGGTCGAATGGTGCGTCGAGCAGGCCGACGGCCGCGTGCCGGTGATCGCCGGCGCGGGCTCGAATTCGACCGCCGAGGCGATCGAATTGTCGCAGCACGCCGAGCAGGCCGGCGCCGACGCGGTGCTGATCGTCACGCCCTATTACAACAAGCCGACGCAGGAAGGGCTCTACCAGCACTACAAGGCGATCAACGACGCGATCGGCATCCCGATCATCATCTACAACATCCCCGGCCGGTCGGTCATCGACATGTCGGTCGACACCATGACGCGGCTGTTCGAGTGCAAGAACATCGCCGGCGTCAAGGACGCCACCGCCAACATGGTGCGGGTGTCGCAGCAGCGCGCGGCCATGGGCGCCGGATTTCAACCAGATGTCGGGCGAGGACGCGACCGCCTCGGCTTCATGGCGCATGGCGGCCATGGCTGCATCTCGGTGACCTCGAACGTGGCGCCGCGGCTGTGCGCCGAGTTCCAGAGCGCCTGCCGCAAGGGCGATTATGCCGCCGCGCTCAAGCTGCAGGACAAGCTGATGCCGCTGCACACGAATCTGTTCATCGAAACCAACCCGGCGCCGGCCAAGTATGCGCTGTCGCGTGCTCGGCAAGTGCGCCGAGACCGTGCGGCTGCCGATGGTGCCGCTGGCGGAAAAGTCGAAGGCGGCGGTGCGCGAGGCCATGGTGCACGCCGGCCTGATCAACTGACGTCCCCATGCTCGAGGATTTCAAGAAATTTGCCCTGCGCGGCAACGTGGTCGATCTCGCCATCGGCGTGATCATCGGCGCGGCCTTCGGCGCCATCGTGCAGTCGCTGGTCGGCGACATCATCATGCCGGTGGTGGGGGCCATCACCGGCGGCGTCGACTTTTCGAACTACTTCATTCCGCTCTCCTCCAAGGTCACGGCGACGACTTTGGCGGAGGCAAAAAAGCAAGGCGCTGTATTGGCTTGGGGGAGTTTCATCACCCTCACCATTAACTTCATCATCATCGCTTTCGTGCTGTTTCTGGTGATTCGCGGCATGAGCCGGTTGATCCAAAAGGAAGCCGAAAAGCCGCCGCCGCTGTCCAAGCAGGAAGAACTGCTCACCGAAATCCGCGATCTGCTGAAATCGCGTTAAAAGACTTTCATGGCCGCTAAACCCGAGCGCCGCTTCAAGGTGGTCGCCGACAACCGCAAGGCGCGCTTCAATTACGAGATCGGCGAGACCTTCGAGGCCGGCATTGTGCTGACCGGCAGCGAGGTGAAATCGCTGCGCGCGGGCCAGGCGACGATCGCTGAAGTCCTATGCCGACGCGCGCGCCGGCGAGATCTGGCTGATCAATTCCAACATCCCGGAATACAGCAGGCCGGCCGCTTCAATCACGCGCCCAAGCGGCCGCGCAAGCTGCTGCTGCACATGCGCCAGATCAACAAGCTGGCCGGCGCGGTCGAGCGCGAGGGCATGACGGTCGTGCCGCTCAAGCTCTATTTCAACGAGCAAGGGCCGCGCCAAGGTCGAGATCGCGCTCGGCAAGGGCAAGAAGCTGCACGACAAGCGCGAGACGCTCAAGAAACGCTCGTGGGAGCGCGAGCGCGGGCGGCTGATGCGGCAGAAGGGCTAATCTAATGACGCGCCGCATCGGCATGCTGATTTTTCCGCGCCTCACCCAGCTCGACATGACCGGGCCTTACGAGGTGCTGGCGCGGCTGCCCGACACCACGGTCGGATCTGATCGCGCGCACGCTCGATCCGGTGACGACCGACCGCGGCATGCAGATCGTGCCGACCGTCACTTACGCGACCTGTCCGCCGCTCGATGTGGTGATGGTGCCCGGCGGCCCCGGCCAGCAGGATCTGATGGAAGACGAGGAGGCGCTCTCTTTCCTGCGCAAGCAGGCGGCGCACGGCGAAATACGTCACCTCCGTCTGCACCGGCTCGCTGGTGCTGGGCGCCGCCGGCCTGCTCAAGGGCAAGCGCGCCACCTGCCATTGGGCGGCGATCGAGCACTTGAAGCCGCTCGGCGCCATTCCGGTGAGCGAGAAAGTCGTGATCGACGGCAATATCGTCACCGGCGCGGGCGTCACCTCCGGCATCGATTTCGCGCTCACGCTCGCGGCCATCCTCGAAGGCGAGCAGACGGCGCGCGAAATCCAGCTCGGCATCGAATATGACCCGGCGCCGCCGTTCAATTCCGGCTCGCCCAAGACGGCCGCGCGCGAGATGGTCGAGAAATTGCGGGCGCGGCTGGCGAAACTGAACGAGGCGCGCAAGGTGACAGCGGCGCGGGTCGGCAAAAAGCTCGGAGTGTGATCATGCCGGTGCCGACCAAGCTCGACCATTGCGTCATCCACGTCTCCGACTGGGAGCGCTCGAACAAGTTCTATGTCGAGGTCATGGGCGCAGGCCTGGTGCCGCGGCCGGTCGGCTACGCCTATCGCTTCGGCGACAAGCAGCTCAACGTGCACGGCCCCGGCGTGAAGCCGGCGGAAGTCGCGCGGCTGCCGGTGCAGCCGGGCAATTCCGATCTCTGCTTCGAATGGGAGGGCCCGATCGAGGGCGCGATCGCGCATTTGAAAGCGCACGGCGTGGCCGTCGAGCGCGGCCCGTTGCAACGTTTCGGCGCCAAGGGCGCGGGCACCTCGGTCTATTTCCGCGATCCCGACGGCTCGCTGATGGAGTTCATGTCGTACAGTGGTTGACTGTCATGGCCGGCCAAGCGCGGGCATGACGAGTTGGAGAGGAGCCAATGCGGGAAGCACCCGGCGCGCATGATCCGAATTTTCTGCCGCCCGGCATTCCGGTGCCGCAGGATGACGGCGCGGCCAAACATCTCGCCGGCATGACGCTGCCCGATCTGGCTCTGGCGGCGACCGACGGCAAACACGTCAATCTGTCGAAGCTTGCCGGCCGCACGGTGATCTATGTCTATCCGCGCACCGGCGTGCCGGGCATCGATGCGCCGCCCGGCTGGGACGACATCCCCGGCGCGCGCGGCTGCACGCCGCAGTCCTGCGGCTTCCGCGACCATTTCGGCGAATTGAAGCGGCTGGGCGTGGCGCAGCTTTACGGGCTGTCGACGCAGGACACCGCCTACCAGCAGGAGGCGGCGACGCGGTCTGCATCTGCCGTTCGCGATCCTCTCGGATGAAAAACTCGCGCTCACCAAGGCGCTGAAGCTGCCGACCTTCACCACCTCCGGCATGACGCTGTTGAAGCGCATGGCGCTGGTGCTCGACGACGGCAAGATCACCAAGGCGTTCTATCCGGTGTTCCCGCCCGACAAGAACGCCGAGGACGTGATCTCATGGCTACAATCGAGGTGAGAGCGCCATCATGGTGAAACTGACAGTGCTTTACGGACAGCCCAAGGATCCCGCCGCGTTCGAACGCTATTATCTCGACACCCACACGCCGATCGCGCTGAAGATTAAAGGCTTGCGGCGCTTTGAGATTGCCAAGGTCGTCGGCGCCGCCGACGGCAGTCCGTCGCCTTATTACCGCGTCGCCGATCTTTATTTCGACGACGCCAAGCACATGCAGGAATGTCTTGGCTCGCAAGAGGGCCAGGCGGCGGCGGCCGACATCGCGAATTTCGCCAGCGGCGGCGCGACTTTGCTGATCGCCGACGTTCAAGTCTTGCCGTCGAGATAGCCGCGCACCTGCGCAAACACCTTGCGGAACATCTCCGGCGTCAGCACGCCGGTATTCGTGTTGTAGCGCGAGCAGTGATAGCTGGAGAACAGCGCGAGCGATCCAAGTTCGTTGCGGCCGCCGTGCTTGAACGGCGCCGCGGATTTTTTCGTCTCAAGCGCGGTCACCACGCTGTTATGGGCGACGTGCCCGAGCGCGAGGATGGCGCGCAGCTTCGGCATTTCCGCAATCGTGGCTTTGAGGAAATCGCGGCAGGTCGAGATCTCGGCCGGCGTCGGCTTGTTCTCCGGCGGCACGCAGCGCACCGCATTGGTGATGCGGCAGTCGATGAGCTCCAAGCCGTCGTCGGCGCGTTCGGCATATTCACCGCGCGCAAAGCCGTAACGGCCCAGTGTCTCGTAGAGGAGATCGCCGGCCCAGTCGCCGGTGAACGGCCGTCCGGTGCGGTTGGCGCCTTGCAGTCCGGGCGCCAGCCCGACGATCAGCAGGCCGGCATCGAGCGGTCCGAAGGAGGGAACCGGCGCGTTGAACCACGTCGGTTCCTTCGCGCGCCAATTTTTTCGGAATGCCACCAGCCGCGGACAAAGCGGGCAGTCGCGCCCCGGCTTGCCCCGGCCTGCGCCATCGCTGCGCGTGATCCCGAAAAAGCCTGCGGACTTGACGGGGGGTACCGGTTTCGGAAAAGATCACGCGCCACCTAAAAGTTATTCGAAGCCTTCCTCGTCGTCGTCGGCTTCGGCGCCGACGACCGCGCCTGCGCGCGGCGGCACCGCCGGCCGTTGCAGGAATGCGGGGTGCTGACCCGGATCGCCGCCGCGATCCTCGCGCGGCCCGCGCGCCGCCTCGCGCGCGGCGCGTTCGGCCGGATCGCGCCCGATCTTGCCCTGCAGCGTGACGATGTCGGTGAAGATGTCGGCTTGCCGGCGCAATTCGTCGGCCACCATCGGCGGCTGCGTCGAGATGGTCGAAATCACGGTGACGCGCACGCCGCGCTTCTGCACGGCTTCCACCAGCGAGCGGAAATCGCCGTCGCCGGAGAACAGCACCATGTGGTCGATCGTGCTGGCGATCTCCATGGCATCGACCGCGAGCTCGATGTCCATGTTGCCCTTGATCTTGCGCCGGCCGGTCTGGTCGACGAATTCCTTGGTCGCCTTGGTGACGACCGAATAGCCGTTGTAGTCCAGCCAGTCGATGAGCGGACGGATCGAGGAATATTCCTGATCCTCGATCACCGCCGTGTAGTAGAACGCGCGCAGCAGATAGCCGCGCGACTGGAATTCCTTCAGCAATTTCTTGTAGTCGATGTCGAAGCCGAGGGACTTGGCGGTGGCGTAGAGATTGGCTCCATCAATGAACAAAGCGATTTTTTCGCCGGGTACGGTCATGGCGTTCTCTCTCACTGGCCTCGCAATACAAATCCGATCCCGACACCTCGAAACGAGGCCCGCGCGCGAGAGGCGCCGGCGCTAAATATGGGATCGGCGTTAACGGTTGACGGCACCTTCGATCAATTCGTCCGGCACCCCCGCAATCAGGCCGTTGCCGATAAAATCAAGTCCGGTCGGCCTGCTTGCGACCCATTCCGGTAACAGACGGGCGCGGCCAATCCAAGACAAAAATGCTTGAATTGTTCGCATGCAAGGGATACGTACCGGACGAATTCAGGACAAGTTCCCCCTAAAGGAGTGGCGAGCCGATGGCCCGTGTCACCGTCGAAGACTGCATCGACAAGGTTGAGAACCGCTTCGAACTCGTCCTGTTGGCGAGCCACCGGGCCCGCATGATCTCGTCCGGGTCGCAGATTACCGTCGAGCGCGATAACGACAAAAACCCGGTGGTTTCGCTGCGCGAGATCGCCGAGACCACGGTTTCGCCGGGCGACCTGAAGGAAGACCTGATCCACTCCTTGCAGAAATACGTCGAGATCGACGAGCCGGAGCCCGAAGTGCCGCTGATCGGGGCAGGCGCGGGCGCCAGCGCCGATTCCGACGATTCCGAGGTCACCGCCGACCGGATGACCGAGGAAGAGCTGCTCAAGGGCCTGGAAGGCCTGGCGCCGCCGGAAGAAGTGCCGGAAGAGGACGTCGAATAGCCCGCCTTTCCACATAAATTCCCGTTTACGGCCCGGCCCTTGCGCCGGGCCGTCGGCTTTTCGGCAACCACGATCGCGAACCCTTGCGGGTCCGGCGAAACGGCGTGATATCTTGAACCGAATAGCCGCCGCGGCCGATTTCGGCCCGATTCGGCGGCTAAGAGGTATCGGATGGCGCAGCCGCGCTCGGATCTGCCGCGCATGCAGAAGCAGTCGTCCACCCGGGCGCCGCTCAAGCGCGGCGCTGCCGGCGCCGAGCCGGCCACCGAGAAGCGCCCGCCCGCGCGCAAGCCGCAGGTCATGCGGCAATACGACCTGATCGAGCGGGTGCGCCGCTACAACCCGAACACCAACGAAGCGTTGCTCAACCGCGCCTATGTCTACGCCATGAAGGCCCATGGCGAGCAGCGGCGCGCCTCGGGCGCTCCGTATTTCTCCCATCCGATCGAGGTCGCCGCCATCCTCACCGACCTCAAGCTCGACGACGCCACGATTGCGGCAGCGCTCCTGCACGACACCATCGAGGATACCGAGGCCACCCGTGCCGAGATCGACAGCCTGTTCGGCCAAGACATCGGCGCGCTGGTCGATGGCCTTACCAAGCTGAAAAAACTCGACCTCGTCACCAAGGAAGCCAAGCAGGCGGAGAACCTGCGCAAGCTGCTGCTGGCGATCGCCGACGATGTGCGCGTGCTGCTGATCAAGCTCGCCGACCGGCTGCACAATATGCGCACGCTCGACTACATGCCGGCGGAGGCGCGCAAACGCGCGGCCGAGGAGACGCTGGAAATCTACGCGCCGCTTGCCGGCCGCATGGGCATGCACGAGATGCGCGAGGAGCTCGATGACCTGGCGTTCCGCGAACTCTACCCGGATGCCTACGAAGTGGTGAGCGCGCGCCTCAACGCGCTGGCCGAGCGCAACCGCGCCCCGATTGCCGAAATCGAGCAGCAACTCACCAAGAAGCTCGCCGACCGCGGCATCCAAGCCAAGGTGCAAGGGCGGCGCAAGCGCGCCTATTCGGTCTGGCGCAAGATGGAGCGCAAGTCGGTCGGTTTCGAGCAATTGTC